>NZ_JBQFSK010000001.1:0-1527914 GCF_056537925.1 Ruegeria sp. BI7
CACCCATAATCCCCAGCGGATACTGAACAGGCATCTCCCACCCAGCAAAATCAACCAGCTTGCCTCCCAACTCAACATGGAGATCGTAGAGAGGAGTGCGTTTTAAGTCAGTCATAGCTGTAGCCTTTCAATCAACGGGACTGGTCACGGACAACCATGACGGTGCAATGCGCGTTGCGCACAACACGGGCCAGGTTCGGGCCAATCTCATAGTTCGGGAAATCGCCTTTGGTCGACGCCATGACGATCAGATCAAAGCCGTCCTTATAGGCAAGCTTCAGAATTTCGCGGTAGACGCTGCCTTCTTCGACATGCACCGGCACATCAGAGGCATTGGCGTGATCCAGTATGGCCTGAACCGCACCCCGCACGTGGTCTTTGGCGCCTGCGCCATAGTTGGCGGGTAGGTTCGGCAACTGGATGATCTCGGGGATGACGGCGACCGTGTGCAGTTCGGCACCATAGAATTTTGCCTGTTCCAAAGCGACCGGCAAAGCCAGTTTCCACGAGCGGTCGTCAGTGTGATCAATCGGCAGCAGGATTTTCGTGGCCATCACGTCTCTCCTCGAGATAGAAAATTTGTTTCAAAGGCGGGGGGCCGGGTTGGCCCCCCGTTTTATTTTGTCAGTGCCGAAGTTATTCGGCAGGTGAGCCGCCCGGTTCTTCGGACTGACCGTTCGAGGCAAAGAACTCTTTCGTCAGTTTGAAGACGATCGGGCTCAGCAATGCCAGAGCGATCAGGTTCGGGATGGCCATCATGGCGTTCAGCGTATCCGCCAGCAGCCAGACAAAGCCCAGATCTGCAGTCGCACCGAAATAGATCGCAACGATCCAAAGGATGCGGTAGGGCAGCAGGGATTTAACGCCCAGCAGGAACTCAACACATTTCTCGCCATAGAACGACCAGCCAAGGATGGTAGTGAAGGCAAAAATCGACAGCGCGATTGCGATCAGGTGACCACCGCCCGGAAGCGAGGTTGCAAATGCCAGCGAGGTCAAAGCCGCGCCCGACTCACCCGAGGTCCATGCACCTGTCGAGATGATTGCCAGACCGGTGATCGAGCAGACGATGATAGTGTCGATGAATGTACCCAGCATCGCGATCAGGCCCTGATTGACCGGACCTTTGGTTTCGGCCGCTGCGTGTGCAATCGGAGCGGAACCCAGACCGGCTTCGTTCGAGAACACGCCACGTGCCACACCAAAGCGGATGGCGGCCCAGACAGCTGCACCTGCAAAACCGCCTTCAGCGGCAGATGGGGTGAAGGCGTAGGTGAAGACCAGCAACAGGGCGTTACCGATTTCGCCAATGTTGATGATCAGAACCAACAGGCCAGCGACGATGTAAGCGATCGCCATGGCCGGAACCAGTTTACCTGCGACGGCACCGATGCGGGTGATGCCACCCAGGATGACGGCTGCGGTCAAGACCATCAGAACAATACCGGTGACCGAAGTATTCACACCGAAGTTCGATTCCAGAACTTGTGCCACACCGTTTGCTTGAACACCGTTACCGATGCCGAAGGCAGCAATGGCTCCGAATAGGGCGAAGGCCCAACCCAGCCAGTGCCAATTCGACGACAGACCGTTCTTGATGTAGTACATCGGGCCGCCAACAAAATTGCCCAGCTCGTCCTTCTCGCGATACTTCACCGCGCAGACGGCTTCGGCATATTTGGTGGCCATGCCCACCAGGGCGGTCATCCACATCCAGAACAATGCGCCCGGACCGCCCAGGAAGACAGCAGTGGCCACACCGGCGATGTTACCCGTACCGATGGTCGCCGACAGCGACGTCATCAGCGCGTTGAACGGGCTGATCTGACCGTCACCCTGACCTTCGCGGCCTGCGAACAACAGCTTAAAGCCAGTGCCGATGCGCAGGATCGGCATGAATTTCAGCCCCACCTGCAAGAAGAAGCCGACGCCAAGAATGAGAACCAGCATGAGCGGCCCCCACACGACGCCATTGATGGCCCCTACGATTGAATTTAACGCTTCCATGGTTTCCCTCCCATTTGCGTTTGGATTATGCCCCGTTGGCGATAGCCCGTTGGCGGGCTTGCTTGAGGGCGGCAAAGTCTTCGTCCGCATGGAACGACGAACGGGTCAGCGGGGTTGCTGACACGTGCAGAAAGCCCTTGGAGCGCGCGATTTGCTCCAGCTGGGCGAATTCGTCCGGAGACCAAAAACGATCAATCGGGTGGTGTTTCGCGGTCGGTTGCAGGTATTGCCCGACCGTCAGGAAATCGACCTGAGCCGCGCGCAGGTCATCCATCACCTGGCGAACATCGTTCAGGGATTCTCCCAACCCGACCATCAAGCCGGATTTGGTGAAGATCTCGGGGTTGGCGCGCTTGGCATCGTCCAGCAGCCGCAGCGAGGTATAGTAGCGCGCACCGGGACGCACGGACGGGTACAGGTGCGGAACAGTTTCCAGATTGTGGTTGAAGACGTCTGGGGCGGCATCGAACACAACATCCGCCGCATCGCCTTTGCCTAGGAAATCGGGGGTTAGAACCTCGACCGTTGTTCCCGGATTTTGGTGGCGGACGGCACGGATGGTCTGAGCGATATGTTCGGCCCCGCCATCAGCCAGATCGTCCCGGTCCACGGATGTGATCACCACATGGCGCAGGCCCAGCTTTTTAACCGCTGCTGCGACGCGGCCCGGTTCAAAGGCGTCCAGCGCATCGGGGCGGCCCGTGGCAACATTGCAGAAGGAACAACCGCGGGTGCAGATCTCGCCCATGATCATCATGGTGGCGTGACGCTTGGACCAGCATTCGCCAATATTGGGGCAGGCGGCCTCTTCGCAGACGGTCGCCAGATTATGGTCGCGCATCAGACGGCGGGTTTCGTAATATTCGGCGCTGTCGCCCTTTTTCTTGCGAATCCACTTGGGCTTACGCGGGATGACACTGTCTGCCTTCTTGGCCTTTTCAGGGTGGCGGGGGCGAAGCTGGATGGTCATCTGGCAGGTCCCTCTTAGGTGTGGATTGCGCGGCCCATGGCGTCAAGACAGGCTTCTTTGACCGCCTCGCCCATGGCTGGGTGTGCATGACAAGTGGCAGCGACCTCGGCTACGGTTGCGCCTTTGGTCATGGCCAGAACCAACTCGGCAATCAGGTCTCCTCCGTGGGCGCCACAGATGTGGGCACCCAGGATTTTGCCGCTTGGGTCCGCCAGAACCTTGACTGCGCCGTCGGTGTCGCCGGTCGAACGGGCGCGCGAGTTGGCCATGAAGGCGAACTTGCCAACCGAATACTCGGTGTCAGCCTCTTTCAGCGCTTCTTCGGTCAGACCGACCGAAGCGACCTCGGGGTCGGTATACACGACCCCCGGCACGGTGTTGTAATCGACATGGCCAGCTTGTCCTGCGAGAGTTTCCACGCAGGCGACGCCGTCTTCTTCGGCCTTGTGCGCCAGCATCGGGCCGGGCACGCAGTCGCCGATGGCGTAAATGCCGGGAACCGAGGTCTGGAACGTCCCATCCACCTCGATGAAGCCGCGCTGATTTACTGTAACGCCCAGCTCCTCCAGGCCCAGCCCGCGGGTGACAGGGCGGCGGCCCACAGCGATCAGGACCTTATCAGCCTCGATCACTTCTTCTTTGTCTTTGCCGACGCGATCAACGGTCAGCACCAGACCGGTATCGGTCTTTTCGACCGTTTTCAGCGCACGACCCAGCTGGAATTTCAACCCGCGCTTGGACAGTGCGCGTTGTGCCAGCTTGGCGATCTCACCATCAATGCCGGGTAGAACGCGGTCCAGATACTCGACCACGGTAACCTTTGCGCCCAGACGGGACCAAACCTGCCCCAGTTCCAGCCCAATCACACCTGCGCCGATCACGACCAGATGGTCCGGTACGCTCTCCAATGCAATCGCACCGGTTGAACTGAGGATATCCTGCTCGTCAATCTCGATCCCCGGCAGCGAGGTCGGTTCCGAGCCGGTGGCGATCAGAATGTTTTTCGCCTCATAGACAACATCGCCCACTTTGACCTGTCCGGCGGCGGGGATGCTGGCCCAGCCTTCGATATGGTCGACCCCGTTTTTCTTGAACAGAAACGCGATGCCCTTGGTCAGGTCGCCTACGATCTTGTCCTTACGCCCCATCATCGCGGGTACGTCGATGCTGGCCCCCTCGACCGCGATACCGTGGGAGGAGAGATGTGCAAGTTCGGCATACTTGGCCGAGGAGGTCAGCAACGCTTTGGAGGGGATGCACCCCACATTCAGACAGGTCCCGCCAAGTGCCCCGCGCCCTTCGACGCAGGCCACTTTCAGTCCCAGCTGAGCCGCGCGGATCGCAGCGACATAGCCGCCCGGTCCGCCCCCGATGACAATCAGATCGTAGGTCATGACGCTAACTTTCAGTAGATCGGGTGGCTTGCGCACAGGGCGCGCACTTTTTCACGGGTTGCTTTTTCAACGGCTTCGTCCCCGCCCGGGTTCTGCGCCAGCGCGTCCAGAACGTCACCGATCAGATGGCCGATCTGCTTGAATTCCTCGGGGCCAAAGCCACGGCTGCAACCGGCCGCAGTACCCAGACGAATACCGCTGGTGATGGTGGGTTTCTCAGGGTCACCGGGCACGCTGTTTTTGTTGCAGGTAAAGCCAGCGCGTTCCAGCGCGGCTTCGGCGTCTTTACCGGTTACGCCAACCGGGCGCAGATCCACCAGCATCAGGTGGTTTTCCGTGCCACCCGAGACGATGTCGCAACCGCGTGCCATCATAACGTTGGCCAGAGCCGAGGCACTGTCGACCACGCGCTGCATGTACTCTTTGAATTCGGGTTTCAGAGCCTCACCGAAAGCGACGGCCTTACCGGCGATCACATGCATCAGCGGGCCGCCTTGCAAACCGGGGAATACGGCTGAGTTGATCTTTTTCGCCAGCGCTTCGTCATTTGTCAGGATGATGCCACCGCGCGGACCGCGCAGGGTTTTATGCGTGGTCGATGTCACGATATGAGCGTGCCCGACGGGAGAAGGGTGCAGGCCGGTTGCAACCAGACCGGCGATATGCGCCATGTCGGCTAGCAACCAGGCGCCAACCTCATCCGCAATCGCGCGGAAACGGGCAAAGTCGATTTTTTGCGAATAAGCCGACGCGCCTGCAATGATCAGTTGGGGCTTTTCGGCCTTGGCCAGTGCTTCGACCTGATCATAGTCGATCAGCCCCGCATCGGTCAGACCATATTGGATCGGACGGAACCATTTGCCGGATTGCGCCGGTTTCGCGCCGTGGGTCAGGTGGCCGCCGGCGTCCAGCGACATGCCCAGAATGGTGTCACCGGGGCTGAGCAGCGCTAGCTTGACCGCGCCATTGGCCTGGGCGCCCGAATGGGGCTGCACATTCGCAAATTCGCAGCCAAACAGCTTCTTCAACCGGTCGATGGCTTCCTGCTCGACCTCATCCACATATTCACATCCGCCATAGTAGCGGCGGCCGGGATACCCTTCGGCATACTTGTTGGTCAGCACCGATCCCTGGGCGTCAATCACAGCCTGAGAGACGATGTTTTCAGATGCGATCAGCTCGATCTGTTCGGCCTGACGTGCGCCCTCGCGTGCAATTGATGCAGCAATGGTCGGGTCGGCCTGTGTAAGCGACGTTTTGAACATGGTCATCTCCTCTGATTTCGAATCTCCGGTTCGAAACTAAGTTTCCTATAGTGGAATTGATTCCCTTATAGCAACATAAATCTCTTATTCGTGAAGTTGCGTGCGACTAAGGGAATATGTAAGCTGGAAAGAACGGGGAGATTTTCATGGGCGAAGACCAAAGAAACGAGGGGGTTACACCCGAAGAACTGGATGAAGGGGCGGCCTTGGGGCGTTCCATCCGCGACGCGCGACGGGAAAAGGGCTGGACTCTGGAAGAGGCCGGGCGTGCGGCAGGTATCGGGCGATCGACCCTGTCGAAGATCGAAAACAATCAAACCAAACCCAGCTTTGAGATCGTGCGGCGGTTGACACAGGCGCTGGATATGAACCCTCCGCAACTTTTTCTTCAATCGGGTCAGTCAGGCATAAACGGTCGGCGGGACTATACCGCTAAGGGGCAGGGTGAGTTCCGGGAAACCGCTACCTATTTGCACGAATTGCTGTGTTCGGATCTGACAAGCAAACGCATGCTGCCTTATGTTGCCACGATCCGGGCCCGCGATATTTCTGAGTTTGACCCTTGGATTCGCCATTCGGGCGAAGAATTTATGTATGTGCTGAGTGGCGAGTTGATTTTCATCTCGGAACACTACCGCCCTCTGCCGATGAAAGCGGGTGATTCACTGTATTATGACAGCAGCATGGGGCATGGCTGCGTGTCGACCAGTGAAGAAGACGCGCAGGTTCTTTGGGTGTCATTGGAATAGGTCGTGTACCTGGGAAACTTGGCGTTACCGCAGTTTATCACCTATCCGGTGTGACTTGGTTTTCGCGCACAGAAGAACTAAAAACCCAGTTTGTGGAAAATTCAATATTGAGGTTAGACGTCTTGGGATAGACCGCTAAAACCTGCTGTGATCCTTTGCTGTCGCGGTTTAAGAACAATCTATGCGGTCAACTTCGTATATCCGAAGAGTTTCGGAGCTTTCAGCGGCTTTCGGCAGCTAAAAGCCAATCTGGCATTTCCGGCCAGTAATGTCTGCATTCAGAAGAATGAGCGGATTTCTGTGCATTGGCAGCGAACGTTCGCCTCCCTGAAGAACCGTCCCGAAACAGTACCAACCCGGGTTCGTGGGGTTGAAGGTCCGCTTCCTCAATCTCTGGAAATCCTCGCTGCGGAGCGGCGAATGCACACTTTCCGCGCCAATTACCGACTTTTAAGTCCCTTGGCAGCATGTGCCGCGGTGGTTCTTGGAAATGACCAAATCAGCAAACTAGGCCGAGAGCCCACTACCAAATCCGCCGAATTTGTTGAAGGTTGCGTTCTAGCCCGACAAAAGTTGGTTTTCTAACCGGACAAGTCGCGTTTCATACCGGACGGCACATTAAGAGAAAAAATGGCTGGGGTGGTAGGATTCGAACCTACGATACACGGTACCAAAAACCGCTGCCTTACCACTTGGCTACACCCCAACGGTGAGGCGCTGTCTACGATTGTTGGTTGGAGGGTTCAAGGGCTTTCGAGTGAAAAAAACTGACTTGGAGCAAAAATTTTTTTCCACGCTCCCGACGATCCAAATTGGCGAAATTTCCGGTCATGGATTGCCTATCTGGAAAAGGATTTATTGGTCACAAAGCCTATGGGAAAGGTCTGAAAGTGTTGAGCACGGCCACTGTGTTCGAAGGGCGGAGGGTCTTTCACTCACGTTCTGAGCGGCGTTTTGAAGCTGGGAAATACATTGACCCGGAAATTCGCGCCGGATTTGCAAACGCCTTTCATTTGCAGGGAGCGGCATCTAAAATATTGAAATTAAATTATAAAAATAAGAAACTGGGTTGCGGGATTCCTTGAAAATACGTAGCAATGCAAATGAACCGGTACCCCGTGTCACAGGAGACGAAGATGAAGCTGAACCCGAATGTCGCAGAAGCACTGAACCGTCAAATCAACAGTGAACTTCAGGCATCCTACACCTACCTTGCGATGGCCGCATATTTTGAATCGCAGGATCTGCCAGGATTCGCGCAATGGTTCCGCGGTCACTCGGTTGAAGAACAAACACATGCCATGCGTATCTTCGATTTTGTGGCACAGCGTGGCGGGAGAATCGAACTGGAAGGCATCGACACACCCAAGATGGACTATGACTCGCCGGTCGAGGCGCTGGAATATGCGCTTGCCAACGAGGAAAAGGTCACAGGTCAGATCAATGCGCTGTTTGAACTGGCGCACGGGGTCAAGGAGTACAGCACGCAAAACATGCTGAACTGGTTTTTGGCCGAGCAGAACGAAGAAGAAGACTTGTTTGGCAAGATTCTCGACAAGACCAAGGCGGCCAATGGCGATCGGTGGAACCTGTTGCTGTTGGACAAGGATATGGGCACGCGACCCACCCAGGCTACGGAATAGGCGACGGGGCGGCTGCGGTCGCCCCCGTTACTCGCGGATTTCAGAGGGGTCGACTCCCCATAGGCTCGATTTCCGGGCCCAGCCGCGGTAACCGCCAGCCGAGATTTGGCACCAGTCCAGGCTGCAACTGCCTAGGCGCGCCACCACCCCGGATTCGAATTGGGCACTGATCTGCGCATTTGGGTCGGGGCTGGCATAGACAGGCAGCATTTCGGATTCGATCAATACGGTCCGCACGCCGGACAGTAAGGCATAGTGAACCCATCCGCCGGCACCGTCACGGTCCTGAACCTTGCGCCAATTGCCGTATTCAGCCGTGATTTGCAGCGGCATGCCGCGCCGTTTGAACACCCAGTCGATTCGATGTGTTAACGAAGGACCGCGCCGAACATTGCCCTCGGCGGCCTTCATCGAAACATATCTTGGCAATGGCAGGTTGGTCACAGGGCCGCGGGCATCCTGTGCGCTGGCAGCCAAAGTGCCCAGCACAAACAGAAATACGGACAAAACCACCAGAAGGCGGCGTTTTACCGATAGAAAACCACTCACTGACTGCCTGCTCTTGTGCCTGTTGATTTGGTTCCGAAAAAAGGTCGTCTCAATGCGTTGGGGTTCTTGTGCCCCGCCTTATCCTGCGCCACGATGCCATGGCGCGCGAAGGTTTGCAAAGCGATGGGAGGGCGAAAGTGCCAAGAGAACGTCTGAGTGTTGTTGTAACGCGACGGTTGCCCGAGGCAGTGGAAACCAGACTGAGCGAATTGTTCGACGTCCAGCTGCGCGAGGATGACACCCCCATGTCGCGCGAAGAGCTGGTCGCAGCAGTTCAGGGCGCGGATGTCCTTGTCCCGACGGTGACCGACACAATCGATGGCGGTTTGCTGGGGCAGGCGGGCGAAAACCTGCGCTTAATCGCCAATTACGGGGCCGGTGTCGACAATATCGATGTGTCGACGGCGCGGCAGAGGGGCATTCTTGTTTCCAACACCCCCGGTGTGCTGACAGACGATACGGCCGATATGACCATGGCATTGATCCTTGCGGTCACGCGGCGTTTTCCCGAGGGCGTTGGTGTGATGCAACGGGGAGATTGGACCGGCTGGGCGCCGACTGCGCTCTTGGGTGGGCGGATCGGTGGACGACGCCTTGGCATTCTGGGCATGGGTCGGATCGGCCAGGCCGTGGCCCGCCGTGCCCGTGTCTTTGGAATGCAGGTGCATTACCACAATCGTCGTCGCCTACGCCCTGAGGTCGAAGACGAGTTGGAAGCCACCTATTGGGAAAGCCTAGACCAGATGGTCGCTCGGATGGATGTTCTTTCAATTCATTGCCCGTCGACCCCATCTACCTTTCATCTGATGAACGCGCGTCGGTTAAAGTTGCTGAAGCCCTCGGCGGTAGTTATTAACACCTCTCGGGGTGAAGTGATTGACGAGAATGCGCTCACGCGCCTGATCCGATCGGGTGATATCGCAGGCGCGGGGTTGGATGTCTACGAACATGGCACTCAAGTGAACCCGCGTTTGCGGCAATTGCCTAATGTTGTTCTGCTGCCTCATATGGGATCGGCCACGCTGGAAGGCCGGATCGAGATGGGCGAGAAAGTCATTATCAATATCAAGACCTTCGAAGACGGGCACCGCCCGCCGGATCAGGTTGTGCCATCCATGTTGTGACGCACCCGCGCCGAAGGAACAATTATTCAGGAGGATGCGATGCGACGAAATCTGATATCAGGATTGTTTGTGACGGCATTGACCTTTGGCGGGGCGTCCTTTGCGCAGGAAACAGCGGATGCGGTAGCACCCGAGGGTGCCTCGGACGGGCAGGTTCAGGGCCTGACCGACGAAGTGATTGCCTCGCTTGAGGCGAAGTTGGCCGGTCAGCCCGTGACTTCGCAGAACTGGATGGTTGCTGCGGCGAACCCGTTGGCCGTTGAGGCCGGAGCCAAGGTTCTGCGGGCCGGAGGGTCTGCGGCGGATGCCATGGTCGCGGTGCAGGTTGTGCTGGGGTTGGTCGAGCCTCAATCCTCGGGCCTTGGTGGCGGCGCGTTTCTGGTTTGGTACGACGCGGCAACTGGCAATTTGACCACGCTGGATGGGCGCGAGACGGCTCCGCTGGAAGCGAACCACCGCCTATTCCACGATGAGAATGGTGAGCCCTTGCAATTCTACGATGCCGTGGTGGGGGGGCTGTCAGTCGGTACGCCCGGTACGCCAGCGTTGCTGGAAGAGGCGCACCGGCGTTGGGGTCGCAGCCCGTGGCCCAGCCTGTTTCAGGATGGCATCACGCTGGCGGATGAAGGGTTCCTTGTATCTCCGCGATTGGCCACTTTGGTCGAGGCAGATGCTGAGAGGTTATCGCGTTTTCCTGTGACGGCTGAATACTTCCTGCCCGGTGGTACGCCTTTGCAACAAGGTCAGCGCCTGATGAACCCGGACTATGCGAACACGTTGCGTGTTTTGGCCAGTGAAGGGTCGGCCGGGTTCTACGGCGGTGAAATCGCTGCCGGTATCGTCAGCACGGTGCGCGGCGCGCCCGGAAATCCCGGAGTTCTGTCCGGCGTAGATCTGGCGCTGTATCAGGTGATTGAACGCGAACCGGTCTGCGCGGCCTATCGTGTTTATGAGGTTTGCGGCATGGGGCCGCCCTCATCCGGGGCGCTGACGGTCGGTCAGATCCTTGGCATGCTAGACGGGTATGATCTGACCGCGATGGGTCCCGAGGATGCGAATGCTTGGCGGTTGATCGGCGATGCGTCGCGTTTGGCCTTTGCGGATCGCGGCCGTTACATGGCCGATCACGACTATGTGCCGATGCCCACGCAGGGTCTGGTCGATCCCTCCTATCTGTCTGAACGCGGGCAACTGCTGGGCGGCCAGGGCGCGTTGATCGAAGCGACCCCGGGCAATCCAGAGTTCGATCACGCGTCGAACTGGGCGGATGATGTCTCGCTCGAGTTGCCCTCGACCTCGCATATCTCGATTGTCGACCAATATGGCAATGTGCTGTCGATGACCACGACGATTGAAAACGGGTTCGGCTCACGGTTGATGACCAACGGGTTCCTGCTGAACAACGAACTGACCGATTTCTCGTTCAAAACCCACAGCGATGGTGTTCCGATTGCTAACCGGTTAGAGCCCGGCAAGCGGCCTCGTTCCTCGATGAGCCCGACGATAGTCATGCAAGATGGCAAACCGGTATTGGCCATCGGATCACCCGGTGGAAGCCGTATCATTGGCTATGTCGCCAAGTCGATTATCGCCTGGGCTGATTGGGATATGGATGTACAACAGGCGTTGTCACTGCCGCATCTGGTTAATCGCTTTGGTACCTATGATGTGGAACAGGGCACCGCAGCCGAAGGGTTCTCGGACCCGTTGATCGAGTTGGGGTTCGAGGTGAACCCGCGCGATCTGACGTCTGGCCTGCATGCGATCGAAATCGGAGAGGTCCTGACCGGTGGCGCTGATCCACGTCGCGAAGGCATCGCGCTGGGCGAATAAAAGGAAAATTACATGGTGCAGGCAGCAGCGTTGCCGCGAAACGAGGCCGGGATTGAAACGGCTGTCAGTATTCTAAAGCAGAAGTTTGGTGATCGCCTGCAAACTGGCGAGTCGGTCCGAGAACAGCATGGCCACACGACGACCTGGATCAACAATCAGGTTCCGGACGCGGTGGTTTTTCCCCGTTCGACCGCGGAAGTATCCGAGATTGTCAAAATCTGTGCTCTGCACAAGGTGCCGGTGATCGCCTTTGGCACCGGCACATCGCTGGAAGGGCATGTGAACGCCCCGGCGGGTGGTATCTCGGTCGACCTGGGCCAGATGGATCAGGTGCTTGCCGTGCATGCAGGTGATCTGGATTGCGTCGTACAACCAGGGGTGACGCGAGAAGACCTGAATACCCATCTGCGCGATCAGGGCCTGTTCTTTCCCATTGACCCCGGTGCCAATGCATCGCTGGGCGGGATGGCGGCAACGCGGGCCTCGGGCACCAACGCGGTGCGCTATGGCACGATGAAGGACAATATCCTAAGCCTTGAAGCGGTCATGCCCGATGGACAGATCATCCGCACCGGCCACAGGGCGCGAAAGTCGTCAGCCGGGTATGACTTGACCCGCTTGCTGATTGGGGCCGAGGGCACGCTGGGCATAATCACAGAACTCACCCTGCGCCTGCAGGGTATCCCCGAGGCGATCACCTCGGCCCGGTGTTCCTTTCCAACAGTTGATGCGGCCTGTCAGGCGGTGATGATGACGATCCAATACGGCGTGCCCGTGGCCCGGATCGAGCTGTTGGACGAACTGTCAGTCAAGGCAGCCAACGCCTATTCCGGGCTTAACCTGCCGGAAACGTCTTTGCTGCTGTTGGAATTCCACGGATCGGAGTCCGGCGCGGTTGAGCAGGCCGAAACCTTTGGTCAGATCGCTGAAGAGTTCGGTGGTACAGATTTCGCCGCCACCTCAACAACGGAAGAGCGCAACAGGCTGTGGCAGGCCCGGCATGATATGTACTGGGCCAGTCTGCAACTGCGCCCCGGTGCGCGGGGGATTTCCACCGATGTCTGCGTTCCGATCTCGCGCCTAGCGGAATGCGTCACCACGACCCGGGACAAGGCCAAGGAACTGGGCCTGATGGCACCGATCGTGGGGCATGTGGGGGACGGGAATTTTCACACTCTGCTGTTGATCGACATGGACAACGCCGATGAGGTGGCGCGGGCGGATGGGTTTGTCGGTTGGCTGAACGATCTGGCCATCTCGATGGAGGGTACGTGTACCGGTGAGCATGGAATCGGGCAGGGCAAGCGACCCTATCTGATCAAGGAACTGGGCGCGGCGGTCAGCTATATGGATGCAATCAAAAAAGCACTCGACCCGGACAACATCATGAACCCGGGGAAAATCCTGTCGAATGCAGATTTCGACCATCGTTAAAATTTCGGGCTGAAAGCCACAAGGCTGCCCAAATTCCATTCTATCGTTTGCAAAAATGAGCAGCGATTGATTTTGGAATCTCAGATGGGCATTTTGCGGATTTTTGGTTTTATGGCGGTCGTAATATCGACTATTGCGGGCCTTGATTATTACCAACAGGGCAAAAAGCACGAAGGCACTTTGTCCGTCAGTGGTTATGTCGAATCGATCAAGCACCGTTTTGCGCAACAACAGGAGGAGCGTGAGGCCAAAGCTGTCGAACGTAACCGGAAAAAACGCTGGAAAGCCGGGGCCAAGTCTTATCTGCCAGCAGCCAGCGCCGGATGGGCACAATTTGAGCTGACCCAGATGGACAGCGCGCCCGTCGATACGGTGCTTTCGAATTATGCCCCGATCCCCCTGATCAGTTCGGTATCTGGTACGGCTGAACTGATGCGTCTGGTGAAAGGCGGCAAGAAAGGGATCGCGCGCAAGCTGAGCGAAACCGGGCTGGTATATGCTAAAGGTGATGAGGTCGTCTGGTTCGACATCAGCCTCAAACCAAAATCGGCGCGTAACTCGCTGGCGGGCATGGCCCTTTCGCGGCAGCAAAATTTCATGTCGCATACCGCGATCAAACAGGGTTTTGCGGTGATTGACGGTGTCGCATTCATGGAAATCACTCAGGACCTGACCAATCCCACCGAAGCGGTGGATTATCGCAGGATCATCGGGCGGATCGGGATTGACGAAGAGGTTGTGATCCGGATGGGCACTAATGCCGATGACGCCACGATTCTAGAGCTTTTGGAGGCCGTCGATTATGCCGCCCTTAACACTTTACTGACTTATCCGTCGCTTGTGGTGGGGCAGGGTGTTTCGGTCCAGCAAGACCGCCAGCCAGAGGTCGCCGAAAAGATGGATCAGCTGTATAAGGAAATGCAGTTGGTTCAGGAAAAGATCACCGATGAAAAGCTCAAGAATCTGGATGTCACGGCGATGATGGTCAATTCGATGACGGCGTCGGATTTCAACAGCGATGGCATCATGGATATTACCGGGGGTGAGGTATTCGAAAATCAGGACATCCTGCAAATCGGATATGGTCGGGCGCAAAAACTGCTGTTGGACTCTGATCAGCGCCAGGCGGCTTTGGCAGAAGAGGACCAGGCCGAAGGATCGGGGTTTTTCAACAGGCTGAAAAACAAGCTGCCAGCCTTTGCAGCGCCCAAGTACAAGGATACGGCAGTGAAACCGGCCCCGAAAAAAACCTCGCAACCAGTGCGCGTGCATAAGGGCGGGTTGGGGACGTCCTGCGCGCAGGTTGGCAGCATCAAGCGGTGTTCAGCCTCGGGGCAATAACGCCAATCACGATGATTCCGCAGTCTGTTTACGGTAGCGGGTCGTTTTTTTTCTCTCACTGGTCGGATGAATGTCGCGCCGGGTGCTTCAAATGCGCCATATGGTGTCAACTGAATTCAAGGGGAGACGCCCGGTTATGAAAACCCAAGTCAAAGCATTGGTTGTTGGCGGCGGCGCCGTTGGGACCTCGATTGCCTATCATCTGGCCAAAGCGGGTTGGGATGATGTGATGTTGATTGAACGGGATGAGCTGACGTCCGGCTCGACCTGGCACGCCGCTGGCCTGCTGCCGTTGTTCAACATGTCCTACGCGACAACTCACATCCACAAGTACTCGGTCGACTTCTACAAGACGCTTGAGGAAGAAACCGGTCTGAACGCAGGGTTTGCCGTGGTCGGCAACCTGCGCATGGCCCAAACGCAAGAACGTATGGACGAATACATGCTGTATGCGTCCACCGCCGAGACCTGCGACGTTGCATATGAATGGCTGACCCCGGACCAGATCAAGGAACGCTGGCCGCTGATCGAGACGTCGGACCTGAAGGGCGCGATTTACCACACTGAAGATGGTTACATTAACCCGGCCGACGTGACGCAGGCGATGGCCAAAGGCGCCCGTCAACGCGGCGTCGATATCGTCCGCAAGATGCAAGCCGATGCGTTCCACTGGAACGGTACCCACTGGGAAGTCACCTGCACTAAGATGGTCGAGAAGGGCGGCAACCTCATTCCTTCGGATGAGCAGGTTGTTATCACCGCCGAGCATGTCGTCACCGCTTCCGGAAACCACGCGCAGCGCACGGCCAAGATGCTGGGCATCAAAATGCCTGCGATCCCGGTCGAGCACACCTTTATCGTCATGGACAAAGACCCCGAGCTGGTCAAATGGCGCGAAGCTGGCAACCCCGAACACCCTGTTGTCCGCGATGCTGACAACGAATCTTACGCACGCGAGGAACGTGGCGGCTGGATTCTGGGTATTTACGAACACGGCGCGCCTGCGCAGTTCGAACACGGCGTGCCGGACAGCTTCCGCGCGGACCTGTTCCCGCTGGATCTGGACCGGATTGCTGATCAGTACATGGCAATGGCCGAGCGTGTGCCATCCTGTGCCGAGTCTGGTCTGAAAGACGATTTCAACGGCCCGATCTGCTATACCCCCGACGGCAACCCGCTGGTTGGTCCGGCTCCGGGCCTACGCAACATGTGGCTGGCTGAGGGCTTCAGCTTTGGCATCACGGCCGCAGGCGGCACTGGCTATTATCTGGCACAGATGATGGTCGACGGCGAAGCCGAGATCGACATGGCCTCGCTGGACCCCAAACGCTATTCCTCGAGCTGGATGACCACCGAATTCGCGGCGCGCAAGAACGAAGAATGCTATGAGCACGTCTACATCCTGCACCACCCGGATGAAGAGCGTGAAGCCTGCCGTCCGCTGCGGACTGTTCCGGCCTACGACCGTCAGAAAGCACGCGGCGCGCAGTTCGGTTGGGTTAACGGATGGGAACGTCCGAACTACTTCGGTCCCACCGATGCACCAGATAACTTTGATAAAGAAAGCCGTTCGTTCCGTCGTGGTGGCTGGTGGCAATACGCCGTCGAAGAGGCCAAAGCGATCCGTGAAGGTGTGGGCCTGGTCGACGCATCCGCGTTTACCAAGCATGTCGTCAAAGGCCCCGGTGCCACCCAGTTTCTGGACTGGTTCACCTGCAACAAGCTGCCCAAAGTTGGTCGTATCAACCTGACCTACGCTCTGACCTCGCATGGCACCACCCGAACCGAATACACCATCGTCCGCAATGGCGAGAACAACTACTACATCGTCTCAGCCGGCGCCTGGACCGAGTATGACGCCGACTATCTGCGTAAGGCGGCTGAGGACAAGATGGATGAGTTCGGCTATATCGAAATCCAGGACGTGACCACGCAGTGGGGCGTTTTTGCCATCGCCGGACCCAAGTCACGTGACGTTCTGAAAGAGGTCATCAAGGATGCCGATCCGGAAACCGCGCTGTCCAACAAGCGTTTCCCGTGGCTGTCGGCCCGTCAGATCGAACTGGGCATGTGCCCGGTCAACGCGATCCGAGTGGCCTATACCGGTGAACTGGGTTGGGAACTGCACCACCCGATCGAGATGCAGAACTACCTGTTCGACTTGCTGGAAAAAGCGGGTGAGAAGCACGGTATGAAGCTGGTTGGCGCGCGCGCCCAGAACTGGTTGCGTCAGGAGAAATCCTATCGCGCCTTTGGAACCGAACTGGGCCGCGACGCGACCCCGCTGGAAGCTGACCTGCCGCGTTTTGTCGACCTGTCAAAGGACTTCCACGGCAAGGCCAAGCTGGAAGAAACCGGCGTGCGTGTGAAGTGCTGCACTTTGTTGATCGACGGACCGGACGATGCCGACCCGTGGGGCCGCGAGGCGCTGTATACGCCAGAAGGCGAGCGTGTGGGCCGTCTGACTTCGGGCGGCTACTCGGTGGCGTTCGAAAAATCCATCGGTATGGGCTACGTGAAGCCTGAAATGGCAGTCGAAGGCACCAAGTTGAAGGTCAAAATTCAGGACAAGCTTTGGGATGCGGTCGTGACCTGCGACAGCCCCTACGATCCGAAAAACGAAACCATCCGCAAGGACGGTTAACCCGGACAGAGAACAGGCGGCGCGAAGGTGCCGCCTGTTTTACTTTTGGCCGGGCTTTTCTGCGATAAAGGCCAGATTGTTCGCAGGCATCTCGACCATCCCGACGACGGTCAGGTTCTGGGCGCGCATCAACGCTGCAATGTCTTCATCATTCTTATAACCGATCTCAGCGTCTTGCTGGACCAGAGCATCGTGAAAGCGCTGGTCGCCATCGCTGGTCAATTGCCCCGAACGTTTGAATGGTCCGTATAGGATAAACCGCCCCTTAGGGGCCAACGCCTGCGCGGTTTCGGTCACCAGCATTTGTGTTTCCGGCCAGCTGATCAGATGCACCAGATTGATCAGGACGATCAGGTCCTGACCGGCGAACTCGGTGTGCCAGCCTTGCGCTGTGGCGTCCAAAGCCACTGCGTCCAGAACGTTGGGCAGATCGGCAGCATAGGCTTTGATGCTGGTTATCCGCTCGACCTCGACTTCGGTCGGTTGCCAGATGAGGTTTGGCAGGCACTGGACGAATGCGCTGACATGCTGGCCGGTGCCGCTGGCAATTTCCAGCGCCCGGCCTGCCTTGGGGGCCCATTGAGCCAGTAGGTCACACAAAGCTTCGGCATTGCGGGTCGCGGCAGGGGCGACAAGCCGCCCGTCCTGACCTTCGGTGGCAACGCTGGCGTTGGAGGGGAGGGTTCTTTTGCTCATCGGCGCAACCTTTCAGGGCTGAGGGCGGCAATGATTTCAGGGTCCAGTTCAGATGTCGCGCCGGTCGTCAGATCAGCAACCAGTTGCGAAGCCGCCGGAGAGGTCTGGAACCCATAGCCACCCTGACCCGCAGACCAGACAAAGGACGGATCAGACGGATCGGGCCCCAATACCAAAGTTCCATCCGGCGCGAAGCTGCGTAGCCCTGCCCAGTTTACCTCAACCCGGGTGACGGGTTCGGTCACCATCTCTTCGTACCGGGCCAGCCCCTCAGCCAACACCATGTCATCGGCGTAGGCATCCTGCGGTGGTACGGGGTCGGCCTCGCACGGGGAAACCAACAGTTTGCCTGCATCGGGCTTGGCATACCATGTCTCACCCGCGCCCAACATCATCGGCCAGCCGCTCAGGTCATGCCCGCCGGGGGCAGGCAGCCGCGCCATTGACCTGCGTTTCGGAATTATTCCGATTGGTGCAATCCCCGCCATCACGGCGATCTCGTCAACCCAAGGGCCGGCAGCATTGATCAGGATGCGGGCTTCAAAGACTTCCCCAGCCTCGACGACCCAGCGCCCATCCTTGCGAATGGCGGTGACCCTGGCCTTGGTTACCACGTCACCGCCATTGCCGCGAATGGTGCGGGCGAAATCCTGCAGCAACCGGTCCGTGTCGATATCAAATGCCCCACTGCTGAGCGCTGCGAACCCAAGAGTGTCTGGGTTCAGGATTGGCACACGTGCCAGCGCCTGCGCCGTTGGGATCACCTGCATATTCAGATCATGGACGTCCCGTTCAAAGATTTCGGCCTGATCCTTACGACCAACCAACATCAGATCGCGGGGCGTCAGATACCCGCCGTTTTCGGCCCGCATAAACGCGGCACTGGCCCTGTTCAGCGCAACGACGGAGGGCGGGCCATAGTTTTCCTCGAACAACGCGGCGGACCGGCCAGACGCGTGATATCCAAACGCATCCTCAGCCTCGAGCACAGTTACCCGACCGTGATATGATAGGCGTGCCCCGGCGCTCAGACCGGCGATACCGCCGCCTATGACAAGAAAATCAATCATATGTCCCCTTTTCACCGCGTACCTATTATGGCGAAACCGATCGTCCTAACCTGTCTGGAACTCTAAGCAGGCTTGAATTTGCGCATCAACCCATCCAAAGAAGTAACAAGCAATAACAGGAGGGCAGGGTGAGTACCGCAGATCTACACCCGATGGCCACGGGGCATATTCCGTCCTACGTGACCCAGGCGGACGGCAGTGATTTTCTTTTAACGTTCATGTTTGTGTTTACCGTTTTGGTGATTGTTCTGATCGGGGTTGGATATTTCACCCTGCATTCGATCCCCGAAAAGATAGCGCACGAATCCAACCACCCTCAGTTCCAGTTGGTCGGGATACTGGCCTTGCTGGCGCTGTTCACCCATAACGGGTTGTTCTGGGTCGCCGCCATTCTGGTGGCTGGGTTCCAATTCCCCGATGTGGCCGCTCCACTCAGAGCCATTGCGGATGCAATCCGATCTTTGGGCAATCAACGCCCCGAAGGCCCCGCACCGGCCCAACCCACCGAACCCACCGCGCAGCAGGAGCATTAGAATATGCTTGAGACATTGATGTGCGCGCTGGTGACGGTGCTGCCCGACTATCTGTTTCGCCGCTACGTTCAGGGTAAGCGGATCGGGCATGAAATCACGCTTTTCACCATGTGGTACGAATTGCGCTGGGGTCTGACCACTTGCGCCATTCTGGCGCTGACGGTGATCACCACGCTGTTTTATTTTCATCCCGCCAGCAAAACCGCGGCCTCGTATTTCCGCACCGTGACGATCCTGCCACAACTGGGTGGTCGCGTATCCGAGGTCTATGTGAAAAACAATGAACCCGTGACAGCGGGGCAGCCGATCTTCCGGATCGAGGATTTCACACAGAGAGCCATGGTCGAGGCCGCGCACGCCGATATAGCGCAGGTTCAGGCATCGCTCAGGGTGGCGCAGACCGACCTGGCCGAGGCTGAGGCTGGCATCGCCGGGGCACGCGCTGCGTTGGATCAGTCGCTTGAAGATCTTGAACGCAACACCACGCTGCGGGACGAAGGGTCCAGCGCCGTGCGTCTGGCCGAGATTGACCGGCTGGAAAACCTGGTGGCCGAGCGTGAGGCACAATTGCGGGCCGCCGAGTCACAGCGCGCAGCAGTCGTGCAGCAGATCGAGGAGCTGATCCCCGCTCAACTGGCCAGCGCCAACGCTCAGCTGGACGCTGCCCTGACCGAGCTGGACAAAACCGTGATCAGCGCCGGGGTCACTGGCCGGATTGAACAGTTTGGCCTGCAGGTCGGCGACTATGTCAGCCCTCTGTTGCGTCCGGCAGGTATCTTGGTGCCATCACACTCGGGTCATAACCGGTTTCAGGCCGCTTTCAACCAAATGTCCGCTCAGGTTATCAAGCCAGGAATGATCGGAGAGCTGGGTTGTATGACCAAGCCGTTCACCGTGATCCCGATGGTCGTGGTTGAGGTGCAGGATGTTATCCCCTCGGGCCAAATTCGCCCTTCGGATGAGCTGCGGGATGTGCAGGCCAATACCAATCCCGGATCAATCCTGGTGTATATGGAGCCGCTGTATAAAAGCATGGCCGATGACATCCCGCCGGGCAGCAACTGTTTGGCCAATGTCTATACCGACAACCACGAACGGCTAGAGCATGAGGATTTGGGTTTCTGGAAATCTGCAACGCTGCATGTGATCGACACGATTGGCGTTGTTCACGCTGCGGGCCTGCGCCTGCGTTTGATCCTGATGCCGGTGAATACGTTGGTTTTGACCGGTCATTAAACCAACCCCGGCCGCGCCGTCACTTAGTCGCGCGGCCGGGTATTTTCGCCTCGGTCAGCGAGGCATAAGAATAGGCCAGAACGCAGGCTGCGAAGCCTGCCACAAACCCGAATACCATGGTGTATGAGTTGCTGAGGGCATAGACGGAACTGCCTAAGGCCATGCCGACAGTGCCACCCAACAGTTGAAACGTCATGGATATTCCGCTGGCCTGCCCGTGCAGATCCTGTGGCACGGCAAGCATGATGGTCCGTCGGGGCGGGACAAACAGGAACGGTACGCAACACCCCCACAAAACATAGCCAGCGAAGATCGGCGCCGTGACGTCCAGATGCATTCCCAACGCAACCAGCACGATGGCCAGTGTCCCCAACGCTATGCCCGTCAGCGATGGGCCGCGCGTGCCAAACCTGTCGGCCACCTTACCGGCCAATGGGGCCACGAAGATCTGCGGAAACGCGATTGGCAAAAGGGCGGCCCCGGCGACCAGCGGTGAAAAGCCAAGTTTGGTTTGAAAATACGACGCGCCGAACACAAACAGGGCAATCTTGCCGAACTGCGCGGTGAAAAGGATCATGTTGGACGCAGCGAAACCAGGTTTGGCGAACAAGGAAATGACGATCAGCGGCGTGCGAATGCGTCGTTCCACCTGAACAAACAGGGCCAACGCCGAAAGGCCCACAAGCAGTGCCATAATCACCTCGGGCTGGGCCCAGCCCCGATCTGGCCCCTCCATGATCCCGAACACCAGCGCAGCCAGACCCGGCACCAGCAGCAACAGACCCTTCCAGTCAAACCCAAGTTCAGGCTGGTGTGGTGGATCACGCCAGTAGGCCAAGGCAATCGCGGCAACAGCCAATACAATTGGCGGGTTGACCCAGAAAATCCAGCGCCACGACAGGTATTCGGTCAGTATGCCTCCGACCAGTGGCCCCAGTGACAGAAAGACTGTTCCGATGCCGCCGTACAGACCAAGGGCAAGACCGCGTTCCTTTTCATCGAAGGACTGGATCAGCACCACCATCGACAAGGGAAAGATCAGCGCAGCACCAACGCCCTGAACCGCGCGGGCCGTCAGCAGCGCCAGGCCGCTCTCGGCAAACCCTCCCAACGCTGAGGATAGACCAAAGATTAGAAGGCCCACGCTCAGCAAAACCCGGATGCCCAAAATGTCGCCCAATCGTCCCGCAGCGCCGGCAAAACAGGCCAACACCAAAAGGTAAATATTGACCACCCAATGCGCATCCAACCGCGTCAGATTTAGTTCGGCCCGGATGGTGGGCAACGCGACACTGACGACAGTTTCATCCAGCAATATGACGCCAAGAATGGCCCCCATCGCGCCAAGTATCCACCAGCGGCTGCGATCTTGTGCCTTGGTTTGCATCGGTTTTTCGTCCCACCGTTGATGGATCACCGGCCCCATCAGGTCTGGTGCCGGCCCGTTCGTCAAGGCGCACTCCAACAAAAAAGGGCCAGCCAAATGGCCAGCCCTTCGGTGTGAGTGTTGTTAGGTTTACTGCGGAATGTCGCCTTCCAGCCCTTCGACATAGAAGTTCATGCCCGCCAGCGTTCCGTCATCGGCGGTTTCGCCTTCTGCCAGCCAGTCGCTGCCGTCCTGCTTTTTCAGCGGACCCGTGAAGGGGTGGTATTCACCTGCGGCCATGGCGGCCTTCATCGCCAGCGCTTCTTCTTTCACTTCGGCAGGAACCGCGTCCGAGATTTCGCCAATCTCAACCATGCCTTCTTTGATGCCGTCCCAGGTGTTCACGGTTTCCCACGACCCATCCATAACAGCCTGGGTGCGCGCGATGTAGTATGGCGCCCAGTTGTCGATGATCGAGGATACGCGCGGCTTGGGGGCGTATTCGCTCATGTCCGAGGCCTGCCCGAAGGTGATTACGTTGCCTGCCTCTTGCGCGGCCGCCTGCGGCGCGGTCGAGTCAGTGTGCTGCAGGATCACGTCGGCGCCCTGTTCGATCAGAACGGTGGCGGCGTCCGCTTCTTTTGCGGGATCGAACCAAGTGTAAGCCCAGACAATCTTGAACTCGACATCCGGGTTCACCTTCTTGGCGTGAATATAGGCCGAGTTGATGCCGCGGATCACTTCGGGGATCGGGTAGGAACCAATATAGCCGACGATGTTCGACTCGGTCATTTTACCGGCGATGTGGCCCTGAACGGCACGACCTTCATAAAAGCGAGCAGAATAGACCGAGACGTTGTCGGCGGTCTTGTAGCCAGTCGCATGCTCGAATTTCACGTTCGGGAATTTCTTGGCCACGTTGATGGTCGGGTCCATATAGCCGAACGACGTGGTAAAGATCAGGTCAGCCCCTTCCAGCGCCATCTGAGTCATCACACGTTCAGCGTCCGGGCCTTCGGGCACTGATTCCACGAATACAGTTTCGACCTTGTCACCGAAATGCTCTTCGACCGCCAGACGGCCCTTGTCGTGTTCATAGGTCCAGCCGCCGTCGCCGACGGGGCCGACATAGACGAAACCGACTTTGGTTTTGTCTTCGGCCATGGCGCTTGTCGCCAGACCCAGCGCCATGGCGGCGCTTGCCAAAAGTGATGTGAATTTCATGTGTTACTCCCCAAGTTGGTTTAATTGGCCCCTAGTGTGAGGCATGGAAGATCCGGCCTAGTGAGGCAGGTGCGCTGCTCTTGTCGGCCGAAAGGATCACAAGCACAAGGATCGTGATGATATAGGGCGACATTGCCAGATACTCGACTGGAATGGCAACGCCCGCCGCCTGCAAATTAAGCTGCAACACTGTGATTCCGCCGAACAAATAGGCACCCAGCAAGGCGCGCCATGGCTTCCAGCTGGCGAAGACCACCAGAGCCAGGGCGATCCAGCCGACACCGGCTGTCATGCCCTCGGTCCACTGCGGGACGCGGATCAGGCTGATATAGGCTCCGCCGAGGCCCGCGCATGCGCCACCGAACAGGATCGCCATGATGCGGATCTTGATAACCTTGTAACCCAAGGCGTGAGCCGCATCGTGGTTTTCACCCACCGCGCGCAGGATCAGACCGACGCGGGTGTATTTCAGCACGGCCCATACGGCGGCTGTCAGGGCGATACCGACATACAGGATCGGGTCATGCTGGAACAGGATCGGGCCGATCACCGGGATATCGCTGATCACCGGGATGTGGATGTCACCCATGCTGGGCGGCTTGATACCCACATAGCTTTGGCCCAGAAGGGCGCTGAAACCCAGGCCAAACAGGGTTAGGGCCAATCCACTTGCAACCTGATTGGCCAGCGCGAACTGTGTCAGCAGCACAAACAGCAGCGACAGTACGGCGCCGCCGATGGCCGCCGCAATGAACCCCAGCCAGGGTGAGCCGGTTTCGACCGAGATCGCAAATCCGCTGATTGCACCCACGATCATCATACCCTCGACGCCAAGGTTCAGGACGCCTGCTTTCTCGACCACTAACTCTCCGATTGCAGCCAACAGCAGCGGAGTTGCGGCCACCATCAGCGAGGCGATCAGAAGTACGGGATTGATTTCACCTAAATCCATGGGTCACGCTACCTCGCTATGGGCCGCACGGATGCGGTAGTTGGTCAAGAGATCGAAAGCCAGCAGGAAGAACAGAAGCATCCCCTGGAACACCTGAATGGCAGCGGCGGGCAGGCCCAGCTGAGACTGTGCGATTTCACCGCCGATATAGGTCAGCGCCATCAGGCCACCGGCCAGCAGGATACCCACCGGATGCAGACGGCCCAGAAAGGCCACGATGATCGCGGTAAAGCCATAGCCGACGTTAAAATCGATGCTGACCACGCCCGATGGGCCGGACACTTCGAACATCCCAGCAAGCCCTGCCAGCGCGCCGGACAGACCCAGGCAGAACAAGATCAGCCGCGCCGGGTTCACGCCTGCAAACTTTGCCGCGCGAGGGGCTTCTCCGGTCAGCCGGATGTGGAAGCCCAACATGTGCCGGTTCAGCAGGACATAGGCAAAGATCACCGCGATCAGCGCGGTCACGACACCCCAATGCATCCCGGACCCCGCGATCAGTTCCGCATTATGTGCGCTTTCATAGGATTGCAGGTTACGCGAGCCTGGAAAGCCGAAGCCTTCAGGGTTTTTCAGCAGGCCCAGCGAGACCGAGGCCAGCATCTGTTCGGCCACGTACACCAGCATCAGCGAAACAAGTATTTCATTGGTGCCGAAGCGGACCTTTAGAAAGGCCGGAATGGATGCCCACAACCAACCGCCAAGCGCGCCAGCGATCACCATGATCGGAAAGACGTAAAACGCCTCTAGCGGATAGAAGGCCAAGCCCGCACCGGCCCCAAAGATGGCACCCATGATGTATTGACCCTCGGCCCCGATATTCCAGATACCGGCGCGGAAACCCAGCGATAGGCCAATGGCGATCAGCACCAGAGGTGCCCCTTTCACCAGCAATTGCGGACGGTAATAAAAGGCGAATTCTCCGAACAGAGGTTCCCAGAAAATGGTGCCGATGGCTTCGATAGGGTTCTTGCCCAGAATGGCGAACAGAATGCCGCCAAACACCATCGTTGCCAACACTGCCACCAGCGGGGTGGCATAAGACCACGCCTTGGACGGCTGCGGCCGTTTCTCCAACACAATCATCCGCTCATCCCCCTGATTTCATTCTTTTGTAATGGGTTAGACATGGGCCACCTCCATGCCATGTGCGCCGCCCATCATCAGGCCAATCTCATCCACGGTCAGGCCGGTGGTTGGGCGCGGCGCGCTCAGACGCCCTTCGTTGAGGGCGGCAAAGCTGTCCGAGATTTCCATTAATTCATCTAGATCTTGGCTAATGCAGATGACTGCGGTTCCTTTGGCCGCCAGGTCCAGAATGGACTGCCGGATCGAGGCTGCCGCCGCCGCGTCCACGCCCCAGGTAGGCTGGTTCACCACCAGAACGTCAGGGTTCTGCAACACCTCGCGTCCGATCACGAATTTCTGCAGGTTGCCGCCTGATAATGACCGCGCCGCATTTTCGGGCCCCGGCGTGCGGACGTCGAAGGCGCTGATGATTTTCTCGGCGAAACTTTTGGTTTCTGACCACTTCAGAAAGCCGTTGCTTTCCAAACCTTCGCGCACCGAACCGGTCAGCAATGCGTTTTCGGTCAGGCTCATGTCCGGGGCCGCTGCATGGCCCAGCCGTTCTTCGGGCGCGGTCAGCACACCCAGCTTGCGTCGGGCCGTCGGCCCCAGCTTGCCGATCGGCTGGCCGTTAAACTTGATGGCATCTGCTGTTGTTTGAATTTCACCGGACAGCACACCTAGCAACTCGTCCTGACCGTTGCCAGCCACGCCGCCGACCCCCAGAACCTCGCCCTTACGGACTGTCATGTGAACGTTCTTCAAAGCCGTGCCAAATTCCGAGGGCGACGGAACGGACAGCCCGCTGACATCCAGTGCCACATCACCAAATTCACGCCCCGAGCGTTCCGGTGTCTGTAATGTCGAGCCGACCATCATCTCGGCCATATCCCGCGCCGAGGTTTCAGCAGGCACACACTCACCCACGTTCTTGCCCAGACGTAGAATGGTGGCGTGGTCGCACAGCGTACGGATTTCTTCGAGCTTGTGCGAGATATACAAGATCGAGGTGCCCTCGGACCGCAATTTGTTCAGCGTTTCGAACAGGATTTCAACCTCTTGCGGGGTCAGAACCGAGGTCGGCTCGTCCATGATCAGCAGCTTGGGGCCCTGCAACAGGCAGCGGATGATCTCGACCCGCTGACGCTCGCCGGCGGAAAGATCGCCAACGGTGCGGAACGGGTCCAGCGGCAGGCCATAGGTTTCCGACACTTCGCGGATACGCGAGGCCAGATCGCCCATCGGCGGCGGGTTCTCCATCCCCAGCGCGATATTTTCAGCCACGTTCAGCGCGTCAAACAGCGAGAAGTGCTGGAACACCATCGCGATCCCGTCGGCCCGCGCGGCGCGGGGTTCCGGTGGCGCAAACGCCTGACCGCGCAGCAGCATTGTGCCGCTGTCGGGCTTCACCAGCCCATAGATCATTTTCACCAGCGTGGATTTACCCGCGCCGTTTTCGCCCAGCAGGGCATGAACTTCGCCTTCGCCGATGTCAAAGGACACCTGATCATTGGCCACGACGCCGGGATAGGCCTTGGTCAAACCTTGTAAGCTTAGCAGTGGAGTGGTCACGCGCTCAGGTCCTTCTTCAATTCGTTCTGCCGCGTGGGACGCAGCAGGTCTGCTGCAACGCCAACGGCGATCATTTGCGGGTGTTTGCCCAAACCGGGGTCGCCGATTGGACAGGTGATCCGGTTAATCCGTTCGGGCATATGCCCCAGCGCTGCCAACCGAGACCGGAATCGCGCCCATTTCGTAGCCGAGCCGATCAGCCCCGCAAAGCGGAAATCGTGTGAAAGCAGCCGGTTGCACAGCTCCAGGTCCAGATTGTGGGAATAAGTCAGCACAAGATGTTCGGCATTGGTCGGCGCGTGGCGCACCAGCTCGGCCGGTTTTGCGACCGGAACCACTGTTACTCCGTTTGGAACCGTGTTCGGAAAACGCTCAGGTGCAGTGTCGACCCATGTGATGGCAAGGTCAGGCAGCGGGTACAGAACATTCACCAGCGCGCGGCCGACATGACCTGCACCCCAGATCCACAGATTGCGGGCCGGTTTGTGTACCGGTTCAACCATCCAGCCGTCGATCAGTTGCGGATCGGGCGCGATACCCTGACCGCGCGCAGCCGCCAGCAGGCGTTTGACAGACAAGGGCATGTCACTGCCCGCTGCCGTTCTTGCGATGACCGTATCGTCCAGAGTGTTCACCGCCTTGGCGTCAAAGACTTCGCTAAACAACGAGACCGCGCCGCCGCAGCACTGCCCCATGTCTGGGCCAAGCGCATGATGCGTCAGGCGCGAGGATACGATTTGGGTTCGTGCGGCCTGGGCTGCTTCGTATTCAAGTACGCCACCCCCGATTGTACCGCTTTGCCCATCCTTCCAAACCAGCATAGCGGCCCCAACTTCGCGTGGGGACGACCCTTTGATCGCCGCGATGACCACCCGAGTTACTTTCCCGTGGGTTTTGACCGCCTCCCTCAAAGCCTCCAGGTCGAATCCCATCAGATGCCTCCCTTCACCCTTTGAACGCCGCGCCAGACTTCTTCGGCCGTGGCAGGCGCATCCAGTGCCGGATAGCTTTCTCCACAAGCCGCCACCGCGTTGGACAGTGCCAGCCAGGCGGAAATTCCCAACATAAAGGGCGGCTCACCCACCGCTTTTGAGCGATAGATCGTGTCTTCGCGGTTCTGTCCGTCCCAGAGTGCGACGTTGAAAATGTCGGGTCGGTCCGAACAGGCGGGGATTTTGTAGGTTGACGGTGCATGCGTGCGCAGGTTGCCCTTGCCGTCCCAGACCAGTTCTTCGGTCGTCAGCCAGCCTGCGCCTTGCACATAGCCGCCTTCTACCTGCCCGATATCCAGTGCCGGGTTCAGCGACGCACCCGCGTCATGCAGGATGTCGGTGCGCAGAATGCGGTTCTCTCCGGTCAATGTGTCGACGGCAACCTCGGTGATCGAAGCACCATAAGCAAAGTAGTAAAACGGGCGGCCCCGGCCCTTGATCCGGTCCCATTCGATCTTAGGCGTCTTGTAGAACCCGGTTGCCGACAGACTGATGCGCCCTTGATACGCCAATGCAGCGGCTTCGGCGAAGGTATAGCGTTCTTCGCCGACCGAGACATGACCGTCCGTAAAGGTGACCGTTGACGGATCAGCCTGATGCCGTTCGGCCAGATAGTCAGCCATTCGGTTGCGGATCGTGTCGCACGCGGCCTTCACCGCCATGCCGTTCAGGTCACTGCCCGAAGACGCGGCCGTGGCAGAGGTATTCGGCACCTTGGCCGTGTCTGTGGCGGTGATCTTTACCAACTCGAGCGGAATGCCAAAGCGCGAGGCCGCAACCTGCGCCACTTTCTGGAACAGACCTTGACCCATCTCGGTGCCGCCATGGTTCAAGTGGACCGAACCGTCCTGATACACATGCACCAGCGCACCCGCCTGGTTCAGGTGGGTCAGCGTGAAGGAAATCCCGAATTTGACCGGAGAGAAAGCGATGCCTTTTTTGATCACGCTGTTTTCGGCGTTCCACGCCGCGATCGCCGCCTTGCGCGCAACATAATCACTGGATTTCAGTAGCGCTTCGGTCATACCGTGCAGTTCGAAATCGGTGACTTCCATGCCGTAGGGCGTTGTATTGCCGCCTTCCGGCACCGGGCGGACGGGCGGAGCGGTCTCAACCTGCTCGACGGCACCCAAGCTTGTCAGATCCTCGTGCGGATCGACGCGTACCAAAGGACGCTTCGCCAGATGTTCCTGTTCCATGGTTGGCGGATGGGCAGGGTCGTAATAGTTCCGGCGGCGCAGCTCGACCGGGTCCAGACCCAATTCATAAGCGGCATGGTCCATGACCCGTTCAATCGCGATCATACCCTGCGGGCCGCCAAATCCGCGGTAGGCGGTGGCGGATTGGGTGTTGGTTTTCAAACGGTGGCTTTCAATCCGCGCATTAGGCAGCAGATAGGCATTGTCCGAATGCAGCATGGCACGGTCAGCGACCGGCAGGGACAGGTCCTGCGCCCAGCCGCAGATGGCGTATTGCAGGAAGGACACGCCCTGAATATGGCCATGCTCATCAAAGCCTGCGCGATACGAAATCCGGAACGCATGGCGCTTGCCGGTGATGACCATGTCATCGTCGCGGTCATAGCGCATCTTGCAGGCCTTGCCGGTTACACGCGCGGCGATGGCACAAGCCACGGCCAGCGCGTTGCCCTGGCTTTCCTTGCCGCCGAACCCTCCGCCCATCCGGCGGGTTTCGACCCGGACGGCGTGCATAGGAACGCCCAAAGCGTCGGCAACCTTGTGCTGAATCTCGGTCGGGTGCTGTGTTGAGGAATGCACCAGCATATCCGCACCTTCGTTCGGCACGGCTAAGGCCGCCTGACCCTCCAGATAGAAATGTTCCTGTCCGCCGAGCTCAAAGCCCCCGTCGATCACATGGGTCGCGCCCGCGATAGCCGCATCCGCGTCGCCCTTGGCATAAATGCGCGGGCCTTCCTCGAACCGGCTATTGGCAGCAAGCGCCTCTTCGACCGTCAGGATTGGGGTTTCTTCGTCATAGTCGATCTTGCCCAGTCGTGCGGCCTTGCGGGCGGCCAGATGGCTGGTGGCGACCACTAGAAAAACGGGCTGGCCGATATAGTGAACGGTGCCGTCAGACAGCAGCGGCTCATCATGGATCGAGGGCGAGACATCGTTGGCAAAAGGCAGGTCTTCGGCCGTCATGACCATCTCGACGCCTTCGGCTGCTTTGACCGCGGACAAATCCATCGCGGTAATCTTGCCCTTGGCAATCGGGCTCATACCGAACGCCAGATACAGCGTTCCCTTGGGCGTCGGAATGTCATCTACGTAGCGGGCGGTGCCGGACACATGAAACGGCGCTGCGTCGTGGGGGAGGGGTTTTGTCACGCTCATGCCGACACCTCCAGCACGTTGGTCACGTGACCCTGATCTTCAAGGTAATACCTTTCCAGCAGCGCCTTGGCCGTCTCAAGCCGATAGGTGGCCGAGGCGCGCATATCCGTCATTGGTGTAAAGTCATCGTTAAAGGCCAGCATCGCAGTATGCACCGTTTCACGTGCCCATGGATTGCCGTTCAACACGGCCTCGACTTGAGTGGCGCGTTTTGGGACGCCGGCCATGCCACCAAAGGCGATGCGCGCCTGGTCGACGACACCATTTGAAACGGTGATGTTGAAACAGCCACACACGGCCGAGATATCCTGATCGAACCGTTTGCTGATCTTATAAGCCTTCAGGCGATCCGCCTGACGGGGGAAGCTGACGGCCTCAACAAACTCGCCGGGGCTGCGGTCCTGCTTGCCGTAGTCGATGAAGAACTCCTCCAGCGGTATCGAACGGCGGTCGTTGCCCTTGCGCAGATGCAGGGTGGCGTTCAGGGCAATCAGCGCGGGCGGGTTGTCCCCGATGGGGGAGCCATTGGCGATGTTGCCGCCGACGGTGGCCGCGTGGCGCACCTGAACGCTGGCATATCGGCGGATCATCTCGGCGTACGAGGGGTGCAGATCGGTCAGCGCCTCACCCATGCGGTTCATATCGACCATGGCCCCAAAACGAATTTCATCGTCGGTTATTGTAATGTCTTTCAGATCGTCACAGCGGTTCAGGAAGATCACCGGATCAAGATCGCGCAATTGCTTGGTGACCCACAGTCCTACATCGGTTGCGCCCGCGACCAGAGTGGCATCTGGGTGTTCGGCATAGACCGCGGCCAATTCGTCAGAGGAGCCCGGCAACATGGGCATCGTGGCAGGTGTAGAAACAGGTTTGTCCTTGACCCAGACGGGCACGGGGTGTTCTTCGGCGGCTTTGGCCGCGCGGATGATCGGGGCGTATCCGGTGCAGCGACAAAGGTTCCCCGCTAACTGCGTGTCATGGTCCTTTGCGTCGTTTGAATGACTGGCCACCATGGACATCACGAAACCGGGGGTGCAAAAGCCGCACTGCGATCCATGCAGATCAACCATGGCCTGCTGCACCGGATGGGCTTCGCCATTTGGGCCGCTTGCACCTTCGACGGTACGAACCGCTTTGCCGTGCAGTTGCGGTAAAAACAGGATGCAGGAATTCAGCGCCTTGGCGCCGCTTTCATCCGTGACCATGACGGTGCAAGCCCCGCAATCACCTTCGTTGCAGCCTTCCTTGGTACCGGTCAGGCCCCGATCCTCGCGTAGCCAATCCAGCAGGGTCGCTGTCGGATCGACATCCGCCAGTTCCACTGTCTCTCCGTTCAGAAGAAACGTGATATCCATTCGAGAAACCCGTCGCCTTACCCGGTTGCGCCCCTGTGGCCCTCCTTCGATGCGACGTAGAAAGAGTGGCGGGCGGAAAGCTTGCCATCAGATGTTAGAAACAGGGCAGGTTATCTGGCAAGAAAAACCGCCTATATGATGTACCATTAGGACCGTTTTGCGAAAAAACACCGGGTTTCTGTAATATTCAGGCATCTGAAATTAAAGTGTTTTCTGTCAATCCAACGAATTTCTGCCCGAAGCACCTTCTGTAAAAACCGAACAATCGGTTTTGATTTTTTAAGCTTTCAAAAGCATCGGTTCCCGCTTTTGCCGCGCCGCTGGCTGGGATAGCGTAGGTGGTATGAGCAGCACCACACGATTCATTCACCTCCGCGTTCACACCGAATATTCCCTGCTGGAAGGCGCCGTACGGCTAAAAAAACTGCCCGCATTATGCGAAAAAATGGAGATGCCAGCCGTCGCCGTGACCGACACCAACAGCATGTTCTCGGCTTTGGAGTTTTCGGTCACCGCAAGCGGGGCAGGGGTGCAACCGATTATGGGGTGCCAGGTTGATCTGACCTATGTGCATGCGCAGCCAGGTGAAAAGCCGAAAATCCCGGCTCCGCTGGTGCTGCTGGCGCAGTCCGAGGTCGGATATGAGAACCTGATGAAGCTGAGCTCCTGTCTTTATGTGGACAAGGGCGGACAGCTTCCGCAAGTCACTTTGGAAGAACTGGCACAGCACTCGGACGGCCTGATCTGCCTGACAGGTGGGCCGGACGGGCCGGTGGGTGTGTTACTGCAGCAAGGCCAACGCCCGGCGGCTGAGGCTTTGGTGGATCGGCTGGCGGGCATGTTCCCTGATCGTCTTTACATCGAGTTGCAACGCCATCCGGGCGAGGGTGGTCAGCCCGAGGCCGAACACCTGACCGAGCGTGGGCATGTCGAAATGGCCTATGCCAAGAACCTGCCGCTGGTCGCCACCAATGATGTCTTTTTTCCCACCTCGGACATGTACGAGGCCCATGATGCGCTGATCTGTATTTCCGAAGGGGCGTATGTCGATCAGCAGGACGGGCGCCGCCGTCTGACTGCGCAGCATTACTTCAAGTCGCAGCAGGAAATGGTGACACTGTTCGCCGATTTGCCCGAGGCGATCGAGAATACGGTGGAAATCGCCAAACGATGCGCCTTCATGGCTTATCGCCGCGACCCGATCCTGCCGAAATTCGCCGATGACGAGGTCGCCGAATTGCGCCGCATCGCCAATGAGGGTCTGCAAAAACGTTTGGCGGTGATCCCGCATGCGGTGACGCCCGAGGAATATCAGGAACGGCTGGATTTCGAACTGGACATAATCGAAGGCATGGGGTTTCCCGGCTATTTCCTGATCGTTGCTGACTTTATCCAATGGGCGAAAGACGAAGACATCCCGGTGGGGCCGGGGCGGGGTTCGGGTGCGGGCTCGCTGGTGGCCTATGCTCTGACCATCACGGACCTTGATCCGCTACGTTATTCACTGCTGTTCGAACGGTTCCTGAACCCCGAACGGGTTTCTATGCCCGACTTCGATATCGACTTTTGCATGGACCGCCGTGAAGAGGTGATCCGCTATGTGCAGCAGAAATACGGGCGCGATAAGGTGGGGCAGATCATCACTTTTGGTGCCTTGCTGTCCAAGGCCGCTGTACGCGATATCGGTCGGGTGTTGCAAATGCCCTATGGCCAGGTGGATCGTCTGTCCAAGATGATCCCGGTCGAGGGTGTCAAACCCGTCTCCATCGAAAAAGCGTTGAAAGACGAACCCCGCCTGCGCGAAGAGGCCCGCAGTGAAGAGGTCGTGGACCGGCTGCTTACCTATGGCCAGCAGGTCGAGGGTCTGTTGCGGAACGCCTCGACCCACGCGGCGGGGGTAGTGATTGGGGACCGTCCGCTGGACGCGCTGGTGCCGCTGTATCAAGATCCGCGTTCGGATATGCCTGCAACCCAATTCAATATGAAATGGGTGGAACAGGCCGGTCTCGTCAAGTTCGACTTCTTGGGCCTGAAAACCCTGACTGTAATCCAGAATGCGATGGATCTGATCTTCAAATCCGGGCGACCCCTGCACATCGCCGCCGATAGCACGGAACTGTATGAGCCCGCCGAGGGGGCCGAAAACCAGATCAACGCTATCCCGCTGGATGACGAAGCGACGTATAAGCTCTATTCAGCCGCCAAAACCGTAGCGGTGTTCCAGGTGGAATCGTCGGGTATGATGGATGCGCTGAAACGCATGAAGCCCACGTGTATTGAGGATATCGTGGCGCTTGTGGCGCTCTATCGCCCGGGGCCAATGGAGAACATCCCCACCTACTGCGAGGTCAAGAATGGGCTTCGCAAGATTGAATCAGTACATCCTCTGATCGACCACATCCTTGAGGAAACCCAAGGCATCATCGTCTATCAGGAACAAGTGATGCAGATCGCGCAGGTGATGGCTGGGTACAGCCTTGGTGGCGCGGACCTGTTGCGCCGCGCGATGGGTAAGAAGATCAAAGAGGCGATGGATGCCGAACGCCCCAAATTCGAAAAGGGCGCGGGTGAGAATGGCGTGGATGCCAAGAAAGCCTCTGAGGTTTTCGACCTGTTGGAAAAATTCGCCAACTATGGTTTCAACAAGTCCCACGCCGCCGCCTATGCGGTGGTCAGCTATCAAACCGGTTGGCTGAAGGCGAACCACCCGGTCGAGTTCATGGCGGGTGTCATGAACTGCGATATCCATCTGACCGACAAACTGGCCGTGTATTTCGAAGAGGTTCGCAAGGGGTTAGAGCTGCCCTACGTGCCGCCCTGCGTGAACCGATCCCTGTCAACCTTTGATGTGGTCGACGGGCAGTTGGTCTATGCGCTGGGCGCGCTCAAGAACGTGGGCGCCGAGGCCATGACCCTTGTGGTTGATGGCCGAGGCGATAAGCCATTCGTCAACCTGTTCGACTTTGCCCGCCGGGTGGACCTGAAGAAAGTCGGCAAACGCCCGCTTGAAATGTTGGCGCGGGCCGGAGCATTCGACCAGCTTGATAAAAACCGCCGCCGTGTGTTCGAAAGCCTTGATCCGCTGGTACAGTACTCGGCGGCGATCCACGACCAAAAGAACTCGAACCAGGTATCATTGTTCGGTGAGGCTGGCGACGACCTGCCCGAACCCCGCCTGTCGCAGACGCCGGACTGGCTGCCTGCGGAGCGCCTGAGCGAAGAGTTCAAAGCCATCGGTTTCTACCTGTCCGGTCACCCGCTGGACGACTACATGCCCGCGCTGAAACGCAAGAAGGTCATGACATTGGATGAGGTGACGGAACAGGCGCGCTCGGGCCCGTTCATTGCCAAGATGGCCGGTGTGGTGTCTGGGCGTCAGGAACGCAAATCGGCCAAGGGCAACCGCTTTGCTTTTGCGCAATTGTCTGATCCAAGTGGGGCGTACGAGGTCACGCTGTTCTCGGAGACCCTGGAGAAATCGCGCGAGTTTCTAGAGACCGGATCGCAAGTGGTGCTGACCGTCAAAGCCGAAATGGAATCCGATCAGCTCAAGTTGCTTGCGAATTCTGTTGGGCCGGTTGATTCTGTAGTTGCCGAAGCAGGCGCAACGGGGTTGCGAATATTTGTTGACGTCCCCGAGGTGCTTCCGACGGTCGCCAAGGTTCTAGAAGACGCGGCTGGTGCAGCCAAGCGCGCGGCCAAAGGGCCGATCCACATCTGTCTGCTGGATCCCGGTCTGCCGGGGGATGTTGAGATGGAACTGGGACAGGATTTCCCGATCAGCCCGCAGATCAAGGGGGCCATTAAATCTTTGGATGGCGTCACCATGGTAGAGGAAATCTGACCCACCCTTTTGTTGCCACAGTGTTTTTGCGCCGCTAGGCTGGACTTATGCCCCGTTTCGGGGTGTGTCACAGGAGGGCACAGCTATGGCAATTACAGCTATTGGGTTCAGAACATTTGCATTGGCAGCCGCTGCGTCACTGGCGGTGGCGTCCGGGTCGCTGGCAGATGACAAGGATGACAAGAAGAAAAAGCAAACGATCGAAGGCGCTTTGATCGGAGCGGGCGTGGGTGCGTTGATCGGCGACGGCAAGGGTGCAGCCATCGGTGGCGTGGCCGGGGCCATTATCGGACATAACTGGAAGTGATTGTGATGCGGTTTGTTAGATTCAGAATGCTTGTTTGCGCCGCGATCCTGGCGGCCCCGTGTTTGGCGACGGCCGATGAGGCTGCTGAACAGATGGTGCAGGACGCATTGCCTGTGATGCACTATACCTGCGCTTCGATTGCCGAGGAGGCGGACGGGGATGAAGCCTTTGTTGTAGAGGTTGTTGGTAAGATGACGGCTCTTTCGCTTTACAATCGCCAGATCAATATCGAAGACCATGCGACTACGGACGAGGAAAAGGCCCAGCTGCGTGAAGCCTTCATAGCCGCGTTGTCCGAAGGATGCGCCGCGGATAAGCATGCCCTCTTGGGTGGAGTGGTCGACGATGCGGTGAAAACGACGCTGGGGTTTTGAATAGCTGGCGATTTGGGCGCGCTAGAGCGTGCCCACTGCGCAACGGACCAGACCCCAACCTTTGTCCATTCCGGCCTCTTTGAGGCCGGTGACGAGTTGGTCGGACAGGAATAGAAGCGAGGGAACTTTTGGGTCCAGCCAGATATCCGGACCAGTCAAGGCGTCGGGGTTAACAACGAGTTGGGCCTCTTTATAGTGGCTAGGTAAATAGACGACACCATTTGCGATACTAACAAGAGGCGCATTAACTTCACCTTCCGGACCAAGTGCCTCATAGTTGCCCATTGACCGTTTATTGCCCACGTTCAGCAAATAGTATGGCTCGGGCGTTGATAGTCGCGTTTCGCCTGAATCCATCAGGGTCAGGGGGTGAAAGACTGTTTCCCCCAGGTCAAACTGTTCAAGAACGGCTTTTGCGGACTCGGAAACCAACGGATAACCTCCGCCATTGATAAACGGCGGTTCTGTATATTCTGGATGTGTATTGAAATACCAAACGTCACCTACCTGTTCCTTGGTCAGGATGTCGCCTCGTTTCCAGCCAAGGTCCGACTCGCGAACCATCCTCTTTGACCACTCAACGTCTTCTGGTGAGTGTTCCGCTCTCCACGTTTTACCAAATTCTCTGCGTATTGTGCCCTGAACTTCGTTGATATTGTTCACCGTCGTGGAAATCCAGACGCAGGGATCGGAGTTCGCTTCGCTTGCCATAGACAAAACCTCAATAATGCGGTGGGCGTTCGTCGCCCAGCACAACCCCGCCGGACCCTTCTTGCGCCCGTTCGCCTTCGCGGCGCATCAGCATCTCGACCCGGCGGGTCAGGCGGTCGATCTCGTCCTGTTGCTGGGTGACGATTGCGTTCAGGTCTTCGACCGTGCGGGTCAGATGGGCGATCTGCTCTTCCAGATGCTGCATGGGGGACTCCTTCTTTGCCGGTCATAGCGACACGTGAGGCCCAAGGCCAGCGAAAGCGCGCCTTGCCCCGATGCGGGCCATGGGATAGACCGCGCGCGGAACACTAAACGCCCAAGGACGCCCCACATGGCCAAGCCCAAGAAACAGCCCCGCCCCAAGGCAGTAACGCCAAAAGGGTTCCGCGACTATTTCGGCCAGGAAGTCACGCAGCGCACCGAGATGCTGCGGGCTATTGCGGACGTCTATCATCGATATGGTTTTGATGCCTTAGAGAGCAGCGCGGTTGAGACCGTTGAGGCGCTGGGCAAGTTCCTTCCCGACGTGGATCGCCCGAACGAGGGTGTGTTCGCGTGGCAGGAAGTGGACGAGAATGACAAGGGCGACTGGATGGCCCTGCGCTATGACCTGACCGCGCCACTGGCCCGTGTCTATGCGCAGCACCGCAATGATCTACCGACGCCCTATCGCCGCTATGCGATGGGCCCGGTCTGGCGCAACGAAAAGCCGGGTCCGGGACGCTATCGTCAGTTTTATCAGTGTGACGCGGATACTGTGGGTACGGCCTCGATGGCGGCCGATGCCGAAATTTGCGCCATGTTGTCGGACACGCTGGAAACCGTGGGCATCCCGCGCGGCGACTACTTGGTACGGGTCAACAACCGCAAAGTTCTGAACGGCGTGCTTGAGGCGATGGGTCTGGGCGAAGACGCTGCTGCCCGCGACAATGTCCTGCGCACCATCGACAAGTTCGACAAGGTGGGTGAGCAGGGCGTGCGCGAGTTGCTGACCAAAGGCCGTCTGGATGCCTCGGGGGCGTTTATCGACGGCGTGGGCCTCAGCGACGCTCAGGCTGAACCAGTGATTGCTTTCCTGACTTCGAAAGCCGCAGACACCGCTGGGACATTGGCCAACCTGCGTGCTGCTGTCGGTGACAGCAAGATTGGTGCCGATGGTATTGCCGAACTGGAACAGATCGGCGCGTTGCTGGATGCGGGCGGCTACGGTGCGGATCGGATCGAGATTGACCCTTCAGTCGTGCGTGGCCTCGGTTACTATACCGGGCCGGTGTATGAGGCCGAACTGACCTTTGAGATTTTCGACGAGAAAGGCCGCAAGCGGCAGTTCGGGTCGGTCTCTGGCGGTGGTCGCTATGACGATCTGGTCAAGCGATTTACCGGGCAGGAAGTGCCTGCGACCGGTATTTCCATCGGCGTCGACCGTTTGCTGGCCGCGTTGCGCGAAAAGGGTCGGATCGCTGCGCAGGCGACAGGCCCCGTCGTTGTGACTGTCATGGACCGGGATCGGATGGCCGACTATCAGACTATGGTGGCCGAGCTGCGCAATGCTGGCATCCGGGCCGAGGTCTATCTGGGCAATCCCAAGAACTTTGGCAATCAGCTGAAGTATGCGGATAAGAGAAACTCTCCGATCGCGGTGATTGAAGGCGGCGATGAAAAGGCCAATGGCATCGTACAGATCAAAGACCTGATCCTGGGTGCGAAGATCGCCGAAAGCGCCACGCTGGAGGAATGGAAAGAACGCCCAAGCCAGTTTGAAGTGCCGCGTGGCGATCTGGTCGCCAAGGTGCGCGAAATTCTGGACAGTCAGGACTGATCCATGGCCAACCGTTCCTTGATACAAGCCCGCGCCGCGATGATGCGGGTCCGGTTCGAGGCCGCTGGTGCACAGGTCGTCGACCCGCCCCTGTTGCAACCAGCCGAAACGCTGCTGGACCTCTATGGTGAAGATATCCGTGCCCGCGCCTATGTGACCTCGGATGCGCTGCGCGGCGAGCAGATGCTGCGCCCAGATTTCACGCTGCCAGTCGTGCAGATGCACATGAGCGATGGGGCTGAGCCCGCGCGCTATACTTATTCCGGTGAGGTGTTCCGCCGTCAGGAGCACGACCCGGATCGGTCAAACGAATACATTCAGGTGGGGTACGAGGTCTTTGACCGCGACGATCCCTCGGGCGCAGATGCCGAGGTTTTTTCGCTGTTCGCCCTTCAGCTGCGCGGGCTGCCGTTGCGTGCGGCAACCGGCGATATTGGTATCCTGATGGCTGCGGTTCAGGGCCTACGCACCACGGATCGCCGCAAGGCCGCCCTGATGCGGCACCTGTGGCATCCGCGTCGTTTCCGCAATCTGCTGGATCGGTTTGCAGGGCGCAAGCCGGTGCCAGAAGGCCGTGATGCCTTGCTGGATTCCCAGGACCCGCTGGCCATTGATGTGCCGATGATCGGCAAACGCCGCGCAAGCGAGATTGAGGCGCGGATCGAAGCCTTGCGCGAAGACCGCGACATCCCGCCGATTTCCGACAGCGAACTAGGCGGGTTGGAAACTTTGCTCAACGTGCGCGAAACCATGCCTTTTGCGTTAGAGCAACTGCGCGATGTGGCGGTAGACCTGCCGCAGATTACCCCGGCGCTGGACCGTCTTGAGACACGCGTGGCCGCATTGCAGGCGCGTGGCGTCGATGTCGAGCGGCTGGACTTCGAAGCAGCCTATGGCCGTACATCCATGGAATATTACGACGGGTTCGTCTTTGGCTTTTATGCCGAGGGACGCCCGGACCTGCCTCCGGTTGCCACAGGCGGGCGGTATGATGCGCTGACCCGGCAATTGGGCAACGGTGATGAAATCCCTGCTGTGGGTGGCGTGCTGCGCCCTGACCTGATCTTGGAAATCGAGGAGGGCGCGCAATGAGCCTGAAACTGGGCGTGCCCTCGAAGGGCCGGTTGATGGAAAAGACTTTCTCGTGGTTCGAAAAGCGTGGCATCACCTTATCGCGCAGTGGTTCGGACCGGGAATATGCTGGCAAGGTCGAAGGGATTGAGGGCGTATCGCTGATTCTGCTGTCTGCAGGGGAAATTCCGCGCGAACTGGCGGCTGGGCGCATTCATCTGGGCGTGACCGGTATTGATCTGGTGCAGGAAAAGTTGCCGCGCTGGGAACAGCAGGTGGAAGAGGTGTCACAGCTGGGCTTCGGTAAGGCTGACCTCATCATTGCGACACCGGCCTGCTGGGTGGATGTCGACACGCTGGACGATCTGGACGCCGCTGCGGCGGCCTTTCGAAAGACCCACGGTCACCGCTTGCGGATTGCCACAAAGTACCACCGGCTGGTGCGCGAATTTCTGACCGATGCGGGCGTCGCCGATTACACCTTGGTGGATAGCCAGGGCGCGACCGAAGGCACGGTGATGAATGAAACGGCCGAAGCGATTGCCGATATCACCTCGACGGGTGAAACACTCCGCGCCAATCACCTGAAGATTCTGTCGGACGGAGTGATCTTACGGTCGCAGGCGACTCTGTGGCGCAGCAGGGTGCCCAACTATTCAGCCGATGACAAAGCGGTTCTATCCAAGTTACTGGATCACCTGACCTGATCAAAGCACTCCGATTTCGGCCAGCGCGCGGTTCAAATCATCGGGCAGGGCGTCGTCCTGCTCGCGCCCTTGTGGCAGATCGGCAGGGGTGTCTTCGGGTTTCAAATAGCGCCAGCCCTGAAACGGGCGCTTCAGAGCGGTTTGCGTACGGTGCACCTCTGGATCAAGCACGATGGCGCATCGGCGGATGCCGTCCTCACCGCGCACCTCATCCAGCCGCAGAATGCGCTGACGGCATTGGATTACACCCTTGATCACCCAATAAATTGACCCGCCGTTCAAAATCTCGGCCTCGCGCTTGGGCCACATGCGGGTGACATGGCGCGGGCAACCATCCTCGTACAGCGGTTTACGGCTGTCCTGCCACGCGATCAGCGTGTCTACACTTTCCGATCCGACCGAGAGTTTTATCAGGTTTACGTACTTATCCACAGCTTTCCCACAGAGTCGTCCCAAGGCCCACCTTTATATTGTAGCCTGATGACCGGCGTCATCAAGGTGTTGTGGTGGACGTGTGATTTAGGATAGTCTGGATACCTCTTTCAGTACAGGGAATCACCAATGAGCCGCTTTGCCGCCCCCATCGCCGAGCAGATCTGGGACATGAAATACCGCTTCAAACAGGCGGATGGCACACCGATCGACCAGACAGTCGAAGACAGCTGGCGGCGCATTGCCCGCGATTTGGCACGAGTGGAAAAAGATCAGGGGCATTGGGAAGATAAGTTCTTTGAAGCGCTGGAAGATTTCAAATACCTGCCCGCAGGTCGTATCACTGCGGGCGCAGGTACTGCACGGCAGGTGACCCTGTTCAACTGTTTTGTCATGGGAACCGTTCCCGACAGCATGGGCGGTATCTTTGACATGCTGAAAGAGGCTGCGTTGACCATGCAGCAGGGTGGGGGGATCGGCTATGATTTCTCGACCATCCGCCCGCGTGGGGCTGATGTGCATGGGGTGGCCGCCGATGCCTCGGGGCCGTTGTCGTTCATGGATGTGTGGGACGCGATGTGCCGCACTATCATGTCGGCGGGTTCGCGCAGGGGTGCGATGATGGCCACCATGCGCTGCGATCACCCAGATATCGAACAGTTTATCACAGCCAAATCCGACCCGGCCCGCCTGCGCATGTTTAATATGTCGGTGCTGGTGACCGACCCTTTCATGGAAGCCGTCAAAGCCGACGGCCCGTGGGATCTGGTCTTTGGTGAAAAGGTCTATCACACCGTTCAGGCGCGCGATCTGTGGAACAAGATCATGCAGGCCACCTATGACTATGCCGAGCCGGGCGTGATCTTCATCGACCGCATCAACCAGGCCAACAACCTGAGCTATGTGGAAACAATCGCCGCCACCAACCCATGTGGTGAACAGCCCCTGCCGCCATATGGCGCGTGTCTGCTGGGCTCGATCAACCTTGCGCGATTGGTAGCTGAACCTTTTGAGGATGCGGCACACCTGGATGAGGCCGCATTGCAGGATCTGGTCGCCACCGCCGTACGCATGATGGACAATGTGGTCGACGCGTCGAAATTCCCGCTGCCGGAGCAGGCGGCCGAAGCGCAAGCCAAACGCCGCATCGGGCTGGGTGTGACAGGTCTGGCCGATGCATTGTTGATGAAGGGCCTGCGCTATGGCTCGGACGAGGCGGCGCGTCAGACCGAGCGCTGGCTGCACGCGATCGCCCGCGCCGCGTATCTGGCGTCGGTGGACTTGGCGAAGGAAAAAGGGGCGTTCCCCTTGTTCGATGCCGAGAAATTCCTGGCCAGCGGCACGATGCAGCAAATGGACGAGGATGTGCGCGATGCGATCCGTGAACATGGCATCCGCAATGCATTGCTGACCTCGATTGCGCCCACAGGGACGATTTCCCTTTACGCTGGGAACGTGTCATCGGGAATCGAGCCGGTCTTTGCTTATGCCTATACGCGCAAAGTTCTGCAGAAAGACGGCTCGCGCACCGAGGAAGAGGTGGTGGACTATGCCGTGCAGATGTGGCGTGACAAGTTCGGGGACGCGGAATTGCCCGACTATTTCGTCAATGCGCAGACGCTACCACCGTCCGATCACGTCAAGATGCAGGCCGCGGCGCAGAAATGGATCGACAGTTCGATTTCCAAGACGATCAACTGCCCCGAGGACATCAGCTTTGACGCGTTCAAGGATGTTTACATGCAGGCGTGGGATCAGGGGTGCAAAGGCTGCACCACCTATCGACCGAATGACGTGACCGGGTCGGTGCTGACCGTTTCGGAAAGTGCCGACACTGCGCCGGGCGAAAGCGCCGCTGCGCCGCATGAGGTCGATGGAGGCGAAGTCGTGTACATGTCCGAGCCTTTGGATCGTCCGCAGGCGTTGGAGGGGTCGACCTATAAACTGAAGTGGCCCGATAGCGAGCACGCGATCTATCTGACCATCAATGACATTGTCATCGGCGGTCGGCGTCGCCCGTTCGAGGTGTTCATCAACTCGAAGAACATGGAACACTACGCTTGGACGCTGGCGCTAACCCGGATGATCTCGGCTGTGTTCCGGCGGGGCGGGGATGTGTCCTTTGTGGTCGAAGAGTTGAAGGCTGTGTTTGACCCGCGCGGCGGAGCCTGGGTTCAGGGCAAATACATCCCGTCGATCCTGGCCGCGATTGGTGGCGTGATCGAGCAGCACCTGATCAATATCGGCTTTCTTGAAGGGGAAGGCATGGGGCTGAAATCCGACCCTCAGGCGCAGGTGGTCAATATGGATGCGCCACGCGGCAAAGCCTGCCCGTCCTGTGGTCAATTCGATATGGTGATGATCGAAGGTTGCATGACCTGCCGCAGTTGCGGGCATTCCAAGTGTGGCTGAGTTAGAAATCCTAAATCAACAAAAGTTGATCGATTCTGGCGGGAAAATACCCCGCCAGAAGTCAATAGCTGAATCTCAAAGGCCACAATTTCGTTAACATTACATTAACGTCTCTTTTCCGCCTTAATTTACGTTGATAAGGGTAGCCCAGTACGCAGTGATGGGTTTAAGGGTACAGGCGGTAATATGAGAACCGGACAAAGCGGTCGTATAGCCATTTTTTGGAGGCAAACGGAAATCGATGGACTTGAGGCAGCGCCCTTGTCCTTTTTGAGCGTCGGAGCTGCCTGGTCGTGGCGCGGACAGGCACGATTTTTGAAGAATTCCTCTGTGCAGATGCTGGAAGGAGCCGACGACATTGGTTCCGACTTAGCGACGCTGAGCCATTGCGTGCATGTTCAAAACCTTTCAGAGGAAGCGAGTGGCCTGCTTGTGTTGACCAACGGTGCGCAAACTTTCACAGCGGCGTTGTTCCCAGTTGCTGGCGAATCAGCCCCGATGCTGGTCTTCGAAGGGGATTGCCCGGAGCGGGATCAGGATTTCTGGATTAGTGAAGTCGCCGAATCTGCGGGCCAGGGGAACGAAGCAACCGGGATGGATGAGACTGTCATAGCGTTCCCATCCCGATCCACTCCGGTCCTGGATGATCAAGATCAGCAGAGGGCGGTTTCCGTCGGACGCAGAGCTGACTGACCCGCAGGTAAACCTCGATTTCAATGGAAATTCCAATGTTGCATGGCATGGTGTGTTGACTCTGCCGGTTTCGCGGATATAAGCGCGGCTTCATTGGTGTTGGTGGCCCCCGCAAGGGGATGCCTGTCATGGGGGAAACCTCAAGAGGACAACGCCCTTCATAGTGGTCCGTCTGGACCTCGACCTTAAGAAGGAGATCAGCCGTGACCAAACGCACGTCTGCCAAGCACAAAATCGACCGCCGGATGGGCGAAAACATCTGGGGTCGTCCGAAATCCCCGGTCAACCGCCGCGAATACGGCCCCGGTCAGCACGGTCAGCGCCGCAAGGGTAAACTGTCGGACTTCGGTCTGCAGCTGCGCGCCAAGCAGAAGCTGAAAGGTTACTATGGCGACCTGACCGAGAAACAGTTCCGCCGCATCTACGCAGAAGCCGTCCGTGTGAACGGTGATACTGGTGAAAACCTGATCGGTCTGCTGGAGCGCCGTCTGGACGCTGTTGTTTACCGCGCCAAGTTCGTGCCGACCGTGTTTGCTGCACGTCAGTTCGTGAACCACGGACACGTCAAAGTGAACGGCAAGCGGGTCAACATCCCCAGCTACCGCGTCAAAGAAGGCGACGTAATCGAAGTACGTGACAAGTCCAAGCAGCTGGCTGTTGTTCTGGAAGCCGTTGCTTTGGCCGAGCGTGATGTGCCTGACTACATCGACGCGGACCACTCGAAAATGACCGCGACTTTCGTGCGCGCACCGGGTCTGGGCGATGTGCCGTACCCGGTCATGATGGAGCCGAACCTGGTCGTCGAATTCTACGCGAAGAACTAATCTTCGCCGAGACGCAAAATTTTAAAGGGCCGCGCTTTCAGCGCGGTCTTTTTTGTTTGTAGGGGCTCTGCCCCCAGTCGATGTGCGACTCCCCCGAGATATTTTTGGCCAGATGAAAAAGCGGATCAGATCGGCAAGGGGCGACCTTCGGCGATTGCTTCCATCGCGAAATACGAGGTCACGCTGTCCAGTTCGACCTTTTCGATCAGGCGTTGATAGACCTTGTCATATGACGCCATGTCCTCGGTCACGACCTTCAATTGATAGTCATAGTCGCCACCAATCCGGTGGAAATCCACCACTTCGGGGATGGTCAGTACGTGGCTGCGAAATGCTTGCAACCAGTCGGCCGAGTGATGCCGGGTGCGCAGCATAACAAAAACCACAAGGCTTAGCCCCAGCTTCTCCCGTGCGATCCGTGCGGTTGAGCCGGTGATCACGCCATCCTCATTCAGTGCCTTCAACCGCCGCCAACAGGCGTTCTGCGACAGCCCGACCCGATCGGCCAGTTCGCGTTGGGACAAGGTCGCGTCTGTTTGCAGCTCACGCAGGATGCGTTTATCAATTTGATCTATTTTTTCTGCCATTCTTGATCATATGACACAAATTTTTAAAAATCTATCAAAAGAACGGTGAAGTTTACTCAGGCAAAAGCAATCACATTGGTAGGGCAATACGGAGACTATGCCATGACCCTGTCCAAATTTCGCGCAGACATCCTGTCCACCACTCGCAATTCAAGCCTGCGCGACGGGCTGATCGGAGAGAACGTTCTGATCCCGGGTCTACATGGGGACGTGCCGCTGGTTTATGCGGATTACGTCGCTTCGGGCCGTGCGCTGCGGCAGGTTGAGGATTTTGTCACCGAACAGGTGCTGCCTTTTTATGCCAACAGCCACACCGAGGCCTCCTATTGCGGTTCATACATGACTCGGTTGCGCCGCGAGGCGCGTGCAGAGATTGCCCGCATCGTTGGCGCGAGGGGAGAAGACGCGGTGATATTCACCGGGTCCGGCGCTACTGCGGGTCTGAACCGGCTGGTCAGCTTGTTGGGTGTGGATGCGGCTGACCGGCCGGTCGTTTTGATTGGGCCGTACGAGCATCATTCGAACATTTTGCCGTGGCGTGAAAGCAAGGCACAGGTGATCGAGATTCCAGAGGCCGCAGAGGGTGGGGTTGATCTGGCGGCGCTGGAGCAGGTTCTGATCGACAATACTGCATCGGATCTGATCATCGGGTCGTTTTCGGCTGCGTCGAATGTAACCGGAATCATTACCGACCCGGATCCGATCACCCGACTGCTCAAGGCGCATGGCGCCGTTTCGGTCTGGGATTACGCAGGCGGTGGTCCTTATCTGCCGATGGACATGGGGCCAGAGGATGCGCGCAAGGATGCTATCGTTGTGTCTCCGCATAAGTTTCCGGGCGGGCCGGGGGCGTCGGGTGTTCTGATCGTCAATCAGACCGCCGTGCGCCGCACATGCCCCAGTTGGCCCGGTGGTGGCACGGTCAGTTTTGTTTCGCCCTGGCGGCACGACTACAGCGAGGACCTGGCCACGCGCGAAGAGGCCGGAACACCCAACGTGGTCGGAGACATCCGCGCGGCGCTGGCCTTTGTCGTCAAGGATGTTGTCGGCACTGATGAGATCGCCGAAAAAGAGGCGCAGTTTAACCGTATGGCGCTGGACGGGTGGGGTGATAACCCGAACCTGACCTTGCTGGGCGTCGATAACCCGCATCGCCTGCCGATCTATTCCTTCCTTGTGCGGGATAACTCTGGCCAGTCTGTTCATCAGCAACTGTTCACCCGGATGCTTAGCGATATTTATGGCATTCAGGCGCGCGGCGGCTGTGCCTGTGCGGGGCCATATGCGCACCGTCTTCTGGGGATCGACCGCGCAACCTCGGATGAATTGCACGCGGCCCTGTCCGCGGGGGAAGAGATGAAGAAACCCGGCTGGGTGCGGCTGAACTTCTCGTATTTGATGAGCGAAGAGACCGTTCAGTTCATCATCGACAGTGTTAATGACCTGTCCCACCGGACCGAAGAGTTCGTGCCATTCTACAACGCTGACCCGGCAACGGCCCGCTTCAAAGCGGCGTGACGGAATTGCCGCTTTTCTCAACGCGTTGAGACGGGTATGAGAGGCTCCAATTAACGGAGCCTCTTATGACCAAGATCACCCCTCAACCCGGCATTATGGACATCGCGCTGTATCAGGGCGGCCAGTCGCATGTGGCCGGAGTCGAGCATGTGATCAAGCTCAGCTCTAACGAAAACCCGTTCGGGCCCAGCCCCAAGGCGATTGAGGCGGTGCGCGACAGTGCCGTGACCTTGCATCGTTATCCCAGCACCGACCACGCTAGCCTGCGTGCCGCGATCGGGGAACGTCACGCGCTGGACCCCGCGCGGATTATCTGCGGTGTGGGCAGTGACGAGGTGCTGCAATTCGTGGCGCAAGCCTATGCCGGGCCGGGGGATGAGGTCATTTACACCGAGCACGGGTTTTCCATGTACCCGATTATCGCCCGCATGGCCGGGGCAACGCCGGTCATGGTGCCGGAACGGGATCGTCACGTGGACGTGGAGAACATCCTTGCCGCGGTTACCGAGCAAACGCGCATCGTGTTTGTCACCAATCCGGGCAATCCGACCTCGACTATGATCGGCGAGGCGGACCTTGTGCGGTTGGCCGAAGCTTTGCCGCAAAGCTGTCTAATGGTCATTGACGGAGCCTATGCAGAATTCGTCGATGGGTTCGATGGTGGTGCGTCTTTAGTGGATCGGTTCGAAAACGTCATCATGACACGTACGTTTTCCAAGATCTACGGGCTGGGCGGGATGCGGGTCGGTTGGGGCTTTGCCGCGCAATCGATCATCGACGTGCTGAATCGTGTGCGCCAGCCGTTCAACCTGTCTATGACCGCGTTGGCTGCGGCCGAAGCGGCGGTGAAAGACGACGACTACCTGACCTTCTGTCACGGCGAAAACGCCCGACTGCGCGTTTGGCTTTCGGAAGAACTTGCCAAGATTGGCGTGCCTACAGACCCGTCTTGCACCAATTTCATACTGGCCCGTTTCACCGATCAGGCCGAGGCCGAGGCCTGTGACGATTACCTCAAGACGCAGGGTTTGATCGTGCGCCGTGTGGCGGGTTACAACCTGCCCAACGCCTTGCGGATTACCGTGGGCGATGAAGAGGCATGCCGCCGTGTCGTTGCGGCCATCACCGCATTCAAAGGGGGCGCTGCATGAGCCAGGTATACGACCGCGTCGCACTGATCGGGCTGGGCCTGATTGCGTCGTCCATGTTCTGGGCCATCAAACGCGCGGGTCTTGCGGGTGAGGTCACCGGCTATGCCCGGTCCGAGGCCACACGCGATACTGCCCGTCGGATAGGCCTGTGCGACCGCGTCTGTGACACGGTGCAAGAGGCGGTTGAGGGTGCGGATTTGGTAGTGCTTTGCGTACCCGTCGGCGCAATGGGGACGGTCGCGCAAGAAATCGCACCGGTCCTGAAACCGGGCGCGACAGTGACCGATGTGGGCTCGGTCAAGCGGCACGTGATAGAGGCGGTCTCGCCCCATATTCCCGAAGGAGTACATTTCATACCGGCGCACCCGCTGGCAGGGACCGAGCATTCCGGCCCCGAATCCGGGTTTGCCGAACTGTTCGATAATCGCTGGAGTCTGCTGGTGCCGGTTGAAGGTTCGAACCCGGACGCCATCGCCCGTTTGCGTGCGCTTTGGGAAGGAATGGGCGCGAATGTGGATGAGATGGACGCGGACCACCACGATCTGGTTCTGGCCGTGACCTCACATGCGCCGCACCTGATTGCTTACACGATGGTTGGCGTGGCAGATGATCTGCGCCGCGTCACCGATAGCGAGGTCATCAAGTATTCGGCCGCTGGTTTTCGGGACTTCACCCGCATCGCGGCGTCGGACCCGACCATGTGGCGCGATGTGTTCCTGACCAACAAGGACGCGACCCTGGAAATCCTCGGGCGCTTTACCGAGGAGCTTTTTGCGCTGCAACGTGCTATTCGCACCGGCGATGGCGAACATCTGTTTGACTATTTCACTCGTACCCGCGCGATCCGGCGTGGGATTATCGATGCGGGGCAGGATACGGATGCGCCTGATTTCGGACGGGGAAAGGCGAACCCATGAAACGCGGCTGGAGGTTCCTTGCGATTGGATATTTGGCGGTCTGCGCCACAGTGTCCAACGCGGCGCCTCCTGAACAGTCGCTGGTTCCGGTTGCGCGGCCTTCGGCGACCCCGGTGCTTGCCTTTGCCAGCCCTCTACCCAGCGCAAAGACCCGTCCTGTATTACGCCCTAAGTCTCCGCAATTATTGGCCGTGGCAGCGCGCCCCTCGGAATTGCCGTTGCTGGGGCCGGATACCTCGTTGATGCCGTATCTACGGCCCAAGGAATTGGAACAGGAGGCGTTGTTTAAGAAACGCAAACTGCGCAAAACTTCGGTCTGTGGGGATATCGCTATTCAGGGCAAGCCTGTCGGAAATGTGCCCGGTCGTATCAAGGCCTGCGGCATCAAGGATGCTGTGCAAATCACCTCGGTTTCAGGTGTGGTGCTCAGCCGCCCGTCGACGATGGATTGTGGGACGGCGATAGCGTTGAACAAATGGGTCGACAAAACGGTCAAACCCACCTTCAAACGGCGCGGTCCGGTGGCCGAGCTTCAGATCGCTGCCCATTACGCTTGTCGGACCCGAAACAATCAAAAAGGGGCCAGAATTTCAGAACACGGCAAAGGCCGGGCAATCGATATCTCGGGCTTTAAGATGGCAGACGGAGAGGTCGTGACCGTTCTGAAAGGCTGGCGAAAGAACCCGTCAAAACGTCAGCTGACCAAAGTCTGGCGCGGGGCGTGCGGCCCGTTTGGCACGGTTCTGGGGCCGAATGCGGACCGGTATCATCGCGATCATTTCCACCTGGATACGGCACGCCATCGTCGCGGGCCGTACTGCCGTTAACGCAGGATCAGACGCGGTGCCGGGCCCAAAGGGATTGGGCCCATGGCGACAAACCCATCGCGGAAATTCAGCTGCACGTCTAACGCATTGGGGTTGCCGCCAAGCCCGGCCAGAAAATTCAGCGTCGTTGTCACTGGGTCTACCGCCTGATCGGGCAGGGCGCCTGCCGCGTTGGCCATGGCGATCATGTCGCGCCAGTTTTCGGCCCGGATCGCGATTTCTCCGGTGGGAATGCCCTGCGGGTCTACGTCCAGCTCTCCGGTTGCGAACAGGCGCAGCGCGCCCCATTTCATTTCAGCCAGGCGCAAGTCCAGCTTAACCGGTTGCGGTCTGCTTTGTTCCAGCGCGGATCGATCCCATGCCTTGTCGAAAGTGGCCGTCAGGTCCAGCTCCAGCGTTTCAAACGCTTGCGGCAGGGTAGTGGCCGAACGCATCAGTTCGCGCAGGTCATCGCCGGGGGTGAAGCCGTCTGCCTGCGCGCTGATCACATATGCCTCGGGGGTGGCGGTCTGTTCCATCACAAGGGCCAATGTGTTGCCCCCGGCCAAAGCCTCGGAATCATCGGTGATCGACCACGGCCCGGCAGTCAGAGCCATCTTTTCCAACATAAGCGCCACGCCGGGTTGCAGTTCCAGTTCGGCCTGCAGGTCGGTGGCCTGAATGGTTGCGGTCTGGTCGAAATAGGACAGGCGCTGCGGTGTGCCGGCAAAACGCAGCACTTGTCTACCAGGCCAGATTGCCGGGCTTTGGAATTCGATCCAGTCCGCGCTCCAGGCGGTGCCATTGACCGGATCGGCCAGCGCCGGGTTATTCAGGCGCGTCATGTGGTTCAGTGGATACCCGGCAGTTTCAACGTCTGAAAAATCAGCCTGCCAGCCCTGTTCCTGCTGTTTGTCAAACCATGTGGTGATCGCGTTGCGCAGGCCGAAGCCGGCGACGAACCAATAGACGCTCCAGATTACAGCGATGAAAATGATTACCCGTATCAGACCGCGCATGGCAGTTCGCCCTTTTTCCCACCTCGGAATTGATGTTTATAGACGCAAACGGGCAAGGACCAGTGCTATGACGATGTGGGTTTTCGGATATGGATCGCTGCTGTGGAATCCGGGCTTTCCGGTGGCCCGCAGTGAACGCGCCACACTAAACGGTTATGCGCGGTCCTTTTGCATGAGCTCGATCCACCATCGCGGTACTGAAGACCATCCTGGTCTGGTTCTGGCGCTGGACGAACAGGCCGACGCCAATTGCAAGGGGCTGGCTCTGGCGGTTGAGGCAGGACACGAAGACCGCACCCTGCATGAATTGCGCGAGCGCGAGCTGATCTCGTCGGCCTATGTTGAGAAGATGCTGGACCTGCACCTGGACAGCGGCGAGGTTGTGAATGCCGTGACTTACGTGATCGACGCCGATCATGTGCAGTATTGCGGCGGTATCCCTCTGGAAGAGCAGGCCCAGATAATCGCCCATGCGGTCGGCGGGCGGGGGCCAAACACCGAATACCTCTATAACACCGCCGAACATTTGGCCGAGATCGACCTGCGCGACCCCGATCTTGAGTGGTTGGCGCAACGTGTGCGTGATATCACCGCATAAACCCTTGGCGTCACCGGTATAAGTTCGCTAGATTCAGCGCAGAGCAGGCAAAACCGGGAACCACGCGCATGGCGCAGGCACATCAGGGCGCGAGACCTCATTTCTCGCATCCCATTCGACAGATTGTGATGATGTTGGTCGCAATAGGTCTGGCCGGGTTGGGCGTCTTTATGGCTTTGCCCTATGTGATGCCGGTGATTGAGGCCAATCCCTACCTAAACGGCTTTATCATCCTGGTGTTCATCATCGGTGTTTTCGCCTGTTTCTTTCAGGTGACTCAACTGATCGGCTCTGTCCGATGGATCGAGGCGTTTGTGGGCGGTGTTGTGCGCGAAGATGCCCGTACACCGCAATTGCTGGCACCGTTGGCATCCCTGCTCCGCGAACGGGGCGCGCGGTCTCAGATCAGCTCAACCTCGACACGGTCCATTCTGGATTCAGTCGCAGAACGGGTCGAGGAAGAACGTGAGATCACCCGTTATATCACCAACGTCCTGATCTATCTGGGTCTTTTGGGCACGTTCTTCGGGCTGGCCACCACGGTTCCCGCCATTGTGGACACAATCCGCAGCCTTAACCCGCAGGAAGGTGAAGAGGGGCTGGCCGTGTTCAACCGCCTTATGGTCGGGCTGGAATCGCAGCTGCAGGGCATGGGCGTGGCTTTCGGGTCTTCGTTGTTGGGTCTGGCTGGCTCGCTGATCGTTGGCCTGCTGGAATTGTTTGCGGGCCATGGACAGAACCGGTTCTACCGCGAGCTTGAGGAATGGTTATCCTCGATCACCCGCGTTGGCTTCGGGGCCAGCGATGAAGGTGGCGCTGAACTGGCGGTTCTGACGCCAGTATTGGATGCCATGTCCGAACAGATGAACGCGCTGCAGGATCTGTTTTCAGCGCAAGAGGCTGATCGCGCTGCGGTGTCGTCCAAACTGGGCCAATTGGCGGATTCGATCGGCGAAATGAACGTGCGACAGTCCGATACCGAGGGCGTGACAGCTGCCTTGGAACGGGTTGCGCTTGGGCAGGACGCCCTGCTGGATCACATGCGCGAACAGGGCGCTGGAGACGGGATAGACGCCGAAAGCCGTATGCGCCTGCGCTCGATGGATGTGCAGTTGCTTCGTATTCTCGAAGAAATCTCGGCTGGCCGTCAGGAAAGCATGAGCGAGTTGCGCAAGGATATCGAATTGCTGGTCAAAGCCCTTACCTTACCCCGAGGCGCCGTGCGTACTGCTCCGGAAGGAGAGTAATCCATGGCTCTGTCCCGACGCACCGGTCAACGGTTTCAAGGTTCGGTCTGGCCCGGTTTCGTGGATGCGATCACCGGACTTTTGATGGTGCTGACATTTGTGCTGACGATCTTCATGGTCGTGCAGTTTGTGCTGCGTGAGACTATTTCCGGGCAAGAGGACGAACTGACAGCCTTGTCGGATGAGGTTGCGGCGCTGGCCGGAGCGTTGGGGCTGGAAGAACGGGAAAACAGCCGGTTGCAAGCGCGGTTGGGTGTGTTGAACTCGACTCTGTCGCAGGTAGAGAACGAACTGGTGCAAGCGCAGATCCAACTGACCGATTTTGAGGCTCAGGTCGCGGCCCTGCTGGTAGAGCAAGAGCGCGCACAGGGTCAAATCGCCGAGTTGGTTGATGAGCAGGGCGCGTTGAATCTGGCCTTGGCGCAAAGCCGCGCTGAGATCGATGAACAGACCGAAGCCGCGCGTCTGGCTGCAGCGCAACGCGAGGCGCTGGAAGCCTTGGTTGCTGATCTAGAACAAAGCGATGCGGCGCAGTCCACGCGGATTTCTGAGCTAGAAGAACAACTGAGCACCGAAGAGGCTGCCAAGCTGGCTGAGGCCGCCGCCGCCGAAAATCTGCGCAACCGATTGCTGAACGCGGATGCTGAACTGACGGCCATGACCTTGGCGCTGGAAGCGCAGCGGAAAGAGGCTGAAGAGACCTTGACACTGTTGGCCGCTGCACAGGCTGCAAAAGCCGAATTGGAACGGCAGTTTGGGGCCTTGAACGCAGAAGAATTGCGAGCCCAGCTTGAGGCGGCTTTGGCAGCTCGAACCGAGGCTCAGGCTGAAGCGCAGGAACAACGCTCATTGGCCGAAGAACGCGCGGCCTTGCTGACCGTTGCGCGTGATACGCTGTCGAATGAGCAGGCGATTTCGGAAAAAGCGCAGCGCGAAACGGCATTGCTCAATCAGCAAATGGCTGCACTGCGCGAACAATTGGGTGGGTTGCAGGCGTTGCTTGACGATTATCAGGAGCGCAATGCGGCCGCCGATATTCGTATCCAGACGCTGGGTCAGGACCTGAATGCAGCGTTGGCGCGGGCCGCCTCGGAAGAACGTCGCCGCCGACTGCTGGAAGAGGCCGAGCGCGTTCGCCTAGAGGCCGAGGCCGAAGAACTGGCAGCACAGGCCGAGGACCTGCAGCGTTACCGTTCTGAGTTCTTCGGTCGTTTGCGCGATGTCCTGGGCGATGAAGAAGGCGTGCGGATCGAAGGAGACAGGTTCGTTTTCTCATCCGAGGTGCTGTTCGACACAGGATCAGCTACGCTGTCGCCGGTCGGGCGGCAAGAGGTCGCCAAGGTGGCCAATATCCTGCGCAGTGTAGCGGCAGAAATTCCCGAGGGTCTGAACTGGGTCATCCGTGTCGATGGCCACACGGACAACGTACCTCTGGCCGGGACGGGCCGGTATCGCGACAATTGGGAACTCAGCCAGGGCCGGGCGCTTTCGGTGGTGCGATACATGGTCGAAGCGCTGGGTATCCCGCCGAACCGGCTGGCCGCCAACGGGTTTGGTGAGTTCCAGCCTGTCAATCCCGCCGATACCCCCGAAGCCCGCGCCCAGAACCGCAGGATCGAGTTGAAATTAACTGAGCGTTAAATCGCTACAATGGGCTTTTTCAGGCAGACGAAAGTGGCTTCGATCCGCCGCAATTTTAGCTCGCGCTGGGTGAAAGGCGAGTGTGATGCCCCTATATCTGCACCATAGGTTGAGCAGGTACGGATTTGAACAAATTGGCAGTTGAATTGCAAAGCGCGGTTGATGAGGCCCTGCAAGCACCTTATCGGCGTGTGGCCCGGTTTGAGACCTTAAAAGGAACCCCGTTTTGGATGAAGCGCATTGAGCGGTCTGCGCCTCTGCTTTGGCTGGTAAAGGGAACTCCGAATATGGCGTTCGACCGGGACCGGTGTTCACATCATTTCCTGTGGCACAGCGGTGTGCCAGTCCCGGCAATTGTGACAGAAGGTACGGGCTACTTTGTGCTTGAAGATGCTGGCGCCAGTCTGACTGACATCTGCAAGTCTGACTCTTTGACCGCCGAGGATAAAGAAAAGGCATGTCATGCGGCGGGGCAAGCGTTGGCGCGCTTGCATTCAATTGACCTAGCCCACGGGCGCCCGGCTTTTCGGGATATGTGCTGGGACGGGCAGCAAATTCGTTTCATTGATTTCGAATATTTCGTGCAAACAAGGGCCGGGCGCATTCGCAAAGCCAGGGACGTTGGAATCGCGTTGGTGTCCGCTTTGTCTCAGAGTTTCGACGGGCTGCGTTATGCTCATGTCTTTCTGTCGGCCTATCGCGCTTTACGGCGCCGTCGATCAGAGTATTTTCACAGCCCGCATCCACAGCGCACCAAATAAACATAAAAAAACCCGCCAATGAAGGCGGGTTTCTTTCTGAATTACGATGCAATCAATCCGCGGTCAGCAGCGGTGGCTTGTCCCCCGGAATGCGCGGCTGATCGGGGCCAAAGATTTCCAGGTTCAACTCGCCCTTCTTGACCGAGACACGGACCACACCACCCTTGGCCAGCTTGCCGAACAGCAACTCCTCGGCCAGAGGCTTCTTGATGTGTTCCTGGATCACGCGGCCCAGAGGACGCGCGCCCATCTTGTCGTCATAGCCCTTGTCAGCCAGCCATTCGGCGGCTTTGGGCGTCAGGTCGATGGTCACATTGCGATCTAGCAATTGCGCCTCAAGCTGCAGGACGAACTTCTCGACCACTTGCAGGATGACCTCTTTCGGCAGAGGTGCGAACGAGATTACGGCGTCCAGACGGTTGCGGAATTCCGGCGTGAACATGCGTTCGATCGCAGCGGTATCCTCGCCCTCGCGGCGGTCACGGGCAAAGCCAATGGCGGCCTTGGCCTGTTCCTGCGCACCCGCGTTCGACGTCATGATCAGAACCACGTTGCGGAAATTCACCGTGCGGCCGTTGTGATCGGTCAGCTCACCGTGGTCCATCACCTGCAACAGGATGTTGAACACGTCCGGGTGGGCCTTTTCTATCTCATCCAGCAGCAGCACGCAATGCGGATGCTGATCCACGCCGTCAGTCAGCAGACCACCCTGATCGAACCCGACATAACCCGGAGGGGCACCGATCAGACGGGAGACTGCGTGTTTCTCCATATATTCCGACATGTCAAAGCGCAGCAGTTCCACACCCAGCGTATCTGCGAGCTGTTTCGCGACCTCGGTTTTACCCACACCGGTTGGACCAGCGAAGAGATAGTTGCCGATGGGTTTTTCTGGTTCGCGCAGACCAGCACGGGCCAACTTGATTGCGCTGGCAAGCGCCTCGATAGCTTCGTCCTGACCAAACACCACCCGTTTCAACGAAGTTTCCAGATCTTTCAGAACCTCCGCATCGTCCTTGGTGACGTTTTTGGGCGGAATGCGCGCGATCTTGGCAACGACGGCTTCGATCTCTTTCACACCGATGGTCTTGCGGCGTTTGCTTTCTGCGACCAGATGCTGTGCGGCACCGGCCTCATCGATCACGTCGATGGCCTTATCTGGCAGTTTGCGGTCGTTGATATAGCGCGCCGATAGTTCTACGGCGGTTTTGATCGCATCCGCAGTGTACTTGATCTCGTGATGCTTCTCAAAATAGGGTTTCAGACCGCGCAGGATTTTTACGCTGTCTTCGACCGAAGGTTCATTCACGTCGATCTTCTGGAACCGGCGGCTGAGCGCGCGGTCTTTTTCGAAATGTTGACGGAACTCTTTATAAGTGGTCGAGCCCATGGTGCGCAGCTTGCCGCCCTGCAGGGCAGGTTTCAGCAGGTTCGACGCATCCATCGCGCCACCCGAAGTCGCACCGGCACCGATCACGGTGTGAATCTCGTCAATAAACAGCACAGCGTCGGGGTGATCTTCCAATTCCGTCACGACTGCTTTCAGCCGTTCCTCGAAATCACCACGATAGCGGGTGCCCGCAAGCAGCGCGCCCATATCCAGCGAATAAATGGTGGTGTTCGACAGCACATCAGGGGCTTCTCCGCCCACGATCTTGTGGGCCAGACCCTCGGCAATGGCGGTTTTGCCCACGCCCGGGTCACCCACCAGCAGCGGGTTGTTCTTGCGGCGACGGCATAGCACCTGAATGCAGCGTTCCACCTCATCGGCGCGACCGATCAGGGGGTCGACATCGCCTGCACGCGACTTGGCGTTCAGATCGATGCAATATTTCCCCAGCGCGCTTTCTTTCTGATCACCATCAGTGGTGCTGGATTGAGCCTCTTCCTCGACCTGATCCGCGCCGGAAACCGAACGGTTTTCGCCATATGCCGGATCTTTGGCCACACCGTGTGCGATGAAATTCACCGCGTCATAGCGCGTCATGTCCTGTTCTTGCAGGAAATAGGCCGCGTTGCTTTCGCGTTCGGCAAAGATGGCGACCAGAACGTTGGCTCCGGTCACTTCGGTGCGGCCTGAACTTTGCACGTGGATCGCGGCGCGCTGAATCACGCGCTGGAATGCGGCGGTTGGTACGGCCTCGGACCCATCAATGTCGGTGACCAGATTGGACAGGTCTTCGTCGATGAATTCGATCAAAGTGCTGCGCAAATCTTCCAGATCGACGCTGCAGGCTTTCATGACGCGGATGGCATCGGGTTCTTCCAGCAGCGCCAGCAGCAGATGTTCCAGCGTTGCAAATTCATGTCGCCGTTCATTCGCAGCCGCAAGGGCCGCGTGGATGGCTTGTTCTAAAGTGCTCGAGAATGAAGGCACGCGGGTGCTCCTCTGTCTTGGGTCGAAAGGGGCAGGATGTGGCCCCGGTTCAACCATGTCCTCATACTAATAGAGTTTGGTTGATCGTGGCCCGGCTTCAAGGGTTTTCTTTCACTTGACAGTCACATTTCCTGTGACCGTGGCCGTGAAGAGGGCGAAATAGGCATTAGAAGCGGTCTTTTCTAGCCCTGATTTCGGCAAAAACGGCAGCCGGTTCGACGTTTTCCATGCCCAAATGGTTCTGAATCGCCGGATCTGTGGCACGTAGGAAGGGGTTTGTGGCCTTTTCCAGCGCGAGACTCGAGGGAACTGTAGGTTTTCCGGCTGCGCGGGCGGCGTCGATATCTGCCATGCGTTGCTGCAATGCGGCGTTGTCCGGATTGACCGTAATGGCGAATTTGGCGTTGGATTGCGTATATTCGTGACCCGAATACACGATTGTTTCGTCGGGCAGCGCGGCCAGTTTGGAAAGAGACTCCCACATCTGCGGGGCGGTGCCCTCGAAAAGGCGACCGCAGCCCAGGGCCATCAGGCTGTCTGCGGTGAAAACGGCAGCACTTTGCGGCATGTAAAATGCAATATGGCCGACTGTGTGGCCCGACACATCCAAAACTTGCACCGGTTCGCCGCCGACCTCGAACGAGTCGCCCTCGGCCACTTGCTGGTCCAACGGGGGCAGGCGGTGAGCGTCGGCGGCAGCACCAATGACCTTGGCGGGGTGTCTTTCCAGAACACCGGCTAATCCGTCGACATGATCCCAGTGATGATGGGTCAGCAACACGTGACTTAGGGTCCAGCCGCGGGCGTCCAGTTCTACCAGAATCGGCCCAGCTTCGGGGGCGTCAATCAGGGCGGTCTGGCCACTGGTGGCGTCATGCGCCAGAAAAGCATAATTATCGCTGAGACATGGGATGGTTACGATCTCAAGAGGCATGGCCTTTTGCCCTTTCGTTGCTAGACTGCGCCCAGCTAAGCCGATTGACCGGGTGTCCGCAATGCATCTTGATGTGCAGGATCTGAGGAATTTCTACTACCGCAGCACATTGGGCCGTGCCGCGCAGGCCGCTATTCGTGGACGGCTGACGCAGTTGTGGCCCGAGGCCAAAGGTCAGACCGTAGTAGGCTTTGGCTTCGCGGTGCCACTTTTGCGGCCATATCTGGCAGAAGCGCGTCGTGTCATCGGCTTGATGCCAGGGCCGCAGGGGGTCATGCCCTGGCCTGCCGGGATGCCCAATGTCTCTGTGCTGACCGAAGAAACACTCTGGCCCATTGAAACCGGGCACGTGGACAAATTGGTCGTGATGCACGGGTTGGAGACCTCAGGCCAGCCCAGCGAATTGCTGAACGAATGCTGGCGGGTTCTCGGACCAGGAGGGCGCGCGATTTTCATTGTGCCGAACCGGGCCGGGCTGTGGTCGCGATCAGATCGAACGCCCTTTGGATTCGGGCGCCCGTATTCGGCGTCGCAGTTGGAAAGCCAGCTCAAGGCGCATCACTTCATTCCCGAAGGCCACTGCTCGGCTCTGTATATGCCGCCTTCGTTTCGCCGGTTCTGGTTGAAATCGGGCAGTCTGATCGAAAAAACCGGTCAGCGCATGCCAACGGTGATGGCCGGGGGCGTGCTGATGGTAGAGGTCACCAAGCACATCCGCCCCCCCAGCGGCACCGTCACAAAAGATACCGAACGTCGCCCGATCAAAGCGCTAGATGGACTGTTGAAGCCAGCATAATTCTTGTGTCGATTTGGGACGTTTCAAAGCCTGAATTTGCGGGAAATAGGTCACAGGAATCGCAAAAACCTACACTTTCGTAACATTTTTCCTGCCTTCCAGCCGGATAAAAGGGTCGCACCCTCCGTAAGTGATTGAAACGAAACATTTTGTGGATAAAGTACTTGCCGTGATAATATATTGCTAGCTTGGTTCGGCTCTGCTACATCCCCGGTGATTTTGATCCCCGGCCGTCTGGGCGGGGTTTCCTCACGCCCCCGTGGTAGCGGCCGCTACTCAAAATCGGGGCCTCAAATATCGGAAGGGTGGACGTGTCCGAACCAGCTTCGATTTCCACTGGCATTGCTGAACGCTATGCCACCGCGATCTTTGAGATCGCCAAAGAGAATAATGACCTTGCAGGTCTGGAAACCGGCATCAACGATTTGGCAGCAGCTTTGGGCGAAAGCGCCGACTTGCGCGACCTGATTGCATCGCCGCTGGTATCCCGCGCCGAACAGGAAGCAGCGATTACCGCGATTGCCGACAAGATGGGTCTGCACACCATCCTGCGCAACACGCTGGGTCTGATGGCCGAAAAGCGCCGCCTGTTTGTTATTCCGCAACTGGTGCAGGTACTGCGCGACATGCTGGCAGACGAACGCGGCGAAGTGACCGCTGATGTCGCGTCGGCCAAGGCGCTGACCAAGACGCAACTGGATAAACTGTCCAAAACGCTGTCCGAGCGTGTGGGCAAGACCGTGACAATCAATGCGACCGTTGATGAAAGCCTCATCGGCGGTCTTGTCGTTAAAGTGGGCTCGAAAATGATCGATAGCTCGATCCGTTCGAAGCTGAACTCCCTACAGAATGCAATGAAAGAGGTCGGATAAATGGGAATCCAAGCTGCAGAGATTTCTGCAATCCTGAAGGACCAGATCAAGAATTTTGGTCAGGAAGCCGAAGTGGCCGAGATTGGCCGCGTGCTGAGCGTCGGTGACGGGATTGCCCGTGTATACGGCCTGGACAACGTACAAGCCGGTGAGATGGTCGAATTCCCCGGTGGCATCATGGGCATGGCGCTGAACCTGGAAAGCGACAACGTCGGTGTCGTTATCTTCGGTTCCGACCGTGACATTAAAGAAGGTGACACCGTCAAGCGCACCAACTCGATCGTGGACGTTCCGATCGGTGACGAGCTGCTGGGCCGTGTTGTTGACGGTCTAGGCAACCCGCTGGACGGCAAAGGTCCGATCAACGCAACCAAGCGTGGCGTTGCAGACGTTAAGGCACCAGGCATCATCCCGCGTAAGTCGGTTCACGAGCCGATGGCAACCGGCCTGAAATCGGTTGACGCGATGATCCCGATTGGCCGTGGCCAGCGTGAGCTGATCATTGGTGACCGTCAGACCGGTAAAACTGCCGTTGCTCTGGACGCGATCCTGAACCAGAAAGTGTACAATGACGCAGCAGGCGACGACGAGTCGAAGAAACTGTACTGCGTTTACGTTGCCATCGGTCAAAAGCGTTCGACCGTTGCGCAGCTGGTGAAGAAGCTGGAAGAATCCGGTGCGATTGAATACTCGATCGTTGTGGCCGCAACCGCGTCCGACCCGGCACCGATGCAGTTCCTGGCACCCTACGCTGCAACCGCGATGGCCGAATACTTCCGAGACAATGGCCGTCACGCGCTGATCATCTATGATGACTTGTCTAAGCAGGCTGTGTCCTATCGTCAGATGTCGCTGCTGCTGCGCCGCCCGCCCGGACGTGAAGCCTATCCTGGCGACGTTTTCTACCTCCACTCGCGCCTGCTGGAGCGTTCGGCGAAGCTGAACGAGGATTTCGGTGCGGGCTCGCTGACTGCTCTGCCGGTCATCGAAACTCAGGGTGGTGACGTTTCGGCGTTTATTCCGACCAACGTGATTTCGATCACCGACGGCCAGATCTTCCTGGAAACCGAACTGTTCTACCAGGGCATCCGTCCTGCTGTGAACACCGGTCTGTCGGTTTCGCGTGTGGGCTCTTCGGCTCAGACCAACTCGATGAAGTCGGTTGCCGGTCCGGTTAAACTGGAACTGGCTCAGTACCGTGAAATGGCTGCGTTTGCTCAGTTTGGTTCCGACCTGGACGCCGCGACCCAGCAGCTGCTGAACCGTGGTGCGCGTCTGACCGAGCTTATGAAACAGCCGCAGTACTCGCCGCTGACCAATGCTGAAATCGTCTGCGTCATCTTCGCCGGTACCAACGGTTACCTCGACAAGATCGACGTGTCCGATGTTGGCCGTTACGAAGCTGGCCTGCTGGCGCACCTGCGTGGCAAGCACGCGGATCTGCTTCAGTGGATCACGGACGAAGATCCCAAGATCAAGGGTGACGCTTCCGATAAGATCAAGGCTGCGCTGGACGAATACGCCGCAACCTTCGCTTAAGGGAGAGGCGGGCATATGCCAAATCTTAAGGACCTTAAAAACAGGATCGAGTCGGTCAAATCGACCCGCAAGATCACCAAGGCCATGCAGATGGTCGCGGCTGCAAAACTGCGCCGCGCCCAGGAATCTGCCGAAGCCTCGCGCCCCTATGCCGAACGGTTCAATGCCGTGATGGCGGGGCTGGCGGCGTCGGTCGGGGGCAGCGACAGCGCCCCTAAGCTGCTCCGTGGTACGGGCAGTGATGATGTCCATCTGCTGGTTGTCATGACAGCTGAACGCGGCCTGTGCGGCGGCTTCAACTCGAACATCGCCAAGCTGGCCCGTCAAAAAGCGGACGAGCTGCGCGCCAAAGGCAAGACGATCAAAGTTCTGACCGTCGGCAAAAAAGGCCGCGACGCGCTGAAGCGTGATTTTGGCGATCTGTTCGTTGGACATATCGACCTGAGCGAGGTCAAGCGTCTGGGTTACACCAACGCGCAAGACATCGCGAAGGACGTCCTGTCGCGCTTTGACGGGGGTGAGTTCGACGTTGCCACGATCTTCTATTCGAAGTTCGTCAACGTTGTGACCCAAATCCCGACGGCACAGCAGGTCATCCCCGCCTCGTTCGAGGAAACCGAGGGTGACGATAGCGGTGCTGTTTTCGACTACGAGCCCAGCGAAGAGGCCATCTTGGCCGACCTGCTGCCCAAGGGGGTTGCAACCGCGATCTTCTCGGCCCTGCTCGAAAACGGAGCGTCTGAACAGGGTGCACGGATGTCCGCAATGGACAACGCGACACGCAACGCGGGTGAAATGATCGACAAGCTGACGATCCAGTTCAACCGCTCGCGTCAGGCCGTGATCACCAACGAGCTGATTGAAATTATTTCCGGCGCCGAAGCGCTGTAAGAAAACCGGAGACAACAATATGGCGAATGCAAAAGGCAAAGTCACACAGATCATCGGGGCCGTCGTCGACGTGCACTTCGAAGATCAGCTGCCTGAAATTCTGAACGCGCTGGAAACCGAAAACAACGGCAAGCGTCTGGTACTGGAAGTTGCCCAGCACCTGGGTGAAAACACTGTCCGCACCATCGCGATGGACGCGACCGAAGGTCTGGTTCGTGGTGCTGAAGTGACCGACATGGGCGCACCGATCTCGGTTCCTGTTGGTAACGCCACCCTGGGCCGCATCCTGAACGTCGTTGGCGATCCCATCGACGAGAAGGGCCCTGTTGAGGCAACCGAATCCCGCGCCATCCACCAGCCGGCGCCGACCTTTGCAGAACAGTCGACCGAGTCGGAAGTTCTGGTTACCGGCATCAAGGTTGTGGACCTGCTGGCCCCTTACGCCAAAGGCGGTAAGATCGGCCTGTTCGGCGGCGCTGGCGTTGGTAAAACCGTTCTGATCATGGAACTGATCAACAACATCGCAAAAGTACACTCGGGCTTCTCGGTGTTTGCGGGTGTTGGTGAACGGACCCGTGAAGGGAACGACTTGTATCACGAGATGATCGAATCGAACGTTATTAAACCGGACAACCTGTCGGAATCGCAGGTGGCCCTGGTTTACGGTCAGATGAACGAACCTCCCGGAGCGCGTGCGCGTGTTGCTCTGACCGGTCTGACCCTTGCCGAGCAGTTCCGCGACCAGTCCGGTACCGACGTTCTATTCTTCGTCGACAACATCTTCCGCTTTACGCAGGCGGGTTCCGAGGTTTCGGCTCTGCTGGGTCGTATTCCTTCGGCGGTGGGCTACCAGCCGACACTGGCCACTGACATGGGTGCCCTGCAGGAACGCATCACCTCGACCAAGTCGGGCTCGATCACCTCGGTGCAGGCGATCTACGTGCCTGCGGACGACCTTACCGACCCTGCGCCGGCAACCTCATTCGCTCACTTGGATGCGACTACCGTTCTTAACCGTGCGATCTCGGAAAAGGGTATCTACCCTGCGGTTGACCCGCTCGACTCGACTTCGCGTCTGCTCGACCCGGCCATCGTTGGCGAAGAGCATTATCAGGTTGCGACCGATGTTCAGCAGATCCTTCAGCGCTACAAGTCGCTGCAGGACATCATCGCCATCCTTGGCATGGACGAGCTGTCGGAAGAGGACAAACTGACCGTGGCCCGTGCCCGTAAGATCGAACGCTTCATGTCGCAGCCGTTCGACGTGGCGCAGGTCTTCACCGGCTCGCCGGGCGTTCAGGTTCCTCTGGATGTCACCATCGCGTCGTTCAAGGCCGTTGTGGCTGGCGAATACGATCACCTGCCCGAAGCGGCCTTCCTGATGGTTGGCGGTATCGACGAAGTGATCGCCAAAGCGGAAAAGATGGCCGCAGAAGCCGCCTAAGGAGTATCCCTGATGGCAAACACGATGCAATTCGACCTCGTCAGCCCCGAGCGGAGCCTTGCTTCGCTTAGCGCGACGGCGGTCCAGCTTCCCGGCGCGGACGGGGACATGACGGCAATGCCCGACCATGCCCCCACCATCACTACGCTGCGCCCGGGCATCCTAAAGGTCGAAGCACCTGAAGGGTCCAGCGAATACCTGGTCACCGGTGGGTTTGCTCAGATCAATGGCGATGGCCTGTCGGTTCTGGCCGAAAAGGCGATCCCGGTTGCCGAAGTGACACGCTCACACCTGGACGATCTGATCGCCGAGGCACGCGCGTCGCACGAGGCAGCGAAGGAAGGCGATGATCAGTCCATCGTTGACGACGCTGCCAAGTTGCTGGCCGACATGGAAGCCCTTGGAACGCATATGAGCCTGTAAGGCTCTGGCAATTCTTGTGATTTATAACGGCTCCGCCTGCGCGGGGCCGTTTTTTTGTCGTGATTTTGCCGAGGCCGCAGGATAGGTGTAAGGAATACAAAGACAAAGACATCAACAATGAAGACTTTTCGAACCCACCCTATTGGTATCGACCAAGGCGAGTCAGTGCTGTTTTCCGATTTCGCTGATGGCGGCGATATGTGGACGGGCGAGGGGCCACGCGAACGGCGGTCTGCTATCCTCTTCAGTCAGCCATTTCGAACCGCACCGGTGGTTCAGATTGGCGTGTCTTTATGGGATGTGGACACGTCTTCGGCCCTGCGCGCCGAGGTGACGACAGCGGACGTTACCCCCGAGGGTTTCATTGCCGCATTCCGCACATGGTCAGATACACGGATTGCCCGGATACGGGTGACCTGGACGGCAATAGGCGAAGTAGCGCATGAGGATGATTGGGATATCTCGTGAAGTTCAAGCGTCATCAATTTGGAAAGTTGGAGGCGCAGCTTCAGTCGCGATTGAATAGGGAACTCACATTGCCGTTCCTTGAACAAGACTTGATTGTCACAGCAAGGGTAAGGCGTGAACGCCTAACGCCAATCAGCGCGGTTCAGTAAACGAGGCACTACGTGCAACGGTGTCTGCGATAACTGGTGGAAATCCCATGCCAACATTGTGACGTGGCTAGATACGGATGTCAGGGCCATTTGCTAATAGGCTGCCGCCACTTGCGAACCGGTTGAAAGAAATTGTCAGTCTTCAATCATATCCACGCGTGTCGCGTGACGGCCGCCTTCGAACTCGGCGGTCAGAAAGGCATCGACGATATCCAACGCCTGACCTTCACCGACAACACGCGCACCGATGGACAGCATGTTGGCATCGTTATGCTGACGGATCATCCGGGCCGAGAACGCGTCGGAGCAAACACCACAGCGGATACCGGGCACTTTGTTGGCGGCCATCATGATGCCCTGTCCGGTGCCGCACAAAACGATCCCCAGCTGACACTCGCCCGAGGCTACGGCCTGCGCGGCGGCTTTGCCGTGCTTGGGGTAATGCGTGCTTTCGGGAGTTGTAGGGCCGATGTCCACCACTTCCCATCCATTTGCCGCAACATGGGCGGCAACAGCCTGACGCAAATCAATGGCTGCGTGGTCACTGGAGAGAACGATGCGTTTGTTGACTGTCATGGGACTTTCCACAGATAACCACGCTGATTCTCGTGGCAGGTAGGTCGCGGGCGCGGAGGCCTGCAAAGGGAAGGGCGGCCCATAAGGACCGCCCGATCCAAACTTAGTCCATGTGGTACATAGACTCGTAGATCGGGATCAAGGTCTTGTCTTCGAATAGCGACGACACGCTGGTACCGTTCCAGATATTCAGGATCGCCTGCGTGAAGATCGGAGACGTTGGTACGATGCGGATGTTCTTGGCTTTTGCGATCTCTGGGGTTGGCTGGATCGTGTCGGTGAGCACCAACGACTTCATTACCGAATTGGTTACGCGTTCGACTGCCGGGCCGCTCATGACGCCGTGTGTGATGTAAGAGTGCACCTCTTTCGCACCATTATCCATCAGTACCTGAGCCGCTTTGCACAACGTGCCGGCAGTGTCGCACATGTCGTCTACGATCAGGCAAATCTTGTCTTTGACATCGCCGATCACGGTCATTTCTGCCACTTCGCCAGCCTTTTCGCGTCGTTTGTCAACGATCGACAAGGGAGCGCTGATGCGTTTGGCAAGTTCACGTGCACGGGCCACACCGCCCACGTCGGGCGAGACAACCATAAGTTCATCCAGGTTGTTCTTGAACTGGTGTTTTACATCCAGTGCAAAGATTGGCGAGGCATAGAGGTTGTCGACCGGCATATCGAAGAACCCCTGAATCTGCGCTGCGTGCAGGTCCATGGTAAGGATCCGCTCGATCCCTGCACCGGTCAGCATGTTGGCCACCAGCTTGGCGCTGATCGGCGTGCGGGCCTTGGTGCGGCGGTCCTGTCGGGCATAACCGAAGTAGGGGATAACAGCGGTGATCCGTTGGGCCGATGACCGGCGCAGCGCGTCGGCAATGATCAGCAGCTCCATCAGATTGTCATTGGCGGGGTTCGAGGTTGGCTGAACGATGAACATGTCCTCGCCACGCACGTTTTCGAACACTTCGACGAAAATCTCGCCGTCATTGAACCGTTCAACTCTCGCATCGACCAGACCCTGATCGACGCCGCGATACAGGCTCATGCGGCGAGCTATGGATTCGGCAAGCGGAAGATTTGCGTTCCCAGCGATAAGCTTGGGTTCGTTGAGTGTCGGCATCGGCTGAGGTCCCCGGGCAGCAATGGCAAATGTGACAGATTCGTGATGTTGACACCGCTTAGCATGGCCTTACCGTCCAGCAAAGGTAACGCAGCGGAGAAAGTGCACATGGCCCGGATTGACTACTATTTTGCGACAATTTCGCCATTCACCTATTTGGCAGGTGAGCGGCTGGAGGAGGTCGCGGCCAAGCATGGCGCGACGATCAATTACAAACCGCTGGATATCATGGCGCTGTTCGGGCGTACGGGGGGAACGCCGCCAAAAGATCGCCACCCGTCGCGCAATGAATACAGGGCGCAGGAACTGCTGCGCCAATCCAAGAACCTGGGAATAGAATTCAATCTGCAACCGGCGCATTGGCCGACCAATATGGCGCCGTCGTCCTATGCGGTGATTGCAGCGATGAAGGATGGGGCAGGGGATGTAGGTAAGTTGGTCCAGTCCTTGCTGCGGGCCTGTTGGGCCGAGGAAAAAGACATCGCACAGGATGATGTGATCCGCGATTGTCTGACGCAGGCGGGCTTTGACCCAAATCTGGCAGACAGTGGCCTGCTGGTCGGTGCCGAAACCTATGCCGCCAATCTGGAAGAGGCCGTTGAACGCGGCGTCTTTGGCGCGCCGTTCTACATTACTGAGGATGGCCAGCGGTTCTGGGGGCAGGACCGTTTGGATGATCTGGACCGGCACCTGACCGAGGCCAAGGGTTGACCGGCATGCCAGTCAAAGCAGGTCGAGGAAACGGTCGATATCGTCGCTGCTGATCGACCAGTCACAGACCAGACGGCAGGCGAGCGTCTCTTCGTCACTCGCCCCGTCAAGTTCGGCCCCCCAAAGGTGGTAGATCGCCCCGGCCTCATGCAGTTGCCTGTGCCGGGCGCGGGAAAACTGGGCGAATACCATGTTGGCCTGCGGCTCGTGCAGGAAAGTCGCGCCCTTGGCACGCAGGCCGTCGGCCAGGTGGGCACAATTGGCGTTGGCCTTACGTGCCGTAGTCAACCACAGGTCATCCTGCAAATAGGCTGCCATCTGTGCGGACAGATAGCGATGTTTTGAAAACAGATGCGCACCGCGCTTGCGCCGCAGTTCAAACTCCCAGGCTTTGGATTCGTCAAAGAAGACAACTGCCTCGACCCCCATCAAACCGTTCTTGGTGCCGCCAAAGCTGACCGCATCGACGCCCGCTTTCCACGTCATTTCGGCCGGAGAACAGTTCAGCGCGACCAAAGCGTTTGTGAACCGAGCTCCATCCAGGTGGACGGGCAGGTCAAACTCCTTTGCTACGCCGCACAATGCCTGCAACTCCTCCAGCGAATAGACCGAGCCGCGCTCGGTCACCTGGGTGATCGACACCGGTCCGCGTTGCGGACCATGCACACCGCGGGTTTCTTCGGCCAGAATGGAACGGCGCAGCGCTTCGGGATCCATCTTGTCGCCGCCGGGTACCAACGTCAGCTTGGTGCCGCTGTAGAATTCCGGCGCGTTGCATTCATCCTCGTGGATATGGGCGACGGGCGAACAGAACACCGTCTCCCATGGCTGTGCCAACGTAGCCAGAGCCAGCGAGTTTGCCGCCGTTCCGGTGGCCACCAGATACACTGCCGCACCGGGCGCTTCAAAGATGCCGCGAATACGATCCCGCACCTCATTCATTAGCGTGTCGGCCCCATAGGCCATCTGATAGCCCTGATTTGCTTCGTTCAAAGCGGTCATGACCTGCGGATGAACCGGCCCGGAATTGTCAGAGGCAAAATACATCAGCTGGGCTCCTCGATGATATAGTCTTCCCATTCTTCGATGGGTGTTTCAAACTCGGACACCGTGCGCCCCTGAACCGAGATTCCGGCAGCGTGAACACTGTCTGCTGTACCTGATATCAATGGGTGCCAGTCGTAAAGAGGTTTCCCTTCCCACAACAGCCTGTAAGCGCACGTTTGCGGCAGCCAATAGGCGTGATCGTCGATATTGTCGGGCTTCATCACGATACATTCCGGCACGAACTGGTGGCGGATATCGTATTGGGTGCAGCGGCAGGTCTCATCATCCAGCAGACGGCAGGCGACGCAGGTCAGGGCCACCTCGCCTGTGTCTTCGTCTTCAAGCTTGTTCAGACAACACTTGCCGCAGCCGTCGCAAAGCGCCTCCCACTCTTGCTCGTTCATCTTGGTTAGGGGTTTGCGTTCCCAGAACCGGGGGCTCAGGCCAGTGCGATCAATAGGATCGGCGGTCATAGCGTCGCCAGCAGTGTTCGGGCCTTGTCACAATCAGAGTTCATTTGTGCAATCAACCCGTCCAGCCCGTCGAAGGTCAATTCAGGTCGTAGATATTCAACCAGACCAATCGATAGGGTCGCACCATAAAGGTCGCCTGAAAAGTCGAACAGGAACGTTTCGATATTCGGCACTTCGCCCTTAAACATTGGCCGCGTCCCGACCGAGGCCGCGCCTTGATAGCTGCCTTGATGCGGGCCGTCCAACACATCGACCAGCACCGCGTAGACGCCGAATTTTGGCGGGTGCAGACCTTCGATGGACATGTTGGCGGTCGGGAAGCCCAACTCGCGGCCACGTTGTTCGCCGCCGATCACCGGACCCTCGATCCGATGCCAATGGCCCAGCATGGTTGCCGCATCGCGAGGGCGGCCTTCGGTCAGCGCTGTACGGATCGCGGTGGACGACACGATATTCTCGGACCGCTCCATCAAAGGTGCGATGGTGACGCCAAAGCCCATTTGTTGACCGAACCGAACCAGATCATCCGCCGTACCGCTGCGCCCCTTGCCGAAACAGAAATCGGCACCGACAACCACATGCGACAGGCCCAACCCGTCGCAAATCACGTTCGACGCGAATTCTTCCGGAGTCAGCCCGGCAAGGGCGGAATTGAAGGGCAGTTCATATAATTTCTTGACACCCAGCTTTTCCAGCCGGTGCGCACGGGCATTGCAGCGCATCAGGCGAAAAGGCGGGGCTGCGGGTGCGAAATACTCGCGTGGGTGCGGCTCAAAGGTCATCACCCCCAAGGGCGCATCCGGCGCGGCATTGCGGGCCAGTTCGATCACAGACTGGTGGCCGATGTGGACGCCGTCAAAATTCCCGATCGCCACGCTGGCGCCGCGGTCCTGAGGCTCGATGAACTGAAAATCACGGATGATGCGCATAGCATCTGCCTAACGGGACTGTGGGTCGGGTTCAAGCATCTGATTGCATTGTCACTGTGTGGGATGATCGGCCAAAAAACGTCTGGCCCATTCCCGGTTTGTCGAGTCTGCCAGCTTGTCGGTGGCGGGCGCGATCTCGGCACCCCGCGCGGGATCGATCCCCAGCAGGTATAGTACATCGGTCAAAACGCCAATTGGATCGTTTTCAAGTTGTTCGTAATGGATGATATGTGGCGTGATCTGCTGCGCGGCGAACCAGTCACGCCAGGCCGCATCCGCTTCTTCAAGCTCAGCCATGTATCGGGCGATGTCGATCGGATCGTAAACCGGGTGGGCAGGTGGGGTGAGACGCTCCAACTCGGTCCCATCTGCGTTGCGGAGCCACAATCCGGTCTGTTCGGCTTTCACAATCGAAATAGCCTGTTCCAGCTTGTTGCGGTGATTAAGGTAAATGAAGCAGACCTCACCAAAGGTGGCTTTCAGCCTGGCTAGGTCATCCCCGGCGGTCGGGTATAGAGCGCGCAATTGCTGAAGAAAGAAGGCCCGACTTTTGCCTTGCAGGCGCAATCCGAAGATGTCTGTCCCGGCTTTTCCCTGGTGAATGGCCTCGGCAAAGATTGCGCGCAGGGTGCTTTTTGTATCCGGAAACGCGCTGCGATCCAGATCGTAATACACCATCCATTCTTCCAGGGTCGGGGCTTGAAAGTACGAATCCGGTTTTCCTGCGCAACCCGAGGCGGCTAGTAGCTGGCATAGCAAAGTGCTGCCGCTGCGCGGGGTCGTGCAAATTAAGTAGCTGTCAAAATTGTTCACCGACCCGGGTCTAGACCGGGCCGGTGAACGAAACAAGGCTGGTAAAGCTGTGCTTTGGATCAGTCGAACTTGCGCGACGGGGCCAGAACCATTGCTTCGCCGACCAGAACCTTTTTGCCATCTACGGCGCAGTGGCAATCCAGTTTCACCCGACGCTTGGCAAAATCGATGTCGATCACTTTGACTTCGGCATAGACCATGTCACCGGGGCGCACTGGGGCCAGGAATTTCAGCGACTGACCCATATACACGGTGCCGTGGCCGGGCAGTTGTTCGCCGATGACGGCCGAGATCAGGCCCGCCGTCAGCATCCCATGGGCGATGCGCCCCTCAAAGATCGTGTCGCGGGCATAGTCATCATCCAGATGCACCGGATTCCGGTCGGTCGAAACCTGCGCAAACATCTCGATATCTTCGTCAGTCACCACTTTGCGCAGGTGACGGGTCATGCCCATTTCGATGTCTTCAATACAGATCGTGCCGCGCGGAAGATTGTCCAACATGTCGCCCTCACTAGAATCCGTTGAGCAACAAAAGGATCAATGTTGCCCGTGTTCGGCAACTTTATTACTTCGCAAGCGCAGAAAATCAAGCCTTTTCTGCTTATCTCAGGCGACCGATTGTATAGGTGGGATTTATATTTTCCCTTGCGATGTAGTCAGTTAGCGATTCGTGGTGCGGATGATGCTCAGTTTTTGTTTCTGCAGCGGCCAATCCGCCCGAGATAAACAGAGAATCAATCCCCTCACCCATGCCGCCCAGAATGTCGGTATGGGGGCCATCACCGATCACCAAAATGTCGCCATCGGGGATGTCGTGGCCCAGTTCTTGCAGCCTACGGCGGGCCAGATCATAGATCGGCGGGTGGGGTTTGCCGAAGTACAGGCTTTCGCCGCCCATCTCCGTATACAGTTTGGCCAGCGCCCCGGCACACCATTCGCGCACCTCGCCCCGGTCGACCACAATATCGGGATTGGCGCACAGCAGCTTCATGCCCTTTTGCTTGGCATAGAGGAAATCCGCTCGGTTGACGGACGGGTCCGCCATCGGATCAAACGGACCGCAACAGACGATCCCTTCGGCCTCATCCAGCGGGACCCGTTCGATGTGGATCGGGTGGTGCAGTATTTTCAGCGGCTCAAAGAACCCCGCATCGCGCTGCCATTCGCCCATGAAATAGACCTTTTCCCCGACGGCGCCCCGGAACATCGCCGACCGCGCAGAATCGCCGCTGGTGGCGATGGTGTCATAGGCATCTTCGGGGACGTTGAATTGCACCAATTGTTGGGCAACGCCCGCGCGGGGTTTCGGAGAGTTCGTCACCAGCAGGACAATCCCGCCTTTCGCACGATAGGCTTTGAGGGCAGCGACGGCCTCGGGGAAGGCGGTGATGCCGTTGTGAACACAGCCCCAAAGGTCAACGAACAGTGCTTTGTAGCGGTCGGATATGTCGGACAGGGCGTGGACGATCTGAGTCATTGAGGACCTCGGGCGAGTTGAATGCAAGGTTGCGTCAGCTATTGCAAAGCTGACGGGCTTTGACCATCCCGCAATGCCAATTGCCGCCGTTAAATGGCTGTGTCGGTCAGTTTTCTTCGCTGATCTCGTCGACATCCGGAGCCTGCTGGACGGCATCGGTGCCCAGAATGACTTGCGCGCCAATCCTGTTTTGGAACCGCACCACCACCAGATAGCCCGGACCCAATTGATCTTGAAGGATTTCGACCAAAGGTGTCTCGCGCAGGCTTTCTGGCAGCAATCCAGCGACCGAGGAGACTTTGTAAGCCGCTTCAATCGGCAGGTCGACGATCAGCCAGATATCTGCCTGCTTGCGTTTGGCGTTTACGTCAATGCGGATGACCTCGACCGACACCGGGTCTGCCCAATCGCGGATGGCTTGTGCGACCTGAGCTTCGGTTCGGGTTTCGAGATAGCGATTATAGGTGGATTTGCCCAACTGCAAAACGACAAGAGCCAGAAAGGCCAATGTCACAGTCACACTGGCGGTAAAGTTCAGTTTCCGGCGACCTTTGCTGAAGACCATCGAGCGGGCTGCGTACACGATATAAACCGCGCAGGCGGACAGGATGATCGCGCCAAGGTTGGTGGCGAACAACAACCCGGCCTCATACGCCTCGCCCGGTTCGCCGAAATACAGCAGAACGCCCGAGGCGGACAGGGGCGGCACCAGTGACACGCCGATGGCCGCGCCGGGCAGCAAGCTGGCTTCGGAGCGGTTGATTTGCACGTAAGCACCGGCGACGCCTGCGGCCAGAGCGACAATCAGGTCCTCGGTTCCGGGGTCGGTCCGGGCCAAGACTTGATCAGGGATCAGGATGCCGCGCGGGACATCTGCGACATAGACCAAGAGCCACGCGAGCAATACGCAAAGAATGGCCGCACCGCAGACAATCAGAGCCAGATAGAACGCACGCCCCAGCCACCCCATGACCATAGCCGCCGCCACGCCCAATATGGGGGCCATCAGCGGCGCCACCAGCATTGCGGCAATCACCACCGCGCCTGAATCGCGAAGCATGCCCATCGTAGCGATCACAACCGATAGGGTCAGCAGTATCGCAAAGCGCCGCCAATAGGCTGCTCTGTCCTTGCCTTCAAACCGCAGGATGTCTCGGGTGGTGCTGAACTTGCGTGTACTCATATGCCGGAACTGATCCGCTACTTGCTCTCCTGACCAGAGTAGCAATGGAAGCGGATCGCGCAAATCCTATGCCTCAACAAAAAAAGGCGCCCCACTTGGGCGCCTTTTCTTTAGAAAGATCTAAAGATCAGACCTTGAGGTTCGGAATGATCTGCTTTTTTCGGCTCATGACGCCCGGCAGGACCACGGCGTCGCCGTTGACCGATGCGCCAAAGCTTTTCTCGGCCACGCCTTTGACTAGATCGTTCGGCACCAGCAGAGTGGCCTCTTCGTTCAGAATGTCGACCACGAACAGCAGCACCTGATCGACGCCGTCCTCGCTGGCCACACTGACCATCGAGTCCGCCAGGCTGGCCTTGCGGTCCAGCACGACGCCGGGGGCCGTGGTTTCCAGAACCGAGACGCGGAACTTGGTGCCGTCGACCTCGTATTCTTTGCTGTCCATGCGGATCAGTTCGGCGTCCGAGAAGGACGATACATCCGATTTTGCCGCGAACATGTCGGCGGCATAAGCCGATACGTCCAGGCCCAGTTCAGCAGCCAGTTTCTCGGCCACTTCGCGATCATGCGCAGTGGTGGTGGGCGAGCGGAACTCCAACGTATCCGACAGGATGCAAGTCAGCGCCGCGCCTTTGATGGCGTCGGGCATCTTGGCTGCGTCGTCGCCCATCAGGTCGACCATGATGGTGGCGGTGCAGGCCAGCGGGCGCACGGTGATGTCGATCGGGCCTTTGGTCTCCAGGCCGCCGACCAGCTTGTGGTGGTCGATGATGGCTTGGATATCGGCACTGTTGATGCTGGCGGGCAGTTCGGCCGGGTTGTTGGTGTCAACGATGACAACCGGCGCGTCGGCTTCGACGTCGTCGATGATACGCGGCTTGGGCAGGTCCCAGCGCTGCAGCATGAACGCGGCTTCGGTGTTGGGCTCGCCCAGCAGAACGGGCTCGGCCTGTTCGCCTTTGACTTCGTTCAGGTACCACGACCACAGGATCGGTGAGCCTGTGGAGTCGGTGTCGGGAGATTTGTGGCCAAATACAAGGGTTGTCATGTCAGCGTCCTGAGGATGATAATTTGCGCGCCTTATAGGGCGGTCCGCCGGGGTTGTCACCCGGCAGAATCCTTGCTGCGACGGTTGGTCTGTCTTTCGCCGAGCACGATCAGAATGGCGCGCGGGTCAAGATATATCCAGCCTGCTGCAATTGGTTCAGCAATCCATGCGTGCCGCCTAGATGTCCAGCACCCACGGCGATCACTGCGGTCTGATCTTGAATGTCCAGAATCCTCGGCATCCAATTGTTGTTTCGCCCGACCAGTAAGTGCTGTTCGAACGCCTGCCATTCTTCGTCAAACACTTCCGGCGACATGCCAGAATGCTCTCGCGCCAAAATACGGCCTAGTTCGATGGATTGTGCGTGATTTTCTTCGAAATATGAGTTTGTCATGGTGGCCAGCTGGTCGTCGCTGGTTTCGTACGAATTGACCCACCGCGCTAGCGATTCCGCCTGTTCCTCAATCGAGTGGAGTTCAAACATGGTCATCAGTTCCTCAGTGCTCTCCAGCGAAAATTGAGGGATGCCTTGATCTTCGGCTAAAACGGTCAGACGCGCATCCAGCCCATGATTGGCGTTCGGGTCCTGAAGTAGGCATGTAGGCATGGCCAGAGTCATGCCCAGAAACCAGGGGCGCATTTTCGCTCCCATCCAACTGGGTATGCCGCGTTCGGCCAGGGCGGAAGACAGGGTTGTCCAAGCCTCTTCGGGTAGTAGGTCAATCAAGGTGGGGCCGGACGTAATCAAGATCGGGCTTGGGTCCAGAGCCAGTTCCTTTTCCCAGGCCTTCATCTCGTCTTGGGTCACTTCGAAATAAAATGCATCGGCTTGGCTGAGTGTTGGCGTCAGGTTTGCGACAATTGCATCCATGCGCGGATCGTTCAGGTGCATCGTGCCTATCAGGTGCAGCACCGTTGTGCCCTTTGTTGCGATCCAGCGGTTGCCTTCCGCAAATGGGACGTTGGTCAGGGTTTCTTTCAGCTCGGCGCGGGCTGCAGGTGACAATTCGCCCGTTAGATCGCGCCCCTCGCAAGCTGCGTGAACCGTGACGGGCAGCAACAGGCAGATCACCAGCAGAATTATGCGCATGTGGAAATTTCCTTTGAAATCAGAGTTGCTGAAATACTGCCTCGGCAGGTGAATGGGTGCAAGGCCGATTGGAAAGCTGCGCCTGGTGTCTGGCATTCCGCCGCAAATCGCATAGCATGCAAACATGAACCGCGAGCAGGATCTCTATCCCCCCATCAAGGCGCTGTTAGAGCGTCAGGGCTATTCCGTCAAAGGCGAGGTTGGCGCGGCTGATATCGTGGCCGTGCGGGATGGCGAAGAACCGGTCATCGTCGAGCTTAAGCTTCGGTTTTCGCTGGCGTTGTTCCATCAGGCGATCACACGGCTGAAAGTGACGGATCAGGTTTACATCGGGGTGTGCAAGCCCAAAGGCCGCAGCGCGCGTCGGGCGTTGAAGGACAATCTGGCGCTGTGTCGCCGGCTGGGGTTGGGGCTGATCACCGTGCGGGCCGATGGCAAGGTCGAGGTGCAATGTGATCCCGGCCCGTACGCACCGCGCAAGTCCAAGGCTAAGACAGCACGACTGTTGCGTGAGTTCGACAGGCTAGAAGGCGATCCCAATGCAGGCGGCGCCACGCGACACGGGATCGTCACGGCCTATCGTCAGGACGCCCTGAAATGCGCGGCACATCTGGCGGAATGTGGGGCAACCAAAGGGTCCGAAGTCGCCAAGGCAACCGGCGTTCCTGAGGCTACTCGCCTGATGCGCGACAATCACTACGGTTGGTTCGGTAAGGTGGAAAAGGGCGTCTACGACCTGACCGTCGCCGGGCAAGACGGTTTGAAACACTGGGCTTACAGCTGGGAACAGCCTGACTGAGCCCGGTTGCAAAAAAATCGATCACAGCTTGTTGACTCGGGGATTGCGACCCCCTAGCTATGCGTCGTTATCACTCTCACAACTCGAGTGCTAACACCTCGCCATCCGGCGAGGGGAGGATAGATAAACTTTGAGCCCAAGGAGCTGCAAAGATGGCATTGAAACCGCTTCATGACCGCGTGTTGGTTCGCCGTACCGAAAGCGAAGAAAAAACCGCTGGTGGTCTGATCATTCCTGACAGCGCTAAAGAAAAGCCCAGCGAAGGCGAAGTCGTTGCAACCGGCGAAGGCGCACGCAAGGACAGCGGCGAACTGATCGCAATGGCTGTAAAATCCGGTGACAAGATCCTGTTCGGCAAATGGTCGGGCACCGAGGTTCAGGTCAACGGCGAAGAGCTGCTGATGATGAAAGAAAGCGACATCATGGGGATCATCGAGTAAGCCGCGCGCTTCTCTGATCTTCATTTCCAACTTATTTCTCAAGGAGAGACAATATGGCTGCTAAGGACGTCAAGTTCGACACCGATGCCCGCAACCGCATGCTGTCAGGTGTGAACATCCTGGCCGATGCTGTCAAAGTGACCCTGGGCCCAAAAGGCCGCAACGTGGTTCTGGACAAATCCTTTGGCGCACCGCGCATCACCAAAGACGGTGTTTCGGTTGCCAAGGAAATCGAACTGGAAGACAAGTTCGAAAACATGGGCGCGCAGATGGTGAAAGAAGTCGCCAGCCGCACCAATGACGAAGCCGGCGACGGCACCACCACCGCAACCGTTCTTGCGCAGGCAATCGTTCGCGAAGGCCTGAAGCAGGTTGCAGCGGGCCTGAACCCGATGGACCTGAAGCGCGGTATCGACCTGGCAACCGCCAAGGTTGTTGAAGGCATCAAAGACGCCTCGCGCGAAGTCAAAGACTCGGCAGAAGTTGCTCAGGTTGGCACCATCTCGGCCAACGGCGAAGCCGAAATCGGCCAGCAGATCGCAGACGCGATGCAGAAGGTTGGCAACGAAGGCGTCATCACCGTCGAAGAAAACAAAGGTCTGGAAACCGAGACCGATGTTGTCGAAGGTATGCAGTTCGACCGTGGCTACCTGTCGCCTTACTTCGTCACCAACGCAGACAAGATGATCGCAGAACTCGACGACTGCATGATCCTGCTGCACGAAAAGAAACTGTCCTCGCTGCAGCCGATGGTTCCGCTGCTCGAGCAGGTGATCCAGTCGCAAAAGCCGCTGCTGATCATTGCTGAGGACGTTGAAGGCGAAGCACTGGCAACTCTTGTTGTTAACAAACTGCGCGGCGGCCTGAAAATTGCTGCTGTCAAAGCACCGGGCTTCGGCGATCGCCGCAAAGCCATGCTGCAGGACATCGCGATCCTGACCGGCGGTCAGGTTATCTCGGAAGATCTGGGTATGAAGCTCGAGTCCGTCACCATGGACATGCTGGGCACCGCCAAGAAAATCGAGATCACCAAAGACGAAACCACCATCGTCGACGGTGCTGGTGAGAAAGCCGAGATCGAAGCACGTGTTGCTCAGATCCGCACTCAGATCGAAGAAACCACCAGCGACTACGACCGTGAAAAGCTGCAAGAGCGCGTTGCCAAACTGGCAGGCGGTGTTGCCGTTATCCGCGTCGGCGGCATGACCGAAGTTGAAGTGAAAGAGCGTAAGGACCGCGTTGACGATGCTCTGAACGCAACACGCGCTGCTGTTCAGGAAGGCGTTGTTGTCGGTGGTGGTGTTGCTCTGGTTCAGGCCGGTAAAGCACTGGAAACTCTGGAAGGTGCAAACGCTGACCAGAACGCTGGCATCAACATCGTTCGCAAAGCCATCGAAGCGCCGCTGCGCCAGATCGCCGAGAACGCAGGTGTTGACGGTGCGGTTGTTGCGGGCAAAGTCCGTGAATCTGCTGACGCAGCATTCGGCTTCAACGCACAGACCGAAGAATATGGTGACATGTTCTCGTTCGGCGTGATTGATCCGGCCAAGGTTGTCCGTACCGCTCTGGAAGATGCGGCATCGGTTGCTGGCCTGCTGGTCACCACCGAAGCCATGGTTGCAGACAAGCCTGCCAAAGAAGGCGCAGCACCTGCAGGCGGCATGCCCGACATGGGCGGCATGGGCGGCATGATGTAAGCACGTCAAATTCGCCCCGGCGATTTCCGACGATCCCGACAAGCGCTTGGTCCTATGGCCAGATTGCTTAGAGGGACCGCCATAGAACTTACTGACGGGGTCGCCTTTGGGCGGCCCCGTTTCTTTTTACCACTACGCGGCGCTGGAAAGTGAGTGTGCAAACGCTCGCGATACCGCTATGCGGTTGATATGCGTTTGTTTCTGCTCACCACTCTGACCATGTGCGCCTTTGCGGCGAATTCGATCCTGAATCGTCTGGCCATAGACAGCGGTGCCAGCGACCCCGCTGGGTTTGCCATAATTCGCGTGTTGTCCGGGGCAGTGGTGCTGACCGGTCTGGTTTGGCTCAAGTCAGGTCGTCTGCCATTGCGCAACCGGCGCAGGTTGGCGGGGGCAGGATCGCTGTCACTCTATATGATTGGGTTTTCCATCGCCTATCTGACGTTGGATGCGGGCCTTGGGGCGCTGATCCTGTTTGGCGTTGTGCAGATTACAATGTTCGCAGTGACGTCGTTAACCGGCAATGCTCCGACTGCGCGACAGATGGGGGGCGCGGCAATTGCCCTTATGGGGCTGGCCTATGTCCTGTGGCCGTCCGGAGCAGTACAGGTCGACCCGATTGGCGCAGCTCTGATGACAGCTGCCGGGGTCGGATGGGCAGTCTATTCGCTGCTTGGGCGGTTTGAGCCTGACGCCCTTGCTGGAACGGCGGCCAATTTCGTCATAGCCCTGCCGGTTACTGCGCTAGCGTTAATGCTGACCGTTGGGGGTTGGCAGATGAGTGGCGCTGGCTACCTGCTGGCTGCCCTTTCCGGAGGTGTGACCTCGGGGATGGGCTATGCCGTATGGTATCGGGTTTTGCCGCAACTGGCGCCAAGCACGGCGGCGGTAGTGCAATTGAGCGTACCAATCATCGCCATCCTCGCTGGCGTTTTGTTGTTGGGAGAAGTCGCCAGTTTGCGCCTGATCTTTGGCGCGGCGCTGGTTCTGGGCGGCATCGCGCTGGCTGTCCTGCGCCTGAAGCCGCGCTAGGGGTTTCAACGCAATCGGATAACGCTTATCTGGCGGCTATGAGATATCTGCTTGCCCTGTTTCTTTTCCTTGTTCCCGCCGTGGCCCAGGCTAAATGCGTGGTGCTTATACACGGGCTGGCGCGGACCGAGGCGTCCTTCACAGTGATGGAACAACTGTTTCAGGCGCACGGGTACACCGTTGTCCGACCCGGCTATCCATCGACCGATTTGCCGATACCTGAACTGGCGAACCAGACATTGCCGGACGCCTTCGCGGCCTGTGGTGATGAGACCGTGAACGTGGTGGCGCATTCAATGGGTGGCATCCTGCTACGCTATTGGTTGCAGGACAATCACCCGGAAAATCTGGGCCGTGTGGTCATGCTCGGCCCGCCCAATCAGGGCAGTCAGCTTGTGGATGAACTGGGCGCGTATGAGGTGTTCGGTATGCTGCATGGCCCCGCCGGGCTGGCCTTGGGCACGGGCCCCGAGGGCATACCACGCAACCTGCCATCCGTTGAGTTTGAGGTGGGCGTGATCGCGGGTGAGAACTCGCTGAACCCGCTGTTTTCCTCGCTGATCGACGGCAAGGATGACGGCAAGGTCTCGATTGAAACGACAAAAGTGGACGGCATGACGGATCACATCGTTCTTCCGGTGACGCACACTTTTATGATGAACAATCCCCGCGTCATGGCGCAGGCGCTGCATTTTATCGAATTCGGGCAATTCGATCCGCAGATCACCTGGCTGGATGGCGTCATGGATATCATCAACGAAATCTGTATCGGGCAGGATTGCTCGGAACCCGAGTCGGAGCCCACGCAATGACCGCATTGAATCTGACCCTGACCGGTGCAGAGGTGCTGTTGCCGGAGCATGGCCTCGTGCCCGCCGATCTGTCTCTGGCGGATGGCATTATTCAAACGGATCGGGTCGGGCGACAGATCGACCTGTCCGGCTATCTTGTTCTGCCCGGCATTATCGACCTGCACGGGGATGGGTTCGAACGCCATATCGCGCCACGCCGCGGGGCGATGAAGCAGATGGACGAAGGCATTCTCTCGGTCGAGGCTGAATTGGCTGCGAATGGTATCACTACCGCCGTTCTGGCCCAGTTTCACAGTTGGGAGGGTGGGGTGCGTGGCCCGGAATTCGCGGATCAGGTGTTTCGCGCCATAACCTCGGTCAAGGATCGCGTCGTGACCGACCTGATGCCTCAGTTGCGGTTCGAGACACACATGCTGGATGACTATGCGGACCTGCCCGGCCGTATCGCGGACTGGCAGGTGCCCTATGTCGTGTTCAACGACCACCTGCCGCATGACCGTCTGGCCGAGGGGCGCAAGCCGCCGCGTCTGACCGGCCAAGCACTGAAAGCCGGGCGAAACCCGGACGCGCATTTTGAAATGCTGTTGTCCATGCACGCCCGTCGTGACGAAGTGCCAGCGGCGCTGGACACGCTATGTGCGGCTTTGGACTCACAGTACGTGCGCATGGGCAGCCATGACGACGCGACTGCACAAATACGGGCCGACTGGCGGGCGCGGGGGGCGCAGATCTCGGAATTTCCCGAAACGCTCGAAGCCGCTGAGGCCGCGCGTGCCGCCGGGGATTACATCATTTTAGGATCGCCCAACGTGGTGCGCGGTGGATCGCACAAGGGTAATGTCAGCGCACTTGACCTGATCACGATGGGATATTGCGATGCGTTGGCCTCGGATTATCACTATCCCAGCCCGCGCCGCGCGGCGCTGATGGTGGCGAAGTCTGGCTTGGTGGATTTCGCCGGGGCCTGGGCGCTGGTGTCATCCGGCCCCGCCCGTGTCCTTGGTTTGCAGGATCGGGGCAAGCTGGCCCCCGGCCAACGCGCCGATCTGGTGATACTGGATGCCGAAACCCGCCGCGTAGCCGCCACGCTGGCTGGCGGGCGGGTCAGCTATATGTCAGGTGATATTGCGGCTCGGTTTGTTGGCTGATTCACCGTGCAATGCGGTTGAAATGCCCCATTTTGCGGCCTGCCTTAACCTCGGCCTTGCCATAGAGATGCAGCGCCACGTCGCGTTCCTGCGCTAGTTCGGGCACGCGGTCCATGTCCGTTCCGATCAGGTTTTCCATTACCACGTCCGAATGTCGCTGACCATCTCCCAAAGGCCATCCTGCGACGGCCCGAATATGCTGTTCGAACTGATCCACGGCGCAGCCATTCTGCGTCCAGTGGCCCGAGTTATGCACGCGTGGCGCGATCTCATTCACGATCAGACCGCCGGGCGTCACGAAAAGTTCGACGCCCATGACGCCGACATAATCCAGCGCGTTTAGGATGTTGGCGGCCAACAGAACGGCATCTGTCCGTTGCGCCGGGCGCAGACGGGCAGGGACTGTTGTGGTGTGCAGGATACCATCGCGGTGTATGTTCTCACCGGGATCGAAACAGGCAACCTGACCGTCCAGCCCGCGGGCCGCAATGATCGATACCTCGTGGCTAAACTCCACAAACCCCTCAAGGATCGCGGGTGCCCCGGCCATATCGGCCAGCGCGGCTTTGGCATCCTCGGGTGCGCGCAGACGGGCCTGCCCCTTACCGTCATAGCCAAACCGGCGCGTTTTCAGGATTGCGGGCGTACCGATCTGCTCGATCGCCGCATTCAGGCTGTTCAGATCGGTGATATCCGCGAAAGGCGCGGTTTGCAGGCCAAGCCCCTGCAGGAAATTCTTCTCGGTCAACCGGTCCTGACTGACGCGCAGCGCTTCGCGCCCCGGACGGATCGGGCAGTGCGCTTCAAGCAGGTCCAGCGCTTCGGTCGGGATGTTCTCGAACTCATATGTGATGACATCTACCGACCCGGCAAACGCCTTTAGCGCGTCGATATCGTCATAGGCGGCGGTGGTCACGCGATCGGCCACTTGGCCGGCAGGAGGGTTGGCACCGGGTTCGTAGATATGGGTCACAAACCCCAGACGAGACGCAGCCACGGACAGCATCCGGCCCAATTGACCGCCGCCCAGAACTCCGATCCTGGCACCCGTTTGCAATGCGTCACTCATCGACGGGTTCCTCGGGGATCGACGCCGACAGTGCATCGCGCCATGCGTCCAGTCGTTGCGCCAAAGCGTCATCCTGCAAGGCCAGAATCCCGGCCGCCATCAGGCCCGCATTGGCTCCACCGGCCGCGCCGATGGCCATGGTGGCAACAGGGAACCCTTTGGGCATCTGCACGATGGAATACAGAGAGTCGACGCCAGACAGGGCCCGCGTCTGTACCGGAACGCCAATCACCGGCACCCGTGTTTTCGACGCCATCATGCCAGGCAGATGCGCGGCCCCACCGGCCCCGGCAATGATCACATGCAGCCCGCGTGATGCGGCGGTCTTGCCATAGTCCCACAAGCGGTCTGGTGTGCGGTGCGCCGAGACAACGCGCTTTTCGTACGCGATACCTAACTCATCAAGAATGTTTGCGGCTTCCTTCATCGTGGGCCAGTCCGACTGGCTGCCCATGATGATCCCCACTTTCACATCACTCATCCGCTTGTTTCCCTGCCGTCTGAAAGAGCGCGCACTATAGCTAAATCGGTCCCAGAGGCAATGTGGTTTGGCGACCGTATGGCTCGTCTGCCGTCCTGCTGAAAATACATTCGAATTAGTGTATACTTGATCGCGGGACAGTGGTTCCCGAGGAGGTACCCATGACAGATACAGTTTTGAAAAACCGGGACGGCCAAGCCGTGCCGCAGGACAGTATTGAGGCATTCAAATCGCAAATTCGCGGGGCACTGATTTTGCCCGGTGACCCCGAGTATGACGGTGCGCGCAGTATTTGGAACGCGCTGGTTGACAAGTATCCCGGTGCAATACTGCGGTGCCACGGCACCGCCGATGTCGCGGCGGCCGCTAGGTTCGCGTTTGAAAACAACATACTGGTATCGGTAAGAGGTGGCGGTCATAACGTGGGTGGGCGCGCCGTCTGCGATGATGGCCTCGTAATTGACCTGTCCTGCATGCGCGCGGTCCATGTTGATGCAGAAACCCAAACCGTACGCGCTCAGGGCGGGGCCACGTTGGGGGATGTAGACTGCGAAACACATCTTCACGGCCTTGCTGTGCCATTGGGCGTCGTATCGCAGACAGGTATTGGCGGATTGACGACGGGTGGCGGATTCGGCTGGATGGCACGAAAATACGGGCCAACCTGCGACAACGTTATCGAGGCCGAAGTCGTAACGGCGGACGGTTCGATCAGAACTGCGAATGCGAACAGGAATCCAGACCTCTATTGGGGCATCTGCGGCGGCAGCGGAAATTTCGGCATCGTGACGTCATTCCTTTACAGGGCGTATCCTCTGTCCACGGTGTTGGGGGGCATGATTGCATATCCCCGAGCCGACGCCGCCAAAGTGCTGCGAGGTTTTCGGGATATCGTTTCACGGGCACCTGATGAACTGACGGTCTATGCAGGGTTGTTGTGGGGACCGGATGGAACGCCGCTAACAGCTATGGTGCCGTGTTGGATTGGAGACGATAAGGAAGCTGGGCGTCAGGCAATCCAACCCCTGACGGAGATCGGAGAACCTTTGGTCGTCGACTTGCACGAGATGCCGTTCCCCGCCAAACAAAGCATGCTGGATGGGGCCTATGGTCCAGGCAGCCGGAACTATTGGAAATCTGCATATCTCAACGCGCTGACGGATGAGGCTATTGATACGATCGTTGCACAATCCGAAGGGATGACAATACCCGGTTCGGGCATTCTGATCGAACATTGCGCTGGCGCAGCGAAGTCCAAATCGAATGGGGACAACGCCTTTGCGCAACGCGGTCACGACTATCTGATTGCGATACTACCGCTGTGGACTGATCCAGCGGATGACGCTGATCAGATTGCTTGGGCGCGGTCCATGCATGATGCAATTGCGCCCTATTCCACGGGCGGAACTTATCTGAACTATCTGGGCGCCGATGAAGACAGTGCGATAGAGACGGCATTCGGTGAAAATCTTGTTCAAATGAAAGAGGTTAAGCGGAAATACGATCCGACCAATTTCTTTAGCGCAAACGCAAATGTTTCACCTTGAAACAGATGTCATCCGTTTGAATATGACATAACACTGCAAAACTCGGTTCATAAGCGCCTTGAATGTGCGTGTGAACCGAGTGGTGGAGTTTTCAGGCAATGATGTCCGGCGTCAAACGGTCCTCGATCAGGCGAATGATGTCCTTCAGGCGAAGTTTTTGCTTTTTCAGTCGCTTAATCGTCAACTGATCGGCTGTGCCGGTGGACTGCAGCGCCTCGATCGCCTCGTCCAGATCACGGTGTTGGCGGCGAAAAACCTCCAGTTCAACCCGCAAAACCTCATCTGTTTTCATCGAAAGATCTGTTGGCGCATTCATGAGCGACTCAGTGCCTTTTGTGGTGCTTGTGACACAAGATAGTGTGTCAGGGTTTATCCGGCCAGACCTTGTGGACATCACGGCATAAACCCATATTCTATTATACGCGGTTGCCGGAACGGGGCCGCATCACACGTCGCTTTGGCAATAAAGGACGAAAATACGTGTCAAAACTTACTCTTGGCTCATACCCGCATCTTTTGGGGTTCGAGCAGTTGGAACGTCTTCTGGAACGGTCTGCAAAGGCCGGTAACGAAGGCTACCCGCCTTATAATATTGAGCAGACCTCGGACTTTTCATACCGCATCACCCTGGCTGTGGCTGGGTTCGCGGAACAGGATTTGTCGATCACAATCGAGGATCGCCAGCTTGTGATCCGGGGGCGCCAACGCGACGACAGCGAGGGGCGCATTTTTCTGCATCGCGGCATCGCCGCGCGCCAGTTCCAGCGCATGTTCGTGCTGGCCGATGGTGTCGAGGTGGGCGAGGCGATCATGGAGAACGGTCTGCTGCATGTGGACCTGACCCGCGCCGTGCCTGAGACCGTGGTGCAAACGATCAACATAAAAAAGGGGTAAGAGCTATGAATACACCGATTGAATATAACGCCGAAGGCGACCGCATCGTTTATGTGAAAACCGTCGATGTTGCCGATCTGCCCCGCGATGTCCGGGATAAGGCAGGCGATCTGGATCAGTTGTACGCGGTTCACGATTCCGATGGCCAGCAGCTTGCGCTCGTGACAGATCGTAAGATGGCCTTTTTCCTGGCCCGTGAACACGATCTGTCACCGGTGGCCGTTCACTGAACGGCCCCGCCGGTTATTTTTCGGCGTGACAATCCCAACAACAAGCGCGACACATACGAACCGGCATGACATGCCCGGCTGATTTACTCTGCATCAGGGGATTTTGCGGATGAGCTGGTTCGATTTCGATTGGGTAGACGCCTTCAGTGATCGCGCCTTTGGCGGCAACGGCTGCGCCGTGGTTCACGGCGGGGCTGAATTGCCCGAAGATGTGTGCACTGCTTATGTGCGCGAAACCTCTCTGGTTGAATGCACGTTCACGGGACCATCTGATGTGGCCGAAATCCGGGTGCGCTATTTTCTGGCCAGCAAGGAAATCCCTTTTGCCGGACACCCCACAATTGCAACTGTAGCGGCGATGCGGTCCCGTGGTTTGGTTGAAGGCGATGCACTGACGTTGGAAACAGGCGCGGGGATCGTTTCGATTCGTTTGAACGGGGACGAGATCGAAATGACACAGGTCGCGCCGAAATTCGGCAATCCTGTTCCCGTCGATCTGGTTGCGGCCGCCATTAGCCTGCCCGAGGATGCGATAATCTCACTGCCGCAATTTGTGTCCACCGGGTTGCCGTTCTGCATTACGGTTCTGCGTGATCATGAGGCCTTGCGCGCCGCACAGTTGGATCTTGAGGCACTGCGCAAAGTGGCCGCGAAGGCCGGATTTTCTGGCACCGATATGGCGGAACCGTTCCTTGTGACGATGAAGGGCGCGACAAATGCGGGCGACACGTTCTCACGCCTGTTGATGGCGCCACCCAGCCCGCCCGAAGACCCGTTCACCGGATCGGCCACCGGTGCCATGGCGGCCTATCTGTGGAAATACGGGTTAATGCCCAAAGACAGTTTCATCGCAGAACAAGGCCATGACATGGGCCGCCCCGGTCAGGCTGTTGTCACACGCGTTGGCCCACCCGATGCGATGACCGGTATCAAAGTCGCAGGGCGCGGTCATGTGTTGATGCGGGGGCAGGTTGATCTGCCCGAGACAACACAATGACACGACCTGCCATTGCCATCCTGCCATATGGGCATCGGCTGGGGCCAAAACTGGCCTCGGTTTCGCTGTCCGAACTGATCTGGCCCGAAGGGTGCCCGGATCGCCTGACCGGCAAGACGGTGGGTGATCTGGAGCGCACCGATCACCTGATCATGTACCCGAACTCGACCGTGCATCTGCGCTTGCGTCGCGGTACCCGCGCGCGGATTTCATTGATGATGGGCGAGCCTTCGGCCATTCACGCCAAACATGATCGGATGCTGCGATATACATGGCGGCGGTTCTTCCGGGTGCTGACCTTTCATGACGTGCTGCTACACAACATCCCGAATGCAGTGTTCCTGCCGTATGGCGTGACGATGGTGCCCGACTGGCAGGACCTGAAGGTTGAGAAAACCAAATCCTGTTCGCTGATTGCTTCGGCCAAGCGCGATCTTGTAGGGCATCAGTTGCGCCATTCGGTGATCGACTGGGTGCGTGAAACTGGTGCAGATGTTGATATCATGGGCCGGGGGTACACTCCGTTTGATCTCAAATCCGACGGGTTAGCACCGTATCGCTATTCTGTGGTGATCGAGAACGTGCGTGAGAAGAATTACTTTTCGGAAAAGCTGACGGATGCGATCTTGTGCTCCTCGGTCCCGATCTATTGGGGGTGCCCAAATATCGGCGATTTCTTCGATACCTCTGGTATGATCCTGTGCGAAACCAAAGAGGATATTCAGCGCGCGATCCAATCCGCATCAATCGAGGATTTCGCCGCGCGCCTGCCGCATCTGCAGGCGATCCAGCAACACGCAGCAGAATATGGGGATTTTGAGGGCAGAGCCGTGCGCCTTCTGCGCGCTGAACTAGACGCGGGCCCGAACTAACCAGCGGGTGCCAACCAGCCTTCTTGCAGAATTGGACGGGCCTCGGGGTCAATCCCGTGCCGATCGCATAGCCGCTGCAGATACGATCCACGCACCGGCAAACCGCCCATGTTCTGCGCCATCAGCCGTTTCTGATGACCATAGACGTGGACGGAATGAACCATGTCGCCTTCAATCTGTGCGGTCGGGGTGAACGGGTTGTGCAATTTCCACAGATCATGCTTGCACAGAGGGTAAAACGCCTCCGCTTGCATGGCATGGCTGTCCTCATCGGTCTTGCGCAGGAAATGTGCAAAGGCTTTGGGGCCGGAACTGCCCCAGGGCAGGCTCTCGATCCCCCAGGTCTCACCGTCCCGGATGCGTTGACGGTTGCGCCGGTGCAGCGGACCGCCCCGCCAGGGCTGGGTCGGGTTGGCTGCAGTCACAAAGCCCAGCATGTGCGCCAGCGTTTGCGAGTCTGCTGGCAGGCGCAACACACCGGTCAGGAAATTTCCGGTATGGGACTGTCCAAAGATATACGCTGATGGAAAGGCAAAGGGCCTGACACAATAGGCGTCCAGATCCACCCAGATGAAATCGGTTTTCTGCATCAGTCGCAGACGAAAAATGTCGGAAAAAACCGCGACGCGTCGCCGGTCACCTGCAGGCATATCAAACGGCGCGGGCCAGAGGATATCACTGGCGGGCCGCAATTCGCCCCCTGCGGGAACGCCTTCGATCTCGTGCCCGGTATAAAGAATAAACCGGTGACCCCGATCCAGATAGGATTGGATGCACAATGCCTCTAGCCAACTTAGATCTGATCCGAACCAGAAACTGGCTATGGTGGGCAGGTCAGAGGGCATAGGCGTGTTGCGTCCAAATCAAGTCAGGCAAATGCACCAATTGGCCAGCGCCTTGTCAATCGTGCCTACAAAAAAACGGCCCCCGAAAGTCGGAGGCCGCCTGAATGGAATTGCCTGCGCTTAAGACGCGGCGATCAAACCCATGCTTTCCAGCTTGAGCAGCACCTGATGGGCGCAGTTGTCGACATCGACATTTTCGGTCTCGACGCTCAGTTCGGGGTTGGCCGGTACATCGTAAGGGTCGGAAATACCGGTGAATTCCTTGATCTTGCCTTCGCGTGCCAGCTTGTACAGGCCCTTGCGGTCACGGCGTTCGCATTCTTCGATGCTGGTGGCCACGTGGACCTCACAGAAGGCACCGAACTGTTCGATATCTTCCCGTACCGCGCGGCGGGTGGTGGCATAGGGCGCGATTGGCGCACAAATGGCGATGCCGCCATTCTTGGTGATCTCACTAGCCACGTAACCAATACGACGGATGTTCAGGTCGCGGTGCTCTTTCGAGAAACCCAGTTCAGACGACAGATTCTTACGAACGATATCACCATCCAGCAATGTGACCGGACGGCCACCCATTTCCATCAGTTTGACCATAAGCGCGTTGGCGATGGTGGATTTGCCCGAGCCCGAGAAACCAGTGAAGAACACGGTAAAGCCTTGTTCCGAGCGGGGCGGTGACGTGCGGCGCAGTTCGGTGACAACCTCAGGGAAGCTGAACCATTCGGGGATTTCCAGCCCTTCGCGCAAACGGCGGCGTAGCTCGGTGCCCGAGATGTTCAGGATCGTGACGTTGTCCTTGTCTGCGATCTCGTCATTCGGTTCGTACTGGGCGCGTTCCTGCACATAGACCATGTGTTTGAAGTCAACCATTTCGACGCCGATTTCATCCTGGAACTGGCGGAACAGATCCTGCGCGTCGTAGGGGCCGTAGAAATCTTCACCCGCCGAGTTCTTGCCCGGACCGGCGTGGTCTCGGCCAACGATGAAATGTGTGCAGCCGTGGTTGGCGCGGATCAGGCCGTGCCAGACCGCCTCGCGCGGGCCAGCCATGCGCATCGCCAGGTTCAGCAGCGACATCGAGGTGGTCGATGCCGGGTACTTGTCCAGAACCGCCTCATAGCAGCGGACGCGGGTGAAGTGATCGACGTCGCCCGGTTTGGTCATGCCAACGACAGGGTGGATCAGCAGGTTGGCCTGCGCCTCTTTCGCGGCGCGGAAGGTCAGTTCCTGGTGTGCGCGGTGCAGGGGGTTGCGGGTTTGGAACGCAACGATGCGGCGCCAGCCCAGCTTGCGGAAATAGGCGCGCAACTCGTTCGGCGTGTCCCGGCGGCCACGGAAATCATAGTGAACCGGCTGTTGAATGCCGACTACGGGGCCGCCCAGATAGACCTTGCCAGCCACGTTGTGCAGATAGTTCACCGCCGGGTGCGCATCGTCATCGGCGCCAAAGACCTTTTCGGCCTCGCGCGCTTTGTTCGGGGTCCAGCGGTCGGTCACGGTCATGGTGCCGAGAATGACACCTTCCTGATCGCGCAGGGCAATGTCCTGACCCAATTCGATGGTCTCAGCAAAATCTTCGCTGACGTCCAGCGTGATGGGCATCGGCCACAGGGTGCCGTCGGCCAGGCGCATGTTTTCGACGACGTTGTCGTAGTCAGCTTCGCTCAGGAACCCTTTGAGAGGGTTGAACCCGCCATTCATCAGCAGTTCCAGATCGCAGATCTGACGCGGGCTCAGGTCCCAGCTGGTCAGGTCGGCAGCTTCCACTTTCAATTTCTGCGCCGACTCGTACGAAACGTACAGTTCAGAGATCGGAGCCAGATTGCTTAACATCGTCATAGGAATACTCTTGTCGCAGTGCGGTTTTATCGGTGATTCAGGGGTGTTTATGGGGCATGTGCCCCGGCTGTTGGGCGAAGTCCATATACATTCACGAAATTAAGGACGATATGCGCGGTTTTTGTCCGGAATGGAAGGATTTTTCGCCTGACGCAGCTTTTCCCGACTTGTATCCCGCTGACACGCGCCTGTCGTGTGAATTCAGTACATCCGTTCCTAGGCGGCCTTGTCCGTCATAAGGTCCGCAGCGCGCGTCACCGGCAGCGCGGAAACCGGTTGTGTCACGCCGCGCAGCTCAAACGATTGCAGTCCGGACAGATCGCCGTCATACCCAGCCGCCTGCAGTAATTCGGCCGAGACCAGTAGTTCCGCCCCAAGCGCCTTGGTCTGGCCTTCAAGACGACTGGCCACATTAACCGCGTCGCCGATGATGGTGCGCGCAGAACTGCCTGCAGCGCCGATTTCACCTAGTACCAGATCGCCCAGATGCAGACCCATTCCGATGCGTATCCGGGGGCTGCCTTCGGTTTGAAGCTGTTGATTGAAATACTCAAGCGCGCGGCTGACATCGGCGGCGGCCTTCAGCCCGGCACGGGCCGAGTCTTTGGCATTCGGGGTTTCGAACACGGCCAGCAAGCCGTCGCCCATGTATTTGTCGACCACCCCGCCATCCGCCGTGATTGCCGGGACGATGGCATCAAAGAAACGGTTCAGCAGGAATACGATGTCATAGGGCAACTGGCCCGTGGTCCGCGATGTGAACCCGCGCATATCGAGAAACAGAACCGCCAGCTTGCGTTCCTGCCCTTGGCTGGCATGGGCTCGTCCGCGCTTGCCATCAGAGCGGAACATCCGAAACGCAGTGAGGGGGGCGGTTGGCCGTATCTGACAGGCCAGCCTTGCACCAATCGGGGCGCTGACGGCGGCAAGGCTGCGGGTTTCAACCTCATCCGGGTTGGGCAGTTGATCCGCGCCATCCTCAATGATCACGCGACAGGTGGTGCAACGCCCCTTGCCCCCGCAAAGGGCCGTGTGCGGAATGCCATTGGCCTGCGAAATCTCAAGCAGGGTCATGCCCTTTTCTGCCACGACCTCGGGGCCATCGACATACTTGACCCGGACCGAGTGCCTGCGGCGCCACAGTTTGCGGATAGCATATACCGCCAGCGAGGCCCCCAAGGCGATCCAGAAGGCCATTAACGCATTGTCTTTGACACTGAACATGACCTGAAAGGCCTCGGGCGTGGGCCAGTTGTAATGTTCGATATATTGATCGCGCAGGAACGGATCGGCAAAATCCGCCCAGATGCGGCGCCCTTCGGTAAGCAACCCAGCCAGCGCAAAGCTGGGCACAAATACCGCCAGACCGATCAGGTAAGGCACCCATCTGGACCACCAGCGGGTCAGTCGCAGCCACATGTGCAGCCCAATGCAACTGTGGACCCAAACCACCAGCAACAGCAGGCTTTGCATCCAGATCGCCGAGTTGGGCCACATCAGAATGATGATGTATCCCATCTCGTCATTGACGTTATAGATTTCGTGGGCATAGCGCGTCTGCACGATATGCGAGATCAGTTGCAGCGGGATCAACAGCCCCAGAATGACCTGCAAGGCCGTGCTGAAGGGCATGCGTAGCGTCCGGCGCTGGCTGATGGAATAAAGCGCAAGGCCAAGGTGGACGAACAGTGCCAGATACAAGATCACGCTGCCCAGACTGTGCCGGGTAACTGCGTGACGCCCATCCTGCATGCCGTGCAGGTAATCGGTATGGAACAGCCCCAACCCGATATTGATGAAATGAAAGAAGGCAAAGGCGAACAGGGTAAGACCGCTGATGATCCTAAGCCGGGTTGTCCACCCGCCTTGCCATAAAACGCTTTTCAATCAAGCCACCTGTATTCGCCGCGCGTGTTCCCGAGTCTGGTACGGCGACGCGAGTGGGTCAAGTTATGGTTACGTAAATGGCGGTGTCCACGGGGTTGCTTGGGTTTCAGCGAAAATAATCGTTGGCGAAAGAGTGAACAGCACAATATGGCTTAGCTCCGGTCGGGACCGAGAGCTGTAGATCAACCCGTCAGCACCCATATCGCGGGCGTGATCAGAGAAGCGCCATGTCGGCGAAACGCCCCGTTCTTCGTGGATATCCTGCCAGATAATCGACGCATCGGACTGGCCCCTCAGATCGACCAGTCTTGCACCAGTAACTTGGCCTCTTTGCAATATCCGCGGCGGATCGTCAGGCGAGACATACCGACGAATGGCGACCCCTGCGCCTTCGGCGCCGAGAGAGGCATAGAGAGCAATCTGCCCTGAATGATGAAAACGCCCCTCGGGCGCCCGGGCAGGGGCCAAAGGGGCGTCACTTTGGGAGAGAAACAGAATTCTCCAGACCGGGCCGGAGAACTCCAGCATTGGCCTAGTCCTGTTCCGCCAGGAACCGCTCGGCATCCAGCGCGGCCATACAGCCCATTCCGGCGCTGGTGACGGCCTGACGATAGATGTGGTCAGTCAGATCGCCTGCTGCGAACACACCGGGCACCGAGGTTTCGGTCGAGCCCGGCTTGGTCACCACATACCCACCCATATGGGTTTCCAGCGAGTCCTTGACCAATTCGTTCGCTGGCGCGTGACCAATGGCGACAAAGACGCCTTTACAGGGAACCTCGGTGATCTCACCGGTTTTGACGTTCTTGACGCGCACACCTTCGACGCCCAGTGGGGAATCGGTGCCGATCACTTCTTCCAACTCGTGGAACCACATCGGCTCGATCTTTTCGTGTTTCAGCAATCGTTCCTGCAGAATTTTCTCGGCTCGCAGTTCGTCGCGGCGGTGAATCAGAGTAACCTTGCTGGCAAAATTGGTCAGGAACAGCGCTTCTTCCACGGCGGTGTTGCCGCCACCGATGACCACGATTTCCTGTCCGCGATAGAAAAAGCCGTCGCAAGTCGCACAGGCCGAAACACCAAAACCCTTGAACTTGTCTTCCGACGGCAGGCCCAGCCATTTGGCGCGCGCACCGGTGGCCAGAATGACCGCGTCCGCAGTATAGATATTGCCGCTGTCGCCTTTTGCGGTGAAGGGGCGTTTGCTGATATCCAGATCACTGATGATATCGCCGATGACCTCACAACCCATCGCCTGGGCGTGTTCTTGCATCTTGATCATCAGATCAGGCCCCTGAACTTCGGTGAAACCGGGGTAATTTTCGACGTCGGTGGTTGTTGTCAACTGACCGCCGGGCTCGATTCCCTGAACCAGAATCGGTTCAAGCATCGCGCGGCTTGCGTATACGCCCGCAGTGTAACCGGCCGGTCCCGATCCGATGATCAGAACCTTGGTGTGACGTGTCTCGCTCATGGTACCCCCAACTCGATCTGCCTGATTTGGGCGCGTGGCCCCTGGCGGATGGATATAGCGACCCCTGTGCCGCGCTTAAAGCCCCTTCCTGATTTACGCCTGTCAGACGCTAGGTAAATGACGGTTGAATAAGAACATTGAAAATAAACAATATTGCGCATTCACGAAAGATTATTGCGCATCTGCCGGGTGCTGATATAACAACCGAAAAATTCAGGAGTATTTGATGGTCGCGATACGGCTGGACGAGATTGACCGCAAGATTCTGGCGGAATTGCAGGCAGACGGTCGCATGACCAATGTCGAATTGGCAAAACGTGTGGGAATTTCTGCCCCGCCTTGCCTGCGGCGCGTACGCACCCTTGAAGAATCAGGTCTGATCCGCGGCTACCATGCCGATGTAAATTCACGCGAGCTGGGGTTTGAGGTTCAAGTCTTTGCCATGGTCGGTCTGGAAAGTCAGGCCGAAGCCGAGTTGACCGCATTCGAGGAACGCTGCCGCGAATGGCCTTTGGTTCGGGAATGCCACATGCTGAACGGCGAAGTGGATTTCATTCTGAAATGCGTGGCGCCTGACCTAAGTAGTTTTCAGCAGTTCCTGACCGGCAAGCTGCTGACCACGCCGAATGTGGCCAGCGTCAAGACATCGCTTGTTATCCGCGGCGCAAAAGACGAACCAGGCGTGCCATTCGACGTTCTCGAGGAACGCATGAACCGAACGGCCTGAATTCCCGATGTTTCGGATGCGGTTTCATCTGTGGCAGGAAGGCTGCCACCGACATAGAGACCATCCAACTGACTAATAACTGCATAATGCCCCCACATTGCAGAACTCGTTTTAAACTAGGCGGAAATTGCGTCCACCTCACCATCCCCCGCGCGCGGCATGACCAGCGGGCCGAAATCATTGAGTGATTCGACATGCGAGAACAGGTTCAGATAGACCGATCTTAGCGACCGGCTGACCCGGCGAATTGCATTGGTGCCAGGGTGATAAGATTCGAATTGCAGACCATCGACCCGAATGACCGAGTGCCGTTTCAGGCAAATGTGAAACAGTTCGACCGGCGTTGGTGGCAGGGTTTCAATGACACCCATACCATCCTGAAATTCGTGGACCGGCGTTAGCACCTGTTCGTCTCCGTGCAGATGACGCAAATGCGCGGGCGTGCCCACGATTCGCGCAGCAGGGCCAGCGATCACACCGGACATCGGTTTTTGCATCCCGAATGTGTCGGCCATGATCCGTGTTAACGGGCGCGTCCGGCCCCGCGAATCCACGCGGCCAGGAATAAGGGTGACCGACCCTTTCCACAGCACCGTTTCCGACACTCCATCTTGTGTCAGGACCGTATCGCCAGGCAGCAAGTCTTCGATCGCCATCGGGCCAAGTTCTGTTTCAACCAACGCCCCACGGGTAAAGGCGCAGAACGCGTCCTCGAACATCGGCAGGGCAGGTGCGATATGGCGGGTCTGGACCACATCGCCGTTTTTCATCAGCGTACTGACCTCATAGCGCCGCAGCTGCGCCTTGTGTTGTGTGGTCGGTCTTGGCGCCTCGCGCAGCAATGCTGAGGTTTCAACAGCATTTCTGGCGGCGCGTGATAAAGAATTTGGAATAGCCATTACAATTCCGTCCCCTCTGAAAACCGCGCAGGCAGGCAAGACCCCCGTACAGGCCAGCCTGATCGGTTATTTCCATGTCTTGGAAGAAAGCGGCGACACGCAAGGCGACAGAAACGCAGATCGCTTTTTGCGAAGGAAGTTCCTACATTTTTGGTCAGCACAATGACCCCCCAGACAAACTCATACAAACGCAGGCGAAATTGCCAGCGCACACACGCCCCGGTATTGAGCCGCGCAAATATTGGCGGCAGGCCGCACACCGGATCGGAGCACCCCTCCGTTGTGCGTCTTATTCCCCGGAACCGGCAGCTTGGTTCGCGGGTAAGTCATCATCAGCGTCGGGCCGCCAGGCGGCGCGCAACTCTGACCGAATTGCTGGAAACCCGTTTCCACGGCATCTCCAGTTTTTGCTCTCTGGTGGCCACAAGTACGGCGCTTAGAAAGCGTGATCTCGTTTTCATTTTTGTGTCCTGCTCGCTTGGGAACTGACGCCCCGTTTTCCTCTGACACCTAAGTCTGCCCGCTCATTACGGCGGCGATAAGGCTGATCCGGATTGAATTCAGGACAAATGAAGTTTTGCATTTCCTCTTTTCTGATCGCGTCGCGCTCTACTGGAGAATCGGCAGATAAACACCTGAGAGCGGACAATAATTATCAAATTGTCGAGACACGAATAGATAGGAAAATTGCGGCAAAAAAGCGGCGATTTCGCCACAATTCGGGCCCAGTCTTAAAGTTTTATGGCGGAAATGAGGCGACCGTAATCTGCCTCTTTCGCGTGGGTTGACCGGCGGTACGAGTAGAATCTGTCGGGGTCAGAATAGGTGCAATGGCGTGTCCATTCGGCCTGTCCGACCCCCGCCTGACGCAGCCTGTGCAGGCCAAAAGCAGGCAAGTCGAACTGCAGTCGGTCGCCCGTTCCATTCGCAAAAAACTGCAGGTTTTTCGGAGAATCCGCGACGAATTCATCCAGAAATTCAGGCCCGACCTCATATGCCGCCTGCGAGATCGAGGGGCCGATTACCGCCACGGTGTTTTCCCGCTTGGCGCCAAGCGCCTCCATTGCGTCCAACGTTGCCTCAAGCACCCCATCCAAAGCGCCGCGCCATCCGGCATGCGCAGCTCCGATCACGTTCGCGTCAGAATCGGCAAATAGGACCGGCTGGCAGTCGGCGGTGAGAATCGTCAGGGCCAGATCAGGGGTTGCCGTGACCACCGCGTCGGCTTTTGGTTTGTCACCGTTGATCGGGGCGTCGACAGTCAGAACGGTGGGAGAGTGGACCTGATGAATGCCCACCAGGGCTTCGGGTGTGACGTCCATCGCCTGCGCCACGCGCTTGCGATTTACCGTGACCGCTTCGGTCTGATCGGATGAGCCATAGCCGCAGTTGAGGCCCGAAAAAATACCCGATGACGCCCCGCCGCGTCGGCTGAAGAACCCGTGGCGCACAGGGGCCAATAAATCAGAGGTCAGAATTTCCAAGGTCATGGCTCCAATCCCGGAGGTGGTGCGGAAGGGGTGGGGTAGAGGCCCAGCACTTTGAACAGGTTTCCCATTTCATCGGGGTGCGTCAACCGGCGATGTGCGGCAATTAACGCTTCAAGCTCAGACCCGCCGAGTGGCGCTGCAAGGGCTTGTGCGCGGGTGGCAATTCCCAGGCGCTCCAGAAATACACCCTGTGGTGTCAGGCGCGAATGGGCGCATCCAGCGGCGCGGGCCGCCAGTGCCAGTGGTTCGAAATCCACATGTGCCGTCAGGTCAGCCTGACCGGGTTGGGCCAAAGGATCAGCGCGTTCATGTGCCTGCAGTGCCTGAAACGTGTCGCCAAGCGAATGCCAGTCGCCATAATCCACAATCAATCCTGCGCCGCCATGGGTGCCAATCCGCCCAGCAACCACGGTAATGATGGGAATGGCAGCGGCACACAGTTCGACCAGATCACCATCAGCAGTGTCGTTCAACCGATCCTTGAGGGCGATCTGATCTGCATGTGGACCCAATCCCCAAGTTAACGCGGTGCCATCGCGGCCAATCAACCGCTCGCGCCAGCCATCGCGGTCGCGCAGGAACTGTCGTATTGGCAGGGCGTCGAAGAACTCGTTCGCGACCAGAAACAACGGCGCTTCGGGCAGGTCGGCGACCGAGTCGAGCCAGCGCGGGATATGATCCTTCAAAGTCTGCGCTTGTACGTCACGTAGAGCAGGCGAGGCTTCAAGCAGCACGACCTCGGCGGCCTCATTGAAGCCCGGCACGCGGGACGTGGCGCGCAGCATGTCGGCCATCAACGTGCCACGCCCTGGTCCAAGCTCGGCCAGCACAAAATGCTCGGGGTGGCCCTGATCCATCCAGCTTTGGGCCAGGGACAGGCCAATCAATTCTCCGAACATCTGGCTGATCTCGGGGGCAGTGATGAAATCGCCCAGCGTGCCCAGAGGGTCACGGGTGGTGTAATAGCCATGCGTCGGGTGCAGCAGGCATTCGGTCATGTAGTCGGCCACACTCATCGGGCCGTCCTGCGCAATACGCGCCAGCAGATGATCTTGCAGGCTCATGCCTTCGATCTTGCACGCAGGGCGAACCACAAGCCAAGGGCAATCATCGGCAGTGACAGCAACTGGCCCATTGTCAGACCATAGCCGCCCACATGCCAGGCCAGCCCCAGCGGATTCCCGGCCGAGATAAACTGCGCGTCGGGCTGCCGGAAGAATTCGACAATGAAACGCGAAGCACCGTAGCCTGCCAGAAAGACGCCCATAATCAGGCCCGGCTTGTGAAACGCGCCGCGTCGATAAGCGAGCCACAGCAGTGCAAGCCCGAGAAACAGACCCTCTAACACGGCTTCATACAGCTGTGATGGGTGTCGCGCACACATCCCGGCCACAACACCGGGGCAATCCTGCGCCGCCGCTCCGGGGAAGATCACCGCCCAAGGCAATTCGCTGGGGCGTCCCCACAACTCGGCGTTGGTGAAATTCGCCAACCGCCCGAGCAATAGCCCTGGCGGCACTGTATGGGCGATCAGGTCGGCCATGGACAGAACCGGAATTTGGTGGCGTCGCGCATAAAGATAAGAGGCGATTACTACCCCCAACAGCCCGCCATGGAACGCCATGCCACCCTGCCAGACCTTGAGAATCTCCAGCGGGTTCGAAAGGTAATAGGCGGGCTGGTAGAACAGCACGAATCCCAGGCGCCCGCCTAGAATCACACCGAGGATGATCCAGGTAATCAGATCTTCAAGCTGTTCGGGCTTCATCGGGGGCGTCTTGTCGGGCCACAGAGCCGGGCGCCGCAGCGCCGCAATGCCCATCCGCCAAGCAATAAGAATGCCAACGATATAAGCCAGCGCGTACCACCGCAGGGCGAACTCCATCCCAAACAATGAGATCGAGAACAACTCGGGCGACAGATCGGGGAAATTCAGAACAGCCTGCATGTGCGTCTCATTGCCCGGGGTTTGCAGGGCAAGTCAACCTTGAGCCCGGAGTAATCATTCCCCATATAGAGACCAACCGCGATTTCGGAGTAGAGCCATGCAAACCCGCAACAAGATCCTCGATGATGTTTCCCAACTGATGACCAACGCCATGGGCGTGGCCCAGGGCGCACGGGAAGAGGCAGAGAATGCGATGAAGTCGATGATCGACCGCTGGCTGGCCGACCGCGATTTCGTCACACGCGAAGAATTCGACGCCGTTCGCGCGATGGCCCAAAAAGCGCGCGAAGAAAACGCAGCGCTGGAATCCCGCATAGCCGCGCTTGAGGCAAAGCTGGACAAGTAACGCCCCAACAATCTGATTTTTGGCTAAAGCTATCCGCCGCGCAATCCGAACTTGGGTTGTGCGGTGTTGTGCATCATGCCGCCCTGCTGAGATTAATCAAGACAAAGCTACAATTCGTTCCAATATTTTGATCGCCGTTGCCGACTGTCCACAACTTATTGCTGTTATCCCCAATAAATAGGGTTGCCAGAACCCATCTCGCATCGCACCATATTTAGTACAGGCAGACGGGGTTGGCCCCGGCTTGTAGAGTAAGCAACTAGCATTGGGGTGCTGCCAGCCCCTAAAAGGCTAGAGATTAGTGAGGTGGCATTATGGCCCTTTCCGAGCAGTTTCTCGAAGAAGACCTTCATCCGATCGATATTGTTGAACATATTGCTGAGCATCACGACTGGGACTTTGACCGGATCGGGGATGATCAGATTGCCATGGCCGTCGAAGGGCAGTGGCGCACATACTCGATCACGTTGGCCTGGTCGAACTATGACGAAACCCTGCGCATGGTGTGCTCGTTCGAGATGGAGCCACCGACGGATCGCGAAGCCAAGCTGTATGAACTGCTGAACAAGATGAATGATCAGTGCTGGGCCGGGGCATTTACGTACTGGGCCAATCAAAAGCTGATGGTTTATCGCTATGGTCTGGTTCTGGCCGGTGGTCAGATGGCCAGCCCGGACCAGATCGACACGATGATCAGCGCCGCGGTGCTGAGCGCCGAGCGCTACTATCCGGCGATCCAGTTGGTCACATGGGGCAATCGGACCCCCGAAGAAGCGATACAAGTCGCCATTGCAGAGGCCTACGGCCGCGCGTAAAGCTTTGCCCCGAACCGAATGAGGAGAGGGGCAATCATGGACATGTCACGCGTTGCCGAACAGGGGCTGGTTCTTCTGGGGTGCGGCAAGATGGGATCGGCCATGCTCGCCGGATGGTTAGAGCATGGCCTTCCTGTGTCAGCGGTCTGGGTAATTGATCCTAACCCCTCGGACTGGCTTAAGGCGCAGGGCGTCAACATCAACACCCCGCTGCCCGAGGCCCCCGCCGTGGTACTAGTGGCCGTCAAGCCGCAGATGATGGGCGAGGCGCTGCCTGCGATCAAAGCGTTGGGCGGAGGTAACAGCCTGTTTGTCTCGATCGCAGCGGGGACATCGATCGCCACGTTCGAGGCCGTTCTGGGCAAAGACACCCCGATCGTGCGCGCCATGCCGAACACGCCAGCCGCAATCCGGCAGGGAATCACGGCGCTTATCGGCAATGCGAAGGCTTCGGACGCCGATGTGGCATTGGCTGAAAACCTGCTGTCTGCCATCGGCGAGACCGTTCGGCTGGAAGATGAGGCGCAGATGGACGCCGTCACCGGGCTCAGCGGGTCAGGCCCGGCCTATGTCTTTCACCTGATTGAAACGCTCGCCGCCGCTGGTCAGGCACAGGGCTTGCCACATGAGCTGGCGATGAAGCTGGCCAAATCCACTGTGGCCGGGGCAGGGGCATTGGCCATGGCGGCCGAAGAAGACCCCTCGCAACTGCGCGTCAATGTCACATCGCCTAACGGCACAACCCAAGCCGCGCTTGAGGTGCTGATGCACGAGGAAGAAGGTTTCCCCGACCTGCTGCACCGTGCAGTCAAAGCTGCGACAGATCGATCCAAGGAGCTGTCCCGTGAGTGAGATTACATTCGACGAATTTCTCAAGGTCGACATCCGCGTGGGCGAGGTGATCCGGGCCGAACCTTACCCAGAGGCCCGTAAGCCTGCGATCAAGATGTGGATCGACTTCGGGGATGAGATTGGTGAGCGCAAAACTTCAGCTCAGGTCACCGCGCATTACGATCCTTCGACGCTGGTGGGCAAGCAGGTGATGGCCGTTGTGAACTTCCCCCCGCGCCAGATCGGTCGGTTCATGTCTGAAGTTCTGGTACTAGGCTTGCCCGATGAAAACGGTGAAGTGGTCTTGATCGGCCCGGATGGCGAAGTTCCTATCGGCGGGCGGATGCACTGATGAAACTGTTAATTGCCCGCCCAATGACTGACTCCGTCGAGGCCCGCGCTCGCTGCGCATTCGATGTGGAAATCCGTAGCAACACCTTGCCCATGACGTCCGAGGAAATGCTACGCGCACTAAGGGACTTCGATGTGGTCGTGCCCACATTGGGTGACCAGTTTTCGGCCCAGATTTTCGCGGATGCCCCCAACCCTCGGTGCAAACTGCTGGCCAATTTTGGTGTCGGTTACAACCATATCGACGTCGACGCCGCGCGCACCGTTGGTGTCGCGGTCACCAACACGCCCGGTGCAGTCACCGATGCGACGGCCGATATCGCCATGACCCTGTTGTTATCCACAGCTCGTTGTGCGGGCGAGGGCGAACGGCTGGTCCGCGCAGGAAAATGGCAAGGGTGGCATCCAACGCAGATGCTGGGCCACCACGTTACCGGTAAGCGCGTCGGAATCGTTGGTATGGGCCGGATCGGTCAGGCCATTGCCCGGCGCTGTCATTTCGGGTTCGCGATGCAGGTGGCGTATCAGTCACGCAGCCTGAAGGAGGTAGAGTTTCCTGCTGAATATATCCCCGACCTGTCGTCTTTGGCGGCGTCGGTCGATTTCCTCGTGATTGCCGTGCCTGGCGGGGCTGAAACCCGTCACCTGATCAACGCACAGGTGTTAGAGGCAATGAACCCTTCAGGCATTCTGATTAACATCGCCCGCGGTGAGGTCATTGACGAGACCGCCCTGATCGCCGCCCTACAGTCCGGCCAGATCGCGGGCGCCGGGCTGGACGTGTATGAATTCGAGCCCGCCGTTCCGCAGGCGCTGCGTGATATGGATAACGTGACCCTGTTACCACATCTTGGCACAGCCACCGAGGAAGTGCGCAGCGACATGGGCCATATGGCACTGGACAACGTGGCGGCCTTTGTCGAGGGACGGCCGCTGCCAAATCCGGTCTAAGATCCGACCGCCTCGCGCCAGTGTTTGCGGCAGAGCGAGACATAGGTCTCGTTCCCGCCGATCTGCACCTGTGCACCTTCGGTGATGGTGTTGCCGTTCTCATCCTGACGAATCACCATCGTCGCCTTGCGCCCGCATTTGCAGATGGTGCGCACCTCACGCATTTCATCAGCCAGAGCTAACAGTGCTGCTGAGCCCGGAAATAGACGCCCCTGAAAATCCACTCGCAACCCATAAGCCAATACCGGCACGTTTAGGTCATCTACCGCACGGGCCAGTTGCCAGACCTGATCTTCCGTCAGGAATTGCGCCTCATCTATGAAAACGCAGGCGATATTGCCCTGATCCAGCCGCGCTCGGATCATGGCAAAGACGTCATCTTCGGTTGTGAACGTATCGGCGTCTGCGGAAATCCCGATCCGCGACGCAATTTTCCCGACACCAGCGCGCCCATCCAGGGCAGCGGTCATCAAATAGGTGTCCATGCCCCGCTCACGATAGTTATGCGAGGCTTGCAGCAACACGGTCGATTTACCCGCGTTCATGGTGGAATAATTGAAGTAGAGCTTTGCCATGCACCCGGGTCTAATTGGCAAGACCTGCCTGGGCAAGGCATCAAAACCCGTTAAGGAAGCGACGTCGCCGTTGTCATTGCAGGGACAGAGCGTACGCTCAAAGGGGATGGATCCCCCGCGCCTACAACAGCGACGCCGTCGGCCAACATGCGGCCTATACCAAACGAGGCTTAAATTGCGCCCCGCAATCACTCTTTACCGGCCGGAACGGCCGCCACTCACTCACAAAACCCCTGCATATCTGAGGGATAGCCAATTTATGACATTTCAACTATGAATCGAATATGGGAAATTTCCTGTCCCTTTCCCCCACAGTTGCAGATGTTGTGGAGGGCACAGGCAGCAAAGGTACAAACATGGCAGATATCGGGGCCTACCTGAAAAAGCACACAGAGGCGTTGGTCAAAGACGTCGGCATTGAATCCGCGTGTGAGATCACCGGAAAATCCAAGGCGACTCTGGGGCGGTATTATTCAGACAATGCCGAACACGCCGACCGGTTCATGCCCGTGGACGCCGTGGCCCGGCTTGAGGCTGTGTCAAACTACCCGCATGTGACCTCGGCGCTGGCCGATCTGAAAAACATCACGCTGTCGTATGACGGTCGCAACACCGAAAGCCCGCGCACCGGTGGGGTGAATTCGGACGTGATCGCGTTGAGCCAGCGGTTCGCCATGCTGATGACCGAATATCAGGCCGCCATCGAAGACGGCATCATCACCGTGAACGAGGCCAAACGCCTGCTCAAGGAAACCAGCCTGCTGCAACAGGTGCTGATCGAGATGAAGCTGCATCTGGAAGAGGAAAGCGTAAGCTGAGGTTGTTTCTTGGCTTGCCCGTCTATCCCGAGGTTATTTGATTTCATCCTAATGTAAGGGGTCGCCTTTAATAGAAAGGGGCGCACGTGTTCTGGTCTCGATCACCTGTTTCTGAAGATCTAAGGTATTGGATTCACGAATGTTTTGACTGGTTCGATGAGAAGTTCGAACCACCATCCGAGCCAATCCTGCCTACTAAGGCGTATTTTCAGGCGCCCGGAGGTAGCGATCAGGCCACCGCTGAACTTGTGCTTCATGATATCAAAAGGCACATGAATTATGTGTCTCAGGTCGACCTGCTTCCTTTGGACGTTTTGTCTGTCGAATATCGTCACACTTATCAATCAACATCGTCGGTCGCGGGAACACATGAGAAAGTCGAAAATGTATCTGTTATTCGATATGATCCCGAGCAAATGCACCGCCCTATGCAGTTCATCAACCTCCTTGCGCATGAATTGATGCACGCGCGTTTGGCAGGGATGGAGCATGACGTGCCCGGAGGCGAGCCCGCGCATGAATTGGTAACCGACCTTGGCTGTATCATTGCAGGGTTCGGAGTGTTTCAGTTGCAGGCGGCAGACGATGCTGGTTGGTTCGGATACATGACCCAACCATCTCGGGCGTATGCGCTGTCCGTATTCTTGCAGCGCCGAGGTTTGGGCATCGACACTGTGACCCCTTATCTGTCACTCCAGAGCAGAAAGCTGTTGGCTAAGGCCAATAAGAACCTATAGCGTTGTAATATCTGTTTGTTGCTTCTTTTCACCCGCGCCGCTTCACGATCACCGATCCCACTGAGTACCCAGCGCCAAAGGAACAGATCAGCCCGACATCTCCGTCCGTCAGGTCATCTGAATATTTGGAAAATGCAATGATCGACCCAGCTGAGGATGTGTTGGCATAGTCCTGCAGGATATTGGGTTGTTCACCCGCTTCGGGTTCGCGTCCCAGTACCTTTTTGCCAATGAAATCATTCATCGTCTTGTTGGCCTGATGCAGCCACAGGCGTTTCAGGTCGCTGCTGCCAACCCTTTCGGATTCCATGTGATCCGAGATGTGTTTGCTGACCATCGGCAGCACTTCCTTGAACACTTTCCGGCCGTTTTGCATGAATTGCATGTCTCGCCGGTCGATCACCCCATCGGGGCGCGAGCGGCGCAGGAAGCCATTATTATTGCGGATATTGTTCGAGAAGGATGTGGCGCAGCGGGTCGAGAGGATTTCGAAATGCGGGCCCGTCGCGTCTTCGATCCGCTCGACCAAGGTGGCCGTGGCCACATCGCCGAAGATAAAGTGGCAATCGCGATCGCGCCATTCCAGGTGACCCGAACAGATCTCGGGGTTCACCACCAACGCCGATCGAACCGAGCCCGAACGGATCATATCTGCTGCTGCCTGAATACCGAACGTGGCCGAGGAACATGCGACATTCATGTCGAAGCCAAAGCCGTCAATGCCCAACGCCTGCTGAATCTCGATCGCGATCGCAGGATAGGCGCGTTCATGGTTTGACGCGGCGCAGATCACCAGATCGACATCTTCGGCACTGCGACCCGCCTGAGCCAGCGCTTTTTTGCAGGCATCCACGGCCATTTCGGTCATGATGCCGGGTTCGTCATCGCCGCGTTGGCGAAGCAGGGGATGCATCACGTCTGGGTCCAGCACACCGGATTTATCCATAACATATCGGTTCTCGATACCCGATGCCTTGAGGATGAATTCTACGGACGAATGCTGTATCGGTTCAATCTCACCCGCTGCAATCGCGTCGGCATTCTTGGCGTTTTGCGTGTCGGCATAGGCGTTGAAGGCGGCGACAAGCTCGGCGTTGGTGATGACGTTCTCGGGCGTGAAAACACCGGTGCCGGTGATTGCGGGCGTATACATGGCGGGTCCTGAATGTTTCGAATCCGCTTAAAATGCAGTCGCTGCGGGTTTTGATCAAGAGAAGGTGACCCAAGGGAATGCAGCGAAACCAGTCAATTTACTGCTTCACAACTTGAATGGTTCATAATCTGAAGTATATGACGCCACGGACACACGGAGCTCCCAATGCCAGACAACATAAGCGACAGGCTTGGCCGCCTAAGCCCTGAAATCCAGTCAATCATGGGTGTGTATGCCCTGTACTGGAAGCTGGAAGAGGCGTTCGATTGCATTGAAACGGAACTTAGCCATCCGGAATGCCACATGTTGATCAAACTGGATCAACCCAAGCGTATGGGCGTTCTGGCGGCCGACATGCTGAGTGTCCCTTCGACCATAACCGCCACGGCGGACGGTTTGGAAAAAGCTGGCTATCTGACGCGTGAACGTGACCCCGAAGACCGCCGTGCCTGGTTGCTGGTTCTGACTGAGCAGGGCGAAGAGGCCCGGAATATGCTGGTGTCCGAAGCCGGTGACCTTTTCCACCGCGCATCCGGATTGGATGCAAAAGAAACTGCCGAATTCGCGCGATTGGCGCGCAAAATCCGAGATAACATCCTGAAAACAGGAATTCCCGAGGGATTGACGAAATGAAACTCCTCTCTGTTCTGAGTGCGACCCTGATCGCGCTGACGACACCGGTTCTGGCTCAAGAAACCGCCAAGCCGGTCAAGCTGATGCAGGTGCGCGAAACCGCACCGGGCTTTTCACGCCAGTTCTTTGGGCGCGTGGCCGCCCGACAAACCGTTGATCTGGCCTTTCAGGTCTCGGGTCAGATTGTTGAGATGCCGGTGACCGAAGGTTTTGTGATCCCCAAGGGTGAGTTGATTGCGCAGCTGGATCAAGCACCTTTCCAGCGCCGGTACGACCGCGCGGTCCTGCAAAAGGATCAGGCGGACCGAACCGTGGCTCGCTTGTCTCGATTGCGGGGTACCACCGCCAGCCAAGTGGCCGTGGACGATGCGGAGACAGAGGCGCAACTGGCTGATATCGCAGTGCGGGATGCGGAATACGATCTTGAACATGCGACTCTGACCGCGCCATTCGACGCGCTAGTGTCCAGCCGGGCAGTTGAAGCCTTTACCACCGTGTCAGCTGGCGCCCCCATCGTGCGCATTCACGACATGTCGGAATTGCGGATCGAAGTCGATGTGCCCGAGATTCTGTTTCAGCGTTCGGGTCAGGAAGAAAGCTATACGATCACTGCGAAATTCCCGACCAGTGACGAGGTATTCCCCCTTCAGATTCGTGAGTTTGATGCCGAAAGCTCAACCGTGGGGCAGACCTTCCGCATTCAGTTCGGCCTGACCCCGCCGGAGGGTTTGCAAATCCTGCCGGGCTCGTCCGTGACCGTGACTGTTCAGGTAGCGGATGGCCGAACTGGTATCGTCATTCCGGCCGCGGCCATCGTTGCAGGCGCTGATGGAGCTTTGGGCGTCATGGTGTTTTCGCCAGTTGGCGCCGACGAAGGCGCCGTTCAATACGTTCCTGTCACCATCGAGCCCACCCAGACCGGCGAGGTCCGAGTGCTGACCGGTCTGTCGGACGGTGACGAAATCGTTGTCGCTGGCGGCAGTGCGCTGACCGACGGTCAGGCCGTACGCCGCTTTGCTGGCTTTGCGAACTGAGGGCAAACAGATGAACATCGCGCGCGCCTCGATCGACCGGCCGATTTATACGTGGCTGATCATCCTGATTGCCCTGTTTGGGGGCATTTGGGGCTTCCTGTCGCTGGGTCGTCTGGAAGACCCGGCCTTCACCATCAAGAATGCCGTCATAGCAACGCAATACCCAGGCGCCACAGCCGAAGAAGTGGCGCTCGAGGTCTCGGAGCCATTGGAATCTGCCATCCAGCAGATGGGCGAGGTTGATACGATCACCTCGGTCAACCAACCGGGATTTTCGCTGATCGAGGTCGAGATCAAATCGACTTATGACGGTACAGAACTGCCTGAAATTTGGACCAAGCTGCGCGCCAAGGTGCGCGACGCATCGCGTGCATTGCCATCGGGCGTAAGCCAACCAATGGTGAATGACGGGTTCGGTGATGTGTTCGGCCTGTTTTACGCTGTCACGGCCGAAGGGTTTTCGGACGCTGAAAAGCATGAGTTATCCACTTTTTTGCGGCGCGAATTGCTGACCGTTCCCGGTGTCGCGGATGTTGAGGTTATGGGCCTGCCGGACGAGGCGATCTTTGTCGAACCCGATCTGGCCATTTCCGTCAACCAGAACGTACCTATCCCGTCCATCAACGAGGCCATTGCCAACGCGGACTCGGTTAATGCGTCGGGATCGGTCCGAACTGAGAATGACCGCACCACGATCCTGACGGCCGAAGGGTCAGATACAGTTTCTGCCATTGCCGGTTTGTCGTTGGGGTCGCAGGGGCAGGTGATCAACCTATTCGACATGGCGCACGTCTTCCGTGGCCGTCAGACCGACCCCGAGGTCATGATCCGGTTCAACGGGACTGAGGCGTTCACGCTGGGCATCGCGGGTCTGTCGACCGAGAATATCGTCGAAGTCGGCCAGCGTGCCGATGCCAAATTCGCCGAGTTGGACCCTCAGATTCCCTTTGGGGTCGAAATCCTGCCGATCTATCAGCAGCATGTGGTGGTCGAACAGGCCTCGAACGACTTTCTGGTGAACCTGGCCATGTCAGTCAGCATCGTTGTGGCGGTTTTGGCTATCTTCATGGGCTGGCGCGCGGCGGTGGTCGTGGGCTCGACCCTTCTGCTGACCGTAGTGGGGACACTGTTGTTCATGTCGATCTTCTCGATCGAGATGGAGCGGATATCGCTGGGCGCCCTGATCATTGCGATGGGGATGCTGGTGGACAACGCCATCGTGGTGGCCGAGGGAATGCAGATCGCCATGCTGCGCGGTAAAAATTCCCGCGATGCGGCTGATGAGGCGGCATCGAAAACGCAAATCCCGCTGTTGGGGGCGACGGTCATCGGCATCATGGCTTTTGCCGGTATTGGCCTTAGCCCGGACGCGACGGGTGAGTTCCTATTCTCGTTGTTTGCGGTAATTGGTATCTCGTTGCTGCTTAGTTGGGTTCTGGCGCTGACGGTGACGCCGATGCTGGGGCATTACTTCTTCAAGCAGGGAAAAGAGGGCGCGGTGGACGCTTATGGCGGCATCATGTTCCGTGTCTACGGTGCGATCCTGCGGTGGTCCTTGCGGATGCGCTGGCTGGTGATTGCCGCGCTGGTCGGGGTAACGGTGGCCTGTTTCGCGGGCTTTGGTTTGGTAAAACAGCAGTTTTTCCCTGACTCGAACACGCCGCTGTTCTTCGTGCATTACAACCTGCCGCAAGGCACGCCCATCGCGCGCACGGCTGAGGATATGGCAGTCTTCGAAGATTGGCTGGCCGAGCGCGATGATGTCGTGTCCGTCACCACCTTTGTCGGGCAGGGCGCAACTCGGTTCCTGCTGACCTATTCGGCCGAAAAACCTAACCCCAGCTATGGGCACATGATCATTCGCACTGAAACGCTGGATGACATTCCGGTTTTGCAGGCGGATTTGGAAGCGTTTGGGCAGGCACAATTCCCCGAGGGCAAATTCCGCACCAAACGCCTGATCTTCGGCCCGGGCGGCGGAGACCCAATCCAAGCCCGGTTCTCGGGCAGTGATCCGAAGGTATTGCGCCAGCTGGCCGATGAGGCGGTGTTGAAAATGCGCGAGGCTTCCCCTAATGCTCTGAACGTCTATCATGATTGGCGCGAGCAGGAGCTGGCTGTGCAGCCGATCTATGCGACCGAGCGGGCGCAGACCGCAGGTGTGTCCCGTGAAGATATCGCCGCGACGTTGCAGTTTTCGACGGACGGGATCACCGCCGGAGAATTCCGCGAGCGGGACCGTCTGATCCCCATCATCATACGTCGTCCCGCGGACGGGGATTATTCGATCGTCGATCAGGTGGTGTTTTCAGAAGAATCGCAAAAGTTCGTTCCAATCGAGCAAATGGTCGATGGGTTCGAATACAAGCCGCTCAACACGCTGGTTCATCGTCGTGACCGGGTGCTGACGATCACCGTCGGGGCTGATATCCCGCCCGGCATGACGGCGGCACAGGTCCATTCTGAGGTACGCGCGGCCATCGAAGATATGGACCTGCCACCCGGTTATCGCATGGAATGGGGGGGCGAGTTCGAAAACGCTGGCGAGGCCAACGAAAGCCTAGGACGTCAGTTGCCCCTGAGCCTGCTGATCATGGTGCTGATCTCAGTGTTGATCTTTAACGCGATCCGCCAGCCGATCATCATCTGGCTGTTGGTGCCGATGTCGGTGAACGGCGTCGTGATCGGGCTGTTGGGGACGGGTCTGCCGTTCACCTTCACAGCGCTGCTGGGGCTGCTGAGCTTGTCGGGGATGCTGATCAAGAACGGGATCGTTCTGGTCGAAGAGATTGATCTGGTCCGCGCCACCGGCAAGCCCCTGCGCGAGTCGATTGTCGAAGCTTCTGTCTCGCGTTTGCGCCCTGTGATGCTGGCGGCGATCACCACCATTCTGGGGATGGCACCGTTGCTGACGGACGCGTTCTTCCGCTCGATGGCGGTGACGATTATGGGCGGTTTGGCCTTTGCCACGATCCTGACCATGGTCGCGGCTCCGGTGTTTTACATGGTGTTCTTTGCACGCGATGAAAAACGCGAGGTTGCACAGGCCTGACTGGTACCGGGCGGCGTTTCAGTCGCCCGGGTCCTTTTCCGGATCATATTGATAGTAAAAACAGGATAGCTTGTTTCCGTCCGGGTCGCGCAGATAGGCGACATAGAAATCAGGCGCGTAATAGTCCCGAATGCCCGGCGCACCTGCGTCCGTGCCCCCAAATTCCAGACCTGCCACGTGAAAACGCCGGACCTGAGCTGCGCTGCGGGCCGGAATGGCAATCATCGTTCCATTGCCCACGCTGGCCGCCCCACCATCAAATGGCGTACAGACCCAAAACCCTGTCCCGGCATCGGGATGGTTTCCCCAGCCCGCGCGATCCTTTGACCACCCCGGAAGGCGCGGCTGATCCAGTACAGAAAAGATCGCGTCATAGAATCGGATGGCCCGGGACAAGTCATTGGTTCCGTATGTGGTGTAAAGGCGCATGGTTTCACCGGTTGTCAGAACAGCATCATGCTGCCCGCGACAACACAGGGAAAGCGAAAACGGCGCTGCGGTTCGCGTCAGATCAGTGGGATCAGCGGCACATCACACGCGGCAAGCGTCATCAAAGCGGCGAGAACCATAAACCTGCGCATTTTGTTTTCCTTCTGCTCGTTTGCAAAAAAGATGCGCGCCCGAAGACACGGGGTCAACGGGCGCGGTGTGTTTGGTTCAAAATGCGCGGGTTTCACCCCAGGCGAGTTAGCCCTGCAGCGACTTCACCTCAACATCGCCTTCGGCCTGTGCCTTGATCGCCAGCGCGGCAGCATGGCTGGCGGCCGCGGTGGTGAAATAGGGGATCTTGTCATAGAGCGCGATTGAACGGATGGACTTGCTGTCCTCGACCGCCTGTGCGCCTTCGGTGGTGTTCATCAACAATTGCACCTGACCGTCTTTCAGCATGTCAGCCACGTCAGGGCGGCCTTCATAGACCTTGTTGACCACATCACAGGCTACACCCTGTTCAGCCAGCCAGGACTGGGTGCCGCGTGTGGCCACCAGAGAAAAACCTTGCCCGGTCAGAACCTGCGCGGCCTCAAGCATCGCGGGGGTCTTGTCGGCATCCTTGATCGAGATAAACGCACGACCCGAGGACGGTAGTACCATACCAGCACCCATCTGTGCCTTTAGGAAAGCGCGGTGGAAGTCGCGGTCCCAGCCCATGACCTCACCGGTCGAGCGCATTTCCGGACCCAAAATGGTGTCGACGCCGGGGAAACGAGCAAATGGCAGCACCGCCTCTTTCACCGAAAACCACGGCATGTCCGGATCAGCCAGTGTCATCTGGTCTGCGATCTTGGTGTCCTGACCGTCCTGATAAGGCGGGCGCTGCGGGAAGTTCGCCAGCTTCTCACCAGCCATGACACGCGCGGCAATCGATGCGATGGCACTGTCGGTCGCCTTTGCGACAAACGGTACGGTCCGCGAGGCGCGCGGGTTGACCTCGATCAGATAAATCTCGCCATCCTTGATGGCGAACTGCACATTCATCAGGCCGACGACATTCAGAGCTTTGGCTAACTTGAACGCCTGATCCTTGATCTGATCCAGGATTTCTTTCGACAGCGAATAGGGCGGCAGCGAACAAGCCGAGTCACCCGAGTGAACGCCAGCCTCTTCGATATGCTGCATGATGCCAGCGACATGTACGGCCTCACCGTCGCAAATGGCATCCACGTCCAGCTCAACCGCACCGGCCAAATAACTGTCCAGCAGAACCGGGCTGTCGCCCGAGACCACCACAGCCTCGTTGATATAGCGTTTCAGCTGCTCCATATCGCGCACGATTTCCATCGCGCGGCCACCCAGAACGTAAGAGGGGCGGATGACCAGTGGGAAGCCAATCTCGTCGGCAATCTCCAGCGCCTGTTCATCGGTCGAGGCGATGCCGTTCTTGGGTTGTTTCAGGCCCAGATTATTGACCAGCGCCTGAAAGCGTTCACGGTCTTCGGCAAGGTCAATCGCATCCGGCGTGGTGCCGAGGATCGGGATACCTTCAGCCTCAAGCGCGTTGGCCAGTTTCAGCGGGGTTTGGCCGCCGAACTGAACGATCACACCGTGCAGCGTGCCGTTTTCCTGCTCTTTCGTCAGGATTTCCATGACGTGTTCGAATGTCAGCGGTTCAAAATACAGCCGGTCCGAGGTGTCATAGTCGGTCGAGACCGTCTCGGGGTTGCAGTTGACCATGATGGTTTCATATCCCGCTTCGGTTAGTGCGAAACAGGCGTGGCAGCAGCAATAATCGAACTCGATGCCCTGACCGATCCGGTTCGGTCCACCGCCAAGGATGACAACCTTTTTGCGGTCAGACGGGCGCGCTTCGCATTCGACCTCGCCCATCATGGGCGCTTCGTAGGTTGAATACATATAAGGCGTCTGTGCTTCGAACTCGGCGGCGCAGGTGTCGATGCGCTTGAACACGGCGTTGACGCCCAGATTACGGCGGGCGCGGCGGACGTTGTCCTCATCCCGGCCGGTCAGATTGCCCAGACGAGCATCGGTAAAGCCCAGCATTTTCAGCTTGCGGATACCGTCTTCGGTCACCGGCAGGCCATCTTTGCGGACAACGCGCTCAGCCTCGATGATCTCGCGAATACGGGCCAGGAACCATGGGTCAAATTTGGTGACGCCAAAGATTTCGTCATCGGTCAAACCGTGACGCATGGCCTGCGCGATGGTGCGCAGACGGTCGGGGGTCTGTTTGCTGATCGCCTTGATGACGGCAGCTTTGTCGCTGGCTTCTTCCCAGACACCGACGTTAAGCCCGGGGATTTCGATCTCATCAAAGCCGGTCAGACCCGATTCCATCGAGGCCAGCGCCTTTTGCATCGATTCGTGGATCGTGCGGCCGATGGACATGGCCTCTCCCACCGACTTCATGGCGGTAGTCAGGTAAGGCTCGGAGCCTGGGAACTTTTCAAAGGCGAATTTCGGGATCTTGGTGACGACATAGTCGATGGTCGGCTCAAACGAGGCCGGGGTGACCTTGGTGATGTCGTTGTCCAACTCGTCCAGCGTGTAACCCACGGCAAGTTTTGCGGCGATCTTCGCAATCGGGAAACCGGTCGCCTTGGACGCCAGCGCCGAGGAGCGCGACACACGTGGGTTCATCTCGATCACAACCATGCGGCCATCATCGGGGTTGATCGCCCATTGTACGTTCGAACCGCCGGTTTCGACCCCGATTTCGCGCAGAACGGCGATCGAACCGTTGCGCATGATCTGGTATTCCTTGTCGGTCAGCGTCAGAGCAGGGGCCACGGTGATCGAGTCGCCGGTATGCACGCCCATCGGATCGACGTTTTCGATGGAGCAGACGATGATGGCGTTGTCGGCGGTGTCGCGCACCACCTCCATCTCATACTCTTTCCAACCCAGCAGGCTTTCATCGACGAGGATCTGGTTGACGGGCGAGGCATCCATGCCCGAGCGGCAAAAATGGATATAATCCTCACGGTTATAGGCCACGCCGCCACCGGTGCCGCCCAGGGTAAAGGCAGGGCGGATAATGGCGGGCAGGCCGATTTCTTCCAGCTCATCCAGCGCCATCTGCACACCGGCGTCCAGATCGGTGGAACCGTCGTCGCGCTTGGGAGCGGTCACGATGGTTGCTTTGGGGTTTTCCAGCCCCAGCCGGTCCATCGCCTCGCGAAACAGGGCGCGGTCTTCGGCCATTTCGATGGCGTCGCGTTTGGCGCCGATCATCTCGACCCCGAACTTTTCAAGCACACCCATCTCTTCCAGCGCCAGCGAGGTGTTAAGCCCGGTCTGCCCGCCCATGGTGGGCAGCAAGGCGTCGGGGCGTTCTTTCTCGATGATCTTGGCGACAACCTCGGGGGTGATCGGTTCGATATAAGTGGCGTCAGCCAGACCGGGGTCGGTCATGATGGTGGCCGGGTTTGAGTTCACCAGGATGACCCGGTATCCCTCTTCGCGCAGCGCCTTACAGGCCTGTGCGCCGGAATAGTCAAATTCGCAGGCCTGACCGATGACGATGGGCCCCGCTCCGATGATCATGATCGACTGGATGTCGGTTCTTCTGGGCATGGCCTGGTTCCTTCGGTTAACTGCGAGTCAGGGCGCCCCCATGCGCCCAAATTGTCCTGCGTTATAGGGACCGCGCGAAAAGGTTCAAGGGGTATCGGAAACGGTGACGAAATTGCCGCTTTCCCCTCTTTCCCTTGCCGTCGTATTCTCTATACCGCGCAGCACGACAAATGAGGATGCAATTGCGTATTCGTTTCGATCAGGGGCCAGCCGGACCCGGAACAAGTTTCGACCGGCCAGCCAGTGTGATCCGTGCGGACAAGCCGGACGACGTGCCCCAGGCCCTGGTGGCGCTGGATGAGGCGCGCGCCGACGGTGCGTGGCTAGCCGGTTATGCCAGTTATGAGCTGGGCTATGTGCTTGAGCCGCGCTTGGCTGACCGACTGCCCGCGGATCGCCGTCTGCCTTTGCTGTGCTTTGGCGTTTATGAGGCCCCAGTGCAACGCGATCTTCCCTCGGCAGCTGGTGGCGTCACCGGATTTGAGCCCCGCTGGGATGAGGCACGGTATACGCGCGCCTTTCAACAGGTTCATGACGCCATCGGGGCCGGGGATATCTACCAGGCCAACCTGACCTTTCCTATCGACCTGACCACCCAGGGCGACAGCACCGCGCTATATGCCGCACTGGCTTCCGGGCAAGCGGTGGGTCACGGCGCGCTGGTACAGCAGGACGGCTTGCCTGATCTGCTGAGCCGCTCGCCCGAGTTGTTCTTTCGTACCGATGCGGATCGAGGGATTGAAACCCGCCCGATGAAAGGCACGCAACCTCGCAGCGATGATATGGCCGAGGACGCGCGACGCCGGGCCTTTCTGTCGATTGACGAAAAGAATCGGGCCGAAAACCTGATGATCGTCGATCTTCTACGAAATGACCTTAGCCGTGTTGCGCTGCCCGGATCGGTCAAAGTGCCCGAGCTGTTCAAAGTCGAAACTTATGCGACTGTGCATCAGATGGTCTCGTTGGTGCAGGCGCAGCTGCATTTGGGGGCCGAGCTGTCCGATATCCTGATGGCGCTGTTCCCCTGTGGTTCAATCACCGGTGCGCCCAAGATCCGTGCGATGGAGATTTTGGCCGATTTGGAACCCTGGCCCCGTGACATTTATTGCGGCGCCATCGGTTGGGCCGCGCCGGACGGCCGGTCCGAGTTCAACGTGGCGATCCGCACGCTAATGGTTGAGGATGGAAAAGCCACTCTGAACGTGGGCGGCGGCTTGGTCTGGGACAGCACAGCCCCATCGGAATACGAGGAAGCGCTATGGAAAGCCCGCTTTGCCCACCAGCTGATCCTGACTTCCGCATAATCGAAACGCTGGCCTTTCGGCCAGAACAGGGGTTCGTGCGACGTGATCGGCATTTGGCTCGGATGGCCCGATCCGCCCAAGCCTTTGGGATTTCCTTTGACGCGGACCGCGCCATTGATCTGTTGAACGGCGTGGGTGGCTCATCACCGCTTAGGTGTCGACTGACGCTGACCGCAGGTGGTCAGCTGGATATAACGACCGGAGCATTGGCCGATAATCCGACGATCTGGCGGTGCGCCATTGCCGAACCGCGCCTGATCGCGTCTGACATCTGGTTGCAGCACAAAACAACACAGCGTGCCATATACGACACCACTCGGGCGACTTTGCCTCATGGCATAAACGAGGTCCTGTTTCTAAACGAACGCGACGAGTTGTGCGAAGGCACCATCACCAATCTGTTTCTGCATATGCCGGATGGCCGTCGCCTAACGCCTGCGTTGTCCAGCGGCGTTCTACCCGGCATTCTGCGCGAAGAATTACTGAGTAATAAAGAGGTTACCGAAGCCACCCTGACCTTGACCGACCTGAAAAACGCAGAAAAACTCTATATGGGAAATTCGTTGCGTGGCCTGATCCGGGCGGAGTTGGCAATACAGTGAGCAAACAAACCGATTGGGCGGACAGCGGGGTGCCGTATCTGCGATTGCGGCTGGAATTTGGATTGTTTTTTATCGCTGCGCCGGTGCTGATCGCGGTGTTCTTTCCACCCAACTGGATGTTCCCGTCATTATTCACCTTCACGGTCATCGGGATTGTGTTGCTGCACATTACACCCGGCTTTGCCTGGGCTGAACTACGGTACAACTGGCGCAACTGGTCCTGGCGCGAGGTTGCTTTGTTTACCTTAGCCATGACGATCTTTTGCGCCGTGGTTGTGATGGCAATGCGACCCGAGGCGGCGTTTTTCCTACTGCGAAATCGACCCGAATTCCTTCTGGTGATTTGGATTGGTTACCCATTGCTGTCGGCCCTGCCGCAAGAGCTTTTGTTCCGGTCCCTGTTCTTCCGCCGCTATCACGAGATCTTGCCAAACGGACGCGCGGCCTATCTGCTTAACGCTGCGCTGTTTTCACTGGCACATCTGATGTATTGGAGCTGGATCGTCGCCGTTATGACCTTTGCCGGAGGGTTGCTGTTCACCTGGGCCTATCGCAAACGCGGATCGTTTTTCTACGCGGTCTTATTGCACGCGATCGCGGGAAACATCATCTTTGCCGCCGGTCTGGGTATCTATTTCTACTCGGGCAACGTGCAAAGGCCGTTTTGACGGCGCGACCTGCCTTGACTTTCCATGCCTGACAGGGTGTATCGGCGCGACGAATTCTGCGCCCGAAGGGATATTTTCATGCACGCCTACCGCAGCCACACCTGCGCCGCTCTGACCGCCGCCAATGTCGGTGAAACCGTCCGCCTGTCCGGTTGGGTGCATCGTGTCCGAGATCACGGTGGCGTGCTGTTCATCGACCTGCGTGATCATTTCGGAGTGACACAGGTTCTTTGTGACGGTGACAGCGCCGCCTTTGCCGAGCTGGAAAAGGTTCGGTCCGAATGGTGTATCCGCATCGACGGCACTGTCAAAGCGCGCGACGCTGAGCTGGTAAACCCGAAACTGCCCACCGGCGAGATCGAAATTTACGTGCGCGAATTGGAAGTGCTGGGCGCCGCTGATGAGCTGCCGTTGATGGTGTTCGGCGATCAGGAATACCCCGAAGAAACCCGCCTGCGCTATCGTTATCTGGACCTGCGCCGCGAGGCGATGCAGCAGAACATGATGCTGCGCTCGGACGTTGTGGCGTCCATGCGCCGTCGCATGTGGGATCAGGGGTTCCGCGAATATCAGACGCCGATCATCACTGCGTCGTCGCCGGAAGGCGCGCGTGACTTCTTGGTGCCTTCGCGTCTGCATCCGGGCAAGTTCTATGCGTTGCCGCAGGCGCCGCAGCAGTTCAAGCAGCTGATCATGGTGTCGGGCTTTGACAAATACTTCCAGATCGCGCCGTGTTTCCGCGATGAAGACCCACGCGCCGACCGCTCACCCACCGATTTCTATCAGCTTGACCTTGAGATGTCGTTTGTTGAACAGCAGGACGTGTTCGACACGATCCAGCCCGTTCTGACCGGTGTGTTCGAGGAGTTCGGTGGTGGTCGCAAGGTTGATCAGGAGTGGCCGCAAATCTCCTACAAGGACGCGGCACTTTGGTATGGCAGCGACAAGCCGGACCTGCGCAATCCTATTAAAATGCAAGTGGTCTCCGACCACTTCCGCGATTCTGGCTTCGCGATATTCGCGAAGCTGTTGGAGCAGGAAGGCACCGAAATCCGCGCCATTCCTGCGCCGACGGGTGGCAGCCGCAAGTTCTGTGACCGCATGAACGCTTTTGCCCAGAAAGAGGGTCTGCCCGGTATGGGCTATATCTTCTGGCGCGATCAGGGCGAAGGCATGGAGGCCGCAGGTCCGTTGGCCAAGAACATCGGCCCCGAGCGGACCGAGGCAATCCGTCAACAGCTGGGTCTGGGTGTTGGTGACGCCGCGTTCTTCCTGGGCGGCAAGCCGAAAGCCTTTGAAAAGGTGGCGGGTAAGGCGCGCGATGTGATCGGTGAGGAGTTGGGTCTGACCGAGAAAGACCGCTTTGCCTTTGCCTGGATCGTAGATTTCCCGATCTACGAACAGGACGAAGAATCCGGCACCATCGACTTTGAACACAACCCATTCTCGATGCCGCAAGGTGGTATGGCGGCCCTGCAAGGTAATCCTCTGGACGTGCGCGGCTATCAGTACGATCTGGCGTGCAACGGGTATGAGCTGGTCTCGGGTGCGATCCGGAACCACAAGCCTGAGATCATGCTGAAAGCCTTTGAACTGGCAGGCTATGGCGAGGATGAGGTGAAAAGCCGCTTTGGTGCGCTGTTCAACGCCTTCCACTATGGCGCTCCGCCGCACGGTGGTTGTGCTGCGGGGATCGACCGGATCGTGATGCTATTGGCTGATGAGGCCAACATCCGCGAAGTCATGATGTTCCCGATGAACCAGCGCGCCGAAGACCTGATGATGGACGCGCCATCCGATCCGACCTCGGATCAGTTGATGGAATTGGGATTGCGGATCATCCCACAGGATTGATCAATCACCCGCCGCAGCCCCTGCGGCGGGTTTTTCCTTTGGATCAGGTGCCACAAGCCTGTGGTTAATATTCTGCGGTAACTGCTGTGTTGCTTCAGTGTCGGTCAACGGACAGGATTTTGATCTGCGTGCAACACGGATGTTCCGGGCTGTTGCACGGGTCTGAGAATAGGCCCAGATCGTCAGGATCGTGGATGTCAGAAAATACGCCGTTATCAATTCAGATCGCCTCGCGCTGTTCCAGTCGCGCCTGAACGATGCCGGCGACCGTTGCGGCCAGCGCCGTAACTGGTCCTCCGCCTGCGCGCGTTTCGGCCAGTTTCTGCGCGGCATCCGCCAGAACCGTATCCTCGGCATCCCGGGCAACGCCGATCAGGAATTGGGCCGCATAATCCAAAGTGCGATGATCGTTCGGCCCGGCCAGTACATCTGCGATATGGGCCATGTCGTCTTGATAGGCCATCGGGTCCGGGTGGATAACCTCATCCCGAATGGCGTGCAGGTTGTTGGGTCGACGATCCTGGGGCAGGTTTTCCAGAATGAACTGCTGAAAATGAGAAAGTGATTTCAGGGGTTTGTTCAAAAACCCATCGGCACCTGCTTGCAACGCAGCCTCCTGACTGTGATCGTCGCCGGACATGCCCAGAATAGCGCCGATACGTGGGGTTGCTTCGGCCAATTCGGCAATCAGGTCGGCACCGGACCCATCTGGCAAGCCGATATCCACCAGAATGACAGAAGGGCGATAGATCTGCAGGTGGCGCCTAGCCGAGGTCAGGCAATCCGCCCGCCGGATACGCGCACCGCTATGCAGGCACATCAGCCGGATCGCGTCACAGGCAAAGCGGCTGTCTTCGACAACCAGAATGGTTTGACCCAGCAGAGGCCGCGTGGCCGTCGGCTGCGCGGGTGAGGCGAAGGGGCTCGAATCGTCCATGGCAGAACTCCTAATCAGCAGATGCCCTAAGCTAGGAACTTCTGGCTAACACAGGGTTAACGGCAATTTGGCGCACTTGTTCTTTGGCCAAACTGCCCCCATAACCGCGGCAACGCAGAACACAGGAGAGTTCAATGATTGGTCGTCTGAACCACGTCGCCATTGCCGTACCCGATCTTGAGGCCGCGTCCGCGCAATATAGCAATGCACTGGGCGCCAAGGTCGGTGCGCCGCAGGATGAGCCCGATCATGGCGTTACCGTTGTGTTCATCGAACTGCCCAACACCAAGATCGAATTGCTGTACCCGCTGGGTGAAAACAGCCCGATCAACGGCTTTCTGGAAAAGAACCCGGCAGGCGGAATCCACCATGTTTGCTATGAGGTCGAAGACATCATCGCTGCCCGTGATCACCTAAAGGAAACCGGTGCCCGCGTTCTGGGATCGGGCGAGCCGAAGATCGGCGCGCATGGCAAGCCGGTACTGTTCTTGCACCCCAAGGACTTTAACGGCTGTCTGGTCGAACTAGAACAGGTTTAATCAAGCGAGGCTGTCATGACGATCACTGCTGCACTGGTATTGTTTGCCGTCATCTGGTTCATGACGCTGTTGGTTGTGTTGCCCATCCGTATCAAAACGCAGGGCGATCTGGGTGATATCGTTCCAGGCACCCATGCGGGCGCGCCGGAAGTGCATCACATGAAGAAAAAGATGTGGATCACCACCGGGATTTCGGTGGTGCTCTGGGCTGTTATTGCCGGGATTATCATCTCTGGTGTGATCTCGGTGCGCGATTTCGACTGGCTGAACCAACTGGAACCGCGGAACTGAGCGTCAGGTCGAGAGACCTGACAGCTTGTGATAGATATGGGTGAAAGTGGCAACCCCGAGGATTGGGATCACCAGATTCACCAGCGGCACCGAGAGGGGAATGGCCATCAAGGTGCCGGCCAGCCAAATGGTGGCGGAGTGTTTGGCGCGCAGCTTGCGCGCACCGTCCCGCCCGATACGTCGCATCGCGGCCAGCGTGAAATACTCCCGACCCAGCAGAAACCCGTTCATTGCCCAGAAAATAAACGGCGCCAGTGGTGGGAACATCGCATAGAGGATCAGCGCCAGCAGGTTGGCAACAACCAGCACGCCCATGAAGTTAACCGCATCCCTTAACCCTTCGTTGAACGGGATGCCTGGAACGGCGGGCAAGGTGGGATAGTGTTTATCCTCGACCGCCTGCGCGACCTCTTCCAGAAACAAAGACGTAATCGCCGAGGCGACTGGCATCATCAGAAACACCGGCAGAATCAGCACCACAAAGATGCCGGAATAATTCAGAACATCGTTCAGCCACGGGACTGCGCCGATCCAGGGCAGCGAAATCTCATCCCCAGACAGTCTGTTGATCAGCCAGATTGCACCGGCGCAGGCCGCGATCAACAACACGATTGTCAGACCAACGCCACGCAAAAGAACGGCACGGAACTTGGAGTCTCCGATCTGACCAAGCGCCGCAAAAAACGCGTTGAGGATCATCATTCCTCGACCCATTCGGTCAGCGCTGCCACATCCGGGCGAGGGCGTTCTGGCGGGGCCGTGCCTTCGGTAGCAATGTGGATCAGGCCAACGATGCGCTCATTGTCTTGCAAGCCAAAGGCTTGACGGCAGAATTCTGGATCATGGGTTTGCCAGCCGGACAACCAGTTCGCCCCCCAACCCGCTGCAAGCGCCGCGTTCAGTAAGGCCAGACAGACAGCACCAGCCGAATAGGTCTGTTCAATCGCCGGGATTTTTTCGGATGGTTTCTGCACCTCGACCACGGCAACGGCCAGATGGCCCATGTCAAACTGGCTTTGCGCTTTTGCGATGTCCTCGGGCGTCTTGCCCAGGGCAACGCCCCGCTCGTGCGTCAACCCGGATAGGCGCGGCATTGCGCCTTTCTCAAGAACGATAAAGCGCCACGGCTCCAGCTTGCCGTGATCGGGGCTGCGGGCGGCGGCGGTCAAAAGCGGCAACAGCTCATCCCGCGTCGGGGCCGGAGCAATCAGCGTTTTGGCAGGGCGGGACCGGCGCGATTGCAGAAATTCCAGGGCAGCCGGGTTTTTCAAGGACATATGTTAACTTCCTTTACATGGGCAGTCTGTATCTGGTTGAGTATCTGGCGCGTTTCAAGTGCAATCAGCTGGATAGGCCGGATCATTTTCATTCCCCGGTGCCCCATGCAAGGGTGTTTACAGGCAAGAGGTGAAAAGATGGCCAGGCCGAAACTGCGCGACATACCCGACCTAAGCGCCCATGCCGTCCCTGGCATGGCGGTTCCGGTTCGGGTCACGCCGAAAGCCGCAAAGGACAGCATCACGATGGACAAGGGCGTAATCCGCATTACGGTCACTGTGCCGCCCGAAAACGGCAAAGCCAACGAAGCTGTGCGCCGGATACTGGCCACGGCCATGCAGGTGGCCCCTTCGACGCTGACCCTAAAACAAGGGCAGACTGCGCGGGACAAGCTGTTTGTCTATGCGCCTTGACTGGGTCTTTCGTGGATTTGATACACCCCTTCCGGCAAATCCAGCGCAGCGGCCAGATCGCGGACCTGCTCGGGCGACAAGGTTATTTTCTGGATCTTGTCTGTGCGTGGGTCCAGCTGCTCAAGCGTCACACATTCGGCGAAGCTGTTGATGACGACATCCTCTTGCAAAGGTTTGGGGCCTTCGTCCACCAGAGTAATGACTGTCGAGTCGAATTCATGCTCAATCGAAAACATATAGGCAGAGTGCAGGGAGCAAGGCGGCAATGCAACCCGTTCCCGTGCAATCCGACGGTGGCGGTCCCCCAGGTGTCGCGCTATGGTTTTTCAAACGGGACCACCGTTTCAAAGGAATATAAATGCGCCGTCTGATCTATTTGCTGTTTCCTCTGGTGCTGACGGCCTGCAGTGCTGGTGTTCTGCGTGTTCAACCGGCAAATGAATGGTCGCTGGATTCGAGTGAATTTCAGGTCGACGCCGCCGCGTTTCGGGAAATTAGCCGTCAGGTCGGCGACGAAGCCCGCGCCGAATGTCTGCGCCAGGCCAAGGTCGAAAATTGCGATTTCACGATATTGGTCGACCTGAACCCGCGCGCACCGGCAAATGCCTTTCAGACTCTGGATGATGACAATCAGCCGGTAATCATATTCACGCGTTCGATGATCCAATCTGCGAAGAACCCTGATGAACTGGCGTTTGTCATGGGGCACGAGGCGGCGCATCATGTATTGGGACACATCGCCCGGCAGTCGAAAAACGCCCAGGAAAGTGCCGCGATCTTCAGCGAATTGGGTAAGCTGCATGGCGAGGAAGGCAAAGACCTTGAACGCACGCAGAAATTGGGGGCCGAATTGGGTGTGCAGGTGAACGTGAAAGCGTTCGAGCTTGAGGCGGACCAACTGGGCACGATCATCACCCATAACGCGGGATACAACCCTTTAATTGGCGCCAAATATTTTGATCGCCTTCCCGATCCGGGGGATCAGTTTCTGGGAACGCACCCCCCAAATACCGACCGAGTTCAGATCGTTCTTGAAACCGCAAGACAATTGGGTTTGACGCAATGACCGCTTTGACACGGCTGGGCGTGATCCTGACGGACCGGGGGTCGAAATACGCGGTAACAGGCGCAGCCGTTGGCACGCGGGCCGATGTTGATGAAGTCTTGCAAGAGCTCAAGTCAGACAAGGCTTATGCCAAAGCCACGCACAACACCTGGGCGGCCATTTTGCCGACCGGGGCGTTGAAGGCCGATGACGGGGAAAGCGGTGCGGGCATGGTGATTCTAAGGATGCTTGAACGGGCCGGGCTGGACAGTCATGTGGTCATCGTCACCCGCTGGTACGGCGGAAAAAAGCTGGGTGGGGATCGATTTAGGCGCGTGCAGGACGCGACCCGAGCGTATCTGGATCATATCGGCGTCGGGCCTTGATGTGAGTCAAAGGCCCAAGCACCGGGCTGAGATATCCTGCTGCGGACAGATGGCAGGAAAGGACCTCTCATGCCCGATCAAGAAGTCTTGAAATTCCATGCAGGTCTTGTGGATCAGATGGCTACGAAACTTGGTGTGGATCTGCAGGAATCCGCGATTGAAGGTGATGTTTCGATCGATCAGCTTTCCGATGCTGTTCTGAGGTGTACGGGCTGTGCAAATCCCAATCATTGCCAGAGCTTCCTACAGCAGCCCGCGCAGGCGGGCCAAACGCCGGAATACTGCCGCAATCAGGAAATGCTCCGAAAACTGCAACCTTAACGACAGGAAGGTTTCATGCCGCATTAGAGTGGTCACCTGACGCGATAGGTGACCTACAGACTAGCAGAAACCAACACCGGTTTGCTGTGTTGAAAACATGATCAAAGCAGGAAAACTGATGGCGCGAAATTCTTTGGGGGATGTCGAAAAACACTTTTGGCTAACCCGTTCGGTGGCGCGATGTATGAAAATCTCGTTGACCGAAGCCATGGCAGAGAAACGGCTGACACCGGATCGCTATGCCGAACTGGTAACACGCTGCCGGGCATCGCAGTGCAGTAACCAATGTGCCATCTGGTTGTCTGAACAACAATCCGAGGCCCACACTGCACCCGAATTCTGTGCCAACGCTGATCTGTTGAACGCGTTGAAGACCTGATTACAGTTTGGAATGCGACCCGTCACACAGCGGAGGATTCCCGCTGTGTTTGCAGCCACAGAAAAAGACTTTTTTGCTGCTGTCCGCCGTGTACTTTACCGGTTCGAACCCGGTGTCTTTGTGCGATCCATCGCAAAACGGCTGCCGCTTGGATCGGCCGCATGCACACCAGAAATAGCTTTTCCCTTCGATCACTTCGACCGGGAAGGGACCTTTTTGCGCGATGGTGGGGCTGTCAGACATGTGGCTACTCCGTCTTTTGCTGATGTCACTCTACCAGTGTAGAGCGATACGCGAAAATCGGTAGCCTATGCTCATAAATCCGCTGTTTCTGAGGGGGTTACCGGCGTTGTTTCGCCTTTCTTCACGATCGCGTGATCGAATTCGTTGCAAATATGCCATTCAAGTCGTATTGTGAGACCGGCCCCGGATTCTTGGGCAATATCAGGAAATTAATAGAGGAATGACGGACATGAAACTCAAATTTGCTGCCGTTGGTGCATTTGCCCTTGTTTTGGCTGCTTGCTCGCAGCAGGAAGAACCGGCGCCGGTTTATATCACGCCTGAGTACGACAAATTCGGCACACCTAGCTGCCCGGCAGGAACTGAGCTGGCCACGACAGAAGCAGGCCAGACCGTCTGTAATCCGGTCGCACAATAACTATTCCGCGGGTGGCCCGATTTTAAGGCTGCCCGCACATTCTCGACAAAAAACCGCCCTCGGGGCGGTTTTTTCTTGCCCTCCATAAATCAATGCGGCTTCAGTTCCGTACACCGAAAAGTTGAAGGCTGATGAGAAACCTTCTTACACATCTCAAGGATCGAACGCGTTGGAGCTGGCAAGGGCTGGTCGCAACCTGGCGTGAAGAGTATTCGTTCCGCGCCTGGGTTTGGGCAAATCTGGTCTCGGCTGCTTTGGCCGTTTGGTTGCCGCTCGGTGAAGGGGTACGCGCCCTGATCCTGATTTTTGGCCTGCTTGTTTTGGTGGCCGAGCTGTTCAATACCGCGATTGAGCGCGCTGTCGATCACACCTCGACCGATCACAATAAACTGGCGGGGCAGGCCAAGGACGCCGCCAGTGCTGCTGTTGCGTTAACGGCTTTGGCGGCGGGATTGGCTTGGGTCATCGGGCTTCTAAGCCTGTTCTGAAGCCATCAATACCACCGCCGTTTTGTACCATAGCGATATCCCCGGTTTTGAATTCCGTAACTCCGTGGAAGGTAATAAGGCGAGGCATGTTTGTTGCTGAACGCTTGCCTTGACCGGTGGTGTCGTTTGACCGGTTTGACGTAATGAACCTTGGGTTTGCTCTTGTGGTGGTACACTTTCGGCTTGGTTTGATGTTTGTGTTTGCTGGACCGATGATAAACTTTAGGTGCGCCATAGTATCGCTGCACATGGTGTTTGCTGCGCAGGTGCAGGCTCAGCGGTTCGGACCCAATAATTATGAAACCGCCCGCGCGGACGTTGTCCGCAACAGCGGGAACGGCATAAAGTTGGGCAGCAAGTATAACCGTTATGCATTTCAGGCCAAAGGGGCGTAGGCAGGACATTGGAACTTCCTTCCTATAAGGCGGTATGTCCCGTCATAATCCACGAGTCTGGCGCAAAACACCAATAAACTTGCCTCACGCTTTGCCCAGCAGGGGTGACCGGATCAGGTCAGCTTGCCCCAAAGGTCATATTCGCCAGCCTCATCGACCTCGACCGAGACAATGTCGCCAGGGTTGAGGGTTTCAAACCCTTCGTCGATAAACAGATTCCCATCGATCTCGGGCGCGTCGGATTTGGTGCGGCAAGTGGCGGCTTCGCCATCGACCTCGTCCACGATCACCTCGATGGTCTGGCCGACCTTTGCGGCCAGCTTTGCCTCGGAGATCGCCTGTGCCTTCTCCATGAACCGCTCCCAGCGCTCTTGTTTGATCTCGGCCGGAACATGGTCGGGCAGATCGTTCGAGCGTGCGCCATCCACGTTTTCGTATTGGAAGCATCCCACGCGATCCAATTGCGCCTCATCCATCCAGTCCAAAAGCGTCTGGAACTCAGCCTCGGTCTCGCCGGGATAGCCGACGATAAAGGTCGAGCGCAGGGTGATATCGGGGCAGGTCGCGCGCCATGCTGCGATCTCGTCCAGTGTTTTCGCCGCTGCCGCCGGGCGGGCCATGCGTTTCAGAACGTCCGGGTGGGCATGTTGGAACGGAATGTCTAGATAGGGCAGGATGTTGCACCCGGCATCGGCCATCAGGGGGATCAGCTCGCGCACATGCGGGTAGGGGTAGACATAGTGTAGACGAACCCAGGCATCCAGCTGCCCCAGCTCACGCGCCAGATCGGTAATGTGGCTGCGCACCTCACGGTCCTTCCACGGGTTCACATCGTATTTCCGGTCCAGCCCATAGGCCGAGGTATCCTGCGAGATCACCAGCAATTCGCGCACGCCATTGTCGACCAGCTTTTCGGCCTCACGCAATATGGCGTGGGCGGGACGACTGGCCAGTTTCCCGCGCATGTCTGGGATGATGCAAAATTTGCACTTGTGGTTACAGCCCTCGGATATCTTGAGGTAGCTGTAGTGGCGCGGGGTCAACTGCACGCTGGCGGCGGGCAGTAGATCAACGAATGGATCAGGATCGGGGGGAACTGCTGAATGCACCGCATCCAGCACCTGTTCGTATTGATGCGGCCCGGTCACGGCCATAATGCGCGGGTGGTGTTCACGGATATAGTCGGGTTCGGCCCCCAGGCAGCCGGTCACAATGACCTTGCCGTTTTCCACCAAAGCCTCACCAATGGCGTCCAGAGACTCAGCCTTGGCGCTGTCAAGGAACCCGCAAGTGTTCACGATTACGGCATCGGCCCCGGAATAATCTGGCGAAATGCCGTACCCTTCTGCACGAAGACGGGTCAAAATCCGCTCGCTATCGACCAAGGCCTTGGGGCAGCCCAGCGACACCATACCAATGGTTGGTTGGTTGGTACGTGGCGTATCAGGCATCCGGGCGGCGGGCGCCAGGTCAGGGCGGAGGTTTGGTGGGTTCGTGCTCATGGCGCGGCATATAGTGGGGAACGCTTCCTCTTGCAAATACGGGCTGGGCTTTGGATGATCTTTTCAACGCATGCCAAATAAGCGGAGAGCAGAAAAATGAAGTGGCTGGTGCGCATACTCTTCTTATTCGCGGCCGCAATCGGGTTGGTCATCGGCGCCTTATTGCTGATGCCGGGGGATAAGTTGGCGGCGATTCTGGCGGAACAAGTCAAAAGCGAAACGGGGCGCGACCTGACATTGTCGGGGGATGTGAACCTGTCGTTCTGGCCCGTTCTGGGGATGGAGACCGGCCCTGTCACGTTTGGCAACGCACCCTGGGCTGGGTCCGAACCGATGCTCAGCGCCGAAAGCCTTGCCGTCGGCGTGGATGCTTCGGCGCTGCTGAACGGAGATTTACGGATAAGGCGGGTTGTCGCGGATAATCCGGTTTTGAGGCTCGAGTTATCCGATGGACGCGGCAATTGGGAATTAAGCACTCCGGTTGCCTCGCAGGCGACGACCGGAAGCAATACCGGCGCGTCACCTGCATCGCCGCAAGGTGCCGTGACGCTGGACCGTCTGGAACTGACCAATGCACAGTTGGTTTACATCGAAAATGGCGCAACGAAATTCAACTTCTCAAACGTTGATCTGTCGGCCAGTTGGCCGGGGCCAACCTCACCCATGGTCATGGAGGCGCGGATGGCAGTGCCAGGCGGCCACGTGAAAGTTGACCTCGAAATACCGGACCTGCCGACCTATGCGTCCGGGGCTGTCGCACCTTTGAAATTGGCTCTGACCGCGCCGGGCGGCGAGGTTGGGTTCGATGGCCGCGTCAACCTTGCTGGAGAAATGGACGGCGCGCTTGCGGTCAAAACCAGGAACACCGAGGAAATGCTGGCCGCTTTTGGACAGGCGGGTGTCGGGGTGCCGCTGGGATTGGGCCGCAAGGCCGATGTGTCTGGACAGATGACCTATACCAGCGAGGGCCGTATCTCACTGCGCAACATGGTGGCGCAGTTGGACCACAACCGCTTTACCGGAGAAACGGATATCGAGATTTCGGATCCGCCGAAAATCACCGCGCGGCTCAAGAGTGGGGATATTGACCTGTCACGTTTCAATGACGCGCCGGCATCGAGCGGGGGTGGGTCGGGAACGGCGTCCTCGCCCGACAGTGGGTGGTCCAAGGCCCCGATTGATGCCTCGGCCCTGTCGCTGGCCAATGGGGAAATACGCCTGACAGCCTCGTCCATTGTCCTGCCCGACATAGAACTGGGAGCCAGCGACCTGACGCTGATACTCGACCGGTCCCGTGCTGTGTTGCAGATGAACCCGGCCACTTTGTTCTCGGGTCAGGTGAACGGGCAGGTGGTGGCCAACAACCGCAATGGCCTGTCAGTCGGCGGTAAGCTGAAGGCGAAACACATGAACGTTCAACAAGCCCTGTCCACCCTCGCGGGGATTGAGCGTTTTACGGGTACAGGAACGGGTGAGTTTGAATTTCTAGGCGTCGGGCAGACCGAAGACCAGATCATGCGATCCCTCAGTGGCACGGGCAATCTGAATGTGGGGCAGGGCGTGATTTCGGGTTTTGATCTGGATCGCCTGATGGGGCGCGGCAAAGGTTCGGGTGGGACAACCGTGTTCAACAGCCTGACAGCCAGTTTTACCATTGATCAGGGTGTGCTGACCAATAACGACCTGCTGATGTCACTGGACAATTTCCGTGCAGATGGGACGGGCAAGGTCAATATCGGCGCGCGTAGGATCGACTATCTGTTTACCCCAACCGCGCTGCGGGCCAACTCGGGGCAGGGTCTGTCGGTGCCAGTGCGGATTGTCGGGCCGTGGAGCGACCCTTCGATTAAACCCGATTTGTCCAAAGTGATCGAGGCCGCCGCCGAAGGTCAGCTAAAAGACCTTGAGGACGACGCCAAGCAAAAGGTTCTGGACAAAGTGGGCGATGAATTGGGCACAGCAGTGACTGACAGTGAAAGTGTTGAGGATGCTTTGAAAAATAAGCTGGAAGAAGAGGCCAAGAAAGGCTTGTTCAAACTGTTGGGTGGAAATTAAAAGGCGGGGCGCCTTAGGCGCCCCGATCCCAAATTAGATGGTTTGGTCGTAATCGCCAACGCCGGGCTCAGTCCGGATGACGGCGTCGATATCGGCAAATATAGCGCGCATTTCTTCTTCGCTTTCGCTGCTTTCGCAGACCACAACCAGGTTTGGCGTGTTCGAGGACGCCCGCACCAGCCCCCAGCTGCCATTGTCCAGAATGACGCGGGCGCCATTGACGGTGACGACCTCTTTGATCGCGCGGCCTGCCAGGGTTTCACCCGCATCGGCCTTGGCAACCAGTTTGTCCACCAACCGTTTGAGAATGTCGTATTTCTCGGTATCGGCGGCATAGGGTGACATGGTCGGTGTCGCCCAGGTTTTTGGCAACGCCTTGCGCAGGTCCGACATGCTTTTGTCCGGGTTGCGATCCATCAGTTTGCAGATCTCGACCGCGACCCGCATGCCGCAGTCATAGCCGCGCCCGATCGGCTCTGCCAGGAAGTAGTGGCCCGATTTCTCGAACCCTGCCAGAGCATTGATTTCTTTAACCCGGCGCTTCATGTGGCTATGGCCGGTTTTCCAGTAATCGGCTTTGGCGCCGTGGGCCTGCAACTCGGGGTCGCTGGCAAACAGCCCGGTTGATTTGACGTCCGCCACAAAGGTCGCGTTGGGGTACAGCTTGGCCAGATCGCGGGCCATGATCACGCCGACCTTATCGGCGAAAATCTCTTCACCCTCGTCATCGACAACACCGCAGCGATCTCCGTCACCGTCAAATCCCAGCGCCATGTCGGCGCCGCTGGATTTCACGGTGTTGGCCATGTCGTGCAACATCTCCATGGCTTCGGGATTAGGGTTGTAGTTGGGGAAGGTGTAGTCTAGCCGGTTGTGGCTGGGCACGACCTCGACCCCCATCCGTTCGAAAATCTCGGGCGCAAAGGCTGACGCTGTACCATTACCCGTCGCACAGACAACTTTCAGCGGCCGGGACATTTTGAAGTCACCAACCAGGTCGTCGATATAAGCCTCTTTCACGCCGTCGACGAATTCGTACGAGCCCCCTTCGTGGGGGACGCCTTGTCCATTCAGAACGATGTCGCGCAATTCCGACATCTCGTCCGGGCCGTGAGTTAACGGGCGTTCAAAGCCCATCTTCACGCCGGTCCAGCCGTTCGGGTTGTGGCTGGCGGTGACCATGGCCACGGCAGGGACATCCAGATGGAACTGGGCGAAATAGGCCATAGGGCTTAGTGCCGGGCCGATATCCTTGACCTGAATTCCAGCCTGCATCAGGCCCAGGATCAACGCATTCTTGATTGCCAGCGAATAGTCGCGATAGTCGTTGCCGACCGCGATCACAGGCGCGATTCCACGCTTGCGCATCTGAGTGCCCAAACCCAGCCCCAGCGCCGTCATGCCCGGCAGATTGATCTCTTCGGGGTATTTCCAACGGGCGTCATATTCGCGAAACCCGGTGGGTTTGATCATCGGGTCGCGCAGAAAACTCCAGGTGTTCGGAGTCACCTCGGGGATGGGTTTGGTCATACTATCGCTCTTGCTTAAATCTGAATCGGGTTGGCTTTGGCCAATGCATCAAAGCGCATCAATGTGTCAATCAATTGAGGCATTTGATCCAGATAGATCATGTTGGGGCCATCACAGGGGGCGTTGTCCGGATCTTGGTGTGTTTCCATGAATACACCGGCTACACCAACGGCAACAGCCGAGCGTGCCATAACGGGCGCAAATTCGCGCTGACCACCGGATGCACCACCCAATCCACCGGGCTGAGCCACAGTGTGGGTGGCGTCCATTATCACCGGGTACCCGGTGCGAGCCATTTCCGGCAGAGATTGCATGTCCACCACGAGGCGGTTGTAGCCAAAGCTGACACCACGTTCCGTCAGCATGATGTTGTGATTGTCGGTGCTTTCGATCTTGGCCGCGACGTTCTGCATGTCCCAAGGGGCCAGGAACTGGCCTTTTTTGACGTTGACCACCGCGCCTGTTGCGCCTGCGGATTTAAGAAGGGCGGTTTGACGGCAAAGGAAAGCGGGGATTTGCAGGATGTCACACACCTCGGCAACGGACGCGCATTGTTCTTTCTCATGTACATCCGTGGTGACTGGCACGCCAATGCTGTCCTTTACCGATTGCAGCACCGCTAAACCTTTGTCGAGGCCCAGTGCAGGAGCTGCGTTTACAGAGGTGCGGTTAGCCTTGTCGAACGAGCCTTTAAACACATACTGAGCACCGGCGGCGTCGCAGGCCTCTTTCATTTTGCCTGCGATCATCTGGGCGTGATCGGCGGTTTCAAGTTGGCAGGGGCCGGCAATGATCGTCAGAGGCAGATCATTACCGACCGTGAGATCGGAGATTTTTACATGTTTCATGTGTCTTACGAGGATACCTGTTCACGAAGGACCGACGCGGTAAGCGAGATCATCAGGTAGATACCAGCAAACAATAGGAAAGCCAAAATCGTATTTTCAAACTTGCGCGGATAGCTGGGTTCCTCACTGGCGACCGGGTTCACTGAAACCGTCAGATAACGCACTTTGCGGTTGGCTTCGGTCCGTGTGGTTTCCATCTGTTCCATTGCGGTTTGCAGCATCAAATCACGAGCCACAAGGTCGGCCTGGGCCATCTGAATTCGCACGCTTAAACGCGCCAGCGAGTTTTCGCCTGCTGACGCGTCCAGCATTTCGGCGTTCAGTTCTGCCAGGGCAACTTCAAGTCGTTGAATGTCCGCACGGACACCATCCACTTTGGCTTGGTTCGGGCGCAAGTTGTCCAAAAGTGCGGCCAGCTGCAGTTCTTTTTCCTGCAACTCGATTTCGATTACGTTGATCCGTTCGCGCAGGCCAAGGAGGACGTTTTCTGGGTCCAAAACCGCCCCCTGAAGCTGCAGCTCGATCAGTTCCTCCTGAGCTTTTCGACGTTCGTTCTGAGCCAATTCAAAACCGGCCCGGGCATCGCGCATTTGGTCTTCGCGTTTCAATTCGGTCAGACCGTTGATGGTTTCCTCGGCATAGGACAGTAGAAGATTGGAAAGTTCGACTGAAATCTCGGGGCTTGGTGCCGCAACTTCCATCCGGATGATACCGTCGCTGGGGTCGTACCCAATGGTAATCATCCGCTTGTAAAGCTTATAGGTATCCTCAAGAGATGCATCCTGCGGCAGGCGTTGAATCGGATCGATCCAATCCTGCTTGAAGATTTCGGAAAAATTGGTGTCGTTCTCAAGTCGCACCAGCGCGTCTTTGGATTCCAAAAATTCCTGCGTGGCAACGGAATCTTGTGCAGTGGCGAATTGAGTACCTGCAAGAAACCCACCAAAGGACGCCCCGCCGCCGTCTGCCTGCAAGATTGAAAAGGCGGAATCGCTGGCGTACATCGGTGTTGCGTACCGATAGAAATAGGTGCCCACAATCAGCGTCGGCAGCAGTACAAAGGCTGCCAGACGCGCAAACAGCGCAAACAGCTTGCGTTTGCGGCGGCGTGCGATGTCCTTTTGAATTTCACCGATTTCAAGATTTCGCCGCTCGGCTGGCGTTAGCTCCGGACCGGTAAGGCCTTGGGAAGAGTCCGAAATCGTCTGCGGCAACTGGATCTTGATCTTGTCCTTTGCTTGATCATTCGAACCTGTTTTTTCGGCTGCCAAATCCAGTAAGTTGGCACGTTCGAACGGATCGATGCCCTTTTTACGCAATAGCCGCACCGCGTCGTAATCCGACGTTGCAGCAAGCCCGTTTTTCTGGGCCAGACGACGCGCCACACGCAGTTGGCGACCGGTTAGCCCTTCGCGCTTGATCGCCTCAATATCGGTCGAGGGAGACGGGTTATTTGCCGCCTCAGACGGTTGCGTCGCTTTTCTGATGCGCGAAATCGCGTCGGCCCGTGCGTCTGCGGAACCCGAGCCCTGACGATTGCGGCGCCAGCGATATTTTTTAGCCTTGGGTTTGGTAGTCATATAACTGTCGTGCCTCTTCCAAGGTGTCGAACATGTAAAGCTGACCGTCCAATAGAACGGCCGCCTGCTGTGCAAATTTCTCAAGAACGTCGGGATTGTGGGACACGATCACCAGTGTGGTTGTCCGCAAACGCTCTCGCAGGATGTCACCTGCTTTTCGGTTGAATTCTACATCCGTGGATGAGGGCATGCCCTCATCAATCAGGTACATGTCAAAATCCAGCGCCAGCATCAGGGCAAATGTAAAGCGAGCCCGCATACCGGATGAATAGGTCCCGATTGGCTGGTTGAAATACTCACCCAGATTGCACAGCCAGCTGCAATACGCCTCGACATAGTCGGGATCCATTCCGTAGATTTTGGCGATGTAGCGGGCGTTTTCCAGGGCCGAAAGCTTTTTGACCACACCGCCGGAAAACCCCATCGGGAACGAGATGCGGCAGGATTTGCGGATCACACCCTCATCCGGTTTTTCCAGCCCGGCCATCATGTTGATCAATGTCGTCTTGCCGGTGCCGTTTGGGGCCAATATGCCAATCGACCGGCCCAGTTCGATCTGGAACGAGACCCGATCCAGGATCACCTTGCGGCGGGTCCCGGTCCAAAAGGACTTACTGACATTCTCAAACTCAAGCATTCACGGCCTGCTGCTCGGGCGTTTGTTTGGTACACCGCCCAGGTTGGTAAACCATCGACAAATTTATTGGTCCATGTTGGCTACATTATGTCGAATTGTGAAACAAATGATCAATGCGTACCGTCGCTGCGCTGTTGGTTTTGTGACTTTTGCATCTGTTGGCCTTGGGGTGTCCGTTGACTATCTTTCCTTTCGACCGTCAACCAATTTGATGCAGGAAGTCTTGCGATCTGATGAATTCGCTACAGAAAGAAATTGAGGCCTGCCGTATTTGCGCAGACAGGTTTCAGACCACGTTTACCGCGCATAAGCCGCGTCCGGTGGTCTGGTTTTGGTCTGGTACGCCATTGTTGATCGCAGGGCAGGCGCCTGGCGCGCGGGTCCATGCCTCGGGGCGTCCGTTCACCGATCCCTCTGGCGACCGTCTGCGGGACTGGCTGGGGATTGACGAGGCCGTATTCTATGACCGCGCCCGCGTGTCGACCGTTCCGATGGCCTTTTGCTTTCCTGGATATAACGAGCGTAAAGCCGACCTACCACCGCCGCCCATCTGCGGAAAGACATGGCATGACAGGGTGATGGATGAGTTAGGCGAGGTACCGCTGACGGTTCTGGTCGGGGGGCATGCGCACAAATATCACTTGGGTGTACGTACGGCCGTGACCGAAACCGTGCGCAACTGGCGAGACCATGCGCCGCGCGTCTTTCCCTTGCCTCATCCGTCTTGGCGGAATACGGCATGGCTAAAGAAAAACCCGTGGTTCGAAGCTGAACTGCTGCCGGTTCTGCGTGCGCGGGTGCAAGAGGTTCTGAATGACTGACGCCACGGCCCTTGACGCCGCCCATGCCACGATGGAGGCAAATCCGCAGGATGACGCGGCGCGTCTGCGGTTTTTTGAGCGCCTGGCAGACTCTGAGCTGTTTCTGTTGCTGGCCGAAGAAGCGCAGGACGAGAATATCTTGCCCGAGCTGTTCGATGTTGCGGATGGCCGCTTTGTACTGGCCTTTGATCGCCACGACCGTTTGGCCCGATTTGCGGAACGTCCCGTGCCTTACGTCGCGCTGTCGGGGCGGGTGCTGTCGACGATGCTGGCAGGGCAGGGGATCGGGCTGGGTCTGAACCTTGAGGTCGCACCTTCATCCATGCTGATCCCGGCCGAAGCGCTGGGCTGGCTGGCCACCACGTTGGAACATGCACCAGAAGAGGTACAGCAACGTCTGGCAGAGTTCATGCCGCCAAAGGGCATGCCGGATGATCTGTTGACAGCGCTGGACACGAAACTGGCCACAGCCGTCGGCTTGGCCGAAGCTGCGTTTCTTGTTGGGACCAAGACGGAAGAGGGCGGCATGGGCCACCTTCTTGGTTTTGTCGGAGCGGTTGAGGGGGCTGAGCCCGCACTGGCCAAAGCCGCGTCCGAAGCACTGACCTTTTCCGGGATCGAGGCTGGGGCGATGGATGTCGGTTTTTTTGGCCCGCATGATCCAGCATCAGCGGCACTGGCACGGGTTGGCTTACGGTTCGACTTGCCACAGCCCGAGGCGCGCGTCATCGAACAGGTTACGCCGGGCAGTAACCCGGATAAGCCACCAATTTTGAAATAGGTGGTCAGGCAAGCCCCGCGATCCAACGAACCGCGGGGCGTCGCGACTATTCTGCTGCTGCTTCCAGCTTGTCTTGTGTGCGGGTGTCAAAATCGCTTGCGTCGTGGCGTTCGTGCAGCTGCGTTTGCGGCTCACCAAACGCACGGTTGACCATGCGGCCACGCTGAGCAGCGGGGCGCGCGTCGATCGCCTTGGCCCACCGCATCACATTTTTATAGGACTCGACATCCAGGAACTCGGCGGCGCTGTAGAGGCGGCCCAACACCAGTTGGCCATACCAGGGCCAGATGGCCATATCAGCAATGGTATAGTGTTCGCCTGCAATATAAGCGTTTTCAGCCAGTTGCCGGTCCAGCACGTCCAGCTGCCGTTTGGCCTCCATCGCGAAGCGGTTGATCGGGTATTCCCATTTCTCAGGCGCATAGGCGTAGAAATGGCCAAAACCGCCGCCAAGGTAAGGCGCACTGCCCATCTGCCAAAACACCCAGTTCATCACCTCGGTGCGTTCCTGACCCGATTTCGGCAGGAAAGCATCGAACTTTTCGGCCAGATGGAACAGGATCGAGGCGCTTTCAAAAACACGCACAGGCGCATCACCCGAGCGGTCCCAAAGCGCAGGGATTTTTGAGTTCGGATTGGCGTCGACAAAGCCCGAGCTGAACTGGTCCCCCTCGCCGATATTAACCAGCCATGCGTTGTATTCGGCACCTTCGTGACCCAGCGCCAGTAGTTCTTCCAGCATCACTGTGACTTTGACACCGTTTGGGGTGGCCAGTGAATAAAGTTGCAATGGATGCTTTCCGACCGGCAGGTCCTTGTCATGGGTCGCCCCGGCAATGGGTCGGTTGATATTGGCAAATCGACCACCGCTTTCGCTGTCCCATGTCCAGACTGCGGGGGGCGTGTATGGGGATTGCTCGCTCATCTATCGTCTTTCTCAGCTGCGTTCTGGTAAAGTTTATGTCCGTCTCAACAGCTAATGTTGCAAAGCCCCGAGTCCAACCCCGGATGTTGGGGCAGTTTTGTAACATTCGGGATCGGACCTCTCACATTTCTTCATGCGATGTCACAGCGGCGCGAGCAGGACTGCCCATTGGGGCGAAAATATCTATTCTCTCAGCAAGTGCCCAACCCCGAGGACAAAAGGATTTACCACATGAAACGCTTTGCCCTGACTTTCGTGACAGCTTTGGCCTTTGCCGTGCCGGCTTTCGCCGGTGATCAGTATGTAGACGGCACCGGTTTTGCCGTGTCGGGTTACGACGTTGTCGCCTATCGTGGCCTGGATCAGGCGCCGGTTGGCCAAGCCCAGCCCGAGGCCGTGCGTGGCCGTTCTGATATTACAGCGGACTATAACGGTGCCACCTGGGCGTTCTCGACCGAAGAGAACCGCGATAAGTTTCTTGATAACCCCGCCTATTACGCCCCGGCCTATGATGGGCATTGCGCTTACGGTGTATCGCGTGGTGGCAAGGTTCCGGCGAACCCGAACCTGTGGCGGATTGTCGATGACAAGCTGTACCTGAACATCACTGATGTTGTTGTCGGCTTTTTTGAAGAGGATATCCCCGGCAACATCAATCTGGCCGAAGGCAACTGGCCGGGGATCGAAGGTGATGACGCATCGACCAGCGTTATTCCGAAATTCACCTCGGAAGGTCCGGTCGCAAACTAATACGCTACTCACCGAAGCTAAACCCGGTCCACACTAGGCCGGGTTTTTGCTGTTAGCCAGCCAGAAGTCGTCGCGCATCTGTTGACCCGCGTCGAACTTGATGCGAACGCTTTTCGCGCCGGGAAACTTTCGTTCGGTGATCGTGTCGGGAACCACGACTTCGCCGGCCCCCGCATCGTTCGACTGGAAGCTCAGAACTTCGGTTTCCGTCCGCCGGGCCGAGGCAAGAACCGAGGTTGGCAGCGCAACCCGGTTGGACCCCTCACAAACCGGTGTTGGAACAAAATAAGTCAGATGACGGCCATAGAACCCAACGGCTTCGGGGACATGGTCTGCTTCGATTGAGGTCTGAGAATCCGGGTTTGCGCCATCCGGGCTGTGCGCCAGAGCTGTGTTCAGCAACATGCGGCAGGCGTCGATATCAGCGCTTTCCAATTCAATGACACGTTTGCGTAGCTTCGGCCGGCGCGGCATGCCAGTGGCACGTCCTTTGACGGTCAGCCCTTCGCGGCGTAAAAAATCATACGCCTCTTTGGCGCGCGCGAAATGTGTGCAATCGCCGTTTCTGTGGTCTGGATGTGCGTGAAATGCGATGTGGCGCCAAGCATCTCGGATATCGTCGGACCCTGAATTCTGGTCCAAGCCCAAAGCTTCGAGCGCGTCAGCGCGTGCATTTATCTTTTCAACAGGCTCCATAGCCAAAACACTCATTAAACAAACACTACGAACTCAGTGTGTGGAGGCTCACGAATTTGTCAAACTTTATCAAAAATTTATCGCTATTTGGGGGACAGTTCGAAAGGGGTCGCGCTATTGTTCACATCCCGTTTGCACTTGTGATCCCACAAAAAAGCCCGGAGCCTTGGCAGGGTCCGGGCAAAGTAACTAACAGGGATCAAATCAGGCGACGTTTTGCAATTCGGCCTTTGGAGTAATACCCAGTGCAAAACACACGTCGCGCGTCAGTTCAGGCCGATTCAGGGTATAGAAATGTAGCTTGTCCACGCCTTCGTCGATCAGGTCCGAACACAGTTCGGTGCATAGTGCTGTGGCCAGCAGATCCTCTCGATTATCGCGAATCGCCTTTTCAAAGGCGTTTTCGACCCAGTCAGGGATATGCGCACCACAGCGGCGGGCAAAATTGCGGGCACCTTTCCAGTTCTCGATGGGCAGGATGCCGGGCACGATGGGCTTGTCGATCCCGGCTTTTTCGCAGGCATCGCGGAAGCGGAAAAAAGTCTCGGCCTCAAAGAAGAACTGCGTCAGGGCTTCGTCCGCACCGGCATCCAGCTTGGCCTTGAGCCAATCGATATCGGCGGAAAAGTCCTGTGCCTCGGGGTGCTTGTCGGGATAGGCGCCGACGCGGATGCTGAACATTTCGGTTTCAGCCAGGGCTTCGATCAACTCGACCGAGTTTGCGAACCCATCGGGATGCGGCAGGAACCGATCCTGACCTTTCGGCGGATCACCCCGAAGGGCGACAATGTCCTGAACCCCGGCACGCGCGAATGTATCGGCGATCTCCAGCGTTTCCTGGCGCGAGGCGTCCACGCAGGTCAGGTGCGCTGCCACAGGAAGGCCGGAGGATTTGTGCAGGGTGGCCACGGCATCGCGGGTCAGTTCGCGGGTTGTGCCGCCCGCCCCATAGGTGACCGAGACAAAGCGCGGCTCAAGCGGGGCCAGCGTCTGAACCGTATCCCACAGGCGGAATGAGGCCTCGAGCGTTTGCGGCGGGAAAAACTCGAATGAAATTTCTGGTTTCGTCATGGCTGCCTCACTGGTCCTATCTGTGGCCCTTGTGCCAGTTTGCGCATTGTGAGACAAACTCATATTACTCAAGAACAACATGAGCCACACTACAATGCACATCGAATTCCGACACCTGCGTACGATTAAGGCCATCCATGAATGCGGCGGCCTGGCCCGTGCGGCGGATCAGCTGAACATCACGCAGTCCGCGCTGAGCCATCAGATCAAGGGGTTGGAGGATCAGGCGGGGGTCGAACTGTTCCTGCGCCGGTCCAAGCCGATGAAACTGTCGGCGGCGGGCTTGCGTCTGTTACGGCTGGCAGAGCAGATTCTGCCGCAACTTGAGGCGACGCAACAGGAATTTTCCTCTCTGCGGGATGGGCGCACGGGGCGGATGCATATCGCCATCGAATGTCACGCCTGTTTCGAATGGCTGTTCCCGGTGCTGGAGTCTTTCCGCAAATCCTGGGGCGATGTAGATGTCGATATCCGCCCGGGTCTGGCCTTTGACGCTTTGCCTGCCCTGCAGAAGGAAGAGGTCGATCTGGTGGTGTCGTCCGACCCAGAGGAGCTGCCGGGCATAGAGTTCATCGAACTGTTTGACTATGACGCGGTCTTTGTCGCGTCGTCCTCGCACCCCTTGGCGCAGAAAGAGTTCATCGAGGCCGAGGATTTCCGAGGGCAAACCCTGATTACATACCCGGTCGAACGCACACGTCTGGATGTGTTCAGCCAATTGCTGATCCCGGCACGCGTTGAACCGGCCGCAATCCGGCAGGTGGAATTGACGGCAGTGATCCTGTTGCTTGTGGCCTCGAACCGGGGCGTTGCTGCGTTGCCTGACTGGGTCGTGCGCGAGGTAAAATACAACTCGGACTATGTCACCCGCCCGCTGACGGAAAACGGAATTACCCGCACATTGTACGCGGCTGTGCGCTCGGAAGACCTGGAAAAACCCTATGTGCAGGAACTGATCGAGCTGGCGGGAACCGAGGCGCGCAAGCTGCAAGCGCAATAGGTCAAAAACGCGGGTCTGCTATGCGCATCATTCCTCTTGGCAAGGGCGCGTTGCACCAGTATACGCGCGGTTTGACCGGACAGGAGCCTTTGGACAATGGTTGGCAGTGCAAACCTCAACATCATGATCAAAGCCGCGCGCAAGGCGGGGCGTTCTTTGGTCAAGGATTTTCGTGAAGTCGAGAACCTTCAGGTGTCGATGAAAGGCGCGGGCGACTTTGTCTCCAAGGCCGACATTGCCGCCGAGGCAATCCTGAAAGAGGAACTGCTGGGTGCGCGCCCAACCTATGGCTGGTTGGCCGAAGAGGGCGGCGCGATTGATGGTGAGGACCCAACCCGCCGTTGGATCGTAGACCCGTTGGACGGCACAACCAACTTCCTGCACGGCCTGCCGCACTGGGCGGTGTCGATTGCGCTGGAACACAAGGGCAAGATCGTGGCCGGAGTGATCTATGACGCCGCCAAGGATGAGATGTTCTTTGCCGAAAAAGGTGAAGGCGCATGGATGAACGATACCCGTATCCGTGTCTCGGGCCGTCATCGCATGATCGAGTCCATCTTCTCGACAGGTTTGCCATTTGGTGGCCGCTCGGACCTACCTGCCACGTTGCAGGATCTGGCCCGGCTGATGCCTGCCTGCGCTGGTGTGCGCCGCTGGGGCGCTGCGGCGCTGGACATGGCCTATGTGGCCGCAGGCCGCTATGAAGGGTTCTGGGAGCGTCGCCTGAACGCCTGGGACGTGGCCGCTGGGATCATCATCGTGAAAGAGGCCGGTGGCTTTGTGCAAGCCCTGAACCCCGAAGGCAACGTGCTTGAGGATGGCGAGGTGATCTGCGCCAATGAGCCGATCTTTGACCAGTTCGCCAAGGTGATCCGGGGCTAAGCTTCCTGCAAATCCATTAAAAAAGCGCGCCCTGTTACAGGCGCGCTTTGTCGTTTCAAAGAGACTGGATTCAGAGGGTTGCGCGCTGCGCCAGCCCGGCTTCATCCGCCAGCCGTGCGGCAACAGATGCAACCGCCAGGTCCTGTAGCCCAACACCGGTTCCGTCGAACAAGGTGATCTCATCCGCGCTTGCCCGCCCCGAATGGTCGCCATTGATGACGGCACCGATTGGGGTGATCTGATCTTCGGTCAACGAGCCGTTTGCGATGGCATGCTGAGCTTCGCCAAGGGTGACCGATTGGGCAACTTCGTCGGTGTAAACCGTTGCACTGGCAACCAGCGCGGCGTCGACTTCTTGCTTGCCCACCGTATCGGTGCCCATGCAGGCCAGATGGGTGCCCGGTTTGATCCAGTCTTTCATCAGCAAAGGTTCAAACGCCGACGTGATAGTGATGATGACATCCGCCTGTGCGCCCAGCTCTTCTTGACTAACAGCTTCGAAGTCGAGGCCGATTTCTTTCGCGACCTCACCCAGACGCGGAAGCATCTCGGGGTGGGGGTTCCAGGCAACGACTTTTTCAAAGTCGCGTTGCTCGGCTGCGGCGCGCAGTTGGAAGGCGGATTGATGGCCAGCGCCAACCATGCCCAGAACCTTGGAATCCTTTCGGGCCAGATGGGCGATGGAAACGGCAGACGATGCAGCCGTGCGCACGGCGGTCAGGTAGTTGCCGCCGACCAGTGCAGACAGACGCCCGGTGTCCGGGTCGAACAGGAAGACAGTGGATTGGTGGTTGGTCAACCCTTTGTCCAGATTGCCCGGCCAGTAGCCGCCAGATTTGACACCCAGCACCTGACCGGCCCGGTCAAAGCCGGATTTGAATCCATAAAGCGCATCGGCATAGCCAATCGCTTCACGGATGACCGGAAAGTTGTAAGCATCTCCGCGCGCCATTGCGGCGAACACGTCCTGCACCGCGTCAAACGCGTCGCTGCGGCCAACCAGTTGCTGGCACAGATCTTCTCCGACGATCAGCAAGGGTTTTCCCGACATATCTTTCATGACCTTTTCCTTAGCTTGAGGGCAGGTCCGGGCGGCAGGGAAGGGAAGAACCGCCGCCCGGATCAATGCGGTTCGGCTTAATACGCCTTACCGCGAGCGGATACTGGCCAGAGGGTTTCGACCTTGCCGTTGCGCACCCCAACATACCAATCATGGACGTTGGCGGTGGGATCGCAGTGACCCGGAACTAGACGCAGTTTGTCGTTCACCTTCAACGCACCGTCGGGATCAGCGACAACACCGTGTTCGTCCGAACACTTGATGTATTCCACATCGGTGCGCCCAAAGATCACCGGCAAGCCACTGTCCACCGACTGCGCTTTGAGGCCTGCATCGACAATGGCCTTGTCGGCCTTGGCGTGGCTCATGACGCTGGTGAGGATGAAGAACGCGTTCTCCCATTCTCCACGGTCGATGCGGTTGCCGTCCTGATCAAGGATACGACCATAATCGGCGTCCATGAAGGCGTAGGAACCGCACTGCAGTTCGTTGTATACGCCCGAAGTGCTTTCAAAATAGTAGGACCCGGTGCCGCCACCGCCGACAATGTCACACTCCAGACCTTCTGCGGTCAACCCGTCCACTGCGTCTTTGACCTGTGCCACGGCAACGTCGATCTTGGCCTTGCGGTCCTCATAAAGGTCCATGTGCTGCATCGCGCCCTGGTAAGCCTGAATGCCGGAGAACTTCAGCCCCGGAGCCGCGTCAATGGCTTTGGCGATGGCGATTACCTCGGGTGTCGTCGTCACGCCGCAGCGACCTGCGCCGCAGTCAATCTCGACCAGACATTCGATCTGGGTGCCATGGCGTTGTGCCGCCTCGGACAGATCGGCGACATTGTCGATGTCGTCGACACAGCAGATCGTCCGTGCGCCCAGCTTGGGCATGCGCGCAAGGCGGTCGATCTTGGCCGGGTCGCGCACTTGGTTCGAGACCAGAACGTCTTTGATACCGCCGCGGGCAAAGACCTCGGCCTCAGAGACTTTCTGGCAACATACCCCACAGGCCCCGCCCAGCTCGACCTGCAGCTTTGCCACATCGACGGATTTATGCATCTTGCCATGCACCCGGTGACGCATCCCATGGGCCTTGGCATAGTCACCCATCTTTTTGATATTTCGCTCCAAGGCGTCCAGATCCAGCACCAGGCTTGGCGTCTGAATTTCGGCCTCGTCCGTGCCAATAGCGGCAGGAATGTCAAAGCCAACTTCAAGCTGATCAATATTCACAGGCTTGTTCATATTTCTTCCTCCTCAGCCCTTGATCCAGGGCAATTTATCCAAATCCACGTTGCCACCAGTGATGATCACGCCGACGCGTTTGCCCTTGAACACTTCGGGGTGTTTCAGGATGGTGGCCAATGGCACGGCGCTGCTGGGCTCCATCACGACACGCAGGTATTTCCAGGTGATCTTCATCGCCTCGACGATTTCGTCTTCACTGGCGGTTTGAATGTCGGTGACAAAGCGGGACACGAAGTGCCAGGTGTTTTCCTTCAGCGGCACTTTCAGACCGTCGGCGACAGTGATCGGCGCGTCATCCGCGATGATGTGCCCGGCCTTGAAGCTGCGATAGGCGTCGTCGGCTTGTTCCGGTTCGGCGGCGTATATCTTTACCTCGGGGGCCGCGTTCGACAGGGTCAGGCACGTGCCCGAGATCATGCCGCCGCCGCCAATGGGTGCGACTACAGCGTCCACACCGTCGGTTTGCTCAAGCAGTTCGGCCGAACAGGTGGCTTGCCCTGCAATTACGCGCGGGTCGTTGTAGGGGTGAACGAACTCACCGCCCGTCCGGCCTTGCACTTCGGCAAACACGGCCTCACGCGAGGTGGTCGAAGGTTCACACTCGGTGATGATCCCGCCATAACGGCGCACCGCGTCTTTCTTGGCTTGCGGTGCCGTGCGCGGCATCACGACGTTACAGGGAATACCCCGCCGTCCGGCTGCATATGACAAACTGAGCGCATGGTTGCCCGAAGAGTGGGTGGCCACGCCGCGCTTTGCAGCGTCGTCATCCAGCCCAAAGACCGCATTGCAGGCCCCGCGCACTTTGAAGGCCCCGGCTTCTTGGAAGTTTTCACATTTAAAGAACAGCTGTGCGCCGGTCAGTTCGTCCAGATAGTCCGAACGCATCACTGGGGTGCGGTTGATATGTGGCCGAATCCGTTCGTGCGCTTCGCGCATGTCGGCCAGCGTCAGGCTTTCAGCTGTGGTGAGTGCGTCCAACATCAAGCTCCTCCTTAAGCTGCGGATTGCATCGGTGTGGCGCTGCCGCTGCGGAAGTACTCCTGCGCTGCTGCAACACCGCTGCCCAACGTGATCGGATAGTCCAGATCAGCCATCGCCATTTCGATCGTGGCCAGACCGGACAGAACCATTACATCCGTCAGGCTGCCCAGATGGCCGATACGGAAGGCTTTGCCGTTCATTTCGCCCAACCCGATGCCAAAGCTTACGCCATAGGCATTAAAGGCGTGATCGGTCAGCGCATTGCTGTCAAAGCCTTCAGGTACGTAAATCGCACTGACGGTATCGGAATACAGGTCGGGCGATTGCGCCACCAACTCCAGCCCCCAGGCGGCAGTTGCCTTGCGGACCCCTTCGGCCAGACGGAAATGGCGGGCATATACGTTGTCCAGACCTTCCTCGAACAGCATCTTCAGGCTTTCGCGCATACCATAGATCAGCTGCAGCGGTGGGGTATAGGGAAACCCGCCCGACGCATTTGCGTTCATCATGTCGCGGAAATCAAAGAAGGTGCGCGGCAGTTGGGCCGTTTCCATCGCAGCCAGCGCCTTGGGGCTGACACACAGGATCGCCATACCGGTTGCCAGCATGAAGCCCTTTTGCGAACCCGACACCGCGATATCGACGCCCCAGCCATCAAACTCGAACGGCATCGAGGCCAGTGAACTGACGCAATCCACAAACAGCATCGCCGGGTGGTCGCTGGCATCCATTGCCTTGCGCACCGCTCCGATATCCGAGCGTACGCCGGTCGCCGTTTCGTTATGCGTTACCAGAACTGCTTTGATCTTATGCTCTTTGTCTGCGGCAAGAGCTTCGGCAAACTTATCGGCGGGCGCGCCGCTGCCCCAGGGGCATTCGATGATGCGGACATCCAGGCCGTGCCGTTGGCACAGGTCGATCCAGCGATGGCTGAACATGCCATAGCGCGCAACCAGTACGCTGTCGCCGGGGCTGAGCGTATTGGTCACCGATGCCTCCCAGCCGCCTGTTCCGCTGGCCGGGAAGGTGATGATCTTCCCTTCTTTGGTTCCAAACACCTTTCTGGTGTCTTCCAGCACAGGGGCAAAGGTTTCGACAAAATCAGGCGCGCGGTGGTCCTGTGTCTGGACCTGCATCGCTAGGCGCAACCGATCCGGGATATTGGTGGGGCCGGGAATGAATACCGGGTTTTGATTGGACATTTCTAGATCCTCCGATTTGAAGAAGAGTGTTGTAGAAATCGCTCCTTGGTGCAATTTTCTTGAAAAATATTTTCATTTTTGTAATTAAATAAATAATCCATTGAATAGATGTAATTTTCCGTTTTTCATTTTTGGGTTTCAGAAAGCGGGATGAAAAAAACTTTGCCGGGCTGAAAGGAGAAATCAGTGACGGACACCCCCAAAAGGCCGCGCGGCAGGCCCAAATCGCTGTTCAAGGAAAGCTCGGCCGGGACCATGCAATCACTGGATCGGGCGCTGGTTGTTCTGACCGCAGTGGCACGAATGGAACGCGCTGCGCTAAGCGATCTTGCGCGCGAAGTGGATGTACCTACAGCCACTACGCACCGCATTCTGGCGACGTTGCAGAAACATGGGTTTGTCGCTTTCGATGACGAACGGCAGGAATGGATGATCGGGATTGAAGCGTATCGCACCGGCGCTTCGTTCCTGCGTCGAAACAGCGTGATTGAAATCGGGCGACCGATCTTGCGGCGTTTGATGCAAGAAAGTGGCGAAACCGCGAATTTGGCCGTGCCAGACGGGTCCGAAGTGGTTTTTGTCGGACAGGTTGAAACGCCGAACCCGATCCGGGCGTTTTTCCCACCGGGTGCTAGGACGCCGATGTACGCGTCCGGCACAGGCAAAGCGATATTGGCCGCGATGAGCGAGTCTGCGGCCAGCAAAGCATTGGCGGCTGACGCTGTTCGTTTCACCTCACATACGTTGCTGCCGAACGAAGGGTTAGAGGCGGATTTGGCTAAAACCCATGCCCGCGGCTGGTCGCATGATCATGAGGAACGGTACGAAGGCATGTCTTGTATCGGTGCCGCCATCTACAATGACCGGGGCGAACCCTGTGCCGGGATTTCCGTGTCTGGGCCGTCTGTCCGGTTCATTGCCGACCGGGCAACAGAACTGGGTGTGTTGGTTCGGGACGCCGCAGAAGAGATCACGCAGCTCAGCGGCGGTCGACTACCGAAGCCGCCTGAGGACTAGCGCCTATTTTCGCGGGACCCGTGGAATGCGGGATTGGGATAATTTGTATTTGTGTTCGGGGTGGGGCGGGTGGCCATGGGTGCGGCCCCAAAACGCGGGACCACCTCGTTTCAGCCAAAGCGGGAGGCACAGGACCAGGCCGACCAAAAAGCCCCCCGTGTGCGCCCAATAGGCAACTCCACCTTCGTCTGGGTTGCTTGCAAGGCTGCCCATGAATTGAAGGCCCAACCAGATGCCCAGCATGATGAAAGCCGGGATGGTGAAAATCCGAAAATAGACGATCAGAATCAGCAGAACGTCCACGCGCGCTTTGGGGAACAGCAAAAGATAGCCGCCCATCACCCCGGCAATTGCACCCGAGGCTCCAATGGTCGGCACCACCGAATCCGGCGCGGTGGCTACGTGGATCAGGCCTGCGCCGACACCAGCCAGCAAATAGAACAGCAGGAAGGGCAGGTGGCCCATCTCATCCTCAAGATTGTCCCCGAAAATCCAGAGAAACAGCATATTCCCGGCCAGATGCATCCATCCACCATGCAGAAACATCGACGTCACAAGGGTTTCGAACGCAAATCCATCGGTGATCCGCGCCGGGATGATAGCATAGTCGAAATACAGCCTGTTGATCAGCGGTGCATTATCCATAATCCCCACATAGCTGAAGAAAATCAGGATATTGGCTGCCATCAGTAGGTAAACGACATAGGGCGTGCGCCCCGACGGATTGTGGTCACGGATCGGAAACATGGGGGGACGCTGGGCTTTTCCCGGCCCAGCGTCAAGATACGGTTACGCCGCACCTCCCAACAAGGCCGCATTGCCTCCGGCGGCGGTGGTGTCGACGCAGACGTGACGCTCGCCCAGAACCCGCGCCCGATCAGGCTGACCGGGGATCAGCGGCAGGATCGGGCCGTCACGGCGGGCCAGGTGGCGTTCGATCTCGCGCGCGGTTTCGTCATCTCCCCACCACAGAACTCCTGAGATATTGGCGATGTTCTCTAGCCTGTGCAGGTCCACCATTCCGGTCGCTAGAATGGCGGTGCCGCCCAGGGCTGCGACTGCTTCGGCCTGCGCTTGTGCGGCCTCGGGTCCTGGCCCCATGCACAACAATGGCGCGCGGGGGAATTCACTCAGTCGGTTGGATTCGCCGGTCGGGCCGGGCAGGGATTGCGTGCGTACGGCAGCAGGCTGGCCTTGCGGATCGGGTAGATCGCCCATCGTGTTGTTCCAATTCGCCGTGCTGTGTTGACGATCCGGAGCACAGAAGCGTGCCATGTAGTTCGGCCCACCCGCCTTGGGTCCGGTGCCCGACAGACCTTCGCCGCCAAAGGGCTGAGATCCCACGATCGCACCAATCTGGTTGCGGTTGACATAAATGTTGCCCGCGTGAACGGCCTCAGTGATGTGCTGCACCCGGTCATCGATGCGGGTGTGCAGGCCGAAAGTCAGCCCATAGCCCGTGGCATTGATGTCGGCGATGACCTGATCAATCTCAGCAGCCTTGAAGCGGACGACATGCAGGACCGGGCCAAACACTTCACGCTGCAGTGCGCTGATACCGGGGATTTCGATCAGGGTAGGGGCGATGAAAGTCCCTTCGGGGGGCGTGTTCAGTTCCTTCACCACCCGGCCATCTGCGCGCGCTTGCGCGATGTGGTCCGCAATGCCTTGCAGCGCGTCCTGATCAATGACCGGGCCGCAGTCGGTCGACAAAAGCCATGGGTCACCGACCTGCAAAACCTCCATCGCGCCGGTCAGCATGGTCAGCAAGTCGTCGGCGATATCTTCCTGCACATAGAGGCAGCGCAGGGCCGAGCATCTCTGACCCGCAGATTGAAATGCGCTTTCGATAATGGATTGCACGGCTTGTTCAGGCAGTGCGGTGCTGTCCACAATCATGGCGTTCAATCCGCCGGTTTCCGCGATCAAAGGCGTGCCAGGTTTCAGGTTCTCTGCCATTGCTGAACGAATTTTCAATGCGGTGGCGGTCGAGCCTGTAAAGGCGACCCCAGACACGCGCGGGTCTGACGTCAACGCCGCCCCGACTGACGGCCCACCGGGCAGCAGTTGCAGAACGTCGCGCGGTACTCCGGCCTCGTGCAGCAGTTGGACAGCCCGGTGCGCGACCAACGGCGTTTGCGGCGCAGGCTTGGCTAGAGCGGCGTTGCCGGTGGCCAAAGCCGCCGAAATCTGCCCGGTAAAGATTGCCAGCGGAAAGTTCCAGGGGCTGATGCAAGTAAACGTGCCCGCTGGTTCAGCCGCGGGGATGTTAGCAGCATAATAACGAAGGAAATCGACCGCCTCGCGCAGTTCAGCGACCGCATCGGGAACCGATTTTCCGGCCTCTTGCGCCAGCAGAGCGAAAAGCTCACCATAGTGTGCTTCGTACAGATCAGCTGCTGTATTCAATACCTGCGCCCGTTGTTCAGCCGGAGCATTCCACGGAGCCGCCGTGGCCAACGCAAGTTCGACATCCTGAGCGCTGGCCGGGGCGACCGCGCCCGGTCGGTCCTGCGGATGCGCCGGATTGGTGACGGGTTCGTCAGCGTCGGGATGCGCGTCTTGTGACAAAAGCGGCTGCGCGTACCAGTGATGTGCGCGAAATGCATCGCGGGCGGCGTCAATCTGATCGAGCGTCGGTGTGTGTTGCAGATCAAACCCTTTAGAATTGGGTCGCTCGGGTTGAAACAGTTCAGGGCCGGTTGGCAGCGATGGTTTTGGTTCTGCAATGCTGTCAAACGGGTCCGACGCGACCTCCTCGGGCGGCACATTTTCATCGACGATCTGATTCACGAAGGATGAGTTCGCACCGTTCTCAAGCAGCCGCCGCACCAGATAGGCTAAAAGATCGCGATGCGCTCCGACCGGCGCGTAAATTCGGCAGCGAGTGTTGCTGTGATCCTTGACGATCTGATGCAAGGTTTCGCCCATGCCATGTAAACGCTGAAACTCGAATGGTTGCGCGTCGGCCATATGCAGGATTGCGCTGACTGTATGGGCGTTATGGGTTGCGAATTGCGGGTAAATCCGGTCGGTCATCCCCAACAGCTTGCGGGCATTGGCGATGTACGAGATATCGGTCGCCGCCTTACGCGTGAAAACCGGGAAACCATCGACACCTTCGACCTGCGCGCGCTTGACCTCGGTATCCCAATAAGCCCCCTTGACCAGTCGAACCATCAGTTTGCGGTCATGACGTTCCGCCATGTCATAGAGCGTGTCCAACACGACCCCAGCGCGTGGACCATATGCCTGAACCACGATGCCGAAACCATCCCAACCGGCCAATGCGGGCTCACCCATAACGGCCTCGATCACTTGCAGGGAAAGCGACAGGCGGTCGGCTTCTTCGGCGTCAACATTCAGGCCCATACCGGCGGCTTTGGCCAACAGACACAGGGCGCGCAGGCGAGGGACAAGCTCTTCCATCACCCGTTGTTCCTGCGCCAACTCATAGCGCGGATGCAGGGCTGACAGCTTTACCGATATCCCCGGATTGGCCCGGATATCGTCATGGGTGCAGGCATCGGCAATGGCCGCGATAGCGCGAGAATAAGACAGGTGATAACGGGCGGCGTCAGCTTCGGTGCGCGCCGCCTCGCCCAGCATGTCGTAGGAATAGGTGTAACCCTTTGCCTCCATCCCGGCGGCCCGGTCCATGGCGGACTGGATAGTCTCACCCAGTACGAATTGACGGCCCATTTCCTTCATCGCGCGGCCAACGGCCGTACGGATCACCGGTTCGCCCAATCGTTTGATGGCCCCACGCAGGGCGCCGACGGGCGACGCTTTGCCCTCGTCCAGAACCTTTCCGGTCAGCATCAGCGCCCAGGTTGACGCGTTCACCAGCGAAGACGATGACTGCCCCAGATGTTTGCCCCAATCCGACGGTGCGATCTTATCCTCGATCAGCGCGTCGATGGTGTCGGCATCAGGGACGCGCAGCAGCGCCTCGGCCAGACACATCAGCGCGATGCCCTCGTCGGTGGACAGGCCGTATTCGGCCAGAAACACCTCCATCATGCCGGGCGAAGTACTGGACCGGATGTCACGCACGAACTGAGCCGCTGCTGCACAGATCGCCGTGCGGTCGGCTTGGGGCAGGTTGGTCTGTTCGACCAACTGATCCAATACTGCAGACTGGTCAGCATAGGTCTGGCCGTCGATATGGGTGCGCAGGCTGTGTGTCATGTATCCTCCGGGCTTTTGGGGAGTATACAGTCGATTTTTCAGGACAATCGCCTTAAGTTCAAAAAATGGTAGGCGAATGTTCTGAAATTTCGAGGCTCAGCGATGCAAAAAGGTAATCCCGATCTGGATCGGTTCGACCGGTCGATTCTGGCGATTCTGGCCGAGGACGGGCGCATTTCGGTTGCCGACCTTGCGCGGCGGATCGGGTTGTCGAAATCTCCAACTCAAGCACGTGTGAAAAGACTTGAGGCCGAGGGTATCATCACCGGATACCGTGCCCTGCTGGACCCGATCCGTCTTGGTCTGGATCACGTCGCCTTTGTCGAGGTGCGCTTGACCGACACGCGCGAAAAGGCCCTTGCCGAGTTCAACGCGGCAGTGCGTAGGGTGGCCGAGATCGAGCAAGCCCATATGATTGCGTCAAATTTTGACTATTTGTTGAAAATTCGCACCGGCTCGATGTCGGAATACCGCGCGGTGCTGGCCGAGAAAATCTCATCCCTGCCGCATGTGGCCAACACATCGACCTTCGTCGCGATGGAAGCGGTGAAAGAGACGGGCGTGTCCGGTGCCATTGACGGGATGGGTTGACGAAAACCCCGCACGCGTCACCATTGGGTTATGAAACAGATCACCTATGCCACCATCCTGTTAATAACATCCACAACAGCGCATGCCGATGAATGCCCTGTTGCGCCGGATCACAGCGCCGATGTCAGTGGCGTAATCGCCCAGATACAACAGGCCGAAAACGAACAGGCCGCCCGTCTCTTGTCGAACCAATTGTGGGAGTTTTGGACGGACGCACCTGATGAAAGCGCGCAGGCGGTTCTGGACCGAGGCATGACGCGCCGAAACGCATGGGACCTGCTGGGCGCCATCGAGGATTTCAACAAGCTGGTCGCCTATTGCCCGTCATATGCCGAAGGGTACAACCAGCGCGCCTTTGCGCATTATTTGCGGCAGGATTTTCAGGCCGCGTTACCAGATCTGGACAAGGCGATCGAACTGTCGCCTAACCATGTGGCGGCCATCAGCGGGCGCGCCCTGACCTTGTTGGGATTGCAAAGGATTGACGAGGCGCGCGAAGCTTTGAACCAAGCACTGGAACTGAACCCGTGGCTTTCGGAGCGTCATCTTCTGGCACCCGGAGGGCCACTGGCGCCTCCGGGTGAGGATATCTGACAAAACGCCCCAACTATAGAGTGGGGGCTTTTTCGACGTTTAGCCGACCAAACCGTTGTCGGAGCGCTTGATGGCGATGACCGATGATCGCGGTGTACCGCCATCGGGCCAGTTGCTGCCCGGATGCTGAATGCCCACAAACATGGTGCGCAGGTCGTTGGACCAGGCCAAGCCGGTGACCTCGCAACCATTGGGGCCCGTCATGAACCGTACGATTTCGCCGGTCACCGGGTCGCCAACCAGCATCTGGTTATTGCCATTGCCAGCAAAGTCACCCTCATTGTTGTCCTTACCGTCGGTCTGAATCCAGATCAGGCCAGTCGAGTCGATGACCATGCCATCGGGCGAGTTGAACAGGTTACCCTCATTCACATTCGGCGAGCCAGCGCGGTCGTCGGAATGCACCGTCGGGTTGCCCGCCATGACATAGAGATCCCAGTCAAACGTGTCTGCGGCGTGATCGTCATTCGAGGGTCGCCAGCGGACGATTTGACCGTACTTGTTGGCCTCACGTGGGTTGGCGGCATTGACCGAAGTGTCGTCACCACCGGCATTCGGTTTGACACCACGGTTCTTGTTGTTGGTCAGGCAGCAATAGGCCTCGACCGCAACCGGGCTCGACGCCACCCATTCTGGGCGGTCCATAGTGGTGCCATCTACGGCAGACGCTGCCATGCGGGTAAAGATCCGGATTTCAGCATCATCCATGCCAGTCGTTTCCGGCGTCAGTGGCAGCCATTCACCGGTCGCATCGTCGTTGAACTTGGCAACGTACAGCGTTCCGTCATTCAGCAAGCTCTCGGTTTCGCCACCTGGCTGATAGGTGCCGTTCGAGACGAACTTGTACAAGTACTCGCCGCGCTCGTCATCGCCCATATAGACAACCACACGGCCATCTGCGGCCAGTGTCACCTCGGCGTTTTCGTGTTTGAAGCGGCCCAGGCCGGTGTGCTTGACCGGCGTGCTGTTCGGCTTGGTCGGGTCGATTTCCACGATCCAACCCGCGCGGTGCGGTTCGTTTGGGTTTTTTGACGTGTCGAAACGCGGATCGAAAAGCTCATACCCGTTCCAGCTTTCGGCTTTGACACCGTAACGCTTGAAGCCGTCTGCCACCTTCTGGTCGTAGCTGGCGTTTTCATCGGACGATCCGAAGTAGCCGTTAAAGTTCTCTTCGCAGGTCAGGTATGTGCCCCATGGCGTTTTACCTGCGCCACAGTTGTTCATGGTGCCCAGAGACGCCGTGCCGGTTGGGTCGGCCTGCGTCTTCAGCAGATCGTGACCTGCAGCGGGGCCTACGATCTTCATCGGCGTATTGTGGTGGATACGGCGATTGAATGGGCTGTCTTTGACAACCGACCAGCCGTTGGGGCCTTCGGCGATCTCCATCACGGTCACACCCTGAAGGTTCTGCAGCTTCAAAACATCGTCCGCGTTGGCGGGCACGCCTTCCTGCGCAGCTGGCATGTTGATCTTGCGGTTCGGGTATTCGTGGTTGATGGCGATAAGCTCGTGACCCCGGAACGAAAATGTCTCCATCCCATCAGTGTTTTCACCGAAGATACGGTCTGATTTGTCCAATGGGCCGCCATCCGTCAGGTCATAGCCATCGGCATCGGAAAACAGTGGATCGCCCCAACGCATCAGAATTTTCCACTCATACCCTTCAGGCACATGCACGGTGCCATCGGTCTGCGCAGCAATCGGCATGAATGCAAAGCGCGACGTGGTGACGGCATGAGCGGCAGTCGACCCCATCAGACCCGCGCCCATAGCGGCAGCGCCTGATCCAAATGCTAGCACACCACCCAGAAAACCTCGGCGCGAAATGGCGCTTTCTACAACACGGTCAAAGTCGTTTTCTTCGGGGCGGGGGAAATGCAGCTCGTCCCAATCGTCGGCGGACAGGGTGGTGGGATCAATGTCTTTCATGGATAGCTCCTGGCTGTTAAAAAAAGCAGATGAAAGGCAATTAGAATTTCTTTGTGACAGCTTGATAACAACCCCATTAAGGGAGAGGCCTGATCTTTCAGAATTTTGCGTGCAATGAAAAGGGAAAAGGCCTTTTCTCTGCGGGAATCCGCGCGTTCTGTTGCGCGATTATTCCGCAGAAAAACACGCGTGCCTGCGACATTTAGCGCAAACGCTGACCAGCTGCGTCGAACCGATAGGCCTTGTCAGCGGTATAGGCGAGCCGCAATTCCTGACCTTCGGAAATGGCGTGCTGACCGAATAGCCGCGCGGTCACGGATTGGTCGTGTATTTTGGCGATGACGTTTGTGTCCCCACCCAGTTTTTCAACGTGGCTGACCTGAGCTGTCAGCGGGCCGTCGTCGGACAGAAACAGGTCTTCGGGGCGGATTCCAATGATGTTCTGGCCGCTATCCCCCAACAGGCTTTCGGGTAGGAAATTCATAGACGGTGAGCCTAGAAATCCGGCAACGAACTGGTTTGCAGGGTTGTTGTACAGCTCCATCGGGCTACCGATCTGTTCCACCCGCCCGTCACGCAAAACGACGATCTTGTCGGCCAGCGTCATCGCCTCGGTCTGGTCATGGGTAACATAGATCATCGAGGCGTCCAGTGCCCGGTGCAGGTTCGCAATCTCGATCCGTGTGTTCATCCGTAAGGCGGCGTCCAGATTGGACAGCGGTTCGTCAAACAGGAACAGCTTGGGTTCCCGTACAATGGCGCGGCCGATAGCGACCCGCTGGCGTTGACCACCCGACAATTCAGACGGATAGCGATCCAGATAGGGCTCGAGGTTCAGCATCCGGCTGGCATTGGCAACGCGTTCCTCTATCACCGCTTTGGACTGCTTTTCCTGCTTCAGCGCCAGTGTCATGTTCCCGCGCACGCTGAGGTGCGGGTAAAGTGCATAGCTTTGAAACACCATAGCTATGCCACGCTTGGATGGCGGCACCAGATTGACCTGTTGACCACCGATATTGATTTCGCCCGAGGAGGCATCTTCGAGCCCCGCAATCACACGTAGCAGGGTGGACTTGCCGCAACCCGAGGGGCCGACGAAGACAACAAACTCGCCTTCTTCAACCTCAAGCGTGATGTCCTTGAGGACATGCACATTGCCGAAGGATTTGTTCACATTGCTCAGCGTCAGGGCGGTCATTTTGCGGGCTCCTCAAGGGAAACGGGCTGGCCGGTGCGGATGCTTTCATCCGCGGCCAGACAAATGGCGAGGGATTGAACGGCGTCATTCATATGACGGGTCTGTTCGATATCTTCGGCGATTGCGCGCAGCATATAGGCTTGTTCGGCATCGCAGAGTTCCTGATGGCCGGGTTCATCGGGCATATCGATGGTTCGGTCACCTTGTGGCGTATGGACCAGAATGCCGCCGACCTTTGTATGCCCATCAATATCGGAAGATGCGCCTTTATTGCCATCGGTGATCGAAACCGATCCGTTGGGCGACACGATATCTTTCACGAAAAATGCTGTTTCAGACATCATTGGGCCCCATCCGGCCTCGTACCAGCCGACCGAGCCGTCATCGAAAACCACCTGAAACTGACCGTAATTGTACATGTCCTCGGCGATCTCATCGGATAGGCGCAGACCCATCCCATGAACCCGGACAGGCTGCGCATCGGTGATCTGGCACATGACGTCGACATAATGAACTCCGCAATCGACAATGGGTGAGGTCGTTTGCATCAGCGCTTTATGCGTTTCCCATTCCGCGCCCGAGGATTGCTGGTTCAGGTTCAGACGGAACACATATGGCCCGCCGAGATTGCGCGCCTCGGTGATCAAGCGCATCCAAGACGGGTGGTGGCGCAGGATGTAACCCACGACCAGTTTGCGGTTCAGCCGGGTGGCGGTTTCGACCACGCGCCGCGCGTCAGCGACGTTGGTGGCTAGCGGCTTTTCGACGAAGACATGCACGCCTGCCTGCATCGCCGCACAGGCGTAATCGGCGTGGCTGTCGGAATAGGTCGCGATCACAACCAGATCGGGGCGGGTCTCATTCAGAGCAGTTTCGAAATCCGAATACGCGGGATAATCCGAAAGTTCGGGGTGGTCTACGCGCCCGGATCGGTTCACCAGCCCGACGATTTGCGCATCGGGGTGGTGGTGATGGGCCAGCGCATGGCTTAGCCCCATATTGCCCAGACCTGCGATCAGTACACGGGTCATTTGACAGCTCCGGATGTGATGCCACGGATCAGTTGGCGCGAGAAGATGACGTAGAGAACCAGAACCGGCAGGATTGCCATCGACAGGGCGGACAAAACCGCGTTCCAGTCGGTCACGAACTGGCCGATAAAGACCTGACTGCCCAATGTCAGCGTTTTGGTTTCCTCAGCCGGGGCAAGGATCAGCGGGAACCACAGGTCATTCCAGATAGGGATCATGTTGAACACGGCTACAGTTGCCATTGCCGGACGAACCAGTGGCAGGACCAGTCGGAAAAAGATCGTGTATTCCGACAGACCGTCAATGCGGCCTGCGTTTTTCAGGTCATCACTGACCTGCCGCATGAATTCAGACAGTATGAATACGGCCAGCGGTAACCCCTGCGCTGTGTAGACAAGGATCAGTGCCCACAGCGTGTTCACCAGCCCGGTCGCCACCATCATCTCAAGGATCGCCACAGTGCCGATGCGGATAGGGATCATGATCCCCAGCGCCAGATAAAGCCCCATGAGCAGGTTGCCTTTGAACTGGTATTCAGACAGCGCATAGGCCGCCATGGCGCCAAGCAGTAGGATGAAGAACAGCGATGCGACCGTGACGATCATCGAGTTCTGGAAGTAGAGGAAGAAATCCCCCTGCTTCATCACCGTCTCGTACCCGATCAGTGAAAAGCTGTCTGCGCTGGGCAGGGCCAGGGGTTCGCGAAAGATCGCGCGGCGGGTTTTGAAGCTGTTGATCAGAATGACAAAGACCGGGAACAGGGCGATCAGCGTATACAGGATCAACGCACCGTGCATCGCGGCGGTGTTGAAGGGATTTTGGCGTGCTTTGTTCATCCGTTCACCCTCACAGTTGATACCGGCGCATCCGGGTCTGGATGCCAAACAGATAGATGCAGACACCCACCAGGATGATGGCAAACATGGCCCCGGCGATGGCTGATCCCATATGCGGATCGCCCAGTTGCAATTGGAAGCCAAAGAAAGTGCGATACATGAATGTACCCAGAATATCGGTCGAGAAATCCGGCCCGGCCAGCGCGCCTTGAGACGCATAGATCAGATCGAACGCGTTGAAATTGCCTACGAAGGTTAGGATCGAGATGATCCCGATCGACGGCAGGATCAGCGGCAGCTTGATTTTCCAAAAGGCCGAGGCCCCAGTGATGCCGTCAATCTCTCCTGCTTCAAGGATTTCCTCGGGGATGGTCAGCAAGGCGGCATAGATCAGCATCATCGGGATGCCGACGAACTGCCAGACCGAGATCAGCGCCAGTGTGGTCAGGGCGTATTCCTCTTTTCCCAACCACGGGGCGAACAGGGATTTCAGCCCAATCGCGTCCAGCATTGACGGTGCGATGCCCCAGATCGGCGACAGGATCAGTTTCCAGGCGAAGCCGACAATCACAAAGCTGAGGATCGTAGGGATGAAAATCGCCGACCGGTACAAAGCCGCAAACCGCAGGCGCGGGTGGCTGAGAAGCGCGGCCAGTGCTATGCCAATGGGGTTTTGCACCAGCATATGGATCAGGAAGAACCAGAAATTATTCCCCAACGCATTCCAGAACTGCTCGGACCAGATCGGGTCAAAGAACAGCGTTCGAAAATTCTGTAGCCCGACGAATACACGCGTTTGGTCGACCTCGGTAAACAGCGCCAGACGCAGCGTGTTGAACAGCGGAAAGATCATAACCGCGGTATAGACAAGCACGGCTGGTGCCAGGAACACGACGATATGCCAGCGGAAGCGGGGGCGGTTCATTTGACTGCTTTCAATGGGGTGTCGGGAATACCCGGGCGGCCATTGCCGCCCGGGTATGATTGGGATCACTGGTGCGGTGCGTACCAGTTGGAAAGACCATCCTGCAGGCGTTGACCAGCCTCCGCAGGGCTTTCTGCGCCCCGAACAACATTGGCCGATGCATTCCATGTCTCAAGCTCAAGGTTGGGCTCGCCACGCGAAAGGATTTGATAGGTCGAGCGGATGGTGGATTCGCACTCGTCCCGCCAACCGACAAATTCCTTGGCCAGAGGATCCTGCAATTCGACTGGTGCAGTCGACAAGGGGAAGAAACCGGGCAGGGCGTTGCCAAAGATTTCAGCAAATTCTGGGCTTGCGACCCACGCCAGGAATGTCTCGGCCGCTTCGCGGTTTTCGGTGGCGGAGTTCATGCCGATCCCGATATCGGTGTGGTCCGAGATATAGCAGGTGTCGCCCGCGTTGCGGACTGGTGGCTTGAACGCACCCATTTCAAAATCTGCTTGAGTGTTGAAGCCCGAAATCTCCCAGCTGCCTGCGGGGTATATGGCGGCACGGCCAAGCGTGAACAGGTTCTGACTGTCTGGGTAGGTCTGCGCCTCGTACCCGTCCCCAAGATAGTCTTTCCATTTCGCCAGGGTCTCATACGGCTCGACCCATTGTGGGTCAGTCAGTTTTTGCGACCCTTCGATCAGAGCAAGGCGCCCTTCTTCGCCTTTCCAGTAATTCGGGCCGATGTTGTTGTAGCCCATTGTGGCGGCTTCCCACTGGTCAGTGGTGCCCATGGCCATGGGAATGTAGGTGCCGTCTTCCTTGAATGTTTCGAGGGCGGCAAAGAATTCGTCTTCAGTAGTTGGCACTTCGACGCCCAACTCTTCGAATGCATCCTTGTTGAAGATAAAGCCGTGAATTACAGACGCCATCGGAACGCAAAAAGTGGCTGCGCCGTCATCTGTCTGCCAAGCGGATTTGGCAACGTCCGAAAAGTTCGACATTGCGTCCAAGCCGGACAAATCGGCCAGGTGCCCACCATCATACAGGCCCAATGACCGATCAAACGGGCGGCAGGTAATAATGTCGCCCGCAGACCCAGCTTCGAGTTTGGCATTCAAAGCCGCGTCATATTCTGTCGGTGCAAACGGCGAAAACACCAGTTTGATTCCAGGATGCTGCGCCTCAAACGCGGGAATAATCTGGTCCTGCCACAGGGTCAGATCGTCATTTCGCCAGCTTTCGATGGTCAGGGTTACGTCTTCGGCATAGGCAGTTGTGGCCATCAGGGTTGTCCCCAGTAAGGCCAGCTTCAGGCTTTTATGTTTCATCTCTCTCTCCCGTTATTTAGTTGTTAATCCTTGGCCAATGCAGCGGTCAGAACTCCATTTGTGGTTCGCAGGCGAGCATCCGCTTGCGCCAACGACAGGTCTTGTGCAGCAATCAGAATGGCGGGTTTTACGTCGCCATGCGCAACGTTCAGTGCGTTTTGCGCCGTTTCTGTATCCACTTCGGCGATGCGGGCGACGATCTCGGCGGCGCGGCCCCGCAGTTTGTCGTTGTCGGCACGTAAATTGACCATCATGCCGCCATGCACATGGCCAAGCTCAACCGCCATAAGAGAAGACAGCATGTTCAGCGCAATCTTCTGCGCTGTTCCAGCGCCCATGCGTGTGGAGCCTGAGATCAGCTCGGGCGGCGTGGCCAACAGGATGGGAATGTCAGCGCCCAGCAGCAAGGGGCTGCCGCCGTTATTGGCGATACTGATCACAGTTGCGCCCTTGGTGCGGGCGATGTTCATGGCAGCCACGGTGTACGGCGTAGAGCCGCTCGCTGAAACCGCAATCACCGTGTCTTTGGCTTGTAAGCTGTCCAAGGCTTGTTCCAACCCTTCGGTCGCATCCTCGGCCCCGCCCGGCATTTCAACCCCGGTGGGCAGGCCACCTGCCATATGTATGCGCAGACGGGCGGGGGGGATTGAGAATGTGCCGCCAAGCTCTTGCGCGTCAGCAGCTGCCATCAGGCCAGATGACCCGGCGGCCACAAAGTGCAATATCCCCTCTGCGCGAATGGTTTCTGCCATGGCCTTGGCGCCCCGGACGATGTTGTCCTCGGCGTCGCGAACGGCTGCGGCAGCTTTGATTTGACCTTCGGCCAACACGCGAGCCGAAGTAGCCAGATCGCCTGGTGACATGCGCGCGGCATCAGGGTGTAATTGTTCGGTTGACGGCAGCGCCAAGAGAATCCTCCCACGTTTCCCTAATACAATACCTATCTAATACCACTTGTCTAGAATTTTATTTCTGACTGAGACTTATCAAGGTAATTCATCCGTTTAGTTGGCGATGTGGCCATTCGGTGTTGAATTTGGCCTTTTCTATCTCTGAAAGGTATTATAATGGTATTGTCATGAATGAGTCTCGAGATAATGCTGTATTGGCCGTTGATGGCGGGGGGACGCGATGCCGCGTCGCCTGTGAAATCGGGGGTGTGGTCCACAGTGTCGAGACCGGAGCGGCCAATGTTTCGACCGATTTTGACAGCGCGCTGGCGCAGATTCGGGCTGGGCTGGATCAATTGTCGCGTCAGATCGAGGTGACCATAGGGGATATAATCACTCTGCCTGCTTTTGTGGGACTGGCGGGCGTTACTGATGCCGCGATCGCAGGGCGGTTGCGGGATGCGCTGGGCCTGACCTGCGCGCGGGTCGAAGATGACCGGCCCGCCGCCGTGCGGGGGGCATTGGGCGCGCAGGACGGTTTGATCGCACATTGCGGCACCGGGTCTTTTCTTGCGGTGCAGGCGGATGGCGCGATGCGTTTTGCCGGAGGTTGGGGTTCGATTCTGGGGGATGAGGCCTCGGCCCAGTGGGTTGGGCGCAGAGCCTTGGCTGAGACGCTGCGTGCATATGATGGCACGCAAGCCGAAACCGATCTGACGCAAATGCTGTTGGCTGACCTTCAGGGCCCGGCTGGTATTGTGCGCTTTGCTGGAACGGCCACGCCCGCACAATTCGGAGTGCTCGCACCTACAGTGACGTCCGCTGCGAAAAAAGGCGATGCGGTTGCCGTACATATTCTACGAGCGGGGGCAGGCTATATCTCGGATACCGCCAAACAGTTGGGCTGGCAGGCGGGTCAGACGATCTGCCTGACCGGTGGGATTGCGGGGCAATATGCGCACTATTTACCTAATGACATGCAATCGGCCATTTGCCCCTCGCTGGGTGAGCCGCTGACCGGGGCCTTGGCCCTTGCGAAGGAGATCCGACATGAGCATCTCTGACTTCCTGCGTGCCGATTTGTGGCTGAGTCCGGACAAAGGGCCGCGCTATGTTCAGCTAAGGCACAGGCTGCAAGAGGGGATCGACACCGGCGTGTTGCCTCCGAATTCTTCGCTGCCGTCGGAACGTGAGCTGGTTGAAATCACCGATCTTTCGCGCGTTACCGTTCGTAAAGCGATTCAGGAACTGGTGCAGGAAGGTGTGATCGAACAACGTCAGGGGTCAGGCTCGTTCATTCGCGAACGTGTGGCGCGGGTCGAACAATCGCTGACTCATTTGACCTCGTTCACCGAGGACATGTCGAGCCGCGGTATGCAGACCACCTCAAAATGGCTGGAACGCGGCGTCTTTGCACCTACCCCCGAGGAGGTCCAGGCCCTGAGCCTGAAAGAGGGCGAGCAAATTTCCCGAATCTATCGCCTGCGCGAGGCAAATGGCCGCCCGCTGGCGCTGGAACGTGCTGCGCTGCCGCTGGATATCCTGCCAAACCCGATCGAGGTGACCACCTCGCTCTATGAGGTGCTAGACGGTCTGGGGCGACGACCAGTGCGCGCGGTACAGAAGATATCGGCCCTTAACCTCGCAGCGCGAGAGGCTGAGTTGCTGGAGGTGCCCGAAGGGGCCGCCGGACTGAACATCGAACGCGTTTCATTTCTTAAAAACGGGCGGGTCGCGGAATTGACCCGATCCCTCTACCGAGGCGACACCTATGACTTTGTCGCCGAGTTGCGGCTGTAGCCGGAAAGGCAAGTGAGCATGTCAGAACACAGTTCGAAAATGCGTCAGGAGGTTTTGGAAATCCCCGACGCCGTTGACCGATTGCTAAGCCAGGGTGCCGCCAATATTCAGGATGCGGCAAGGCGGGTGAAAGAGGCCGATCCCCGGTTTCTGATCACAGTGGCGCGGGGGTCGTCGGACCACGCTTGCGCGTATTTGAAATACGCTGCCGAATTGTTGCTGAACCTGCCTGTGGCCTCGGTCGGGCCGTCGGTCAGTTCGATCTATGGGGCTGATCTGCGTGCGGCTGGGGCGGTGTGCCTTTCGGTGTCGCAATCGGGCCAAAGTCCAGACATTGTAGGGATGACCCGAACGCTGAAATCTTCGGGCGGGGTGACGGTTGCGATCACCAACAACACGGCCTCGCGCCTTGCTGAAGTGACGGATGCGGTCTTGCCCCTGCACGCAGGGCCGGAACTGAGTGTCGCTGCGACCAAAACTTTTGTCACCTCGCTTGTGGCGGGGTTGTGGTTGTTGGCTGAAATCAAGGGGGATGGTGATTTGACGGCCGCGATCCGATCCTTGCCCGGTCATTTGGGGCAGGCCGCGCAATGCGATTGGTCGGCGGCGGCTGATGCAATCACCGGCCGGTCACTGTTCACGCTGGGCCGCGGTCCGTCCTTTGCGATGTCCAATGAAGCTGCTCTAAAAATCAAGGAAACCTGCCAGATTCACGCCGAAAGCTATTCGGCGGCCGAGGTTCTGCATGGTCCGGTCTCAATCGTTGAACAGGGGTTTCCCGCCATCGTTTTTGCCGCCGCAGATGCCGCCGAGCAAACGACAGCCGAGGCGGCTGATGCGTTGGCAGGCAAAGGTGCGGCTGTTTTCGCGGCCACTGATAAGGTCACCAAAGCGCATAGCCTGCCGGTAACCCGAACCGATCACTGGTTGACTGACCCCATTGCCACGATCACGTCGTTTTACAGCATGGTCGAAGCCGTGGCGCAGGCGCGCGGGATCGACCCAGATACTCCGCGCCATCTGAGAAAGGTGACAGAGACGGTATGACCTCAGAATCCATGACATTTCGCAATGGTGCCCTGTTCGATGGAGAGCGCCTGCATTTTGATCAAGTCATGACCTTTCGCAACGGCGTCCTTGCCGCGCTTGCGGCTGAGGAGACCGCACAGATCGAAGGGCAAGTCATCGACCTGAACGGGGATATCTTGTGCCCCGGCTTCGTCGACCTGCAGGTGAACGGCGGCGGCGGCGCGATGTTCAACGACGACCCCTCGGTTGATTCGATCCGGCAGATCGCCGAAGCGCATCGCCGTCTAGGTGTGGCGTCCTTGCTGCCGACCCTAATCACCGACACGCCCGAAAAAACCGAAGCCGCCGTTGCAGCCGCGATAGAGGCGGTTCGCGCGGGGGTTCCGGGTGTGGCTGGGCTGCATCTTGAAGGGCCACACCTGTCGGTGGCGCGAAAGGGGGCGCATGACGGGGCGCTAATTCGTCCGATGGAGGACGCGGACCTGACCATGCTGATTGCAGCAGCAGAGCAATTGCCGTGCCTGAAGGTGACCCTTGCGCCCGAATCCGTGTCTCTGCAGCAAGTGCAAGCTTTGTCGGACGCCGGGATTCTGGTGTCGCTAGGACATAGCAATGCAGATTTCGCGACGTGCCAGCGCTATGCCGCGGCGGGCGCGCGCTGCGTCACACACCTTTTCAACGCCATGAGCCAACTGGGCAGCCGCGAACCTGGTCTGGTGGGTGCGGCGCTGGCGATGGGAGGGCTGTCGGCGGGGTTGATCGCCGACGGTATCCATGTCCACCCCGAGGTTATCCGCTCGGCCTGGGCTGCCAAGAAAGCGCCTGGTCAGATATTTCTGGTCAGCGATGCCATGGCTGTTGCGGGTACGGATCAGGCTGCGTTCGAGCTGGAAGGTCGCCGGATCACGCGGACGGACGGACGCCTGACACTTGAGGATGGAACGTTGGCCGGGGCCGATTTGGACTTGACCACTGCGATCCGCATTCTGGTCACACATGCTGACGTGCCGCTTCAGGAGGCGCTGGCTGCAGCTACGACCTATCCGGCGTCTCTGATCGGCCAGCCGGTTGCGCAACCGCTGCGTGCCGAGTCGATGATCCGGATTTCCTCGGACCTCGAATCCTGTTCTTGGATATGTTCACAGGGTTGAGTGAAGGGCGTCTGTCTCCTGCATTAGAACGCGATTACAGAAATTGATTTCCTGCGCCGAACGGCGCTTGACGACACCAGACGCATCCCTTAAACCGACCTGCGCTGAGCGGGCGTCGTATACTGGCTATTACCTCAGCCTTCCAAGCTGATGAAGCGGGTTCGATTCCCGCCGCCCGCTCCAAATCAGCCCCGAAATTCTGCGTCAAATGGCCCTTACAGGCCGTGAATTGGTGACGCGCTGCTTGACCCCGCCGTCTGCTGCCGCCAAGAAGCGACCACCTGATTGCGAATTTTAACTAAGGGCCACGCATGGCAAGAACCGCCCCAGCCAGTCCAGCACAACAACCCGCACCCGGCGCCAGTGAAGAGCGCGCCCGGTCCAAGAAAATTGGCGTTCTGGCGTCGTTGTGGCCCTTCATGCGCCCCTATCGGATGTTGATGGCCGGGGCGACACTGGCGTTGGTGCTGACGGCAAGCATGACCCTTGCGCTGCCACTGGCCGTGCGCCGTGTGGTTGACAATTTCCGCATCGAAGATGGCGAGTTGTTAGAGTGGTACTTTCTGGCCGCGCTGGGCATCGCCGGGGTTCTGGCCGTGGGCACCGGCCTGCGCTATGCGCTGGTGACCCGGCTGGGCGAACGGGTGGTCGCCGATATCCGCGAGGCCGTGTTCGACCGCGTCATCGGAATGAGCCCCGAATTCTACGAACGTATCATGACCGGCGAGGTCCTGAGCCGGATAACCACCGACACGACGCTGATCCAGTCAGTGCTTGGCTCGTCTGTGTCCATCGCGCTGCGCAACATGTTGTTATTCTTCGGCGGGCTGGTGTTGATGCTACTGACATCGGCCAAGCTGACAGGTTTGGTTTTGTTGTTGATCCCGGTGGTGGTGGTGCCGATTCTGGTGCTGGGGCGCCGCCTGCGGGTGATCAGCCGCGAAAATCAGGACTGGATCGCAGCCTCGTCCGGTAACGCAGGTGAGGCGCTGAGCGCGGTGCAAACGGTGCAGGCATTTACTCATGAACAGGCCAGCCGCAAGCAATTCGCGGATATGACGGAAACGTCTTACGTCGTCTCGCTGCGGCGTATTCAGACGCGCGCGGTTCTGACCGTTATCGTCATCTTTTTGGTTTTTTCGGGCATTGTCGGCGTGTTGTGGATGGGCGCAAATGATGTCCGCAATGGCGTGATGACCGAAGGCGTACTGATCCAGTTCGTGATCTATTCGATTATCATGGCGGGTTCTGTGGCGGCCTTGTCTGAAATCTGGAGTGAATTGCAGCGCGCCGCAGGCGCAACTGAACGACTGGTGGAATTGCTGAATGCACAGGACACCGTCACCGATCCGTCCAACCCCAAGACGCTGCCATTACCGGTTCGGGGTGAGATCCGCTTTGACGATGTGACCTTCCGCTATCCGTCACGCCCCGATGTTGTCACGCTGGAACATCTATCATTGCAGGTTAACCCCGGCGAGACGGTTGCATTTGTCGGCCCCTCGGGGGCGGGGAAGACAACCGTCATCCAGATGATCCAGCGGTTTTATGATCCGGTCTCGGGGCAGGTCAGTCTGGATGGCGTCGATCTGCGTGACATCGACCGGGCCGAGTTCCGCCGCCACATGGCGCTGGTGCCTCAGGACCCGATCATCTTTGCCTCTTCGGCGCGTGAAAACATCCGGTTTGGTCGTCTGGACGCCACCGATGCCGAGGTTGAGGCCGCCGCCCGGGCCGCCGCCGCACACGATTTCATTTCGGCTTTGCCCGAAGGTTACGACAGTTTCGTTGGTGAACGGGGTGTGATGCTGTCTGGCGGGCAAAAGCAACGTATCGCCATCGCTCGTGCGATCCTGCGGGACGCGCCGGTACTGCTGTTGGACGAGGCGACCTCGGCACTGGATGCCGAAAGCGAGCGTGCGGTTCAAGGCGCTGTCGATCAGATGCGCGCCGGGCGCACCACGTTGATCGTGGCGCACCGGCTGGCGACGGTGAAAAAGGCTGACCGGATCGTGGTGATGGAGGCCGGCCGTATCGTGGCGCAGGGCACCCATGACGATCTGGTGGCACAGGACGGCCTGTATGCCAGATTGGCGCGTCTGCAGTTCACCGACGGCATGGCGGCAGAATAAAGTGACGCTGGGGCAGGGCAATTCGCTCCGCAGCGTAATTCTACCTCTTTCCGGGCTTCACAGCTAAGCCCTTTCTTGATCATGCACGGTTTTGCTTCCATCTTGGCGGTGGATACAAAACCCGTGCCGGACACGGGAGAGATAAGGGAGGAGTCATATGGCCTTTGTGGGTTTGGAAGACAAGGCAAGGATGGAGCAGGAAATGCCGTGGGAGGACCGCGATGTTCCGGTCACCTTCCATCAGTTGTTGTCGCGCACGGCAAGCAAGTTCCCCAACAGCAATGCGATCAGTTTTCAGCTTTTGTCCGGGCCGACCGACAAGGCCGAAACGCTGACCTGGTCCGAGCTGCTGGGTAAGGTCAACCAGGCCGCCAACCTGTTCCGCTCGCTCGGGATCGGTGAAAAGGATGTGGTGGCCTACGTGCTGCCCAACAGTAACGAGACGCTGATCACCATGATGGGTGGCGCGGTTGCAGGGATCGTGAACCCTATAAACCCGTTGCTGGAGCCCGAGCAGATAGCCGCGATCCTGCGCGAAACCGGCGCCAAGGTGGTGGTTACGCTGAAATCCTTCCCCAAGGCCGATGTGGCGCAAAAGGTCGAAGAGGCCGTGCGCCATGCGCCCAACGTCAAAACCATTCTTGAGATCGACCTCAACCGCTATTTGACGCCACCGAAATCCTGGCTGGTTCCGCTCCTGCGTCCCAAGATGGGCGACAAGGAACATCTCGCGCATGCGGATTATAAGAACTTCAACAAGGAACTGGCCAAACAGCCCACTACGCTGACCTTCGAGGACAGCACCGAAGATCGTGTCGCCTGCTATTTCCACACCGGCGGAACCACCGGTATGCCCAAGGTGGCGCAGCATAAATACTCGGGCCTGATCTACAACGGCTGGCTTGGAAACACGCTGTTGTTCTCGGACGAAGACGTGATCATGTGCCCGTTGCCGATGTTCCATGTCTTTGCTGTGCATGTGATCGTGATGGCCGCGGTGTCGTCGGGCGCGCATGTGGTCTTCCCGACCCCTGCCGGGTATCGGGGCGATGGCGTGTTTGATAACTTCTGGAAGTTGATCGAGCGCTGGAAGGTCAGTTTCATCATCACCGTCCCCACCGCGATTGCCGCCAAGATGCAACGCCCGGTGGATGCCGATATCTCAAGCGTGAAAACAGCCTTCTCGGGTTCGGCCCCGCTGCCGGTCGAACTGTTCCGCCGGTTCGAAGAAGCGACGGGTGTGACCATCGTCGAAGGCTATGGACTGACCGAGGCTACCTGTCTGGTGTCGTGCAACCCGGTGGATGGCGAAAAGAAAATCGGATCGATCGGGATTCCATTCCCCTATACGGATGTGAAAATCCTGCAGGACGGGCCGGACGGCCCCAAGGAATGCGGCGCGGATGAGATCGGCGAAATCTGTATCTCGAATCCCGGCGTCTATGCGGGCAACACCTATACCGAGGCGGACAAGAACGTTGATCTGTACCATTTCGACAAGTACCTGCGCACAGGTGATCTGGGTCGGTTTGACGACGATGGGTATCTGTGGATCACCGGCCGCGCCAAGGACCTGATTATTCGCGGCGGCCACAATATCGACCCAGCCGAAATCGAAGAGGCTTTGCTGGGCCACGATGCCGTTGCCTTTGCCGGCGCTATTGGTCAGCCCGACGCGCACTCGGGCGAGGTGCCCTGCGCCTTTGTCGAACTGGTCGACGGGGCCAGTGTGACCGAGAACGAATTGATGGAATACTGCGGTGTGCATGTCCACGAACGTGCGGCAAGACCCAAGCACATGACCATTCTGGACGAATTGCCGAAAACCGCCGTGGGTAAGGTCTTTAAACCCGAACTGCGCAAGCAGGCGATCACTCGCATCTATAACGGCGCGTTGGAAGAGGCCGGGCTGGATGCGCGCGTCGTATCCGTGATTGACGACAAAAAGCGCGGGCTTGTCGCGCAGCTTGACGCGAACGGCTGCTCGGACGACGATGTCGGTAAGGTGCTGGGATCGTTCACCCGGCCATGGGAATGGGCTGCCTGACCGGGAGGGACAATGGATTATGAACGTCTGATCGATGAAGAAACATGGGCGTTCATAAGACGAACGGCTGAAAGCTATCCTGATGACGCTGTCGACCTTTCGATCGACGATCAGCGCCGCGTCTACAACCGGATGTGTCAGGACTTTCGCCAACCCCGACCCGTTGGTCTGGATGTACAGGACAGGCCCGCCAATGGCGTGCCTGTCCGGGTTTACACCGCCGGAGATCCGACCCGAACCGTCGTCTATTTTCATGGCGGCGGTTTCGTCGTTGGTGGGCTGGATAGCCATGATGACGTTTGTGCTGAGATTTGCGTTCAGACCGGGTATCGGGTTGTTGCCGTAGACTATCGCCTTTGCCCCGAACATGTGCACCCGGCACAGTTTCAGGATAGCTGGACCGCAACGAATTGGGTGGTGCAGGAATACGGCGACCCGTTGATTTTGGCCGGTGACAGCGCGGGTGGCAATCTGGCCGCCGCGGTGGCGCAGCATGCACGGGGGCGGCTTGATGGAGTGCTGGGGCAGGTTTTAATTTATCCCGGTCTGGGCGGGGACACATCCACAGGGTCATATATCGAGCACGCCCAGGCACCGCTTTTGACGCTGGAAGAAATTCGGTTCTACGAGAAAGTGCGCTGTGGCGGACCTGCGCTGCAGAACGATCCCACGTTTGCGCCGCTGCAGGATAAAGATTTCTCGGGCCTGCCGCCTACTGTGGTGGTCACCGCCGATTGCGACCCGCTGCGCGACGACGGCCCGGCCTATTGCGGCAAGATCACCGAAGCGGGCGGGAGGGCGCATTGGGTGAATGAGCCCGGCCTTGTGCACGGGTACCTGCGGGCGCGCACCTCAGTGAAACGCGCTGCAGACAGTTTTGAACGGATATCAGTTGCGATCGAGGCGCTGGGCCAGCAGATCTGGCCCTACGATTGATCCGTTACTTCAGGAAAGGCTTGGCTTTCATCGTCTCGGCGATCGGTGCGCCCATGCGGTTCAGGATCGTGGGTGCCAGTTGCAGCTGGTCGATCACCGCATCAGCCTCGGGGCCTTCGGCATCGCCGAAATAATACAATGCAGTTTCCTGCTGAAGCGGGCTGCGCCCGCCATGATGGCCACGTTCGTCCTGACCGTGATCGGCGGTCACGATGACCTCATACCCCAGTTGCCGCCAGCGCGGGATGAAAGGGGCCAGCATTTCGTCCATGACAAAACAGGCGTGGTCCATTTCCTCGCAGTCGTGATGAAACCGGTGGCCCATACTGTCCAGCGTGCAAGTGTGCAGGACGCCGTAATCCAACCCAAAGCGCAGGCACAGATTGGTCAGAGTGCCAAACAGATCAACGTCCGACGGCGTCATCTGGTTCACTTTGCTGTAGCCGGTCATCGAGTGGAACCGGCCATGGTTGATCGTTTTGCTCTCGGGTTCGTCATATTCGACGTCACGGACATAATCGAACGGGTGACGGTTGAAGAATTGCGACCAAAAGCTGTGGGTCACCGCCCCGGTCACGCCGCCCGCTTCGCGGACTTGGCTGAAGACGTCCTTGTGGCTTAGGCGGAAGACGTTGCCATTGCCCGTACAGCCATGTTCCTGCGGCGTGACGCCGGTGTGGATCGAGGCATAGCAACTGGCCGAGATCGATGGCAGCACCGCGCGATGCTTCCAAACCTGCGCCTCGCCACTGTCGACCCACCCTTCCAGATTGCCGAACAGGCGGCGAAAATTGCGCCACGGAACACCGTCTAGAATGATGAGGAGGAGTTTTCGGTCCATTCCCTGACCCTTTCTTAAAGTCCCTCAGGCGACCCTAGGGGATTCGTTGCATATGGGCTGCCTGTTCCCGCCCCCAATAGCAAAATCCCGACACCTGTCATCAGACAAAGCGCCGGGATTTTCAGTTTTTTCAACCTGTCGCGAACCGGGTCAGTTCCCGGCACTCTCCATCTTGCGATGGGCGACAACCTCTTCCAGCCAACCCAGATGCATCTCGGGCACCGAGCTGAGCAGAAGGTCGGTATAATCGTCGAACGGTGGGCTCAGCACCTGGCTTTTGGGACCATAGCGGACCACGCGACCCTGATACATCACCGCGATGCTGTCGCTGATCGCTCGAACCGTCGCCAGATCGTGGGTGATGAACAGATAGGCCACGTCCTCGATCTTTTGCAGGTCAAGCAACAGCTTGAGGATGCCGTCCGCCACAAGTGGATCAAGCGCCGAGGTGACCTCATCACAGATGATCATCTTGGGCTTGGCTGCCAGCGACCGCGCGATACAGACACGCTGTTTCTGACCACCGGACAGCTCGGCCGGATAGCGATCCATGAACTTTTCACCCAGCTCGATCTCATCCAGCAGTTCGATGATCCGCTTGCGCTTTTCCGCGCCGCGCATGTTGAAGTAGAACTCCAAGGGACGCCCGATGATCGTGCCGACGGTCTGGCGTGGGTTCATCGCCACGTCAGCCATCTGATAGATCATCTGCAACTCGCGCAGGTCTTCGCGGGTACGGCCTTTCAGATCGCCACTGAGCTTGCGACCGGCAAAGGTGATCTCACCATCGCGCGGCGGCAGCAGGCCGGTGATTACTCGCGCCAGCGTGGACTTGCCCGAACCGGATTCGCCCACAACAGCCAGCGTTTGCCCCGGATGAAGCTCGACATTTACGTTGTGCAGCACATCGAAATTCAACCCTTTGTAGCGCGCAGTGATGCCGTCGACGCTCAGCACGGGATCTGGTGTGGGTTTCTTTTCTTCGTGCTCGATCGAGCGGACCGAGACCAGAGCCTGCGTATACTCTTCCTGCGGGTTGTTGATGATCTGGTCGGTATTGCCATACTCGACCGTATTGCCCATCCGCAGCACCATGATGTCGTCACTTACCTGCGCCACGACCGCAAGGTCATGGGTGATGTAAAGCGCGGCAACGCCGGTGTCTGCAATGGCCTCTTTAATGGCCATCAGAACGTCGATCTGAGTCGTCACGTCCAGCGCGGTGGTGGGTTCATCGAACACCACCAGATCAGGTTCGGGGCATAGCGCCAGCGCCGTCATGCAACGCTGTAGCTGACCGCCTGAAACCTGGTGCGGATAGCGATCACCAATGTTATCCGGATCGGGCAGACCCAGCTTGGCGAACAGTTCCCGGGCGCGGCCTTCGGCCTCTTTACGGCTGAACTTTTTCTGTTCGACCGCGGCTTCAACCACCTGATCCATGATCTTTTTAGCGGGATTGAAGGAGGCTGCGGCGGATTGGGACACATATGTGACTTCACCCCCGCGCAGCTTGCGGATATCGCCATGCGATGTCTTGAGGATATCGCGCCCGTTGACCCAAACTTCACCACCGGTGATTTCCACGCCACCCCGGCCATAAGCCATCGAGGCCAGGCCGATGGTTGACTTACCGGCACCGGATTCGCCAATTAGCCCCAGCACCTTGCCAGGCGCGAGGTCAAAGCTGACCCCGTGCACGATTTCGATGTCATGGGGTTTTTCACCCGGCGGGTAGACGGTCGCGCCGATTTTGAGGTCGCGGACCTTGAGAAGGGCTTCTGTCATCCCCGGCCTCCTTTCAGCGATGTGGTACGGTTCAGGACCCAGTCAGCCACAAGATTGACCGAGATCGCCAGCGTTGCGATGGCGACAGCAGGGTAAAGCGCTGCGCCGATGCCATAGACGATACCGTCCTTGTTTTCTTTCACGATGCCGCCCCAGTCCGCCAGCGGCGGCTGAACGCCCAGACCCAGGAACGACAGGGTCGAGACAAACAGAACCATGAAGATGAACCGCAGGCCCAGTTCCGCAACCAGCGGCGACAGGGCGTTGGGCAGGATTTCACGAAAGATGACCCAGACCTGGCCCTCACCACGTAGGCGCGCGGCTTCGACATAGTCCATGACCGCAATATCCACGGCAACGGCGCGGGCCAGACGATAGACACGGGTGGCGTCCAACAGGCCCATGACAAGGATCAGAACCGGGATTGTCACCGGCACCATGGCCAGAACAACCAGCGCAAAGATCAGTGTCGGGATTGACATGATCAAATCCACCGCGCGCGACATGACCTGATCGGCCCAACCACCCAGCACCGCGGCCAGGAAACCAAGGATGGACCCGGTCACAAAGCTAAGGATCGTGGCCGCCGTGGCGATAAAGATCGTCGTGCGCCCGCCATAGATCATCCGGCTAAGAAGATCGCGGCCAATGTTGTCGGTACCCAGCCAGAATTGCGAGCTGGACGGCTCCCATACATCTCCCACGACCTCCGCCATGCCATAAGGGGCCAGCAGAGGGGCGAGGAGGGCGATGATGAAGTACAGGGCTGTAAAGGCCAGCCCGATCATTGCAGAGATAGGGATGTTCTTCATTTCGGATGCCTCAGCCTTGGGTTGGCCAGAATGGCAACAATGTCTGCAATCATGTTCAGTCCGATATAGATCGCGGCAAAGATGACGCCGCAGGCCAGAACCACCGGAACGTCACGCTTGGTCACGTGGTCCACAAGGTACTGCCCCATGCCGGGATAGACGAACACCACCTCAACCACGACGACGCCGACGACCAGATAAGCCAGGTTCAGCATCACCACGTTGACGATGGGTGCGACTGCGTTCGGAAACGCGTGGCGGTAGATAACCTGAAAATTGCTCAGACCCTTCAGCTCTGCTGTTTCGACGTAGGCAGACTGCATCACGTTCAGGATCGCGGCGCGGGTCATGCGCATCATATGCGCCAGAACGACCATCGTCAGAACGATAACGGGCAGAGCGATCGAATTCAGCTTTTGCCAAAATGACATGCTGTCATTGATCATCGCCAGAGGCGAGAACATCCCCAGCTTAACAGCAACGAAATAGACCAGCACGTAACCGATCAGAAACTCGGGTATCGAGATAGTGGTGAGTGTAACCGCCGAAATCAGCTTGTCCGGCCAGCGGTTGCGATAACGCACGGCCAGCAGGCCGAGAAAGATGGCCAGCGGAACCGAAATAAGGGCGGCCCAAAAGGCTAGAAACAGCGTGTTGCCCAAACGGCTGCCGACAGACTCGGCAATATCAAGTTTATTGGTTAGAGATTGGCCCAGATCACCCTGAACGATGCCGCCCAGCCATTCGAAATAACGGGTTAGGGCGGGGCGGTTGAGGCCCATTTCCTCGCGCAGGTTTGCCAGCGCCTCGGGGGTTGCAGCTTGGCCTAGGACCGCTTGCGCAGCGTCCCCAGGAAGGGCTTCGGTGAGGCCGAATATCAGAGCCGATGCACCGAAGAGAAGCAGGAGTCCCAGCGCAAGGCGCTGGGAAACCAGTTTGATGATAGGATGCATTATCTGTGGGCCTTATCAGGAGAACCACAATTGACGCGATACCTGACCATTCATCAGTTCAAGACCCGGATTGCTCTCCCAGCCTTCCAGCAGGTTGCTGATACCTTCGACACCGTCATTGAACATTGGACAGATCAGGCCGCCTTCGTCGCGGACCATCATACCCATCTGCGCATACAGCTCTTTGCGTTTTGCAGGATCCAACTCGGCGCGCGCTTGGAAGAGCAGTGCGTCAAATTCAGGAACCTTGTAGCGTGTATCATTCCAATCCGACGTGGACAGGTATGTAGTCGCGTACATCTGATCCTGAACTGGGCGTCCGCTCCAGTACGAGGCGCAGAAGGGCTGAACATTCCAGACTTCGTTCCAGTAGCCGTCACCAGGTTCGCGCTTGATCTCAAGGTTGATGCCCGCCTGAGCTGCCGATTGTTGGAATAAGGCGGCTGCATCTACTGCGCCCGGGAAGGCTACATCCGACGTCCGTAGGATGATTGGTGATCCGTCGTGGCCGGAATTCTTGTAGTGTTCGGCTGCTTTCTCAAGGTCGAACTCGCGCTGAGGCAGAGAGTCGTCGAATAGTGGGTAGGCAGCATTGATCGGCATGTCGTTCCCGACTGAACCATAACCACGCAGGATTTTGTCGACCATTTCCTCGCGGTTGATCGCGTATTTCAGCGCCAGTCGCAGTTCATTGTTGTCGAACGGCGCAGTATCGCAATGCATGATGAACACATAGTGGCCACGTCCGGGGGTTGAGTGAACGGTCAGATTTGGTGCACGCCCCAACAGATCGGCAACTTTTGGTTCGACCCTGTTGATAATCTGGACTTGCCCTGACTGCAGTGCCGCGGTGCGCGCGGTAGCATCGTTGATGACGATGTTCTCAACGGTGTCGAAATATCCATCGTCGTTCCAGTAATTCGCAAATTTCGTGAACAGGTGCCGTACACCGGGTTCGTTTACTTCCACCTGATACGGACCGGTTCCGATTCCGGCGCCGGGGTCATCCATGCCGCCATCTGGTTGAATAACAAGATGATAATCCGCCAGCAGATAGGGAAGGTCGGCGTTTGGTTCAGTCAAGGTGACTTGGAAATTGTTGCCATCAGCTTTCATGGACTCGATGCCCTTCATGATGCCGAGAGCACCAGACTTCGATTCTTCGTTCGAGTGGCGTTCCATGGTCTTAAGTACATCTTCGCTGGTCAGGGTCTTGCCGTTGTGGAACTCAACACCTTCCCGCAGCTTGAAGGTCCAGACCTTGGCATCGGCGCTGCCTTCGACGCTTTCTGCGAGACGCGGTTCGATAGACCCATCCGCCGCAACTTCAACCAGGCCATCGCCGAAGTGACGACCGTTCATATATGGCACTGTGCTTGCATAAGTTGCCGGGTCCAGAGAATTGGTCGACTCGCCACCTTGAAGGCCGAGCTTCAAATCTCCGCCTTTTTTCGGGCCCGCCGCACGCGCGGCATCTGCAAACATGGTGCTTGCCACCGCTGCGGTGACACCCAAAGCCGCCGCTTTCCCCATGAATTCGCGGCGGGTCAGCTTGCCCGCTGTGACCTGCTTGGTCATGTGAGTGAGTTGTTCGTTCATTCAAAGATCTCCCAGTTGATTGGATTGTTCGTCCTTTGCGGACTTTTTATTGACGCATGAGTCAAAGTAGGCGCATTTCGGTCAGCCGAGCAAGGGTAAATGTCTGTCTCAATCCGGCGAATGATTTATATTTGATCGCGTGAAATGGTATCCTCCACCTGCTTTGTTGATAGCAAGCATTCACCATCAAAGGCATTCATTTCTGCCAAGGGGTAGAATGTCGGTTCTTCTTCCTGCAATTCGCAAGACGTCCCCGTTCTCAAATCGATACCAATCCGACTGATTTCCTGCCTGCGGCGGCACTATTCATGGCTTTGATTGCCCCGAACATTTCCCAGACCGAGCAGCGCCACCAATTGTTGTCTAGCGCTTGGCGGGTGTAAACTTCTCTTATCAGGTCTTCACTGCTGTCATTGCCGCGCATATCCAAACGAATGTGACCACAGCCGTGTTCCGCGAACCGCAAAGGGGCCAGCGTATCCCATATCGAGACGCCGTCGCGTTTCTCAAAAAGCAGAATGCCAAAAATGGCGGGGGCAGAGGTTTTCAGAGCATCCGAGGGGCGGGACACGCGGGCCGACCGGCGACAATCATCGCGCATACTAGTGCCTACGTTGGAAAGGTCTTGCATGTTGTGTAGCGCGTTTGAGGGCGGCGTCATTCGGATATTGTCCGGGTGTTTTATAACCCGGGCAGTCCGAAAACCGTCAAATCATGTGCGGATCGCGACAAGCAAGTCCATCACGTTTGTTCCGGTCGGACCCGTCAACAGCAAGGCGCCCACGCGATCCAGATAGCTGCCGCTGTCTGCCTGTTGTAACGCCCACTCGGCGCTGTCGCCCCAAGTGGTGCCGTCGACGACAGCTCCGGCGGCTTGCGTCGGCCCGTCTGTGCCGTCGGTGCCGCCGACTACCACCGTGAATCCGTCGTACCCTGCAATCTCGCGCGCGAGTGCCAGTGCCAGCGCCTGATTGCGCCCGCCGCGCCCCGGATTGTCAGGTAGTACGACGGTTGGTTCACCGCCGAAGATCAATGCCCCTTTAGGCATGGTGCGGATACGTTCGCCAAGCGCTTCGGCAATTTTCAGGAAATCATCGTGCAGGCATTCTTCGTTGGCGTGTACCGGGATGCCGTCGTCTTTTGCCAATTCAGCAGCGGCTGCGCGGGCGTGGGCGTTTGAAGCCACGATTTGAGTCGTCGCCGCAAAATCAACCTTACCCGGCAGCGCTCCGATGCCCGACCCGACAACATTCAGATCATCGCCCGGTACATCCGAAATCGCCAAAACGGTCGCCCTGTTACCCTGGAAATGAGACAGCAACCCGCCTCCCTTGATCCGCGACAGCGTGCGCCGTTCCGCATTCATCGTGGAGATGTCCAGCCCTTCGGACAGCAGCTTTTTGTTCAGCCGTTCCAGATCATCCAGTGTCTTACCCGGCAGCAAATCCTCGGCCAGCGAGGATGCCCCGCCCGAAACCAGCAACAACAGATGCGAGCCCGGCTTCATTGCCTCAACCGCTTCGCGCAAGGCTTGACCTCCCTGAAGACTGCGCGCGTCCGGAACGGGGTGCGAAGCCTCGATCACTGTGACATAATCCGGCAGATCGCGCCCGTGGTCGTCCTTGGTGACAACCAATGTTGGGCGCGGGCCGAAATGCTCAAGGGCCGCACGGGCCATAGCGGCGGCGGGTTTGCCGACGGCTAGTATCTGATCGGGCTCAGGGATGTCCTGCAAAACCTTGGTGGTCGCTGCGTGGCCGCCTACGGCGTCGACCCCGGCCTGCCAGATGCGAATTGCCTGTTCTTTCCTGTCCATCAGCTTTCCATCCAAATAGTGACGGGCCCGTCATTGACCAGTTCCACGGCCATGTCAGCACCGAATTGTCCGGTCTCTACCGGCACGCCATGCGCCTGCAACCGCTGGGCAAAGACCTCATACAGGTGTTTGCCAACATCCGACGCGGCGGCCTCGGAAAACCCCGGCCTGTTGCCGCGTGATGTATCGGCGGCCAGAGTGAACTGGCTGATCACCAGCGCGGACCCTTCGATATCTTTCACGGACCGGTTCATTTTACCGGCTTCATCTTTGAAGATGCGCAGCTTAGAGACCTTAGCGGCAAGCTGATCTGCCTTGGCTTCGTCATCGCCCTGCATGGCGCAAACCAAAATCATCAGCCCGGACCCGGTCTGACCGATCACCTGACCGTCAACCGAAACCTTGGCCTGCGAAACTCGTTGTAGAACAGCGCGCAAAATCGTTCTCCGCTTGGTGTGGTTGTCATCCGACCCAGTTTACGATCTCACTCAGATCGGCGCGGTCGGTGCGAAAGCTGTTGGCGGGATGATCTGTATCCGCATAGCCAAAGGAAATCGCGCATAAAATCAACCGGTCTTCCGGGATGTCGAAAAACCTGCGCAGGAACGGGCTGTAGGTGGCAAGTGCGGCCTGCGGGATTGTGGCGATGCCAAGCGCCTGCGCGGCCAGTGAAAATGCGGTGATGAACCCGCCGCAATCCAGCGCGCCATAGGTGCCAAGCTCGGCCGGGCTTGTGACGATGGCGCAATGGGGTGCCCCGAACAGAGAGAAATTCTGCATCATCTGCCGGGCCGAAGCAGTGCGGTCACCGCGCTCAACCCCGACAGCCTCGTACAAAGCCCAACCACAGGTTCGACGGCGATCTTGATATACACCGGAATAAGAGGTTGGAAAGGGAATGTCGGGGCAGGGGGTGCCCGTTGCGGCCTCGGCCTGTATGGCCGTGCGAAACCGGTCTGTTTCTGCGCCGCTGGTGATAGTGACGTGCCAGGGTTGAGCGTTGCACCAGCTAGGCACACGCGCGGCGCTGTTCAGGATTTGTTTGATCTGATCCTTGGGCACCGGATCGGAGCGAAAGGCCCGGCAGGAATACCGCGAGGCCAGCAACCGGTTCAGATCGGATAGGGTCACTCTGGCCTCTCCCCTTAGGCGTCGACGCCGTGGAGGATGGCGTCAGACTGACAGAAGTTCAAGCGCTAACATTGTCTGATTTCAGCGTTATCACTGTTGGCCGGTTGCCATCAGATACCCGACGCCTGCCGCCACAAGCAGACCCAGAATAACGGCAAGGGTGATCTTGATGGCGGACCAGGGGCGCTCTCCCTGAACGCGGCCCGTGCGTCCGTTCACGACGAACCGATAGGTCTGCCCACGGTATTTGTAGGCCGCCATCCAGACCGGCAGCAGGATATGTTTGAAGGTCACGTTTCGCACATCGGTGTCAATCGCGTGTATCCGCTGACGGTCGCCACCGATATCAAAGCGCACGTCGCGTTCGATCACCCGCGCCATGTACCCGCGGGCCTCGGTGTAGCCCTCCTGCAGTTCCACGGTGTAGGCCTCGGCGCGGAATCCGGCCAGATATTCTGGCTGATAAGGTTCCAACGCCGGCAGGTCCCAGGGCTCCAATGCGTCGGTATAGCTTTTGGGCAAAGACTGTGATGCCAGCACCAACACGTCGTCAAAGAATCGCGCGACCCGCCCGGATTTCGGAGACCACCGCACCTTGGGCACTTGCTGTTGCACGCGCTTGCCGTCGCGCATGACGGTGCGGGTCTCGTAATAAACAACGCCCCGCTCACCGCGATAATTGGACGTAGTGTCCGCATCAAAAGTCCAATACGGCACATAGATGCCCTGCATTTTGCGACCTTTGCGGGCATATTCTTTCAACCCGTTGGGCGCGAACCAGAGCCGTCCCAGCCAATCCCCCATCGCCTTGTGCGCCGTGCGTTCATCCAGCGCAAAGGGCAGCACACCGCGCGGTTTGATATGCCGGTTGACGCCGGTATCCGTTACTACGGGCGTCGCGCAGAACGGGCATTCGGCGGCGTGGGTGGCGGGGTCGAACTCGACCTGAGCCGCGCAATTGGGGCAGGACAGAACACGCGTTTCCTCGATCTCGCTGTCCGGAAGCTGTTCCGCGATGGCGGCGTTGAAATCCAGTTCTTTCAAACTGGCACCGCCCCAGGGGCCTGCGCCAATCGCTTCGGAATGCCCGCAATGGTCACAGGTCAGTGAGCCATCGCCGGGGTTGAAACGGTAGTCTGAGCCGCATTGCTCGCAGGGAAATCTGTGTTCTTCGTTCATCGTGTAGCCTTATTCTTACGCCGGTGACTGGCGCATTAGGCTCCAGGCGGTGGCGGCGGCAGGATGGTGAACAGCTGCGCCAGTTCCTGCACGTCTCCGGCCTTTTTCCAACCGTCCTGACCGGCGGTCCAGACATGGGTGTCGCGGGTGATCTCTCCGTCCGTTGCCATACGTCCCATCTTGGCTTTCGAGAACGGCCCACTGGTCTGCCCGTCCACCGCGATGTGCCACACATGTTCGACCGGGGGCGGAGGCGGCGGTGCGGCATGTGCTGCCGGTTGCGGTGCAGCGGGGGCGGAACTGCCCCACGGGCCGCTGGGTTGACCCGCTGCCATATTCGACATCTGTTGCGCCATCGCCATTCCCATACCCATGCCAAGCCCGGCGCCCATGCCGCCGCCTTGACCGGGGTTGTTGGCCGCGGCCGTCATCGCCTCGGCTGCTGAATATTGGGTAAACTTACCCAGATCGCCCGCCAACCCCATCGAAGTGCGCTTATCCAATGCCGCCTCAACTGCAGGCGGAAGTGAGATGTTTTCAATGTAGAATTCCGGCATCTCCAGACCGTAGCCATCCAGCACTGGGGAAACCTCGGCTGCAATCAGCTTGCCCAGATCGGCGGTGTTTGCGGCCATGTCCAGAACCGGAATGCCTGATCCGGCGATCACTCGGCTGAATTCCTGCACGATGATGTTGCGGATCTGAAAGCTGATCTCATCCATCGTGAATTCACCGTCGGTGCCCACGATCTCGATCAGGAACTTCGCCGCATCCTTTACCCGAACTGTATAAGTGCCAAAAGCCCGGATGCGCGTCGGGCCGAATTCGGGGTCCCGCAGCATGATCGGGTTCTTGGTGCCCCATTTCAGGTCATTGAATCGGGTCGTATTGACGAAATAGATCTCGGACTTGAAGGGCGACTGAAAGCCATGATCCCAGTGCTGCAAGGTTGTCATGATCGGCATGTTGTTGGTCTCAAGCATATAGAGACCGGGCGTGAATACATCCGCCAACTGCCCTTCATGCACGAACACGGCGGCTTGACCTTCGCGCACCGTCAGCTTAGCGCCGTACTTGATTTCATGGCCCTCACGCTCGAACCGCCAGACCATCGTATCTCGGGTGTCGTCGACCCAGTGAATGACATCAATAAATTCTCCGGTCAGAAAATCGAAAATACCCATTTGGGGTCTCCTTTCCTTGGGCTCAGAGCTGCTGGCCCATCAATTCGCGTGCAATGATCCGCACCACGGGGCGGGCGTCATCCGCCGTCACCCCGGGCTGAAGGCGCGGGTCGTAAAGCATGGTCAGTAGTTTTTCGTCATGGCTGGTCAGCAGCGCAAACTCATCATCGTCGTTGAAAATCGAAGGCCGCGCTGCGGGGCTGTCGTTTGGAAGGCCAAGTCCCTGCGCAATTTCTTCGTGGATGCAACTCAACCGCAGCAGATTGGGCAGTTCTGCACGTATGTAAGCTACGGCACGGATTACGGTATTGGTGTCCTCTTGGCCGGAAAACGTAAAGACAAAACAATAAAACGGCCGGTCCAGCGTCCTCAGCAAATTCAACCTGTCATCAGGGATACCCGGAACAAGTGATTTTAATCTATCCTGAGCGTAAGCCACGTCGTCCTGACCTGCTATGAAAACAAGAAAGTTCCCGTCACCATTTACACTTCGAACGTTGTGCCCGGTCGCTTTTTGCAGCCGTTTGGCATAGTTTTGAATGGTTTGCCGATCAGCTTCGCGGCTTTCCATAGAAACGCTCGGACCAAACTCAGTCCTGATGCGGATTGGGCTCTTCCAGCGATTTAACTTAATCTCGCTCGGGCCGCTGACAAATGCGGCGGATTTGCCGGAGTGTTCGTTGATGAAAGCAATTTTGCCAAAATTGCGGGCTAAATCATCAGCGTCATACGGTGTGTCAGGGCCTCCTCCGTCTGTTCGCAGCAAACCGCGGGTCAGCAGGTCCCGCTCGACCCGCTGATAGAACCGGGCCAGGTCCTGACTGGCAGCGGATGGGGGGACATAGGCATTGGCGGCAGGCGCCACTGCCTCTGGGCGCGGTTGCGGAACGACAGAGGATGTCAGCGTTTCATCGCAATTGGCCAGAGCCAACAGCAATAGAAAGCCCATGACCGGCTTCAGATATCCCGAAAACCGCACCCTTCGCCCGCCGTCAGCCCGGTACTGCCGTACCGGCATTGTCGCCAATACCATCCTTGCGGGCTTTGGCCGCGGCCAGCGTATCGCGCAGTTCGGCCTCCATCTTCTGAAGCTCTTGCTCGGCGGCGGCACGCTTGGCCTTGCCCTCGTCGGCAATGGCCAGACTTTCATTGATGGTGCCGATCAGGTCGGCATTGGCTTGTTTGACCGCTTCGATATCGAACACGCCGCGTTCCATTTCCTCGCGGATCATCTTGTTCGATTCACGCAAGTTCGCAGCATTCGAAGTCAGCAATTCGTTGGTCAGGTCATTTGCATCGCGCACGGCCGAGGCGGCCTCGGCGCTGCGTTGGATGGTCACGGCTTGGGCCAGCTGGGTTTCCCACAGTGGTACAGTATTAACCAGCGTCGAGTTGATCTTGGTCACCAACGACTTGTCGTTCTCCTGAACCAACCGGATCGAGGGCAACGATTGCATTGTCACCTGCCGCGTCAGTTTCAAGTCATGCACGCGGCGTTCCAGATCGTCCCGCGCGGCGCGCATGTCGCGCAGCTCCTGCGCTTTCATCACTTGTTGATCCTCGGGTGCAGCCTGAACCTCAGCCTCTTTTTCAGGGATATCCTGGCTGTCCAGTTCAGTCAGCTTTTCCTCGCCCGCCGCGATATAAAGCGCCAGCTCATCGTAGAAACCAAGGGTCTTTTCATACAGCAAGTCCAGTGACTTGATATCTTTCAACAGCGTGTGTTCATGACCCAGCAAGTCGTCAGTGATCCTGTCGATCTGGCTCTGAACTTCTTCGTATTGTGCGGTAAACTTGGCGAAGGGCGCAGCTTTGCCGATCAGCTTTTCCCACCAGCTGCGTTCACGGCGCACATCCAGTTCACTGACCGAAAAGCCCCGGATCGAGGTGACGATATCGCGCAGGCTGTCACCAGCGGGCCCCACATCCTTGTTGCGCACATCTGCCAGCATGGCCTGGCTGATTTCCTGCAATTCTGCCTGAGCGGACGAACCGAATGATACGATCGAATTCGTGTTGCTCATATCCAGCTCGTCCATGCGTTTGCGGATTTCAGCGCCGACAGGGTCGTCTGCGTCTTCCAGCGAGATGACTTCGGCCGTGGGTTCAGGCAACGCAACGGCGGTCACTTCCTGTACCAGCGTTTCTGCTTCGACCGCCTTGTTCTTGATTTCATCGGACATGGGGTAATCCTTTCTCAAAAAATGGGCCGGTTAGTCCAACCGGACGCCTTCGCGCTGCAGCCGTTCGCGCAACACGTCAATTTCGACCGTCAGATCACTACGGTCATCCAATAACATCTTGCGGGTGCGGGCCGCGAAATTCTGTTCCAGATCGTCCAGCAGGGACGAATAGTCGGCCAGTGCCTGCGCATCCCGCGTGCGGGCATAGACATCAGCAAACTTCACCGTCGCATCACGGGCACCCTGCAGGTAGACAGTCAGGTATTTGCGGGCACCGGCCAGATCGCGCGGGTCTTCCTCGACTGTTCGGAACAGATCGCGGGCGGTGTCCTGAAACCGTTCGACACGCGCTTCGATCCGGCGGTCGCCCGCACGTTTGATGGCGTCGGTCATCTCTGTCAGATGGGTTTCGGCATCTTCAACCACACGGGCCACGCGGTCTTGCTGAAAGGTATCGATCCCTTCCATGCCCTTGTCTTTCATCGGGTCCAGACCGAAGGACACGGAATGCAGGACCGTTGCCACCGCTCCGAACAGGATCGGGGCCAGCAGGCCGGCCTGAGCAGCAGTTTCGGCATCCAGGTATTCCGTCCGGTACGCGGCCACAGCGACACCAATACCGGTCAACACGCTAGCGAATATCTTGCGTGGAAAGGCAGGGCGTCTCGCGGTGCGACGTGTGTTAAATTCGGCCTCGGCGCGCAACCCTTCGCGCAACAGAAAGGCAGCGGCGGTCAGCAGGCCAGCGGCGACCAGCCCAATCGTCATCCCGACTGCACCATCGTTTAACGACAGAAACACCAGGGGAATGGCAGGCAGAAACAGGATATTGGCCCGTGCACCTGCCGGTTCGACGCGCGCGCCATGAAATTGCCCGCGCTGCGGTTGGTCGTCGTCAGAGCTGCCGCCTTCGGGGCTGAATTTTCCGCCATACCGCTTAGCCATGCGCTATAGCCCCCCCAGCACACCGGTGCAAACACCAAACATCAGCACAAGAAGGGCCGCATAGGCCAGTTTTTGCACTCCGGTCCCTGACATGGCGTTCCCCCGTGGAATAACTTACGGAAAATTTAGGCGATACGTGGGCTTGGCGCTAGGGGGAAGGTTGCTAAACCCGCGTCACTTGCGAGATTTCTTGCCGACCGGCGGTCGTTTTCGTTGCGGACGAGCAGGGCGTTTGGGTTTGGTTTCGGGCTCAGGGTCCAGACCCAGTTGGTCGCGCATAACGCGGCGGCGGATCTCTTCAACCTCGCCGGGTTTCAGACTGCCCAGCTGGAACGGTCCGTAAGATACCCGTAGCAGGCGGTTCACGGCATAGCCGATATCCTCCATTGCGCGGCGAATCTCACGGTTCTTGCCTTCGCGCAGGCCGATGGTCAGCCATGCGTTTGCGCCTTGCTGGCGGTCCAGAGACACGTCCATCGGCAGAAAGCGTTCTCCGTCGATCACAAGCCCCTTGCGCAGCGGCGCAAAGTCTTCGTCCTTGGGGCGGCCATTCACACGAACACGGTATTTGCGCAGCCAACCGGTCGAAGGCAGCTCAAGCTTGCGTTTGATGCCGCCGTCATTGGTCAGTAGCAGCAACCCTTCGGAATTCAGGTCAAGCCGACCCACGCTCATGACGCGGGGCATATCCTCGGGCAGGTTGTCGAAAATGGTGGCGCGGCCTTTTTCGTCGCGGGTCGTTGTCACCAGACCGGACGGCTTATGATACAGCCACAGACGCGAGGGTTCGGGTTCCGACACAGGTTTGCCGTCGACGACGATCTTGTCTTTGGCGGTCACGTTTAGGGCTGGGCTATCAATAACCTTGCCATTCACTGCCACGCGGCCAGCTTCGATCATGCGTTCCGCTTCACGGCGCGAGGCAACGCCCGCGCGGGCCAGCACTTTGGCGATCCGGTCGCCGGGAGGAGGGGTTTTTGTCATCCGCAGCCCATAGCGCATCCCGCCCGCTTGCGAAAGACAGGTTTCTGATGCAGTCAGAGGCATGACGTTCAAATCACATATGGATAAGGCGTTGGTCGAGGCGCGCGCTGCGGCAGATCGCGGAGAGGTTCCGGTTGGGGCCGTAATTGTCGCGCCTGACGGCCGGATCGTGGCTGCGGCGGGCAACCGGACACGCGAAATGAACGACCCCACTGCCCATGCCGAGATTCTGGCCCTGCGCACAGCCTGCGCCGAGGCCGGGTCCGAACGGCTGCCGGATCATGACCTTTACGTCACGCTGGAACCCTGCGCCATGTGTGCGGCAGCTTTGGCCGCGGCGCGTATCCGGCGCATTTATTATGGGGCTGCCGATCCTAAATCTGGCGGTGTGGCACATGGTGCGCGGGTTTTCACCCACACACAGGCGCACCATGTCCCCGAGATTTACGACGGCATCGCAGCTCAAGAAGCCGCCGATCTTCTGAGAGCCTTCTTCGCTGCACGCCGTGATATTAAAGAGTGATAGGTTTCATCAACTCAGGTTCGATCACGTCCACCCCCGGCAACCCATCAATCAGCGCCTGAGCAGACTGTTCCAGAATTGGGAAAGTTTTGTAGTGACAGGGAATCACCGTCTTGAAGTTGAAATACCGTCTGGCCGCATAGGCCGTGCCTTTCATGTCCATGGTGAAATGTCCGCCTGCTGACAGGATGCCGATGTCGGGTTTGTAGTAATCGCCCATCCACTCCATATCCGCCATGATGTCGGTGTCCCCTGACACGTAAAGCATGTGACCTTCCGAGGCGATCATGAAGCCGACCTCGCTGCCTCCGGTCCGCAGGCCGTCCGGCGTTGAAAAGGTCGAGCTGTGCGAGGCAGGCACCATGGATACCTTGACCCCGTTCAAATCCACTGTGCCGCCTTTGTTGAAGCCGACGGTTTCCAGCCCTTCGGTCTCGCTCCAATACCCCATCAGGTCGTATTGGCCGACCACGGGAACCTTCAGATGCTTGGCCAGCGACACCACGTCTGCGACGTGATCGAAATGTGTGTGCGTCAGCAGAATGTGCGTCGCACCATCCAGCGCATTGTCATGGTGGTCCTCGGACAACACCGGGTTACCGGTCAGCCACGGGTCGATCAACAGCACCTGCCCGCCGGTTTCAATACGGAAACTGCCGTGGCCCAGCCAGATGATATTCATTGAAAAAATCCTCCTGATCATACTGTTGGCATCAACCTAGCATCGGCTATGTAAAAGTGCATGGACTGGTTTCAGGAAGTTGACGGCTATTGTGAGCGTCTGTCGCCCGCCTATTGGGCCGAGCCGATCAACGCTGTGACAAACGCGGCGTTTCTGATCGCGGCGTTTGTTATATGGCGGCGCGTTCGGGGGCGGGGGATGCCGCTGGCAATGGCGCTTGTGGCCATTCTGGCTACCATCGGTGTTGGCAGTTTTCTGTTCCATACCCATGCGCAGACCTGGGCGGCTATGGCGGATGTCGTGCCGATCCTGCTGTACATTCTGGTCTATATCTTTGCCATCAACCGGGATGTCTGGCGGTTTAGACCGATGATCGCGGCAATCTTGACGGCCCTGTTCATACCTTACGCGGCGCTGACCGTGCCCGTGTTCCAACTTGTTCCGGGGCTGGGTGGATCAGCGGCTTACGCTCCTGTTCCGCTGCTGATCCTGATTTATGCATTCCTGCTGCGCAATCGGGCGCCGGATACAGCGCAGGGACTGGCCATCGGGGCGGTGATCCTTATCGTCTCGATTGCATTTCGTGCGCTCGATGACCCCATTTGTGCGCAGGTGCCGCTGGGCACGCATTTCATGTGGCACATCCTGAACGCCACCATGCTGGGATGGATGATCGAGGTCTATCGTAGGCATCTGGCGCGCGTGTCTCAGACCTGAAACGCCGCGGCCAGATGTTCCGGGAGGTTAAATTCGGACAGCACCCGCGTCCGTCCGTCGCCTGACATCTTGCGCGCGGTTTTCTCCACAATGCGTTGAATTTTCTCGACCGAGTGTTTTTCCGCGAAAGGCGCGAAATACCACTTGAGGAAAACGAAACAGATGACGTCTTCTAGCGCCTGAACCTCGTCATCGCGCTTGATGCCCTGTTTGCGCAGCATGCGACCGGCGGATTCGGCCTCGTCTTTGCTGTATCCAGCTTGCTCCATCAATCCCATGACAATCTCGGCATGATGTTCAGCCTGTGCCTTGCGCCAGGTCAGGTATCCGGTTCGGCCTTCGGGGTATTCGCTGCGCGCCAGCTTCCAGCGTTCCACATGCTGACCGCGTGCCGCGATCTGCAATGGGTCCGACGCGTCTGGAAACAACCGGTCCAACTCGGCGCTCATCCTCTGGCCGTATAACAGGGCAGCGGGTTGGCCTTCTTCGATTGTGGGGTCTTGCCTGTTGGCCGCATCTATTGCGTCCAGAACCGCTTGCTTGCGTGCGCTCATTTTCTGCTCCGTTGGCTTTTGCCGGATTTGCAATGCATTCCGGCGGGGTAGTTCGCACCATCGTAGCGGTTGGTTTCATCGGATGCAGCCGTCAATTGCATCCTGGCCGGGCCAGTCGGGGGGATTCTGGCCCGGCGGCAAAAGGCACCTTATTTGCCGACTTTGGCGCTATCCTGTGTCACCGTCTCGGGCGAGGGGGTCGGGAACGAGACGTCGGGGATCAGGGTTTGCGTCGTAGGGCCGAAGGCCATGGCGGGGGTGCTCAGAATGGTTGCGGTCAAAAGGGCTGCGGTAATGAAGGTTCTCATTTTCTTTCTCCGGTTTCTGGCTGTGCCATGGATCATGAGGTGAACAGTTTGGTTCACTTTTTCAAGGCGAAAACTGAACTAATTGGTTTACTTTTGCGTATACTGGTTATTCAATTTTGAATGGCTGGACACGCCCACGACGGAAACAGGGTCACATCCGCTCTTCGGCGGACTTGCGACCCGAGCATCAGACGGGTAAATGCCCCCTAACGCATATGAGGTTTTCCGATGTCGATTGACCAAAGCACCGCCGCCAAGGTGGCCAAACTGGCCCGGATCAAGGTCGAGGATGACGCGCTGCCCGCGCTGGCATCCGAGTTCAACACAATCCTTGGGTTCATCGAGCAACTGAATGAGGTCGATGTCGAAGGCGTCGAACCGATGGTCTCGGTCGAGCCGATGCGCCTGAAACGTCGCGAGGATGTGGTCACCGACGGCAATCAGCAGGCCAAGGTTCTGGCCAATGCCCCCGACGCACGCGAAGGCTTTTTCGCAGTCCCCAAAGTGGTGGAGTAAGACATGAGCGATCTGAACAAACTTGGCCTGGCCGAGGCCCGCGACGCGCTGCGTAAGGGTGATGTGACCTCGGTCGAGCTGGCCGAATCCTGCCTTAAGGCTATTGACGACGCAGACGCGCTGAACGCTTTTGTCCATAAAACGCCCGAGATTGCGTTGGAACGCGCCAAAGCGGCGGATGAGCGGATCAAGGGTGGCGACGCGCCGTCAATGTGTGGTCTGCCGATTGGTATCAAGGACCTGTTCTGCACCAAGGGCGTGCCTTCGCAGGCCGCGTCAAAGATTCTGGATGGCTTCAAGCCTGAATACGAATCCACCGTGTCGCAGCAACTGGCCGATGCGGGTGCCGTGATGCTGGGCAAGCTGAACATGGACGAATTCGCCATGGGCTCGTCCAACGAGACATCCGTCTATGGCAACGCGGTAAGCCCCTGGCGCCGTGGTAATGATGACGCGCAGCTGACACCAGGTGGCTCGTCGGGCGGCTCCGCTTCGGCCGTTGCTGCCGACCTGTGTCTGGCCGCAACCGGCACCGATACCGGCGGTTCGATTCGTCAGCCTGCTGCCTTTGTTGGCATCACCGGTATCAAGCCGACTTATGGTCGTTGTTCGCGCTGGGGTATCGTGGCCTTTGCATCCTCGCTGGATCAGGCCGGTCCGATGACCAAGAACGTACGTGATGCGGCGATCATGTTGGAAACCATGTGCGGTCACGACGCCAAGGATTCGACAAGCGCCGAATTGGCCGTTCCGAATTTCGAGGCGATGCTGACGGGTGACATCAAAGGCAAGAAAATCGGTATCCCAAAAGAGTACCGCATGGATGGCATGCCCGCCGAGATCGAAAAGCTGTGGTCTGAAGGGGCCGAAATGCTGAAAGCGGCAGGGGCCGAGATCGTCGATATCTCGCTGCCGCACACCAAATACGCGCTGCCTGCGTACTACGTGATCGCACCGGCTGAGGCCTCGTCGAACCTCGCGCGCTATGACGGTGTCCGCTATGGCCGCCGCGCGCAGTTGGCACAGGGCGACGGCATCACCGAGATGTACGAAAAGACCCGCGCCGAAGGTTTTGGTCACGAAGTGCAGCGCCGCGTCATGGTCGGTACATATGTGCTGTCCGCAGGTTTCTACGACGCTTACTATAATCGCGCGCGTCGCGTCCGCACCCTGATCAAGAAAGACTTCGAAGATGTCTTCGCCGCAGGTGTCGACGCGATCCTGACCCCGGCAACGCCGTCGGCCGCTTTCGGCCTGGGTGAAATGACCGAGGCGGACCCGGTTCAGATGTATCTGAACGACGTCTTTACGGTGACAGTGAACCTGGCCGGTCTGCCGGGCATCTCTGTGCCTGCCGGTCTGGACAAACAGGGCCTGCCGCTGGGTCTGCAGCTGATTGGTCGCCCGTGGGAAGAGGGCGATCTGCTCAACACGGCCTATGCGCTGGAAAACGCCGCCGGGTTTGTGGCCAAGCCTGGCAAATGGTGGTAATCCTCAAGTCAGGCAAGACAACGCAAGACGGAGCAGCTGGATGCGCTTTACGCTTCTGATCCCCGCAATCGGGTTCGTGGCCGCCTGTAATTCGGTGGCCCCGATAGGTGGCACGGATTTCAACACCCCCACCTATCAGGCACAGCGTGAGGCCCAGTTGGCGGGGCAGGGATATACTGGTAACCCGCTGCTTGGCCCGCCCGACGTGTCAGAACAGCAGCTGGGCGCGCCGGGCACAGTAGCCCCGTTGCCAACCGGCGAAAATGCCGACATCGCTTCGGCGACCGCGGCTGCGCTGGCTGGCACCTCAGGGCAAGGCGCGATCACTCCGGCACCGTCGCCCGTCGAAGACCCCATCAACAACGCGATTTCCGATGAGCAGGATTTTGGAGCGGTCTCTGACCGTCGCACCATCGAATCCGACGCCGCATTGATCGAACAGAACCGCCAGACCTATGAGGTGGTCGCGCCCACCGCCGTTCCGGAACGTGGAACGGATGGTCAGCCCAATATCGTGCAATACGCGCTGAACACATCGAACCCGGTCGGGACCCAACTATACAGCCGTGCAGGTCTGAACCTTCAGGCCAAGGCGCAGCGCAATTGCGCCCGCTTTCCATCCCCGGATCAAGCTCAGATTGAGTTCCTGTCCAACGGTGGCCCGCAACGCGACCGCAAGGGACTTGACCCGGATGGCGATGGCTACGCTTGTGGCTGGGACCCCAGCCCGTTCCGCAGTGCCGTCAACAACTGAGCCGCTGACGCCTAACTGGCACCCGTCCCCTAACTTTGGCGAACGCAGGGATGGGCTGACCCCGTCGCTGATCGTGCTGCACTATACCGCGATGGACAGCGCAACCGAGGCGCTGGACCGGCTGTGCGACCCTGCCCATGAAGTATCCGCGCATTACCTGATCGGTGGGGATGGTACACTCTGGCAGATGGTGCGCGAGGAGGATCGGGCCTGGCATGCCGGGGCGGGTGAGTGGCATGGCCAGAGCGATATCAATTCCCGTTCGATCGGAATTGAACTGGACAACACCGGCGCGCACCCTTTTTCCGAGTTGCAGTTGGACGTTTTGGAAACCCTGTTACACCAGATCATGAACCGGTGGGCTATCCCCCCTGAACATGTAATTGGCCATTCCGACATGGCACCGGGCCGTAAGTCCGATCCCGGTCCGCGCTTCCCTTGGCAGCGACTGGAACACATGGCCCTTGCCGGAAAGCGCTCTCAACACGACCCTGGCAAAACCCCTTTAAATACGTTCAATGCGTTGGCGCGCGCAGCAGGTTACTCGGCGGAGACGGACCATGACACGCTTCTGGCCGCGGTACGCCTCAGATATCGTCCATGGGGTGACGGCCCGTTGGAACCAGCTGACCTTATACCCTTGATCAAGAAAACCTGATCCACCCTTGACGCCGCCGTACCCAAAGCATACCCACACCCCGCGCGGAGGGACGGATGGCCGCTGGGGCGTATGCCCGAGAGGAAAGTCCGGACTCCACAAGACAACGGTGCCGGGTAACGCCCGGGCGGGGCAACCCGACGGAAAGCGCCACAGAAATCAGACCGCCGCACCATTGCAGAGGTTCGCCTTTGGTAAAACGCGGTAAGGGTGAAACGGTGGGGTAAGAGCCCACCGCGCCGCTGGCAACAGCGGCGGCACGGCAAGCCCCACCGGGAGCAATGCCAAATAGGGTCCTCGCGCGGGCCGGTCGGCGTCAGCCGATACCGCCGCTAAGCGCGTCTTGGCCGAGAGGGACCGGGTTGGCAGCTTGAGCCGCGCAGCAATGCACGGCCTAGAGGAATGGTCATCGAAGGGGGTAACCCTGGAACAAGATCCGGCTTACAGGCCCTCCGCGCTTAGATCCCGATTAACGGCCCGGCGCCTTGTAGGCTCCGGTCAGTTTTGCGGCTTTTTTGGTCACAGCGACAAAGTCCTTTGCCTTCCATGCGCGCACGGTTTCAACTTTTGACACCGCGCCTGATGCTGCAACGGCCATGCCTATAGCAACTGCATCCGTGCTTTCCGGCAATTCGCTGACAACCACCACGTCATTGTCGCCAGAGGTCATGTAAAACGCCACCAGCTTACCGCCGGCTTTTTTCAGCAATGCCCTGACCGCGCCCGAACGGTCCACGGGTTTCTTGAGCATTCCCTTAACGCCTTCCGGCGAATAGGACGCGTAGGTGATAAAAATAGGCATGACTACCTCCTGTCAAAAAAGTTAATGCAGAACCCGAAATTTGGCCGGTCCTTCAGCCCTTATGAACGTTTCAGCCTGTCGCGATCTATGAGATTGCGATCAGCCAAACGCCCACGACGATCAACGCAACACCAGTGAGCGGAACGAACCACCGCACCCGCGGCATCAGCTTTTCCAACGCGACATAAACGGCAATGCCCACAATCCAATAAAGGTTCATCACTCCGCCCACGAACAGCAGCAACATCAACGCCCAGCAACATCCCAGGCAAAACGCACCATGCAGCGCGCCGGTACGAAACGCGCCATAGGCACCGGGCCTGTTGTGGTCGGCCAGGAATTGGGCGGGGCTGCGGCAGTGGCGCAGACAGGCGTTTTTCAGGCTGGACAACTGGTACAAACCGGCAGCGGTCAGCACGCATCCTGCAAAAAATTTTGAATGGATCGTCATCATCGGCCCATCGGACAGTCCGACGCTTTCCATCGCCCATTGCGCCCCGGTTGCAATGATGCTGAACACCGCCCAGGCAACCAGATAGCCCGTCAAAAAAAGCAGGCTGAGACGCGACGCCCGCAACTTGTCAGGCCCCATTCGTTTGATCGCCGTATACAACAGAACGGTGGGGGCAGCGCTGGGGGTCATCATGGCAATCATCATGACCCACCACATTAGGAAAACCAGAACGGCGTAGATCGGTGTCCAGCGTGTTTCAGTCGCCATACTCATCGGCTCGCCAATCGGGCCAGCCATTCGGGTCATGTCGATGGCGGACATGTTCATACCGATGCCCGCAACCGTGTACCAGGACGCGCCCAGAATGATCAGCAGAACGCAGAACACAACGATGCCGCTGTCGCGCCGCAGCACCCGATCTACGACTCCGGGACGGGGAGGGGACGTGCTCATGTTAGCCTCCGCTATGCGCCGAGGACTCCGTGGCCTGAGATGTTGAGATGCGCCAAATGCGCGTGTGTTGCGTCAAAGGTTAGGCTGATCGCGCCGCCTGTTGTCTTGGCGGTCCCCGAGGCCGCCTCGGCGTGGCGATACTCGAACCCGTTGGGCAATTGTATCGAGGCACGATGCGGCATGCCCGAGACGATATGCGGGATCGGGCTGACCTCTACATCGAAGATACCCGAAACTTTGGCGTATCCAGCACGCTCATTCCGATCCCATTTCAGTTCGATCGGGGCGTACAGTGTTTCATGTTTTGTCGGGGCCATGGCGCTATAGACGTACCACATGGTCGCCATTTCGTCGGTGTCTTCACCTTTCATGATGGCCTCAATAGCGGCGCGCTGGTCGGCGCTGGCGGCCTCGTCAATGATCAGCTGCATCTGGCCATTGCCTTCGTGAATGGGGCCAGGCCAGTGGTACACGCCAGCCGCGCGCACTCCGGCAAGATCGGTGTCGCCATAGTTCCCGGACTCGATATCGAACACGACAACAGCCTCGCAATTGCCATGGCTTGGAAGGACGCTGAACTGACACGGGCAACCAAAGTTGCAGTTGCAATTGGCCAATTCTTCACCCTGAAGTTTCCATTCCGTCATGATAGCCCCCCAAAAACATGCTTAAAACCTCTGCTCGCAGAGGGTTTCGCCTGTTGCTGCCGTTTCGAAATACGAGCCTGTCGTCGGCTTCTTTGTGGGATAGAACGGCGGGACCTTATCACAGAACCGTGATCGCGCCAAACCGGGGCGAGGGAGCGACAGCAGGAATTGTGCGCGTTGTGCGCGGAATCTGGTTGACTCGGCTGCGCGACCGAGTAAAAGCGCACGCTCATAGGAATTCAACCGAAAGGCCCCTGCCTTTCCGGACGCAGGAGATAACCATGGCGAAGCCGACGACAATCAAGATCCGTCTGAACTCGACCGCGGGCACGGGCCACTTCTACGTGACCAAGAAAAACGCGCGCACCATGACCGAGAAAATGACCATTCGTAAATACGATCCGGTCGTTCGGAAACATGTCGAGTACAAGGAAGGCAAGATTAAGTAATCTGCCGTCCAGCTTGGACAGTTTTTAAAGGGTTCTGCCGCGGCAGGACCCTTTTTCTTTGCGCATATTCCGATGGGATCGCGCTTGTGGCGTTTCGCGCCGTTGCAACGAAGCATCAGCGATTGGGGCAATCGGATCGTCGACGGGTTGCTTTTTGCAAGAGCTTGCCTCTACGCTTCAACAACTCGTTCCAAAATGTTGGCCGTCATGAAAAAAATCTTGTTTTCTTCTACGATCATTCTGGCCCTAGCGGCCTGTGAAGATCCCTATAACCGCGAAGGCATCGGATTCACGGGTATCGATGGTGAACCGCGCTCGCTTTCGGATGTACCCGGTGCAGTGGGCTTCCTTCCGCCTGCAACGAATGTGCCAGCTGAACTGGCTGTTCTGCCTGCCGTGGCCGTCACGACGGATGAGACTGAGGCAGAGAAAGTTGCCCGAGTTGCAATTGAAAATGGTGGGCGCAGCGATACGGACTCAGTGGTTCTGACCGGGCAAGACACCAATCTGTTCCTCAGCACCGTCAATGTGAACGGCACCCTCTATGGTGTTCTGCGCACCCCGAACAACAGCACGCGCGTCGATAATCAGATCGGTGCCAACTTTGGTCGCAACGCGGAACAGTTTACCGGCTGTCTGCCTGCGGGTGACGTCTACCGCAAGGGCTCTTCCGACAGCAGCTCGGGTTTTGCGGTGCCGCTGAACTGCAGCTAAGACCCCGTTCATTCTATCATCCTAGGCCTCGCCATTTGAGCGGGGCCTTTGTCTTTTTGGGGCACCGGTCGAGGTGTCAACCGGGCTGTGAAACGGCTAAATAGGCAAAAGAAAAGGGCGGGTCGTTTTGGACCCGCCCTGTTTAATTGGTGCAGTGTTGAAGCGCGTTATTCTTGCTGCCCCATGAACATCAGCAGGAACTGGAACATGTTCAGGAACGAGATGTACAGGCTCAGCGCTCCGTCAATTGCGGCTTTGTTCAACCACTCCTGATCACCATGGGTTGCGTGCGCAATGTAGGTGTTCTTGATGTCCTGCGTGTAGAACGCGGTCAGACCAGCAAAGATCAGTACACCGATTGCCGAGATTGCGAACATCATTGCAGGCGATTGCAGGAAGATGTTGATGACCATCGCCACTAGCAGGCCGATCAAGCCCATCATCAGGAACGTGCCCATGCCGCTCAGGTTGCGCTTGGTGGTGTAGCCAAAGAGGCTTAGGCCAGCAAAGGCAATCGAGGTCACGATGAACGTCTGCGCGATCGAGTAGGGGGTGTAGATCATGAACACCGAGCTCATCGACACGCCCATTACGGCGGCGAAGACGAAAAAGCCCAGCTGTACGGCTGCCGCCGATCCGCGCCGCATAAGTGCGCCCCATCCGAAGATTAGGAAGGCCAGAGGCGAAAAGATCACAACCCATTTCAGCGGCGACATAAATAGTGCCCCACCCAGGCTGGTCAGGTAACGGTCAGCGCCGATCTGGGCTACTGCGTTGGTCGGATCAGACGTCACAGCAAGACCGGCAATCGCCCATGCGGCGAGCGCCGTGATCAGCATGCCCACGGACATCGTGCCGTAGACTTTGTTCATATGGGCGCGCAGGCCCTCGTCAATCTGGGCAGCGCGCGTACCGGCAGCCGTCCGGATCGTGTCAAATTGTGCCATTAAAGGGTCTCCCTTCACATAATTCTTTTCGCGGTCCGAAACCCGGACCCCGTTCCCAGCAAATATCGGCAACTGCGGGCCGTGTTTCAAGAGTTTAGAGTGGGAAACCGGTTAAAACATGCAACAAAATGGCGACCTGCGTCAGCGGGCCGCCATTCAGTAGGAAAACATGAGTGTCAGGGTCATTTTTGCCAGAATTCCGGTGCATCCCAGAAGGGGCGAGCAGCTTCGGCATCGGCCTGTTCGCGGGTGATTCCGATATCTTCTAGTGCTCGTGCATCCAATCTGGCCAGCGTGCAACGCTGGCGACGCAGCGAGAACGCATCCAACAACATGGTCAGGCCAAAACGACGACGGGGCGGGCAAGGTCTGTGAATTGCAATTTGGGTCATAATATATGTCCTTTCATTGATCCTCGATGAGTTTTTGGTTTCTCATCAAGTTCCTTGATTTATATGGCGCACTATGAGACATTTTAAAAATGAATGTTTTTGAAGTGATGCATAAGGATTCGTGAACATGCGGAATTTGGACATTACGACATTGCGATCGTTTGTGGCGGTGGCGGATCAGGGTGGAGTGACACGTGCCGCCGGGTTCCTGCACCTGACGCAATCAGCCGTTTCAATGCAGTTGAAGCGTCTGGAAGAGCTGCTGGGACTGGAACTGCTGGATCGCAGTGGCCGAACCATCGCGCTGACAGCTTCCGGAGAACAACTGTTGGCTTATGCCCGCCGGATGATTGCGTTGAACGACGAGGTGATCTCGAAACTCACTGACCAAGCCTTTGAGGGCGAAGTCGTTCTGGGTGTGCCGCATGACATCGTTTACCCGGCTATTCCGCGTGTCCTGCAGCGTTTCAACGTGGACTTCCCGCGGGTGCGGGTGCAGTTGATTTCTTCGTACACGATGCAGTTGAAGGAAATGTTCAAACGCGGCGAATGCGATTTGATCCTAACAACTGAGGCAAGTGCGGGCGAGGGGGGCGAAATCATCGCCGAATTGCCGTTGCGCTGGATCGGGGCGCCGGGTGGGTCGGCGTGGCGCAAGCGGCCGATCCCAATAGCGCTTGGCCGTCGCTGCATGTTCCGGCCACAGGTCATCGCGGCATTGGATGAGGCTGGCATCCCGTGGGAGCTGTCGGTTGAAACCGAAAATGATCGCACCATCGAGGCGACCGTTGCCGCTGACTTGGCCGTCCACGCCATGCTCGACGGAACCGAGGCTGCGCATTTGGTTCAAATCGATGATGGCGGTGTATTGCCTGAGCTGCCCGAACATATGATCAACCTGTACGGAGGCGATACCGGACGCGGGCCGTTGGTTGAGGCACTTGCAGCTTTGGTTCGACAGAATTTCCGCATGCTCGGCAGTGCGCCTTTGAAGGCTGTGGTCGGTTAGGGCGTAATCACGACCTTGCCGGTAGCCGCGCGGTCGCGCAACAATTGCAGGCCTTTCTCGGTATCCGACAGGGGCAGCACGTGGCTGATATGCGGCTTGATCCGCCCTTCGGCACACCACCGAAACAACGTGTCAAAACTGTCCTGAACGATCTGCGGCCGAAAGGTCAGATAACCACCGATGTAAAAGCCGATCACCGTTAGGTTCTTGACCAGCAGATGATTGGCCGGAATCTGCGGCACATCTCCGCCTGCAAAACCGATTGGCAGCAGGCGGCCTTCGGGGTTGGTGGCGCGAAAGGCGGCTTTAAACACGTCGCCGCCAACGGCGTCATACACCACGTCCGCTCCGCCCAGTTCCTTGACACGCGCGCGTAAATCCTCGGACGCATCAATCAGGTGATCCGCCCCCGCTGCCTGAGCGACCGCCAGTTTGTCTGCGCCGCGCGCCTGCGCAATTACGGTTGCCCCCATCAGCTTGCCGATTTCGACGGCGGTCAGCCCAACACCGCCAGCCGCGCCAGTGACCAGCAGGGTTTCTCCGGGTTGTAATTGGGCGCGGTGATCCAGGGCGATGTGACTGGTGCCATAAGCGATCTGAATCGCGGCGGCGTCCTCAAAGCTGACCGAATCGGGCAGGGGAATTGCGCGTTCAGCGTCAAACACCCCGAATTCCGCCAGACCGCCCTGACCTGAATAGATCGCAATGCGATCACCGGCGCTCAGATGCGAAACGCCGGGACCTGTTGTTTCGACCACGCCGGCGATTTCCATTCCTTGTGTGAACGGCGCGGGCGGCGTATCCTGGTACGTTCCCTTCTGCATCAGCAGATCGGCAAAGTTCAGACCGCATGCCTTGATCGCGACACGGACCTGGCCTTCTTGTGGGGGCGGCACGTCAATGTCGCAAAGCTGGGCGGCGGCGTCCGTAGATGAAATTCTATAGGCCAGCATGGTCGGGCTCCTGTGGTTTGGCGCATAGGTTCGTGCTGACCGGGGAATGTCAATCGCTTACCCGGCGGGGCGGAAAGGACTGTGTGGATGACGTCTCAGGCTTGCCTACGGTAACCGCGTGTGCGGGATCGAAAGGGCACAACCTTAGTCCTGTGCATGGTGAAACAGATTCAACCTTCTTGAAAAAAAGCCCAAAAAGAGCAATATTGTCCCAGGTGCTGATTTGGGGGGGCATGTTCCTGATTAGGGAGTGGTTAAGGGCGGCTCGCTAGTGTTGCGGTATTACATGCATGTCGCACACCCCAATTAGTTGTGTGTGTAGTTAAGAGGAGAATACCAATGACCCATCACGTCGATGTCCATGTGGGCAAACGCGTCAGGCATCGCCGCTGGCTGATTGGCATGACCCAACAGCAGTTGGCGCAGCAGGTTGGTATTAAGTTTCAACAGATTCAGAAATACGAGACCGGAGCCAACCGGATCAGCGCGTCGCGCCTTTGGGACATTGCCGAGGCATTGGATGTTCCCGTCAGCTTTTTCTTTGAAGGTCTGGAAGAATCTGAAAAGGAAACAGCCGGCAAAAAATCTGTTCCGGCCGATCTGATGGGGGACAAGGAAGCTCTGGATCTGGTGCGCTCTTACTATGCGATTCCGGAAAACCAGCGCCGCCGCTTGTTCGAACTTGCCCGCGTCCTGAGCGACGTCGCCTGAGAGAACCGGGGTTGACTCTGGCACGTGTGATCCGCACGGGTAGCGCATGCAAGAGACAACTTTAAGTGATCTGGATGTAGCCGAAGAAATGGCCGACGCGGCGCGTGCGGCCATTCTTCCGTTTTTTAGACAATCAAATATTGAGACTTCGAACAAGCTGGCCGACGGCTTTGATCCGGTCACGGCCGCGGATCGGAACGCGGAAAAGGCCATGCGCGAGGTTCTGGCCAAGCACCGCCCCGATGACAGCATTTTCGGCGAGGAGTTCGGCCAGACTCAGGGCAGTTCCGGCCGGACGTGGGTGTTGGACCCGATCGATGGCACCCGCGGTTTTATCAGCGGCACACCGACATGGGGCGTGCTGATCGCGCTGAGCAACCAGAACGGGCCGTTCTTGGGCGTCATTGATCAGCCCTATATCGGCGAACGTTTCCTTGGATCAGCGGATGTTGCACAGGCGACTGGGCCGACCGGAACTATGCCGCTGAAAACTCGCAAAACCTCCAGCCTGGATCAGGCCATTCTGTTCACGACCTTCCCCGAGGTCGGCACCCCTGAAGAACGCGCCGGGTTCGAGGCTGTGGCCCAACAGGTGCAACTGACCCGGTATGGTATGGATTGCTACGCTTACGCTTTGCTGGCGGCGGGGCAGGTCGATCTGGTGATCGAAGCGGGCCTGAATGCTTATGATGTTCAAGCCCCCATTGCGGTGATCGAGGCCGCAGGTGGTATCGTGACAGATTGGCAAGGTAGTCCAGCCCATGAGGGCGGACGGGTGTTGGCTGCGGCAAATGCCGAATTACATGCGGCGGCGCTAAAGCTTCTGCGCAACTACTGAAACAGGTTGTCGGGTTAAGGCTGGTCAGGTAATCTCTGCCCGGCTGGTTCTTATGCCCGTTTTCCGCCAGCCCTTACCTTCTTGCACGAAACGGGCGGATGCAAGGAGGGCGACATGGCCGAAATCCTGATCAAGAACGCAGACACCATCTTGACGATGGATGACACACGCCGCGAGCTTTCCGGCGCGGATATCCTGATCCGCGGTGGACAGATCGACCAGATCGGCCACAGACTGCAAACAACCGGAGAGGTGCATGACGCCACAGGATGTGTCGTCACGCCGGGTCTGGTGAATACCCATCACCACCTCTACCAAAGCCTTACTCGTGCGGTGCCCGGTGGGCAGGATGCGCTGTTGTTTGGTTGGCTTAAGACGCTGTATCCCATCTGGTCCCGCTTTGGGCCCGAAGAAATGTTTATCTCGGCCCAGATCGGGTTGGCCGAGCTGGCGCTGTCAGGGTGTACACTCAGTTCCGACCACCTTTACCTGTACCCCAACGGTGCCCGGCTGGATGACACGATTGCTGCCGCCGCCGAGATCGGTATGCGATTCCATCCGACGCGCGGTGCGATGAGTATCGGGGAAAGCGACGGAGGTCTGCCGCCCGACGCCTTGGTAGAAAAAGAGCAAGCGATTCTGGACGACATGATCCGTGTGGTCGATACGTTTCATGACCCGTCTGAGGGCGCAATGTGCCGTGTAGGGCTTGCACCGTGTTCGCCATTTTCCGTCAGCCGTGACCTGATGCGCGATGCTGCTCTTCTCGCTAGGAAAAAGGGCGTTATGCTGCATACTCATCTGGCGGAAAATGACGAGGACATCGCCTATTCGCAGGCCCAGTTTGGCTGCCGTCCGGGCCAATATGCCGAGGATTTGGGCTGGACCGGCACGGACGTCTGGCACGCCCATTGCGTCAAACTGGATGGGGTGGAAATAGACCTGTTCGCCAAAACACAAACCGGCGTCGCGCATTGCCCCTGTTCCAATTGTCGGCTGGGTTCGGGCATCGCGCCGGTGTGCGAGATGCGGGATCACGGCGTGCCTGTTGGACTGGGCGTGGATGGTTCAGCGAGCAATGACATTGGCAACATGATCCTCGAGGCGCGTCAGGCCATGCTGTTGCAACGGGTAGCCAACGGCGCGGATGCCATGTCGTCGCGCGAAGTGCTAGAAATTGCGACACGCGGTGGTGCAGATGTGCTGAACCGTCCTGATTGCGGACGTCTGGAGCCCGGAAAACGCGCTGACATCGCGATTTGGGACACAAGCTGTATCGAAAGCGCCGGCAGTTGGGACCCGGCGGCTTTGCTGTTGGCCGGGCCAGTGAAGGTCAAGCACCTGTTCGTCGAGGGCCGCCAGATCGTGTGTGACGGGCATGTCACCAGTTTGGACATGCCCCGCGTGATCGAGCGGCAGAACCAGCTGGCCCGCGCCCTGCAAGTCTAGTTGGAAACGCGTTGACCGGCGATCCAGACCTCTGCGATCGCCCGGTCATCGCCCATCATGATGGTGGGAAAGATGGCCTCCCACAGGTTCTCGGCGCAGGCTTCGCGCTGGGCAATGGCGGGGGTCGAGGCGAGGTCGAGCACGATCAGATCAGCCTCCATCCCCGGTGCAACGTTGCCGATGCAATCGTCCATCCGCAGCGTGCGTGCTGAGCCAACCGTGCTTAGCCACAAAAGTTGCGCGGCGTGCAGCGGCGCCCCGCGCAGTTGTCCGATTTCATAAGCTGCTGCCATCGTTCGCAGCATCGAAAAACTGGACCCGCCGCCGGTGTCCGTCGCCAACCCGACGCGATGGCCGTCACGCATCAACCCCGCCATATCGAACAAGCCAGAGCCGATGAATGTGTTCGAGGTCGGGCAGTGGATTAGCGCCGCGTCGACCTCGCGCAGGCGATCGCGTTCGCGTGCTTCAAGATGGATAACGTGGCCATACAGGCCGTTCGACCCTAATAGGCCAAATTTTTCATAGGTATCCAAATAATCGCGTGCCTCGGGGAATAGCTCGCGGACCCAGGCGATCTCATCGGTTTGTTCGCTCAGGTGGGTTTGCATCAGGCAATGCGGGTAATCGGCCCAGAGTGCGCCCATGGCTTCCAGTTGTTCCGGCGTGGACGTGGGCGAAAAACGCGGGGTGATGGCATAAGACAGGCGGTCGACCCCGTGCCAATTCTCAAGCAGCGCCTGAGACTGATCATAACCCGCTTGTGCTGTATCCCTCAGACCTTCGGGCGCATTGCGATCCATGCAGGTTTTGCCTGCCACAACCCGTTGGTTGCGCTTTTGCGCGGCGGTAAAAAATGCATCAACGCTTTCGGGGTGAATGGTGCAGAAACTGCACATGGTCGTGGTGCCGTGCGCAGCTGTCAGGTCAAGATAGCGATTGGCGATTTCACCGGCATAGGCCGGATCACCGAACTTCATCTCTTCGGGGAAGGTATAGGTGTTCAGCCAGTCGATCAGACGTTTGCCCCAACTGGCGATCATTGCGGTTTGGGGATAATGGGCATGCGCATCGACGAAACCTGCCATGATCACGTTCTGGCCGTGATCCACCACGTTGGCCTCGGGGTTGTTGGCGCGCAGGCTTTCGGCATCCCCAACAGCAGATATTCGGTCGTCTTCAACCAGAACGGCCTCGCTGATTTTCACGGCCTCGGTCGGTTCTCCTTCAAAAGGGGAACCCGTAAAGCTCAGAACACGACCTTTCAGCAGCGTTTTTTGCGCCATTTTCATCCATCTCCGCCTGAATAGGACTGTGAAACAGCATAGGCGGGCGAAACTTGCCGGTAAATCGGCGCATTGTCATTGTTTTCCGGTAGCTGCTTCTTCTAATTAGGGGGCAATGAGCGCGCGAAACGGGGGCAGACATGACAACAGGCTTTGATGAACCCGTAACCGAATCCACAAGTGACGAAGACGTCTATGCGCTGGATCGCAAGACTGTGGCGGATATCCTGTACGCGGTCGAAGTGGATGATCGCGACAAACTGATCGAGCTGATGGATCCGCTGCACGCTGCGGACATCGCCGACCTTCTGGAACAGATCAGCCCTCAGGAACGCGCCCAACTGATCCGTCTGTACGACAAGGAATTCGACGGCGATATCTTGTCGGAACTGGATGAGGCCGTTCGTGAAGAGGTTATCGAGGTTCTGCGCCCGGACGTTCTGGCCGACGCTGTACGGGACATGGAAAGCGACGATGTTGTCGACCTTCTGGAAGACCTCGAAGAACCGCAGCAAGAGGCCATCCTTGACGCGCTGGAGGATTCCGAACGGATCGCGGCCGAGCAGGCGCTGTCCTACCCCGAAAACTCGGCCGGTCGCCTTATGCAGCGCGAGGTTGTCATGGCCCCCGAACATTGGACCGTTGGGCAGGCCATCGACTTTATGCGGGCCAATGACGACTTGCCGGAACAGTTCTATCACGTTGTTTTGGTCGATCCCCGGTTGAAGCCGGTAGCGCAGGTCATGCTGGGCAAGCTGATGGCTGCTCGGCGTGAGGTGCCGCTGCACGACATCGCCGAAGAAGAGTTCCACACTATTCCTGTCGATCAGGACGAAGAGGACGTGGCATATGCGTTCAACCAGTATCACCTGATCTCGTCGCCCGTGGTCGATGCAGACGGGCGGCTGGTCGGTGTGATCACCATCGACGACGCGATGGTTGTTCTGGATGAGGAATACGAAGAGGACATGCTGCACCTTGCGGGTGTCAGCAACGAGAGCTCGCTGTCCGACAGCGTTGCCGCGACCAGTAAGCGGCGTCTGCCTTGGCTGGCAGTGAACCTGTGCACGGCGATTTGCGCCTCGTTGGTGATCTCGCAGTTCGAGGCGGCGATTGATCAGTTGGTGGCGCTGGCCATTCTGATGCCGATCGTGGCGTCGATGGGCGGCAATGCGGGCACTCAATCGCTGACAGTTGCGGTGCGTGCTTTGGCGACGCGCGACCTTACGGGGTCGAACGTATTGCGCGTGATCCGGCGGGAACTGCTGGTGGGGATGTTGAACGGCCTGTGTTTCGCCATCGTTTTGGGAACCGTGGGGATGATGTGGTTCGATTCTGCGATGCTGGGTGTCGTGATCGGCGCTGCGTTGGTCGTGAACATGATCATCGCTGGGTTCATCGGTACGGTAGTACCTGTGGTGCTGGACCGATTGGGCGCTGACCCGGCGCTTGCCTCCGGCACCTTCGTGACGACCACAACGGATGTCATGGGGTTCTTCCTGTTCCTGGGGCTTGCCAGCGTGGTGCTACTGTGACCGATCTGACCGAAATCAAAGCCGCTGCGCGCAAGGCGGCTTTTGCACGCCGCAAGGTTGCTTTTGACACCCGCCTGCCCGGTGCTGCGGGGCGCTTGTCCGAGGTTCTGGCCGGACACCGTGGCGTACCTCTGTCCGGTTATATGCCGATCCGTACCGAGATTGATCCAGTGGCGGCGATGGCAGAAGCATCGGCCTATGGTCCGGTTGGTGTGCCGGTCATTCAGGCTGCCGGTCAGCCACTAAAGTTTTCGCGCTGGACGCCGGAAGGCACGCTGAAGGACGGCCCGTTTGGGGCCAAGGTGCCCGAGGTCGACGATTACTTCGACCCCGAAATTCTGATTGTCCCATTGGTTGCTTTCGATGCGCTGGGCGGGCGGCTGGGCTATGGCGGCGGTTTTTACGACCGCACGTTGCAGGGTCTGCGCGCCAAGCGCCCGACACTGGCCATTGGCTTTGCCTTTGACGCGCAAGAGGCCAAAGAGCTGCCGTTAGAGCCCACGGATCAACCGCTGGATATGGTGATTACCGAAAGCCGGGTTCTGACGTTCTCGGGCTGATCGCCTTAGCTCGGGTGGTTCTCACGGAAGAACTCCCAGGCATCCACCTCGCGCCCATCCGGCAGAATGCAAACGCCGGTTTGGCCGTTGTCACCGTCGCGTATCTCGTACTGTGCGCCGTTGTCGATGCAATAGGTCGCCGCGGGGTTCGCCAGTTGCGTGGTGGAATCGGTTGCTGGGGTTTCGTCGCAGGCGGCAAGTGCGAATAGGCCAGCAACGGCCAAAAGGATGCGAGTCATCAAGATTCTCCTGCTTTAAAGGCTTTGGCAGATTATGCAGGCAGCTTAATCACTTGTGCTTGGTCATTACCACACTTAGGACAGGTTGGATGAGGATACTTTTTCTGGGTGACGTCATGGGCCGTGCGGGACGCACGGCCATACAGCAACATCTGCCGCGTTTGCGCGACGAATGGCGGCTGGATTTCGTTGTGGTCAATGGCGAGAATGCCTCGAACGGGATGGGGTTGACCGGTGATCATGCCAAGTTGCTGCTGGACGCTGGCGCGGACTGTCTAACACTGGGCGATCACGCGTTCGATCAGAAAGAAATGCTGCAATTCATCGAGAGCGAACCGCGTATCGTGCGCCCGGTGAATTTTGCGAAGGGTGCGCCGGGGCGGGGGCATCGGCTGTACACCGCGCCGGGCGGGCGCAAGGTTCTGGTGGTGCAGGTTCTGGGGCAGGTCTTTATGAAACGGCCCTTTGACGATCCGTTCTCTGCGGTTGAACCCATTCTGAAATCTCATCCTCGTGGCGGGCAGGCCCAGGCGATCATCGTCGATATGCATTGCGAGGCCACGTCTGAGAAGATGGCGATGGGCCATTATTGTGACAAACGTGCCAGCCTTGTGGTCGGCACGCATACGCATGTCCCGACTGCGGATGCGCAGATTCTGCCGGGTGGCACGGCGTATCTGACCGATGCGGGGATGTGCGGCGATTACGACTCGGTTATCGGGATGGACAAGGTCGAGCCGATGCGCCGCTTTATCACCGGCATGCCCAAGGCCCGGTTCACCCCGGCCAATGGCGAAGCAACGCTGAGCGGTTTGTTCGTTGAAACCGATGACCGCGACGGGCGGGCAAAATCTGTGCAAATGGTGCGCGTCGGTGGGCGTTTGCAGCAGGCCGGGCCGCAATAAGGCGATGTCAGGCTTGCTCTGCCGCGCGCAATGCGTGAAACTGGCTGCCGGGCGCGCAAGCCAGGCTAGGGTTCGGACAGAATACCAAGAATGCAATTCCTTCAACTGACAGAAACAGGCAGCGCAATACTGGCGCTTTTGGTCGTCGCGGGCATGTTCGTCATGTTCCTGCGTGAGGTCTATCCGACCGAGGTCGTTGCCATCGGCGGTGTCGCCATCATGCTGGTGACGGGTATCTTGCCGTATCAAAGCGCGCTGGCGGTTCTATCCAACCCGGCGCCGTGGACGATTGCGGCGATGTTCATCATCATGGGGGCTCTGGTGCGCACTGGCGCGCTGGACGCATTTACCTCGACCGCGCAAAAGCAGGCACAGGTAAACCCGCGTTTCGCCATCGGGCTGCTGATGGCGTTTGTTGTGCTGGCGTCGGCCGTGGTGTCGAATACGCCGGTGGTTGTCGTGATGATCCCGGTATTTGTGCAGATCGCGCGCACGCTGAATGTTCCGGCCTCGAAACTGCTGATCCCGCTGAGCTATGCAGCGATTTTAGGCGGCACGCTGACGTTGATCGGAACCTCGACCAACCTGTTGGTGGATGGTGTGGCCCGTGCGCAGGGGATGACTGCCTTCACCATTTTCGAGGTGACCCCGTTGGGCATCGCTCTGGTGATCTACGGTATGGTCTACCTGCGCTTCATCGCGCCGCGCCTGCTGCCGGATCGGGACAGCATGGCGACGTTGTTGTCTGACCGATCCAAAATGAAGTTTTTCACCGAGGCTGTCATTCCGCCTGAAAGCAACCTGATCGGTCGCGAGGTCACAGGGGTTCAGCTGTTCAAGCGCCCCGGTGTGCGGCTGATCGACGTAATCCGCGGGGATGAGTCGCTGCGGCGTAATCTGAAAGGTGTTGAGCTGAAACTTGGCGACCGTGTCGTTCTGCGAACTGAAATGACCGAATTGCTGAGCTTGCAAAGCAACAAGGAACTAAAGCGCGTCGATCAGGTCTCGGCCGTTGAGACCAAGACGGTCGAGGTTCTGATCACCCCAGGTTGCCGCATGGTGGGTCGGACGCTGGGCACGCTGCGTTTGCGGCGTCGGTATGGTGTCTATGTGCTGGCTGTACACCGACGGAACCAGAATATCGGGCGTCAACTGGATGATCTTGTGGTGCGGGTCGGCGACACGCTGCTGCTGGAAGGATCGCCCGCTGACATTCAGAAACTGGCCGCCGACATGGACATGGTCGACGTTTCGCAACCGTCGGCACGTGCGTTCAGGCGAAGCCATGCCCCCATTGCGATTGGCGCGCTGGTCGGTATCGTCGCCTTGGCCGCGTTGGGTGTCGCGCCGATCCTGTTGCTGTCGGTTCTGGCAGTTGCGGTGGTCCTGATCACGCGCTGCATCGACGCGGATGAGGCATTTTCTTTTGTCGAGGGCCGCTTGCTGGCGTTGATCTTCTCGATGCTGGCTATAGGGGCCGCGCTGGATAAATCCGGGGCCGTATCGCTGATTGTCGAGGCGATTGCTCCGGGCCTCAGCTCATTGCCGCCCTTCCTGATCATCTGGGCCGTATACCTGCTGACCTCGGTGCTGACCGAACTGGTATCAAACAACGCGGTGGCCGTGGTGGTGACACCGATTGCCATCGGGTTGGCTCAGGCGGTCGGGATTGACCCGCGCCCGCTGGTGGTGGCGGTGATGGTGGCGGCCTCAGCCTCGTTCGCGACGCCGATCGGGTATCAGACCAACATGATGGTTTATGGTCCGGGCGGGTACAGGTTTGTCGATTTCATGAAGGTCGGCATTCCGCTGAACCTGACTGTTGGGCTGCTGGCGTCGTTGTTGATCCCGCTGATCTGGCCCCTGTAAATCAGGCGTGGAATCGCCGATTTGGATCACTAGGTCTTGTAAATACTGATCTGGCCACGATCTTTTCACCAAAGTGGAAGTGAAAGGATTGTGTCATGCCATTTCCAAAGCTCGGCCAGGCCATCGTTGTCTGCGCTCTTGTCCTGACTATTTTGGGTAGCCAAAGCCATGCTGGAACCGTAACGGGAACCGCTGCCTATCGCGAGCGGATTGCCGTGCCGCCCGATGCGACGCTATATGTCGAGCTTCAGGATGTCTCTCTGGCCGATGCGCCGGCAGTGTCCCTTGCTGCAAAACGCTATGCAATGGACAGCGTTCCCGCGCAGTTCGAGCTGACATTCGATGACGCGCTGATCAAGGACGGGCACCGCTATGTGGTGCGGGCCTCGATCAGCCAGGGGCAAGACCTGCTGTTCACCACCGATACGGCCTATCCGGTTCTGACCGATGGGGCAGGAAATTCCGCGGACCTTATGCTGGTGCAAGTGCAGGGGGGAAACATGCTGGACAACACGCAGTGGACGGCCGCCGCCCTGAACGGCGCACCGATTGAAGCAGAGCGCCGCCCAGAGATTAACTTTGCCCAAGATGGTGCCTTTTCAGGCAGCGGTGGCTGCAACCGGTTCAACGGGCAGGCCGACATTTCCGGTGCGACTATCACATTCCCTGACAATATGGCTGCCACGCTGATGGCGTGTCCTCCGGCCTTGGAAGAGGTTGAGCGGCAATTCTTTCAAGCCTTGCAAAGCGTCACCACTTACGCGGTTGAAGGCGATGCGCTGGCCTTTCTGGATGCCGCAGGCGAACCGGTTATCAAATTCGTGCGCACCCGGTAAGGCGGGGCCGTCAGGCGACGGCCCTTGATCGCCCGGCATTGCGGCCCGAGAATATGCAGCCGCCCAGAAACGAGCCTTCCAGCGCGTTGTAGCCGTGATAACCGCCGCCGCCAAACCCGGCGACTTCGCCTGCGGCAAACAGGCCGGACACAACCTGACCATCCGAGCCGATCATCTGGCTGTCGAGATTGGTCTGTAACCCGCCAAGCGTTTTGCGGGTCAGCACGTGCAGCTTTACGGCAATCAGCGGGCCGTTTGAGGGATCAAGGAACTTGTGCGGTTTGGCGGTGCGGATCAGCTTGTCGCCGCGATAATTGCGCGCGGCGAGAATAGCGGCCATCTGCGCGTCTTTGGTAAAGGGGTTGTCGACCTGGCTATCCCGCGCCTCGATCTGGGCGCGCAGATGCGCCTCGTCAATCAACCCACCGCCCATCTGGTTCATACCGCTGACCAGTTCGGTCAGAGTGTTGGCGACAATGAAATCCTCACCATGTTCCTTAAAGGCCTCGACAGGCGCAGTGGCTTTTGAGCCGGTCAGGACGCGCTGGAACAGCACCTCGCGCCAGCCGCCATCAGTCATGTCTGGGTTCTGTTCCGAACCCGACAGGGCGAATTCCTTTTTGATCACCTTTTGAGTCAGCACAAACCAGCTGTATTCATACCCGGTTTTCAGGATTTCCTGCAGCGTGCCCAGCGTATCGAACCCCGGCATGAAAGGCGGTTTCAACCGATTGCCACGCGCGTCAAACCACATTGAGCTGGGGCCGGGCAGGATACGGATGCCATGCCCGGGCCAGATCGGATTCCAGTTCCGCACACCCTCAGTATAGTGCCACATCCGATCGCCGTTGATGACGTGCCCGCCGGCCTTTTCGCTTATGGGAATCATACGACCATCGACGTGAAACGGAACGCCCGCCACCATATCTTTGGGCGGCTCACCCAGCCGATCGCGGGGCCAGCTTTTGCGCACCATCTCAAAATTGCCACCGATTCCGCCCGAGGTAACGATGACCGAGGGCGCATAGATCTCGAACTCACCCACTTCATCGCGGTTGGTTTTGGCACCGTGGGGTGCCGTGTCATCGGCTAGAACCTCGCCCGAGACCCCTTTGGCGCACCCGTTCTGCATAATGATGTGGCTGACCTGATGGCGGAATTTCAACTCGATCAGACCGGCGCTGACATGTTCGCGCACGCGGCGGACAAAGTTCTTCAGAACGCCCGGTCCGGTGCCCCATGTGATGTGAAACCGCGGCACTGAATTTCCATGACCATCCGCATAGGACCCACCGCGTTCAGCCCAGCCAACGATAGGGAACCAGCGCAGGCCCATCTCATACAGCCACGGACGCATTTCACCTGCGGCGAATTCCACATAGGCCTCGGCCCATTTGCGGGGCCATGCGTCTTCTTTGCGGTCAAACTGCGCGCTGCCCATCCAGTCGCGCAGCGCAAGGTCCTGACTGTCTTTGATGCCCATCCGGCGCTGTTCTGGCGTGTCGACCATGAAAAGACCGCCCAAACTCCAATGCGCTTGCCCGCCCAGAAAATGCTCAGGCTCCTGATCCAGCACGATCACCTTCTTGCCACGATCCCCCAACTCAGCCGCAGCGGCCAGCCCGGCCAGTCCGGCGCCCACGACAATGGCGTCAGCAGTAGTGTTGGTCATTTCTTGTCCTTTCAGCGGCTGCGGAGCCAGGCGATATAGGGCAGGGCCACGACATACATCATGATCCCGTAGACGGCCGAGGGCAGAGCCAGCGGGCTGAACCCGCTGTCTGTCCCGGTGATCAGCGCCGCCAACGTGATCCCCAGAGTCGAATTCTGAATGCCGGTTTCGATTGAGACCGTTTTGCTTTCCGTCCACGACAGCTTCGCGGTACGGGCAATTCCCAATCCAATCGCCAACAGCGCAACGTTCAGCGTGATCAGACTCGCGCCCATGATCCCAAGGTTGTCGACGAACAACTGCCAGTTCCCGGCAAGCGCGGCGATCACGATCAGAACGAAAAGAACGGTGGCCGTCTTGGACAGCGGCGCGTCGATCCGTTCGGCAAATCCGGCTGCGAAATGGCGCAGGCTGACGCCGATGGCGACGGGCAGTGTGGTGATCAAGAACATTGCAATTGCCAGCCCGGTGATCGACACGTCGGGCGCGTCTTCGCCCATGAAGTGAGCGATGGTCCAAGCCGCCAAAACGGGAACGGTAATCATGGACAACAGGCTGATCACGGCAGTCAGGCTAACCGACAGCGCGACATCGGCCTTGGCCAGTTTGGACAGGATGTTGCTGGTGACCCCTCCGGGGCAAAAGCTAAGCAGCATGAACCCCACCGCGATCTCGGGCGGCAAAGCGAAGAGTTTGACTATGATGAAGGCTGCGACGGGCAGCAAAACAACTTGGCTTAGCGCGCCTATGGCAAAAGGATAACCCCGGCGCAGCACCCGTTGGAAGTCAGATACCTGAAGCCCAACACCAAGGGACAGCATGATAATGGCCAGCGACAACGGCAGCCCGACATTTATTAGCAAATCCAAGAACAACTCCTCCCTCAGCCGTTCGGATCAGCCTAAGCGAGTGTTCAAGGCGCAGGCAACCGCGCCGTTAGGTCACATATAGCGTTGGGCGAAACGGCGCAGGATTTCGCCGGGCTTGGTGACCTCGGCGGCGTGACAGATATCGATCAGACGCTGGGCGTCTTCGGGCGGGAAGTAGCCGAAATCCTTGTAGATATTGATGCGCTGTTCGAAATCTTGCGCGTTGGCCTCGGGGTGGAACTGCGTGGCATACACATTTTGACCCCAGCGGATCATCTGAAACGGACAGGGGTCCGAGGCCAGCAAGTGGACACATCCGTCGGGCAGGGACTGCACAGCCTCTTTGTGGCCGACGAAAGCCTCGAAACTGTCGCCCAGCCCGGCGGTCAGCGGGTCAAGCGCGCCTTCATCTGTCAGTTGGCAGGTCGAGGGGCCGACGGGTTCTCCGAACTGTTTCTTGCTGACATCGCCGCCCAGATGCGCCGCGAGAATGCCCAATCCGTAACAGCAGCCCATGAAAGGGTGATCATTCGCGGTGATCTGCGGCATCAAACCCATGATGGCCGCTTCGATACCTGCATCCATCTCGGATTTCGTCGCCGGATCATCACTGACGCAACCGGGGCCTCCACCTACGATAACGCCGGCATAATCTGTCACATCCAGACCCGCGGGCAGGCCCTGACAATCCAGACGGATACGATGGGTCTGGTCCGTCGACAGACCGGTCTTGTCCAGAATCGAGGCGTATTCGGCGTCCGAAGCTTCGGTCTCGGGACGCAGTTGCAGGATCAGAAATCGTTTCATGCAGTGCCCTTACCCGTCAAAGCGGCCAGAAGACAAGGATGGCAGGAACGGAAACTGCAACGATGAGGATTTCCAGCGGCAGCCCCATGCGCCAGTAGTCCCCGAACCGATATCCGCCAGGCCCCAGCACCAGCGTGTTGTTCTTGTGCCCGATCGGGGTAAGGAACGCGGCCGAGGCTGCCACGGCAACCGTCATCAGAAACGGATCGGGAGAGACTTCAAGCGTGCGCGCCATTTGGATGCCAACGGGGGCCGCAACGATGGCCGTGGCGGTGTTGTTCAGCACATCCGACAGGGTCATTGTAACAACCATCAATACCGTCAGGATCGCCCATGCGGGCAGGCCATCCGTCAGTTGCACTAGCGCATTGGCGATCAATTCGGTGCCGCCTGATGTCTCCAGAGCACTGCCCAGCGGGATCATCGATCCCAGCAGCACAACGACCGGCCATTCGATATGGTTATAGAGATCGGCAATCGGCAAGATTTTGGTCAGCACATAGGCGACTACGACAAACCCCAGAGCAATCGGTAGGTAGATCAGCCCGACACTTGCGGCCAATACCGCAGCGACAAACAGCCCGATGGCCAGCCAGGCCTTGTCATTGGCGGTGACGTTCAAGCCACGCGTGGCCAGCGGCAGGCAGCCCAGCCATTCGGTCACGTCGGCACTGCGGTCACGAGGGCAGAGCAGCAGCAGAATATCGCCTGCCTCGACTTCGGTCTTGCGGACCTGTTCAGTGATACGGCGACCCTGGCGCGAGATGCCCATCAGCACAGTGCTTTGCCGCCAGGCAAGCCCTAACCCTTGCGCGGTGCGTCCGGTAATGCGGGCGCTTTCGGTGGCAACAACCTCGATCACTTCCAGCCCGTCGCCCTCGGCCGTCAGCAACTCCTGCCGCCGCGTGTCCGAAAAATCGAGGTTCAGCGCTGCACGGAATTCATCCAGTGCCTCGGGCCGCGCCTCAAGCACCAGCGCGTCGCCCGGTTTCAAGGTGGCATGGGCCGATCGTCCATAGCGCCGCTTGCCATCGCGGATCAAACCGATGATGGCGACGTCGGATTTCTCGGCGGCCTCATACAATTCGCTGACCCGCTTGCCGATATGCGCTGATTCCGGAGGGATGGTCAGTTCGGCGATGTATTCCGCCAGCGCCTCGGACGTTTCCTCTTGCGGGCCGCGGTTCGGGATCAGACGCCATCCGATCAAAGACACAAAGGTCAGCCCGGCAATGGCCGCTAACCCGCCGACAGGGGCGAAATCGAACATCCGGAACGGCTCTCCCAATGTTTCGGCACGGATCGAGGCGATTATGATATTTGGCGGCGTCCCGATCAGGGTGGCCATTCCGCCCAGAATGGTGGCAAAGCTCAGCGGCATCAGGGTCAGGCCTACCGACCGCCCCGCCTTGCGCGCGGTTTGAATGTCGACCGGCATCAACAAGGCCAATGCGGCCACGTTGTTCATGAAAGCCGACAGAACAGCTCCGATCCCGCCCATCAGTGCGATATGCGCGCCAAGCCCGCGCGAGGCATCAACCAGCGTGCGCGTGATCAGAAACACCGCCCCCGACCGAACCAGCCCTGCTGAGACAACCAGAACTAACGCCACAATAATGGTTGCCGGATGTCCAAACCCGGCAAAGGCGTTGTCCACCGGCACGACGCCAAGAACGACCCCGATTAACAGCGCAGAAAACGCCACAAGATCATAGCGAAACCGCCCCCACAGAAGCATTCCGAATACAGTGGCAAAAAGGGTGAAAAGAATAATCTGATCTGTCGTCATCCCGTCACCATACCCGCAAGGGGGCGTCTCGCAAGCCGCTCTCTTGATCCCATGCCCTGCAAACGTCTATATGAGCGCCGAATACGCAATCACTATCACGAGGACGCACCATGGCAGGCCACTCCAAATGGGCCAACATCCAGCACCGCAAGGGACGTCAGGACGCCGCGCGGTCCAAGCTGTTTTCCAAACTGTCGAAAGAAATCACCGTCGCCGCCAAGATGGGCGACCCCGATCCCGAAAAGAACCCACGCCTGCGTTTGGCAGTTAAAGAGGCCAAGTCGAACTCAGTCCCCAAGGACGTGATCGACCGGGCGATCAAAAAGTCGGTTGCGGGTGAAGGCGACGATTACGAAGAAATCCGGTATGAGGGTTACGGCCCGAACGGTGTGGCTGTGATCGTCGAGACGATGACTGACAACCGCAATCGCACCGCCTCGACCGTGCGTTCAACCTTTTCCAAGAATGGCGGCAATCTGGGTGAAACCGGCTCGGTCGGGTTCATGTTCGACCGCAAGGGCGAGGTGGTGTATCCGGCCACTGCAGGCGATGCGGACACCGTTTTTGAGGCCGCCATCGATGCCGGCGCCGAAGACGTCGAAAGCTCGGAAGACGGTCACATCATCTGGTGTGCTGACACCGACCTGAATGATGTGTCGAACGCACTGGAGGGCGCGCTGGGCGAATCCGAATCTACCAAGCTGATCTGGAAACCCACCACCACGACCGAACTGGGGCTGGAAGACATGCAAAAGCTGATGAAGCTGGTCGATGCGCTGGAAGATGACGATGACGTACAGCGCGTGACCACGAACTTCGAGGCCACAGACGAGGTCATGGCACAGCTTTAAGCGTTTTGAATTTCTGTTGGAAAACCCGGCCTCTGGTCGGGTTTTTTGCATTGCGGGTTCTTGGCCGGTTGGACAGAACCCGATAGGCTTGACCAGAATATCTGTGCCCAAACGGCACATAATCTGATTGAGCGAATGACGGACAGCCCAGCCAGCCAACCCAAACGCAACATTCCTGTTCTGACCGGTCAGAGCATCCTGTCTCAGGTCGCGTGGACGCTTGGCAGCCCTTCTATCGTGCTGCCGTTTCTGGCCGTTTCTTTTGAATTGCCCATGTTCATCGCAGGCGCATTGGTGTCCATTCGGATGGTCGGCAGCATGATTTCGGATATCTTTCTGGCACAGCCGATTTCGGCGCGACAGCAGAAGAAACGCGGGATTGCCCTTACCGAGGTTTGTATAGGCGCCTGTCTTGTCATGGCTGTTTTGGTGGCCGCGACCGGGTTTGTCCCTGCGATTGCGTTGGCCTTTGTCGCGGCGTTCTTCGTGATTGGTCTGATCGAAGAGATCCAGTCGTTGATGTTAACGGATCTGATAGGGGATCAAGTGCAATCCAAATCGCGGATGATCATGCACTATCTTCAATTAGGTATAGGCGGGTTGGGAGCCATCGGATTGGCGCTGCTGGTCCATGAGATCACCAAGGAAAACCCACCGTTTTCCCGCCATTCCACCGTGATTGCGGTTTCGGTGGCCTTTTTCGTTCTGTCTGGCCTGTCCATTCTTGCGATCTCGGAAATCGCACGAGGGGATGAGGTCAAGGACACACCGCAAAGGGTGCGGAAACGGAAATTCTCAGAGAACTTTACCGATATTGCCGCCATGTTCGACCAGGCTTGGTTCCGTCGGTATCTGGTCATGCGGCTGCCCTTGGTCGTGGTCTCCCTGTCGGTGCCATTTTTTGCCCTGATCGCGGCCGAGGCGCATCATGCCTCAGCCAAGGGACTGACGGCCATGATCATCTCATCCGCGTCGGGATATTTGGTCTCGGCGCCGCTGTGGCAGCTGGTAAACATGAAATCCCACCGCGCCGTCATGGTGGCCGGAAACCTGATGGTTGCCGCGACAGGTGCCACGTTGGTCACTGTCCACTTTCTGGGTATTGATCACGCAGTCCATCTGCATGCTATCGCGCTGTTCGTTGTGACCGTGGCCGTAACTGGCATAAGCGGTGCGCGGCAGTTGTATTATTTGGACGTGGCCCCAAAGGATCAACGTGTTAAAGGCGCGGCGGCGATCAAAAGTATTTGCCGGATCACGGCGGTGATCCTGTCGGCGGCATTGGCCGGGGTCGCCCATATGCATGAGGTTGCGTGGGCCATTGTGTTCATCACTATGGTCAGTCTGTTTGCTGCCCTCACCTGTTACCGCGTGGTCCTTCCCAACGCGGAACAGGCCAAGGGCGCGCAACCAGGACAGTCATGATTGCGACGGAAGAAGCTCCTTTGCCGCGGTTTGTCTGACCGCACGGGTCAGCGGAATCAGCGCAGAGGACAGAACGCGCCCCACCTGCCAAGTCAGACCCACGTCAAGGGGGGCGTCAGGCAGCAGCGGGCGTAGCCGGCCGTCACTCAATGCGGTCTGCGCCAACCCGACAGGGTTCATGCCCCAACCTAACCCAGCGATGGCCGCATCCACAAACCCCTGCGGTGACGGCAGAAAATGCGAGGGCGGGGAAATCCGGCACCCCATCTGTTCGATGATCCACGATCGTTGAAGGCTGTCCTTGCGGTTGAAGGTCAGGCAAGGGGCAAGGGCCAGCGAGCGTTCGTTTACACCCTCGGCAAACCATTGCTGCATATAGGCCGGGCTGGCGGTCGCGATGTAGCGCAGCGCGCCCAAGGCATAGGAGTCGCACCCCGAAACCGGCTGACCGCCTACCGTGATGGCGGCGCTGACCTCGCCGCGCCGCAACCACTCGGCCGAGTGATCCTGATCATCCACCACCAGATCAAACAACAACCCATCCACCTGTGCCATGGCATCAATGAACCACGTGGCCAGAACGTCGGCAGGCACTGCCACGCGGACACGGGCCGGGCCGGTGCCCTGATCCAATGTCAGTTCGCGGGCCAGCTTCGCTTCGAGCAAACCGATATCCTCAGCATGCTGGGCAATACGCAGCCCCGCCGGTGTTCCGGTGCAAGGCGGTCCACGATTGATCAACGCTGCCCCCACGCGATCTTCCAATGCCTTGATCCGCTGGGATATGGCTGAAGGCGTCACCGTAAGTTCCGTCGCAGCGGCCTCAAAACTGCCGTGCCGCAGAATCGACGACAAAGCCGACAAGTGGTTGGGGTCGAGTATCATTAGCTAAACTTAATTAGGATCAACATCTTTAATTTGATAGGATGCAAAAATGCACATAGTCAATGCCCCTGAACGCACAGGAGGCATCATGTCCGCATCCCTTTTCGCCGGTTTTTTACTGGGCTTCAGCCTCATCCTAGCCATCGGGGCACAAAACGCCTTTGTGTTGCGTCAGGGATTGCGGCGCGAACACGTTTTTCCCCTGTGTCTGACCTGCGCAGTGTCGGATGCCATCCTGATTGCCACAGGTGTCGCAGGGTTTGGTGCGCTGGCCGAAGCGGCACCTTGGTTTGAGACCGCCATGCGATACGGAGGGGCGATCTTTCTGACGTGGTACGGGCTGCGCAGCCTGCAATCTGCGTGGCAGGGTGGGGCGGCGATGGACGTGGCCGAAGGTCAGCGCGCCAGCCTGCGGTCGGTGCTGCTGACGGTGCTGGCTTTTACCTGGCTCAACCCGCATGTCTATCTGGATACGGTAGTGTTGATCGGATCGATCTCGGCCCAGTATGATGACCGTCTGGCCTTTGCGAGCGGTGCGATGCTGTCCAGCTTCGTGTTCTTCTTTTCCCTCGGTTATGGGGCCAGGGTGCTGTCCCCGGTCTTTGTAAGACCGCGTGCCTGGCAGATTCTGGATGTGGTCATCGGTATTGTCATGCTGGGGATCGCACTGAAACTTGTTGCCATGTGAAGGGTTGTACCTGCGCAGTTTTCAGTGTTCAGGTTTCGGCATGAAAACGTCTGCCACCTCATACCGTCCCCTTGCGGGCATGTTCTGGATGTTTGCCGCCGGGCTGTCCTTTGTGGTGATGACGGCCTTGGTCAAATCGCTGGGCACAACAGTGAGTCCGATCCAGGCGGCATTCATACGCTATGCTCTGGGGTTGGTATTTCTGTTGCCGGCCCTGCGTTTGATCCTGTCGACTCATCTCACAAAGCGTCATCTGACCCTGTTCGGGCTGCGTGGGATCATTCACGCCTTTGCTGTGATGCTGTGGTTCTATGCAATGACCCAGATCCCATTGGCCGAGGTCACGGCGATGAACTATATGACGCCGGTCTATGTCACGTTGGGTGCGGCGCTGTTCTTGGGTGAGCCGCTGGCCTTTCGCCGGATTGCGGCGATAATGGTGGCGTTGGTCGGTGTGGTGATCATCCTGCGCCCGGGGTTCAGAGAGGTTTCGACCGGTCACCTGGCCATGTTAGGAACTGCTCTGCTGCTTGGAGGGTCCTACCTGCTGGCCAAACTGCTGGTGCGCGATATTCCACCATCGGTGGTCGTGGCGCATTTGTCGATTTGGGTGACACTGGCGTTGATCCCCTTTGCCATCGCCGTTTGGCAGCCGCCCAGCTTGCGTGACATCTGGGTTTTGTTTCTGGTCGCCTGCTTTGCCACCGCGGGGCACTATTTCATGACGCTGGCCTTGCAGGCGGCTCCGGTGGCGGTCACGCAGCCGGTGACCTTCCTGCAATTGATCTGGGCCACACTGCTGGGCGCTTTGGTTTTTCACGAAAGTGTTGACATCTGGGTTGTTGCCGGGGGTACGCTGATCCTGTCTGCCGTCAGCTTCATCGCCTGGCGCGAAGCGGTTTTGAACCGCAGCAACCTGACCACGCCCAGTATAGCTTCAAAACTCTAGCAGGTTTCAGCGTGCGGAAATGGTTATTGATTGACGAGTCAATAAAAACACCGTAGCGTTTTCCTACCAGTCATAGGGAGGGGACAGCTATGCCGAAACTCGGAATGGAGCCGATCCGCCGTGACGCAATCGTCCGGGCGACGATTGCCGAGCTTGGGTCGAAGAAATCCCTAGATGTGACCGTTAGCCAAATCGCCAAGCGGGCCGGCATGTCCAGCGCCCTTGCGCATCACTATTTCGGTGGCAAAGACCAGATTTTTCTGGCGGCGATGCAACGCATCCTGTCCGATTTCGGTGCCGAGGCTCGCAGCGAGCTTAAGGCAGCCGCACCGCAGGAGCGGGCGCAGGCCATCATCCGGGCCTGTTTTGCGCCCTCGTGCTTTACGCCCGATGTCATTGCCGCATGGATGACGTTTTACGTTCTGGCCCAAACCAACGATGACGCGCTGCGCCTGTGGCAGATCTATCAGGCGCGTATCCGTTCCAATCTGATTGATGCCCTGCGCCCGTTGATGAGCGACCCGGTCGAAGCGGCCGAGAATATGATTGCTCTGATTGACGGGCTGTATATCCGCGCCGCGCTGAGCGCGCCGAAAAAGCCGCAACTGGCGGTTAATCACGCATTGCGTGTCCTCAACACTCTGCTCGAGGCTGAAAAATGACAAAACCGAACATTCTGATCCTGATGGTGGATCAGCTCAACGGGACACTCTTTCCAGATGGTCCCGCAGACTGGCTGCATGCACCCAATCTGAAGAAATTGGCGGAAAGGTCGACACGGTTCGCCAATGCATATACGGCCTCGCCGCTATGCGCGCCGGGGCGGGCCAGCTTTATGTCCGGCCAGTTGCCGTCGCGGACCGGCGTCTACGACAACGCCGCTGAGTTCCGCAGCGACATCCCCACCTATGCGCACCATCTGCGCCGTGCGGGGTATTACACTTGCCTGTCCGGCAAGATGCATTTCGTCGGCCCCGATCAGTTGCACGGGTTCGAGGATCGCCTGACCACCGATATCTATCCGGCCGATTTCGGCTGGACGCCCGACTACCGCAAACCGGGTGAACGGATTGATTGGTGGTATCACAACATGGGCTCGGTGACGGGCGCAGGCGTGGCCGAGATTTCCAACCAGATGGAATACGACGACGAGGTCGCCTATAACGCCAAAACCAAGCTGTATGATCTGGCGCGCGGTAAGGATGACCGACCCTGGTGCGTAACCGTCAGCTTTACCCATCCGCATGATCCCTATGTGGCGCGCCGCAAGTATTGGGACCTGTACGAGGATTGCGAACATCTGCTGCCCGAGGTCGCGGACCTTGGCTATGACAACCAAGACCCGCACTCCAAACGGATTTTTGACGCCAATGACTGGCGCAGCTTCGACATCACCGAAGAAGATATCCGCAAATCCCGCCGCGCCTATTTTGCCAATATTTCGTATCTGGACGACAAGATAGGCGAGATTCTTGAAGTGCTGGAAAGTACACGGCAAGAGGCGATCATCCTCTTTGTCTCGGATCACGGCGATATGCTGGGTGAGCGTGGATTGTGGTTCAAGATGACCTTCTTCGAGGGCTCGTCCCGTGTTCCGCTGATGATTTCGGCCCCTGACTTGCCTGCCGGCCGGATCGGCACGCCAGTTTCGACAATCGACGTGACGCCGACATTGGGTGCGTTGGCAGGTGTCGACATGGCCGAGATCGAACCTTGGACCGATGGGGAAGACCTCGTGCCGCTGGCCAAGGGCGTTGAGCGCACCGCGCCCGTAGCAATGGAATACGCGGCCGAGGCGTCTTATGCCCCGCTGGTTTCGCTGCGCTATGGCAAGTGGAAATATAACCGCTGCGCGCTGGACCCGGACCAGTTGTTCGATCTTGAAGCCGACCCGCACGAACAGGCCAATCTGGCCGAAGACCCGACGCATGCCGGAACGCTGGAATCGCTGCGCGCCAAGTCCGAAGCGCGCTGGGATTTGGATCAGTTCGACGCGGATGTCCGCGCCAGCCAGGCCCGCCGCTGGGTGGTGTACGAGGCGCTGCGGCAGGGTGGGTATTACCCGTGGGATTACCAGCCGCTGCAGAAGGCATCGGAACGCTACATGCGCAATCACATGGATCTGAATGTCGTCGAGGAAAACGCCCGTTTTCCGCGTGGCGAATAGACTTATCAACCTAATCGAAGATACCTCGCCGAAAATTCGCAACTTGGTTCGGCGGGGCATGGAGACCAAATAATGGAAGCAGATTTCGTCATCGTTGGCGCAGGATCCGCAGGATGCGCGATGGCTTATCGCCTGAGCGAGGCTGGGGCCTCGGTTCTGGTGATCGAACACGGCGGCACCGATGCCGGTCCGTTCATCCAAATGCCCGCGGCGCTGAGCTATCCGATGAATATGTCGCGCTATGACTGGGGCTATCATTCCGAGCCTGAGCCGCACCTGAATAACCGCCGTCTGGCCTGTCCGCGTGGCAAGGTGATCGGTGGGTCATCCTCGATCAACGGCATGGTCTATGTACGCGGTCATGCGCGTGACTTTGACACCTGGGCCGAGATGGGGGCTGATGGCTGGTCCTATTCGGATGTGCTGCCCTACTACAAGCGTATGGAGACCTGGCATGATGGTGGCCATGGTGGTGATCCTGAATGGCGCGGCACTGATGGGCCGTTGCATGTTTCGCGCGGTCCCCGTGAAAATCCGCTGTTTCAGGCCTTTGTCGATGCTGGTCAGCAAGCTGGCTATGAAGTCACTGGAGATTATAACGGCGAAAAACAGGAAGGCTTTGGCCCGATGGAGCAGACCGTCTGGAAAGGGCGGCGCTGGTCGGCTGCGAATGCTTACCTGAAGCCTTCGCTCAATCGTGAAAACTGCGATATCGTGCGCGGGCTGGCCGCGCGCGTGGTGATAGAGAACGGCCGTGCGACGGGTGTTGAGCTGGTGCGTGGTGGTAAAAAGGAAATTATCCGCGCGCGGCGCGAGGTGGTGTTGGCCGCATCCTCGATCAACTCGCCCAAGCTGCTGATGTTGTCGGGCATTGGTCCGGCGGCACATCTGGCCGAACATGGGATCGAAGTTGTCGCTGATCGCCCCGGTGTGGGGGCGAATTTGCAGGACCATCTGGAGCTTTATATCCAACAGGCTTCGCTGCAGCCGATCACGCTGTATAAGCACTGGAACCTGATCAGCAAGGGCTTGATCGGGGCGCAGTGGCTGTTTACCAAAACCGGCCTTGGCGCGTCGAACCAGTTCGAAAGCGCGGCCTTCATCCGGTCGAACCCCGGTGTCGAATACCCGGACATCCAGTATCACTTCCTGCCGATTGCTGTTCGGTATGACGGGCAGGCGGCGGCCGAGGGGCATGGCTTTCAAGCGCATGTGGGGCCGATGCGCTCGCCTTCGCGTGGGGCAGTCACGCTGCGCTCGGCCAAGCCCGAGGACGCGCCGGTGATCCGGTTCAACTACATGAGCCACGAAACGGATTGGGAGGACTTCCGCAAATGTATCCGCCTGACCCGCGAGATTTTCGGGCAAGATGCGTTCAAACCCTATGCGGGCAAGGAAATCCAGCCGGGTGCCGACGTGCAGACAGACGAAGAGCTGAATGGCTTCATCGCCGAACATGCCGAAAGCGCCTATCACCCCTGCGGCACCTGTCGCATGGGTCGGGCCGATGACAAGAATGCGGTGGTCGATCCTGAGGGTCGTGTGATTGGTGTGGACGGCCTGCGCGTCGCCGACAGCTCGATCTTTCCGCAGATCACCAACGGCAACCTCAACGCGCCGTCGATCATGGTCGGTGAGAAAATGTCGGATCATCTGTTGGGTAAAGAAACCCTGCCAAAAGCCAATGACCGCCCGTGGATTCATCCGGCATGGGCAACAGCGCAGCGGTGATTTGATCCGCGTCAAAGCAGGGTGTGGAAAAGACGTATAGACTTGAATCGCAACGACATATTTTGAGGAGCGAACAGGAATGTCCCACACCCCGCATGAACTGGCCGAAGAGTTTCCGGATAAGGTCGAGCTGATGAGCCAGCTCAAGCAATCGGATGCACATTTTGCCCGGCTGGCGGATGAGTATCACGAGATCAACCGCATCGTGCATCGGGCCGAGACCAACATCGAACCAGTCGAAGATCTGACCGAGGGTGAAATGCGCAAGAAGCGCGCGGCGCTCAAGGATGAGATCTGGGCGATCTTGTCGAAAGCCTAAACCTTAAGGCGGGGGCGATGCCCCCGTCGCCGCAGGCCGCGACTCCCCCGAAGTACTTTCAGGCCAGGTGAAGATCAGGTGACCTTATATGGCAGGGTTCCACGGGTGTGGGCGTCGATCGACAGGCGGCGTTCCAGCGGCGGGACCGAGCGTTGGTGGCAGGTTTGCCGTTCGCAGATACGGCACGAGATGCCGATGGGCTCATAGGCGCTGGCGTTATTGATGTCGAGATTGTCGGCATAGACCAGCGCTTCGGCGTGGCGGATTTCGCACCCAAGCGCGATGGCATAGCGACGCACCGGCGCGCCATAGGAACCGCCCGATTTCGAAACATCCCGAGCCAGAGAGATATAGCGCACGCCGTCGGGTGTTTCCGCCAGTTGCCGCAGGAAATGGCCGGGCGTTTCAAAGGCACGGTGGACATTCCACAGGGGGCAGGCACCGCCGAAACGTGCAAATTGCAGGCGAGTGGCCGAATGGCGTTTGGTGATCGTACCAGCCTGATCAACGCGGACAAAGAAGAACGGGATGCCTTTGGCACCGGGGCGTTGCAGTGTGGAAAGCCGGTGTGCCACTTGTTCGATTGACGCGCCGAACCGGTTGCTGAGCAGTTCCAGATCGTGGCGATAATCCTGCGCTGCGGTCAGAAAGGCGTCGTAAGGCATCAAGGACGCCCCGGCGAAATAGTTGGCCAAACCGATCTTGGCGATGGCGCGGGCTTCCTCGCTTTGGAACTTGGCGAAGTCCAGGGTGGCTTCGAGCAGTTTGTCCTGGCTGATAAGCGCCAATTGCAGCAGCAGTTGAAACACTTGTGTTTGCGGCGCGATACGGGACGAGAGTTGCAGTGTCTTGCTGTCAGCGTCGTATTTCCGTGTTTCGGGTATATCGACAAATTGCACCCGAATGTCGCGCTCATTAAGACTGTTGATCGCTTCCGCCCTTATGCCATCGGCCTTACCAGCGCGGGTCGAAAAATGTTCGGCCGCGCGGTCGACCGCGTCGATGTAGTTGTCGCAATAATGAAAAAAGTCACGCACCTCTTCCCAGGGGCTGGCCTGAATCTGCGCGTCCTCGCGACCCAAAGCTTCGTCCAGCGAAGCGAGCCGTTCATGGGTTTGGCGATAGGTGCGGTGCAGTGCGATGAACGCGCGCGCCAGTGCAGGAGCGTTCGAGGCCGTCAGGCGCAGATCGGCCAGTGGTGGTATGGCGTCATCGAAAACCGGGTCGGCCAAAGCCTCGCGCATGTCCGAGACCAGACGCTCGCTGTCGCCGGTGCTCAGCTCGGTCACATCCATACCGAACTCCTGTGCCAGAGCCAGAACAACTGTGGTCGAGATCGGCCGGTTATTGTTCTCCATCTGGTTTAAGTAGGGCAAAGAGACGCCCAATTTGGTGGCGAATTCCTTTTGCGTCAGGGTCAGGCGCGTGCGCATTTCGCGCAGTTTCGCACCGGCATATAGCTTTTGAGTGGCCATGGCGTTTCTTTGCAACTTTTCCGTTGTGGCAAGCTAACTTTGCAAACCATGCGGTGCAAGCTGTGTTACAAGCCCAGTTGCCTCTCGCGTCGGATGACGGACGCAATCGCGCAGATCGCCAGCGCCGATGTTGCCAGCATCAGCCAAAGCAGGGGCATGGCGCCGGTTTCATGGGTCAGCAACGTCCCGGCCAGGGCGCTGAGGCCCGCACCACCGCCCAGCATGATCGCGCCGCTGAGGCCCGAGGCGGTGGCGGCCAGATGCGGACGCACCGACAGGGCGCCCGAGGTGGCGTTGGGGATCGTCATGCCGTTGCCAAGGCCCACAAAGGTCATGAGGCCAAAGAAGCTGAGCGCGGTGCCAAAACCTGCCAGAAACAGGATGGCCGACAAGGCAACACCCATCGCGTTCAGCCAACATCCCCAGTATACCATCCGGTTCACGCCAAATCTGACCGAGTATCGACCACTGAGAAAATTGCCGACAAAATACCCGACAGCAGGAGCGCCGAAATAGATGCCGACCTGCGCGGCACTGAGGCCGAACAATTCCGTACCGATGAAGGGCGCGCCGCCCAGATAGGCAAAAAACGCGCCCGAAGACAGGGCAGAGGACAAGGAATAGCCCCAGAACCGAGGTGAGCGCAGCAGCTCTGGATATTCTCGGAATTGCTGTACCAGCGTTTTACCGCTTTTGGCGGAGGTTTCCCCAAAGTCGACAAAGGTCAATGCCAGCGTCAAAGCGCCCAGGCCGAAAGGCAGCCAGAAATTAGCTTTCCACCCAAAGCTTTCCTCAAGCAGGCCGCCGATGGCAGGGCCGATCATCGGTACGATGGCCATGCCCATGGTCACATAGCCGATCATCGAGGCCGCCTGATCCTGATCATAAAGATCCCGGACGGCTGCTCGGCTCAGCACCATGCCGACCACCACGATGGCCTGGCACATTCGAAAGGCTAGAAAAACCTCGGCCGTCGGCGCATAGATACAGCCCAGCGTGGCGATCAGAAACAGCGCCAATCCCCACAGTAAAACAGGGCGACGCCCCGCTTTATCCGCAATCGGGCCGATCAGTACCTGCAGCACCGCATTGACCAGCAGGTACAGCGCGATGGACAGTTGCATGACCTTGTAGTCGGTCTGAAAATGCAGCGCCATATTTGGGAGGCTGGGCAGGAACAGGTTCAGGCTGAGGGCGGACAGCCCCGACAGCAAAACCAGCGTGAAAATGGTGGGTGGCGACCGACGCGCCATAGGCGAACTAAACTGCATGGTTCACAGGTATAATGACCGTTTCAGGGAATGCTATCCAAGACGGTGTTTCAGTATGAAACTTTGCAATTTTACAGTTTTCCATAACTTTGTTGCCAAAGGTTTGCAAATTTGCCGAAATGTACTTTGGCAACGGCATCCGTGCGTATAGTGTTCGCCTAAATTTCACAGGGAATTAGCGCCATGAAAGACATCCTGACTGAGCTTGAAGACCGCCGCAACGACGCCCGTCTTGGGGGTGGGCAAAAGCGTATCGACGCGCAGCACGGCCGCGGTAAGTTGACAGCACGCGAGCGGATCGAACTGTTGTTGGATGAGGGCAGTTTCGAAGAGTTCGACATGTTCGTCAACCATCGTTGCACTGACTTTGGGATGGAAAATCAAAAGCCTGCGGGTGATGGTGTGGTCACCGGCTGGGGCACAGTCAATGGCCGCATGGTCTATGTGTTCAGCCAAGATTTTACCGTGTTTGGTGGTTCGCTGTCGGAAACCCATGCGCAGAAAATTTGCAAGATCATGGATATGGCGATCCAAAACGGCGCGCCTGTAATTGGAATCAACGACTCGGGGGGTGCGAGAATCCAAGAAGGCGTGGCTTCGCTGGCCGGTTATGCCGAAGTGTTTCAGCGCAACATCATGGCCTCGGGCGTCGTTCCTCAGATCAGCGTGATCATGGGGCCATGTGCGGGCGGTGCGGTTTACAGCCCGGCGATGACCGACTTTATCTTTATGGTCAAAGACACGTCGTACATGTTTGTGACCGGCCCCGATGTGGTGAAAACCGTGACAAACGAAGTTGTCACGGCAGAGGAACTGGGTGGTGCGTCGACCCACACCAAGAAGTCCTCGGTCGCCGATGGCGCGTTTGAAAACGACGTCGAAGCACTGGCCGAGGTGCGCCGTCTGGTCGATTTCCTGCCGCTGAACAACCAAGAGAAACCGCCCGTTCGTCCGTTCTTTGACAGCCCCGAACGGGTTGAAACCTCGCTGGATACTCTGATCCCAGACAATCCCAACACGCCCTACGACATGAAAGAGCTGATCACCAAGGTGGCGGATGAGGGCGATTTCTACGAAATTCAGGAAGATTACGCCAAGAACATCATCACTGGTTTCATCCGGTTGGAAGGACAGACTGTGGGTGTCGTGGCGAACCAGCCGATGGTTCTGGCCGGATGTCTGGACATTGACAGCTCGCGCAAGGCGGCGCGGTTCGTGCGGTTCTGCGATTGTTTTGAAATCCCGATCCTGACGCTGGTGGACGTGCCCGGATTCCTGCCGGGGACGTCGCAGGAATATGGCGGGGTGATCAAGCACGGCGCCAAGCTGTTGTTTGCCTATGGTGAAGCGACGGTTCCAAAGGTCACCGTGATTACTCGCAAAGCCTATGGTGGCGCCTATGACGTTATGGCCTCCAAGCACCTGCGCGGCGATTTCAACTATGCTTGGCCCACAGCTGAAATCGCGGTGATGGGTGCCAAGGGCGCGACTGAGATCATCCACCGTGCCGATCTGGGCGATGCTGAAAAGATCGCGCAGCACACGCAGGACTACGAAGATCGCTTTGCCAACCCCTTTGTTGCGGCTGAGCGCGGTTTCATCGACGAGGTGATCATGCCGCAATCCACCCGGCGCCGAGTGTCGCGCGCGTTTGCCAGCCTGCGCAACAAGCAGCTGAAAAACCCGTGGAAAAAGCACGACAACATTCCGCTGTAACGGACTGCGCTGAATGACCTGCCCTTTGCAGAATGCTCCTTGGGCGGGTCATGGCAAGAGTAACTGTCGGTACGTTTGACTTTGAGGCCAAAGCTGCTAGATGAGACGTCTTACCAGATACAAACACGCGCGGGCCGAAAGCCATGCGCGCGCGATCCCGGAGAGAGGAGCCCACTTGTGGGTCTGGGATCGCGCTTTTGTACTGGCGTTTCTGGCATGGACCTCCCCTGCAATCGCTCAATCCGAAAACCTGTTGCCTGTCCCCTCTGGTCAGCCGGTGCATCTGAGTGATGTGCTGCTGGACAACAACCCGGGCGAGCTGTGGGTCAGGTTCCGTTTTATCGCGCCCAAGATCGGATCGGACGTTGGACGGATCGGGTATGATGTGGCCTCGGTGGACATGGAACATCTGTGCCAAACCCTTGCGGTGGCCTATGTCGCGAAATACGAGCTTGATCCGGCGCGGGTCGTGATATCGCTTTCTGATCGACCCCTTGAATTCGGGCGATCTTCACCTGATGCAACTCAGTACTTTGAAGCCTACCGGCTGGAGCAATCCCAATGTATCTGGGAGGGGCTCTGACCATGAAACCCCGTTTTCACCACGTCCGAGCGTTCCTGATCACCATAGCGGCTTTGGAGGTGCGCGAAATGATCCCGTCTGCACTCGGGTACAAGTTTGTTTCCCGGAATATATCGAACAACGAGGTGCTGGCATGCTGAAGCACCGCGGATTCCCCGGACGTCTGGCCGGAACTGATTTTCAGTTCACCATTCGCCGCGCCAATCCCAAGGGCGTAACCCCGATTGCCCGGCGCGAGCGGTTCCGTGACCGCAAACCCGCCGATCGCCGTGCGGATGCGGCGTTTATGGAAGCGCTGTGGCAGAATTTCGGAGACCAGCCGTTCGAGCGTGGCAACCTGGACGCCGGTCGCCTAAGTTGGTTGTTCGAGCGTGAGGTGATCGCGGCCGAAGATCCGTTCGATCCGGCCAGCTATGATGCGCTGCTGGTGATTGATGTGGACGCGGCGCGCATGTCGTTCCCCGATATCTTCGACGGGATACGCTGATCCGTGCAACCCGCTGTCGCGCATATCCATTCGGGGGAAACTTCGGAAAAAACCCTGCCCAGGATCGGGCAGGGTGGATTTGTGTGCCTAGAAATTCAGCTGGGCCGCGAATTGAACACGGTCCGAGTCAAATGTCCGGCCTGTAGACGCGTCGTTGCGTTCGCCAAAGAAATATTCGGCGCTGAACGTCAGATCGTCGGTTGCCTTGTAGAAGGCATTGACGTGGATTGTCTCAAGCTCGGTAAAAGCCAGAGTTCCGGTCGAGGTGGGCAGGTCGTAATCTTCTTCGCCATAGGCAATGCCGACATTCCACTTTTCGCTAATTTGCTGCCGGAGTTCGACGGTAAAGCCGTCAACGTCGTTGGCCTCGCCACCGACGATGGCGTCCCCGAAGCCGATCAGATATGGGCCAAGCGCTTCGCCGTCGACGTAGTTGACCTGAAACAGACCACCTTCCCAGGGACGGATACCAGCCGACAGAGTAAAGCCGGTTTGATCAACTTCGACATCACCGGATTGTGCCCTGCCGTACAAGGCCGAGGCTCGGGCGATGTATTTCCCGTCATTATATTCCGCCGACGCCGTCAGAACCGGATCATCGGAATTCGAAGCGCCGACATTTTCTTCAACCGAAAGGGCAAAGGTTGCGTTGCCGCCAATCTTATTCGTAAAGCGTACCTGAGGGACACGCGCGAAGGGGATACCAACGGGGCCGTTGAATTCCACAGAGGTCGGGTAGGTATCCAGCGGCTGGAAGTTGGTCCAGTACTGACCGATCAACCAGTGGTCACCGATTGTGATGTTGGCGTGTCTCAGACGCAATTCGGCCGGACCGTCCGTACCGCCGGAGAAAAGATCCAGTTCCAGTTGACCACCGATATCGCCCAATGCACTTGGCGTCGTCGTGCGCAATCCGACCCGAGATTGGCGAACCGTGGCGCCAAAGGTTCCATCCGTGGCAAATTGGGGCTCACCAATCCGCGACGTATCGGCCAAATCGCCAAGTTCGAAATCCGTATCGTAGAAAAAGTCGGCCTTGACGTAGCCGTAGAGGTCCAAGGTGGTGTTTCCGATCCTCAGGTCTCCGTCTCCGCCCCCAGAGCCGGTATTTGCGGTCTCCAGCGCCTCGACGCGGGCGCGCAGCGCATCCAGTTCTGCCTGGGTTCCGGCATCTTGAGCGAGCGCGAGCGTGCCCGTGACGCTAAGCGCAGAGGCAGCAAGCAAGAGTGCCTTTTTTCTATTTGTAATCATGCAGTTGATTCCTTGTGTGCGAGTGTGCCCACGCAAAGTTTCACGCAAACGTCAGTGGGGGAAATCACGAGAACGGCAAAGAAAGCGCCGTTTTCCTCAAGCAAAATTGTGCAAAGAGTCGGTATTTTTCACAGCAAGGTGAACAGATCGGTTAACCATACGTTCGCAAAGACTTTTTCAAATGAGAACAGCGAACTGAAACGTGATGTTGCACATGCAGAAAATCGCCTCGGAAGCGCGAATTGTAACGGAAGTGTGACTGATTCAGAGGATGGCGTTTTCCAGTCGGGACGACCCGGTGTCGGCACGATTTTGCGCGGGAATTCGCCTTATGGGCGAATTCTGGCCGGAAATTTGGGTGGAAACAATACTTTGTTTGCGGCCTCATTTGTGCCGTGCAATGTGATCGGGCCGTGCGGCTCTACTTTGCCTGCGCCGCACAAGCACCTACTATTCCGTACCCCTTCCTTCCGCGGGCAGGTTTGTGAAACCCACAAAATCCTGCCCGCGTTTTTCTTTGCGCACAATGCAGGCTTAATGCGGCATAAATCTGCGCAAAACATCCATTTCCAGCGCTTGTTATTGAATAACAGCGCTTGGTTCCGGCATCTGCGCCCCAATGCATCAAGAAAGCTAAAGGGGCAGAACACATGCGAATCTCAAAATTCTTCCTGGCCGTTGCGACCTGCGCGGGCCTTGCTGCCTGCGGCGACTCATTCGGTGAACAGGCGTTGCTTGGCGGCGGCGCAGGGGCACTGGGTTCGGCGGTCATCGGAGCGGATCCGTTTGTCGGCGCAGCAGTCGGGGCTGCGGGCAACGTGCTGTACTGCAAAACACAGAAGAACTGTTACTAACCAAGAATTCGGGGCGCCCGCCGCTCCGGTTGCCATTGCGCATCACGCCGTCGCAGGGTTTACGCCCTGCGGCGGCGTTTTGCGTTTCCAGAACATCAAGACAAAGGACGTTCCATGTTCAACAAGATCCTGATCGCCAACCGGGGTGAGATCGCCTGCCGGGTCATCAAGACTGCACGCAAGATGGGTATCGGCACAGTTGCCATATACTCGGACGCGGACAGACAAGCGTTGCATGTATCGATGGCGGATGAGGCCGTACACATCGGCCCGCCGCCCGCGAACCAGTCCTATATTGTGATCGACAAGGTGATGGATGCCATCCGCCAGAGCGGGGCGCAGGCGGTGCATCCGGGTTACGGTTTTCTGTCTGAAAACGCCAAATTCGCCGAGGCATTGGATGCCGAAGGCGTGGCTTTTGTGGGTCCCCCGGTTGGTGCGATTGAAAGCATGGGTGACAAGATCACCTCGAAGAAAATCGCGCAGGATGCGGGTGTTTCGACTGTTCCCGGTTATATGGGCCTGATCGAAGACGCCGATGAGGCGGTGAAGATTTCGAACGAAATCGGTTATCCGGTCATGATCAAGGCCAGCGCCGGTGGCGGCGGTAAAGGCATGCGGATCGCGTGGAACGACGAAGAAGCGCGCGAAGGGTTCCAGTCATCCAAGAACGAGGCCGCGAATTCGTTTGGCGATGACCGGATTTTCATCGAGAAATTCGTGACCCAGCCGCGCCATATCGAAATTCAGGTGCTGTGCGACAGCCACGGCAACGGGATTTATCTGGGCGAGCGTGAATGTTCGATCCAGCGCCGGAACCAGAAAGTCGTGGAAGAAGCCCCGTCGCCCTTCCTTGACCCCGAAACCCGCAAGGCGATGGGCGAACAAGCTGTCGCTCTGGCCAAGGCTGTGAACTACGCCAGCGCGGGTACGGTGGAATTCATCGTGGATGGCGACAAGAACTTCTACTTCCTTGAAATGAACACACGCCTGCAGGTGGAACACCCAGTGACCGAGTTGATCACCGGCGTCGACCTGGTCGAACAGATGATTCGCGTTGCTGCGGGTGAGCCTCTGTCCATCACGCAGGACGACGTGACCCTGACCGGCTGGGCCATCGAAAACCGTCTGTATGCGGAGGACCCGTATCGCAACTTCCTGCCGTCGATTGGCCGTTTGACCCGCTATCGCCCGCCGCAGGAAACCGCTGCTGGTCCAATGTTGGTCAACGGCAAGTGGCAGGGTGACGCGCCCAATGGTGAGGCCGCCGTGCGCAACGATACCGGCGTCTATGAAGGCGGCGAGATCAGCATGTATTACGACCCGATGATCGCTAAGCTGTGTACCTGGGCCCCGACCCGTGAAGCCGCGATTGAGGCGATGCGTGTAGCGCTGGACAGTTTCGAGGTCGAAGGCATCGGTCACAACCTGCCGTTCCTGTCCGCTGTGATGGATCACCCGAAATTCGTCAGCGGCGATATGACAACGGCCTTCATCGCCGAAGAATATCCCGACGGGTTTGAAGGTGTAACCTTGCCCGAGGCCGACTTGCGTCGCATCGCGGCCTCATGCGCGGCGATGCATCGTGTTGCTGAGATTCGCCGCACCCGTGTTTCGGGCCGCATGGATAATCACGAGCGTAAGGTCGGAACCGATTGGACCGTTACCCTGCAAGGTCAGGATTTCGAACTTGCCATCGAGGCGGATCATGACGGGTCAACGGTTACGTTCACTGACGGTGCGGTGATGCGTGTTGCATCAGATTGGACACCGGGCGATCAGCTTGCGTTGCTAGATGTAGACGGCGCTCCGCTTGTTCTGAAGGTCGGCAAAATCTCTGGCGGCTTCCGTATTCGCAATCGAGGTGCTGACCTGAAAGTTCATGTCCGTACACCGCGTCAGGCAGAACTGGCCAAACTGATGCCCGAGAAGTTGCCACCTGATACCTCGAAAATGCTGCTCTGCCCGATGCCCGGACTGATCGTGAAGATCGACGTCGAAATAGGTCAGGAGGTTCAGGAAGGTCAGGCGCTTTGTACGGTCGAGGCAATGAAGATGGAAAATATCCTGCGCGCCGAGAAGAAAGGTGTGGTCGCCAAGATCAACGCAGGCCCCGGCGACAGTCTGGCCGTGGACGACGTGATCATCGAGTTCGAGTGATCATGTCCGCGCGTTCGTCATATATCCAAATGGTCACGGCGTTTTGCGCCGGGTGCTTTGGGCGTGGCGAATGCGTTCAGCCGCCCTGGCGCCGCTCGCGAATCTCGCGTTCGCGCAGGGGGGTTTTGTCGATGGACCGGCCGATTTCACGCACGCTCCATGGGGACGGTTTGCGCAGTTTGACCACGCCGTCCTTGTCGACGAATACCATTTGGAACCCGCGAGGCCGCAGCTGCGACCGGATCGGAGACCGCGCCGAAGGGTCGGTGTCGGTCAGCACGACCACATCACGGTCGCGCATCGCTGCCTCGCCTTCGGTCAGCATATCGATCTGTTGCTGGAACCGCGGGTCGGCTGGCGTGTCGGCAAAAACGACGATGGGCCGTTTGACCCAAAGAAACTCACTGAGATCGCTGTCACCAGTAGGGCGAACAAATTCGTCTTCCACCGGTGCGGACCCGTCGGCAGCCAAGGCGGCCAGCGGGAATAGTGCCGAGAAAACAAGGGCAAGCGTTCGTATCATGGGGCCTCCTGTTGAATTGAATATAGCCCCTGCGTCGGTGAATGCGACCGGCGAATTGCATCAAAGGTTCAAAATTTTGCGTAAAGCGCTGTCTGAACCAACCCTTCCGAACACCACAACGCGCAGGCCAGGCCCCAGCGCGACCCGAATTGAAAAAAGGATATCGCTATGACCGATACGAAAGACTGGCGCGCGCTAGCCGAAAAAGAGCTGCGCGGGCGTCCGTTGGAGGATCTGACGAAAGAGACGTTGGAAGGCATCGACGTCAAACCGCTCTATACGCAGGAGGACACTGCAAATCTTCCGCATATGGGATCGTTGCCCGGTTTCGGTCCGTTTACGCGCGGAGTGAAGGCGACGATGTATGCGGGGCGGCCGTGGACAATTCGCCAGTATGCCGGGTTCTCGACGGCCGAGGAATCGAACGCTTTTTACCGCCGCAATCTGGCTGCGGGCCAACAGGGCGTCTCGGTTGCTTTCGATCTGGCGACGCACCGGGGCTATGACAGTGACCACCCGCGCGTGGTTGGCGATGTCGGCAAGGCTGGTGTGGCCATCGACAGCGTTGAAGATATGAAAATCCTGTTCGATGGCATCCCGTTGGACAAGGTCTCGGTATCGATGACGATGAACGGTGCGGTGATCCCCATCCTTGCCAGCTTTATCGTGGCGGGCGAAGAGCAGGGGCACGACAAATCCGTTCTGTCGGGGACTATTCAGAACGACATTCTGAAAGAGTTCATGGTGCGCAACACATATATTTATCCGCCCGATCCTTCGATGAAGATCATCTCGGATATTATTGAATTCACGTCGAATGAGATGCCCAAATTCAATTCGATCTCGATCTCCGGCTATCACATGCAGGAAGCCGGAGCGAACTTGGTGCAGGAGCTGGCCTATACTTTGGCGGACGGGCGTGAATACGTACGCGCCGCAACGCAGGCCGGGATGGATGTGGACAAATTCGCTGGACGCCTGTCGTTTTTCTTTGCCATAGGCATGAACTTCTTCATGGAGATTGCCAAACTGCGTGCCGCACGCACCTTGTGGCACCGGGTTATGACCGAGTTCGGAGCAAAATCCGAGCGGTCGAAGATGCTGCGCACCCACTGCCAGACTTCTGGTGTGTCGCTTCAAGAGCAGGACCCTTACAACAACGTGATCCGCACCGCCTATGAGGCGATGAGTGCGGTTCTGGGCGGTACCCAATCGCTGCATACCAACGCGCTGGACGAGGCGATTGCGCTGCCCACCGATTTCTCGGCACGTATCGCGCGGAATACTCAGTTGGTACTGCAGGAAGAAACCGGCGTGACCGATGTGGTCGATCCGCTTGCCGGGTCCTACTACATCGAAAGCCTGACCAATGAACTGGTCGAAAAGGCCTGGGCATTGATGGAAGAAGTCGAGGAAATGGGCGGTATGACCAAGGCCGTAGCCTCGGGCATGCCGAAACTGCGGATCGAAGAAAGCGCCGCCCGTCGTCAGGCGATGATCGACCGGGGTGACGAGGTTATCGTCGGGGTCAACAAATACCGCAAGGAACAGGAAGATCCGATCGACATCCTGGACGTCGACAATGTCGCCGTACGTGAGGCTCAGGTAGCACGTCTGGAACGCATTCGCGCCACCCGCGACGAAGCTGCGTGCCAACAAGCGCTGGACGCACTGACCAAGACCGCCCGCGAGGGTGGCAACCTGCTGGCTGCTGCGGTCGAGGCCGCCCGCGCCCGCGCATCCGTAGGAGAGATCAGCATGGCAATGGAGAAAGAATTCGGCCGCCACCGCGCCGAGGTGAAGACTTTGGCCGGTGTCTACGGCGCGGCTTACGAAGGTGATGAGGGCTTTGCTGCGATCCAGAAATCCATTGAGGAGTTCGCCGAAGCCGAAGGCCGTCGCCCCCGTTTGCTGGTGGTCAAGATGGGGCAGGACGGGCATGACAGGGGTGCCAAAGTCATCGCCACAGCCTTTGCCGATATCGGGTTTGACGTGGACGTTGGCCCGTTGTTCCAAACACCTGCCGAAGCTGCGCAAGACGCAGTTGATAACGATGTGCATGTGGTTGGCATTTCCTCGCAGGCCGCGGGGCACAAGACACTGGCGCCGCAACTGGTTGAGGAACTCAAGAAAGCCGGGGCAGAGGACATCATTGTGATCTGTGGCGGCGTGATCCCGCAGCAGGATTATCAGTTCCTTTATGACCATGGCGTGAAGGCGATCTTTGGTCCGGGAACCAATATCCCCGAGGCCGCGCAGGATATCCTGCGTCTGATCCGAGAAGCAAAAGGCTGAGGCCAGCCAAGATTTTTCGGCGAAAAATCTTGTGATTCACCGCCGTTGGCGAAAACATGCGACCAGATCCATCGGGATCTGGTCGTTTTTTGTTGGAGGCAGCGCACGTGTTACTGGATCATTTGGCCGTTGCGGGTGAGACATTGGAAGAAGTCTCGGCCCATATCGAACAGGCATTGGGAGTGCCACTGCAGGCGGGCGGTAAACATGATGCATTCGGCACGCACAACCGGTTACTGGGTTTGCGGGATGGGCTTTATCTCGAGGCCATCGCGATTGATCCGCAGGCACCAAAACTAAAGCGCACACGGTGGTTCGATCTGGATCGATTTTCTGGCCAGCCGCGCCTAACAAACTGGATATGCCGGGTCTCAGATATCCAGGCCGCACTGTCCATATTCCCAGATGGCGTAGGCCAACCAATTGACCTGACCCGAGGCGCGCTGAGGTGGCAAATGGCGGTCCCGCCCAACGGGCGGCTGCCATTCGACAATCTGTTTCCTGCGCTCATTCAATGGCACGGCGATCTGCACCCGGCGCGTATGTTGCAAGGCAGTGGATGCCGCCTGAGACGTTTGGTGGTTTTTCATCCTGACGCTTTGGATCTGGCGCGGTTGCTGGGTAATCTGGAAACCGTGGTGTTCGATACCGGTCCGGCCGCCTTGCGGGCCGAGTTCGAAACCCCGCATGGCCCCCGCGTGCTGGAATGAAAATACGGCGCGCAAAGGTCGCGGACGCCGCCTCAATCGCGGAAATCACCAACACGATCATCCGCGATACGCTTGTGACCTTCACCACGGATGAGCGCAGCGTCGAAAGCATCGCCAAGGATATCGTTTCTCGTGGGGACGGCTATTGGGTTGCGGGAAAAGGCAAGCAAGTTGTGGGTTTTGCCACCTACGGCCCATACCGCTCCGGGCCAGGTTACGCGCAGTGCCGCGAGCTTACGATCCAATTGGCCCCTGATGCGCGGGGGCAAGGGGTTGGGAGGGCATTGATGGCGGCGCTTTTTACCGCCGCCCGGGTGGAAGGTGTGCATGTGCTGGTGGCCGGGATCTCCTCGGCGAATCCTGGGGCGGTCGCATTCCACGCGGCGCTGGGGTTTAAGCAAGTGGGGCACATGCCAGAGGTTGGATTCAAATGGGGCAAACGGTTGGATCTTGTGCTGATGCAGAAAATTATTTCCTCTGACCCACCTGTCGTACCTGACAGTCGCGATTTCGGACGCTAGGGTGCGCCCATGTCGATCTGGACCCGCATATCCGATGCGCTAAGTGCGCTTGCCCAAGGTGAAAGCCTTACGGACGTATTTGAAAAATTGCGCACGCCGCCGGAACGCTCGGTTGCGTTTGCAATTGCCGTGATCGCGCTGGGTGCGAAGATGGCAAAGGCTGACGGGCAGGTGACGCGGGATGAGGTCACCGCCTTTCGCGATGTCTTCCAGATTGCCCGCGATGATGAGGCCGGTGCCGCACGTGTTTTCGACATGGCCCGGACGGACGTTGCCGGTTATCAGGACTATGCCCGCAAGATTGCCCGCATGTTTGCCGATGACAGCACCACGCTGTGCGACCTGATGGAGGGGCTGTTTCACATCGCCATGGCCGACGGGTTCTATCACCCAAACGAGAACGAATTTCTGGAACAGGTCAGCCGCATTTTCGGTCAGACCGACGCGCAGTTCATGGCCTTGCGCGCGCGGTTTGTGCCTGACGCACCCAATGACCCTTATACCGTGTTGGGAGTGCCGCACGACATGCCGCTGCCTGAAATCCGCAAGATCTGGCGGCAACTTGTTCGTGATACCCATCCCGACGCGATGATGGCACGCGGCGTGCCCGAGGAAGCCATCCGTCTGGCCGAGAAAAAGATGATCGACATCAACCGCGCCTGGGACGAGATCAACGGCGCACAGGCGTAGGCGAATGCGGTTGGCGACCTACAATATTGAATGGTTCGCCAACCTGTTTGACCGCAATGATAATTTGGTCGTCAATGATCGCTGGTCCGGTCGTCACAACGTCACCAAAGCGCAGCAGGTCGAGGCCATCGCCAAGGTTCTGACGGCAATTGACGCGGATGCAGTTTTGATTGTCGAAGCCCCCAATTCCGGGAAATCGCAGGACACCATCCGTGCTTTGCAGAATTTTGCCGAGGCGTTTGATCTGCGCACCTCTCACGCGGTGATGGGGTTTCCCAACGATACCCATCAAGAGCTGGCGCTGCTTTACGATCCGAATGTGCTGCAAGCGCGGCACGACCCGGTTGCGGGCAACGATGCGGCCCCCAGGTTCGACGACGTGTTCCATATCGACCTCGATATCGATGCGACCGAGGATCTTGTGCGTTTTTCCAAACCCCCGATGGAACTGGCGGTGCAGATCCGATCAGGCGCGCAGCTTCGCCTGATCGGGGCGCATCTGAAATCCAAGGCCCCGCACGGGGCGGGATCGCGGGATGAGGCGATCCGCATCTCGATCGCGAATCGCCGCAAGCAACTGGCGCAGGCCGTGTGGCTGTCTCGGCGTGTCAAAGCGCATGTCGAGGCCGAGGAACAGGTCATCCTGCTAGGCGATTTGAACGATGGGCCGGGGCTGGATGAGTTTGAACACCTGTTTGGCCGATCCTCGGTCGAAATTCTGCTGCAGGCCGGATTGTTTGACCCGCATGCCGCAGGGACGGACGCAGAGCCGTCAACCGCCCGGTTTGCCCGCGAGGGTGGGCGGTATCTTGAGGCGCTGCTGGACTACATCATGGTCAGTGAAAACCTGCGCGCCAAACGTCCGGCGTGGCGTATCTGGCACCCTTTCAAAGACGCAGGCCTTCGTGCGTCAGAGGACTTGCATCAGGCCTTGTTGACCGCGTCCGACCACTTCCCCGTTACTCTGGATATCGCGTTGTGACCTTTTATCGACGTAAGGCTCTGCTTATATTCTTTGACATGAAACATCTCATTGCGATCTGCGCGTTATCGGTCGCGCTGGCCTTGCCCGCACAGGCCGAGGAAGATACCGGCAAATCCTTGATGGAGCAGGGGGCCGAACTGTTTTTTGAAGGTTTGCGCAAGGAAATGGAACCCGCGCTGGAAGACTTGCAGGGGCTGGTCAGCCAATTTGGCCCGGCAATGCAGTCATTCTTTGAAGAGATGGGCCCAGCCTTGGCCGAACTGGCGGGTGAGATCGAGGACTGGAGCGCCTATGAAGCGCCTGAGATATTGCCCAATGGGGATATCATCATCCGCAAAAAGCCTGAGGATCAACCAGAAGAACCCGAGCAAATCGAGGAAGAAGCCGACGGAGCGACGGAAATCTAACCTCGGATAGTGACGTGAACCTCTGACTTTAGGGCATTCGCCAAGGAATTCAGGCGCGCTTCGGCCACCTCACTGAACAATGGCTCTGCGGCTTTGGGCAGCCGCAGTTCAAGCTGACGCTTTTTGGGATAGAATCGCAGCGTGCCCATTTTGACATCGTGGTGCATCCACAGCATGGCGCCAAAGCGCATTGCCTTGCCCAGAATTTCAGCCTGTTTCTGATCTTTCTCGTCCAGCAGTTTATAAAGTGGCTCGAACCGGTTGCCCTCGCGCTTGTTGCGATATCGGTGTTGCAGCGCAAGGCCGATAAAGACCCGTTCTGAATGTTTCAGCCCGCCAAGATTGGCGCGGGTGACATTGTCGAAACAGATTTCGGCTCGGTAATCAGGATGAGCGCGCCAGCTGACGTCGTGCAGCAGGCAGGCAGCCTTGATCAGGCGCACGCGTGCCTTTGGAGCGGATTTGAACAACGGCATGACAAAATCAAACAGGTGTTTGCCAAATCCGGGCAGACGGGCATCTTTGGCTTCGGAGAAGTAGCTGGCTTCGATCAACGGGTCACGGTCGCGCAGAATCTGCGGCATTTGTTCGTACAGCAACCCTTCGCGGATGCCATAGCTTGAGATCGCGATGTCCTTTGGTTTGAAGGTGCGGATCAGCCGCGCCAGAACGTCCATCGCATAGGGGATTAGCGCCATGCGGGAACTAGACACGCCCGCCTGACTGCGCAGTTGATCCGGATCACCTTTTTCGATGAATTTTATGGTCTCACGGACCTGCTTTGTGGTCATGCGGTATTCATGCAGCACGTTCAGCGGATAACCCCGGCGCAGCATGTCCAGACGTGCAAAAGCACGCCAGCTGCCGCCCACCAGAAACAGGCGATCCCGCTGCGGCCCCAGCTGATCCCGCAGTTCTTCCATGGTGGCCTTGATATGGGCCTTGCGCGCGCGCCGCCCGCCCTTGATATCGCGTAGTTTCAATGGCCCTAGGGCCGAGGTCAGACGGCGCCCGACTTGACCGTCGCCAATCTCGGCCAGTTCCATGGATGAACCGCCAATGTCGCAGATCAGGCCATAAGCCCCGGGCCAGCCCAGCAACACACCCTGCGCGGACAAGCGCGCCTCTTCGCCGCCGTCTATAACCTGAACGGTCAGACCGGTTTCCGAATGAACCTGATTGCAAAAATCCGGTCCATCCTTGGCTTCGCGCACTGCAGCGGTTGCCACGACATGCAGGCCCGGTAGGTCCAGATCATTGGCCAATTGCTGAAACCGGCGCAAAGCGGACAGCGCACGCTTGCGCCCGCGCGGGTTAAGGAACCCGGATTCCGACAGGCCCGCACCCAGCTCGCACATTATCTTTTCATTGTAGAAATAAGCCGGGGATCGCGCGGCCCCGTCAAAGATTACCATCCGGACCGAGTTCGATCCAACGTCGACCACGCCCACCCGCGACAGGGCGCGGGCCTCGGGGTTGTCGAACAAGGGCTTGCCGAACGATCCCCAGTCCGGGATTTTGGCTTCTGCGATCTGATCCATGTCTTTTCCAGATATTCGGGTGGCAGAATGCGAAATCGCAGTGTGCGGGTCAATTGTCGGATGCGACATCTGTCATGTCCGCGTTTAGCACCCGGATCGCAAGAGCGCGGGTGATTTCCCGCTTTTCCGACAAGGCCAGATGATCCAACCGGGCTACGACCTCGGCTGCGGTCTCGAACCGCCGATCCATGTGCTTGACAAGATAGGCTATCACGTCTGGTCCGGGATTCAGTTGGCGGTCGACAAACAGCTTTGCCAGAACGGCCCCCAAAAGGGCATCGTCCGGTGGGTCCAGCGCCACGTGATGCGCCCCTTCGATCCGGCTTTGCAGATCGGGCAGTGGCAGTTCCCACAACTTTGGCGCCAACCGCCCGGTCATCAACAGCGCATGGCCTTCTGCCAGCACCAGATTGTGCAGGTGAAACAGGGTTTTCTGCTGATCGAGGTCGCCTGCGACCATCGGAATATCTTCGACCGCTACCGGAGTGCTGGCCAAGGCGGGCACGTCTTCGTACCGCACATCGCGGGCCTGAATGATTCGCCCGCCGGTTTCGGCAGCCCAGACATGGGCCAGATGCGTTTTGCCAGACCCGGCAGGGCCGCTGAGGACCAGCTTGTTGCCGGGCCACGACGTCGCCGAGATCATCGCAACGGCCAGCGCATTGGCGGGCGAGACAAAAAAATCTTCGCGGCCCAGTGCGGTTTTGGCCGGTAAATCAAAGCTGAGTTGTTGGGCCATTTATTCGTCTTCCTGCTTCAACCCGTCGAGGCCGGTATACAGGCGGCTGTCCAGATAGATTGAGGTCAGGAACCGGGCGACCACGCCCAGCGCTGCGGCAACCGGAACAGCAACCAGCATACCCACAAAGCCGAACAGCGCGCCAAAGACGGACAGGGCCAGCAGCAGCCAGACAGGGTGCAACCCGACCGAGCTGCCAACCAGCTTGGGCGTCAGGAAATTGCCCTCGGTCACCTGTCCCAGCGCGAAGATGCCTGCCACCAGGCCGATATGAAGCCAATCGCCCCAGAACTGAAACAGCGCAAGGCCGATAGCCAACGTGCCGCCAATCAGGGCACCCAGATAGGGGATGAATGTCACGAGCCCTGCGATGAAGCCCACGATCAGGCCGAATTGCAGACCAACGATCATCAGCGCAACCGCGTAATAAGTGCCCAGGATTAGACAGACGGTTCCCATGCCGCGGACGAATGAGGCAAGAACATCGTCAATCTCACCCGCCAGCCGCTTGATCGTCGGGGCATGGTCACGGGGCAGCAGCTCTCCGATGCGGGCCATCATGCGATCCCAGTCCATCAGCAGATAAACGGCCACAACCGGGGCAATCACCAGCAGAACCACCACGTTTATGGCTGAGCCAAGCGATGAAACGACCGATTGCAACACATCGCCGGTCTTGGATTGCAACGTCTCACCGATTGAGACCAGCGCCTGATGCGAACTGGATTCGCGATCCAGCAGGGATGGGAATTGTTTTTCGATGAAGCCGCGCAGCTCTTTGAACAGGCTGGGCAGCACTTCGACAAGGTCAATCAACTGAGTGATCAGTGCTGGTACAACCATCAGTATCATCAGCACAAATCCCAGAACGCCGACAATGGTGATGATCCCAGTTGCGGCCATTCGCGACAGCCCCAAGTTTTCCAGCCGGTCTGCAATTGGATCAAGGAAGTAAGCGATTGCTCCGCCAATCACAAAGGGCAAAAGAACGTCGCCAAGTGCCCACAATAGAAGCACAAAAACTACAGCGGCTATGCCCCAGTACCTGAGCTGATCCTTCACCGGCAAAGCCATGGCTGTCCCCTTGTTTTCGGCTCTTGCCAGTGTTCTTGGCGCATGCAGCCCCATGATGCAAGCGCTTCATCGCCCGTACATTTCCCGGGCGCTAATCGCTGAGCGTTCCCAGTTCAGGCGTGGCGTCATGGGCGGCCTCGTCCGGCCAGTTGGTGCGCCAGATTTCCGCAGACCAATGGCCGCAATGTACCGCGGGCCGATCAAAGCCGGGCAGGGGGTCGACCAGAGGTGTAACCACCACGTCATGGCGGGGCACGGCAAAATAAGGAAACGAGTAACGTTCCTGTCCCGAGCGATTCACCACCCGATGCGGCGTAGATTTCAGCCTCCCGCCGGACCATAGTTCCAGCATGTCTCCGATATTGACGACAAATCCTCCCGGCGGGCAATCAGGGCTGATCCAACTATCGTCCATGGTTTGCACCTCGAGTCCGCCGACGGGATCAGGGGCGATGATAGTCAGGGCATCGGTGTCCTTGTGGGGATGAATGCCATAGCCGCCCTCATCGGGGGCTTGAGGCGGATAGTGCAGCAGAGTCATGTTGGTCATGGGATCGCGGAAGGCGTCCCGCAATTGGCGCGCGGGCAGGCCCAGTCCTGTTTCCAACGCACCCAGCAAGGCATCTGCAACGCGGTCGAGTTGGGACCAGTAGTCAAGGATCATTCCGCGAGCGTCTGGCACCTGCGACGGCCAGACATTCGGGCCGTACAAGGCGCAATCGTTGCGGATCGGCGCATCGCTGGCGACCTCATGGTGCAACTTGTAGCCTTCATATTTGTCCGCCTTGCCAGACCCGTCATTTGGGGTGAAGAACCCCAGCGGGATGAACCCGCGATAATTGTCGCGGGTGATGGCCTGATCCCACTTGGCACCTTCTTCAACGTCAAAGATGGCCTGCACACAGGCGCGCATGTTTTGAACCGTGTCCGTGGGTATGTCAGTTCCGGTGATCGACAAAAAACCGATATCAGTGCAGGCGCTCATGACCTGCTGAACGGTCTGCTCATAATCCGCATGGGACGCATTAAACAGCGGGGCGATGTCGATAGTGGGAATGCGACCCATCAGTGAATCCTTACGCCTTGGCGGTCAAGTTCGGCATGAACCGGGGCTAGGTTCAGCCCATGCAAGTCCTGATTGCTTTTCAGCGACAGGGCGGCTGCAATCCCGGCCCCCTGACCCATGACCGCACAGCAGGACATATTGCGGGTGGCGGCATGGGCCACCTTGTCCGCCCCGTGCGACCGGCCTGCAACCAGCAGACCCTTAACGCCTTTCGGCAGCATCGAACGGTAGGGCACATGCATATACCGGCCCGTGGTCGGCAGGATCAGGATGCCATAGCCGTCGATGAATTCGGGATAGATGCCGATCGTATCCTCGAACCGACCCTGATGCCGGGCGTCGTCCTCGGTCATATTGTAGATCGCATCGATCTTGCGGGTGTCGCGAATGCCGATGGTCATGCCGAAATTCCGCAGACGCGCGTTTTCGCAGCCGGGCATGAAACGGCGCAGTGCCTCGATGGCCAGCATTGACTGTCGACGGCCCTCGATCTCGCCACGGGTCAGGCTATCGGGATCGGTGCCGTCTATCCCGTCCATATGGATCAGGTTCATATAAGTCAGCTCACCCGTATCGTGGACCGCGCCCCAAGTGCCGGCGATGGTGTTCAGATGCGGCGGGATCAGACCCTGTTCGATGGCTTGCTGGAACGGTTTCTTGACGAAGGGTGAGAACATGTCGTCCTCTTTGCCACTGGTTTCAATGTTCCACTCGCCACCGCCGCCCCAGTCCTTGTAGGTCTGCGGGTCGGCCTTGACGCCCTCCATAAAGGCGCGCTTGTCGACGCCTGCCAGATGGAACATGACCGAAGCGGCCATCATATCCTCGCGCGCGGTCTTGTAGGTGGGCGCGCCTGCGCGATGGGCTACATCCGCGTCCCCGGTGGCGTCGATCACTACCTTGGCCAAAATCGCCTCACGCCCAGCTTTGGATTCGGTGATGACGCCGGTGATCCGGTCACCATCCATGATTGGGGCAACGAATTGACGGTGCAACATCGGATGCACCCCGGCCTCTTCGACCAGCTTGTCAGCAACCAGTTTGAACCCTTCGCTGTCCAACTCATAGCTGAGCGACTGGCTCTCTGGCACCGCTGCCCCCATGTCCCGGGCGCGGGTTTCAAATTCCAGACCAATGCCGCCTGCTTCGACGGTTTTCTCATGGCGGTACCAGGCAAATCCTTCGACTCCCACGGCGGTGATATTGCCACCCATGCAGCCAAAGCGGTCGACCAGAGACACTTCGGCCCCTGCGCGCGCTGCCGCCAAGGCAGCGGCCAGCCCCGCGGGGCCGGAGCCCACGACTAGAACGTCGGTTTTGTGAACGACGGGAATTTGACGGGCGGGTTCCTGAATGGTTTGCATCGGCGCCTCATGGGTTTGCATTTTAGCCACCATTGAAAACCTTGGCTGGCGGGTCAATCAAAATTCCGACCGTCCCGAGGTCGCAAAATAGCCAATGGCCGATTGCCCCCGGCGGGGCTTTGGAATAAGGACCTTTGAAGTCGAATTCTCACCCGTGAAGGTCATACAATGCGCCTCAGCCGTTACTTTCTGCCCGTTCTCAAGGAAAACCCGTCCGAGGCCCAGATCGTCAGCCACCGGCTGATGCTGCGCGCCGGGATGATCAAGCAAGCATCGGCCGGGATTTATTCCTGGCTGCCGCTGGGTTTCAAAGTTCTGCGTAAGTTGGAAAATATCATCCATGAAGAGCAGGCGCGCGCAGGCCATATCGCGATCCAGATGCCGATTATCCAATCGGCAGACCTGTGGCGTGAATCCGGGCGCTATGATGACTACGGTCAGGAAATGCTGCGTATGAAGGACCGGCATGACCGGGATATGCTGTTCACACCCACGGCCGAAGAGCTGGTCACCGATATCTTCCGCGGCCACGTCAGCAGCTACAAGGACCTGCCGCTGACGTTGTACCAAATCCAGTGGAAGTTCCGTGACGAGATCCGCCCGCGCTTTGGCGTGATGCGGGGGCGCGAGTTCTACATGAAGGACGGGTATAATTTCGACCTGACCAAAGAGGACGCGCTGCACGCATATAACCGTCATCTGGTTACCTACCTGCGCACCTATGAGCGCATGGGCCTGCAGGCTATTCCGATGCGTGCTGATAGCGGCCCGATCGGCGGCGACAACACCCATGAATTCCTCGTACTGGCCGATACGGGTGAATCCGAAGTGTTCTATGACAGCGCCGTCACCGACCTGACGTTTGGTGATCGTCAGATCGACTATGACAGCCGAGAGCAGTGTCAGGCCATTCTGGAAGAGTTCACCTCGAAATACGCCCGTACCGATGAAACCCATGACGAGGCGCTGTTCAATCAGGTGCCCGAAGAGCGTCGCCGTGTGGCGCGCGGGATCGAAGTGGGCCAGATCTTCTACTTTGGAACCAAGTATTCCGAGGCGATGGGCGCGACTGTTCAAGGCCCCGATGGCAAGCCAACGCCGGTCCATATGGGCAGCCATGGCATTGGTGTCAGCCGCTTGATCGGTGCGATCATCGAAGCCAGCCATGACGACAAGGGCATCATCTGGCCCGAGGGCGTAACACCGTTCCATTGCGGTATCGTAAACCTCAAGCAGGGTGATGATGAGGCTGACGCCGCCTGCGACAAACTCTATGGCGCGCTGACCGCACTGGGTCTTGAGCCGCTGTATGATGACCGCAACGAACGGGCAGGGGGCAAGTTTGCCACCATGGACCTGATCGGCTTGCCGTGGCGTATCACCGTCGGGCCGCGGGGTCTGAAAAACGGCGTCGTTGAGCTGACCTGCCGCCGTACCGGTGAAAGCGAGGAGTTGAGCCCCGAAGCTGCCGTCACGAAAGTTGCCGAAATCTATGAGCAAATCGCCTGAACAGGATCATCGGCCGCTGATCTCGGTCGTCACCGTTACGCGGAACCTGATCGAAGCAGGGCGCGAGGTGCAAGTCCTCGCCGCCCTGGACAGCGTGCAGTCGCAAAAGCTCCGTGACATCGAGCATGTGATCTGGGACGGCCAATCCGATGACGGAACGCAAGACCTGCTGAAAGACACGATTCAGAAATTCTCGGAGTCGGGCGACCCCATTCCGGTGCGGTACTTCTGCGAGGCAGACAAAAGCCTGTATGACGCGATGAACCAGGCGGTTGATCGGTGTCGCGGCGAGTATGTCTTGTTTCTCAACTCGGACGATCTGATTGCAGACCCTGACAGCCTGTTGAGGGTGCAAAAAGCTATCGAGCCCGATAAGCCCGATTTTGTGTATGGTGAAACCGTCTTTTTCGATGATGAGGGCAACCGCCGTCATGCCCGTCGGCTAACCCCGAAATCCATCTTGCAGCGCTTACCATTCGGTCACAATGCGATGGTCCTGAAACGTGCGTTGTTTCAGGAATTGGGCGGTCACGACCTGCAATTCCGTATCGCCGCGGACTATGACATGGTTTTGCGAATGATCCTGTCTGGCCATTCCGGCCAGCGGTTGCAGGCCCCAATATCACTGTTTCGGATCGGTGGAGTATCAGCAGACACAGACGCTGCCGGGGCCGAAATGGCCGCATGTTGGCTGAAAAACTACAGTCAGTTCTGCGATCTGTCCGGGTACTCGGACGCGCAGCGCTTTGGGTGGTACAAGCAAGGCCATTTGCCGGTTCGGGTTTCAGGCGCCATTTTGCTGAATTCGCTATCGCAGCCCGCTATCGCGCGTGCCGCGCTTTACAGCCTGACAAAGACGTTACGTCGCAAGGCTCAGTTCTGGCGGTCTTTCTAGGTTCACTGCGGTTCCGGTCGTTCCGTCAGAATTTCACCATCCGCACTGTTGCCGCGTGCTACGACAATCGGACGGCCCAGACGTCTGACCAGATCTTTGTATTCGAACCCTAGAAAGCGTATCCCACAAACCCGTTGATCGGTTGTGCGATCCGTAATGCACAGCCGCCCCTGACGGAATGCCAATCGGTATCCTTTGTCTTTCAGGATATCGGTCAAACTTGCCCAGCTTGCCGCTGTATCGAAAACAGGGCGAATGACTGCGCGCAACAATGCGGCTGTTTCACAATCCAGTTCTGAAGATGCGTTTCGGACCAAAATCGGGTCCAACAATTCCTTATTACTCTTTACAAACATGAGCGACCCCCGCTCTTAAAATGATATCCCCCTTACATCTAGGGTGACAAAGTTTTAAAAAATAAGCAAAAGGCGAAAGAATATTGCTTAATCAATGTTGCATTTTGAGTTCAGTAACTCACGCAACGGTCCTATTGACTTCATAGCTGAAACAATTGGGGGTTGTCTGTGAAAGGGGTCACAACCAAGGGTGTAATCTGGATCTTTTCTCTCTCCTTTCGCCAGAGCGAACTTCCCGACACCTAGGGTGATTCGTATTGGGCCATGCCAATAAAAGTCGCAGGATTGCCTATCACCGGGCGGGATGCGCATAACCACCTTGACCATCCCGGCAAATGCCGAAAGGGTCGCGCAAACCAAAAAGCCCCGGAGCAGACATGGCCAAGACGCCCCCGCCCTTTGCCCCATTCGAATGGAAGATCGCCTGGCGATACCTGCGCGCACGCCGTGCCGAGGGCGGTGTCAGCGTGATGACCTGGATTTCACTGATCGGAATTACACTGGCGGTGTTTGCCCTGATCGCGACGCTGGCCGTTCGGTCCGGCTTCCGATCCGAGTTCGTGGGTACCATTCTGGGGGCCAATGCGCATGTCACTGTCTACTCGGCGGGTAATTTTGATGCGCAGGGTAACCTGGACCGCACCATCGCGGATTATGACGGAGTGGCTGAGCGCGTTGCGCAGGTGCCCGGCGTTGAACGCGCCGCGCCCTTGGTCAAAGGGCAGGTGCTGATTACCAATCGAGAGCGCAGCAGCGGGGTTGAGGTCTTTGGCATTCAGCCTGACGACCTGCTGGACCTGCCCGGCGTCGCCGAAAGCGAACAGGCGGTGGGGGATCTTTCCGAATTCCAGAATGGAGAGGACTTTATCGCCATCGGTTCGGGCGTGGCGCGCAGTATTGGGGCAACTGTGGGGGATACGGTCAAACTGACGTCCCCTAACGGGGTGAAGACGGCCTTTGGTACCTCACCTCGTGTGAATGCCTATAGGGTGGTCTATGTCTTCTCGGCCGGGCGTTATGATATCGACCGCACCCGCGTTTATATGCCGTTCGAACAGGCGCAGGGCTTTTTCAACCGCGAGGGCGTTGCGGATGAGATCGAGGTGATGGTTGACCGCCCTGAAGAACTGACACCGATCCTGATCCCTATTCTTGAGGCCGCCGGCGAACGAAGTCAGATCTGGACCTGGCAGGACGCCTCGGGCGGGTTCCTGCGCGCGTTAGAGGTCGAGGACAACGTGATGTTTATCATCCTGTCGATCCTCGTGTTGATTGCGGCGATGAATATCGTCTCGGGGTTAATCATGCTGGTGAAGAACAAGGGGCGCGATATCGGCATCCTGCGCACCATCGGTCTGAGCGAGGGGTCCGTACTGCGGGTGTTCTTCATCTGCGGTGCATTCACCGGCATCATAGGCACCGTGATGGGTGTTGTTCTGGGTTGCTTGTTCGCGATTTACATCGACCCGATCTTTTCGTTCGTGAACTACGTCATGGGTGGCGGTGTCTGGGACCCTTCCATTCGCGGCATCTATGCCCTGCCCGCCGAACTGCACCTGTCGGACGTGTTGAAGGCAATCGGCTTGTCGCTAGGCCTGTCCTTTTTCGTCACCTATTTCCCCGCCCGCCGCGCGGCGCGGCTGAATCCGGTTGAGGCGCTGCGCTATGAATGATGTGACATTGCGATTGAGCGGTCTGACCAAGACCTATCTGAAGGGCACACCGGGCGAGGTTCAGGTGCTGCGTGGGGCCGATCTGGAACTGCACGCGGGCGAAGCGGTGGCGCTGGTTGCACCATCCGGCGCGGGCAAGTCGACCCTTTTGCACATTGCCGGTTTGCTGGACACGCCGGATGACGGCTCGGTCGAGATTGCGGGTCAGAATGTCAAGGGTAAGGGCGACCGGACACGCACCGCATTGCGGCGTCAGGACGTCGGGTTCGTCTATCAGTTCCACCATCTGCTGCCCGAATTCACGGCGCTGGAGAATATCACCTTGCCGCAACTGGCCAACGGGGTGTCCGAGGCGGCGGCACAAGCGCGGGCGAAGTCTTTGCTGGACCGCGTTGGTGTGGCACCGCGCGCTGATCACCGCCCGGCGGCGCTGTCAGGCGGTGAACAACAGCGGGTTGCTTTTTGCCGGGCGCTGGCCAACAAGCCGCGCGTTCTGCTGGCGGATGAGCCGACAGGAAATCTGGATCCCGAAACCTCGGATCAGGTGTTTGACGCGCTGATGGCACTGGTGCGGGACGAGGGGCTGTCGGCACTCATCGCCACGCATAACATGGAACTTGCCGCGCGGATGGACCGCAAGCTGCGGTTGGAGGGCGGTGTACTCAGGCCAGTTGAGTGATCGCAACGCCCGCGGCCATCACGGCGATCCCACCTGCGCGTATCCATGTCAGCGGCGTGACTTGCGCGCCGAAAAGCCCGAAGTGGTCGATGGCTGCCGTGCTGATCAGTTGCCCGAGTAAAACGAAGAACACCGCATTACCGACACCGAAATGCGGTGCGACATGGGTGATGGATAGGACGTAAAAGGCGATCAGGACACCGGCCAATAGCAGGTGTTTCGGGGCCTGCGTGACTTTGGGCAGCGCGCCCGTGCCGGTAAATAAAACCATCACCAGCGCGGATGCTGCGAACGCGATGGCAAACAAGATGACGGCGGCGGTGGTCGGTGATCCGATCAGCTTTCCAAGAGCCGCGTTCAGAGCGGCAAGGATTGGAACGCCAATCCCGGCGGCCAGCATGATAACTGCATATTGTGTCATTGCCCGTACCCATCTGCTTCGTTGATCTGGATCATTGCGCCAAGCCGGCCCTCGGGCAAGCCTGTATATGTCAATCGTGACAGGAGGATGCGATGCCCAGACCCCTAATGACTGCCGTTTCGTTCGGAGTGCTTGTGACCGCTGTGCAGGTCGCGGCACAGGATGTGGATACCGGGGCCGAGCTGTATCAGCACTATTGTGCAACCTGCCACGGAATCGATGCGACCGGGCATGGGCCGATGGCGGGGATATTGGTCATTCAGCCGGTTGATCTGACCAAGCTGGCCGGAGAAGACGGTGTTTTCCCAACTGCGCGCGTCGTTGCGCGGATTGACGGGCGCGATCCGTTGGTCAGCCACGGCAGCCCGATGCCAGTCTATGGTCCTTATTTCGACGGGCAGGACACCTCGATGAAAACACCCGAGGGGCAGCCGATTCTGACCAGCCAGCCGATCGTGGATCTGATCGCCTATCTTGAAACATTGCAAGGCGGGTAACGTCTAGCGGCAAATGCCTTCGGTCTTTGCGCCGCTCCAGGGGATGACGATATCGCGCTCACGCGGTTGGTTCGGCAGGGGTGAAATGTCGAAATGCGCGCCCAGCATGTCGTGCAAGCGTTGGGTGCGGGGGGCTTGAGGGTCCAGCGCCCGGCAGCAGACATATTCCTCGACAATCGCGCCTTGTTGTTCAAACCCGTAGGATAGGAAGTCGGACGAGGTTTCGATATCAAACAGATAGGGGTCCTTGTTGCCACCATGCTCGGCCGCTGCACGCAAAGGGTGATAGCCTGTGGTTTTCCGGTTCTGCCATTGCCACACATGTGTCAGCTCATGCGCCAGCAGCATTCCGGCGATTAGGTTCATCTGCTCGGGGAAGTCGGACATATAGTCCTCAAGATACCACTCACGCGTGAAATAGACCTTGTTGAACAGGGCTACGGCGGCGGGCTTTGCTGTGACGACCCCTTCGGTCGGGGCTGGCAATATGCGTTCACGGCAGGCCAGACGGGGCCGTTCCTTGCGGTAAAACGTGATTGGCGCGACCGGAGCCCCCTCGACCAGGCGCACCCGATCCAGATTCAGCGACTCGCCCTGAACAGCGGTGGCAAAAGCACGTTCCTGCTCGGTCAGCGGGCGACCGCAGGATGCAAGCAGAAGGAGAACCATCATCAAAATGCGGCAGGTCATGAAGTGAGCCTAGTGTGAAGCACCCGCACTGCAACCGGTTTTACAGGCTCATCGCCAAAACCCGGCTGATTTCCGTCAACGACCGCCCGGATTGGTCCATCCAGGTGTTGAATGCGTCTTGAACGGCAGCCATCGCCTTCTTGGAGCTTGGCGCTTTGTCGATCACGCCTTCAGCAATCAATCGGGCGGTGACGTCCCGCGACAGGATGAAACTGTCGCGCCCGGCAAATCGCATGGCGTATTGCGCCGAGGCCCCACCCAGACGCGACCCGCGCTTGCCTAGCATCGCCAGCAAGCCGACGTAATCAGTCGAGGGCCAGCCGCCCAGCACCTTTCCCACACCACCTTCCTGACGCAGTTCCAGCAGAAACGCGGCATTGTCGCGGACCGTGGCGATCTTGGTGCCATTGCGGACAATGCGGGTGTCTTGCAGCAGGGCGTCGAACTTCTCATCATCCATAAAGGCGCAGCGACCGACGTCAAAACCATCAAAGGCAGCTTCAAACCCATCCCATTTGCTTTCGATAACCTTCCAGTTGAACCCGGCCTGAAAGACGCATTTCGTGATGATCGACAGCCAGCGATCATCGGGCAGGGCGGTCAACTCAGCCACGCTTTTAGGTTTGCTCAGCTTGGCCCGCAACGCGTCGGGCCCACCGTGGCGATTGGCAGCCATGGTGTAGATCTCATCGAAATGGTGCATCGGTGTCCTCCGCAGGCAGGGTTGCCTGTTCATTGTCGGGTTGCAAGCGTTGAAACAATATGCCCAGAACATGCGCGGAAACCCCATGCGCCGCACCCGACTTGATTTCGGACAAGGATCATGCCGCGTCACGGACCTAAATAGGGGCCAACATTGACGGAGAATACCATGCTGGGTTGGGCCCTTTTCCTTGCCGCACTGATCACCTTTCTGCTGACCCACGCCATCCCCGCCCGACCCGTCGTGCGCGGGCGGTTGATCGACGTGATGGGACGCAGGGGGTATTTTACGGCCTATTCCGCGTTGTCCCTGCTAGTTTTGGGCTGGCTGATCGTCGCCGCAGCGCAAGCGCCCTATGTTGAAGTAATTCCACCGCTTCCCATCCTACGTTGGGTGCCGCTGTTGACCATGCCTGTGGTGTGCTGGTTGGCGGTGGCAGGTTTGACAATCCAAAATCCGTTTTCTTTTGGCGGCCTGGGTCACCGTCGGTTCGACCCCGAAAACCCCGGTATCCTGCGCGCCACGCGTCACCCGCTTCTTGCTGCCATGATGCTGTGGGCCTTGGCGCATCTTCTGGCGAATGGCAGCCTGTCGCATGTCATCTTATTTGGTCTTTTTGCAGGTTTTGCGGCGTGGGGCATGGCGCTGATCGATCAGCGCAAGGCGCGCGATATGGGGATCGAATGGGTACGCCTATCCCGCAATACGGCGCGGTTTTCCCTGCGCGCGCCGCAACCCTGGCCTGGCTTGGGGATCGCGCTGATTTCCTTGGCCGCATTTGTGGTTCTGCTTCACCTGCACGCGCCTGTGATCGGCCTTTCGCCCCTGCCATAACGCAAGGAGTGGCCGGACCGGGTCATGCGTGCTATCTGGAAAGTCACACTTTAGGACTATGAGGGTCTTTCAATGTATCTGGCCTATGTTACCACCACCGATCGCGGCGCGACCGACCGCCTGCTGAGCGCCGTTGCCGAACATCTTCTGGCCAACGATGCCCGTCTGGTCGGCGTGGTTCAAACTAACACCGAATGCGCCGACAGCAGCAAATGCGACATGGATGTCCGTGTGCTGCCAGATGGCGAGACCATCCGCATCTCGCAATCTCTGGGCGAGCATTCGCGCGGTTGTCGGCTGGACCCGGCTGCGTTGGAGCGGGCTGTGGGGTATGTCACCAACTCGCTTGAGGATGCGCCGCAGTTGCTGATCATCAACAAGTTCGGCAAGCATGAGGCTGACGGGCGCGGTTTTCGCCCGGTGATCGCCGAAGCGTTGACGCTGGATATCCCCGTGCTGGTCGGCGTGAACGGTTTGAACAAGGAAAAGTTTCAAGAGTTCACCGGCGGCGCGGCCGAGCAGTTGGAGCCGAACCTCGAAGCCATCTCTGCTTGGTTCGACCGGGTCAACGCGCAACGCGCGGCTGCGGCCTGAGTTAACCTCTCGTTGGGTAAACCTCTGTAATCCTGACTTGTTTCGTTCCACCTGTGCTGCAATCTTCGATTTCGGAGGAGATTGCACATGTGGACCAACTGGGCCGGAAACCAGCGTACGCAGACGCCGATCAAACGCCCAACCTCGATTTCCGAGTTGCAGCAAGCCGTGGCGCAGTCAGGCACGCTGCGGGTCGTTGGGGCCGGTCATTCGTTCACACCCATTGTTGCCGGTGGGGATCGGATACTGGACTTGTCGGATATCGACTTGCCAGTGGTCGGAGAAGTCGGGGAAGACAAGGTTTGGGTGAACGCAAATGCCCGGCTGCGCGACTTGTCTCCGGCCTTGGCGGGGCAGGGGATGGCTTTTCGCAATCTCGGTGACATCAACACACAGTCTTTGGCCGGTGCAGTATCAACCGCCACACACGGCACCGGACGCTCGCTGCCCTGTCTGGCAGCGGAAATCACCGCCGCAAAACTGGTCAGCGCGGGTGGGGATATTCTGACAACCGACGACCTTCCGCTTGAGATGGCGCAAGTCACTTTGGGCATGTTGGGCATTTTGACCGAGGCCCAAATCTCGGTCGTGCCGAAATACAACCTGCGCCGAAGGGTACGATTGGCTGATCTGCAGGACTGCATCGCCAACATGCACCAGAACTGGGTCCAGAACCGAAATTTCGAGTTCTTCTATATCCCTTTCACCGGTAAGGCCGTCGAGCTGCGCCATGAAATTTCAGACGCAGCCGAAAGCAGGGCACCACGTGATCTGGACATGATTGCCGTCAAAGTGCTGAAGCTGGCGCGCAATGTTGGTCGGCTCAGCAGTGGGCTACGCGATTTGCTGTTGCGACTACTGACCATGGCGCAATCGGATGAAGATTATGTGGGTGAAAGCTGGCGGGTACTGTGCAGTGACAGGCATATTCGGTTCAAAGAAATGGAATACCACCTGCCGCCTGACGTCGCCCAAGATGTTCTGCAAGAGGTCATTACCCGGCTGCATCGCGACCACAAGGATATCTATTTTCCAATTGAAGTCCGCCAAACTGCGGGCGACTCGGCCTGCCTATCCCCATTTCAGGGCGGGCCGCGCATTTCAATAGCAATCCACACAGATGCGGACGAGGATCACCAGCGATACTTTGACGCCATTGAGCCACTATTTGTCGAAGCTGGAGGAAGACCGCATTGGGGCAAAATGCACAGCTTGGGCTTCACTGAACTATCCACCATGTATCCTGATTTTGACCGTTTCTGCGCGCTGCGGGAACAATTGGACCCGTCGGGCAAGTTCCTTATGCCCGCGCTTGCCAGGCTGTTTCGACCATGACGAACTATCTGCAATCCCTCTCTGAAACGCTGCGTGGGTATGGCGTGGACAAGCCGGTCGCGGTGGTTGATCTGGACAGGCTCAATGCAAATTGTGCCTTGGCGGTGGACAGGTCGGATGATGGGTTGGACCGTCGATTGGTCGCCAAATCCCTGCCTTGTTTGCCGCTGCTGGATCATGTTCGAGGCCTGATCCAAACCTCGGGCCTGATGACGTTTTCCGAGCCCATGCTGCTGGCGCTTTTGAAGGCCGAGCCGAAAGCCGACCATTTGATCGGCAAACCGTTGCCGATCCGGTCAGCTGCGCGGGTTCTGAGCGAATGTCCAGACGCTGCTGCGCGGGTTCAATGGCTGATCGACTCGTCGGAACGGTTGCAATCCTATCTGGCCCTTGCAGCGGATCGTCAGCTAGCCCTGCGCCTGTCGCTTGAGGTTGATATCGGCCTGCATCGCGGTGGCTTTCAACCAGATCAAGTTGCGCGCATTGCGCAAGAAATTGAGACAAACCCTAATGCGCGGTTGTCCGGTGTTATGGGGTACGAGGCGCATCTGGCCAAACTGCCGAATTTTTTGGGCAAGCGTGCCTTTAGGGCCAGCGCGGATGCGTTTGATCACGCCGTTTCCAGCCTGCCGAATGAGGCCAAGGGGCTGTGCCTGAACACGGGTGGCAGTCTGACTTTTCAGTCCTACCGCACAACAGGTAAGACCACCGAGATCGCTTTTGGGTCGGTCCTCGTGAAACCCACAGATTTCGACCACAAAACGACACAGGGATTTCAACCCGCAGCGTTCATCGCGACTCCGGTTTTGAAAACCATGCCCGGTAATTCGCTGCCGGGATTGGATTTTCTGGCCCGGCGCAAAACCGATCTTGCGATTTTCGGGGGGTATTTCCGCGCTAAACCGGTATTTCCCAACGGCTTTGGCTATTCCTCCATTTTCGGACGTTCAACCAATCAGGAGGTCTGGGCAGGCCCACCTGATGCGCCCGTCAAACCCGGCGACATCGCCCTGCTACACCCAAGCCAGAGCGAGGCTGTGCTGAACCAGTTCGGGATCGTATTGGCGGTTAGGGGTGGTCAGGTAGTGGACGAATGGGAATGCCTGCCGAATTAACGGCCCCTTGCACTTTGTCACCATCAGAAGAAGATGGTGGGCGACCCTGGAATCGAACCAGGCGTGCGTCTCCGCGAGGGAGTTACAGTCCCCTGCCACACCTTGCGGCCTGTCGCCCACTGTCAGGCGTTGCACCTGACGTGGAGGCGTGATTACTAGCGCCTTAAAGGAGCGTCAACAGGAAAATACCGCTTTGACGCAGGAAACCGATTTCCCGGCCCGGAGGCCCAAGAAATGAAGAAACCCAAGTGGGTCGTTGAGAAAGAACAAGCCCGTAAAGCGGCTGCGTCCGAAACTGTCTGGCTGTTTGGCCTTCACGCTGTACGCGATGCGTTGATGAATCCGAAGCGGCAAAAACTGCGTTTGATCGTGACGCGAAATGCGCAGGACAAGCTGACAGAGGCCATTGATTTTGCAGGGATTGAGGCCGAAATGGTCGATCCGCGCAAATTCACCGCGCCGATTGATCCGGGGTCTGTCCATCAAGGCGCAGCGCTTGAGGTTAAACCGCTGGATTGGGGTGGGCTGGCCGAGAATTGCATCGGGCGCGAACATCCTCGCGTGATTCTGCTGGACCGGGTGACCGACCCGCATAACGTCGGGGCGATTCTGCGCTCAGCCGAGGTTTTGGGGGCCAGTGCGGTGATCGGCACGCGGCACCATTCGGCGCCGGAAACCGGGGCGCTGGCCAAAACCGCTAGCGGCGCATTGGAACGCCAGCCGTATTTGCGGGTCCGCAATCTGGCCGACTCCATCGTCGAGCTTCAGAATATGGGCTTTCTGGTGCTGGGTTTGGATGGAGAGGCCGAAGAGACCATCGAGACAGCGTTGGGTGGCAAACTTGATCAGCCGGTTGCGTTGGTATTGGGGGCCGAGGGGCCGGGCTTGCGGCAAAAAACCAAAGAAACAGTTGATCAACTGGTGAAAATCGACGCAGCGGGCGGGTTTGGGTCACTTAACGTCTCAAATGCTGCCGCAATTGCCCTATATGCCTCAAGGCACAGATAGACAGGAGAGCGCCATTCCCAGCCCGTCCAAAATCGCCACCTGTTGTTATTGCGGGACCCGCGCTGCGCTGGTTCTGAAAGGTCAGGACCGTCATGAGCTGAGCTGTTCCAGCTGCGGGGCGCCATTGCATAACCTCAAGATGATGCCCAAGCGTAAATTGTCCGAAAGCCAATCAAAGCGTGGTGCGGCAAAGCCGACTGTAAGCCACAAGAAAAAGAAGCAGAAAAAGAAAAAGAGTGTCTTCTCACGCGTGTTGGATGAGGCATGGGATGTCATCGAAGACATCTTTGATTGATGTGGGCCTGGGCGACACAGGTGATCACAAGCCCGTTAAGTGGGGTGTCACTTGGTCATAAAACTTGCATCTTGAGACCCTGATGACCTTGTTCCGATTTCTGTGATGTTGACCCGACGTTTTCTTCTGGGCGCGATTGCCGCCGCTTTGATCACTCCTGCCGCAACAGCGCAGGAGATACCTGTCTTCTACGTGACCGATGGCACCGCGATGTCCGGGTATGACGTGGTGTCGTATTTCAATGGCGATGCTCCGGTTCATGGTCAGCCGAAATACGCCGTCGTCTGGAAAGGGGCCCAATGGCACTTTGCAACCGCTGAGAACCGTGACGCGTTTGAACGTGATCCACGTGCCTTTGCCCCTCAATTCGGTGGATATTGCGCCTACGCCATGGCGCATGGATCGCTTGTTAGCACCGATCCCAAGGCATGGCAGGTAGTGGACGGTCGGCTGTATCTGACCCACTCACCCGAAATCGAAGCAATGTGGCGTGAAGCCAGGACGGAATATATCCGTATGGCCGAAGCGCATTGGCCTGTAATTCTTTACGAGCAATAGGCGGGTTTCCGCTTTTCGTGATCTGTCATCACAAAAATGCGCATCCCCTCTTTTTTTCTCTCAACTTATGCCTAAATGTCACAGTGACCGCGGAACGGAACTGCCGCGGGTCATTTCACTGTCCCTCGTTCCAACAACTGGCGCTCAGGTTCGACCTGGGCGCTTTTTTCTTCGGTAAGGACGGCATAGGGTGCGCAGATGGCCGACTATTCCGATAAGCACCTGAAAGAGGTTCTGCAGCGCACCAAGGTGGTCGCCGTTGTAGGCGTTTCAATGAACCCCGTACGCCCCAGCTATTACGTGGCGCGATATCTGTCGTTGAAGGGTTTTACTGTCATTCCGGTCAATCCGGGCCACGCAGGCAAGGCGCTATTTGGTCAGACCGTCAGGGCTTCGCTATCCGAGATTTCTGAGCCCGTGGATATGGTCGATATTTTCCGCCGGTCGGAAGCTGTGCCACCGATTGTGGATGAGGCATTGGATGCCTTCCCGAACCTGCGCACCGTCTGGATGCAGATCGGAGTTGAAAACGCCGATGCCGCCGCCAAAGCGCAGGCGCGCGGGGTGGATGTGGTGATGAACCGTTGCCCCAAGATCGAATATCAGCGCCTGTTTGGTGAGTTGCGCATGGGCGGATTTGCCACTGGTGTCATCTCGTCCAAAATCTAGCCGCCGGTATAGGGCAAGAGATCGCCGTATTGTTCCACGCGGCGCTTCTCCAAAACGACGTCGCGTGGCACCCATTCGTATTTTGTGTCTTCGATCAGCGGCGACCAAAACAGCACTCCGCCATAGCGCCACGGATCCAACACCACACCGTCATACATCGTTTCCCCTCTGCGGCTGATGATAGCCGTGCTGTGATCGATTCTGAACGGGTTGTCGGCGTTGGCGATGGCGCGGTGCAGGTCAAGCGTCTGGAAGTTTTCCTGCTTCAGGCGGCGCTCGATATCTTCGGCCCAATGCCAGCACAGCCCGCGCGGGCGCAGACCCTTGTTGACCTTGGCGTTGTGGATCAACGGAGGGTCGGTGATTTCGTATTCCTGCACCAATTGCGCCGTATAGGAATAGGCAATACGCGCGGCGCGGTCAGCCTCTTCCGGGTCGATATCGGGGCCGAGGCTGCGTATTTCGCTGGCCAGCCGTTGAACTTCATCTCCGGTCGAAGGGGGAGGGGACGCGCATGCCCCCAACGTCAGAAGGGCCAGCACCAAGGCCAAAGCTTTGATCATCTGCGTGCCCTTCGATCTGCAAAGCATGAAACACGATGATAAAGGGTTGAGCGGTATGACGAAACCCTGCCGATTACCCCTTGGGGCGCGCGGATTTTTCGGCGATGCCGCTGGTGCCCTGACGACGTTCCAATTCCGCCAGCACATCATCCAGTGCCACATCCCGCGCAGCCAGCATGACAAGCAGATGATAGAGCACATCCGCCGCCTCTGCCGTAAGCGCGGCCTTGTTGTCCTTGACGGCCTCGATAATGGCTTCGACGGCCTCTTCGCCGAATTTTTCGGCGCATTTCTCGGGCCCTTTTGCCAGTAGCTTGGCGGTCCAACTGGAGTCAGGATCAGCGTTTTTGCGGGCCTCAATTGTGGCGGCCAGATCGTGTAGAATACTCATGTCAGCCTCATCGGGATACCTGCGGCGGTCATGTGTTCCTTGGCTTCGCGGATGGTGTATTCGCCGAAATGAAAGATCGAGGCGGCAAGAACCGCGCTTGCCCCGCCCTTAGTGACGCCTTCGACCAGGTGGTCAAGGTTGCCAACCCCGCCCGAAGCGATCACTGGTACGTCCACCGCGTCGGAAATCGCGCGGGTCAGGGGCAGATTGAACCCGGCTTTGGTGCCGTCGCGGTCCATTGACGTCAGCAGGATTTCCCCAGCACCTTTGGCGACGACGGTTTTGGCGAATTCCACCGCGTCAATGCCGGTGGGTTTGCGGCCGCCGTGGGTGAAAATCTCCCACTTGCCGGGGCTGACGGTCTTCGCGTCGATGGCACAGACAATGCACTGGCTGCCGAACTGATCAGCCGATTCCGCAATCACATCGGGGTTTGCCACGGCGGCCGAGTTGAAACTGACCTTGTCCGCACCAGCCAGCAACAGAGCGCGCACGTCATCTTTAGTACGCACGCCGCCACCCACGGTCAGGGGCACAAAGCACTGCTCGGCGGTGCGTTGTACCACGTCAAACATTGTACCGCGGTTTTCATGGGTGGCGTGGATGTCCAGAAAGCAGATCTCATCTGCGCCGGCGGCGTCGTAGGCCTTGGCCGATTCAACCGGGTCACCGGCATCACGCAGACCAACGAAATTCACGCCCTTGACCACACGGCCATCAGCGACATCCAGACAGGGAATGATGCGGGTTTTCAGCATGTCGGCATCCTTTGTTGCCGCACCTCTACCTACAAAGCCCCGCCGATGCCAGTGCTGAACAGCCTGACTGTGGCGGGGCACAGGTTGCGTTATGTGCAATCAGTTTGTGTGCAGTATCTTGAGGGCCGACAGAAGGTTCGCCTTGTCATCCGTCCACGGAACCTGACCGTCGGTGACCAAAGGCTCCCACTTGCCGGTATCGATGAACGATTCGATGCGATTTTTATCTCGGCTCAGGATGACGACATGCGTGTCAGACGCGCCAGTTTTTTCTTCTTCCTCGGTGGCATCGTCCATTTGAAGTGCCGCGTGCAGGTTCAGCGTTGCTGCGGCTCGCGCCAGTTGCGGTGAAAGATCGTAATACTGGTTCGAGATATGGAAAACCAACGTGCCATCCTGATCCAGATGGTTCAGATAGACCTCGATTGCCTCCTGCGTGATCAGGTGGAGCGGTATCGCGTCTGAACTGTAGGCGTCCAGCACCATGATATCAAAGTCGAACTTTTGATATTCCAGAACGATCCGGGCGTCGCCCAGATGGGTGGTCGTGTCCGGTGCACATGTGGACATATACGTGAACAGTTCAGGGTCGCGTGCAATGCGATCAACGGTTTGGTCGATCTCAAAGAAATCCCACGTCTGATGCGGTTGCCCATAGCAAGCCAACGCACCGGTGCCAAGGCCGACAATTGCGACATTGTCCGAGTTCTGGCCGTATTCCGATGTCAGGATTTCGGCCATAGGCCCGTTCGGATGATAATACGAAGACCCAACCGGCCGCGTACCAGGCGGTGTTTGCCTTTGCCAGCCGTGTACGGTGGTTCCGTTCTTGTAGACCCGGAACTCTTTAAAATCATAGACGGCGTGGGTTCCGAAAAAGCTGCGATCGCGGAAATAGACCTGGGTCTTCGAGATCAGGTTCGGTGCCAAAACGATCAGCAGAACTGTCGCCAATCGGGTCGGGGCATTTCTAAAGGCCAGTAGCACTGCGGCAACAAGTGAGGACGCCACCAAGATACCAAGTGTGCGAGAGTCGAACACGAGGCTGAAGCGCAGTGCGCCTGTCACGAACAACAGCGGAATCGACGCAATGATTCCAATGGCAATGTGACGGATACTAAAAGTACCTGCGTGCAGCAGAAACAGTCCACCGGTCGCAATGAGTGTCAGGGCGAATTCGATCTCGCGGTCAAAGAAGACCGGCGCAATGATCGAGTTGAACAGGCCTCCACAAGCCCCTCCAACCGAAAGCGCCAGATAGAAGACGGTCAGATGCTCGGCTGGTGGCCGAAGTTCATACAGAAGCCTATGCGCAAACAGGGCGACCAGAAAGAGGATCGGAACATACAGCATCATCAACGCCAAGGCCTTATGCGTCGGTGCAACCTTGGACAGCAGGACCACGGCGATTGCCAGCGCGATCAAAACCGGAACTTTCAGACTATCCAGGGTGACTCGACGCCATTTGGTAAAAGCGAGAATGAAGGTCAGGATATATGTCGCCAGTGGCAGAACCCAGATTAGCGGGATGGCACCAAGATCGATGCTGAGCTTGGTTGTTGTGGCCAGCATCAGGGATGACGGAATGAATGCAATGAACACCCAAGTGGAAATTGTCTTGACGCTTAAGGCGCTGCCTGTCGTTTGCGGTTCATGTACGGCGACAGGTTCGGTTCCACCACGAAGGGCAAACACACCACTGACGGCCATAAGAATACCAAACACGACAAATCCGACGGACCAGAACAGGCTGATGTCTTGCGCACCAAAGAAAGGATCGGCCATCAGTGGGAACGCCAACAGGGCCAGCAGCGATCCAACATTGCTGGCTGCGTACAGAAAATATGGATCGTTGGCCGATGGACCGCCAGAGCGCGAATACCATGCCTGAAGAAGCGGGGCATTTGCGGACAGCACTGCAAATGGAACGCCGACCCCTGCCGCAAACAGAATCAGCGTTTGAAGGGCAATAGATTGCGAAGAATCGAATCTCCAGCCTTCTTGCGTGGCCAAGGGCAAAAAGCTGAGGGCGATCAGCCAAAGGGCCAGATGTGTAACAAGTTGCCAACGCAGGCTAAACCACCGGGTCAGGATGTGGGCGTACAGATATCCCATGATCAACATAAGTTGGAAAAACAGCATAGCTGTTGTCCAAACCGCCGGTGCACCGCCGATTTTGGGCAAGACGAGTTTTGCGAAAAGCGGTTGAACAAAAAACAGAAGGCTGGCGCTGACAAAAATTGTCGCGCAAAAACTGATGACCGGAGCATAATAGCGCCAATTCTCAGTCGGTTGAGATACGTTTGAAACGGACACAGTGAAACTCCGGCATTAGATTGCGGTTCAGCCCTAGCGACGGAATAAGACTATTTTGCGGCTGATATGTGCAAACTCTTACCGGAAACGTGGAATTGTTCACGATTTGTCATCGGTCGCGGCGGGCCCATTGAAACCCATTTAATTCGCAACCGGCAAAGCCTCGCCGATGCCGGAGATGTGATTGCCACCCGGTTCAAAACTGTGAACACTGCGCCCAAATTCATCAGGAGATCAAAGAGATGCGTAAACTTTTTTTGACAGCCGCTTTTGTATTTGGGGGGACCGTCGCAGCGATGGCAGACGATATCATCAAGGTAAACACAGCTAAATCCGTACCCGAGGTAATGGATGCACTTGAAGCCGCCGTTGGCAATGCAGGCGCGACCGTATTTGCGCGCGTCGATCACGCGGCTGGTGCGGAAAAGGTCGGGCTGAGTATCCCAGCCAATCAGGTGCTGATCTTCGGCAACCCGGCGCTGGGAACGCCCGCGATGCAGATCGACCCGAGGGCGGGATTGTTCCTGCCACTGAAAGTTCAAGCCTATGAGGATGAAAACGGTCAGGTTTGGCTGGCTTATGAAGACCCGAAAGAGACCATGGATGAGCTTGACGACGTCGAGAAATCTCCGGTCATCGAAAAGATGCGCGGTGCGTTGGCCAAACTGACTTCGGTCGCGGCTCAATAACATCAGGAATGCGCCAGCTGCACTTCTTGCTGGCGCATTTGGGCCCGCTCTAGTTGCTCAGGGTGGCCAGGGCCTCTTTCAGATCGAGGGCTCCGTCATAGAGCGCCCGACCAGAAATCGCCCCGTTCAATTCGACGCCGCAATCGCGCAGGGCGATGAGATCATCCAGCGAACTGACACCTCCCGAGGCAATGACCGGGATTGAGACGGCGTGGGCCAGATCGGCGGTTGCTTCAATATTCGGGCCCTGCATCGCGCCATCGCGGTTGATGTCTGTGTAGATGATGGCTGCGACGCCTGCATCCTCGAAACTGCGGGCCAGATCGGTGACCTGAACGTCGGTCTCTTCGGCCCAGCCCTTGGTGGCCACCATACCGTTCCGCGCGTCAATGCCCACAGCGACCTTGCCGGGGAATGCCTTTGCTGCTTCACGCACCAGATCGGGGTTTTCCACTGCAACCGTACCCAGAATTACGCGAGCGAGGCCCTTTTCGATCCAGGTTTCGATTGTGGCCATGTCGCGAATGCCGCCACCCAACTGCGCGGGCACGTTGCAGGCTTTCAGAATGGCCTCGACCGGCGCGGCATTGACCGGCTCACCCGCAAAAGCGCCGTTCAGATCGACAAGATGCAGCCACTCGCACCCGGCCTCGACAAAGGCGCGGGCTTGCGCGGCCGGATCGTCGTTGAACACGGTGGCCTTGTCCATTTCACCGCGCAGCAGGCGCACGGCCTGGCCGTCTTTGAGGTCGATGGCGGGGTAGAGGATCATGTCGGGCGGCCCTATATCTTGGTCAGTCGCGCGGGATATCGCACAGTCAGGGCAGGGGATGCAACGCGACGCAAAGTCATTCTTGCCCGAAGCCGGTCGCCGGGCCAGAGTGATCGCAACACAGGGAGAGCATTATGAAGAAATTTCTACTTGCAGCAGGTTTTGCCACCATGGCGACCACCGCCTTTGCGGCTGACCCGGTTGATGGGCTGTGGAAGACCCAGCCGGGGGATACGGGCGGCTATCTGCATGTAACCATTGCGGAATGTGGCAGTGCGATTTGCGGCACAATTGACAGCGCCTTCGACGGTGATGGCAACCAGCAGTTGGAATATGAAAACCTGGGCAAACAGATCATCTGGGATATGGTGCCCGAGGGGGATGGTCAGTACGACAGCGGAAAAATCTGGGCGCCAGACCGCGACAAGACCTACAACTCGAAAATGACACTGGACAGTCAGAATGAGCTGACTGTCAAAGGCTGTGTTGCTGGTGGTCTGGTCTGCCGTGGGCAGACTTGGACGCGGGTTCAGTAACCGTTCAGGGCGTCCAGGTCAGGAAGTTTCCGATCATGCGTAGGCCCACGTCCTGGCTTTTCTCGGGGTGGAACTGCATGCCAACCATTGTGTCGCGGCCAATCACGGCCGTGACCTCTTGGCCATAGTCCACAAAAGCCAACCGCTCTGCCGGGTCTGTTACCCGAAAATGGTAGGAGTGGACGAAATAGACATGATCACCCGTTTTGACGCCACTGAACACTGGGTGATCGCTTTCCAGCACCAGATCGTTCCAACCCATATGAGGCACTTTCAGCGCATCGTCCGAGGGTTCGATCCGCAGCACATCACCTGCCACCCAATCCAGGCCGTCGGTCTCGGTGTATTCATGACCTTTTGAGGCCATCAGCTGCATCCCGACGCAGATGCCAAGAAACGGGCGGCCATTTTGTTCCACCGCCTCGACCATCGCGTCATAGATGCCCTTGTGGCCGCGCAGTTCGGACGCGCAGGCTGGAAAGGCGCCGTCACCGGGCAGAACCAGACGGTCGGCCCGCGCCACAACATCCGCGTCCGAGGTCACAACGACTTGACCGGCATCCATTTCGCGCGCCATGCGCTGAAACGCCTTTTCGGCCGAGTGCAGGTTGCCGCTTTCGTAGTCGATAATGGCCGTGAGCATTTACAGCGCGCCCTTTGTCGACGGAATCGCATCGGCCTTGCGCGGGTCAGTCTCAACCGCCAGACGCAGGGCGCGGGCGACGGCTTTGAACGCGGCCTCGGCAATGTGGTGGCTGTTAAAGCCGTGCAACTGGTCGATGTGCAACGTGATGCCGCCATGGGTGCTGAGCGCCTGAAAGAACTCGCGTACCAGTTCGGTGTCGAACGCGCCGATCTTGGGCGTCGGCAGGTCCACGTTCCAGATCAGGAACGGACGGCCCGACAGATCCAGCGCACACCGCACCTGGGCGTCATCCATGGGCAGGTGGCATTCGCCATAGCGGCGAATACCTTTTTTGTCGCCTAGGGCCTGGGTCAACGCCTGACCCAGCGCGATGCCGGTATCCTCGACCGTGTGGTGGTCGTCGATGTGATAATCACCCTTGGCACGGATCGTCATGTCGATCAGCGAATGGCGCGCCAGCTGGTCCAGCATATGATCGAAGAAACCGACGCCGGTCTGGTTGTCATAGGTGCCGGTGCCGTCCAGATTGACCTCGACCGATATTTCGGTCTCGGCGGTTTGACGGCTGATCTTTGCGCTGCGCATGGGCGAATTCCTTTTGCTACAGGCGCGCTTATAGACGGGGATGGCCCGCCTTATCCAGACCAAGCGTGGCATTCACCGCAAACTGTTGCAGGGGATTGCGCCCGGTCGCGGCCCATGCCAGCCTGCGGGAAACTGAACCAACAAGGCACGGCCCATGTCCACTTGCGTTTTCATCCAGATTCGCTGCAAACCCGGCACTACCTACAAGGTGGCCGAGGAAATCGCCCTGCGCGAAATCCATTCTGAGCTGTATTCGACCAGCGGTGAGTTTGACCTGCTGCTAAAGCTTTACATCCCCGAGACCGAAGATGTAGGCCATTTCATCAATGAAAACCTGCTGGTGATTCCCAATATCGAACGGTCGCTGACCACGATGACGTTCAAGGCGTTTTAACCAAGCTCAAAGGTCGTGACGCCAAAGATGCGGCTCAGATCGATGTCTGGTTCGTAGTCTGAATACATCCGGGCTGTTTCGAACACCTTGTCCAACCCAAGTTCATCGGCCAGCGCGAACGCTGATGGGTTGGGTTGAGGCATGTCCACGAAAACCTCATGCTCATTGTGATCCTCAGGGATTGCAGTCAGAATTGCGGCCAGCAAAGCCCTTGCGATGTCGGAGTTATCCGCAAACAGGGGGCCAACCTTATACCCAGTGAGGCAGGGGCGAAGTGTTGCGTACCCTCTGATTCTGCCGTTCTCGGTAAAGACTTTCGATACGTGGCTATAGGCACTCAGCCAGTTGCCCAGAAACAAGTCGCGTGGCGCGGGAAACAGTTCGCGATCATAGTCTTTCAAGGCGTCGGATGCTTGGGTCAGATCGGTGATTTGATCGTTCTGTCTGGTTCCCAGCTTAGCCAACATCCGACTTTTCGTGCCGGCAAAACGATAGTTGTTATAGGCAAAGGTAAAGCCGGACTTGCGGTAATTGTCCTGTTGCTCGACCACGCCATCCAGCCCCATATTGCGCCCGGTACAATGGGCCAACGCATGCTGAGCGATCTCAAGCCCGTGGCCATGGTGGCGAAACTCGGGTTTGACGATATAGAACCCCAGGAATGCGAAGGTTTCGTCGTAATTTACCGCTGATACCGACGCGATCATCTCGCCATTCAGAAACCCACCCAGAAACCCATCCGGGTCTGTCGTGCGAAAGCACTCGGCATCATGTTTGCCCGGATTCCACCCTTCGCGACCGGCCCAATCCACGGCGTGTTCGACTTCGGCGGCAGTAAGGGGGCGAATGACATAGTCCGACATGGGCGAATTCCGTGCATGATTGAAATCACGGCCAGAATGGCGCAACGCTTACGAAGAAACCAGTGTGTTTGAAAGGGTTTGTATCTGGAGCGGGCGAGGCGATTCGAACGCCCGACCCTAACCTTGGCAAGGTTATGCTCTACCCCTGAGCTACGCCCGCATCAGATACATATGTTGGTCCGAAGACCTCTCAATGGAGCGGGCGAGGCGATTCGAACGCCCGACCCTAACCTTGGCAAGGTTATGCTCTACCCCTGAGCTACGCCCGCGCCGTTGAGTGAGGAGGGATGTATAAATTCCCACGCGGGCCTGCAAGCAGAAAAAGACAAAAAGGCGGAAAAATCTTTCGACGGAAACCCCGCCGCCGCACGTTCAAACCACAGAGCATTATAAAACAAGAGGGTTCGAGGAGAGGAAATGATACGGGTTGCAGATATGAAAATGGCACTGCTGGCCGCACTGATCGTGTTGACGGCCGTGTTCTGTGCGGAAGATGAGGACAAACTGGTCGAGGTTGAGCCGGTCCTAATGAAAGCACCACTGATTGAGACGCAGATATTGGCGGGATAAGCCCCCGCCAGCCGGATCAGAGCGCCAGCACGAGATTTGCAATTGCGGCCACCAGAATGGCCGTGAAGGTCAGCAGCATCCCGATCTGGCGCAGAATCACGATCTGCGGACTGCGACCGAAGCCATAGGCATGCATCACCCGCCCACTCAGCAGCGCCAGTCCCAGCAGGTTCAGCAGCTGCCCACCCGCGCCTTGCAGTTCGACCATCGCGATCAGCAGCAGGGCAAAGGGTGTGTATTCGACAAAGTTGGAATGCGTCCGCATCACTTTGAGCATCGCCGTATTCCCGCCGTCGCCGTAGGAAATCTTGTCGCTGCGACGTTGGCTGATGACCTTGGCACTCAGCACGACGTACAAAATCGCCAGCAGTGCGGCATAGATTGGGGTGACGGACAGCATCTTGATCCTCCTCGGCGTAAAAAAGGCCGCCCAGTTCCCCGCGCGGCCCTTGTTAATTTAGAAAGCTAAACCGGTTATTCCAGTTCGACCAGCAGGTCCTTAGCGTCAATCTGGCCTCCGGGCTGCACGTGAACGGCCTTGACCGTCGCGTCGCGTTCGGCGTGGATGCCGGTTTCCATTTTCATCGCTTCGATGGTCAGCAGCATGTCGCCTTCCTTGACCTGCTGACCAGCTGTGACGGCGACAGTGGCCACAACACCTGGCATCGGTGCGCCGACATGGTCGTGGTTGCCCGCCTCGGCCTTGGGCCGCGCCTGCGTGGTCGAAGTGACCATGCGGTTCGGTACCCGGATCACGCGGGGCTGGCCGTTCAGTTCGAAGAAGACTTTGACCTCGCCCTTTTCATCCGTATCGCCGATGGCCTGACAGCGGATTTCCAATGTCTTGCCCGGATCGATCTCGGCGGTGATCTCTTCGCCTGGCTCCATGCCATAGAAGAACGTGCGCGTGGGTAGGGTGCGGACCGGACCATAGACGCGGTGACGGCCCATGTAGTCCAGGAAGACCTTGGGATACATCAGGTAGCCGTTCAGATCCTCGTCATCGACCTCTTTGCCTTCCAATTGCTTGGATAGCTCGGCGCGGGTGGCTTCCAGATCAACCGCCGGCACGTCCTTGCCCGGGCGGTCGGTGTTCGGGGCCTCGTCTTTTAGCACCTTCTTGATGATGGTGTCCGGGAACCCTCCAGGAGGCTGACCCAGATTGCCACGCATCATGTCGACGACCGAGTCGGGGAAGGCCACGTCAGAATCTGGGCTTTCCACATCGTCACGTGTCATGTTCTGACTGACCATCATCAGCGCCATGTCACCGACGACCTTGGATGACGGTGTTACTTTCACGATATCACCGAACATCTGGTTCACGTCCGCATACATCTGCGCCACTTCGTGCCAACGCTCTTCAAGGCCGAGGCTGCGCGCCTGTGCCTTGAGATTGGTGAACTGACCACCTGGCATTTCGTGCAGATACACCTCAGACGCGGGGGCTTGAAGGCTGGACTCAAAAGCCGCGTACTGGCCGCGCACTGCCTCGAAGTAATCGCTGATCTCCCGGATTGCCTTGATATCCAGCCCGGTGTCGCGCTCGGTATGGCGCAGCGCTTCGACCACAGTGCCCAGCGTTGCCTGCGAGGTGTTGCCGCTGAAGCTGTCCATCGCGCAATCCACCGCGTCTACGCCGGCCTCGGATGCGGCCAGAATGGTGGCGCTGGCGATGCCGGCGGTGTCGTGCGTGTGGAAGTGGATCGGTAGCCCGACCTCTTCTTTCAGCGCCCGGATCAGAATCTTGGCCGAGGCCGGTTTCAGCAAACCCGCCATGTCCTTCAGGCCCAGAACGTGTGCCCCTGCATCGCGCAACTCTTTCGCCATGCCGACATAGTATTTCAGGTCATACTTGGAGCGGTCCGGGTCCAGAATGTCACCGGTATAGCAAACGGTGCCTTCGCAGATTTTGCCATTCTCGACCACTGCATCCATCGCAACGCGCATGTTCTCGACCCAGTTTAGCGAGTCGAACACGCGGAACACGTCGATATTCTTGGACGCCTGACGTACGAATTCCTGTACCACATTGTCGGGATAGTTGGTGTAGCCAACCCCGTTCGCCCCGCGCAGCAGCATTTGTGTCATCAGGTTCGGCATCGTTTCGCGCAGGTCACGCAGGCGCTGCCACGGGCATTCCTGCAAAAAGCGATAGGCCACATCGAAAGTTGCGCCGCCCCAGCATTCGACGCTGAACAGTTGTGGCAGGTTGGCCGCATAGGTCGGTGCCACCTTGATCATGTCGATTGAGCGCATCCGGGTGGCCAGCAGCGACTGGTGGCCATCACGCATAGTGGTGTCGGTGATCAGCAGCTGACGCTGCGCCTTCATCCAGTCGGCTACAGCCTGCGGGCCCTTTTGCTCCAGCAGATTGCGGGTGCCCATTTGCGGCTCGGCTTTGGGCGCGGGGGCTTTGGCTTCTTTTAGATCAGCGCGCGGGGCGGGACGATCTGCGGTCTCGGGATGCCCGTTCACGGTGATATCCGCGATATAGGTCAGAACCTTGGTGCCGCGGTCGCGACGACGCTTGAAGGTGAACAGGTCCGGCGTCGTGTCGATGAATTTGGTGGTGTATTCATTCGACAGGAAGGTCGGGTGTTTCAGCAGGTTGATGACAAAGTCGATATTGGTGCTGACGCCGCGAATACGGAACTCGCGCAGGGCCCGGTCCATCCGGGCAATCGCCGCGTCGGGCGTTGGGGCCTTGGCGGTCACCTTTGTCAGCAACGAGTCATAGTACCGCGTAATCACGCCACCCGCATAAGCCGTGCCGCCATCCAGACGGATACCCATACCCGTGGCCGAGCGATAGGCGGTGATGCGGCCGTAATCAGGGATGAAGTTGTTCTGCGGGTCTTCGGTGGTGATCCGGGTCTGCAGTGCGTGACCGTTCAGATGCACATCGGCTTGGCTGGCGGCACCTGTGGCCTCGGCCAGGGTTTTGCCCTCGGCGATCAGGATCTGCGCCTGCACGATGTCGATGCCGGTGACTTCTTCGGTGACGGTGTGTTCCACCTGCACGCGCGGGTTCACTTCGATGAAGTAGAACTTGCCGGTTTCCATATCCATCAGGAATTCGACAGTACCCGCGCATTCATAGTTCACATGGGCGCAGATTTTACGGCCCAGTTCGCAGATTTCCGCGCGCTGTTCTTCGGACAGATACGGGGCAGGGGCGCGTTCCACGACCTTCTGGTTCCGGCGCTGGACCGAACAGTCGCGTTCATAGAGGTGATAGATCTCGCCATGTTTGTCGCCGAGAATTTGCACCTCGACATGGCGGGCGCGGGTGATCATCTTTTCCAGATACCCCTCGCCGTTGCCGAACGCAGCCTCGGCCTCACGGCGGCCTTCCAGAACCTTTTCTTCCAGCTCGTCCTCGGATTCGATCGGGCGCATCCCGCGTCCGCCGCCACCCCAACTGGCCTTGAGCATCAGCGGATAACCGATCTCGGCAGCTTCCTTGCGGATCGCGTCCATGTCATCGCCCAGAACCTCGGTCGCCGGGATGACGGGTACGCCCGCCGCGATAGCCACACGTCGTGCGCTGGCCTTGTCACCAAGCGCACGCATGGTTTCAGCTTTGGGACCGATGAAGGTGATGCCATTCTGAACGCAGGCATCCACGAAATCGGGATTCTCGGACAGCAGGCCATAGCCCGGGTGGATCGCGTCCGCGCCGCATTCCTTGGCCACGCGGATGATCTCGTCGATGCTCAGATAGGCAGCAACCGGTCCCATCCCTTCGCCGATGCGATAGGCCTCATCCGCCTTGAACCGGTGCAGGCCCAGCTTATCTTCTTCGGCGAAGACAGCGACGGTGCGTTTGCCCATCTCGTTTGCTGCGCGCATCACGCGAATGGCTATCTCGCCGCGATTGGCGATCAGGATCTTGTTGAAGTTGGTCATATCAGGTCCCGGTCTTGGTGGTTTGGCCGTATTCATAGGCGGACAATACGCGCTCGTATATCAGTCGTTCTGGGTAGAACCGGCATGTTAACGCTCGCAAACGCCGCTTGGTGGCGCAAACTTACTAGCAATTCTGCGCTGCAGCATCAATTGCTGTATTGACGTAGCGTAAGTTGATCCAACTTTGCCAAACCCATCTGGCCCATATTCGCCAGCATGTCCTGTCGCAGAATGTCGATGACATGGGCCGGGCCGCGTGACCCAAGGGCAGCCAACCCATAAAGAAAACCCCGCCCCAGCATGACGAAATCCGCCCCAAGCGCCAAAGCTCGCAGAACATCAAGCCCGCCTTCAACGCCACTGTCAAAGATCAGCGGCAAGTCTGTGGCCGCTCGTATGGCGGGAAGCGCGCAAATGCTAGCCGGGGCGCCATCGAACTGCCGCCCACCGTGATTCGAGACCCAGAGCGCATCAACACCGGCTTTTTTCAGGCGAGCCGCGTCTTCGGCGCGCATCACGCCTTTCACAACGAACGGACCATCCCATGCATCGCGCAACCATTTGACATAGTCCATATCCGGCGATGTGCGCAGCAGGTATCCGATATGCGCCGTGGGGGACAGCGCGCTATCGCCATCGATGTATTTGTCGAGCGTCCTCATTCGCGGCATACCATGTCGCGCCATGCCCAAGGCCCAAGTCGGGCGCTGGGCGATCTGCGCCAGCAAACGTGGCGTCAGTCTGGGTGGATGGGTAAGGCCAGATCGCACCTGCCGTTCGCGCCGCGATGCAACCGGGACGTCAACTGTCAGAACAAGCGTTGAAAACCCGGCGGCTTTGATGCGACCTAACATGTCCGCGCGAATATCCGGGTCCTTTGGAGGGTAAAGTTGAAACCAGGCGTTTTGACCAAGATGAGGAGCCAGATCCTCGGGGCTTTGGCTGGCGACGGTCGACAAAGTATACGGCAACCCTGCCTTGGCACCGGCGAGGGCCAGCAATTTCTCAGCATCCGGCCAGATCAGCCCCGACATTCCAATTGGCGCAATACCGAAGGGCAAGGGAAAGTCTTGGCCCAAAAACTGTGTTCTGGTGTCACATTCGATAGGACCATGCAGGATTGAGGGTAAAAACTCCACATCATCCAGTGCGGCCCTGTTTTTGTGCAGCGTGACCTCGGACCCTGTACCGCTATCCAGATATTCCCAGACGAAATGCGGAACCTTGCGCCGTGCGTGGCGTTTCAGATCGCCAATGCTGGGGAATGAGCTGTGCAGGTCCATACGAATTGATCCGACCTACACAGTGATTCTGCAAGGTTTTCAGGCCGCTGATGCCTGAGTTGTCGATTTGGTCGGTTGCTCGGGCTTGCTTTTTTTACCCTGTGCCGGATCAGCGCCATTGGCGACCTGCACTTGATTTCGGCCCTTGTCTTTGGCCACATACAGGGCGTCATCCGATGCACGCATCAAATCCTGCGGCATAGAACCGTGCGCAGGATAATGGGCAACGCGAACGGAAATCGTGATGCGCGGCAGTGATTTCTCACCATAGCGGACCGAGACGGCCTCGACCGCCTGCCGCATTTGTTCGGCCCGGGTCATGGCGTCTTCGGGGGTGTTGTCGGGTAGGATCAGCATGAATTCCTCACCTCCGATGCGGCAGGCAACCTCGTCCCGGTCACAGCCCTGCTCCAAGGCCGAGCCCACCGCGCGCAGCACCATGTCGCCCGCATCATGACCATAGGTGTCGTTGAATTTCTTGAAGTGATCCACATCCACGGCTATCAGGCTCAGCGGTGCGCCAGTCTGTTGGCTTCGGCTAATGGATTTGCGCAACGTGTCGGTCATATGCCGACGATTGAACAAGCCGGTCAGCGGATCACGGACCGATTGGTCATGCAATTGGTCCCGCATCCGCACGTTTGCAATCGCCATGCTGATCTGTTCTGCACACAGTTGGGCCAGTTTTCTATTGGAATGAAAAACTTTTTGGCTGCCTTCATGCGCCCGCAGATGGAGCAGGCCAACTGTTTCGCCATGCGCCAGAATGGGAAAACAGAAATAGGGGCGGCCATCATGGGGTTCGGCATGTTCGCAGACAAAATCAATCTCAGACGCGCCGTATTGGTATGTGCGACCGCGACGCAGACCCCAGCATCCTTCAGGGTGGATATGCGCCTTGTGAGTGCCGCCGTTCCAGCTTGCGCAGCCATCAAGAACATCGCGCGAGTTGGAGTAGACATACACGCTGCCCTCTGCCTCGGGCAGGATGTGGGTCATAAACCGTGAAACCATGTCGAACAGTTCATCCAGAGATCGGCTCGACTGTAGCCATTCATTCAATTCGCCCAACAGGCGCACCTCACGCGCCAACCTAAGTTGTTCATCCATCAGGTTGCGTTCTTTGGCTGATTGCCGTTGCAGCGCGCGTACCTGCAGACGGTTGGTGCGATATGTCACCAATGAGACGCTGGCCAAAGCGAACAGAGCAATGCCGCAAAGGATCGAAAGTGAAACCCTCAGTCGGGTAATAAATGTTGTGCGCAGATCGGTGAAATCGGTGAAAAACTCAATCGCGCCGATGAAGCGTCCGTTTTTTGTGATCGGAACGAACACCTCAGCCACCTGATGTTGCACGGCGGTACGCGTGCTTTCGGAATGCAGGTCGAGTCCGTCGATCTCAGACAGTTGGAGCGCTTCCTGAATATAATGCGTCATTCCGCGTGCAACATCACTGCGGAAAAAGGCACGCGTTTCGTAGGATCCGATTTCCTCGGGACGTGTTGACCAGACAACGCGCCCGGCCGTGTCGAACATTTTGAACCGATACACATCCGACGCTTCGGGCATCAAAGAAAGAAATTCGGCATCATGCGGGTCGATCTTGCCGGTTTGCAGCGCCGTTTCGGGATCTTTTAGATGCAGAACAACGCGGCGTTTCCACAGTTCGGACTGTTTCAATATGTCAGTTTTCAGCATTCGGTCCACAACCGGTGCCGGAAGAGAATAGACTCCCCAACCTGCAACCGCCGCCAGCGCTATCAACAAAACGGTGATCCCCGCCCATTTTACCCGATGGGCAAGCCGTCCCCGAGCCGTGAGTTTCATATCCCGTCCTCCCGCAATCTGACATCAGCATTGAGGCCAGAGTTTGAGAGAGAGTTAACGAGACCGGCATAGGTGCAGACAAAAAAGCTCGAATTACTCAGAGCTGTAGCTAAGGATTTGTTGCTTTTTAGGCGAACAAGCCGTGAACAAACCCTTTCCCTTGTCGCGGAACCAGCGTAGTTTGGAGGCATGAGCAGTTTCGACGAAATGGACGCCTTTGAGGGCGCATCGCTTTCGGCACGCGCCATGGCAGCGCGGCCCGCACCTTATCTGGATGAGTTGAACCCGGCGCAACGTGACGCGGTTGAGCGGTTGGACGGTCCGGTTTTGATGCTGGCCGGGGCGGGGACGGGTAAAACCAAGGCCCTGACCGCGCGTATTGCCCACTTGCTCAGCACTGCGCGGGCGCGACCGAATGAGATTCTGTCGGTGACATTCACCAACAAGGCCGCACGTGAAATGAAAGACCGGGTGGGTCGCCTGTTGGGTCAACCGGCCGAAGGGATGCCTTGGCTTGGCACCTTTCATTCTATCTGCGTCAAGCTACTGCGGCGCCATGCTGAGCTTGCAGGGTTGAAGTCGAATTTCACCATCCTGGATACGGACGATCAATTGCGTTTGCTTAAGCAGTTGATTCAGGCCGCCAATATCGACGACAAACGCTGGCCCGCACGAATGCTGGCCGGAATCATCGACGATTGGAAAAACCGCGCTCTGACGCCAGACAAGGTGCCCGCAGCGGATGCTGGGGCCTATAACAACAAGGGCATTGAGCTTTACGCTCAGTATCAAGTCCGCCTGCGCGAGCTGAACGCGGTGGATTTCGGCGACCTGCTGTTGCACATGGTCACGATCTTTCAAACGCATCATGATGTGTTGGAGCAATATCAATGCTGGTTCCGCTATATTCTGGTGGACGAGTATCAGGATACCAACGTGGCCCAGTATTTATGGCTGCGCCTGCTGGCCGGGGCGCATAAGAATATTTGCTGCGTAGGCGATGATGACCAGTCGATCTATGGCTGGCGCGGGGCCGAAGTAGGCAACATCCTGCGGTTCGAAAAAGACTTTCCCGGCGCTTACGTGGTACGGTTAGAACAGAACTATCGCTCGACCCCGCATATTCTGGCCGCTGCGTCGAATGTCATCCGCGGAAACGAAAACCGTCTGGGCAAGGAACTTTGGACCGACGCGCAAGAGGGCGAAAAAGTTCGTCTGATCGGCCACTGGGATGGCGAGGAGGAGGCCCGTTGGATCGGCGAAGAGATCGACGCGATGCAAGGTGGAACTCGGGGTGCGCGGCCCTTTAATCTGGATGAGATTGCCATTCTGGTCCGTGCTTCGCATCAGATGCGCGCGTTTGAAGACCGGTTCCTGACCATCGGTTTACCCTACAAGGTTATTGGCGGCCCGCGTTTCTATGAGCGGATGGAGATCCGCGATGCCATGGCTTATTTCCGGCTGGTGGTCAGCCCCGGCGATGATCTGGCGTTTGAGCGGATTGTGAACACTCCGAAACGCGGCCTTGGGGACAAGGCACAGCAGACGATTCAGATGACAGCGCGCGAGCATGGTGTGTCACTGGTCGAAGGCGCGCGGATTGCAGTCGACAATGGGTTGATCAAGGGCAAGGGCGGTAAGGCGCTGCGCGAGTTGATCGATGGTTTGGCGCGCTGGAATGCGATGACCCGCGGGCCGCGGATCGAGGTCGACGACGATTCGGTGATTGATGACGGCACTGCGCCCATGCGGTTCGGCGAGCCAGAGGTGTCGCATATCGAACTGGCGCAAATCGTTCTGGATGAATCCGGCTATACCGCGCATTGGCAAAACGAAAAAACGCCCGAAGCGCCGGGACGACTGGAGAACCTTAAGGAACTGGTTAACCAGCTCGACAATTTCGAGAACCTGCAAGGCTTTCTGGAACATGTCAGTCTGGTCATGGACAATGAGCAGGAGGGGGATGGAGCCAAGGTCTCGATCATGACTCTACACGCAGCCAAGGGACTGGAGTTTCCTGCCGTATTCCTCCCCGGGTGGGAAGACGGGTTGTTCCCGTCGCAAAGGTCGATGGACGAATCCGGCCTTAAGGGTCTCGAGGAAGAGCGACGGCTGGCCTATGTGGGCATCACCCGCGCGGAAGAAGTTTGTACGATATCCTTCGCCGCAAATCGGCGCGTGTTCGGCCAGTGGCAAAATTCGATGCCGTCGCGGTTTATCGACGAACTGCCCGAAGATCATGTTGAGGTGCTGACACCTCCGGGTCTGTATGGCGGTGGTCAGCCTGCGGCGGGTATCGAAAACCGCGCGGCCGAGGCAAATGTCTATAACTCCCCCGGTTGGAAGCGGATGCAGGCGCGACAGGGGCAGTATGGGATGTCTCAGCCACGCGAAAGCCGCAATACGGTGATCGATGCAACCGCCGTCGCTAGTTTCACTTTGGGCGAGCGCGTGTTTCATCAGAAATTCGGCTATGGCGCGGTGGTCGGCATCGAAGGCGACAAGGTCGAGGTGGATTTCGAAAAGGCGGGCACCAAAAAGGTGGTCTCGCGGTTCCTGTCGGCCAAGGACGACATACCCTTTTAATCAAAAGGAATGTGCCTGACGGCACATGCTCGGTTTTTTGGGGCGCCCGGCCATGGCTGCGGCGCCCTGTTTCATTTGTGAAAAAAGAAAAACGGCGGTTCCCAGGGAGGAGGAGGGGAACCGCCGTTCTTTTCAACATCAGGGCAGGGAGGAGAAGAGCCCCGATGTATCCGAACCCGGGTTTGATCCCGGTATGTGTAAGTCGCGGCGACACCAGGGAGGAGGAGAGGTGTCGCCGCGGGCTTTCAACATCAAGGCAGGGAGGAGAAGAGCCCTGATGTATCCGAATCCGGGTTTGATCCCGGTATGTGTAAGTCGCGGCGACGTCAGGGAGGAGGAAGACGTCACCGCGCGCTTTCAACACCGGGAAAGGGAGGAGAAGTACCCGGTGTGTCAGTGTCCGACGTTCAGGGCCGGTATAAAGTGCGGCGATATCAGGGAGGAGGAGAGATATCGCCGCTGAAATACAGATCCTAAAGGGAGGAGGAAGGACCTGATCTCGGTTATGTCAGTGCGCGCTTAGTGCGCGACGTATTCTTCGGCCGCCTGCATTGCCACGCGGCGGATCATCGAACGGTGCAGGCCCAGATCGGCCAGCTCTCGGTTCGACAGTTCGGACAGTTCATTCACGGTCCGGCGGTAGACCCGGTACCGAACGAACCTGGTTTTTGCAGCCTCAATCAGTGATGCCAGGCCGGTTGCCGGTGCGCCTTTGAGCGCGGTCTGATGTGTTGCTACAGCCATCTGTGTTACCCGATATGTTTTGTCTTTGCCGCTGTGTCTCGGCGTTTGCTTGAGGATGAAGATAAGGAAATGCTGCACATGCACAATAGGTGAACTCGTCAATGCTGCTATGCAGCAAATGCATAGATATCAACGTGTTGGTGTGCTGTTGTCATTTGGGCCTTAAAAACAGGAGTTTTATGAGTGCCTTGCCCACGGTGGCAATCTTCCGAATTTTACTGGTTAGTAAAAATTGCCGCTTCTTTAAGCGCGATGTTTCTAAGTTGAGCATCTTTTGATTAAGGTGCGCCTCTTGCCTCACTAAAAGAGTGTTCCGGTGTGCATGGGAAATCATGGGCGACGCCTGGGAATGCCTTGGCGATTTGCATAGGGGGCCGCAAATGGAAGGTGATTCGTACGGTGGAAGCTGTGAGATTGACCTCTGGGTGATTGAATTTTCAAGAATCTGAAAAATTTTTGGGAATTCATGGGACATGATGTTCAGTGCAAATTTTTATCTATATATGGTATTTTGCCTCGATATGAATTCTAATTATGGTGTAACGCGGGTGGTTTTCAATTGATTGCCATGTGTCTATATTGCGATTCTTGCTTAAGTACCTTGAAGTTTCCTATTGATTTCCATGAATTCCCATGGCATCCCTTGTTTATCCGATGAGGACGAGGCACATGGGGCGCCAAACGACCCCGAACCAATAAAAACAGGTTTCATACAGGCATCTCGCTTTCATCAATCAAGAGATCCGGCGCGCGGGCGAGCAGACATCCCCCCAGGTGGCGCGCGCAGCTGGACATCCCGCAAAGCGGGTCAATGCGGCGGGTTGATCAGTGGCAGCAGATCAACCCGCCGTTTTTCATCCGGGGGGAACGTGAATTTTGGGTGGGGCGCAAGCGAAAGGGACAGTCGTCTTGGCGCGCAGGTTTAGAGGTGAAAGCCACCACAAGGTGGATACGAAGGGCAGGGTGTCGATCCCGGCCTCGTTTCGCCGTGTGCTTGAAGCTTCGGACCCGAACTGGCAGCCCGGTGATACCCCCGAACTGGTGATCGTCTATGGAGATCACCGCCGCAAATTCCTTGAATGCTATACCATGCAGGCGATTGACGAGGTCGATCACAAGATTGACGCGCTTCCGCGTGGTTCGATGCAGCGGAAGATGCTGCAGCGCATGTTCCACGGTCAGTCCTTCCCAACCACCGTGGATGAGACGGGTCGCCTTGTGCTGCCAGCCAAGTTGCGCACCAAGATCGGCCTTGAAAACGAGGCGTTCTTTATTGCCGCGGGTGATACGTTCCAAATCTGGAAGCCTGAGACATATGAGTCTGAAGAGCTGGCAGCCGCCGAAGATTGGCTGGACGAACAGCCCGAGGATTTCGATCCTCTGGAGTTCCTAGATGGCGTCGGGGACGCGTGACGGCATGGCCGGCGCTGACACCCCGTCCGACAAACCTCATATCCCTGTTCTGCTGCGCCCATTGCTGGCGGCTGTGGCGCCGGTTTCCGGTGCTTGGCTTGATGGAACGTTTGGGGCGGGTGGTTATACGCGTGGCCTACTGGAGGCCGGGGCTGACAAAGTCATTGGCGTGGACCGTGATCCCTTGGCCTTTGAGATGGCGGCAGACTGGGCAGGTGGCTATGGCGACCGGTTGGTTATGCAGCCCGGGGTGTTTTCCCGCATGGATGAATACGCGCAAGATCTGGATGGCGTGGTGCTGGACCTTGGCGTCTCGTCCATGCAGTTGGATCAAGCCGAGCGTGGCTTTTCCTTTATGAAGGACGGTCCGCTGGACATGCGAATGAGCCAGGAGGGTGAGAGCGCCGCCGATCTGGTGAACACGGCGACCGAGGCCCAGCTGGCCGATATTCTGTTCCACTATGGTGAAGAACGCGCTAGCCGACGGATCGCCAAGGCGATTGTGAAAGCGCGGGCGGATGAGCCGATTACGACGACCCTGCGTCTGGTTCAGATCATCGAATCTTGCTTGCCGCGCCCCAAACCGGGGCAGTCGCACCCGGCAACGCGCAGCTTTCAGGGGCTGCGGATTGCAGTGAACGCGGAATATGAAGAGCTGTTTCAGGGGCTTATGGCTGCCGAACGCGCGTTGAAGCCAGGCGGGCAACTGGCTGTTGTGACTTTCCATTCCATCGAGGATCGGATGGTCAAAAGGTTCTTTCAGTCCCGCGCAGGCAAGACGGGGCGTGCCAATCGCTATGCACCTGAAATGGAACAAGAACTGCCGCAGTTCACGCTCAAGACTCGCAAAGCTGTGGGTCCGGATGAACAGGAATTGCAGGAAAATCCGCGTGCGCGCTCGGCCAAGCTGCGTGTGGCGGTACGGACTGAGGCTCCGGCAGGGGAAATTGATGCCCGCGCCATTGGGATGCCGCAACTGGGGGGAAGGGCAAAATGAAGAGTGTTTTGTATGTGTTGACTGCTCTGGCCGTGTTCGGACTGGCGCTTTGGGCGTATCAAGAGAACTACCGCACCCAGCAAGTGGTGAAGGAAACACAGAATCTACAGCGCGAGATTGGCATGGCGCAGGTGCGGCTGGCCGTTTTGAACGCCGAATGGGCTTACCTGAACCGTCCCGACCGGCTGCGCGAATTGGCCGACCTAAACTTTGAACGTCTGGGCCTGTTGCCGCTGCGCGCCGAACAATTCGGACGCGCTGATCAGATTTCTTACGCCGAGGACCCGGACCTGCCTATCGTCGACCCGGTCGAGTTGCAGGCCATCACCAGTACTCAGGCGCTGGGCGAGGTGCAGATCCCATGACCCGTACCCCTCTGCGCCCCCTGGCCCGTGTTCTTGACGCTCGCGCCCGCGGCGAAAACCCAAAGGCGATCGAGCGGGAAAACATCCGTCAGCGTCACGAAGACATGAAAGATCGCGCCCGCGCCCGCGCCGAAGGGCGTTTGCTGGTGCTGGGCCTGTTCTTCTTCTGCGCTTTCTCGGTGGTCGGGGTCCGAATGGGCATGCTTGCGACGTCCGAGGCACAAGAGCCGCTGGCAAGCGCCCCCGGTGCTGCGATTGCGATGCAGCGCGCCAATATCGTGGATCGCGAGGGGCGCATTCTGGCGACAAATCTGGACACCTATTCTGTCTATGCCCAGCCGCCTGCAATGATCGACCCAGTCGCCGCTGCAGATCAGCTGGTGGCGATTTTCCCTGATCTGGAAAAAGAGCGTCTGGTCAAAGATTTCACCGGTAATCGTAAGTTCCTGTGGATCAAGAAACGTATCTCACCGGAACAGAAGCAGGCGGTGCATGATATCGGCGATCCCGGCATCTTATTTGGCCCGCGCGAGATGCGGTTGTATCCGAATGGGCGTCTGGCCGCGCATATTCTGGGTGGTTCGGGCTTTGGCCGCGAAGGCGTCAGCGCCGCCGAAGTTATCGGCGTGGCGGGGGTCGAGAAGCAATTCGACGATTATCTGCGTGACCCGGCCAACGGCAACAAACCGCTGCAACTTTCGCTGGACCTGACCATTCAAGCAGCGGTTGAGCAGGTTTTGTATGGCGGCATGAAGATCATGAACGCCAAAGGGGCCTCGGCGGTGCTGATGAACGTACACACGGGCGAGGTCATCTCGGCCGCGTCGCTGCCGTCCTTCGATCCGAACGACCGTCCGCGCCCGCCAACCTCGGGATTTGATCCGTCGGACAGCCCATTGTTCAATCGCTATGTGCAGGGCGTTTATGAGCTGGGCTCGGTATTCAAAATCTTTACTGCCGCGCAGGCTGTTCAGTTGGGGTTAGTGAATTCTGAGACAATCATCGACACCTCTGGTCCGATGCGGATCGGGCGTTTCCCGATTGGTGAGTTCAACGGCAAGAACTATGGTAAGATCAGCGTTGCGGATGTGATCGTCCACAGCTCGAACCGTGGCACGGGCCGATTGGCCTTGCAGATCGGGTCGCGTCGTCAGCAGGATTTCCTTGAGGCGCTGGGCATGTTCGAACCCACCCCCTTTGAAATTGTCGAGGCCGCAGGCGGTGAACCGCTCAAGCCCAAGAAATGGGGCGAGCTGAGTACGGTGACCATTTCTTACGGTCATGGCCTATCGACCAGCCCGATGCATCTCGCAGCCGGATATGCAGCGATAGCCAATGGCGGGCATTATGTCAGCCCGACCATTCTGCGCAAAAATGGTGCTCAATACGGGCCGCGAGTCATGTCCGAAAGCGCCGCGAAACAGGCGCAGAACATGCTGCGCCGTGTGGTGACAGATGGCACTGCCAGCTTTGGCGATGTTGCAGGCTATGACGTGGCGGGTAAGACCGGCACGGCGGATAAGCCCAAGCCGCGCGGTGGGTATTATGATGAAAAGGTAATCGCGACGTTCGCGACGATCTTCCCGGCCTATGATCCGAAATATGTGTTGATCGTCACTCTGGATGAACCGTCCATCGTGGCCTACGGCGAAAAGCGGCGGACGGCGGGTTGGACGGCAGTTCCCGTGGCTGCCGAGCTGATCGGACGGATTGCCCCGCTACTTGGGTTGCGTCCCCGGCTTGAGCCTGAGGCGCGCGCTGCTATAACCCTGACCTCAAATTAGGCTGTCCAGCAGAGGTGGGTCATGGGCACAAGGACGAAAACACTTAGCCAACTGGCCCTGACTGCGCGGGGCGGGGCGAATCCCGACATTACCGGACTGGCCGTTGACAGCCGTGAGGTGAAGGATGGCTATCTGTTCGCTGCGCTTCCCGGCACCCGCGTACATGGTGGAGAGTTCATACAATTCGCCCTGCGTATGGGGGCCGCTGCGATCCTGACAGATGCCGAAGGCGCTGAAATAGCGGCGGAGGAACTGGCCGCATCGGACGCTGCTTTGATCGTGGTTGAAGACCCCCGTCAAGCGCTGGCCGGATGTGCCGCGCTTTGGTTTGGGGCCCAGCCGCAGCACATCGTGGCTGTCACTGGGACAAACGGAAAAACGTCCGTGGCCACATTTGTACGCCAGATTTGGATGGAGCTTGGACTGGCCGCCGTCAATCTTGGAACAACAGGGGTTGAGGGTGCGTGGACCGCACCGCTGGCGCATACCACGCCCGAGCCGATTACCTTGCACCGCTGTTTGGCCGAAGCTGCGGAAAACGGCGTGACCCATGCCGCGATGGAGGCGTCTTCGCACGGGCTCGAACAACGCCGTCTGGATGGCGTGCATCTGGCCGCTGCGGGCTTTTCGAATTTCACGCAGGATCACCTGGACTATCACGAAACCTTCGAGGCCTATTTCGCCGCCAAGGCGGGATTGTTCGATCGTGTGTTGCCACAGGACGGCACCGTGGTAATCAACATGAGCGACCCAAAAGGTGTCGAGGTTCGCAAAATTGCCGAAGCGCGGGGTCAAAGTGTATTGACTGTCGGGCTGGGCGATGCCGATCTGTGTCTGATCGGTCAGCGCTTTGACGCGACGGGGCAGGATTTGCGGTTCTCGTGGCAAGGGAAGGTACTCCAAACCCGTCTGAACCTGATCGGAGGGTTTCAGGCCGAGAATATCCTGCTGGCCTGCGGGTTGGTTATCGCTGCCGGGGAAGAGCCCGAGCGTGTGTTCGAAACCTTGCCGCACCTGACAACCGTTCGGGGCCGAATGCAGCTGGCTGCGACCCGTGACAACGGCGCGGCGGTATTTGTCGATTACGCCCATACGCCGGACGCGGTGGCAACGGCGCTCAAGGCGATGCGGCCGCATGTCATGGGTCGCTTGATCGCCATTGTCGGCGCGGGTGGGGATCGGGATGCCACCAAGCGCCCGCTGATGGGTAAGGCAGCCGCCGATCATGCGGATCTTGTCTTTGTCACCGACGACAACCCACGCAGCGAGGACCCGGCCACGATCCGCGCCGCTGTTCTGCTGGGTGCGCCGGAGGCCACCGAAGTGGGCGATAGGGCCGAAGCTATCCTGCGCGGCATTGACGCTCTGCAACCCGGTGACGCGCTGTTGATCGCCGGAAAAGGCCATGAGACTGGGCAAATCGTCGGTGATCAGGTGTTGCCGTTTGATGATGTGGAACAGGCCAGTATCAGTGTGGCCGCGCTGGACGGGAGGGTGGCATGACGCTTTGGACAGCAGCCGAGGCGGCCGAGGCCACCGGAGGGCGCGCCACGACCGATTGGGCGGTAAATGGCGTATCGATCGACACCAGGACCATTGAGCCGGGCGATTTGTTCGTTGCTCTCAAAGCCGAGCGTGACGGGCATGATTTTGTGGCGCAGGCGTTGGAAAAAGGTGCGGGTGCTGCATTGGTGTCGCGCATTCCCGAAGGTGTTTCGAAAGACGCTCCGCTGTTGATAGTCGATGATGTTCAGACCGGGTTAGAGGCATTGGGGCAAGCAGGCCGCGCCCGAACCGACGCGCGCGTGGTGGGTGTTACCGGCAGCGTCGGAAAGACCTCGACCAAGGAAATGCTGGCGACCATATTGGAAAAGCAGGGAAAAACCCACGCCAGCGTGGCCAGCTATAACAACCATTGGGGCGTTCCCCTGACGCTGGCTCGGATGCCGCGCGACATTGAATTCGCCGTGATCGAGATCGGCATGAACCATCCCGGAGAGATTGCCCCGTTGGCGCGTCAGGCACGCCCGCATGTGGCGTTGGTGACGACAGTTGCGGCGGTCCATCTTGAGGCGTTCGATTCGGTTGCGGGTATCGCTCAGGAAAAGGCTGCAATCTTCGAAGGGCTCGAGCCCGGTGGAGCGGCCATCGTGAATGCAGATATCGAACACGCAGAAATTTTGCGTCAGATCGCGCAGGACTACGGGGCCGGTATCGTTGATTTTGGCCGTAAGGCTGCAGATTACGCTTTGACTGATGTCTCGCAAGGAGGCGACTCGGTGCGTGCGGAAGCTGCGGTTGGGGATGCCACCATCACCTATGACGTGCAATCGGCGGGTACGCATTTTGCCATGAATGCGCTGGGTGCATTGGCGGCCTGTGTTGAAATGGGTGTTGATCTTAATGAAGCCATCGCAGGTCTGCGCCAATGGTCTCCGGTCAAAGGGCGGGGCGTGCGCGAGGTGCTGCCGCTGGCGGCGGGAGGGCAGATCGAGCTGTTGGACGACAGCTACAATGCTAACCCCACCTCGATGGAGGCCGCGTTGGATGTGCTGGCTGCGGCGCAGGGCACACGCCGGGTCGCTTTTTTGGGTGATATGAAAGAGTTGGGCACACAGGAAATCGCCATGCATTCCGGAATGGCGGATGTCGCGGCAATGGCGCAGGTCGATCAGGTTCACTGTATCGGTCCGTTGATGAAGGCTCTGCATGCAGCGCTGCCCGAGGGCAAGCGCGGGTTGTGGAGTGAAACAAGCACCGAAATGGCCGCGCATCTGCCGGATTTGATCCGGGCAGGCGATACGGTTCTGGCCAAAGGGTCGCTGAGCATGGCGCTGGCTCAGATTGTTGACGGTTTGCGGAAAATGGGGCAAGGGAGCGCGCTTGACCCATGACCTCCGCATGAGAAAGGTTTTGACATGCTCTATTGGTTGACCGCCCTGTCGGATGGGGGGGATTTCTTTAACCTCTTCCGCTATATCACCTTCCGTGCGGGCGGAGCCTTTCTGACCGCGTTGATCTTTGGCTTTATCTTCGGCAAGCCGCTGATCAACGTATTGCGCAGGAAACAGGGTAAAGGTCAGCCGATCCGAGACGACGGTCCTGAGGGGCATTTTTCCAAGGCTGGTACGCCAACCATGGGCGGGTTGCTGATCGTTGGTGCGCTGGTGACCTCAACGCTGGTCTGGGCGCGGTGGGACAATCCTTATGTCTGGATGGTGTTGTTTGTGACGCTGGCTTATGCGGCAATCGGTTTTGCAGATGACTATGCCAAGGTGTCCAAGCAGAACACTAAGGGTGTGTCCGGAAAGATGAGAATGGCGCTGGGGGTGATCATCGCGGTTCTGGCTTCGCTTTGGGCCACCCTGCATCATCCCGAGGCGCTGCAGAACCAGCTGGCCGTGCCGGTCTTCAAGGATACGCTGGTCAATTTGGGTATTTTTTACATTCCGTTCGCAATTGTTGTGATCGTGGGCGCGGCCAACGCCGTGAACTTGACCGATGGGCTGGACGGGCTGGCGATTATGCCAGCGATGATTGCGGCCTCGACACTTGGCATCATTGCCTATGCGGTCGGTCGGGTCGACTTTACCGAATATCTGGACGTGCATTACGTGCCGGGTACGGGGGAGATTTTCATCTTTACCTCGGCACTGTTTGGCGCGGGGCTTGGGTTTCTGTGGTACAACGCGCCACCCGCGGCTGTGTTCATGGGCGATACCGGTTCGCTGGCTTTGGGCGGCGCGCTAGGTGCAATTGCTGTGGCCACCAAGCACGAGCTGGTACTGGCCGTTGTCGGTGGGCTTTTCGTTGTGGAAGCGCTGAGTGTGATTATTCAGGTTCTGTACTTCAAACGCACCGGTCGCCGCGTGTTTCTGATGGCACCAATCCATCACCACTATGAGAAAAAGGGGTGGGCCGAGCCGACCATTGTGATCCGGTTCTGGATCATCTCGCTGATCCTGGCGATGATTGGTCTGGCGACTTTGAAAGTCCGGTAACGCTCCCGCCAGGTTTGGCGGACCTGCGGTCCACCTGCCACCTGTTGAGCCCGGCTCGCGCTGACGCGCGAGCCTTTTGTTGCCCTTGCCAATAGAGTTTTCTTCTGCGCAGTGTGACGGCCAATTGGACGTCAGAAGAAGGTGGGCGGCATGATCCCGGTCAAAGGGTTTTCAGGGCAAAAGGTTGCGGTTCTGGGGCTTGGCCGATCGGGTCTGGCCACGGCCCGTGCATTGCGGGCAGGTAAGGCTGAGCCTGTCTGTTGGGATGACAATCCCGCCGCTCGCGAAACAGCCGAGGCAGAAGGTTTCACTTGCGCCGATTTGCACCGCCACGGGGCGTTTGACGACATCGCGTCGCTGATCGTGTCGCCGGGAATTCCGCATCTCTATCCCGAACCGAACCCGATAGTGGCTGCTGCGCTGGACGCCGGAGTGCCGGTGGACAACGATATTGGGCTGTTCTTCCGATCCTTTGCCGGGTCGGAATGGAACAACTATGACACTCCGCCTCGCGTTATTGCGGTGACTGGGTCAAACGGGAAATCAACCACTGCAGCATTGATTCATCACGTCCTGACCGAAGCCGGGCGTGAGGCACAGCTGGCCGGAAACATCGGCCGCGGAGTACTGGACATTGATCCGGGTGGAGACGGGTCGGTGGTTGTGTTGGAGTTGTCCAGCTATCAGACCGATCTGGCCCGCGCGTTGACGCCGGATGTGGCGGTGTTCACCAACCTCTCGCCTGATCATCTGGATCGGCATGGCGGGATGGGGGGCTATTTCGCAGCCAAACGCCGGTTATTTGCCGAGGGCGGACCGGATCGCGCAGTGATCGGTGTGGATGAAAACGAAGGCGCGTTTCTGGCGGGCCAGCTGTCCGAAGGGCCGACTGACGACCGGGTCATCCGTGTCTCGGTGGCGCGCAAACTGACCGGGCCGGGGTGGCAGGTCTTTGCACGCAAGGGGTTCTTGTCGGAGTACCGCAAGGGGCGGCAGGCTGGGTCAATCGACCTGCGTCAGATCAAGGGCCTGCCCGGCGTTCATAACCATCAGAACGCTTGTGCCGCCTATGCTGCCTGCCGCGCGTTGGGGCTGGCGCCGCGCGTAATTGAGGATGCGCTGCACAGCTATCCCGGCTTGCCGCATCGCAGCCAGATTATCGCCGAAGTGGACGGCGTGACCTATGTGAACGATTCCAAGGCCACTAATGTAGACAGCGCGCTGAAGGCGTTGAACGCGTTTAAAAAGATCCGGTGGATTTGTGGGGGGCTGGAAAAAGAGGGTGGTCTTTCAGCGTTGAACGGCGCTGCGGATCAGGTGCTCAAGGCTTATGTGATCGGGCGCGAAGCTGCCAATTTCGCGCTTCAACTTGAAGCCGAGGCGCAGGTCTGCACCACAATGGCCGAAGCCGTGGCGCAGGCCATGTCAGATGCGCAACCGGGAGAGACGGTGCTGCTGGCCCCTGCAGCGGCAAGTTTCGATCAGTATGACAATTTTGAACAGCGCGGAGAGGACTTCGCTGAACAGGTTCGGCAGCGGTTGGCGGGATAGTCATTTGCAATAGACCGCCAGTTGGGCCAAGCTACAGTGCTATCAGCTTGACGCGCCGTGACAATTACGTTTGGCTCCGGGCAAATTCAACACGAGGTAATGACTATGCCATACCGTAAGTTTTCTCTGATCCTACCCGCCATTTTGGTGGCTGGCGCCTGCACGAATGTTGGTGCCAATTATCAGCCGATTGTCGATGGCCCGATTGGCCCGAACTACAACGTGGATCTGCAGCAATGCCAACAGCTGGCTGCATCGCAAGCCAGCGTTGATGGCTCCACCGCCGGGAACGCCGCAATCGGCGCGGCAGGTGCGGCTGCGGTTACCGGGATCGTTCAGGACAGCAGCGACAATCTGGGTCGTGCAGCGGTCGCTGGCGCTCTGGTCGGTGCCGGTGCGGACGTGATCAACAAGAACCAGAATAAAGAAGTCATCGTGCGCAACTGTATGCGCGGACGTGGCTATAACGTCGTCGGCTAACGGGTTGCGATTGCAACTCCAGCAGCGTGGCCCGAGGACCACGCCCATTGGAAATTGTAACCGCCCAGCCAACCGGTGACATCCACCGCTTCGCCAATCGCATAGAGGCCGGGGACATCCCTGGCCTCCATCGTTTTTGACGACAGATCATCAGTGTCGATCCCGCCCAGGGTGACCTCGGCGGTGCGATAACCTTCGGTGCCCGAAGGGGTCAGTGGCCAATTGGACAGGGCCGTAATTAAATCGGTCAGTGCCGCGTCGGATTGGTCGGCCAGGTTGCCCTGCATCGGAATATGCTGGCTTAGGTACTCCACCAGCCGTGTTGGCAAGTGGCGGGCAAGTTCGGTGGTCAGGGCCTTGCGGCCCCCGCTCTGCCGCTGATCGCGCAGCAGGTCGAAAAGGGGAAGATCGGGTATCAGGTTGACCCGGATCGCCTCACCCTCGCGCCAATAAGAAGACAATTGCAGCACCGATGGCCCGCTGAGGCCGCGATGGGTGAACAGCAGCGCCTCGTCAAAGCTGGTGCGCTCGTTTGACAGGCGTGCCGGCAGGGACACGCCGGAAAGGTCCTTGAATTTCCCGTCCGAGAAGGTGAACGGCACCAATGCTGCGCGTGTGTCGGTGATCCGCAGACCGAACTGGCGGGCGATATCATAGGCCAAGCCGGTTGCACCCATCTTGGGGATCGACTTACCGCCCGTTGCCAGAACCAGATTGGTGCAAGTCAGGCTGAGGCGCTGCCCTTCGCGCTCGACCTCCAGCGCGAAACCGGCCTCGATCTTGCGCAAATCTTTCAACTCGGTACGCACCCACAGATCGGCCCCGGCGCGCTCCATTTCGGTCAACAGCATCTGAATGATCTGTTTCGAGGACCCGTCGCAGAACAATTGGCCAAGGGTTTTTTCATGCCACGCGATATCGTGGCGCCCGACCAGGTCAACGAAATCCCACTGTGTATATCGCGCCAAGGCCGACTTGCAGAAATGCGGGTTTTGCGACAGGAAGTTGCCCGGCCCGGCGTACATGTTGGTGAAATTGCAACGCCCGCCACCTGAGATGCGAATTTTCTCTCCGGCCGCTTTTGCATGATCGATCACCAAAACGCGCCCACCGCAATGGATCGCGCACATCATACCGGCTGCACCGGCACCGAGGATGATCGTGTCATATGTCATGGGCTGCGCATGGCGTGGAATTGGAAGGAAGGCAAGAGCCAGCGCGGTTTCGGCACGTTGCTAAAGCCTTCATGCGTCACTGCACGTGAAGCGCTTTGTTCAGTAGAAATACAGATTGCCAGCTACCCAACGCGCTGACATGCTGCCCTTTTGACGCGCGTTTTCGAAAAAGGATGAATGGATGCGATTTCCGGACTTTATTACTGCGTTTCCAAAGTTGGATGTGCCTTTCCCCGAGGATGTCGTGCAGACGGCGGTCATAAGATCTGACGCCGGCCTCGCGGCGTTTTTTACGTTTCTTCAGGATATGGAGCTTCCATTGCATTCACATGGGGCCCAATGGGGAACGGTCATCGAAGGTGAGGTCGAGCTGACTATCGGAGGAGTTACCAAAACCTACCGTCCCGGTGACAGCTATTCGATTCCGGCCGGGGTGGAACACGGCGGGCAGATCAAGGCCGGGACCCGTGTGATCGACGTGTTTGAAGAGCCGGATCGGTATCCAATCAAAGAGTGAAGTAAATTCTGCGCTGTCCTGCGCGGGCATTATTCAGCCCCTTTGATACTGCGATGGGATTGGGGCCGTTTGTCCAATTGCTGAGGTAACCGCCACTGACGGGCCGTTTTCCGCATACCCGCTCATTCCGCTAGCCCAAACGCAAAAATGTCTGTAGACTCTCAATCAGATCCCGAAAACGGGGCGTGAACGAGGCAGTAAGTGGCGGTATCTCATGACTGAGATGGTGTATGGCGCGGTCCAGGACCAGCGCGGAGAACCGATTCTACCAAAGTGGTGGCGGACGATTGATCGCTGGACCATGTCCTGTGTGCTGATCCTGTTTGTCATTGGGCTGTTGCTGGGGCTGGCCTCGTCGCCGCCACTGGCTGGGCGCAACGGGTTTGACCCGTTCCACTATGTCGAACGGCAGGCGATCTTTGGCGGGCTGGCCCTGGTTGCGATGCTGCTGACCTCGATGATGTCCCCGACACTGGTGCGGCGTCTGGCAGTGCTGGGCTTTCTTGCGTCGTTTGTGGCGCTGGCGTTTCTGCCGGTCTTTGGCACCGATTTCGGCAAGGGGGCGGTGCGTTGGTATTCGCTGGGCTTTGCCTCGATGCAGCCATCCGAGTTTCTAAAGCCCGGCTTTATTGTCGTGGCCGCATGGTTGCTGGCCGCGTCGCAGGAAATCAACGGTCCTCCGGGGCGGTTATGGTCCTTTGCGCTGTGCATGGCCATCGTTGGCATGCTGGTGTTGCAACCTGATTTCGGTCAAGCCTGTCTGATCCTGTTTGGCTGGGGCGTGATGTATTTTGTGGCAGGGGCACCTATGCTGCTTCTGCTGGGTATGGCCGGGGCGGTCGTGCTGGGCGGTATGCTGGCCTATTCGAACTCGGAACACTTTGCCCGCCGCATCGACGGGTTCCTGAACCAAGAGGTCGATCCGACCACGCAGCTGGGCTATGCCACCAACGCCATTCGCGAAGGTGGATTGTTCGGTGTTGGCGTGGGCGAGGGGCAGGTGAAATGGTCGCTGCCCGATGCGCATACCGATTTTATCATCGCTGTCGCGGCTGAGGAATACGGCCTGATCCTGGTGCTGATCATCATCGCGCTCTATTCGATCATAGTTGTACGCTCGCTGCTGCGGTTGATGCGCGAGCGGGACATGTTCATCCGTCTGGCAGGCACCGGTCTGGCCTGCATGTTCGGCGTGCAGGCGATGATCAATATGGGCGTTGCGGTGCGGCTGTTGCCCGCCAAGGGCATGACGCTGCCGTTTGTCAGTTATGGTGGTTCATCCCTGATTGCGGGCGGCATCGCGGTTGGCATGTTGTTGGCCTTCACCCGCACCCGCCCACAGGGCGAGCTTGGCGATATTCTGCGCGGACGAGGTTAATGAACAAACCCTACCTTCTGATTGCAGCCGGCGGCACCGGGGGCCACATGTTCCCGGCACAGGCGCTGACCGAGGCGATGCTGCAAAAAGGTTGGCGCGTGCGCCTGTCTACCGATACGCGCGGCGCACGGTATACCAGTGGCTTCCCGCACTCGACCGAAATTGTCGAGGCGTCCTCGGCCACTTTCGCGCGTGGTGGTTTGGCCGCAAAGGCGCTGGTCGGACCCAAGATTGCGGGTGGCGTGACCAGCATGTCATTGCAGATGATGCGCGACCGGCCGGATGTGGTTGTCGGATTTGGCGGTTACCCTTCGATCCCGGCGCTCGGCGCGGCAACGATGTTGAAAATCCCGCGCATGATCCATGAACAGAACGGTATTCTGGGACGGGTAAACCAGCTGTTTGCGACCCGCGTGTCTCAGGTAGCTTGCGGTATTTGGCCCACGGACCTGCCCGAGGGGGCAAAGGGCATCCATACTGGCAATCCGGTTCGGGCCGCCGTTCTTGAACGCGCGGCGGCGGGTTACATTCCGCCCGGAGATTACCCGATGTCGATCCTGGTGATGGGGGGATCGCAGGGCGCGCGCATCCTCAGCGATGTGGTGCCCGGCGCGATTGCAGCTTTGCCCGAATTGCTGCGCGGCCATATTCGCGTTGCCCATCAGGCACGTGACGAAGATGGCGAACGGGTCACGGCGTTCTACGCCGACCATGGCATCCGTGCCGAGGTCAAACCGTTTTTTCACGACGTTCCCCGCCGCATGTCGGATGCACAGTTGGTTATCTCGCGCTCGGGGGCGTCAAGCGTTGCCGATATTTCGGTCATCGGGCGACCCTCGATCCTGATCCCGTTTGCGGCTGCCGCTGGCGACCACCAGACCGCCAATGCACGCGGGCTGGTACAGGCGGGTGGGGCGATCATGATTCCTGAAAACGCCCTTGACGTTTCCTCGCTGACCGAGCAAATCACCGCAGTTCTGACTAACCCTGAAGCCGCGCAAAAAATGGCCCATGCCGCCCTTTCGACCGGAGCTCCGGACGCAACCGAGCGTCTGACGGCCCTTGTCGAGCAACTGGCGCAGAAGGAGACCGCATGAATCCTGCAACCAAACTGCCGCAAGATGTAGGGCCGATCCATTTCGTAGGGATCGGCGGGATCGGGATGTCGGGCATTGCCGAGGTGCTGCTGAACCTTGGCTACCGGGTGCAGGGGTCGGACCTGAAGGCCTCGAAAATCACTGACCGTCTGGCCAGCTTGGGGGGCGAGATTTTTGTCGGCCAACGCGCCGAGAACCTGGAAAACGCCGCCGTAGTAGTGGTGTCGACCGCGATCAAACCGGGCAACCCGGAATTGGACGGCGCCCGCGCGCGCGGACTGCCGGTTGTACGCCGGGCCGACATGCTGGCCGAATTGATGCGCCTGAAGTCCAACATCGCGATCGCCGGTACCCACGGTAAAACAACCACCACCACCATGATGGCCGAGTTGATGGTGGCAGGCGATTTCGACCCGACCGTGATCAATGGCGGGATCATCCACGCCTATGGCTCCAACGCGCGGATGGGACAGGGCGAATGGATGGTGGTCGAGGCCGACGAATCCGACGGCTCGTTCAATCGTCTACCTGCGACCATTGCCATTGTTACCAATATCGACCCCGAGCATATGGAACACTGGGGCGACTTCGACAAGTTGCGCGACGGTTTCTACGAGTTTGTGTCGAACTTGCCTTTCTACGGTTTGGCCGTGTGCTGCACCGATCATGCCGAGGTGCAGACGCTGGTTGGCCGCATCACTGACCGGCGCGTGCGGACCTATGGTTTCAATGCGCAGGCCGATGTACGTGCAGTTGACCTGACTTACAAAGGCGGCATCGCGCATTTCGACATCCATCTGCAATACGAAGACACGGTGATCGAAGGCTGTACCTTGCCGATGCCCGGTGATCACAACGTCTCGAATGCCTTGTCTGCGGCGTCCGTGGCCCGGCACCTAGGTATGAAGACCTCGGAAATTCGTGATGCGCTGGCCAATTTCGGTGGCGTGAACCGCCGCTTTACCAAGGTGGGTGAGGTTGATGGGGTCACCATCATTGACGATTACGGCCATCACCCTGTGGAAATTGCTGCTGTGCTGAAAGCCGCCCGTCAGGCGACCGAGGGACGGGTCATCGCCGTGCATCAGCCGCATCGCTATTCCCGCCTGTCCAATCTGTTTGATGATTTCTGCACGTGTTTCAACGATGCTGATGTTGTCGCTATCGCCGATATTTTTGCTGCCGGAGAGGACCCGATCAAGGGTGCATCCCGCGATGATCTTGTGCAGGGCCTGATCCGCCACGGCCATCGCCACGCCCGCGCATTGCTGGACGAAGGCGATCTTGAACGTCTGGTTCGCGAACAGGCGCGTCCCGGAGATATGGTCGTCTGCCTGGGCGCAGGCACGATCAGTGCCTGGGCCAACGGATTGCCCGCTCGATTGCAGCAAAAACAGGCGGTCTGAGGCAATGGACTCTCGTCTAATGCAACTATAAAGTGCGGCGTCGCAATCGCAGACGGGATGTCCTCGGAGGGGAAATTGGCATATTCGGTAATGTTTGCAGCCTTGTGGGTCGTGGCCTCGACGATTGTGGCCATGTTGCCGATGCGTCTGCAATTCCCGCCGGGAGTTGTGTTATTCGTCTTGGCGCCTGCTCTGATTGTCTGGCTGGGCCATGACCATGGCTGGGTGTTTGGGTTGTTGGCTAGCGCTGCCTTTGTATCCATGTTCCGCAATCCCATCCGGTTTTACTGGCGCCGTTGGACCGGTGCGGAGGTTCAGAAATGAACTTGTCCATCGCCCTTGCCGCGCTTTGGGGAATTGCCGCGAATGTGTTGGCGATGATCCCTAGCAAAGACAACCACTGGACGCGGGCTTATATGCTGATTGCAGTGGGCATTCCGATCTTGGGGTATGTGACGCTTCAGAATGGGCCTTGGATCGGATTGATCGTCATGGCGGCCGGCATGTCCGTATTGCGCTGGCCAGTGATCTATTTAGGGCGTTGGGTGCGACGTATGGTCGGAGAATAGAATTGGACCCCAAAGTACTCGCGTTTCTCTGCGTGCTTGTATTAGTTTCTGTTATTGTAGTTTATTTTCACATCTGCGCACGAAAGCAGGCAAACTTCGCGGCCCACTCATTTTGCTTTCGTTTTTGATTGCATCAGGGCTTTACGGCTTTGTGACCCGAATACATTTTGAGCCAGTATATATCGAGGAACGAACCGGCTTGATAGACGCTTGGATTGTGATCTACGTGCTTGCGGTTTCCATTCCGTTGATTGCCTTCCAATGCATTGGCTTTGTTGCCGGGGGGGCTGCACCGGGTTCTGGCTCAGTGGAACAATAAATCCAAGTAACTGAGTGACAATGCCACCCAAGCAGATTACCAGAGCACAATGAACCAATTGCTTCCCAAGCCTCGTGGCAAACTCTCGGAAAACCGGGTTCTTAATGACTTAACCTGGCTGCGCGTTGGCGGCCCGGCGGACTATTTGTTTCAGCCTGCTGATATTGAAGATTTGCAGCATTTTCTGCGCGATCTCCCCGCAGCGGTTCCCGTCTTTCCGATGGGCGTCGGCTCGAACCTGATTGTCAGGGATGGCGGGTTGCGCGCGGTGGTCATCCGGCTTGGGCGCGGGTTCAACGGTATTTCGGTCGATGACAACACCGTCACTGCTGGCGCGGCAGCGCTGGATGCGCATGTGGCGCGCAAGGCGGCGGATGCGGGTGTGGACCTGACGTTTCTGCGCACCATTCCCGGCTCGATCGGGGGGGCTGTGCGGATGAATGCGGGATGCTATGGCAGCTACACAGCGGATGTGCTGCGCAAGGCCACCATCGTCACGCGACAGGGTGAGGTTCTGGACCTGAGCCCAGAGGATCTGAACTTTCGTTACCGTCAGTCCGATCTGCCCGACGGGGCGGTATTGGTTTCCGCTACCTTCGAAGGTCCGGCTGGTGATCCCGAGGAATTGCACACCCGCATGGCCGCGCAATTGCAAAAGCGTGACGAAACCCAACCGACAAAGGACCGCAGTGCCGGTTCGACCTTTCGCAACCCGGCGGGTTTTTCGTCCACGGGTCGCGCTGATGACGTGCATGACCTCAAGGCCTGGAAAGTCATCGACGATGCCGGTATGCGCGGGGCATCGCGGGGCGGGGCGCAAATGAGCCCCAAGCACTCGAACTTCCTGATCAATACCGGCTCTGCCACGGCTTCTGACTTGGAAGGTCTGGGCGAAGAGGTGCGAAAAAAGGTTTACGAAACAAGCGGCATCACGCTAGAGTGGGAAATCATGCGGGTCGGTGATCCGCTGAAAGAATAAAGCCCCAACCGTCAGACCATAACAGGCAAATTCAGGCGACGGATCAAAGGCATAACGCAGTACGGACCACTACATAAGGTCCTGGGACATTGAGGCGCTAAGTGGGTAAGTCGAGCAGGACAAACCCCAAAGTGGCGGTATTGATGGGTGGCCCCTCGGCGGAACGCGAGGTGTCTCTCAGCTCTGGGCGCGAATGCGCAGCCGCCCTGCGGGGAGAAGGCTTTGAAGTAGTAGAGCTGGACGCAGGTCCCGATCTTTACGCGCGCCTTTTAGACATCAAACCAGATGTGGTTTTCAACGCCCTGCATGGCCGCTGGGGTGAGGATGGTTGCGTGCAGGGTCTGCTGGAGTGGATGCGGATTCCGTACACGCATTCCGGCGTGCTGGCTTCGGCGCTGGCGATGGACAAGCAACGCAGCAAAGAGGTGTATCAGGCCGTAGATCTGCCCGTAGTACCCAGCGTGATCGTGCCCAAGGTCGAGGTGATCGAGGTTCACGTGATGGAACCCCCTTACGTCGCCAAGCCCAATAACGAAGGCTCCAGCGTCGGCATCTATATCGTGCATGAAGGGTCAAACGGCCCGCCGCAACTGTCCGAGGATATGCCTGAATTCGTGATGGTCGAGAAATACATCGCAGGTCGTGAATTGACAGTGACCGTGATGGGTGACCGCGCGCTGACCGTGACCGAGATCATGACCGATGGTGGTTGGTACGACTATGACGCCAAATACAAGCCAGGCGGGTCCTGGCATGTGCTGCCAGCTGAAATCCCACAGGACATCTTTGACCGTTGCCTGGATTACGCATTGCGCGCTCATGATGCGTTGGGGTGCAAGGGGGTAAGCCGCACTGACTTTCGTTGGGATGACGGCATGGGGGATGACGGGCTGTTCCTGCTGGAAACCAACACGCAACCCGGGATGACACCAACGTCGCTTGTGCCAGAACAGGCCGAGCATTTCGGCATGAGCTTTGGCCAGCTTTGCGCGTGGATGGTGGAGGACGCCTCATGCGACCGCTAAGGGCCACTCGTGCGCCGGTGATCCACCGATCAAAACCGCTGGCCGGACCGGATGCGGATTTTGGCTCGGGCGCGAGGTCCGAGGTAGAACCAAAGCTGCGGCTGAGTGGGGTCAAGCTGTTCGGTAACAAATCGCAACACTTTGATCCGGCGCCGTCGCGGCTGAATTACCGATTGCAGCGTTGGATGCTGACGCCGGGTGTGCGCCGGGGTTTGCGGGTTGGCTTGCCCATATTCGCGCTTTGCGCTGCGGCCGGGATCTATTTCGGCTCGGCCGAGCGGCGCGAGGCTGTGGTGGCCTATGTGGCCGACATCAAGACCTCGATCCAGCAGCGGCCTGAATTCATGGTCAATCTGATGGCGATTGATGGCGCGGGTACCAATCTGTCTGAAGACATCCGCGAAGTGGTGCCGTTGGATTTCCCGATAAGCTCCTGGGATCTGGATGTCGAACAGATCCGCGACACGATCACCGGACTGGACCCGGTCAAATCCGCCTCGGTCCGGGTGCGCCCAGGTGGTATTTTGCAAGTGGATGTTGAAGAGCGTCAGCCCGTCATCGTCTGGCGCACGCGCCGCGGGATCGAACTGTTGGATGAAACCGGCGCGCATGTGGAACGCATCGCTTCGCGTAAGGAACACACCAACCTGCCGCTGATCGCAGGCAAGGGTGCGGATGCCCATGTGGCCGAGGCGTTGCAACTGGTGACCACTGCCCGCAGCTTGGGTGGCCGGGTTCGCGGTCTGGTGCGGATTGGCGAGCGACGTTGGGATCTGGTTCTGGATCGCGGCCAACGCATCATGTTGCCAACCGAACGCCCGGTGCGCGCGTTGGAACGTGTGCTTGCCGTGAACGAAGTGCAGGACCTGTTGGAGCGTGACGTGGCCGTGGTGGACATGCGGCTTGGGCAGCGCCCGACAATAAGAATGACTAAAGCGGCCAGCGAAGACTGGTGGAATACAAAAGTGACAGTGGGTAACGGGCAGTAACGAATATGATGACCGATCTTTATCAGTCCCAACGGGCCATGCGGCAGATGCGCAGGCAGGCGATGCAACGCGGTGTTGTCGCCATTCTGGATGTCGGCAGTTCCAAGATTGCCTGCCTTGTGCTGCGCTTTGATGGCGCAAACCGCTTGAGCGAAGATAACAGCATCGGGTCCCTGGCCGGTCAAACCGGATTTCGGGTGATTGGCGCTGCGACCACGCGGTCGCGTGGTGTGCAGTTTGGTGAAGTCACTGCCATGCAGGAAACCGAACGCGCCATCCGTACCGCGTTGCAGGCGGCGCAGAAGATGGCTGATATCCGGGTGGATCACGTAATCGCCTGTTTCTCGGGCGCAAACCCGCGTTCTTATGGTCTGGACGCTCAGGTTGATCTGGAAGGTCAGGTTGTGTCCGAGGCCGAGGTTGGCCGTGTTTTGAACGCTTGCGACGTGCCCGATTACGGGGCAGGGCGCGAAGTGTTGCATGCCCAGCCGGTGAATTTTGCCTTGGATAACCGCTCGGGGCTGATCGATCCGCGCGGGCAGATGGGCCAAAGCCTTGCGGTCGACATGCACATGTTGACCGTCGATGCCGTCGCGATCCAGAACATCGTGCGCTGCATCAAACGCTGCGATCTGGAACTGGCAGGGATCGCGAACTCGGCCTACGTGTCTGGCGTCTCGGCCCTGGTTGAGGACGAACAAGAGTTGGGTGCCGCTTGTATCGATATGGGTGGCGGTACAACCAGCGTGTCGATTTTCATGAAAAAACACATGATCTATGCCGATTGCGTGCGTATGGGCGGCGACCACGTGACCGCCGATATCTCGATGGGACTGGGTGTTCCGGCGGCTGTGGCCGAACGGATCAAGACCTTTAACGGAGGTGTCCACGCGACTGGCGCTGACGACCGCGACCTGATCGATATTGGTGGTGATACCGGTGATTGGGAACACGACCGCCGCACCGTCAGTCGGGCCGAGTTGATCGGTATCATGCGCCCTCGCGTCGAAGAGATTCTGGAAGAAGTGCGTGTGCGTTTGGATGCCGCCGGATTTGAGCATATGCCCAGCCAGCAGATCGTTTTGACAGGCGGCGGCAGTCAGATCATGGGGTTGGATGGCCTCGCGACCCGCATTCTGGGCCAGCGAGTGCGTTTGGGTCGACCCTTGCGTGTTCACGGTCTGCCGCAATCGGCGACAGGCCCGGGGTTTTCGTCAGCGGTGGGGCTTAGCCTGTTCGCTGCGCATCCGCAGGACGAATGGTGGGATTTCGAAATTCCAGTCGATACCTATGCCGCGCGACCTTTCAAGCGCGCCATGCGCTGGTTCCGTGACAATTGGTAAAGCGGTCAGCGTTGCGGCGCTGGTCGTTGCAACCCCGCTTGCCGCACACGCCCAGACACGGATACCGCCTGAGGCATTTCTGGCTGCTGTCCAGGGTAAAACCGTTACGTTTCACGACTATCCCAGCGGCCTTCTGGTGGGGACCGAGGAATTTCTCAGCCCCAAACTGTCTGTCTGGCGGATGGAGGGGCGGGGTTGTGTCTATGGGCAGATCACTACACCCAATGGTCAGATCTGCTTTTTGTACGATGATGACCCGGATGACGTGCCGGTGTGCTGGTGGACCTTTCAGCACGAGGGCCGCCTTATGGTGCGACTTGCCAACTTCAACCGACGCGAAATTCAAGAGGTGCGCAGCATTACCGAAGACGGTTTGAATTGCCCAAGTACCCCAATTAGCTAAAGAAATGGGTTGCAGCCAGCGGTCTTATCCCGCAAGATATCCACAAGGCCCGTCAGAGGCCCTGCGGCAGGACCTGAGCAGTTTTCCGCATCTTAAAAATCAGTGAATCCCTCGAGTGGCGTGCATGTTGACTGCGGCGCGTGTGTCGCTTGCTTTGTGGTGGATTGAGTTCAATCCGCAACATCTGGCAATGAATGCAAAATACCGCTGACGACTGCCTTATTTCCTCCATATTTTGTGGGATTCGGCGATTTTTGGCGTGACCTTTGCCGTTTGGATCGGTAGGATTGTAAGCGGATAGGTAAGAAAAACACCGCTTTGGCGGGTCAATAAAACAGGCGGACAGAGCATGACATTGAATCTTTCGATGCCCGGGCACGACGAACTGAAGCCTCGGATTACAGTATTTGGCGTTGGTGGCGCGGGCGGCAACGCTGTCAACAACATGATTGAGAAACAGCTGGACGGCGTTGATTTTGTCGTCGCCAACACTGATGCGCAGGCGCTGCAGCAAAGCCAGTCTTCGGCGCGGGTGCAATTGGGCGTGAAAGTGACCGAAGGTCTGGGGGCAGGGGCCCGTCCGACCGTGGGCGCTGCGGCGGCCGAAGAAAGCATCGAGCAGATCGTCGACCATCTGGCTGGCGCACATATGTGCTTTATTACGGCTGGTATGGGCGGTGGCACCGGTACTGGTGCGGCGCCGATCATCGCGCAGGCCGCGCGGGAGCTTGGCGTTCTCACTGTTGGCGTTGTAACAAAACCCTTCCAGTTTGAAGGCGCCAAGCGGATGCGTCAGGCCGAAGACGGCGTTGAGGCGCTGCAAAAGGTTGTCGACACGCTGATTATCATTCCGAACCAGAACCTGTTCCGCCTTGCCAACGAAAAGACCACGTTCACCGAGGCATTCTCGATGGCGGATGACGTTCTGTATCAGGGCGTTAAAGGTGTGACTGATCTGATGGTCCGTCCGGGTCTGATCAACCTCGACTTTGCTGATGTTCGTGCCGTGATGGACGAGATGGGCAAGGCGATGATGGGCACTGGTGAGGCCACCGGTGAAGATCGCGCGGTTCAGGCGGCTGAGAAGGCGATTGCCAACCCGCTGCTGGACGAAATCAGCCTCAAGGGTGCCAAGGGCGTGCTGATCAACATCACCGGCTCGCACGACCTGACCCTGTTCGAGTTGGACGAAGCGGCCAACCGCATTCGTGAGGAAGTTGACCCCGAGGCCAACATCATCGTCGGTTCGACCCTGGATACCGTGATGGAAGGCGGTATGCGTGTGTCGGTTGTGGCCACTGGTATCGACGCCAGCGAAAAGCCCGTCGACGTTCCGGTTGCGCGTCGCTCGATGTCCGAGCCGCTGACTCGCACCGTTTCCGCAGAAGAGGCGCAGCAGGATGAGACCCCCGCTGCTGTGGCCGAAGTGGCGGAGCCCGCGCCCCAGCCAGAAGTGAACCGCGAACCTTCGCTGTTCGAAACCGCCGAGGAACCGGCGCAGCCGCAGGTGGAGCGTGACGATGACGGTCTGCCACCCCCGGCCTATCAGCCCCGTGTGGCTGAGTTCGAGCCGACACCTGAACCGGTTGAACCCGCGGCGGAAAGCTTTGTAGCACCGCAGCCACAGCACTCCGCAGGCACACCGTCGCCCGAAGCGCTGCAGCGTTTGCAGGCCGCTGTACAAAATGTCCCGGCCTCTGAACGTGGGTATGCGGCGCCGCGCCCACAGGCACCGCAACCGGCACCCGCACCGCAGGCTGAAGGGCAGGATCGTTCTCGGTTCGGCTTTAACCGCCTGATCGACCGGATGACCGGCCACGCCGCCGATACGCCGGCACAGCCGGTGCGCCAGCAGCCCCCGATGCGCCAAGCTGACGCAACGGCACCTGCGCATGATGAGGCCGACCCCGATCAGGATCGGATCGAAATTCCCGCCTTCTTGCGTCGTCAGGCCAACTGATCACGGTAACAAATTAACGACTTAGGGTCGCCTTTTGGCGGCCCTTTTCTTTTGAAATACACGGCTTTAACTGTATGTAAGCAGGCTTTTGCCGATCTGTTACATTCATGTTTCATTCAGTTACAAAGAGTGAGTTGAGCCTTGACGCTTGCTTCCTTAGGTGAGTGTCCAACACGGACCGAAAAGGCCGGACACCACTCACCGAGGTTCACCTTGCAACATACGCTCAAATCTCCGATCACGTTTACAGGCGTCGGGCTGCACAGCGGCAAGCCTGCGACGATGGTCCTGAAACCGGCAGCTGCCGGTCACGGCATCTGGTTCAAACGGACGGATATCGAGCTGGGCAATGCACTGATCCCCGCGATCTATGACGTGGTCGAGCGGACGCCGCTTTGCACCCGTCTGGTGAACGATGCAAATGTTTCGGTGTCGACCGTCGAACATATCATGGCCGCGCTCGCCGGATGCGGCGTGCATAACGCGCTGATTGAGATTGACGGACCCGAAGTTCCGATCATGGATGGGTCGTCGATTGATTTCGTGCGCGGTATCATGACCAAGGGTGTGCGACGTCAGGCCAGCCCTGTTCTTGCGTTCGAAGTTCTCAAGCCCATCACTGCCACGCGCGAAGGCGCCAGCGCGTCAATCGCGCCCGCGGATGGGTTGATCATCGATTTCCATATCGATTTCGAAGACGGCGCGATTGGAAATCAAACCAAGAGGCTGGACATGCGCAACGGCTCGTTCGCGCGTGAGCTTAGCGATTGCCGCACATTCTGTCGCCGCACAGACGTTGAAGCGATGCGCGAAAACGGCCTGGCCCTGGGTGGGACACTGGAAAACGCTGTCGTTGTACAGGGTGACGAAGTTCTGACCCCTGGCGGATTTCGCCATGCGGATGAGGCTGTTCGCCACAAGATGCTGGATGCTCTGGGCGACCTTTACCTGGCGGGCGGCCCGATTCTGGGTCACTTCACTGGCGACAAATCCGGCCACGCGATGACCAACACGCTGCTGCGCAAGCTGTTTGAAACACCTGGTGCGGTGCGTCCGGTACTGTGTACCCCCGAACAGGCCGCGCGTCTGCCGGGTCAGGGCCTTGTTTGGGACGAAATCCCCGAAGTCGCCTGATTGGATCAACTCTGCCGACAATTCCGCTAGTGAGTGTACTAAGGCGTTTTGCCCCGGAATTATCTATGCTAGACCAAAGGCCAATCCGGGGCGTGCCCCGATAAGCAATACGACGAGGATAGGCGGAATGGTTGGCACCAAAGCGGCAGTCAGATTCGCAGGCGCGATTCTTCTGACAGCAGTTTTGACGGCATGCGGCGGAAAAGGCGCAGACCGCAATCAGAACCTGGAAGGCTTTACGCCAGAACAGATTTACACACGCGGCGAGTTTGAGCTGTCGCAGAATCGCTCGGATGATGCGGCGTGGTACTTCTCGGAAGTTGAGCGTTTGTATCCCTATTCGGATTGGGCCAAGCGCGCGCTGATCATGCAGGCGTTCTCGTTCCACACGGACAAGAACTATGAAGAAAGCCGGGCAGCGGCGCAGCGCTATATCGACTTTTATCCGACAGACGAAGATGCGGCCTATGCGCAGTATCTTTTGGCGCTGAGCTACTATGACCAGATTGACGAGGTTGGCCGCGACCAAGGGCTGACTTTTCAGGCGCTGCAGTCATTGCGTACAGTGATCGAGGTTTATCCTGATAGCGAATATGCCACGTCGGCGGTTCTGAAATTCGATCTGGCCTTCGACCATCTTGCTGGTAAGGAAATGGAGATCGGGCGCTATTATCTGCGTCAGGATCACTATACCGCAGCAATCAACCGATTCCGTGTTGTGGTCGAAGATTTTCAGACCACAACCCACACAGCTGAGGCGCTGTATCGTCTGATCGAAGCCTATCTGTCGCTGGGCTTGGTGGATGAGGCGCAGTCAGCCGGTGCTATCTTGGGTTACAACTATCAATCGTCGGAATGGTACGATGCGGGCTATGCATTGCTGACCTCGCGTGGGTTGGAATTGAAGAGCCGTGGAAACAATTGGCTAAGCACCATCTACCGTCAGACCATCAAAGGTGAGTGGTTGTAATCGTCATGGCTAAAGGCGTGGGACGCTAAGACCCGATGCTGCGCGCCCTTGATATACGCGACATGCTGATCATTGATCGGCTGGAATTGACGTTTCAGCCGGGTTTGAACGCATTGACCGGTGAAACCGGGGCGGGCAAGTCGATCTTGCTGGATTCGCTGGGTTTCGTGCTGGGCTGGCGAGGGCGGGCTGAATTGGTTCGGCAAGGCGCTGCGCAGGGGGAGGTTGTAGCCGAGTTTGAGTTGCCAGATGGCCACCCCGCCCATGCGATTCTGGCCGAGGCAGGCTTGCCTGGTAGTGAGGAGCTGATCCTGCGCCGGGTTAATACAGCCGAGGGGCGCAAGACCGCTTGGGTCAATGACCGGCGCTGTTCCGGTGAGGTACTGCGCGCCCTGTCCGAGACGTTGATCGAACTGCACGGCCAGCATGATGATCGCGGGTTGCTGAACCCGCGCGGGCATAGGGCAATGCTGGATGACTATGCGGGGGCAGAGGGGCTTCTGGCAGCAGTGCGCGCGGCGTGGATGGATATGTCCCGCGCGCGTAAGGATTTGGCCGAGACCGAGGCGACGCTGGCCGCCATGCGCGCCGAGGAGGAGTTTCTGCGCCACGCCGTTGCCGAGCTGGACAAGCTGGACCCTCAGCCCGGTGAGGATGCTGAATTGGATGCCCGTCGGCGCATGATGCAAGGGGCTGAACGCATTCGCGATGACGTTGCCCGTGCTTTTGACCTGTTGGGCGCAGATGGGGCCGAGGTGGCGATGTCTGACGCGGTGCGTTGGTTGGAAGGCGTGTCCGACAATGCGGGCGGGCAGCTTGAGGCCCCGATAGCCGCATTGGGGCGCGCCTTGATCGAATTGGGTGAAGCGCAGGACGGGGTGAGCGCCTGCCTTCAAGCTTTGGATTTTAACCCGGCTGAGCTTGAAGCCGCAGAAGAACGTCTTTTCGCCATCCGAGCGTTGGCCCGTAAGCATGATGTGGTGCCTGACGAATTGGTAGTTTTTGCCGACACGCTGCGTGATCGACTGACCCGTTTGGAAGCGGGTGACGCCGACTTGGCGGATCGGCGTGCTGCGGTTGCGGCTGCACAGGAAACCTATGACAACGCCGCCGCCGCACTTAGCGCCGCGCGCCAACAGGCGGCCGGGCAATTGGATGCGGCCGTGATGACCGAGCTTGCACCGTTGAAGATGGAGCGTGCGGTATTTCAAACCGAAATCACGGGCGCCGATCCCGGACCTGAGGGGGTCGATGCGGTGGCCTTTACCGTTGCCACCAATCCCGGCGCGCCGTCTGGCCCGTTGAACAAGATTGCCTCGGGCGGTGAACTCAGCCGGTTTTTGCTGGCGCTCAAGGTGTGTCTGACCGGCGACGATAGCGCCCGCACTATGATCTTTGATGAAATCGACCGGGGTGTCGGTGGGGCGACTGCTGATGCGGTGGGCCGCCGTCTGGCGTCTTTGGCACAGGGGGGGCAGGTTCTGGTCGTGACCCACTCGCCGCAGGTTGCCGCCCGCGCGGCGCATCATTGGCGGGTTCAAAAACAGGTAACTGGCGGGCAGACATTGTCCACCGTTATCCCGCTGGCAGAACCAGACCGTGTGGATGAAATCGCCCGGATGGTCGCAGGGGACACCATCACGGACGAGGCGCGCGCCGCCGCCCGCGCATTGTTGGACGCCTGAGGTAAATTTGCCGCTTTCCGGTTTTCAAACCGTCGCGATCCTACTTTTATAAGGGGGATCCGTGGCTTACTAAGGAATATACCTTGATCCCCGAGTGCCAATGACCCAAACGACCCGCACTGTTCTGCGCAACCAGCTCAATCAGGCTCTGGCCGCGATGAAGGATGCGTGGCGGGTGATGTTGCGACGTGGACCCAGCCAGATTCAGTTTTGGTTTATTGCTTTGGCGATTGGGATCGCGGCGGGGTTCATGGCGCTGGGGTTCCGTAAGGCGATCCGGTCGCTACAGGCCTATGTCTACGACACAGACGATATCCTGTTGCTGCACAGCCATGCTGAGAAATTGCCGTGGTTCCTGATCCTGATTACGCCGATCATCGGCGGTCTGATTGTTGGTGTCATCCTGCACAGATTCACCGATGACGGGCGAGTGCGCTCGGTCGCGGACGTGATCGAGGGTTCGGCGCTGACCAATGGCCGGGTCGAGGGCAAGGCGGGGATCGCCTCGTTCTTTGCCTCGCTGATCACGCTCAGCACTGGCGGGTCAACCGGGCGGGAAGGCCCGGTGGTGCATATGGCCGGGGTGATCTCGACCTGGGTCAGTGACCGTATCCACGCGGATGGCATCACTGGCCGCGATCTGTTGGGCTGCGCTGTGGCGGCAGCGGTTTCAGCCAGTTTTAACTCACCCATCGCTGGGGCGCTATTCGCGCTTGAGGTGGTGCTGCGCCACTTTGCTGTACACGCCTTTGCACCCATTGTTATCGCCTCGGTCGCGGGTACGGTGATCAACCGGCTGGAATACGGAGATGTGACCGAGTTCGTTCTGGAAACCCCGGGCTCGCTGCAATTCTATGTGGAGCTGCCAGCCTTTTTGATCCTTGGGCTGATCTGCGGGCTGGTGTCGTTGCTGTTGATGCGCTCGATCTTCTTTGCCGAGGACATCGGCACTCACGTTCAAAATCGCCTGTCGCTGCCACGTTGGCTGCGCCCCGCCGTGTCCGGTGCGATGCTGGGTTTGCTGGCCATCTGGTTTCCACATATCATCGGGGTTGGGTACGAAACGACGATCCGTGCCCTGACTGGCGATCTGACCCTGACCGTCGCGATCTTGTTCGCGGTGATAAAAACAGTCGCTTTGGCCATCACCATGGGGGGGCGTATGGGCGGTGGTGTGTTTTCTCCTTCGCTGATGGTTGGCGCTCTGACCGGATTGGCCTTTGGGTTAATCGCCACCGGGCTGCTGCCGGATGTGTCCGGGACCCATACGCTCTATGCCTTTGCGGGCATGGGTGCCGTGGCCGCCGCAGTGCTGGGTGCCCCGATTTCCACCACGATGATCGTTTTTGAACTGACCGGAGACTGGCAGATTGGAATTGCGGTGATGGTCTCGGTGTCGATGTCCACAGCTTTGGCTTCGCGTCTTGTGGACCGGTCGTTCTTCCTGACACAGCTGGAGCGGCGAGATGTTCACCTGGCCGCAGGACCACAGGCATACTTGCTGGCGATGTTGCGCACCGGGGCGGTGATGCGCCCGATAGGGGATCCGCGCTCGATCACAAAAGAGAAGGCGCAGGAGTTGATAGAGCAGGGGCTATGCGTACAGGCCAGTGCCACGCTTGAGGCGGCGATGCCCTATTTCGACCACGACGACATCCCTTGCATCCCGGTTGTGGTGATTGACGACGAGGGTAACGAATCCCCGGTTGGTGCGCTCTTTCATATCGACGCACTCAAGGCCTATAACCGGGCGCTGGCCGCCACGGCGGCCGAGGAACATTCCTAACCGTCGTAGACCGTTGCCGCGTCGCCCAGATAATTGTCCCATGCAAACCAGTAAGAGATATGTCCAGCCACACGCGGCAAGCGAGTTCCGTCTGGTCCGATCAGCGCCTCTTCGGTCATGGTCCATTTCTGTCCGGTCTGATCCACCAGGCCGCCGTCGGACGCGGTGAACCGGTACGAGGCGCGTTCAAACGCCCGTACCGCGCGCTTGTCGGGATTGCCGATCAGAACCAACGGCCGGTTGGCAATCGCGTCGTTGATCACGCGCGTCTTGCTAAACGCATCCAAAGGCCAGGCCCGCGCCGCGCCGAACTGGCGGATAGCGAAGATATAGTCTTTCTGCCGATGTTCGGATTGGTCAACCAGTGCTGGAAACATCAGTTCAGGCGAGGCGAAATACTCACGATAGACCACGCCAGAGCCATAGTTGCGCCGATGGCCGGTGTTCTGAGACAGAACGCGCGTGCCGGGATGTGAAGTTTTCCAGCTTTCCCATGTGGTGATCACCACCGGTCGCTGCTGGAGCGTGATTCCACTGCCGACCAGCGGGCCCACAACCGGCTTCCCGGTGTATTGGTTCCACAGCGAATGTGTCTCGCGATCAAACATCAGCTTGTTGGAACGGTACAGGAAACCAGATGATCCAAAGACAAACGGTTTCCGCCGTCCCGCCACTTGTGTTTCGAACAAGATACCCGACCCGCACAGCGTGCAATAAGCCAGCGCTACGGGGACGCCACCGATCACCTCGTTGAACATCTCGTGCCATCCCATGATCCGCAGCGGATAGGCGCGTTCATCCCCATTGATCGAGACGCCAAAAACCAGATCGTCGTCTTTCATGTAGCTGGCTTTTGAGGCCGAGATCAGTGCCGGATTGTCGAGCGACGGGATGCCGTCCTTGCTAACACCGCCCCAGGTGATTTCCTCTAGCCGGATCTTCATCTTGTCGCGCTGCAGGTATTTTGGGCGCAAGAAGTCGTCAAAATTCGGGTCAATCCCCAGAAGAACCTCACGCTTGAACGGGATCAACGAAGGGTGCGGAACCACCTGCGGATTCTTTTCCTGCCACAACATCCAGTCGAACCAGTCGGTGCCGATGTTCTGACCGGTGAGGGTTTGCATGACCTCGGCGATCTCATCACTGCGCCGCCGTCCATGACGCATTCCGGTCAGCAGGGCCGGGACTACATCCGGGTTGCCACGCTGCACCAGAAAGGCCATGCCCTGTTTGAATTCAGAACTGCTGCCGTAAAGAGTGGACCTGACGGCCTCAAGCACGGGGTCTTGCTGCGCTGAAAGTGCGTTGGGCAATGCGGCTGCGGCCAGCATACCAGTGAAACTGCGGCGCGTGATCGACATGGCATCCTCCGATGGTGTCCATGTCCAGTGTGCATCGGCCGCTGTTCACATGCATGCAACAGGTGCGTGAGGTTTCACACAACGTTCACGTTTTTAGTGCCTCTTTTACGACGCCACGTCAGACTCTTTTCGTTTTCAAAACCTACCTATCTCGCCCAAAACAAACAGCGAGTTTAGGTTTAGGGTATCTGTGTGTCACTCTCCACAGAGCAAACCGTACGGAAAAAGTAACAGCAGCGGCGTCTAACTAAACGCTATGGAAGAACCAATTGGCTGCTTTAACTGTTGCCGCTGCGCATTTACCGAAAGCGTTAATAACGCTTGGTTTTTTGCGATGAGCTTATCCCAGACTCATTTTTAGGATGTACTAGCTATTCACCATCTTCTTGTACTTGTTGTAGGTGGGTTTAATTTTGTTACCGTTCGCGATCTTGTCGGGATCAAGTTTATGAAAATCATTCTGGTCGCGGTGGTCGCTGCGCCACACCTGCCCGTCTTTATCAATCACATGCCGCCAGCAGTTTTTAAGAACTTCGTCTGCTTTGTCTTTGCCAGTCCAATGCCAAACGGACTCGTAACACAGAGTACCTTTTGAAGTTACGTACCACTTTCCATCTGTATAGCTGACCGCGGGATCGCTTGGGTCGTCGTCCCAAACAGCTTGAAACTTGCCGCCTGACCCCCAATAAGAACCTCCTTTGCTCCAGTTCCAGGTCTTGCCCAGGTAAATGTCGATAACCTGTTGAGGATCTGCGTTTTTTGCACCGTTTGGCTTACTTTCGCTGAATGCAGAAGTTGCGAGCAGGGTTGCACCAAGTGCGGTGATCAGTAATGAATTGAGTTTCATAGTCATGCCTTTCAAAACGAAATAAATGCATAACTATTGCAAGTGATTCAAATCTGATCAAGCTTCAGAAGAGAGCCGAGGTGTCTCGGTTGCATCTTCTACGCCGTGTTCGGTCCGGAAAGGAATGCCCGAACAGTCATACTTGCACAGACTGTAAGACAAGAGGAAATGTGCCGTTAAGGTGCTGAGAGCAAAAGTTTTTATGGTCGTCCGAAGGCAGACCTAACCGTCCAAACGCTGGCGTTGAAACGACTGCTACCATCGGATTTCAACCTTAAATCTGCTCAACCTTCACCGACTCGACCGGGTAAAAGGCCACATAACCCTTGATCTCGGCCATGGCGGCAATGGGGGTTTCATAGCTCCACGCGGCGTTTTCGGTCACCGAGGATTTGTTGACGATCGAGAAATGCGAGGCATCCCCCTTATGCGGGCAGTGGGTGATCTTGTCGGTGCTATCCAGAAAGGCCATCGCGATGTCGGTACGGGGGAAATAGATCACCGGAGTCAGATCACCTTCGATCAATTCCAGCGCGCCAGTGCTTTCACCCAGTACGGCACCACCGGAACGAACGCTCCATTTGCCCGGAGCTTTGCGGATTGTGATCTCAACCATTTTTCTTCCCTCGACTTATTTTCGGCCTCTCTTCTGCTCTGTGTATGTAACAGGTCAGTGTCAGATCGGCGCAGTTGCGGCATCCAACCACAGTTGCGCGTCGTCGCCCAGCCTTGAGCGCAGTTTTTTCGCAACGTCGTAGTGATAGGTATTCAGCCAGTCACGCTCTGCCGACGTCAACATGTCGGTCACGATTAGCCTTCTGTCAATTGGGACGTATGTCAGGGTCCGCCAGTTCAGCATCGCGCGTTCCGCGTCACCACCGGGCAGGGCTGGGGCTTCTTGAACAACTACGAGGTTTTCGATGCGGATACCAAAGGCGCCCTCGCGGTAATAGCCCGGTTCGTTGGAAAGGATCATGCCGGGTTGCAAGGGCACATGGCTGACTTTGGACAGGCGCTGGGGGCCTTCGTGAACGCTGAGGTAGGCACCTACACCGTGCCCGACACCGTGGTTGAAATCCTGACCCGCGGCCCAAAGCGGGGCCCGTGCGATACATTCGATGTCACGCCCGGCCAGCCCGACAGGCCAGCGCAGCATGGATAGGTTAATCATGCCCTTCAACACGCGGGTAAAGCAGGATTTTTCCTCATCTCCGACATTGCCGACGGCGATAGTTCGCGTGATGTCAGTGGTGCCGTCCAGATATTGCCCACCACTGTCCAGAACCAGAATATGACCGTCTTCAAGGCGGCTGTCGGTTTCTTCGGTCACGCGGTAATGCATGATCGCGCCGTTCGGACCAGTGCCGGCAATCGTGTCGAACGAGATATCCTGCAGCGCATTGTCCTTGCGCCGGTTCTCTTCAAGGCGGGTCACCACCTGCGTCTCGGTCAGGGTGCCCGGAGCCTGCGCATCCAACCAGCAAAGGGTTTCAATAACCGCCGCTGCATCGCGCAGATGCGCTTCGGCGCTGCCCGTGATCTCAGCCGCATTCTTGCAGGCCTTGGGCAAGGCGCAGGGATCTCCGCCATCCACCATCCGATCCTGCAACACATCGGCCACAGCCTGAGGCAGCGTTCCCAAATCGACCTGTATCTTCCCCTCAAGCGCTGTAACGGCGTCCAGAAATGCCCCCGGCGCGTGGACGGAAACCTGATCCGTCAACGGCTCGGACAGTTTTTCCTGATCCATGAACAGATCCACCCGGCCACCGGCATGCAGAATAGCAAAGCCATGCGCCACCGGGTTGTACCCGATATCCGACCCGCGAATGTTCAAAAGCCACATGATCGAATCCGGCAACGTGATTACTGCAGCTGTGCAATTTGCCTCGCGCAGGGCTTCGGCCAGAAGGGTGATTTTGCTGTCCGCGGTTTCACCTGCAAACTCAATCGGATGGGTCTTGACCGGGTTCATCGGGGCGGTGGGTTGGTCGGACCACACGCGGTCCACCAGATTGTCACAGCGCACCAGTTCTATGCCGCTGTCGGTCAGCTCTTTCTTTGCGCTTGTGATCTGACCTGCTGCGTGCAGCCACGGATCAAAACCTACCTTACCGCCATCGGGAAGGTGTTCCTTCAACCAGGTGCTCAGGTTGACCTCGGGCCACGGAACCGGAGTGAATTCGGCGGCGACCTGCGCCTTGACCTGGGTTCGATACCGGCCATCGACAAACACGCCCGCTATATCTGGTAACACGGCGCAAAACCCTGCTGATCCCGTGAACCCTGTCAGCCAAGCCAACCTTTCATCCCGAGCGGCCACGTATTCGCCCTGATGCGCGTCTGCGCGCGGGATCAGAAATCCGTCCAGCCCTTCGTTCGCAATTTCACCCCGCAGAGCCGCCAACCGGGGTGGCCCCTGTTCCGGGCGCGCCGTCACCTCAAAGGACTGAAACATCACATACCTCTCCCAAGCGGGGGTTCACCCCTTATTCTTTTGGAAAATTCTTTGGCCCGGGGCAAGGCCAGCCTCAGCTGGCCCTTTTCATCCCCATCACCCGCGCACGTGCGCGAGGATCACTATCGAACAGGGCTGCCAGTTGCTCGGTCATTGCGCCTGCCAGTTGTTCGACGTCAGTGATCGTCACCGCGCGGTCGTAATAGCGGGTGACGTCGTGACCGATGCCGATGGCCAGCAGTTCCACCATTTTGCGCTTTTCCACCATGGCGATCACGTCGCGCAGGTGTTTTTCCAGATAATTCGCGGGGTTGACGCTGAGCGTTGAATCGTCGACCGGCGCACCATCCGAAATCACCATCAGGATTTTGCGTGCTTCGCGCCGGGCCAGCATTCGGCGATGCGCCCATTCCAACGCTTCGCCGTCGATATTCTCTTTCAGCAGCCCCTCTTTCATCATCAGGCCCAGATTGGGCCGTGCGCGCCGCCAAGGGGCATCCGCGCCCTTGTAGATGATGTGGCGCAAATCATTCAGACGCCCCGGCTGTTGCGGGCGACCATCGTTCAGCCACGCCTCGCGCGCCAATCCGCCTTTCCACGCGCGGGTGGTAAAGCCCAGAATCTCAACCTTCACGTTGCAGCGTTCCAGCGTGCGCGCCAGAACATCCGCACAGATCGCCGCAATAGAAATCGGACGCCCGCGCATTGAGCCCGAGTTGTCCAACAACAGCGTTACCACCGTGTCGCGGAATTCGGTGTCCTTCTCGACCTTGAAGCTGAGCGGCGTAGTCGGGTTTGCCACAACTCGCGCCAGACGGCCCGCATCCAAAATGCCTTCTTCGCGGTCGAATTCCCAGCTGCGGTTCTGTTGTGCCTGCAGGCGACGCTGTAACTTGTTGGCCAATCGGCTAACAGCGCCCTTCAGGGGCTCCAACTGCTGATCCAAATAGGCTCGCAGTCGTTCCAGTTCGGCCGGTTCGGCCAGATCTTCGGCTGCGATCTCTTCGTCGTAGGTGTTCAGATAGACCTTGTAATCGGGATCAGCTTCGGATGCCGGCGGGGGGGCAGGGGGTTCCAGCGGAGCCTCACCTTCGGGCATCTCTGCCTCATCGCCCATCTCATCTTCGGCCATCTCATCCATCGAGACCTGAGCCTGAGACTGGTCCTGCTGTTCTTCCTGCGTTTGTTCAGGCGTGGCGTCGGCGTCCTGCTCCTCTTGGTCATCCTGGCCGGTGCTGTCGGGATCGGGCTGTTCCTCGTCGTCGTCTTCGGCCTGATCTTCCTGTTCGTCGTCCAACTCATCAGGGTCATCGCCCAGCTGGTCGCCGTAACCCAGATCCTTGATCATCTGGCGGGCAAACTTGGCGAATTCCGTCTGGTCCGAGAGCAGTTCGTCTAGGTTTTCCAGCGTGCCACTGGCCTGTTCTTCGATAAATCCACGCCACAGGTTCATGATGTTAGAGGCCGCCGGGGGCAGGTCCCGCCCCGTGGCCAGGTGCCGGATCAGATAGCCCGCAGCAACCGCTAACGGTGCATCCGCAGGCTGCTTGCACTGGTCGTATCCGCGCCGCAGGGCCTCATGCCCAATCTTGACGTCGATATTGCTGGCAGTGCCGGGCATATCCCGCGCACCCATCGCCTCGCATCGCGCGACTTCCATCGCCTCGTACAAATCCCGTGCCATATCACCCGGAGGCGCATAGCGCGCATGGGTGGCGTCGTCATGGTATTTCCGCTGCAGCGCCAGAGCATCCGCCGTACCGCGTGCCAGCAAAACCTCTTCGCGCGTCATCCGGCGGCTGACTTGCGGCAGACGCATCGACTCGCCCGATATACCAGAAGGGTCGACTGTGTAGGTCACGTTCAATTCAGGGTCGTCGGCCATAACCTTGGTGGCTTCGGCCAAAGCCTTCTTGAACGGATCAGCGGGGTTGTCGTTGGGTTTGCTCATCGGTGGCAGTCCGGTCTTGTTCTGTCCCGGCAACCTAGTGCCAATTCAGGGCCTTGACCATAGGGCCAACCCCGTTTTCGCATGAAACCAGAGCGGGACCTATGGTAAAATCATGGGGTGTCTCGATGGGTGGCGTGCGTCAAACTAACTATAAACTACGGGACTAGGAGATTGCCCAGCCTTGTGCACCCCAGAACGACTTGGCGGTTCCTACCTGAACCATCCTATAAGACCCTCAAACACTCCCTTAAGCCCATTTTTCCGGAACAATTTCTGATCTTTGCCGTGGTGCGAGCGCATAACGATATTCGTCAAGTCACGCATCTGTCCGGTGTTGAGCTTCATGGGATCGTTTACAGCACTGGAGTTCACTTTCTTGCCGGGCATGTCGGTTAGGTCAAAGCCGTTTTCCCGGCCAAATGTCTCAAGCCCGTGCCGTAAATCGGCAAAATCCAACAGCGACACGCGCGCCCCTGATGCATGCCGGGCGCTTTTGTTGACAGTTAACCTACCTGAAACATTTTTGATATCCAGCAAGTCCGAGATGGATTTGTTAGCCGACACAAGTGTCTCAAATTCCTCAAGGTTTATTGGTTCGTTGCGGGGATCAAGGCCGAAACCACCCCCTTCTTGCGCACGCATCCACCGGTGGGGCGAATAGTACAGCGAGATCATCCGCTCGACCGGGGGGCGGGCAAAGGCATAAGCGGTATAATCGGCAAAGGCCGGGCCAATCAGTTGGCTGTATTCCGCAAGTGTCTGATGCTTGGACTTGGTAGCGTCACCGCTTAGTTCGAACCGGTCTGTACCGTCTTGGTGGCCGCTGGTGACGATGGCATCGTCTGAGAACCGAAGGAAACAACGCGTAAAAAAGTTCCCTCCGGTTTTCGGTACGTGGATGAACACGCATTTTTGCGCGGCAAATTGCACCTACTTATCCCAGGCTTGTGCTGGCCGCGCTTTCCGGCAGTTCCTCGTCAAAGCAACGCTGATAGAACTCGGCAACGGTCTGACGCTCCAGCTCATCACATTTGTTCAGGAAGGACAGGCGGAACGCATAGCCCACGTCGCGGAAAATCTCGGCGTTCTGGGCCCAGTTGATCACGGTTCGTGGGCTCATCACGGTGGACAGGTCGCCATTCACAAAGGCGGTCCTGGTCAGATCAGCAACGGTCACCATCTGGCTGACGGTTTTGCGGCCTTTCTCGGTGTTGTAGTGCGGCGCTTTCGACAGGACGATCATCGTTTCGGCGTCGTGGCTCAGGTAGTTCAGGGTCGAGACCAGCGACCAGCGGTCCATCTGCGCCTGGTTGATCTGCTGCGTGCCGTGATAGAGGCCAGTGGTGTCACCCAGACCCACGGTGTTCGCAGTGGCGAACAGGCGGAAATTCGGGTTCGGTGTGATGATCTCGTTCTGATCCAGCAGGGTCAGCTTGCCGTCATGTTCCAGTACGCGCTGGATCACGAACATCACGTCGGCGCGGCCTGCATCGTATTCGTCGAACACGATGGCTACGGGGTTGCGCAGCGCCCACGGCAGGATGCCCTCGTGGAACTCTGTGACCTGCTTGCCGTCGCGCAGTTTAATCGCGTCTTTACCGATCAGGTCGATCCGGCTGATGTGGCTGTCCAGGTTCACACGCACGGCAGGCCAGTTCAGGCGAGCGGCAACTTGCTCGATATGGGTCGATTTACCGGTGCCGTGATAGCCTTGAATCATAACCCGGCGGTTATGTGAAAACCCTGCCAGAATCGCCAGTGTGGTTTCGGGATCAAACTTATAGGTCGGGTCGATGGCTGGAACCCGATCACTGCGCTCTGCAAAGCCTTTGACCGCCATGTCGGTATCAATGCCGAATACGTCCCGAACCGAGATTTCCTCGGTGGGTTTTGCGTTGATATCAATCGATCCGTCAGCCATTCGCCTTGTCCTTATCCTTTGGCCCGTCTTACCGGGTTTGAACCCGTGTGTGGTGCAACATATTGCCGGGAAGGGCAAGGGAAAGAGGCGCCGCGCGGAGGCTGAGAGGATGTTTCTTCGAAACTGGCCTTATAGAAGTGCGCGACAAGCGATCGTGGTCGCTCATTCGAACCTTGGGCGACACAAATAAGTTCCATTCGAAACAGGCCGAGGGTCTCGTTCTTCCTCCAACTTTTGGCGCTCTGGCTGATAGTGCTAATTAGGCAGAGTGCAGGTTCAGCTTGAGATAGGCGCTAGGGGACAAGACCAAATTAACGGTAACCAACAGGGTAAGCTCATGAATCGGGGTCCCAAAAAACAAACTAATGAATTAGAATATTCAGAAGTTAATGTTGGGTTAATCGACGCGTGATAAGCTCCGGATATCGTTTCCGTTGTGCGTTAAACAGTGAGTTTTGCGATGTCGCTTGTTATTTCAGGCCCCTCTTCGATCGCGATCCCCAGCGGGTCGACCTCGGTTATGCAGCAGTATACCACGACCAAAGCTGTGTCTTGGAGCGTGACCGTAACTGGCTCAGGTGGCTTGAATCCTTCCGACTACACTGTATCGATTTCATCCAGCGGAGTTTTGACCGTTGAACTTACGCCGGGCGCTGACATTCCCCCGAATACACAACTTACGGTTCTAATACGGGCGACGACGGGGAATCCGGGAAATGGTAACAATGCCTCTCTCAGTGTGACAGTTGACCTCCCTGCCGGAACAGTACCGTGTTTTGTGAAGGGGACGCTGATAGAAACTAAAAATGGCCCTTGCCCCGTCGAAGAACTGTCGGTTGGCGACAGGGTTTGCGTATCTGATGGTCAAACCCTTCCTATTATTTGGATCGGGAAACGAACACTCAGCGCTCAGACCTTGCGTCTCCAGCCAAGATTTCGCCCAGTGAGAATTCAGCGCAACGCGCTAGGCAGAGGTCTGCCCAACCGCGATCTGTACGTATCCCCGCAACACCGGATTGTGATTGAAGGCTGGCGGGCCGAGTTGCTATTTGGGGAACCGATGGTCTTCTCGGCCGCTATTCATCTGGTCAACGATGATACGATCCGTCAGATAGGAGCGGATGAGCCCGTCACCTACTTTCACATTGCCTGCGAGCAGCATGCCATCCTGTCCTCGCATGGCCTGCAAAGTGAAAGCCTGTATGTCGGCGGTCAGTCTTTGAATTCTTTCAGCCGCGAAGATGTTGACGAACTGCGCGCGCTATTTCCCGAACTCAGTGACAGCGCGCAGGTGCCAAAAACCAAACTGCGTTGCTTGAAACGCCCCGAAGCGCAGGCGCTGCGGGGTACGTTTTCAGCGTAGTAGAGCTTACTTAAAATTCCGGCTGTCCTTGATCTGATCCCAGGCCCAGACGACCTCTTGCAGCTGTTCCTCTTGGGATCGGTCGCCGCCGTTCATGTCCGGGTGCAATACCTTGATCAGCTTCTTGTAGGCCTTGCGCACCTCAGCCTTGGACCAGCTATCCTGCGCTTCAAGAATCTCGATTGCGCGGCGTTCGGTGGGGGGCAGGCGGCGGCCTCCGGAATTGGCGCGGCCGGGGTTTTTGGTGGCGTTCTCGCCCAGAACCTGATGCGGGTCCTCGATGCCCAGACGGGCCCAGGCGCGGGCCTCGGGGTCGCCCATCGGCTTTGTTTCACGCTCCCACACTTTGTCCTTTGAACGTTGTGCGTTCAACTCGGCCTCGGTGGTGCCGTCGAAGAAGTTCCACTTGTTGTTATATTCGCGGACGTGCTGCTGGCAGAACCAGTAGAAGTCGTCCAGCACATCCGGCGCCTTGGGCGCACGAAACTTACCGGCTTCCTCACAACCCTCGTGATCGCAGATTCGCGTCGAGGTCTCTGACGCACCCGACATCCCCCGGCGCCCGCGCGGGTTCTTTTTCTTTGCGCTGGAAACGGACATATCGAATCCGAAGGGGTCTGATTTTACCATGCTCTGATCCTCGACAAGGCATCTTTTCGACTCGGAGGCAGCAGTTTAGTCTAAGCAGCCGAAAGTAGAAGAGGGGGAGCGGTAAATTTTTTGCCGCTGAGCGAAAAAATGAGCGTGAGTGACGAAATCCATCAGCGCCTTGAAGCCGCGTTCAATCCGCGTGAGCTGGAGGTCATCGACGACAGCGAAAGCCATCGCGGCCATGCCGGGTATCAGGACGGCGGCGAAAGTCATTTCAATGTCCGCATCCGCGCCAGCGCGTTCGAGGGCCAGTCCCGCGTCGCCAGCCACCGCGCTGTACACAAGGCGCTGGGCGATATCGTGCCGCGCATCCATGCTCTGGCGCTGGATATTGGGGGGTAGCTGGCCCAAAATGCTTTGAGGAGAGGGATCAAATGTCCAGTACGGAGACGGCCTTTACGCTCGAGTCCACCTTGACTTGCCCATCCTGTGGGCACGTCGAAACGGAAACCATGCCCACGGACGCGTGTCAGTGGTTCTATGAATGCAAATCCTGCCACCAAGTGCTGAAGCCTCTGGAGGGCGATTGCTGCGTCTATTGCTCATACGCAACGGTGCCTTGCCCTCCGATACAACAGGGAAAAACGTGCTGCGCTTGACTTGAGACTCGCCGCGATCAGGGCTTTTCCTGAGGTTCGGATTTCGCCTCGGACCCTTTCAGCGACAGGGGCGGGTCTTTCACCTCTTCGGCAATTGGAGCTGGGGCAACAACTGTTTCGGGTCCAGGTACAGGTTGCGCCAGCGGCACGCTGTCCGGCGTTTCTGTTGGGTTACGGGTCGAGACAAAAGACGCCTCGATCTCGCGCCGAAAGACCAACACATTGCGCCAGTTCACGGCTGAACCGGTCAGGCCAGTGCGTTCCTCGCTGGGCAGCAATTCGGCCCGCTGATATTCCCAGCCGTCTTGCCCCATCTCGTTCAGCAGCTGTTCCACGGATGCTGCAAACCGTCCTTCGGCGGTTTTGACGCCCTTGGCCTTGGTGCCTTTTTGCGGGGCTGGGACAACTTTGTATTCGTAGCGCTGCATCGGATTTTCCTGGTTGCCGGGTTCCGGCAATCTAACATGTTAGCGATTTTGGGAAAGTCATCATCGCATGGACGTGGCGGAAAGAAAAACGGCAGGGTTTTGTTCAAACCCCGCCGCGACTGTTCGATATCTCGAAGGCTTTACGAGCCCAGCTTCTTGCTGACCAGTTCGTTCACCGCCTTGGGGTTGGCCTTGCCACCCGTGGCCTTCATCACCTGGCCGACGAACCAGCCCGCCAGTTTCGGGTTCACCTTGGCCTTTTCAACCTGCGCCGGGTTGGCTGCGATGATCTCATCCAGTGCGGATTCAATCGCGCCGGTGTCGGTCACCTGTTTCATGCCGCGCTCTTCGACGATCTGCGCCGGATCGCCGCCTTCGGTATAGACGATCTCGAACAAGTCCTTGGCGATCTTGCCCGAGATCGCGTCCGATGCGATCAGGTCGATGATCCCACCCAATTGTGCCGGAGACACGGGCGATTCCGTTATGTCGTGGTCTTCTTTCTTCAGACGACCGAACAGTTCGTTGATGACCCAGTTTGCGGCCAGCTTACCGTTGCGGCCCTTGGCAACTTCTTCGAAATAGGCGGCCGATTCCACCTCGGCGGTCAGCACGGACGCGTCATAATCGGTCAGGCCGAATTCGCTTATGAAGCGCGCTTTCTTGTCGTCGGGCAGTTCCGGCAGTTTGGCGGCGATGTCGTCCACCCATGCCTGCTCGATCTCAAGCGGCAGCAGGTCGGGGTCGGGGAAGTAGCGATAGTCATGCGCCTCTTCCTTGGACCGCATCGAGCGGGTCTCACCCTTGTCCGGGTCGTACAAGCGGGTTTCCTGATCGACCTTGCCGCCAGCTTCGACAATGGCAATCTGGCGGCGGGCTTCGACCTCGATCGCTTGCTGGATAAAGCGCATCGAGTTCATGTTCTTGATTTCGCAGCGGGTGCCCAGATGCGAGAAATCCTGCGTTTCCTGGTATTTCTCATACGCGCCCGGCAAACAGATTGAGACGTTCACATCAGCCCGCAGGTTGCCGTTTTGCATGTTGCCATCACAGGTGCCCAGATAGCGCAGAATCTGACGCAGCTTGACGATATAGGCCGCCGCTTCTTCGGGTCCGCGAATGTCGGGGCGGCTGACGATCTCCATCAGGCAGACACCGGTCCGGTTCAAATCGACAAAGGACATATGCGGGTCCATGTCGTGGATCGATTTGCCTGCATCCTGCTCCATATGGATGCGTTCGATCCGCACGTTGCGCGCGGTGCCATCACCCATTTCAACCAGCACTTCACCTTCGCCCACGATGGGGTGGTAGAGCTGTGAGATCTGATAGCCCTGCGGCAGGTCGGGGTAGAAATAGTTCTTGCGGTCAAAAGCCGATTTCAGGTTGATATCCGCCTTCAGGCCCAGTCCGGTGCGTACCGCCTGTTCCACGCAGTATTCGTTGATCACCGGCAGCATCCCCGGCATCGCCGCGTCCACAAAGGCCACGTTCGCGTTCGGTTCGGCCCCAAATTGGGTCGATGCGCCCGAGAACAGTTTGGCATTGGACGAGACCTGCGCATGCACCTCCATCCCGATCACCAGTTCCCAATCGTGCTTGGCCCCGGCAATGGTTTTGGGTTTGGGCATTTCATATGTCAGGTCGAGCATGGCGCGCCTCATTTCCGCAGAAGTCTAAGCCTGCGTATTAGGCCCGGCAGGGGCGAGGGGCAAGGGGGAATCAGTGTTGAGACAGGCGCAGACCAGACGGTGTAAAGGTCACGTCCGTGCCGCTGCGCAGTTCCTCGCGGAACAGATCACGGATGGCACGCAACGCATCGCGCTTGCCGCGGGCTGCAAACCGTTCGGCAGAATTGATGCGAACCGAGTTGTTGAACCCATTCGCGGCATGCGCCCAGATCAGCGGGTGCAGTTCAGTCATGTGGTCGCGGATCAGCCTGTTTGCAGCTTCGTGAATTTGCGAGCGCACAAGATCGGCCTTTTCGTTCAGGCCCTGACCGTTCTGTATCGTGATGGCGCAATAGGCCGAAAGCATGTTGACGGTCTGCTGATCGGGGCGGCGATGCAGAATGTCATCCAACCCTTCCAGGAAGTACTCGACATCCAGACGAGCGCAGGCCTCTTCGTCCAATGCGATGGCGTCAAACTGGACCCAAGTATAGCCGCCAGCGCCCCAGATATCGCCAGTCCGCGCGGCGTTCCGCAGTGCCTGAACTTCAAGCTTTTCATAGCTGCCAAACCAACGCGGCAGCAGATGCGTGCCCATCGCCCGCATAGGCCGCTGATTGTGCGGGTCCAGGGAGATCAGGCGTTCGTATTCTTCGGCTACACGCTGGTTGGTCTTCCGTTGACCTGCCAACAGGGCACAGCTTGCGGCTGCGACAATGGGGCTGTCTGGCAACGCAGCGCGGCATGTCGGCAAAAGGTCTGCGGCCCGGTCGAAATGGGCCGCGCAACGCGACCGGTGAAGGGGCGGCAACGTGGCAGCCGTTGCGGTTCCGCGCCATGCCCAGGCCAGGTCAATATGTGCTAAGGCGACCACCAGGGTAATCATCGGATCACCCGGATGCTCACGCATTTCGTCTTCAAGCTCTGAGATACCGCCCAGCAAGTCATATTCGCACAGCGCGCTGCCATCCGACAGGGCATGTTCCACTGCCAATACAACGTCGGAACGCGCGCCAAAGGCCAACAGATCCGCAATCGGTGTTGCGTCCGATGCGATTGCGCGGTCCTTGTCGGCGGCATGCATCATTTTGGACAGCTTGGCCCAGTGGTCCTGTCTGGCCAGTGTGCGCCCTTCTTCAATGGTGTTACGGGCTGTCAGGTCTTCGGCCCTGATATCGGCCACTGGAATGTTCAGTTGCCCTTTATCCGGCAGTGATGCCGTCACCTCGCAGTCGGTTGCCCGCACGTTTTGCGTGGATTGACCCTTGGATAAAGAAGAAAGGGCCTCACGTGCCCTGAAAAACCGAAACATGGTAAAACTCGAAACCGTAACAAACTGGTAAGTTAGCTTGAAACTTTGACCGAAAATCGCCTCAAATTCAAGCTTTTTGGGGGGTGATGCGTGACAGGCCGGGGGAATTGGTCCTTTTCCGACTGATTGTTTCAGAAAACGGTGAAATGGTGCCGTTCAACCCGTAATCCGGCGTCTTGCAGGACAGTTTCAAGGGTCTTGTGGGGTGGTGTGGCTTCATCCGGCAGCCGAATCCGCTTGCCCGAGGCCAGAACCAGTGACGTGCGCACGGAAAAGTCCCAGCGCGTGTCGAGCCGGACATGGTTGATATCGGCCAAGGCAACCTCGGCCTCGCGGTTGCCTGAAAACCACCGTATTGCGCGGTGATCCAGGGTTAGTCCGGCACTTGTGCCATGCGCAATGTCCCAAAGGGCGGGCAGGGTGGGCAAGCTCAGCAAACCAACCAGCCACCACGCCGCATCGAACAGAATAACCAACGCGATCAGCCCCGCGTAGACGCACATCAGGATCACGACGGCGCGTGAGGTCCCGTTGTGGCGTTGGAAAGTAAACGGGGTCATGCGCCGAGGATGCGAGACACCATTTCCGTTGTATCCCGCGACAGGTTCAGTGTGTCGGCGATACGCGTCAGCTGAGCTTTCATCAGGTCCTGACGGTCGGTGTCATAGCGTTTCCAGGTCTGGAAGGCAGAACACATCCTGGCGGTGGTCTGGGGGTTAACCGGGTCCAGCCTGATCAGCCAGTCTGCCAACAACGCATATCCTGCCCCGTCCGCACGATGGAACCCGGCGTGGTTCATCGCCAACGCCCCCATGACTGCCCGGAACCTGTTGGGGTTCTTCCAATTGAAATCAGGGTGCTCGGTCAATGTGCGCGTAACATCCGGCGTAGTTTCAGGAGAGGCCGTTGTCACCTGCAGACCGAACCACTTATCGACCACCAGCCGGTCATGCTGCCACTGCCTGTAAAAGTCCGCCAGTTCGGTTTGGCCCGCGCCCGCCCGCAACAGGCAAGACAGGGCGGTCAGTTGGCGGGTCATGTTGTCGGCTGCTGCGTATTCCTCGGCCGCTTTGGCACCGCCATCCAGCCGCGAAGTCAAATACAGTACTGCGCCACCAAGCGCCCGCTTGCCGGCCTGATCAGCATCGGGGCTGAACGGCGCGTCGATCAGTGTTTCGCTGTGCAGCCTTGGCAGCAGGTCCTGAGCATGCTGTGCGGTCGCTTGGCGCAGGGTTTCGACGGCGGTCCATATCGCCATCGGATCAGGGGTGTTACCACTTTCAAACAAGGCCGCAGCCAGTTCGGATTGCGTTGGCAGACCCAACATCAAAGAGCGATAGGCTGGGTCCAGATCGCCGTCACGCAGCACGGCCAACATACCATCCAGATAGTTCGTTCCCGGCGCTGCATCTTCGCGGATCATGCGCAGCAGCGTATCTTGCGCAAGCGACCGCCCTGCCTGCCAACGGTTGAACGGATCGGTGTCGTGGGCCAGCAAAAATGCGCGTTCGGCATCCGTGTGGTCATGTTCCAGAATGACCGGGGCCGAGAAATCGCGCAGGATCGAGGCCACAGGTTTTGCTGCCAGTCCAGTGAAAGTAAAGCTTTGCTCGGCTTCGGTCAGCTCCAACACTTCGGTGGCGCGCACTTCGTCCCCGTTCTGGCCCAGCAGGCCCACGGCGACGGGGATCACCTGCGGCAGTTTCTTGGTCTGGCCGGGTGTTGGCTTGGTGCTTTGTGACAGGGTCAGGGTATAGGTGCCATCCTGCCAGTCTTCGGCAACTGAGATGCGCGGTGTGCCGGATTGGCTGTACCAACGCTTGAACTGGGTCAGATCGCGACCGGTCGTATCCTCGAACACCTTGATCCAGTCTTCGATGGTGCAGGCCTGCCCGTCATGACGGTCGAAATAGAGGTTCAGCGCCTGCGCATAGGCCTCATCCCCCACCAACCGCTTGAGCATGGCGATGACTTCGGCGCCTTTTTCGTAAACAGTCGCGGTGTAGAAGTTGTTGATTTCCTGAAAGCTTTCAGGGCGAACCGGGTGTGACAACGGACCGTTATCCTCGGGGAACTGCCGTGCGCGCAGGTCGATCGCATCATGGATGCGTTTCACCGGGGCCGAGCGCATATCGGACGTAAACTGCGCATCGCGAAACACCGTCAGGCCCTCTTTCAAACACAGCTGGAACCAGTCGCGGCAGGTAATTCGGTTGCCGGTCCAGTTGTGGAAATACTCATGCGCAATGATTGCCTCTATCCTCTCGAAATTGGCATCGGTCGAGGTTTCGGGGCTGGCCAAAACGGCGGAAGAGTTGAAGATGTTCAGCCCCTTGTTCTCCATCGCGCCCATGTTGAAGTCATCAACGGCCACGATGTTGAACACGTCCAGATCGTATTCGCGGCCATAGACGTCTTCGTCCCATTTCATCGACTTTTTAAGTGCCTCCATCCCAAAGGCGCATTTGCCTTCGTCTCCGGGGCGCACCCAGAGGTTCAGTTCCACGTCGCGGCCCGACATGGTGGTGAACTGACCGGGATGGGCGATCAGGTCGCCTGCGACCAGCGCGAACAGATAGGCGGGTTTGGGCCACGGGTCGGTCCATTCAGCCCAGCCTTCTCCCTTGCCCGAGGGGTTGCCGTTGGACAGCAAGACCGGCAAGTCACCGTTGATGCGTACGGTAAACACGGACATCACGTCGGGCCGGTCGGGGTAATAGGTGATCTTGCGGAAACCTTCAGCCTCGCACTGGGTGCAATACATGCCGTTCGACATATACAGGCCCTCAAGCGCGGTGTTGTTACCGGGGTCGATCTCGACGACGGCCTCCCAGATGAAGGGCGCATTGGGGACTTCAACAGTCAGGCCCTTGTCGGTGACATTGGGGGTGATTTCGACCCCGTCAACAACCGCCCGGATCAGGGTCAGGTCTTCGCCATGCAGAAAAAACGTACGATCCGTTGCCTCGGGGTTGGGGCGGAACGCGATACGAGACGTAACGCGTGTGGCATGATCTGCCAGATCAAAGGTCAGATGCACGCTGTCCACAAGATAGCCAAAAGGCGTGTAATCTTTCAGATAGATCGTGGTGGGGGCAGCGTCACGCATCGGGGGCCTCGTATCGGTTGAGTTCTGGCGTGACGTTATGGGGATCACTTGTCAGCCGCAAGCCAGTGCTGGGTATTCCGAGCCGCCAAGCAGGTCAATTTGGTCTTCAAATTCCATCGGAAACTTGAGGGGTCTGTTGCCTATCGGAAACTTTCGCACTAATTGACGCCTGCATGCCAACGTACACAATGCGGGAGAATTGACTTATGAGCGGCAGAGAAACCCGGAAAGGGCTGCAGATTGCTTGGGAGCTGGCGGATTTCATCGAAAATCAGGCATTGCCTGGAACAGGTGTCACGCCCGAGGTGTTCTGGTCCGGTTTCGCCCGCTTGGTTGATGAGCTTGGCCCAAAAAATCGGGAACTGCTTGCTAAGCGGTCGGAAATTCAAAGCCGTCTTGATGGTTGGCATCTGGAACGCAAGGGGCAGGCCCATGATGCCGCCGCATACGAGGCATTCCTGCGAGAAATCGGGTATCTGGTAGAAGAAGGCCCCGATTTCCAGATTGAAACGGCAAATGTCGATCCCGAAATCGCAGGAATCCCCGGGCCGCAGTTGGTTGTTCCGATTACCAATGCCCGTTTTGCCCTGAACGCGGCTAATGCGAGGTGGGGCAGCCTGTATGATGCGCTTTATGGCACTGATGCGATGGGCGATCTTCCCACTGGCAAAGGATATGACACTGAACGCGGCGCACGGGTGATCGCCTGGGCCAAAGGTTTTCTGGATGACGCTGCACCGCTGGCCAGCGGTTCGTGGGCGGATGTCTCGGGACTGCGTGTGGAAAACGGGGCACTGGTGCCCGCTCTGGCGGACTCCTCGCGTTTTGTTGGATATGGCGGCGCCGCTGAAAACCCCGAATTCGTACTGCTGAAGAACAATGGTCTGCACGTCAAAATCGTGATTGATCCGTCCAGCACGATCGGCGCATCCGACCCGGCAGGTATCGCCGATGTGGTCGTCGAAGCGGCCTTGTCAACGATCATGGACTGCGAAGACTCGGTTGCATGTGTTGATGCCGAAGACAAGGTTGTGGCCTATGGCAACTGGCTGGGCCTGATGAAAGGTGACTTGACGCAAGAGGTTTCCAAAGGTGGAAATACCTTCACCCGCAAGCTGGCAGAGGATGCCGATTACACCACCGCAGATGGCGAGCAGGCAACGCTGAAAGGCCGCTCGCTGATGCTGGTGCGTAACGTGGGTCACCTGATGACCAACCCCGCCGTATTGGATGCCGACGGCAATGAAACCGGTGAAGGTCTAATGGATGCGCTCTGCACCACGTTGATCGCAATGCACGATCTGCAGCGCGAAGGCGGCAATTCGGTCAACGGGTCGGTTTACGTGGTGAAACCCAAGATGCACGGGCCGGAAGAGGTGGCATTCTCGGTCGAGACTTTTGACATGGTCGAAGACATTCTCGGTCTGCCGCGCAATACCGTAAAACTGGGCATCATGGATGAGGAACGCCGCACCTCGGCCAACCTCAAGGAATGTATCCGAGCTGCGAAATCGCGCGTGGCTTTCATCAATACCGGCTTTTTGGACCGGACGGGCGACGAGATTCATACTTCGATGGAAGCAGGTCCGGTGCTGCCCAAAGGCGACATCAAGAACACGCCCTGGATTGCGTCTTACGAAGACCGTAACGTCGATATCGGTCTGGCTTGCGGCCTGAAGAGCAAGGCCCAGATCGGTAAAGGCATGTGGGCGATGCCCGACCGTATGGGTGAGATGCTTGAGGTCAAGATCGGCCATCCGCAAGCCGGCGCGACCTGCGCTTGGGTGCCGTCACCGACCGCTGCGACCCTGCACGCCACGCATTACCACAAGGTCGACGTTCTGGCCCGTCAGGACGAACTAGCCGCTGGTGGCGCCCGTGGCACGTTGCGGGATTTGCTGACGATACCGCTGCTGGATGGCCGCAACCTCAGCGAAGATGAGATCACGCGTGAGATCGAAAACAGCGCGCAGGGCATTTTGGGATATGTCGTGCGCTGGATTGATCAGGGCGTGGGCTGCTCGAAAGTGCCGGATATCAACGATGTGGGTCTGATGGAGGATCGGGCAACCTGCCGGATCTCCTCGCAGGCACTAGCCAACTGGCTGCATCATGGTGTCGTCAGTAAAGAACAATTGATGGCTGCGATGCAAAAAATGGCTGCCGTGGTGGACCGTCAGAACGAAAATGATCCTGAATACTCGCCGATGGCGCCGGGGTTCGACGGGATCGCCTTCCAGGCCGCGTGTGATCTGGTATTCAAGGGACGTATTCTACCTTCGGGGTATACCGAGCCGGTTCTGCATGCGCGCCGTCTTGAACTGAAAGCCAGCCTTTAACTTCGCAAAAACGTTAGGACACACCATGACCATATCTCTGCGCAAAGCCCGCACGATCATTCGCAAAACTCTTGAAAAAGGCCGCGAGATGGAGCTGAAGCCACTCTCGGTCGTAGTCTTGGATGCGGGTGGGCACGTCATCGCGTTTGAACGTGAAGATGGCGCAGCACCCGGCCGGTTCGCAATCGCGCATGGCAAGGCTTATGGTTCGGTCATGTTGGGCATAGCAGGCACCGCGCAAATGCAACGGGCTGAAGCCCAGGCGTATTTCATGGCTGCTGTAAATGGTGCGTACGGCGGTCAGGTTGTGCCGGTTCCGGGTGGCATACTGCTGCGCGATCGCAAAGGTGCGGTAATCGGGGCCGTTGGTGTGACCGGCGACACATCGGACAATGATGTAGTTGCCGGAATGACCGGGGTTGAGGGAGCGGGCCTGACCGGAGAAGCCTGATTTCGATCAGCCTGTGTTGCTGGTTTTTCCAGAGAATAGGGAAAAACTCTAAAAAACTTGGTATCATTTGTAATTCTGTTCCGACATTTGCCGCACAGCCCGAACGTTTTGTGCGCAGTTGAACACGTCCTTGCGCCGTCATGCAGGGCGTGTTCTGTTGCACGTTCTTTCTGCTGAGGATAGCTTCCCTGTTAGTTACAGAAACTGCAAGGAATGCGGAATGTCTCGACCTGTCGTCGGTATCATCGGCAACTCTTACCTTATGAACGATGAATACCCTACCCATGCGGGTGGAACGATGAACTCTGAGGCCGTGGCTAATGTTTCGCATTGTCTGCCGCTGCTGATCCCATCCGACCCGCGCTTTGTCACGGTTGAGGAATTGCTTGAGGTCTGCGACGGGTTCCTGCTGACCGGTGGGCGCCCGAATGTACATCCCGAAGAATACGGCGAGGACGCCACTGACGCGCATGGTGAGTTCGACCGGGCGCGGGATGCGGTCACTTTGCCTTTGGTTCGCGCCTGTGTCGAGCGTGGTCAGCCCTTCATGGGCATTTGTCGCGGGTTTCAAGAGGTCAACGTCGCCATGGGCGGCACGCTCTATCCTGAAATACGCGATTTGCCGGGTCGAATGAACCACCGCATGCCCCCGGACGGAACTTTGGAAGAGAAGTTTGCCTTGCGACATGTGGTGACACTGGACGAAGGTGGCGTATTCAACCAACTATTCGGCGCGCCCGAAGTGATGACCAACACTTTGCACGGGCAGGGTATCAAGACAGTCGGTGACCGTGTTGTCATCGACGGCCACGCGCCTGATGGTACGCCCGAGGCGATCTATATCAAGGATGCGCCAGGCTTTACTCTATCGGTGCAATGGCACCCTGAATGGGATGCAATGAACGATCCCGTTTCCCGACCTTTGTTCGAGGCATTCGGTGCCGCCGTACGGGCATGGGCCACCGGTTCGGATGCCAGTCTGGTACAGCAACGGGCGTGAATGTCGCGCTGATCCACAAAGGGGACCGGCGCATTGCAATCAAATCAACAGATCAAACTGCTGATTCAGAGGCAGCTTTCGGGCGCGTTCTCCGGTCAGATCAAACAACGCATTGCCAAGCGCCGGCATTGATGGCGGCGTTCCGGGTTCGCCCGCGCCACCCATGTGGCGGTTGGTTTCCAGCACGCGCACCTCAACCTGCGGAGCAGTATGCATTCGGATCGCATCGTAGTCGGGGAAGTTGTATTGCTCGACCTCACCTTCGGCAAAGGTGATCTCGCCGTAGCAGGCTGCTGACAGACCATACATCATGCCGCCGAACATCTGCGCTTTGACGTTCTCGGGGTCCAGAGCCAGCCCCATATCACAGGCAATCCACGCCTTGTTGATGCGGATGGTGCCGTCTTCGTCTACCACCTCGATCACTTGTGCGACCGGAGTACCGAAACTGTAGGTGAACGCCACGCCGCGCCCCACGCCGTTCGGTGTCTGCCCGGTCCATCCGGACATCTCGCGCACTGCTTCGAGGCAACCGGCCGAGGGGGCGTGTTCACCCTTCATCAGTTCCAACCGGAATTCCAGCGGGTCGCGGCCCGCGGCATAAGCCATCTCATCCATGAAGGTTTCGTGGAAGAAGCCGTTATGGCTGTTGCCGACCGACCGCCAGAACCCGACGGGGACGTCAAGTTTGGGGATGTGGCCGCTCATGCGGTAGTTCGGCACCGCGTAGGGCTGGTTGAAAAAACCTTCGACCAGAACCTTGTCCGGGCCGGCACCAGGCATGCCAGTGTATCTCGTCACGGCCTGCTGCGTGCAGGATTGCGCCGAAACTTTGCCGTCAATCAGAACTGCCTTGCCGTCCTGCACTGCCCCGCGCATCCGGGCAATGGCGCCGGGGCGGTAATAGTCGTGGCGCATATCTTCTTCGCGGCTCCAGGTCGTCTGAACCGGGGTGCCGGGCATGGCCATGGCAACCTTGGTGGCAATCTCGCCGAAATCCAGTTCACCCCGGCGACCAAACCCACCACCCAGATATGTGGTGTGGATCTGTACCGCTTCGGTGTCCTGATTAGCGGTGTTGGCCGCGCGGAACCGGATCAGGGTTGGGGCCTGATTGCCGCACCACAGCTCCAACGCATCGCCGGTATACAGCGCGGTGGCGTTCATCGGCTCCATCGTGGCATGGGCCAAATAGGGCACTTGATACTCGGCGGTAATCTCGGTTGCGCCTTCGGGTGTGACGCTGACATCGCCATCGTCGCGCATTGTCGAATTCGCCGAGTCATCAAACGCCTCGGCGATCTTGGTGAAAATGCCATCCGTCTCGGCCGGGTAGGGGGCGTCACCCCAATCCACGTCGATGGCCTCGACTGCTTGATTGGCGAGCCACGTGTTGTTGGCAATCACGGCGACACCTGTGCCCAGATCAACGATTTTCTCGACCCCCGGCATGGATTGCGCGGCGCTGTCGTCAAAACCATTCATCGCGCCGCCCAGCTTGGGGTTCATGCGCACGGCCGCGAATTTCATCCCCGGCAGGCGAACATCGACGCCAAACTCGGCGGTACCAGTTGCCTTTTCGACCATGTCCAGACGCGGCTGGGTTTGGCCCAGATAACGCCATTCGGACGGATCGCGAAGGGGCACTTCAACCGGCTCAAGCCCGGCGGCGTCTACGGCCAAGTCCGTATAGGCAATCTTGTCGCCATTTGGCGCGATGACATGCCCTGCGGCAGTTCCCAGTTTCGACGGGTCAACACCCAAACGAAGGGCCGCAGCGCGTTTGAGCGTGTCTCGGGCCGAGGCACCGGCCTGACGCATCCGCTCGAACCCATCCTTCATCGATGTCGAACCACCCGTGACCTGGAGGTGAAGAGCTTTGCCAAGCACACCCAGCGCTTCGCCCAGATTGTGCTGGAAGTCCGAGATGTCATAACCCTTGTTGGGCAAACCTTCCCCCAGCATGGCAGAGTTATAGTAGGCCGCTGCCGCCGGACCGTGCAGCACAGTGATCTGGTTCAGATCCACGTCCAATTCCTCGGCAATCAGCGCGGCCCATGTGGTCTTGACGCCCTGACCCATTTCAGCGCGCGGTGCAAAGAGGGTTACGCCGTTTTGGTCGATCAGGACAAACGGGTTCAACGCCGCCTGACCCTCGCCAGGTTTTAGCGGGTTCGCGGCGGGGCGGCTGACATAGTAGGCGCCGAATGCTACGCCGCCGACAATTGCGGCCGAGCCGATCAGGAAAGTGCGGCGAAGGATTTTACCAACAGAAGCCATGAGTTACGCCTCCTTCAGTTTGCCAGCCGCGTCATGGATGGCAGCGCGGATACGGGGGTAGGTGCCACAACGACACAGGTTGCCCTGCATCGCCTCATCAATATCGGCGTCCGAAGGCGCAGGGTTTTCAGCCAGCAACGCAGCGGCCTGCATGATCTGGCCCGACTGGCAATATCCGCACTGCGCCACCTGATGATCGACCCAGGCTTGCTGGATTGTCGCCATCGTACCCGGCGTCCCGATACCTTCAATCGTGGTGACATCGCCCCAAACATCCGACAGGCTCACCTGGCACGAGCGCACAGCCTCGCCATCAATATGAACCGTGCAGGCCCCACAGGCCGCCACCCCGCAGCCGAATTTGGTGCCGGTCAGGCCGACCTCATCGCGCAAGACCCAAAGCAAGGGGACGTCATCGGGCAGGTCAACCTGATGTTGCTTACCGTTAATCTTCAGGGTGGTCGCCATGGCGCACCTCATCTGGCTGTGGCTGGTTGCTGACATATTTAGCGCAAAGTGTCAGTGTGTCAATTGACAAAATATACAAAAAATGTCAAAGGTTCTGGTATGACGGAAGCAGTTGACGATTTACGGCAAAAAACCATCCTGAACTCGGCTTTTCAGGCTTTTGCCGCTTATGGGTACCGAAAAACCTCGATGGATGACATTGCGCAGGGGGCGGGGATGTCCCGGCCGGCGCTGTATCTGCATTTCAAGAACAAAGAGGCGATCGTCAGTAAACTGACTGAGGTCTACTATGTCGAAAAATGCGCGGCTGTTGCCGAGGCGCTGGCAACGTCAGGTTCAGTGTCCGAGGTTCTAGCCAGTGCGATTCAGGCGCAGACGGCAGGGATGGCCGCGATACTGGCCTCGCCTCATGGGCTTGAGATGCTGGACAACACCAAATCCTTATCCGCCGAGATCATCGCGGAGGGTGAGGCTAAACTGTCAGGGCTATACGCGGATTGGCTGACACAGCAAGAACGGGCCGGGCGGGTGCGCCTACTGTCCGGTGCGGCCGAGACTGGTCGGACGATTACGGCCACGCTTAAGGGGCTCAAGCTGATCGGTGCAGGTGCAGAGGTCTATGAACAGCAGGTTGCGCAGATCGCGGCGTTGATCGGTGCGGGGCTTGAGGTCAGGTAACCCGCTGCCGCACTTTGAATTCCGGTGCATCCCACAAACGGTTTTGCATAATGTCAGCCAAGATTTCGACAGCGCGCTCGACGTCCCTCGCGTCGATATACAAAGGCGTGAACCCGAAGCGCATGATGTCCGGCGCACGGAAATCTCCGATCACGCCGCGCGCGATCAGAGCCTGCATGGCGGCGTAACCTTCAGTAAACCGGAACGAGACCTGACTGCCGCGCTGCTGCGGATCACGTGGGCTGGCCAGTTCCAACTCAGGGCAGGTGCCTTCGACACGGGCTATGAACAACTCGGTCAAGTCGATGGATTTGGCGCGCACATCAGCCATGTCCGCCATGTCCCAGATGTCCATCGCGGCGGACAGGGCGGTCATCTGAAGGATCGGAGGGGTGCCGACCCGCATCCTCTCGATCCCGCTGCCGGGGCGATAGTCCAGGTCGAAGGCGAAGGGTGCCTCGTGCCCCAGCCAACCTGACAAGGCCGGACGGGCGCGATCTGTCAAGCGTGGCGCGACATAGATAAAGGCTGGCGCACCGGGGCCCCCGTTAAGGTATTTATATGTGCAGCCCACCGCGAAATCGGCGTTGCAGCCGGACAGGTCCACTGGGATAGCTCCGGCGGAATGTGCCAGATCCCAGACAGTGACCGTCCCGTTTGCATGTGCCAGTTCGGTCAGCGCCTTCATGTCGTGTATGCGCCCGCTGCGATAGTCCACCTCAGTAAGCATCAACACGGCAACGTCGTCGGTTATGTTTGCGGCCACGTCCTCGGGTGCGACAACGCGTAGTTCATAATCCGGCCCCAGCGAGCGCAGCAGCCCGTCCACCATATACAAATCAGACGGGAAGTTGCCATTATCCGACAGGACCACCTTGCGGTCCCGGCACAGTTCCAGCGCAGATGCCACGGCCTGATACACTTTGATCGACAGGGTATCGCCGGTCACAACCGTTCCGGTTTCCGCGCCGATCAGACGGCCAATGCGGTCGCCCAGGCCGGTCGGCAAACCCATCCATCCGGCCTTGTTCCAGCCGGTGATCAGCATCTGGCCCCATTCCTTGACCATCATGTCACTGACACGATCACTGGCAGCTAGCGGCAACGGACCCAGCGAATTGCCGTCCAGATAAATGACATCCTCGGGCAGATCGAACATGGCTTTGGTCGCGGCAAAGTCGGTCATGGGCGGCTCACTACTTTGTGTTGTGTTGTGTTGCTTTCTTTCGGCCTAGCCGATCCGTATCGGCCTGTCCATTGATGCGACAACCTGAGCTTTTGCCAATTCGGTTCGAAAGCGGTAGGACATCGGCCAGAAACGACATGCCTGTGCATGTTGTCAGTTGCGGGGATGCGCATGCACCGGATCGACATACCGCCCGTCTGGCTTGTTGGGTTCGCTTTTCTGGCCTGGCTGCAGGCGCGTCATTTCCCCCTGGGCTTGTCGCTGGACGGCGGATTGACTGACTTGTTAAGCGGGTTGCTGATCGGGGGTGGCATCCTGATCGCGGTATTGGCGATAGTGGAATTTCGTCGTCACAAAACAACCGTTATCCCGCACGAAACACCTTCGGCGCTGGTTCAGTCAGGCATATATAAACGCAGCCGCAACCCGATCTATGTTGGCGACGTTCTGATTCTGGCTGGTTTGGTTTTAAGGTTCGATGCGGTGCTGTCCCTGATCCTGATCCCAATCTTCGTCTGGGTGCTTGAGCGCCGGTTCATTCTGCCCGAAGAAGACCGCCTGCGCCGTACTTTTCACGCTGATTTTGCCCGTTATGAACGTAAAACCCGCCGGTGGGTTTAGGATGGACAGACCGATAATATCATATCGTGAATGCTGCACTTGCGAAATAATGTTGCGCAAGATACATGTTTGCTTAACGAAGAATACCGACCACCCGCTCAGCTTGAGTGAGAACTAGGGGGACTGCCAGTGAAGATAGGCACACCGAAGGAAAAATATGAGGGCGAGAACCGGGTTGCGATGACGCCGGACTCTGCGGTGCAGTTGCAGAAACTGGGCTATGAGTGCCTGATTGAGAAAGGCGCTGGGGCTGCTGCGGGCTTTTCGGATGCGGCGTATGAGGCTGCAGGCGTTGAGGTCGTCAAGACGGCGGCTGCGCTGTGGAAAGAGGCCGACATTGTTGCCAAGGTTCGTCAACCCGACGCAACCGAGCTGAAGCGTCTGACTAAGGGTAAGACGCTGATTTCGTTCTTCAACCCGGCAGGGAACGAAGAAGGGATGGAAGCGGCTAAGGCCAAGGGCGCCAACGTCATCGCCATGGAGATGGTGCCGCGTATCAGCCGCGCGCAGAAAATGGATGCGCTGTCGTCGATGGCCAATATCGCCGGTTACCGCGCGGTGATCGAGGCGGGCAACAACTTTGGCCGGTTCTTCACCGGCCAGGTGACGGCGGCCGGTAAGGTGCCGCCTGCGAAGGTGCTGATCGTGGGGGCTGGTGTTGCCGGTCTGGCGGCGATCGGGACCTCGACCTCGCTGGGTGCGATCACTTACGCGTTCGACGTGCGCCCGGAAGTGGCCGAGCAGGTCGAATCCATGGGCGCCGAGTTCGTCTATCTGGATTTTGAAGAAGACCAGCAGGACGGCGCGGCCACCGGCGGCTATGCCAGCGTCCAGTCGGACGAGTTCCGCGAGGCACAGCTGGCCAAGTTCCGTGAACTGGCCCCGGAGATGGACATCGTCATCACCACGGCGCTGATCCCCAACCGCGAAGCGCCCGAGCTTTGGACCAAGGATATGGTCGAGGCGATGAAGCCGGGCTCCGTCATTGTCGACCTTGCAGCAGAAAAGGGCGGCAACTGTAAGCTGACCGTCGCGGATGAGAAGATTGTCACCGATAATGGCGTGACCATTATCGGCTATACCGATTTCCCCAGCCGGATGGCGGCGCAGTCTTCGTCGCTTTATGCGACGAACATCCGCCACATGATGACCGACCTGACACCCGAGAAGGACGGTCAGATCAACCATGACATGGAAGATGACGTGATCCGCGGCTCGACCGTGACCCATGAGGGTGAGATTACCTTCCCGCCGCCACCGCCCAAGGTGCAGGCGATTGCCGCGCAGAAGAAGCCCGAGGTCAAGGAACTGACCCCGGAAGAGAAAAAGGCGCAAGAGATTGCGGCCTTCAAGGCGCAGACCAAACAGCAGTTTACCCTGCTGGGTGTCGGTGGCGCGCTGATGCTGCTGGTGGGGCTGATCGCTCCGGCCAGCTTCATGCAGCACTTCATCGTCTTTGTGCTGGCCATTTTTGTGGGCTTCCAGGTGATCTGGGGTGTTGCTCACAGCCTGCACACACCGCTGATGGCGATCACCAACGCGATCTCGTCGATCATCATTGTTGGGGCCTTGATGCAGATCGGATCGGGGTCGTTCCTGGTTATTCTGCTGGCGGCGCTGTCTGTCTTCATGGCCGGGATCAACATCTTCGGCGGCTTCCTCGTAACCCGGCGCATGCTCGCCATGTTCCAGAAATCTTAAGGAGGCCGGGCACATGGAATTTGGCTTCACTACTGCCGCCTACGTTGTTGCGGCTGTTCTGTTCATCCTTTCGCTCGGCGGATTGTCGAACCAGGAAAGCGCCAAGCGCGCGGTCTGGTATGGCATCGTCGGTATGGCGCTGGCGGTTTTTGCCACGCTGGTTGGTCCCGGTTCGGGGCTGTGGCTGCTGTCACTGCTGCTGATCGCAGGCGGTGGCATGATCGGTCAGTACGTCGCACAACGCGTGCAGATGACCGAGATGCCGCAGCTGGTGGCTGCGATGCACTCGCTGGTTGGTCTGGCGGCTGTGTTCGTCGGCTTCAACGCGCATTTTGAGATTGGCAACGTGGCGCAGGTCATGGCCATTGCCGACAGCGCAAAAGAAGCGGACCTTTCTGATCTGGGGGCATTCGCCAAGCTGATTGCCAAGAAAACCTCGGCTGAGTTGGCAATCCTGCATGTCGAACTGTTCCTGGGCATCTTCATCGGTGCGATCACCTTTACCGGGTCGGTCGTGGCCTATGGCAAGCTGGCCGGCAAGGTCACATCGGCGGCGACCAAGCTTCCGGGCGGTCATGCGCTAAATGCGGCGGCTGCAGGTCTCTCGCTGATCTGCTTGGTCTGGTACACCTCGACCGGCGGCTTCTTCCCGCTGTTCCTGATGACGCTGGCCGCGCTGTTCATTGGCTATCACTTGATTATGGGAATCGGCGGTGCCGACATGCCCGTGGTTGTGTCGATGCTGAACTCGTATTCGGGTTGGGCCGCGGCGGCGATCGGCTTCTCGTTGGGCAACGACCTGCTGATCGTGGTTGGTGCGCTGGTGGGCTCGTCCGGTGCGATCCTGTCCTACATCATGTGTAAGGCGATGAACCGTCACTTTGTCAGCGTGATCCTGGGTGGCTTTGGTGGCCCGCAGGGCGAACAGATGGCCGTGGAGGGTGAGCAGATTGCCATCGAGGCCGATGGTGTGGCCGCAGCGCTGAACGATGCTGACAGTGTCATCATCATCCCCGGCTATGGCATGGCCGTGGCGCAGGCGCAGCAGTCCGTTTCCGAACTGGTCCGCAAGCTGCGCGCCCAGGGCAAGAACGTGCGCTTTGCGATCCACCCGGTCGCGGGCCGTCTGCCGGGCCACATGAACGTACTGCTGGCCGAGGCGAAGGTGCCGTATGACATCGTGCTGGAGATGGACGAGATCAACGACGACTTCCCCGAAACGGATGTGGCCATCGTCATCGGCTCGAACGACATCGTGAACCCTGCGGCACAGGAAGACCCCAACAGCCCCATCGCCGGCATGCCGGTTCTGGAATGCTGGAAGGCGAAACAGGTGTTCGTGTCCAAACGCGGCCAGGGCACCGGGTATTCGGGCATCGAAAACCCCCTGTTCTTCAAGGAAAACACCCGCATGTTCTATGGCGACGCAAAGGCCAGCCTCGACAAACTGCTGCCCATGATCGACTGAGCTTGGGGTGTAACCAAATTGCAAAGGGCGCCTTCGGGCGCCCTTTTCTTAATTGTAGTGAAGGAGGCTCTGCCTCCGGACCTTGGGGATATTTGTAGCCAGATGAAGCAGGCGGATTGTGATAGACTGGTCTGACGTGGTGGGTGTCAGGAGAGTAGCCTTGCAGAAAGTAAACGGCATAGGTGGTGTGTTCTTTCGTGCCCGCGACCCAGACGCGTTGAGCGCGTGGTATGAGAAACACTTGGGCGTCAATCATTACGATCCTTTGCCCTGGTAGCAGCGCGAAGGGTTTACTGTCTTTGCCCCATTTGCCGAAATTACGGAATACTTCGGCCGCGCGGATCAGCAATGGATGATCAATTTCCGAGTAGACGATTTGGCGGCACTGATAGCGCAGCTTGAGGCCGCCGGGATCACCGTAGAAACACGTGCTGAGTGGGACAGTGAGGTGGGAAAGTTTGCCCGCATTCACGATCCCGAGGGCAATCCAATCGAGCTGTGGCAGCCAAATCAATGAGATAGAGGGAATGTATACAGCCGTATCCACTTAAGTATATGAAATAAAAAGAGAATTGATGTATTTTTGAGGTGGCGTATAGTGCCCCGGACAAAACGGAGCCCTGCATGACGCCCATTGATGATCACCCGCTGCGCTATGCGCTGGCCAATGAACTGCACGCGCGCCCCTTTCCGGTGGCCGCGACGCCGTGCACGGTGGTGTTCTTGGCGATCAAGAAGCCAGATGCAGCCGTGGCACGGGACCGGGATGAGGATCTGGCCCATCTGATCAATCTGCTGGATCGCCACGGCGCACAACATCCGCAGCCGGAGGCGACGCATTACGCTGGTCAGATTGGCCGTCATTGGTTGAAATGGGAACAGCATACCGAATTCGTCACTTACACTGCGATTACACAAAATGTCAGCGATCGCCCCTTTAACCCGGCAGATTTCGAAGTCTTTCCCCCTGATTGGTTGATGGCCAGCCCAGGGCAAAGGGTGACGTCGGCCATGCTCCGCGTGGTTGAACGCCAGGACGACGAAGCGGTCCGGTCCTCTCTGGCGAACTGGTTCGAGCCTGAAAGCCTTGCCGTGGCCCGGGTGCTGGACGATACCGCCATTTGTGCCAGTGATTTCCGTATCGATCCGGCCGGGCACATGCGCTTTGCGCTGTTTGTCAGCAAGGGCACAGGGCGACGCAGGACGGGGCGGATCATTCAGCGTTTGTGTGAGATCGAGACCTATAAAGCAATGTCAATGCTTGGGTTTGCCCGCGTCAAACAGCTGACCCCACGTATCGGTGAATTGGACGGTAGGCTGACCGAGTTGATGGGGCAAATGACCGACAACACGGCCCACCCAGATGAACTGCTGCCCGATCTATTGTCCACCTCGACCGAGCTGGAAACGCTGTCCGCCCAGTGTTCCTTTCGGTTTGGGGCGACGGGGGCCTATGAGGCTATCGTGAACCAGCGGATCGAAGTGCTGCGAGAAGAGCGGTTTGAGAGTCGTCAGAGTTTCGCCGATTTCATGATGCGCCGGTATGATCCAGCCATTCGAACCGTCAAATCCACCGAGCGCCGCCTGCAGGCTTTGTCCGATCGGGCGATCCGTGCCGGAGAATTGTTACGTACCCGGGTCGATGTGGAACGCAGTGCGCAAAACCAGGCACTGCTGGAAAGCATGGATCGGCGTGCCCAGATTGCGCTGCGGCTACAGCACACCGTCGAAGGGCTGTCTGTGGTAGCTATCAGTTTCTACGCGGTGACGCTGGTTAGTGACTTTCTTTACCCGCTGACCGAGGATGGGATCAGTCAGGGACGGTTGACTTCGGTTGTGACGATCCCTGTCATTCTGTGCGTCTGGGTTGCCATCCGTCAGATTCGAAAGCGTTTGCAATAGCCCGCAATTGCGAATTACCTAGGGCGCTTTAGGAACAGCAAACTGCGCGTGGGAGTTTTCTGTGATCGGAATTATGTCTGCATGGCGGGCGGTGGCTGCCATGTTCATCCTGAACGGTTCGCTGTTTGGCATTTGGGCATCTCGCATTCCAGCCGTGCGGGACAGGCTGGAATTGACGCATGAGGCATTGGGCTATGGTCTGCTGTTCATGGCAGCGGGGGCTGTGTGTTCCTTTCCGGTGACGGGGCGGTTGTCTGATCGGTTCGGGGCCGTAGCCATCACGCGGGTTATTGCGGTGCTGTACACGTTGTCTCTGATCCTGTTGGCCGTGGCCGATGGGTTTTGGGCGCTGGCGGGGTTCCTGTTCGTATTCGGTGCCTTTCACGGTTCAATGGATGTGGCCATGAACGCCTGGGCCGCCGAGGTCGAGCAAGCCTATGACAAACCAGTCATGTCCTCGTTCCACGCGATGTGGAGTTTGGGCGCCGGGTTGGGGGCGCTTAGCGGATACGGGGCGGTGCAGCTGGGACTGACAGTAATGCAGCACTTTTTACTGGCTGGCGGAGTTGTCGTGGCGCTGGCGCTGACCCTGTCCTGGGTTAAGTGGACGTCGCGCAGAGCTGTCTCACATGACGGCAGTGTCTTTGCCCTGCCGTCCGGTGCGTTGATCCTGGTTGGGTTCACTGCGCTGTGCGGCGCTTTGGGGGAAGGTGCCGTAGCGGATTGGAGTGCAATATTCCTGCGCGATGTGACCGGTGCCGCCGAAAGCGTCGCTGCGTTGGGATATGCCGTGTTTTCAGTGACGATGGTGGCGTTTCGGCTGGCTGGCGGATTTGCAATCGCGCGGTTTGGTCCTGTCGCAACGGCCCGTTTTGGAGGTATTTGCGCGGCACTTGGCGTGTTCGGTGTGGTCTCGGCATCAGAGGCGGGATTGGCCTTAGCGGGTTTTGCCCTGATGGGGGTTGGTTATGCTGTGATCATGCCGCTGGCCTTCAGCCGGGCAGCCAATGATCCGCATGTGCCGCCGGGGCAGGCCATCGCCAGTGTGGCGACGCTGGGGTACGGAGGGTTACTGATCGGCCCACCGCTTATTGGGATTTTGGCCGAGATGCTTACATTACGATTGGCATTCATGGTTTTGTTGCCCTTGGCCATCCTGATTGTCCTGCTGTCCGGCGCGCTGCGGCCTGCGTCTTTGGACTGACTTGAGAATTCCGCGCCGGGATAAAGCCGGGGCAAAGAAAAAAGATGGGAGAAGACTATGCCGATCAAAAACCGTTTTGCCGAATTGCAGAGTGAAATCACTGGGTGGCGGCGCGATATTCATGAAAACCCCGAGATTCTATTCGAAACGCACCGCACCAGCGCACTGGTTGCTGAGAAGCTGAAGGAATTCGGCTGTGATGAGGTTGTCACTGGAATTGGTCGCACCGGGGTCGTTGGGGTGATCAAAGGTAAGGTCGACACGGGGGGCAAGGTGATCGGTCTGCGGGCCGATATGGATGCACTGCCGATACATGAGGCGACGGGTCTGGAGTATGCCTCCAAGACCGACGGGGCGATGCATGCCTGTGGTCATGACGGGCATACGGCGATGTTGCTGGGCGCGGCGAAATACCTCTCGGAAACGCGGAATTTCGACGGCACCGTCGTGGTGATCTTTCAACCCGCCGAAGAGGGTGGCGGCGGAGGCCGCGAGATGTGCGAGGACGGCATGATGGACCGTTGGGGCATCCAAGAGGTCTATGGCATGCACAACTGGCCTGGCCGTCCTGTCGGCAGTTTTGCCATTCGTCCGGGCGCGTTCTTTGCGGCCACAGATCAATTCGACATCACCTTTGAGGGCAAGGGCGGTCACGCGGCCAAACCGCATGAGACAGTCGATACAACCGTGATGGCGGCGCAGGCGGTTCTGGCATTGCAGACGGTGGCGTCGCGCAATGCTGATCCGGTGGATCAGGTCGTGGTTTCGGTCACGTCGTTTGAAACCTCAACCACCGCCTTTAACGTCATCCCTCAAACGGTACAGATCAAAGGTACCGTCCGTACGATGAGTTCAGAAATGCGGGAAATGGCGGAAAAGCGCATCAAAGAGATTTGCAACGGAATCGCGGCGACATTTGGCGGAACGGCCAATGTCACCTATTACTTGGGCTATCCGGTGATGGTGAACAGCGACGAGCAGACCGACTTTGCAGCGGATGTCGCGCGTTCAGTGGCGGGCAATTGCGACGAGGCACCATTGATAATGGGCGGCGAGGATTTCGCCTTTATGCTCGAAGAACGGCCGGGGGCGTATATTCTGGTTGGCAATGGCGACACGGCGGCGGTGCATCACCCTGAGTACAACTTTAACGACGAGGCCATTCCGGTAGGGTGCAGCTGGTGGGCTGAGATTGTCGAACAGCGGATGCCGGCGGCCTGATCTTGGCGTTGGGTGGCGAGGGGCCAGCCCCTCGCGCTACCCGGGACAAACTTAGTCAGATGACGTTGAACCCGACCCAGTTAAGCTGAGTTCGGTGCATAGCGTCTCGACGATTGCATCCAGTGCCGATTGTTGGGTGTTTACGCAGGATTTCGCAGCCGTACGGGCTGTGTCCAGCGTGGTTTGGTCCGATAGCCAGGTTTCCACGGCCTCGGTCAGTTCGGAAGCAGATTGAACTTGTAGCGCCCCGCCGGATTCGATCAGCGGGGCGAATGTTTCGGCAAAGTTGAAATAGCCGGGGCCGGTGATTACAGCGGCACCCGCTTGGGCCGGTTCGAACGGATTGTGGCCGCCGATCTCTTTCAGTGATCCGCCAAGGAACACAATAGGGCACAGCGCGTACCATGTGCCGGTTTCACCCAGCGTATCTGCCATGTAGACCTGCGTTTTGTCGGTGATCTTGTCGTCATTCGATCGAATGGCCACAGTTTGCCCCGCTTGGGTTGCCAGACTGGCGACCTCGGCGCGGCGTTCAGGGTGGCGCGGGATCAGCAACAGCAGCAGGTCGGGCCAGCGTTTGAGCAGCTCTGCGTGGGCGGCAAGAACAGTTTCCTCTTCACCGGCATGTGTCGAACTGGCGATCCAGACGGGGCGGGCGCCGATCTGTGCGCGAATTTCGGACCACGTGGCCTGATCAATCGGCAAGGGGTCAGACATGGCCTTAAGGTTCGTGCCCGGCTGTACACGATCAGCGGGCGCGCCCATCACGATTAGGTTTTGCGCGGTCTTGTCGTTCTGGGTCAGGAACAAGCGAAAACGATCCAGAATGAACCGGGCTGTGTTCGGGCGTTTCTTCCAGCCTTCGACGGATTTGTCCGACAGGCGTGCGTTGAGCAGAGCCAAGGGCATGCCACGGTTAGCACCTTCGACAATTAGGCGAGGCCAGATTTCGCTTTCGACGAAAATACCGGCATTCGGGCGCCAGTGGTCCAGAAAGCGCCGAACGGGGCCAGCCGTGTCCAGCGGCGGATATTGATGGCGCGTTCGCGGCGGGATGCGTTTTTCGATCAAAGCGGCCGAGGTTGGCGTGCCAGAGGTGATCAGAAACTCGGCATCCGGCAGACGTTCCCCCAACCGTTTGATCAGGCTGATGACCGAAAGGGTTTCACCAACGCTGGCGGCGTGGAACCAGATCAGCTGGCCGTCTGGCCGGGGCAGGCTGGCATGGCCCTGGCGTTCCTGCTGCCGGGTCTCGGGTACATCCGCGGCTTGCAGCTTGTTCCGTACGGTGCGCCAGACGAACGGCTCCGCAACAGAGGTCAGGCCGCAATACAGATGATACAGCAGCGTCGGTCGGCCCATCTGGTCCGGCACGTCAGCCGCCTGTGTGGCTCATGTGACGGCTCATCTTGCCGTCGACCGCCTGGCGGGAATAGTCGAAATCATGTCCCTTGGGCTTGAGGTTGATCGCCGCGCGGATTGCGTCTTCGAGCGGTTGCTCTGTATCGGGGTGATCGCGTAGTGGACCACGCAGGTCAGCCATGTCCTCTTGGCCCAGACACATAAACAGCTCACCGGTGCAGGTCAGGCGCACGCGGTTGCAGCTTTCGCAGAAATTATGCGACAGAGGGGTGATGAAGCCGATCTTTTGGCCGGTTTCCTCTAGGCGAACATAACGCGCTGGCCCGCCGCTGCGTTCTGCCAGATCGGTCACGGAATAGTGGTTCTCGTATTCCTTACGAACGTCCTTGAGCGACCAATATTGATCCAGACGATCCTCATTGCCGATATCGCCCATGGGCATGACCTCGATCCAGGTCAGGTCCATATCGCGATCCGCACACCATTTCGTGATCGTCGGCAATTCTTCTTCGTTGAAGCCCTTCAGGGCCACCGCGTTTATCTTTATCCTCAGCCCGGCTTTCTGCGCCGCGTCGATGCCGTTCAACACTTGTTTAAGACGGCCCCAGCGGGTGATCGCCGCGAATTTATCTTCGTCCAGCGTATCCAGCGAGATATTTACCCGGCGCACACCGGCTGCGTAAAGGTCATCGGCAAAACGGTGCAGCTGCGAGCCATTGGTGGTCAGCGTCAGCTCTTTCAACGCGCCGCTGTCCAGATGGCGGGTCATGCTGTTGAAAAACGTCATGATATTTCTGCGCACAAGCGGCTCACCACCGGTAATGCGCAGCTTTTCAACCCCCAACTTCACGAAGGTCGAGCACATGCGGTCCAGCTCTTCCAGCGTCAGCAGGTCTTTCTTTGGCAGAAACTTCATGTCTTCGGACATGCAGTAAACACAGCGGAAATCGCAGCGGTCTGTAACAGAGACGCGGAGATAGGTGATCGCACGTGCGAATGGGTCGATAAGCGGAGCAGTCATTCGACATAGGTAAAGCCGCGACCTGCCTGCGACAAGGGCGAAGTTTCCTTTGCGCTGGTACAGATGCGCACAGGGCGATAGGTTGATGGCATGAGATATATGCTATTCGCTTTGTGTATTCTGGTGGCCGGATGCGACACCGTACGGTCCACGACAGATCGGGTCTTTGGGGGCAAAAAGACGCCTTCTGAACCTGAAGACGCCGTGGTCGAAGAGGTTGTGGCAGAGGAAGCAGTTGAACCAGAACCCGTTGCGGCCACTGCTGCCGGCTGGGTGGGCGCAAAGACGACCATAGCCGGATTGGGCGATCCGACCACGCCGGGTCGTTGGTTGGAAACTCCGCTGGTCGACGTCGAATTCACCGGTCGCGTGGTCGTTCCCAGAACCGGCTCGCAGGCTTATATTACGCTGGTTCCAGCGCCAGGGCCCGAAAGCGGCGGCAGTCGGTTGTCTCTGGATGCGATGCGGGCCTTGTTGTTGCCATTCGACGAATTGGTTGAACTTGAGGTCTATTCCAACTGATCTTTCAGGTATTTTCCGGCTTCGCGGCGGGCGAAAGGCTTCATCGCGTCACCATGGGTTTTTAGAAACGCGATGACGCGTTCAGCGTCGTGTTTGGACAGGTCACGCAGCCACCAAGCAATGGCTTTCTGAATGAACCAGTCCCGGTCCGGCGCATAGCTTGCCGCCCAGCCAAGGATGCGGTCGCGCCGTGCCAGATCGTCGGGTTTGGGGTGATTCTGCTTGGTCCAGGGAAGGGTGGCCACCAGCGCTGCGCGCCGTGTCCACATATGATCGGAAGTCGTCCAGATTTCCACCTGATCCAACCGGGTTGGGTCGGCTGACAGACGTTTTTGCATCGCCATGCAGGCGTGATCGGCCGCAGCCCAGGCGTCGAAATCGGGCAACCAGCTGTGCAGTAAATCCCAGACCGCCCCATCAGGCCGAATGCGGGCCTGGGTCAGTAGTTTGGCCGCGGCCAGACGGCCCTCGTGTATATTGGTCTGCCACAAGGCATCCGCCAACTCCACGCGCTCAGATACATCCAGGTCTTGACGCCAATCTTTCGTCAGGTCGTTCAGAACGGGGTTCGCGACACCCAGATAGGGGCGGTCAACCTCGTGATAGGCCGCCATTTGGCTCGCGCGTACGGGGTCGGCATGAGCTTTGATCTGATCCAGATAGAAATTCAATGTTTGTCGCCCTGCTGGTGAAACGGGCCGTGGGTGCAGCCCGATCTTGGCTTATTCGACGGTGACGGATTTCGCCAGATTGCGGGGCTGGTCCACATCGGTACCTTTGGCGACAGCCGTATGATAGGCCAGCAGCTGCGCCGGAACCGAATACAGGATCGGGGCAAGGCTGGGATGAATATGGGGCATGCGAATAGTGCTCCACACCCCATCCTCGGCCTCGGTAACGCCGTCATCATCCGAGACCAGTATGACCTTGCCTTTGCGCGCCATGACCTCTTGCATGTTCGACACGGTCTTGTCGAACACTGTGTCGCGCGGGGCCATGACCACTACTGGCATGTGCTTGTCGATCAGGGCGATGGGGCCGTGCTTCAGTTCACCCGACGCATAACCTTCGGCGTGTATATAGCTGATTTCTTTTAGTTTCAGCGCACCTTCCATAGCCAGTGGATACATCAGGCCGCGGCCCAGGAACAGCACATCGCGCGCCTCGGACAAGCGCTGGGCCGAGGCCTTGATGGACTGGTTCTGATCCAGCGCGGCATTTAGTGCGGTCGGCAATCCACGCAATGCGGCGGCATGATCAGCCAGTTCCTCATCGCTTAGGGTGCCCCGATCCGCAGCCGCCTTGAGCGCCAGCATCAGCAATACGCTTAGCTGACAAGTGAAAGCTTTGGTCGAGGCCACACCGATCTCAACCCCAGCATGGATCGGCAGGGCGATGTCGCTTTCGCGCGCGATCGAGCTTTCGGGGACATTGATCACCGAAACGATCTTATCGGCCTTGCCCTCGCAATAGCGCAGCGCGGCCAGCGTGTCGGCGGTCTCACCCGACTGGCTGACAAACAAGGCCGCCGTGCGATCGGGGATCGGAGGTTCGCGATAGCGAAACTCGCTGGCGATATCGACCTCGACGGGCATTCTGGCCAGCTGTTCGAACCAATACTTTGCTGTCAGACAGGCATAAAAGGCAGTTCCGCAGGCGACCATGGTCAGGCGGTCCAGCTTGCTGAAATCCAGCTCACACGGCAGAGTTATCTCGTTGCCGCCAGTGGGCAGGTAGGATTGGATTGCCTCGGCAACCACCACGGGTTGCTCGGCGATTTCCTTTGCCATGAAATGCTTGTGACCCGCCTTGTCGGCCCGTGTTTGATCCAGTTTGATCTGGCGGGTCTCGCGGTTGGCCAGTTCTCCGGCTTCGTTGCGGATTTCAAGCGAAGTGCGGGTCAGGACCGCCCGGTCGCCTTCTTCAAGATAGGTGATACGATCCGTCAGCGGGGCCAGCGCAATGGCGTCCGAACCCACATACATTTCGCCTTCCCCATGCCCAATGGCCAAAGGTGAGCCCTTACGCGCCGCGACGATCAGGTCGTCTTGCCCGTCAAACAGAAATGCAAGTGCAAACGCCCCTTGAAGCCGGTCGATGGTGTTGAAAGCCGCATCAACGGGCGATAGTCCATTGTTCAGATAATGCTCGGCCATCAGGGCCACTGTTTCGGTATCGGTCTCGGTGACGAAATCGACGCCATGTTCGGCTAACTCAGCCCGCAAATCGCGATAGTTTTCGACGATGCCGTTATGCACCACGGCCACGGGGCCTGCCTTGTGCGGGTGCGCGTTGGTGACTGATGGTGCGCCATGTGTGGCCCAACGGGTATGCCCGATGCCCGATTTTCCGCGCAGAGGATTGTGCACCAGCAAATCGCTGAGGTTGACCAACTTGCCCACAGCCCGACGCCGCCCAAGTTCACCGTCATTGACCGTCGCAATACCGGCGCTGTCATAGCCGCGATATTCCAGCCGTTTCAGCGCTTCAACCAAAATAGGGGCGGCTTCGTGTTGCCCCAGTACACCTACAATTCCACACATAGATCAGGCTCCTTTGTCGCGGCGAGCCTTCTTCGCCTTCAACATATCAAACAATTTACGTGCATAACCCGGCTTGTTGTCCTGTTTGGCGCGGGCCACGGCCAGCGCGTCGGGCTCGACGTCTCGCGTCACGACTGTGCCGGTGGCTGTCATTGCGCCGTCTCCGACCTTCACCGGGGCCACCAGCATTGTGTTTGAGCCGACAAAAACATTCTCACCAATTGTGGTGCGATGCTTCATCACACCGTCATAGTTGCAGGTGATTGTTCCAGCGCCGATATTCGACGCCGCACCTACCGACGCGTCACCGATATAGCTAAGGTGGTTAACCTTGGCCCCTTCGGCGATCTCGGCGTTCTTTATCTCGACAAAATTGCCGATGCGGGCGTTTTCGGCCAACTCGGCACCTGGGCGCAGGCGGGCATAGGGGCCAACAATAGAACCGCGGCTGACGTGGCAGCCCTCCAAATGCGAAAACGACCGGATTGTAGCACCACTTTCGACTGTGACGCCGGGGCCAAAAACCACGTTGGGTTCAATCACAGTGTCGCGCCCGATGACGGTGTCAGCGGCCAGGTAAACAGTATCGGGTGCCATCAGGGTGACGCCAAGATCCAACAGCTCGGCACGGGCACTGGTCTGAAACACAGCATCTGCCGCAGCCAAATCGGTGCGCGAGTTCACACCTAATGTCTGTGCTTCATCACAGGCAACTGCGGTGACTTCCAAACCACGCGCGCGCGCGATTTCCACGACATCGGTCAGATAGTATTCACCAGCCGCATTGTCGTTTCCTACTGCGTCGATAAGTGAAAATAGTGTCTGCGCATCACAGGCCAAAAGGCCAGAGTTGCAAAAGGTTATTGCGCGCTCTTCATCCGATGCGTCTTTGAATTCGACGATCCGCTCAAGACTGTCACCGTTCATCACCAGGCGACCATAACGCGCAGGATCGGCGGCCTCAAACCCCAGAATGACAAGATCGTTTTCTGCCCGCGCCGCGATCATGCGTTCCAGCGTATCGGGCTGCAGAAACGGCGTGTCGCCATACAAAACCACAACGTCGCCGGTGAATCCGTCCAAAGCCTCGCGTGCCTGCGCGACGGCATGGGCAGTGCCCAACTGCTCGTCCTGAACAGCGATTTGCGCCGCTTCATCCTCGGCAGTTGCAACCTTGGCTACGGCTTCAGCCCCGTGCCCGGTGACGATCACGGTCCGCTCGGGCGACAATACGGCCCCGGCGCGCATGGCGTGCACCAGCATCGGGACCTGCGCGATGGGATGAAGAACTTTGGGAATATCCGAATGCATCCTGGTGCCTTTTCCAGCGGCAAGGATGACAAGGGCAGTGCTCATGAAATCGATTTCTCTTTGTGTTTTGTTGCGCTCCGTTTTATCCGCTGAGGGCAAAGGCGCAAGCGGTTCACGGATCAAACAAGATTGCCGTTTGCAACACGAGACGGCAATAAACCGCCGAGGCAGGAGGCACAATGCGCACAGTAATCTTCGATCTGGACGGAACTTTGGCCGATACGTCGGGTGATTTGCTGGCGGCGGCCAACCACTGTTTTCGCCAGATGGGGCATGGGGATGTCCTGGTTCACGATGATGACGCAGCCGTTGCCTTGCGGGGTGGACGGATGATGCTGACCCATGGGCTGAAGCGGGTCGGTGCTTATGATGAGGATACTGTTCTGGCCTATTATCCCACCCTGCTTGAGGCTTACGCGAAGGACATCGACACCCACACTCGGTTCTATCCCGGTGCGCTTGAGGCTGTCGAAATGTTGAAATCCCAAGGTTATGGCGTAGGTATCTGCACCAATAAACCCGAGGCTCTGGCCCATCAGTTGCTGACCCAGATGGGCGTGCGGGATCAGTTTGCGTCTTTGGTGGGGGCAGACACGTTGCCCGTGCGCAAACCGGACCCCGAACCACTGCGCGAAGCCGCGCGCCGGGCCGGGGGACACCCCGATTTGTGTGTGCTGATCGGCGATTCCGACACCGACCGAAATACGGCGCGGGCAGCGGGCGTGCCCTCGGTGCTGGTGACGTTTGGCCCGTCTGGGGAAGATATGGCCGCATTGGAACCCGAAGCACTGCTGCATCACTTTGATGATCTGCCAGAGCTGGTCACCGGACTGATTGGTGCGGCGGCACAAATTCTTGACCCCAACCCTTTGCAGGATCAGAACTAGCCCATGACCGAAACATTCACTGGCAGCTTCACCCAGCAGGAACCTATTCCAGAAGAGGCGATTGACGCCGCCATGGCCGTTCTGCGCCATGGGCGTCTGCATCGCTATAACGTCGTCCCCGGAGAGTTGGGCGAAACCGCGCTGCTGGAGCAGGAGTTCGCGGCGCAAATGGGGGCGAAATACTGTCTGGCTGTGTCTTCTGGGGGTTATGCACTGGCCACCGCATTGCGGGCCGTGGGGGTGCAGCCGGGTGATCCGGTTTTGACCAACGCCTTCACGCTTGCGCCGGTGCCGGGGTCGATTGCCTCGGTCGGGGCAAGGCCGGTTTTTGTGGGCGTGACTGAGAATCTGACGATTGATCTGGATGATCTTGAGGCCAAGCTGGATCAGGCGCGGGTGCTGATGCTCAGCCACATGCGCGGACATCTGTGCGATATGGACCGGCTAATGCAGATGTGTGATACGGCGGGCGTTGCGGTGATCGAGGACTGCGCCCACACAATGGGTGCCGCATGGCGCGGGCAATTGTCGGGGCGTCAGGGGGCGATTGGGTGCTATTCATGCCAGACGTACAAACACGTCAATTCTGGTGAAGGCGGTCTGCTGATCACCGATGACGAAGTGCTTGCGGCCAAGGCCACGATGCTGTCGGGCTCGTACATGCTATATGAACGCCACCTTGCCGCACCTGGGCCCGAGGTGTTTGAAAAGATCAAATACACCACGCCCAATGTGTCCGGCCGCATGGACAATCTGCGCGCCGCGATCCTGCGCCCGCAACTGCGTGATCTTGACCGGCAGGTGCAGCGCTGGAACGAACGCTATGACGAGATCGCGACCGGCCTGCGGGACACCCCCGGCCTGACCATCGTCGAGCGTCCCGAGCAAGAGACCTATGTCGGTTCGTCGATCCAGTTCTTGCTGCTCGACTGGACGCCCGAACGCATTGCCGAGGTAATCCGTCGTTGCGGCGCACGGGGGGTCGAGATTAAGTGGTTTGGTGGGGCGGAGCCGACGGGATTCACCTCGCGCTATGACAGTTGGCGCTATGCCGAAAGCACGCCTTTGCCCGCAAGTGACCGTATCCTTGCCGGGGTGATGGATATGCGCGTGCCGTTGACTTTTTCGCTGGACGACTGCCGCCTGATCGCACGCATCATCCGGGCCGAAGTTGGGGCTGTGTTTCAATCGTGATCCAATTGAGTGCGCCTTTGGCGCACGCTTTAATCTTGAAAAATGCCACCCTGTTCGAGGTGGCATTTTCTTTGGTGCTAGCCTTCTCATTGACCCGTGGAGGATTCGCTGTTACCTAATTATTGAACAAGTGTTCATTAATTCGATGAGGAGGTCGCAACATGTTCACGGCCACAATGCAATTTGATCTGGGTGAGGATGTGAACGCTCTGCGCGAGATGGTGCATCGCTGGGCGCAGGATCGGGTCAAACCGATGGCGGCCGAGGTCGATCAATCGAACGCCTTTCCCAATGAGCTGTGGAAAGAGATGGGTGACCTCGGGCTGTTGGGCATCACCGTGCCCGAAGAGTATGGCGGGGCGGGGATGTCCTATCTGGCCCACACCGTAGCGGTGGAGGAGGTGGCGCGGGCCTCGGCTTCGGTCTCGCTGTCTTACGGGGCGCATTCGAACCTGTGCGTCAATCAGATCAAGCTGAACGGCAATGACGAGCAGAAGGCGAAGTACCTGCCGCGCCTGATCTCGGGTGACCATGTTGGCGCGCTTGCAATGTCCGAAGCCTCGGCCGGATCAGACGTTGTGTCGATGAAGCTGCGCGCGGAAAAGCGCAACGATCACTACCGTCTTAACGGCAACAAATATTGGATTACCAATGGGCCGGACGCGGACACGCTGGTCGTGTATGCCAAGACAGACCCAGACGCGGGCTCAAAAGGGATCACCGCCTTTCTAATCGAAAAAGAGATGAAGGGTTTCTCGACCTCTCCGCATTTCGAAAAGCTGGGGATGCGGGGATCGAACACGGCCGAGTTGATTTTTGAAGACGTCGAAGTGCCGTTCGAGAACGTTCTGGGCGAAGAGGGCAAGGGCGTTGCGGTTCTGATGTCAGGTCTGGATTATGAACGCGTCGTGCTGGCTGGAATCGGCACAGGCATCATGGCTGCCTGTCTGGACGAGATCATGCCCTATCTTGCCGAGCGTAAGCAGTTCGGCAAACCGATCGGTAGCTTCCAACTAATGCAGGGCAAGATTGCCGACATGTATACCGCGATGAACTCCGCGCGGGCTTATGTCTATGAAGTTGCCAAGGCTTGTGACCGGGGTGACGTGACCCGTCAGGATGCAGCGGCGTGCTGCCTTTACGCCTCGGAACAGGCGATGACGCAGGCGCATCAGGCTGTGCAGGCGATGGGCGGGGCCGGGTTCCTGTCGGATTCAGCGGTCAGCCGGATATTCCGAGACGCCAAGCTGATGGAGATCGGCGCGGGCACCAGCGAAATTCGCCGAATGCTGATCGGGCGCGAGTTGATGAGCGAAATGCGCTGAGAAAAACGCCCCGCCAAAGGGTGGCGGGGCGTTAAAGACAAGGATCAGAAGCGATGGACGTAGGATACGCCGACCAGCCAGGGATCGATTTCTGCAGTGCCGATATCGGTGCCGTTCAATTTGACGTCCGAGTCGATGTCGAACCAGCGCACGTTCAGACGCACGGCTCCTTTTTCGGTGACCATGTAGTCCAAACCGGCTTGCAGCGACACACCGAAGGAGTTGTCGATGTCCAGATCCCCAAGCGCGGATTTTTCGTCAAAGAAGATGGTGTAGTTCAGTCCGGCGCCAACATAGGGCTTCCAGGCGCTGTTGGTCGCGAAGTGATAGTTCAGCGACAGGGTGGGCGGCAGGTGTTTGGTGCTGGCCAGATCGGTGCCCCCCAGCGCGATGCTGTGGCTGAACGGGGTCGCGGCCAGCAGTTCGATGCCAAGATTGTCCTGGACAAAATACTCTACTGTGAAGATCGCGCTGGTGTCTGCGTCAATGTCGGTATCGAGACCAGCCAGGGTTCCGTTGTCGGATTTCGGGTCCAGATAACCAACACCGACACCCACGGTCCAGTCACCTTGGTTCTGGGCCATTGCAGGGGCGGCAAGTGCGACAAGCGCAGTCGAGAGCATCAAAGCGGCGAGTGTTTTGGTCATTTTATGGCCTTTGAATTTGTTGATGAGTCGCTTGTGCAGGACCGGACCGTTGCGAACTCTGATCTGCATCAAGTTCCTGTGAAAGCAGGGGGGCGTCCGCGCCCGCCAAGGGTAAGAAAAACAAGGGGTTTTGCGCATGCATCCCGATAGGTGCATACCCGGTATGCGGAAGTCGGGCGTCTGGGATATTCCGGATCAACTCAATATGGCGCGACAATGCCTGGCGCATCCTCGTGACAATGTGGCCATCGTTGATCTGACAGACGGGTACCGCGAAGCCGTTACCTTTGGTCAACTCACGCGCATGACGGACGGGATTGCACGTGAACTGTATCAGCAGTTGCAGCCCAGCGACCGCGTGGGTGTGTTGCTGAGCCAGTCGCCCTGGTGTGCGGCGGCGCATCTGGCGATCTGGAAGCTTGGGGCGATTTCGGTGCCGCTGTTCAAGCTGTTCAAACGGGATGCGTTGGCCTCGCGCGTGGGGGATGCGGGTGCGCGTCTGGTGCTGACCGATGCCGAAGGAGCCGCGTTGCTGGGCGATCTGGCCCACCCGGTTCTGGTCGAACATATTGCACCATCGGATGATCCGTTCCCCTGCTCAGATACAGGCCCCGAGGACCCGGCGGTGCTGATCTATACCTCGGGCACCACAGGCAGCCCCAAGGGCGCACTGCATGGGCACCGGGTTCTGACCGGCCACCTGCCGGGTGTCTCGATCAGCCACAATCACCTGCGCGAAGGCGATTGCCTATGGACCCCTGCGGATTGGGCCTGGATCGGAGGTCTGTTCGACGTATTGATGCCCGGGCTTGCGCTGGGTATTCCTGTGGTCGCGGCGCGGTTGGAAAAGTTTACGCCGGAAGCCTGCGTCGACGTGATCGCCCGCGGTGGTGTGCGGAACGTGTTCTTCCCTCCGACCGCACTTCGCATGCTGAAGGCGGCGGATCAGGCAATCCCCGGTCTGCGCTCGGTCGCTTCGGGCGGTGAGCCGCTAGGGGCCGAGATGCTGGCATGGGGGCAACAGGCGTTTGGCCTGACGATCAACGAATTCTACGGCCAGACCGAATGCAACATGGTCGTGTCTTCTTGTTCCGAGGATTTCCCGGTGCAACCCGGCTGCATCGGTAAACCGGTGCCGGGGCATGAAGTCGCGGTGATCGACGAAGACGGCAATCCGATCGATGAAGAGGGTGACGTGGCCATCCGGCGCGGCTCGGCCTCGATGTTGCTGGAATACTGGAACCGGCCCGAGGCGACGGCTGAGAAGTTTCGCGGCGACTGGCTGATCACCGGAGATCGCGGCGTGTGGGAGGGCGAGTATCTACGCTTTGTCGGTCGCGATGATGACGTGATTACCTCAGCCGGATACCGCATCGGCCCGGCCGAGATCGAGGATTGCCTGCTAACCCACCCGGCGGTGGCGACCGTGGGCGTGGTCGGCAAGCCCGACCCACTACGGACCGAGATCGTGAAGGCCTATGTGGTGCTGAAACCGGGGGCCGAGGCTTCGGGGTCGGAGTTGCAGGACTGGGTCAAGGCGCGTCTGGCTCAGTATTCCTATCCGCGTGAGGTCGCATTTCTGGAGGAGTTGCCGATGACGGTGACGGGGAAGGTGATCCGGAAGGAATTGAAAGTGCGAGCGGCGGCGGAGGACAAACAATGCTGAATAAGTTGCACAGCTTTGATTTGCTTACTCTAGGCACTGTTTCAGTTCTCACCTTTGTGCTGCCCCAAGACCTTTGGGCACAGAACTATCAAGTTCAAGATGAGCACGGACAAACAACCGTGGACCAAGCTTACATGGATGCTCAAGTCCGTGGGTGTGTCGAAAGTGCTGGAGCACCAACAGACCTTTCCGACTGTATTGGTGCTTTTTCGGGCGATTGCATGAATGAAGATATTTCTTGGGGGCAAAGCACTCTGGGAATTTACTTTTGCGTCGAAGCTGAAACAGCGGTCTGGGACACGCTGGTGGACGAGAGTGCCGCAGACCTGCTGGTTCATTACAGCATGCTTGATGAAGGAGACGCTGAGAAAGCTTCCTCTCTACCTTTTAGAGTGCCGAGTTTAACCGAAGCACAAGAACGTTGGGAAGAAATGCGGGAGGCGGACTGCTTGGTGGAGTATCTTCAGTGGAGAGGGGGAACAGGTGCGAAACTCCTTGGGGCCGGGTGTCGCTTGGAGCGAACGAGCCAAAGAGTGGTTTGGTTAAAGACGTTGTTGGAGGAAAGATGATGCTTCTTATTTCGGCGGGTTTTCTGATGGACCAGGAAAGCAAAGAATGAAACTCACATCCAAAGCCATGCCCGCCTCTGAGGGCTTCAAGACAAACCGCACCGCTCATCTCGATGCGCTGGCACAAATCACTGCCGCCGCCGAAGCAGCCCGCATGGGCGGTGGTGAGAAATCCCGCGCGCGGCATGAATCTCGGGGCAAAATGCTGCCGCGTCGTCGGGTGGCGAACTTGCTGGACCCGGGGTCTCCGTTCCTTGAGATCGGGGCGACGGCGGCGCATGCGATGTATGGCGATGCTGCGCCCTGTGCTGGGGTCATCGCGGGCATTGGTCGGGTGCAGGGGCGCGAGGTCATGGTGGTGTGCAACGACGCCACCGTGAAGGGCGGCACTTATTACCCGATGTCGGTCAAGAAACATCTGCGGGCGCAGGAGATTGCTGAGGAAAACAACCTCCCCTGCATATATCTGGTCGATAGCGGCGGCGCGAACCTGCCCAATCAGGATGAGGTCTTCCCCGACCGCGACCACTTTGGCCGCATCTTCTACAATCAGGCAAGGATGAGCGCCCAAGGGATTGCACAGATCGCCGTGGTAATGGGCTCGTGTACCGCGGGTGGGGCCTATGTGCCTGCGATGTCGGATGTGACGATCATTGTGCGCGACCAAGGCACGATCTTTCTGGCCGGGCCGCCTCTGGTCAAGGCCGCGACCGGAGAGATCGTCAGCGCCGAAGACTTGGGTGGCGGCGACGTTCATACTCGCTTGTCTGGTGTAGCCGACTATCTGGCCGAGGATGACGCCCACGCGCTAGCTCTGGCGCGGCGCGCGGTCGGGTCGCTGAACCTGCGCAAACCACAGACGGTGGATTGGGCCAGCCCCGAGGATCCGGTCTATGACCCCGAGGAAATTCTGGGCGTTGTGCCCGCCGATCTGCGCACGCCGTATGACATCCGCGAGGTGATCGCGCGGTTGGTCGACGGCTCGCGTTTCGATGAGTTCAAACCGCGCTTTGGCGAGACGCTGGTGACTGGCTTTGCTCATGTCAAAGGCTGCCCGGTCGGGATCATTGCCAACAACGGCGTGCTGTTTTCCGAAGCTGCGCAGAAGGGCGCGCATTTTGTCGAGCTGTGTTCGCAACGGAAAATCCCTCTGGTGTTTTTGCAGAATATCACCGGGTTCATGGTTGGCCGGAAATACGAAAACGAGGGTATTGCACGACACGGGGCCAAGATGGTGACAGCAGTGGCCACGACGAACGTGCCGAAGGTCACGATGCTGGTCGGCGGTTCTTTTGGGGCCGGGAATTACGGCATGGCGGGACGGGCCTATCAGCCGCGCTTCCTATGGACCTGGCCGAACTCGCGGATTTCCGTGATGGGAGGCGAACAGGCGGCGGGCGTTCTGGCCACCGTCAAACGCGACGGGATCGAACGGCAGGGCGGCACCTGGTCTGCCGAGGAGGAGGCCGAGTTCAAACGCCCCACACTGGAGATGTTCGAGGAACAGTCGCACCCGCTCTATGCCTCAGCCCGGTTGTGGGATGATGGCATCATTGACCCACGCAAAAGCCGCGATGTGCTGGCGCTGTCGCTGAGCGCCGCGCTGAATGCCCCGATTGAAGAGACACGTTTCGGCGTGTTCAGGATGTGATGCGCATGAACCTGAAAGAAGTAATGACCCGCTACCCGGACGCACAGACTTTTAAGTTCGGCGATAGCGCTGCCTTGAGTGCTGAATTGCTGGCATTGGTGCGCTCAGGCCAAAAAAAAGCAACTTGTGGGGCGCTGCGCGACTATCCGGACGGAAGCCCTGAGACACCAGTTGTCGGGCGACGCGATATCGCTCTGGAATGGGATGACACCCCGGCTTTGGTGATCGAAACGGTCGATGTCACGATCTGTCGTTTTTGCGATGTGACTGAGGTCTTTGCATTGGCCGAGGGTGAGAATGAAACGCTTGAAGGATGGCGCGAGGATCACCGTCGTTACTTTGAGCGCAATGGCGGTTTCGATCCCGAGATGGAGTTATTGTGCGAACGTTTCCGTCTTGTCGAAGATCTGGCTGTTGAGGGGTAAGACATGTTCAATAAAATCCTGATTGCCAACCGGGGCGAGATCGCATGTCGCGTCATGGAAACGGCTCAGAAAATGGGCGTCTTCTGTGTTGCGGTCTATTCCGACGCGGATGCCTCGGCAAAACATGTGCAGATGGCCGATGAGGCTGTCCGTATCGGCGGCGCGGCTCCCGCTGAAAGCTACCTGAAGGGCGACGTGATCATTCAGGCTGCGCTGGATACCGGAGCTCAGGCGATCCATCCGGGGTACGGCTTTCTCTCGGAAAACCCCGAATTCGTGGATGCGGTCGATGCGGCTGGTTTGACGTTCATCGGCCCTTCGGCGGATGCGATCCGCAAGATGGGTCTCAAAGATGCGGCCAAGGTTCTTATGGAGCAGGCAGGCGTGCCGGTTGTGCCGGGATATCATGGTGACAATCAGGACCCCGAACATCTGGCGGGCGCTGCTGAAACCATCGGCTATCCCGTGTTGATCAAGGCCGTGGCAGGTGGCGGCGGCAAGGGCATGCGGCTGGTCGAAGGTCCCGAGGATTTCGCCCCAGCATTGGACAGCGCACGGGGCGAGGCCAAAACAGCCTTTGGCAATGACGCCGTTCTGGTCGAGAAATTTGTCGCCAAACCCCGCCATATCGAAGTGCAGGTGTTTGGAGACGGCACCCATGCGGTGCATCTGTTTGAACGAGACTGCTCGCTTCAACGCCGACACCAGAAGGTGATCGAGGAGGCTCCGGCTCCGGGTATGACGGCTGAGATGCGCGAGGCGATGGGGCAGGCGGGCGTGCGGGCCGCCGAGGCGATCGGGTACAAGGGCGCAGGGACGGTTGAATTCATCGTTGATGCTTCGGACGGGCTGCGTCCGGACAGGTTCTGGTTCATGGAGATGAACACGCGCCTGCAGGTCGAGCATCCCGTGACCGAAGCGATCACCGGGGTCGATCTGGTCGAATGGCAATTGCGGGTCGCCGCTGGCGAGGCGTTGCCGAAACGTCAGGACGATCTATCCATCGCTGGCCACGCATTTGAGGCCCGTCTTTATGCCGAGGACGTGCCCAAGGGCTTCCTGCCTGCAACGGGCACCCTGACGCATCTGCAATTCCCTACGGCCTGCCGTGCCGATAGCGGAGTGCGTGCGGGTGATACGATCAGCCCATGGTATGACCCGATGATCGCTAAAGTCATCGTCCATGGCCCCACGCGCGCGGTTGCATTGGAACAGCTTCATCGTGCCCTGCAGCAGACCGAGGTCGCAGGCACCGTGACCAACCTCGCCTTTCTGGGCGCGCTGACCCGGCATGAAGGTTTCGCCACAGGTGATGTAGATACCGGGCTGATCGGGCGGGATATTGATGCGCTGACACTGGTAGCTCCGATTTCGGCAGCGACATGCGTGGCGGCTGCGATGATGGCGTTGGACTTGGTCGATACGAAGGAAGAGACTGGGTTTTCCCTGTGGGCTCCGTTGCACCGAGCAGTTCAGCTAAAGGCAGATGACACCCTTGATCTTGATGTTCAGGTTGAAGGTTCAAATCGTCAGGTTTGGCAGGTCGGGGAAGATACTGTCATTGCCGAGCGCAGCAACGGTATCTGGTCCATTGACGGCAACCCAATGCCGCAGGTGTCGGTTTCGGGCGCGCGGATCACGGTCTTTGACACCTACGGGCAGGCGTTTGACATTGTTGATCCGCTGGACCGCGATGCCAGCGCTGCAGGCGATACTAACGTGATCGAAGCCCCCATGCCCGGATTGGTCAAGGCGGTGTTTGCCGCCGTGGGTCAAAAGGTAAGTGAGGGAGACAGGCTTGCCATTTTGGAGGCGATGAAAATGGAACATTCCCTTCTGGCCGCCCGCGACGGTGTCATTGCCGAGGTGCTGACTGAGGACGGCGCGCAGGTCGAAGCCGGAGCGGCCCTGATCAGATTAAAAGAAGAGTGACCTGTTCGCGCGCCGCATCGCGTGGCACAGTCAGGCCATCCGAACAGGACACGAAACAAAACCGGGAGGAGCGCGGCCATGGGTGAGCGGGTCGAGATTTTCGAAGTAGGTCCACGTGACGGCCTGCAAAATGAACAGCGTGAGATCCCGGTTGCCGAGAAAGTGGCGCTGGTCGACTGCCTCAGCCGCGCCGGGTTCAACCGGATCGAAGTAGCCAGTTTTGTATCGCCCAAATGGGTGCCGCAGATGGCCGGCAGTGCGGAAGTTTTGGCCGGAATAATAAGGACAGATGGGGTGCGCTATGCCGCGCTGACGCCCAACATGCGTGGATATGAGGACGCCCTGACGGCCAAAACGGATGAGATTGCAGTATTCGCCTCGGCCTCCGAGGGATTTTCGAAAGCCAATATCAACGCCACGATTGCCGAATCCATCGAGAGATTTACACCGATCCTCGAGGCCGCGCGCCACATTGATCTGCCGGTGCGTGGCTATGTCTCTTGCGTGACCGACTGCCCCTATGATGGCCCAACACCGCCCGAGAAGGTGGCCGAGGTCGCTGATCAGCTGTTTGGCTTGGGCTGCTATGAGGTCTCATTGGGCGATACAATCGGGCAGGGGACGCCAGATACCATCGCGCATATGCTCTTGGCCGTACGAGAACGCGTGCCGGTAACCCGTCTGGCTGGGCATTTCCACGACACCAATGGCCGGGCGCTCGACAATATTGATGCTGCCCTGGCGTTGGGCGTGCGAACCTTTGATACGGCGGTTGGTGGATTGGGCGGCTGCCCTTATGCGCCCGGAGCTGCGGGGAATGTTGCGACCGAGGCCGTGGCCGCCCATCTGGAGCGGTTGGGCTATGAAACCGGGCTTGATCTGGAAATCGTAGAGCAGGCCGCGCAAATGGCGCGGGCCATGCGGCCAGAGTGAGGGGCGGGCATGTTTGAAACGATCTCGGTGACCACAGACGCGCGTGGAGTTGCGACTTTGACGCTCGACCGGGTGGAAAAACACAACGCGATGTCGGCGCAGATGATTGCCGAACTGACACAAGCGGCCGCGCAACTGGGTGCAGATGACACAGTGCGCGTGGTGGTGCTGACCGGGGCGGGCAAGAGTTTCTGTGCGGGCGGTGACCTGGGCTGGATGCAGGACCAGATGGCCGCCGACCCCGAAACGCGGTTTGCCGAGGCGCGCAAGCTGGCCGAGATGCTGCAGGCGCTGAACACCATGCCCCGCCCGCTGATCGGTGCGATTCAGGGCAATGCGTTTGGCGGTGGTGTTGGGCTGACTGCTGTTTGCGACGTGGCCATTGGTGTGGACAGCGTAAAGATGGCCCTGACCGAAACGCGGCTGGGCCTGATCCCCGCCACGATTGGCCCATATGTGATTGCCCGGATGGGTGAGGCGCGGGCGCGGCGCGTGTTCATGTCGGCCCGGTTGTTCGATGCTGTCGAGGCGGTCGAGCTTGGGCTGCTGGCCAAAACCGTTCCGGCAACTGATTTAGCTGATGCGGTCGAAGCCGAAGTTCTGCCCTATCTTTCCTGTGCGCCAGGCGCGGTTGCATCGGCCAAGGATTTGGTCAGCAAGCTGGGACCCAAAATTGACGATGCTGTGATTGACCAGACGATCGGAGCCTTGGTGGATCGGTGGGAAACCGACGAGGCGATGGAGGGAATCGGTGCGTTCTTTGAAAAGCGAAAACCTGCATGGAAAAGTTAGGTTTAGGCCTTAATTTCATTGCAGTTGCAGTAGGAATCACCTTTCCCGGATCACAGGGCATGACAAGTGGATTATTACTCCTGTCTGCGACTGTGTTCGGTTGACCCTCTGACCCCGCGCGGATAGAGAATGTCCAGTCAACACGCCAATTGACGGCGCCCCCCGACCGGGTTGCGCAGGAAAGGAGCTATTCGTGGAAGACCTGCTACGGGAGTATCTCCCGATTCTGGTGTTTCTGGCCGTTGCTGTCGGCCTTGGAATCGTCCTGATTCTGGCGGCTGTGGTTCTGGCAGTCCGCAACCCCGACCCTGAAAAGGTCAGCGCATATGAATGTGGCTTCAACGCCTTTGACGATGCGCGGATGAAATTCGACGTCCGGTTCTATCTGGTCTCGATTCTGTTCATCATCTTCGATCTGGAAATCGCCTTTCTGTTTCCGTGGGCCGTCGGCTTCAAGGACATCAGCGATGTAGGGTTCTGGTCGATGATGGTGTTCCTGGGTGTTCTGACCATCGGCTTTGCCTATGAATGGAAGAAGGGGGCCTTGGAATGGGAGTGATGACGGGTGCAAACACTGCCGGTGTCGACAAAGAAGTCGCAACCCAGGCCCTGAATGCCGAGTTGCAGGACAAAGGGTTCCTGCTGACCTCGACCGAAGACATCATCAACTGGGCTCGCACCGGATCGCTGCACTGGATGACCTTCGGTCTGGCCTGCTGCGCGGTTGAAATGATGCACACCTCGATGCCGCGTTATGATGCCGAACGGTTTGGTATCGCCCCGCGGGCGTCCCCACGTCAGTCCGATGTAATGATCGTGGCGGGAACGCTGACTAACAAGATGGCCCCGGCGCTGCGCAAGGTTTACGACCAGATGCCCGAGCCGCGCTATGTGATCTCGATGGGGTCCTGCGCAAATGGCGGTGGGTATTACCACTATTCCTATTCGGTCGTGCGCGGCTGTGACCGCGTGGTTCCAGTGGATATCTACGTCCCCGGGTGCCCGCCAACCGCCGAGGCGTTGCTGTATGGCCTGATGCAGTTGCAACGCAAAATCCGCCGCACCGGCACCATCGTACGCTGAGGAGAGAGCTGATGAGCGAAGCACTCAAAGAACTCGGCGCGCAGCTTGAACTGAAACGGGCCGATTGCGTTCTGTCCTGGGATGTGACCCATGGCGAACTGAACGTGGATGTGGCGCCGTCGAACCTTGTGGAATTCATTGAGTTCCTGAAATCCGACCGGAATTGCCAGTTTTCGTCGCTGGTCGACATCACTGGCGTGGATTACCCCGAACGGGCCAAGCGGTTCGATGTGGTGTATCACTTCCTGTCGATGTACCAGAACCAGCGCATCCGCCTGCGGGTTTCAATTCGAGAAGAAGACATGGTGCCCTCGATCGTTGACGTTCACCCCTCGGCGAACTGGTTCGAGCGTGAGGTGTTCGACATGTTCGGCATCCTGTTCTCGGGCCACCCGGACCTGCGCCGCATCCTGACCGACTATGGGTTCCGCGGCCACCCACTGCGCAAGGATTTCCCGACCACCGGCTATACCGAGGTGCGCTATGACGAAGCGCAAAAGCGCGTTGTCTATGAGCCGGTGTCGTTGGTGCAGGAATACCGTCAGTTTGATTTCATGTCCCCGTGGGAAGGCGCGAACTACATTCTTCCGGGGGATGAAAAACAGGAGACTGAATAATGGGTGGCATCTGGTGGCTGATCCTTTCTGCACTGACCATCATTCCGATGGTGAAGATTTTGCCGTTTTTCGGGATCAACAAGTTCTGGTGCCTTCTTTGTCTGGTTCCATTTGGCACAATTGCGTTGCTGTGGTGGGTTGGGCTGAAACTGCAAGAGTTGGAGCGCCGCTGAGATGATGGGTGAACTTATCATTCTGGGTGCGCTGGGGGTGCTGCTGGCAGGTGCCGCTGCCAAAGCGGCCGAAGCTGAAAAGGTTCGGGTTCGGGCCGAAGCGAAAAAGAAAAAACGGGGGCGTTGATGGACGGCTCAAGATACGATGACGGCAGCACGGACGCGCTGAGCGGAGAACAGAAGATCCGCAACTTCAACATTAACTTCGGCCCGCAACACCCTGCGGCACACGGGGTTTTGCGTCTGGTGCTTGAGCTGGACGGTGAGATCGTCGAACGCTGTGACCCGCATATCGGTTTGCTGCACCGTGGCACCGAAAAGCTGATGGAAAGCCGGACGTATCTGCAGAACCTGCCGTATTTCGACCGTCTGGATTACGTGGCACCGATGAACCAGGAGCACGCCTGGTGTTTGGCCATCGAAAAGCTGACAGGGGTTGAAGTGCCGCGTCGCGGCTCGCTCATCCGTGTTCTCTATTCCGAGATCGGACGCATCCTGAACCATCTGCTGAATGTGACCACGCAGGCGATGGATGTGGGCGCGCTGACGCCGCCGCTCTGGGGTTTTGAAGAGCGCGAAAAGCTGATGGTGTTCTATGAGCGCGCCTGCGGTGCCCGCCTGCACGCCGCCTATTTCCGTCCTGGTGGTGTCCATCAGGACCTGCCGCCGGAACTGCTGGACGATATCGAAGCGTGGAGCCACGAATTCCCCGCTGTTCTGGATGACATTGACGGTCTGCTGACCGAAAACCGCATCTTCAAGCAGCGTAACGCCGATATTGGCGTCGTGACCGAGGATGACATCCAGAAATACGGCTTCTCGGGCGTGATGGTCCGTGGATCGGGGCTGGCATGGGATCTGCGCCGCGCGCAGCCTTATGAATGTTATGATGAGTTCGAATTCCAGATCCCCGTCGGCAAGAACGGCGACTGCTATGACCGCTACCTCGTCCGCATGGAAGAGATGCGCCAGTCGCTGCACATCATTCGTCAAGCTATCGGCAAGCTGCGCGACTGCCCGGGCGACGTTCTGGCCCGTGGTAAGATCACCCCGCCGAAACGCTCGGACATGAAGACTTCGATGGAGAGCCTGATCCATCACTTCAAACTGTATACCGAAGGCTTCCACGTCCCTGCGGGCGAGGTCTACGCCGCCGTCGAGGCCCCAAAGGGTGAGTTCGGCGTCTATCTTGTCGCCGACGGCACCAACAAACCCTACCGCGCCAAACTGCGCGCACCGGGGTTCCTGCACCTGCAAGCTATGGACCACGTCGCCGGAGGCCACCAATTGGCCGATGTTGCCGCCATCATCGGCACCATGGACGTCGTATTTGGAGAGATTGACCGCTAATGCTCCGCCGCCTCCACCCCGAACAACCCGAAAGCTTTGCCTTCTCCGCTGCCAACCAGCAATGGGCCGAAGCGCAGATCACCAAATACCCCGAGGGGCGCCAGGCCAGCGCGGTTATCCCACTGCTGTGGCGCGCGCAGGAGCAGGAAGGCTGGCTGAGTCGTCCGGCGATTGAATCCGTCGCCGACATGCTGGGCATGGCCTACATCCGCGTGCTTGAGGTCGCGTCTTTCTACTTCATGTTCCAGTTGCAGCCGGTTGGCTCGGTGGCACATATTCAGGTCTGCGGCACGACGTCCTGCATGATCTGCGGGGCCGAGGATCTGATTGCGGTCTGCAAGGACAAGATCGCTACCAGGCCGCATGAACTATCTGCCGATGGCAAGCTGAGCTGGGAAGAGGTGGAATGCCTCGGGTCCTGTACCAACGCGCCGATGGCGCAGATTGGTAAGGACTATTATGAGGACCTGACCACCGAGAGCTTTGGCAAAATCCTCGACGATTTGGTTGCGGGCAAAGTTCCGACACCGGGCCCGCAGAATGGGCGTTATGCGGCAGAACCTCTCAAGGGCCTGACCAGTCTGACGGAATATGACAGTGGTCGAACCCAGTTTAACGCCAGTGTCGAACTGGCGAATGATCTGGGCGATACAGTCAAGCGGATTGACGGGACCGAAGTGCCCATCCTGACCCCTTGGCTGGGTAAGGACGGTAAGGCTGCAGCGACCAAGGCAGCACCGAAACCTCCGAAAGCGCCGGCACCGGGCAAGCCTGCGGTGAAACAGGCCGAAGAGGCGAAGGCGAAAGAAGACCAGCCGGAAACCCTGACCGCGCCGCGCGATGGAAAAGCTGATGACCTGAAGATGCTCAAAGGTGTCGGACCCAAGCTGGAAGAAACGCTGAACGAGTTGGGCTTTTACCACTACGACCAGATTGCGGCCTGGACATCGGAACAGGTGGCTTGGGTTGATGCGCGGCTGAAGTTCAAAGGTCGGATCGAGCGGGACGGCTGGATCGAACAGGCCGGTAAGCTGGCGGCGGGCGAGGAAACCGAGTTCGCCAAACGTGCCAAGAAAGACGGCACTTACGAAGACTAGGACGCATGCCCATCCGGGGCATGAAGGATGAGATGGACAAGGACAAAGAACAGGCCATAGCCCGCAAGGGCCGTCACATAGGTATCGTCATTGCAGTGACGATGACCATTTGGCTTGCCATGAACCTGTTCATTGGCCCCGCACTGGAACTGACGACGCGCCATGCGTTGTTGTTTGATCTCGCCGCTCTGGCGGCGTTCGTCTATGCGGGCGTCAACATATTTCAACTCTGGCGCATGCGTCAGGATAGCTGAAGGTAACACGCGATGCTGAAGGATCAGGACCGGATCTTTACCAACATCTACGGGATGCACGAGCGCACGCTGAAAGGTGCGCAGGCCCGCGGGCATTGGGACGGCACAGCTGGCCTGATTGGCAATGGGCGCGACTGGATCATTCAGACGATGAAGGACTCGGGCCTTCGTGGGCGCGGTGGCGCGGGTTTCCCAACTGGTCTGAAATGGTCGTTCATGCCCAAGGAAAGTGATGGTCGTCCGGCCTATCTGGTGGTGAATGCGGATGAATCCGAGCCTGGCACCTGCAAAGACCGCGAGATCATGCGCCATGATCCGCACACGTTGATCGAAGGCTGCCTGATCGCGTCTTTCGCGATGAACGCACACACCTGCTATATCTACCTGCGGGGCGAATATATCCGCGAGCGCGAGGCGCTGCAGGCCGCGATTGACGAAGCGTATGACGCGGGCCTGCTAGGCAAGAACGCCGCCGGTTCGGGTTGGGATTTCGATCTGTTCCTGCATCACGGCGCCGGTGCCTATATCTGCGGAGAAGAGACTGCCCTGATCGAAAGCCTTGAGGGCAAGAAGGGTATGCCGCGGATGAAGCCTCCGTTCCCGGCGGGTGCGGGGCTGTATGGCTGCCCGACCACGGTGAACAACGTAGAATCCATCGCGGTTGTGCCGACCATCCTGCGCCGTGGTGCGGACTGGTTTGCGGGATTCGGGCGTCAGAACAATGCAGGGACCAAGCTGTTTGCCATTTCGGGTCACGTGAACAACCCCTGCGTGGTCGAAGAGGCAATGTCTATTCCCTTTGAGGAGCTGATCGAAACCCATTGCGGCGGCATTCGCGGCGGTTGGGATAATCTGCTGGCGGTCATCCCGGGTGGGTCTTCGGTACCCTGTGTGCGCGGCGAGAACATGCGCGATGCGATCATGGATTTTGACCACCTGCGCAACGATCTGGGCTCGGGCCTGGGGACTGCTGCGGTCATCGTGATGGACAAGTCCACGGACATTATCAAGGCGATCTGGCGGCTGTCGAAATTCTACAAACATGAAAGTTGCGGTCAGTGTACACCCTGCCGTGAAGGCACCGGCTGGATGATGCGCGTGATGGACCGTCTGGTGCGCGGCGAGGCCGAGCTGGAAGAGATTGACATGTTGTTCGATGTGACCAAACAGGTTGAAGGTCACACGATCTGCGCCCTCGGCGATGCGGCTGCCTGGCCGATCCAGGGCCTGATCCGTAACTTCCGCGAAGAGATTGAAGATCGCATCAAGGCCCAGAAATCGGGTCGGATGGGTGCGATGGCGGCGGAGTGATCGAGATGCGGAGCTTTCGAACAACTTGTGTCGCACTCTTGCTTATCGGGGCTGTAGCAGCCCCAGCCGCAGCTGCGAAACGTGCGGCATACGATCAGGCTGTCGGTGAGGTTCTTGCGGCTCATTTCATAAAAGACAGATGCAGCGGTCTGGCCACTGTTGGCGGTTCTGATTACCAGAGTTACGTGCTGACTGCGACAGAACTGACTGCGGTTCAGGGATTGCGTCGGCAAAAAATGCGCAAGTTCTTATTTTATGGGAGATCCGATTGGCTTAAGGGGCAAGTAAGGAAGGTTCTCGACGACAGAAATGTAGAAATTTCAAACAAAAAATCTCTTTGTGCGTTTGGACGAGGCGTGGCAGGAACCGAAGATGCTATCGGGCGATTTCTGGTAAAGGAGTGACCTAGATGGAATTTCTAACCGACTACTCCCACGCAGTTACTTCGATAGTGATCTTCACGCTCGTGCTTCTGTTCATGTCGCCATTCACGGCTTTGGCGAAACAAAGCAAAGGGTTGGCGCCGGGTGCCACACCTGAACAAGACTATGCTGACAAGGCCTATCGCTTGAATCGCGCCTACTTGAACGGGACCGAGACGCTGCCTGCCTATCTGACGGTCATTGTCGCGGCCATTCTCATGGGGGCCAGCCCATTTTGGGTTAACCTGCTGGCTTCGGTCGCGTTGCTGGCGCGCCTGATAATGCTGGTGGTGCATATTCGCGGTATCGGCAAACCGTCTGCTGGTTTGCGCTCGGTTCTGTATGTCATCGCCTGGGCCTGCATGGTCGTGATGGGGATTATGGCAATAGTGGCGGCGTTTTGATGAAGACTTGGGGAAAATATCAGATGCTAGGACGTAAAAGTGTTGCCGGTCGCGTGTCCATGTTGGCCGGCGTCCTTACGTTGTCACTTGTTTCGGCGTGCGGTGGCATCACGTCGTCCAGTGATCGTGTCCTTTTTGACGGTAAGTATTTTCGGGCCAAAGCAAAGCCCGTCGATAAAAAGAAGATGCCGACCGAATTTACCGTGGTTGTGAATGGGGTTTCTGCCTCGTTGGACGGCGCGCGCGAAGCGGGACGGTACGAGGGGACGAAATTCTGCATCAAGAACTTCGGTTCTTCCAGCATCGCGTGGAAGGTCGGCCCGGATACTGAACCCCAGAACTTGCGTGTCAGCGACGACAAGTTGACCTTTGCAGGAGCTTGCCAGCGACCATGACGCGCGTGTTCGCATATCACTCGATGACACGGGGGATGTTATTGCATAGCACCCCGACTGCCGGTCGTCTTGGGTTTCCCAAGACGAAAGGAATTGTCATGTCCAGTGTGAAAATGCTGACGCTGCTGTCTGTGCTGGCTTTGCCCACCATCGCCGAGGCGAAACCGCCCTTGCGCGAAGTCAAAGAGATCGACAACGAACTCTATTACATCGCCATTGCAAATGAGATTTCAGAGTATTGCCCCTCGATCAGCGGGCGGCGTCTGAAAGCGATCGGTGTGCTGTGGGGATTGAAGTCGCAAGCGAACAAACTGGGATACTCGGACAATGAAATCCGGGCGTATGTGGATTCGGATGCTGAAAAGGACCGGATGCGCGCCAAGGGCGAGGCGTATCTGGCCCGACACGGCGTCACCTACGAAAACCCCAATTCCTTCTGCACGCTGGGGCGGGCAGAGATTGAAAGAAACAGCGCCATTGGCGTGTATTTGAGGGCGAACTAGACGATGTCTGACCTCCGTAAGATCAATATCGACGGGCAGGAAATCGAAGTCGATGGTGCGATGACCCTGATCCAGGCTTGTGAGCAAGCCGGGGTCGAGGTGCCGCGCTTCTGTTATCACGAACGTTTGTCGATCGCAGGGAACTGCCGGATGTGCCTGGTTGAGGTTGTGGGCGGCCCGCCCAAACCTGCGGCGTCCTGCGCGATGCAGGTGCGCGATTTGCGCCCCGGCCCCGAAGGGCAAGCGCCGGAGGTCAAAACGAACTCACCCATGGTCAAAAAGGCCCGCGAAGGGGTGATGGAGTTTCTGCTCATCAACCACCCGCTGGATTGCCCGATCTGTGATCAGGGCGGCGAGTGTGACTTGCAGGATCAGGCGATGGCCTATGGTCTGTCGGGCAGCCGCTTCAAGGAAGCCAAGCGCGCGGTGGACGATCTGGATCTGGGACCGCTGGTTGGCACTGCGATGACGCGCTGCATCAGCTGCACCCGTTGTGTGCGGTTCACGACCGAGGTTGCCGGGATCACTCAGATGGGTCAGACGGGGCGCGGAGAAGATGCCGAGATCACCTCGTATCTGAACCAGACGCTGGATTCGAACCTGCAGGGCAACATCATCGACCTGTGTCCCGTGGGGGCGCTGACCTCGAAACCTTACGCCTTTACGGCTCGTCCGTGGGAATTGACCAAGACCGAGAGCATCGACGTGATGGATGCCTTGGGCTCGAACGTCCGGGTGGATACCAAGGGGCGTGAGGTCATGCGCTTCCTGCCGCGCAACCATGACGGCGTGAACGAGGAGTGGATCAGCGACAAAACCCGCTTTGTGTGGGACGGTCTGCGGCGTCAGCGTTTGGACCGCCCATATATTCGCGAAAACGGCAAGCTGCGCCCGGCCTCGTGGCCCGAGGCGCTGACCAAAGCGTCCGAGGCGCTGAAAGGTGCCGAGAAACCGGCGGGTATCGTGGGTGATCTGGCGCCAGTCGAAGCGGCCTTTGCGCTCAAACAGATGATCGAAAGCCTGGGCGGTGTCGTCGAGTGTCGCACCGACGGTGCCCGACTGCCTGCGGGCAACCGTGGGGCTTATGCCGGGACTGCTGCGATCGAGGATATCGACAGAGCCGAGCGTATTCTGCTGATCGGCACCAACCCGCGTGAGGAAGCTCCGGTATTGAACGCGCGTATCCGCAAGGCATGGGCGCACGGGGCCGAGGTTGCTCTGGTCGGTCCGGCTGTCGATCTGACCTATAAGTATCACCACATGGGTGATGACCGCGCAGCACTGCAAAAAGTCGTCGATATGGGCGGCGATGATGTGATCAAAGGCAAGGCCTCTCTGGTTGTTGTGGGGCAGGGTGCGCTGCAAGAGGCTGACGGTGCCGCTGTTTTGGCCACTGCGCAAGCCATTGCTGCAAATACAGAAAGCGGTCTGATCGTTCTGCATACAGCAGCCTCGCGCGTGGGTGCGATGGACGTGGATGCGACAAACGAAGGTGGTATGGACGCGATCAGCGCGGCGGACGTAATCTATAACCTTGGCGCGGACGAGGTCGAGATCGGTAAGGGCGCGTTCGTCATCTATCAGGGCAGCCATGGCGACCGGGGCGCACACCGCGCCGATGTGATCCTGCCAGGCGCCGCCTATACTGAGGAAAACGGCCTGTTCGTGAACACCGAAGGCCGTCCTCAGCTGGCCATGCGCGCAGGCTTTGCACCGGGTGAGGCCAAGGAAAACTGGGCGATCCTGCGGGCCTTGTCGGCCGAATTGGGCGCGACGCTGCCTTACGACTCGCTGGCGCAGTTGCGCAGTGCGCTGATCGAAGCAGTGCCGCATCTTACGCGCATCGACGAGGTGATCGAAAACGAAGTGCAATTGATGGAGGTTGGCCCCCTAGGTACAGCCACTTTCCGCAATGCGATCAAGGACTTTTACCTGACCAATCCAATCGCCCGCGCCTCGCAACTGATGGCCGCGCTGTCGGCGCAGGCACAGGCACGCAAGGCCAGGAAGATCGCGGCGGAATGAAACAGACCTGTTTCATATCGCTTTTGGGCGCCTGCAATAAGGTGGCTGTGAAAATGCGCGTGAGACGCAACAATAAGGGTGGCGTAAGTGCGGCGGATGCTGTTTACACCAACGCGCCGACCCAGCCGCAGTTTGCGCAGGCAAATGGCCTTCGCAATTTACGCGGAAAACGGAATACCCACGGTGTGAGGACCAATGGCTGATTTCTTTAACACCCCAGGCGGAATAGCCATCATCATTCTGGCGCAAGTGCTTGCCGTTGTTGCCTTTGTGATGATCTCGCTGTTGTTCCTCGTTTATGGCGACCGCAAGATTTGGGCGGCGGTACAGATGCGCCGCGGTCCCAACGTGGTGGGCGTCTATGGCCTGCTGCAATCGGTGGCAGATGCGCTGAAATATGTGGTGAAAGAGGTGGTCATCCCCGCCGGGGCCGACCGCACGGTTTTCATTCTGGCACCGCTGACAAGCTTTGTTTTGGCGATGATCGCCTGGGCGGTAATCCCGTTTAACGATGGCTGGGTCCTGTCAGATATCAACGTCGCCATCCTGTATGTCTTCGCCGTATCCTCGTTGGAGGTTTATGGCGTGATTATGGGCGGTTGGGCGTCGAACTCAAAGTACCCGTTCCTAGGATCGTTGCGTTCGGCTGCGCAGATGATTTCTTACGAGGTTTCCATCGGCCTGATCATCATTGGTGTGATCATTTCTACAGGGTCGATGAATTTCGGCGACATCGTACGCGCGCAGGATGGCGGGCTGGGCCTATTCAGCTGGTACTGGCTGCCGCATTTCCCGATGGTCTTCCTGTTCTTCATCTCGGCGCTGGCGGAAACCAACCGCCCACCGTTTGACCTGCCCGAGGCGGAATCCGAACTGGTCGCCGGTTATCAGGTGGAATACTCGGCCACACCCTTCCTGCTTTTCATGGCAGGCGAATACATTGCGATCTTCCTGATGTGCGCGCTAACATCGCTGCTGTTCTTCGGTGGCTGGCTGTCGCCGATCCCAGGGCTGCCCGACGGAGTGCTGTGGATGGTCGCCAAAATGGCGTTCTTCTTCTTCCTCTTCGCAATGGTCAAGGCGATCACGCCGCGCTACCGCTATGATCAATTGATGCGGCTGGGTTGGAAAGTGTTTTTGCCATTCTCACTGGCCTGGGTGGTGTTCGTGGCTTTTGCGGCGAAATTCGACTGGTTCTGGGGCGCATTCGCCCGTTGGAGCGTAGGAGGCTAATCATGACGCAGATCGACTATACCCGCGCTGCCAAGTATTTTTTGCTGCAGGATTTCTGGGTCGGCATGAAACTGGGGTTGAAGTATTTCTTCGCCCCCAAGGCCACCGTGAACTACCCGCACGAAAAGGGCCCTCTGTCCCCGCGGTTCCGGGGCGAGCACGCCTTGCGCCGCTACCCGAACGGCGAGGAACGTTGCATCGCCTGCAAACTCTGCGAGGCGGTTTGCCCGGCGCAGGCCATCACCATCGACGCCGAACCGCGCGAGGACGGCAGCCGCCGAACCACGCGCTATGACATCGACATGACCAAGTGCATCTATTGCGGCTTCTGTCAGGAGGCCTGCCCGGTCGATGCAATCGTCGAAGGCCCGAATTTCGAGTTCGCCACCGAAACCCGCGAAGAGCTGTTCTACGACAAGCAAAAACTGCTGGATAACGGCGAACGCTGGGAAGCCGAGATTGCCCGCAACCTGGAAATGGATGCGCCGTACAGATGAGTGACAAGCCCACAAACCCATTCGAGCAAATGCTCAAACAGGCACAGGACATGGCCACGGCGATGAACCCGGGGCTCGAGAATTTCTCGCCCAAGGGGTTCGAAGCGCTGTGGCCGACCATGCCCAAAGAGGTCATGGAGATGATGTTCGGCAACACCGTCAACAAGGACGGATTGGACGCCAAGACCCGCTTGCTGCTGACGCTGGCTGGGCTGACTTGTCAGGGCGCTCAAGCGGACTCGGCGGTGCGTCAGACCGTGCGTCATGCGCTGGAAGCGGGCGCGAAGAAACAAGAGATCGTGGAAACGATCGGCCAGATGTCGGTCTTTGCCGGCATCCCGGCCATGACCCGCGCGCTGGATCTGGCGCAAGAGGTCATGGGCGATAACGAGGATGAGGATCAATGACCGTCTTTGCCTTCTACCTGTTTGCCATCAGCGCCATCACCGGCGGGCTGTTCACGGTGATCAGCCGCCAGCCGGTTCATTCGGTGCTGTGGCTGATCCTTTCCTTCCTCTCCTCGGCCGGGTTGTTCGTGCTGCTGGGGGCCGAGTTCGTGGCAATGCTGCTGATCATCGTCTATGTCGGCGCGGTCGCGGTGCTGTTCCTGTTCGTGGTGATGATGCTGGACGTGGACTTTGCCGAGCTGAAGGCCGAGATGGCGCGCTATATGCCGCTGGCCCTGCTGATCGGTCTGGTCATCCTGATGCAGTTTGTCATGGCCTTTGGCGCATGGGACAGCGCGCAGGGCGCGGCGGCCAATCTGGCTCAGCCGGTGCCTGTGGATCGCCATAACACCGAGGCGCTGGGTGTCATCCTTTATGATCAATACTTCCTTCTGTTCCAGCTGGCGGGCCTGATCCTGCTGGTGGCCATGATCGGCGCCATTGTTCTGACGCTGCGCCACCGTCAGGACATCAAGCGTCAGGACATCATCGGCCAGATGATGCGCGACCCGGCCAAGGCGATGGAGTTGAAGGACGTGAAACCGGGGCAGGGACTTTGAGACGATGATCGGACTTGAACACTATCTTACGGTCGCGGCGACACTGTTCGTCATCGGCATCTTCGGTCTCTTTCTGAACCGCAAGAACGTCATCATCCTGCTGATGAGCATCGAACTGATGCTGCTGGCGGTGAATATCAACCTTGTGGCGTTTTCCAGTTTCCTCGGCGATCTGGTCGGGCAGGTGTTTACGCTGTTCGTGCTGACCGTTGCAGCGGCCGAGGCGGCGATTGGTCTGGCCATTCTGGTCTGCTTCTTCCGCAACCGCGGCACCATCGCGGTTGAAGACGTCAATATGATGAAGGGGTAAGAGAACATGGAAACTACCATCCTCTTTGCCCCGCTGGTGGGCGCGCTGCTTTGCGGGTTCGGCTGGCGATTCATTGGCGAAAAGGCCGCGATGTGGACCGCCACCGGCCTGCTGTTTCTGGCCTGTTTGCTGTCGTGGATCGTGTTCTTCACCTTTGACGGGGTGACCCAGCAGGTCGAGATCATGCGCTGGATCGAGAGCGGCTCGCTCTCGACAAGCTGGGCCGTGCGGCTGGACCGGCTGACCGCGATCATGCTGATCGTGGTGACGACCGTATCGGCGCTCGTGCACCTGTATTCCTTTGGCTATATGGCCCATGATCCGCAATGGCGCGAAGGCGAGAGTTATAAGCCGCGCTTCTTTGCCTATTTGTCCTTCTTCACCTTTGCCATGCTGATGCTGGTGACGGCGGATAATCTGGTTCAGATGTTCTTTGGCTGGGAAGGTGTGGGTGTCGCGTCTTACCTGCTGATCGGCTTCTACTACCGCAAGCCATCGGCCAACGCGGCAGCGATGAAAGCGTTCATTGTCAACCGGGTGGGCGACTTTGGCTTTGCGCTGGGGATTTTTGCGCTGTTCTTCCTGACGGACAGCATCAATTTTTCCGACATTTTCGCGTCGGCCCCTGAGCTAGCGGAAACGCAACTGCACTTCCTGTGGGGTGAGTGGAACGCCATCGAGGTGATCTGCGTCCTGCTGTTTATCGGCGCGATGGGTAAATCGGCTCAGCTGATCCTGCACACCTGGTTGCCTGACGCGATGGAAGGCCCGACGCCCGTGTCGGCGCTGATCCACGCGGCGACCATGGTCACCGCCGGTGTGTTCCTGGTCTGCCGTATGTCGCCGCTGATGGAGTTCGCGCCGGGCGCGACCGGGTTTATTACCGTGCTGGGCGCCTCGACCGCGTTTTTCGCCGCAACTGTGGGTCTGGTGCAGACCGACATTAAGCGCGTCATCGCCTATTCGACATGTTCGCAGCTGGGCTACATGTTCGTGGCCGCCGGTGTGGGCATGTATTCGGCGGCGATGTTCCACCTGTTCACGCACGCGTTCTTCAAGGCGCTGCTGTTCCTTGGTGCGGGGTCGGTGATCAACGCGATGCATCACGAGCAGGAAATGACCGAATACGGCGGTCTGCGTAAGAAAATCCCTTATACCTTCTGGGCGATGATGATCGGGACACTGGCTATTACCGGCGTTGGTATTCCGCTGACCACCATCGGGTTCGCCGGGTTCCTGTCCAAGGATGCCATCATCGAGAGTGCCTATGCTGGTGGGTCGGCCTATGGCTTCTGGCTGCTTGTGATCGCGGCTGCGTTCACTTCGTTCTACAGCTGGCGCCTGATCTTCCTGACTTTCTATGGCGAGCCGCGTGGTGATCAGCATACGCATGAGCATGCGCATGAAAGCCCGATGACCATGTTGATTCCTTTAGGCGTGCTGTCCTTGGGTGCGGTCTTTGCCGGGATGATCTGGTATGGCAACTTCTTTGGTCATGCGGACAAGGTCGGCAAGTTCTATGGCATTCCGGTGGCCGAGGCGTCGGAGCATGCCGAGGCGGGCGATCATGGCACTGCGGATTCACATGCGGATGATGCACACGCTGATGAGGGGCACGCAGAAGATACTCATGCCGATGATGGGCACGGCGAGAAGGACGCGCATGGCGGTGATCACCACTATGTCTTCGCGGGTGAACCGGGCGAGGGCGCGATCTATATCGCGCCGGACAACCATATTCTGGACGATGCGCATGCCGCTCCGAAATGGGTCAAGGTCTCACCCTTTGTCGCGATGGCGTTGGGTTTTGTCATGGCCTATTGGTTCTATATCGTGAACCCGTCCCTGCCGGGGCGTCTGGCACAGAACCAGCGTCCGCTTTACCTGTTCCTGCTGAACAAGTGGTACTTTGACGAGATCTACGATGCGATCTTTGTCAAACCCACCGTTGCGCTTGGTCGGTTCCTGTGGAAACGCGGTGACGGCAATACTATCGACGGCTTCCTGAACGGGGTTTCGATGGGCGTTATTCCCTTCTTTACCCGCCTCGCAGGCAAGGCACAGACGGGCTACATCTTTACTTATGCCTTCTGGATGGTTCTGGGTATTGCAGCCCTGGTCACCTGGATGTCGATCGGCGGAGGCGCACACTAATGGATAATATCCTCTCGATCGTCACCTTTATCCCCGCAGTGGCGGCAGGCATTCTAGCCCTGTTTCTGCACGGTGAGGACGCTGCTGCGCAGCGCAACGCGAAATGGGTTGCGCTGGTCGCGACCACGGTGACCTTCCTTGTCTCGATCGGTATCTATACAGGCTTTGATCCGTCCAATACCGGCTTTCAGATGGTGGAAGAGGCCGAGTGGCTGCTGGGCCTAAAATACAAGATGGGTGTAGATGGTATCAGCGTTCTGTTCGTACTGCTGACCACATTCATCATGCCGCTGACCATTCTAGCCAGTTGGCAGGTCACCGACCGCGTCAAGGAATATATGATCGCCTTCCTGCTGTTGGAAACGCTGATGCTGGGCGTGTTCATGGCGCTGGATCTGGTGCTGTTCTATCTGTTCTTCGAGGCCGGCTTGATCCCAATGTTCCTGATCATCGGCATCTGGGGTGGGGCGAACCGGATTTACGCCAGCTTCAAGTTCTTCCTCTATACTTTCCTGGGCTCGGTGCTGATGCTGGTGGCGATGGTTGCGATGTATTCAGATGCAGGCACCACTGATATCGAAGCCTTGATGAGCCACCATTTCTCGTCCGAAGGGTTCAGCGTGCTGGGCGTTTATATCGTCGGCGGTATGCAGACGTTGATGTTCCTGGCCTTCTTTGCCTCGTTTGCGGTGAAAATGCCGATGTGGCCGGTTCATACCTGGCTACCTGACGCACACGTTCAGGCGCCGACTGCAGGCTCGGTTGTGCTGGCGGCGATCCTGCTGAAGATGGGCGGCTATGGCTTCCTGCGGTTCAGTCTGCCGATGTTCCCAGTCGGGTCAGCGGTGATGACCGATCTGGTCCTGTGGATGTCGGCCATCGCAGTAGTCTACACCTCGCTGGTGGCGCTGGTGCAGGAGGATATGAAAAAGCTGATCGCTTATTCCTCGGTTGCTCATATGGGCTTTGTGACTATGGGTATCTTTGCTGCGAACCAGCAGGGTATTGACGGCGCGATCTTCCAGATGCTCAGCCACGGGTTTATCTCGGCCGCGCTCTTCCTGTGTGTCGGTGTCATCTATGACCGGATGCACACGCGTGACATCGACGCTTATGGCGGTCTGGTGATCCGCATGCCCGCATACGCGCTGGTCTTCATGCTGTTCACAATGGCCAATGTCGGCCTGCCGGGTACATCCGGGTTCATCGGTGAATTCCTGACGCTGATGGGCGCGTTCCAGGTCAATACCTGGGTGACGGCTGTGGCTGCATCTGGCGTGATCTTCTCGGCTGCCTATGCGTTGTGGCTGTATCGCCGGGTCGTGTTTGGCGATCTGATCAAGGAAAGCCTCAAGGCAATGACGGACATGAGCTCGCGCGAGCGGCTGATCTTTGCACCGCTGATCGTGATGACCATCCTGCTGGGCGTTTACCCGTCGCTGGTAACCGATGTGATCGGCAATTCGACCGCCGCGCTGATTTCGAATTATGACTCGGCTCTGGCCGCGGCTGAGGCCGCGACCCAGACGGCCGCCTCGCATTAAGGGAGCTTTGGAGACATGATCCAGGCTGATCTGACAATAATCCTGCCGGAAATCGTTCTGGCCGTGTATGCGATGGCCGCCCTGATCGGGGCAGTTTACACGACGAAAGACGCGCTGGCGTCAATTCTGGTGTGGACGACGGCGGGGCTAATGGCGCTGCTGTCCTTCTGGATTGCAACCAATGGCGATGGCACCAACGTGGCGTTCAACGGGATGTTCGTCGATGACGGGTTCTCGCGGTTTGCCAAGGTCGCGATCCTGCTGTCGGCTGCGGCTGTTCTGGTGATGAGCCAGGAATATATGACCCGCCGCGATCTGTTGCGGTTCGAATACCCGTTGCTGGTGGCGCTGGCTGCTGTCGGTATGATGATGATGGTCAGCGCAGGCGATCTGATGTCCTTGTATATGGGGCTGGAGCTACAATCCCTGTCGCTGTACGTCGTGGCTGCGTTGCGTCGTGACAGCGCCAAATCAACTGAGGCCGGTCTGAAGTACTTCGTACTGGGTGCGCTCAGTTCGGGGCTGCTGCTGTATGGTGCATCGCTTGTTTATGGCTTTACCGGCACGACGCTGTTTTCGGGCATCATTCAAACGGTCCACCATGACGACATCTCGGTTGGTCTGCTGTTCGGCCTGATCTTCCTGATCTCGGGCCTTGCCTTCAAGGTTTCGGCTGTGCCCTTCCATATGTGGACGCCGGACGTGTACGAAGGATCGCCCACGCCGATCACCGCCTTCTTTGCTACCGCACCAAAAGTGGCGGCGATGGCGCTGTTTGCCCGCTTGATGCATGACGCCTTTGGTGGCGTAGTGAAAGACTGGCAGCAGGTGATCGTACTGCTTTCGGTTCTGTCGATGCTGCTGGGTGCGGTTGCCGCGATTGGTCAGCGCAATATCAAGCGGCTGATGGCGTTTTCATCGATTGCCCATATGGGTTATGCGCTGATCGGTCTGGCAGCGGGTACGGAAATGGGCATCAAAGCGATGCTGATGTATCTGGCAATTTACGTGACCATGAATATCGGCACCTTTGCCTTCATCCTGATGATGGAGCGCGATGGCAAACCCGTCACTGATATCGATGCGCTTCGCCAGTTTTCCAAACGCGATCCGGGTAAGGCCCTGGCTGTTCTGATCCTAATGTTCAGCCTTGCTGGCGTTCCGCCAATGTTGGGCTTTTTCGCCAAGTTCGGCGTCTGGCAGGCTGGTATCAGCGCGGGTCTGACCGGGTTGGTGATCGTGTCGGCCATCGCTTCTGTGATCGGTGCGTTCTATTACCTGCGGATCGTGTTCTACATGTATTTCGGGGCCGAGAACGAGGATCCGATCGAAACCCACTCGACCCCGGTTCTGTGGGTCGCGCTGATGGGGTCGGCGGCGCTGATGCTGGTGGGCGTTTTCTATCAGTTCGGCATCGAAGGCGCGGCTGCAGCTGCGGCAGCGACGCTTGTCAACTGACGTGTTTAACATCCAATTTCAGGGGGCTCGGTCAAAAGGCCGGGCCTTTTTGACGTGACTGATTGGCCGCAAGGATACGGACTGCACATCGTGCAGGAAGTCGACAGTACATTGAATGAGGCTGCCCGGCTTTCCCCTACGGCGCCGGGCCCTGTGTGGATCATGGCGCATCACCAGACGGCGGCGCGGGGACGACGGGGTAGGGCGTGGGCCAACCCCAAGGGCAACCTGGCGGCGACCTTGTTAATGCGACCGCAGGGTAATCCGGAACAAGCGGCCTTGCGCAGCTTTGTGGCGGCCTTGGCGCTGTTCGACGCCTGTGTCGCGGTCACCGGTCGCGCCGACGGGCTGTCATTGAAGTGGCCCAACGACGTGCTGCTGAACGGGGGCAAGCTGGCGGGCATCTTGCTGGAAAGCACCGGTAAGGGCGGGGGCGTGTCGTATCTGTCGATTGGCATCGGTGTAAATCTTTCCGAGGCGCCCCCAGCCTATGCGGTGGAACAAAGCGCGGTGCGGCCAGTCTCTCTGTTGTCGGAAACCGGTGCCGCGGTGCTGCCCGAGGATTTTCTGACCGAATTAGCCGCGGCTTATGCACGATATGAAACTCAGTTCGTGACCTACGGGTTCGAACCGATCCGCACCGCCTGGCTGTCTCGTGCCGCTCGCTTGGGTGAAGTGATCACCGCGCGAACCTCGACATCTGAAACGGTTGGAACCTTTGAAACCGTGGACTCGGGCGGCAACCTTGTCCTAAAGACCGCAAAAGGTCGTGTCAGCATTCCTGCGGCGGACGTGTATTTCTAAAGGGGGCTCAAATGCTTCTGGCTATCGACTGCGGCAACACCAATACCGTTTTCTCGATCTGGGACGGCGAAAAGTTCCTGTGTACCCTGCGCACCTCGACCCATCATTCGCGTACGGCGGATGCGTATTTCACTTGGTATTCGACGCTGGTGAAACATTACGGGATCGAAGCGGAGATCACTGACGTGGTGATCGCCTCGACCGTGCCACGTGTGGTCTTTAACCTGCGTATTTTTGCTGATCGCTTCTTTGGGTGTCGGCCGCTGGTTGTGGGCAAGCCTGAATGCCTGTTGCCCGTGGCACCGCGCATTGACGAAGGAACAATCCCCGGCCCGGACCGGTTGGCCAATGCCGTGGGCGCGTTTGACCGCCATGGCGGCGATGTTGTTGTGGTCGATTTCGGGACGGCCACGAATTTCGATGTAGTGGCCCACGACGGGGCCTATGTTGGCGGCATCATTGCACCGGGTGTGAACCTCAGCCTTGAGGCACTGCACCAAGGCGCGGCTGCATTGCCGCATATCGACATTACCCGTCCGGAAAAGGTGATTGGTACGAATACGGTTGGCTGCATCCAGTCCGGCGTGTATTGGGGCTATTCCGGCTTGATCGAGGGGCTGATTGCCCGGATCAGGGCGGAGTACGGTATGCCGATGAAAGTGGTCGGCACCGGTGGGCTTGCGCCTTTGTTCGATCAGGCGGATGTCGGGTTTGACGCGATCGAAGAAGATTTGACGATGCACGGGCTGACCGTGATCCATCGCTATAACAAGGATAATGGCTCGACATGAGCAGTGAACGACTGATCTATTTGCCGCTGGGTGGTGCCGGCGAAATTGGCATGAATGCGTATGTCTATGGCTATGGAAAGCCCGGGAAAGAACGTCTTATCCTGGTGGATCTTGGCGTGACCTTTCCGGATATGGACACGACGCCGGGCGTTGATCTGATCCATGCCGATATCTCGTGGCTGCGCGAAAGGGCGGACCGGCTTGAGGCCGTATTCGTCACCCACGCGCACGAAGACCACGTCGGCGCCGTGGCCCATTGCTATGAGACACTGGGCGCACCTGTTTATGCACGCGCCTTCACCGCCAACATTGCCCGTCGCAAGATGGAGGAACATGGCCACCCCGAGGACGCGGTCCGCACGGTATCGGCCTGGCCCGAGCAGGTCTCGGTCGGTCCCTTCACGATTGGCTTCCTGCCTGTGTCGCATTCGATCCCCGAAAGTGCTGCGCTGGTGATCGACACGCCCAAGGGGCGGATTGTGCATACTGGTGACTTCAAGCTGGATGAAAACCCCGTGGTGGGTGAGCCATTCGATCCCGATTTGTGGGCCGAGGTCGCGAAATCCGGCGTTAAGGCGCTGGTCTGCGACAGCACCAATGTGTTTTCTGGACATGCAGGTCGTTCGGAATCCGAGGTCGGCCCCGAGATCACCAAGCTGGTTGAAAGCGCCGAAGGCATGGTTGTTGCGACCACCTTTGCGTCGAACGTGGCGCGGGTGAAAACACTGGCCGAAGCAGGCCAGCGCGCCGGGCGTTCGGTTGTGTTGCTGGGCCGCGCCATGCGGCGGATGATCGAAGCCGCGACTGAAACTGGCATCCTTTCGGATTTTCCCAAGGTTGTCAGCGCCGAAGAGGCCGTGGACATGCCGCGCCAGAACCTGATGCTGATCGTGACCGGCAGCCAGGGCGAGCGCCGCGCCGCCAGTGCCCAACTGGCGCGGGGCAAGTATCGCGGGTTGGAACTGAAAGAGGGTGATCTGTTCCTGTTCTCATCCAAAACCATCCCCGGAAATGAGCGCGGCGTGATTTTCATCATGAACCAGCTCAGCGAAAAGGGTGTGGATGTGGTGGATGACAGTTCAGGTCTGTACCACGTTTCCGGCCATGCCAACCGACCGGATCTTGAAAGAGTTCACGCCCTGATCGACCCGCAGATGGTGATCCCGATGCACGGCGAGCATCGGCATTTGCGTGAACACACTAAACTGGCCGAGGCCGGTGGGCGTACGGGCATTCTGGCCGTTAACGGAACGATGGTTGACCTGACAGGCAATGCGCCGCAGGTGGTGGATTATATTGAAACCGGCCGCACCTATCTGGACGGCACCGTCAAGGTCGGGGCTCTGGACGGGATCGTGCGTGACCGTATTCGCATGGCTTTGAACGGGCACGTGACCGTGACGGTCATTCTGGACGAAGAGGACGAGCCGCTGGGTGAGCCGTGGTGCGACACGATGGGTTTGCCTGAAATCGGGACGTCGCGGGCGGCGCTGATTGAAGTGTTGGAAGAGGACCTGAACCAATTCCTGATGCGGGCCGATGCCAAGACGTTGCGCGACGATGACAAGCTGGAGGAAGCTTTGCGCCGCATCGTGCGCCAGACCGCCAAGTCAGAAATCGGTAAAAAGCCCGAGGTGACGACGGTTATCAGCCGGATGAGGTGACGCCTAGTCCGCGTCGGGCATGGGATAACCCCTGAGCTGCAAGAACAGGCTTTGTTCTTCGGTATGCAGATATAGCGGCACGGTGGCGGGTGGTTCGGGATTTGTAGCCCGGGCCGCTATTTCCGCAAGAACGACCTCGGTAATGAAGGGAAGGTCCAGTTCGCGCGCGCGGTCCAGCGGGACCCATTGTAAATGGGACAGCTCATCCGACGCGCGGCTGAAATCATCCAGATCCCCCTGAACGGCGTTGGCATCGACCAGAAAGAACCGTGCGTCGAAACGGCGTGGGCGCCCCGGAGGGGTCACGGCACGGAACACAAATTGCAGCGCGCTGGCCGATGGGCGGTAACCCAAGTCGGCAAAGCCCTGCCAATCGTCCGGAACTGTGCCGCTCCACCCGCCGGGATCCCCCAGGATCAGCCCTGTTTCTTCCCACAATTCACGAATTGCGGCTGCGGCCAGTGCGTTTTGCAATCCCGGTTCGGACTTTTCGTCCAGCCTGTCGCTGCACAACGCGGGCAGGGGCGTGGCCAAAGGTACCGAGCTGTCCTCGGCATCGACGGCACCGCCGGGAAACACGAACTTATTGGGCATGAATACGGCCTTTGCACCGCGTTGCCCCATCAGGATGGACGGCTCGGTCATACGATCTCGCAGAACGATGACCGTTGCCGCATCCCGTATTGCTGTTTTGTCTATTGTCATGCGCTGCGCGACCCGATGGATGAGGTCATTGCGCTTTTTCGAACCCGTGCATGCGACGCGCCCATTGGTACGCGACAACCGCTCCCTTCAGCCTGGGCAGCAGGAACAGCGACAAGGCCGTACAACCGATGGCAAAGATCAGGAACATGGTCATCGGTTCCGGGCGAAACTCTACATAAGACACGTGAAGGGCCGGTGCCATCAGGTGTCCGACCAGCAGAATGGTCAGGTACGCCGGACCGTCATCTGCCCGATGGTGAAACAGCTCTTGCCCACAAGAGTCGCAGCTGTCCTTGACCTTCAGATAGCCTTTCAGAACCTTGCCCTCGCCGCACTTGGGGCAGCGGCAGCGGAAGCCTTTGACCAAAGCAGGCCAAGTGGGGCGGTCATTCTCAATCGTGGTGTCGATCGTTTGATCTGTCATTGTAAAACTCGAGCGTTCGTTTGAGCCGGATAATGCGCTTGTTTTGCCCTGAAAAAAAGAGGGGTGCGTCGCTTTGTGGCGCGGGGTGTTGGTAACGGCCTGCAAAGTTTTTTGGATTTTTGCGACGGAAAGCATCCAGCCCTGCGTTTGAACTTATGTGAGCAGCGGCGATGGGGCCGCTAAACAAAGGGAAAACGACATGAAAAGCGCCAAATTCATTCCGGCCATCCTTATCTCGGCTATTGCAATCACAGGTACGTCCGTATTGGCGGCCGGACCAAAGGATCGTGAACCTGCAAGCTTTCAAGAACTGGATGCCAATGGTGACGGTCAACTGACGCAAGAAGAATTGGAGGCCCACCGCACGCAGCGATTCTCGAACGCTGACGCTGACGGCGACGGCAAACTGAGCGTCGAAGAAATGCAGGCCGCTGGCCAAAAACGCGCCAATGACCGCGTGACCAAGATGTTCGAAAAACACGACGCCAATCAGGACGGCTTTCTGAGTGAAGACGAGTTGCCCAAACCGCGCCGCGCTGGCAAGATGTTTGACCGTATCGACGCGGATAACAGCGGAACGATCTCGGAACAGGAATATGCCGATGCGAAAGAGCGGATGGGTCGCAAGCACAAGAAACACGGCAAGGCGGACTCTGACGACAGCTGATGAAGGATGGAGGATCTGACCTCTCCATTACAGGATGTCCGCGGCGCAGAATGTGCCGCGGATACGACAGATGATGCGTTGTTGCGGCAATTCGCGGGCGGCGACGCGGTGGCTGCCCGTCAGTTGACTGACCGGTTGGGGCCGCGTTGTTTTTCAGTCGCGATGCGAATGTTGGGCAACCGGGCCGAGGCCGAAGACGTAACGCAGGACGCAATGATGCGGCTGTGGCAGATGGCCCCAAAATGGGTGCCGGGGCAGGCCAAGGTGTCCACCTGGCTCTATCGCGTTACGCTGAACCTGTGTGTGGATGTGCAGCGCAAGAAAAGGCCGGACCGTCTGGACGATGTGCCCGAGCCCGAGGATGAAGACCTGAGCGCTACCGAGCGGCTACAAGAAGCGGCGCGTAAGGATGCGCTGCAATCAGCGTTGTCGCAATTGCCAGACCGCCAACGGCAAGCGGTGATTTTGCGGCATATCGAAGAACTGCCCAACCCTGAAATCGCCGGGATCATGGGCATTTCGACTGAAGCGGTAGAAAGCCTGACCGCGCGCGGAAAGCGCGCCTTGGCGGCAATACTGGCAGGACGGCAAGATGAACTGGGGTACGAAGATGGCTGAAGATGACATGAAATTGGACCAGTTGTTTGCTCAGGCACGGCAAGCCCGGCCGGAACTGCCCGATGATCTGGCGGTTCGCATTCTGACTGACGCCGAAACGGTGCGTCTTGACCGGATGAAACCTGCAGATCCACCGCGTTCTGTCTGGGCGCGGCTGCTGGACGGGATCGGAGGCTGGCAGAGCATGGGTGGTTTGGTCGCGGCCAGTGCCGCAGGGGTTTGGATCGGATTTGCCGCGCCCGACTTTTTACCTGACCCGGCAACGATTATTTTTCCGCAGGACACCAGCTTTGTGGTCGCTGACCTTGGCCTGGACACAACTTTTCTGGAGGACGCCGAATGAGCGGTAATGCCAAACCCAAAAGACGGTGGGTAACGGTTCTTTTGACCGTATCGCTGGCGCTGAACCTTTTGGTTGTTGGCGTCGCTTTGGGCACTGTTTACAGGGTCAAAGGCGGGCATCACGGCAAGGGTCCGCCCGGATTTGCCCCAACGTTGTACCGGGCGCTGCCCAAAGAGGAACGGAAAGCGTTGCGCAGTGAGTTGTCTGAGCGGCATACCAAGGGGGCGAAGATGCGGTCGCAGGACTTTGCCGCGCTTGAGGCAGCCTTGCGAGCGGAACCGTTCGATCCCGAGGCGGTGCAGGCGCTGCTGCAGCAACAGGCGCAAGCCATGGCCGAATTGCAAAGCGCATTGCAGGATAAATGGCTGGACCGCATCACCGCGATGACTGACGCGGAACGTCAGGCTTACGCGGACCGGCTGCAGGAAGTGGTCGAGCGCAAGGCGCATGGGCGCAAGCACAAGGATTGATCGGTTCAGGCTGCGCTCTGCCGGACCCGAACCTGGTTGCGCCCAGCCGACTTGGCAGCATAAAGCGCGGTGTCGGCCGATTTGATCAGCCCCTCCAATCGGAGTGGTTGAAGTGATTGCGACAATCCGTTTGGTTGGGCTGCGATTAGTCCGATGCTGATCGTGACCGGTATTGGGGCAGGGGCGTCTGGCAGCTCAAAAGGTTTGTCACGGATGCAATCACACAAGCTTCTTGCTAGTTTCAGTGCTTTGGCCTGCGTTGCTTCGGCGAGGCCAACCATGAACTCTTCGCCACCGATTCGTGCGATGAACCCGGCCGAGCCAATCGTTTGTTTCATCCGGGCCGCTGCCTCGGCCAGCACCAGATCCCCGCCGGTGTGGCCGAAGGAGTCGTTGATACACTTGAAGTGATCCAGGTCAGCCAGCATCACCGCAAAACCTTGTTCGGTCCGCGCAGCCTTGTGCATGATCTGATCCATCGCGTGCATCGCATATCGGCGATTGTGCAGGCCGGTTAACGGATCGACCCAGGAATCCTCCAACCCGCGCCTGAGCGACGCGCGCATCTGGTCCAGCCGGGCCTTTCGCACAATCTGGTTTTCCAGGCGCAACAGCGTTTCTTCGGGGCAGAAACTACCCATGCAAATCGCGTCGGCACCCCGATCAAGCGCTTCGGATGCCAATTCGGTATTCTCTTCCTCAAGAACACCAATCAGAACCGTATGCCGCGTAGTGCTTCGCGATTTCAGATCGGCCAGCAGTTTGAGGTCCGACGGGTTTGCACTGACCTCGAACACGATGGCATCAGGGACAGGTCCCGACAGAATACCCCGAAGGTTGGATGTTGTATGAGCGGATAGGTTGTGCGGTGTCTGCTTGAATAGGGCCTTTTTCCACAAAGCGCTGGTGCATGACGATTGTGTCAGAATAGCGACTCGACCGGTTTTCGCAGGCATGATCAGCGCAGCGCTAGGTTCGGCAAATCCGATGGGGTGCGAACTGGTTCCAACCTGCAATTCCTGGGTGTCGGCGCGCGCGCGCAACAGGCTGCGAACCCGCGCAAGCAGGAACGTATCCTTGAACGGGTGGGCCAGAACATCGTCCAAGCCGTCAGCCAGCGCCTTCAGCCGCGCGGCCTTGTCGTTTTGCTGTGCGATCGCAACCACCGGCACATCGGTCAAATCCGGGTCTGCCATGACAAGCTTCTTTACGTCAGCGGCAGTGCCGTCCGGCAAGGTTTGCGAGGTCAGTACCAGGTCGGGCCTGGCACGCCGTAAAAGCCCGGGCAGACCCTGAAGCCGTTCACCCTGAACAACGTGATACCAAGCCGCAGTTAGCTGAACCTTCAGCATGATGCGATTGGTTGAGGCCCCGTCGAGGACAAGGATGGTTCCCTGCACGGACATATCAGTCACCATTGATTGCATGCGTTGCTAAAGTGTTTATGAGTCTGGTTAACAAACCCTTTCCAAGATCTGATCCGGGGCTATTTTATGTCAATCAACGCCCAATCTGCCGAAACGCTGGCGCTCAGTGTTTTGGGTTGGCTGGTGGGCAATGAAGAATTGCTGCCAATTTTCCTTGGCTCAACCGGTGCATCGACACAGGACCTGCGCGAAAGAGCAGGCGAGCCCGAGTTTCTGGGGTCGGTGCTGGAGTTTCTTATGCTTGACGACTCGTGGGTAATCGCCTTCTGTGACGCGAATTCCGTGCCCTATGACCTGCCTGGACAGGCCCGCGCGGCTTTGTCCGGTGGCGCTGACGTCCACTGGGCCTGACCCACAACTTTGCAGGAGCATGCAATGCCTATCGACGCGATCCTGTTCGACAAGGACGGCACCTTGTTTGACTTTGCCAACACCTGGGGGGCTTTCGGGCGCAATGTCGTGTTGCGCTTGGCCGACGGAGACCCTGCACGCGCTTCAGAATTGGGGCGTGTTATCGGCTTTGACCTGGAAAAGGCCAGCTATTCCGAGGACAGCATCGTCATCGCCGGTACGGTTGATGAAATCGCCGAAGCCTTGGTTCCGCATCTTCCCGACATGACGCAGGAAGATCTGGTCGATGTCCTGAACACCGAATCGGCGTCGGCTCCGCAGGCGCAGGCCGTGCCATTGGCCCCCTTTCTGGAAGGTTTGAAACAGGCTGGGCTAAAGCTGGGCGTGGCCACAAATGACGGTGAGATGCCAGCGAAACAGCATCTCTCATCGGTCGGGATTCGCGATCATTTTGACTTTGTCGCGGGCTATGACAGCGGCCACGGGTACAAACCAGGGCCCGGGCAGTTGCTTGCCTTTGCGACCTATGTAGGCGTGGCACCTGAACAGGTGGCCATGGTGGGCGACAGTCTGCACGACCTGCAAGCTGGTCGCGCTGCCGGGATGACGACAATTGCCGTTCTCACGGGCATGGCCCCGGCCGAAGCACTGGCGCCCATGGCGGATGTCGTGTTGCCGGATATCGGGCACATTCCCGACTGGCTGGCGAAAAACTGATCACGCTCCAGCCAATTTCGTCGCTTCGGGATAAAAAACCGACAAAGTCTGTCGCAGACAGAGCGGCCAGCCCCCGACCTTCGGGGCTTGCTTGTGATAGAGCAAGCTCCGGAGGATCAGATGGCAGACACAAATACTCGTAGGCGTCGTGGTGGTGGACGTGCCGGGGCCGCTGAACGCAGAGGTACTGCGGTAATCGACCAGATGCCGTGGAGCCCGCCAATCAATATCGACCGCCCGACTGAACCGTTGGATCAGGACGGGATCGAGGCGATCCATGAAGGGGCCATGCGCATCCTCGAAGAGATCGGGATCGAGTTCTACAACGAAGAAGCCAAAGGCATTCTGCGCGAGGCAGGGTGTACGGTCGAGGGCGACAATGTTCGCATGGGCCGGGACTTTGTCATGGAGATGGTGGGCAAAGCCCCTTCAAGCTTTACGATTACTCCGCGAAATACGGACCGCACGATTGAAATCGGCGGAAAGAACATGGTGTTCGGCAACGTATCATCGCCGCCGAATTACTGGGATATGGAGATCGGTACCAAGGTTCCCGGCAATCGAGATATGTGCCGCAACCTGTTGAAACTGACGCAATATTTCAATTGCATTCACTTTGCGGGCGGGTATCCGGTTGAACCCGTCGATATACATGCCAGTGTCCGGCACCTGGATGTGCTTTATGACAAGCTGACCCTGACCGACAAGGCGATGCATGCCTATTGCCTCGGGAAGGAACGGGTCGAAGATGTGATGGAGATGGTCCGCATCGCTGGCGGGCTGAGCCACGAGGAATTCGAGGCAACGCCTCGGATGTATTCGAACATCAACTCGACCTCACCGCTGAAACACGACCACCCGATGATTGACGGTTGCTTGCGTTTGGCGCGGCGGGGGCAGGCGATTGTTGTGACGCCGTTCACGTTGGCTGGTGCAATGGCTCCGGTAACGATGGCGGGGGCTGTGGCGCAATCGCTGGCCGAAGCCTTGTGCGCAATCGCTCTGTTCCAATACGTGCGTCCGGGGATTCCCTGCGTAATCGGGACGTTCACATCCAATGTGGATATGAAGTCAGGCGCACCTGCCTTTGGTACACCGGAATACATGCGTTCCACCCAGATGACTGGGCAAATGGCACGGTTCTACAACCTGCCGATGCGCTCGTCGGGGGTGTGTGCCGCAAACGTGCCCGATGGCCAATCAGTTTGGGAGACCTCGAACTCTCTGTGGGCGTCCGTTCAGTCGGGTACCAATATGGTTTACCACGCAGCAGGTTGGCTTGAGGGAGGGTTGATCGCCAGCCCCGAGAAATTCATCATGGACTGTGAAATATTGCAGCAAATTCAGCGCTATATGCAGCCTGAAATTACCGCGACCGGTCCAGATGAAATCGCGTTGGATGCGATCCGGTCGGTGGGCAATGACGGCCATTTCTTTGGTATTCAGCACACGCAGGACCGCTACACCACCGCGTTCTATCAACCCTTCCTGAGTGATTGGAAGAACTTCGAGGGCTGGAATGTTGCGGGTGGCATTTGGACGGCGGAGCGGGCCCATCACATGTTCAAAGAGATCATCACCAGCTTTGAACCACCGGCGCTGGATGATGCGATCCGGGATGAGCTTGCCGACTTTGTCGCCCGTCGCAAGGCCGAAGGTGGGGCGCCGACGGATTTCTAGTTCCCTGTCAAAGACTTCCACTGTGATACTTGTTCAGATTGTTGGAATCCAACGACCTATCTTGGGGGTTTGTTAAGGAATCTCGGGCCAGATTGGAGAAGTAACCAATCTGGGGCATTTTATGCATGGTCTGATCAATCGGGCGGTACAATCCTTCGTATGCGCGACCTACGGGCAGACGTGCTGGTTGCGCGTGACCGAGATGGCTGAGCTGGGATTTACCGAGTTCGAGGCCATGCTCGTCTACGATGACGACATGACTGCCCGGGTTTTGGACACACTGTGCGGCGAACTAAAGCGCCCACGTGCCGAAATACTCGAGGATTTGGGAACATATCTGGTGTCTCACCCGAATATGGAGGATCTGCGCCGTCTGCTGCGCTTTGGCGGCGTCACTTATGTAGAGTTCCTGCATTCCCTGGATGACTTGTCCGACCGTGTCCGTTTGGCAGTTTCCGACCTTTGCCTGCCAATGTTGGAGCTTATTGAGGTGAGCCCAACAGAATATCAATTGTATTGTCATCCCGGATTGGCCGGATATTCCAGCGTTATGGTCGGGGTTTTGCGCGCTATGGCCGACGATTACGGTGCCTTGGCCATGTTGTCCCATGACGGGCAAGAGGGCGAGGCCGAAGTCATCTCAGTCGTACTTGTGGAAAGCGCTTTTGCCGAAGGGCGTCATTTCGATCTTGGGGCGCGCAAATCATGACGGATACTGGCGATCTGGGTTCTTTGCTGGAAACACTATGTCCAATGTTCGTTCTGGTGAGCGAAACTGGGCGGATAACACGCGTAGGGCCGACGTTGCAGAAACTTCGCCCGGATCAACCGATGGAGGGGAAAGAATTTCTGGACGTATTCGAGTTAATGCGCCCGCGCGCTGTCACAGCCCTTTCGGCGCTGATGTCGTTGGCTGGCGCAAAACTGCACCTGAAACTCCATGATACGCCACGAACGGCGTTGAAGGGATTGATTGCCCCACTGCCCAACGGAAAAGGCGCAGTAATTAACCTGTCCTTCGGCATTTCGATTTTGGATGCTGTACGCGATTATGCGCTGACCAGTGCGGACTTTTCTGGCACCGACCTTGCGATCGAACTGCTGTACTTGGTCGAGGCTAAATCGGCAGCGATGGAGGCTTCGCGGTCGCTTAACCTGCGGCTGCAAGGGGCGATGTTGGCCGCCGAAGAACAAGCCTTTACCGATATGCTGACCGGGTTAAAGAACCGTCGGGCCATGGACGTGGTTCTGGGCCATCTGATATCCGGGAATTCGCCTTTCGCCCTGATGCATCTGGATTTGGATTTCTTCAAGTCGGTCAATGATCAATATGGGCACGCAGCGGGGGATCACGTGTTGCAGCAGGCCGCCCGGATCATGGTAGAGGAAACCCGCAACGATGATACAGTGGCCCGCATTGGCGGGGATGAGTTCGTTATTATCTTCAAGGGTTTGATGGATGAATCTGTCCTTTCAGCAATTGCGTCACGTCTTATTGACCGGCTGCAAAAACCAATGGTGTTCGAGAAAAACCCCTGTCGGATATCAGCCAGTATCGGGACCGCGTTGTCCACGCAGTTTTCGCCCCCCATATCCGCGGAAATTCTGAACGCGGCTGATTTGGCGCTGTATGAGGCGAAGAGGAAAGGCAGATCTCGGCATTGCTTATACTCGACACTGGTGGGGCATCGACAAGGCGACCCGGCATCCGGGGTTCGTTTGGATTAAAATCGCGCGGACCCGGCTTAGATGCGATCAAGGCTAATCGAACACACGGCTCAGAGTGTTTGCAATATGGCGCTTGATCGGTGGAAGCTCTCCGACAACTGGCATGAGTTGTCCTTTGAACGTGGCTTCAGCCAACTCTTGCGGCAGGTCCTCCAGAACGTGACCGCCGGTGCAGGCAAAATAGGGCAGGCAAATAGCTTGCGCCGACAGACCTGACGCGGCCTCGGAGATGGAAGGGGGTTCTTCGACAAAACCCACACGAATGGACCTGAATGCCAGATATTTTTCTAACGTGCTAGCGAAAGCAAAGGCAACGGCAGATGGGTTGCGACTGCGACCTGAGCCATGAGCCGCCACAACGAGATCCGTTTCCTGCGCCGTCCACTGGTTTTCCACCAACCTGTCGCGCAGCGCCCCGGCCACAAGTTTTGGAAGTTCAGGGTCGATACCAAGCGGGTCCAGAATGCGTAGATTTCGCCCGGCAAGACGTTTGGGTAGCGCGCTGGTGACAAACCACCCATTTGCCATGAACAGCGGGTAAATTACCGCGTCATCTGTCAGCTTTGAAACGCGCTCTTCGAATATACCCGGTGCCGCCAGCGTTGCCGACCGCACAGTCACCTTTGCGCACAGTACGTCGACCTCGGCGGCATACTCGGCTAAGGCCTGTTCGGCCGGGGTCGGGTCAGACGGCTGGCCATGGGCGACGATAAGGGCGTGGTGCATTCGAATTGTCCTGTAAGCTTTACCGATAGGTGCGTCCCGCCGCGCCAGAGTCAATCCAAACTAAGGTGCCATCAACCTAAAAGTGTCAGCCAGAACCAGATCGTCAGAATCGAGGTCGCCGTTCCAATCAAAACGGATGAGGCTGCCACCCGTTTTGCGTGTCCGTACATGTTGGCAAATATATAAGCGTTGAAGCCGGGCGCCATCGCCGCTGTGAGAACGCCCGAGCGGAACAAATCCTGAGGCAGACCAGCAGAGGCCCCAAACAGCCAAACCAGGGCGGGGTGCAGGATTAATGAAATGCAGCAGACATAGGCAATCGCGCGCAGATCGCCCTCGGGCTTGTATTTGACCAGAACTCCGCCCAGCGCGAACAGGGCGCCGGGCAGGGCGGCACGAGTAATAAGGCCAAGCGCTTCGTCCAAAACTGAAGGTACGCCAATTCCTGAAAGGTTAACGATAAATCCCAGCGCAATACCAAGGATCAGCGCATTGCGGAACATTGCCGACATCACCGACCGGATCATGCGCCTGCCGCCATTCCCCCGGTTTCGGACAACTTCCATCACCGTGATGCCGATGGCATAGCAAAATGGCGCATGGAAGGCGATGATGGCGTAGTTCCCGTCCAAATTCTCAGACCCAAAAGCTCGTTCCGTGATTGGAAGACCCAGCAGAACCGAGTTCGAGAACAAACAGCAAAAGCCGATGGCGACGCAATCTTCCCACTCGCGGTGAAAGATCAGGCGGGCGCCGAAAAACCCGGCGGTGAAACACAGGGCTGCGGCGGCATAAAAGCTGCCAAGTAGCCGGGGATCGAAACTGGCGCTCAGATCCAGATGTGCGATGGCCAGAAACAGCAGGCAGGGAATCGCGAAGCCCTGGGTGAATTTCATCAACCCTTCGACATGGGCTTCTTTGAAATACCCCATACGGGTCGCGGTGTATCCGGCACCGATCACAAGAAATACCGGCAGGATAACTTCGATCAGAGTTTGCAGCATCCAGCCGCCCCAGAGTGTTTCGCGGGCTGCAACGGCAGTGCCCTATAATTCCTGATGGATCACCATACCGTCATAGGCAGGGGTGATGTGATCGGCGGTTTCGGCGTCAACCGTGACATAGTCGAGGTCGATATGCATGTTGGTCAGCACCGCTCGTTTGGGTTTCAGCTGATCGATCCATTCCAACGTTTTATCCAGATGGGCGTGTGTGGGATGAGGGCTGCGGCGCAGGGCGTCAATGACCAGACAGTCCAGCCCTTCCATCATAGGCCAAGCGTCGTCATAAAGTTCGGCGACGTCCGGCAGATACACCAGCTTACCCATCCGAAAACCCAAAGAATCGATCGAGCCATGATTGACCTTGAAGGGGTGAAACGGGATCGAACCGCCGGGGCCGTCGATTTCGAACGGGCCGTCGATGGATTTCAAGTCAAGGATCGGCGGATAGGGAGAGCCTTCGGGTTGGATGAAGGCATACCCAAACCGCCCCAGCAGGGCGTTCTGCGTATCACCGTCGGCCCAGACCGATACTCTCTCGCGCATGTTATAGACGATCATGCGCAGGTCATCGATGCCGTGGACGTGATCGGCATGGGAATGAGTATAAACCACGCCATCCAAACGCCCTGTTCCAGTACTCAGCAATTGGCTGCGCATGTCGGGGGTGGTGTCGATCAGCACCGTGGTCGTGCCATCCGGCCCGTCACGTTCAACCAGCATCGAACAGCGGCGGCGAATATTCTTGGGGTTCTGCGGATCGCAATCCCCCCAATGCCCGCCCAGTCGCGGTACGCCGCCGGACGAGCCGCAGCCAAGGATGGTGCAGCGCAGCTGGGTCATGCAGCCGCCTTGTAGGTTGCGGCCTTGGTGAACAGACGGTCGAAATTGGCCTGCGTCTGGGCAGCGAAATCGGCATAGTCCAACCCGAACACTTCGGCCCCTTTATGGGCGGTGTGGGCGGTATAGGCCGGTTCGTTACGTTTACCGCGATAAGGCGGCGGGGCCAGATAGGGGGCGTCAGTTTCCACCAGAACGCGGTCGACCGGCGCGGCAGCGAAGATATCGCGCAATTCCTGGCTTTTGGGGAAGGCGGCGATGCCGGACATGGACAGGTAGAAACCCAGATCCAGCGCGGCGCGGGCCAGTTCCGCCGAGGATGAGAAACAGTGCATTACGCAGGAATAGGGCGCATTGCGGTGTTCCTCGGCCAGAATGCGCGCCATGTCATCATCAGCTGCGCGGGCATGGATAATCAGCGGTAGACCGGTGTTTTGGGCGGCCTCGATATGAACGCGCAGCGATTGCTTTTGCACCGAGGCTGAGTCAGCTGTGTAGTGATAATCCAGTCCTGTTTCGCCGATGCCGACAAATTTCGGGTGCCGGGACAGCGCGATCAGTTCGTCGACCGTGGCCATCGGCTCATCCGCGGCGCTCATGGGATGGGTGCCTGCGGCATAGAAGATCGGCGCGTGTGCCTCGGCAATGGCACGAATGGTGGGTTCGTTGCGCAAGCGGGTGCAGATCGTGACCATACGGGTCACGCCTGCTTCGGCGGCATTGACGATGATCTGGTCCAGCTGCCCCTCAAAATCGGGGAAGTCCAGATGGCAATGGCTGTCGGTGATCTGGGGGGTGTCGCTCATCTGCTCTGACCGGCGGTTTCCTGTATCTTGAACACCGTATCTAGGACCAGAGCGGCAGGGTCAAGGTTCACCGCCTGACCATGGCGCGCGCGGGCCGTGATTGTCGCCGCAACCTCGGCCCATTGACGGGCCTGATGCGGAGATGGGGACAAACGTGACAGCGTTTCCGCCTCATTCGGCGCAGCCGCGGGTAGTGGCGGCGCACCGGTTGCGCCGGTCAGCGCCAGGCGCGACAGGACGACGTCGATCAGGGTCAGCAGCAGTTCGAACCGCTCTGCCGCACCGCGTTGGGCAGCGGCTTCGGCCAAAGCCAACGCGCGCTGGCGATCCATGCGGGGCAGAGTGCCGAGAATGGCGATCAGTTCAGCATAGATCTCTAACCCACCCAGATTGATCAACCGCACTGCATCGCCGACCGACCCGGCGGCCAGCGCCGCCAAATGGTCGGTCTGCGCGGGCAGGTCCGCACCCGTTTGCACGAGGGCGGCTTGCATATCCTCAGGCCCAAGTGGAGAAAGGCGCAGGGTTCGACAACGGGATCGGATCGTTGGCAACAGGCGTGACGGCTGGTGCGAAACCAACAGTAATGTCGTGCGCGCAGGTGGCTCTTCGAGCATTTTCAGCAGGGCATTAGCCGCACTGACATTCATCTCATCCGCTGAATCGACGATTACGACACGCCGCCCGCCATCGGCCGAGGACAGACCGAAGAATTTCCCCAGCTTGCGAATATCATCAACGACGATTTCGTTCCGCAACCGCCCCTGATCATTCACGGATCGGGTGATGGCGGCCAGCCCTGGCTCGGCCCCGGCCAGAATGCGGTGCGCGACCGGATGCTCGGGATCAATCGCAAGGGTTTCAGGTGGCGGAGGGGCACCGAACAGCTCATCCTCTTCCACCGGTGGCGTTGCCAGCAAAAACCGTGCAATCCGCCAGGCCAGGGTTGCCTTGCCCACCCCGCGCGGGCCAGTCAAAAGCCAGCCGTGGTGCAGCCGGTCTGAGGTGTAGGCGCTCAGAAATGCCTGTTCAGCCGCGGCTTGCCCAAACAGTTGCTGGGTTTCGCGCGGGTGCGGGGCACCGGGGGCCTGATCCGGGGTTGGGGTATCGTCGCTCATCTATCGTCAGTCACAAAGCTTGCAGAACGATATCTGTCACATCCTGTGCAACGCTGTCCATGTCGCGATTGCCGTCAATCACGCGAAAGCGGTCCGGAAACTCATCGGCCAGCGCCAGAAATCCGGCGCGCATCTTTTGCTGCAGATCGATGCCGAAATCTTCGAACCGTTCTTCTGTGCCCTGTCGCCCCTTGGCGCGGGCCAGACCGGTTTGTGGGTCCATGTCGATTAGCAGTGTCAGATCGGGTTCGCGCCCAATCACCAAGCTGTGCAATTGATCAACCACCCCGCGCAAATCGCCGCGCGACAGGCCCTGATACATGCGAGTGCTATCGGCAAATCGGTCACAGATAACCACTTTGCCAGCGGCAAGAGCGGGCTCGATTGTGCGTTCCAAATGATCCCGCCGCGCGGCAGTGAACAACAGCAATTCCGTTTCGGCCGACCAGCGGTCGGGGTCGCCTTCCAAAACCAGGCGGCGGATCTCTTCGGCCCCGACCGAGCCACCGGGTTCGCGCGTCAGCACGACCTCATGACCAAGATCGCGCAAACGCTCGGCCAGCATGCGTGCCTGCGATGATTTGCCTGATCCATCAATGCCTTCGAAGGTCAGAAACAACCCGGGCTTTGTCACAATGCGTCCAGTGGATTGCCGATCACATCGGTCAGAAAGATACCGCCCACGGTCATCATACGCACCACGAAGCCTCCGGCCGGGACGCTTTCAGACGCCACCAATGGGCGGCGGATTTCCGGCAATCCTTCCGGTTTGATAACCAGCTCAGCCATTTGTTGGCCCTTTTCAATTGGCGCGTTGACCGGCCCGTCATAGACAACCTCGGCCTCAATATTCTTGTCACCCAGAACTGGGAACAGCAGCGACAAGTCCTCTTCCGGGACCAGACCCACGGTCTTTTGCGCGCCCATCCAGATCTTGGCCTCGGCTATTGGCGTGTCCGCGTTGGCAACTGTCCTCTCGACAAAATTTCGAAACGACCAGTTAACCACGGCCTCAGCCTCCTCTGCCCGTTTGCCGGTGCTGTCGAGACCTGAGAGTACAAAAATCACCCGACGGTCACCCTGTTTGGCCGACCCGACAAGGCCATACCCGGCCTCTTGCGTGTGGCCGGTCTTCAGACCGTCGGCACCGATCCCCAGCTTGAGCAGCGGGTTGCGGTTGCGTTTGTTCGACGGCGCGCGGCCATCGAATTCAAACTCTTCCTCGGCGAACAGGGGGTAGTATTCCGGGAAATCCGAAATCAGATGATTTGCCAACACAGCCAGGTCATGGGTGGACATCATATGACCGGCAGCGGGCCAGCCGTTCGAGTTGGCAAAGTTGGAATTGTTCATGCCCATTTGCTGCGCACGTTGCGTCATGTATCGGGCAAACCCAGCCTCGGTTCCGTCAGGGCTGAGCGCCTCGGCGATCACCACGCAAGCGTCGTTGCCCGACAGTACGATAATGCCGCGCAACAGGTCCTCGACCCTAACGCGGTCCTGCGTGTTCAAGAACATGGTTGAGCCGCCATAGCTCATGGCGTGTTCCGAAACCGGCAGTGTTTCATCCAATGTCAGGCGGCCATCGCGCAGTGCCTCGAACGCCACGTAAAGCGTCATAAGCTTGGACATAGAGGCAGGCGGTAGGGGCAGATCGGCCTCTTTGGACAGTAGAACCGTACCTGTTGTCTGATCTACCACATATGCCGCGCGGGCTGTTGTATCAAAGGCTTGGGCGGGCAGGGCAAACACAGCCAGCCCAAGGGTCAAAACGGATGATCGCAGTGAGGACAGCACGAGGGGCCTCCTTTGTTTCAATTCTTGACAGAGAACGCGTCGGAAAACCCAAGGTCTCTGACGTCGCTTTGCAATGCGTTGCGTTCCGAGCGGGTTTTTGCCGGGCCAACCAGCACGCGCCAGACCGTTTTGTCGTCGGTCTTCAGCTCGCGAACATTGGCAGTCATTCCGTTCCGCTCAATTTTTTGCGCCGCGCTCTTGGCATTGGCTTCGACATTGAAGGTTCCAACCTGAACAAACGGCTTGGTCAGAGATCGTGGTGCTGGATCCTGAGCCGCCGGAGCAGGCGCGCTTACCGGGGTGGGGTCGGCCGCTTCAATCGCGGCTGCAGCACCTGCAACGGGGTCAAGCGGCGTTTCAGTGATCTCGTTAGGATCTTTCTTTTGCCACCACTTCCGCTTGGCCGGTTTGTCCTCAGGTGGGGTGACTTCGGGGTCAGACAGAGAGGGGGCCGCGGTGGGTTGAGTTGCGGTTTCTACCACTTCTCCCACCGCATCAGCGGTTGCCTCAGCTGCGGTGTCGCTTGTTGCCGCCACGGTGGCTCCGGCGGCGCCTGCTGCGGCAACCGGTTCCTTCTTTTGCCACCACTTCCGTTTGGCTGGCTTTTCCTCGGACGGGCTGACTTCGGGGGCAGATTGAGTAGAGGACGGTGTGGCCTGAGCTGCGGTTTCAACCACGTCTTCCGCGGCATCGGCGGTTGCTTCAGCTGCGGCGTCGCCTGTTGCCGCTGCAGCGGCTCCGGCTGCACCTGCTGCGGCAACCGTTTCCTTCTTTTGCCACCATTTCCGCTTTGTGGGTTTTTCGGCATCTGCCGTAGCCGTTTCTATGGCTGCGTCTTTTGATTTTGCTTCATCGGTGACCGATTTATTCTCGGTTGTCGCGGTTTCTTCGGTCTTGGGTTCTTCTTTTTCTACGGGTTTGCGCCGCAGGGCAGTAACCTGAACCTTGGTCGGCGCACCCGCAAGGATACCCAGCTTGCCAGCGGCCGCAGAGGACAGTTGCAAAGCCGGGCCGGGCAGGTTTCTTTCCCGCCGGAACAAGGCGCCATTCACAGATTTGTTGTTTTTCGGATTCTTGATGACAACGCGTTCGGGTTGGGTCACATCCGGGTGGGCAACCCAGATACCGCCCAAGGACGGACGCCCATCCCACAGCGCGGCCTCGGTCACATTGAAGGCCTCTGGCGCTTCGACCGTTGCGCCTGATTTGTCTGAATGACCGGGAAACAGTTCGACGGTACCGCTGGTCTGGGTGCCGTCACTTGGTGCGTCCGACAATGCTTCCTCGGTCGACAGTGTCTCGTCACACCCCGCCAGAATTGCCAATGTCACGGCCAGCACCGCCCACGATCGCGGTTTCACGCGTGTCTCAGTCGCTCGCTTCATTTTGTCATCCCTTGCCTGAAGGGGTCTCGTTTCCTGAACCCCGCCGCCAATTGCCGGTTCTGTCTTGCCGGTCTGTTACGGTCTTTCCTGCAAAGCATAACGCGGGTGAGGTGTCATGGAAAGACCACTGCACATGCTTAGGCGAGAATTCCCTATTTGCTCTTGCCACCGATTTCAGTTGGCCTTAGACCCAGCCCCACGCGGGGAGGTGGCAGAGTGGTCGAATGCGGCGGTCTTGAAAACCGTTGGGCGTGAGAGCGTCCCCAGGGTTCGAATCCCTGTCTCCCCGCCACTCATACCTGTCTCACTTCAGTTGTGTTTTCTGGCCCGGAATTGTGCCGCAATTCCCGCGCGTTGGCGCATGCGCTTTCAATCAGAGGCAGAGCAAACCGTACACTCAGTGCGCACTTCCGGCGGCAGTCTCAGTGGCGCATTTCGGCGGGGTCGCTTTGGGCGGGATTTCCCTGATAAGTGGCGATTTACAGGGAATTTTCGTTGAACAGGTCTGAGTTCCGTCATTTCTCCTATCGGAACTGCATTTTTTTTCAGAGGTTTATGTTGCAAATTCCCTAAAAGGTGGAACAGGGAATTTTCTCGTGGGAACAGGGAATCGTGCCTACGGATCAGGGAGGGCGAAGTCTGTATCAGGGACGCAGGATTTGGAGATGTCAGAAGCCGAACAGGCGTTCCTGTTCGGACCATTCAAGTGGGTGGGTCACGCTGACCAGACGCTTGAGTGTGAGTTCGGGCGGCTGAGTGCCGTCGAGAATCGCGGCTTGAATCTTCGGGGAGAGAAAGGCGAGCTGAGCACGGGTACGGATGAAAGCGCCGGGGACGCCTTCGCGGCGTGCAATCTCCATCAGTTGAACTCCGGACTTCAGATCGCGGGTCCAACCATGGGCGCAGATCAGCATGGACCGGAGGTGGGGATCAGGTTGGGGTGCCATATCTCCGGCGATGACCTTGGCCTCGATGCGGCGGCGGCGCAGATCAAAAGATGCGGTGATGTGGGTGAGATCCGGGTGCAGATGGTCCGCAGCAATGCCAAGTGCGCTTGCCAGAGTTTTGGTGTTCAATTCGAGGTCGATCTGACCTGGTGCAATTTTGCCCTTGGCCAGAAGAGCAGCGCCGACCTGACCGCCTTGGCCTTGAAGCCGGGTTACTAAACCTGCAACTGAAGTCTGCATTGCCTCGGCTGACTTGGCCTCCGGCTGCGCCAGAACTCGATGCGTGATTGCGGCGTCTTGCAGATGTCTGACGATGACATCAACGACGGTGTTTTCCAGCGCAGGGCCGGGCAGTCGCCAAGGCAGCCACGAAATCCGGATTTCCAAGACGGAGGCAATTGCCAAGCGGCTCACGGCTGGCGCGTTGAAGGGCGACACGAAATTGTTGATGGCGCTGCTGAAGCTGGACACAGATCTGTTCAACACAAGTGAATTGGACGCGCAAGAAAGCGTCCGTGCGGTTGAGCCGGACGCTGTCGACTACGACATCCTCCGGGATTTCTTCTCCAGCCAACTGGACGGTGACGGTGGTCCGGAAAATGAGGAGGCGGAAGATGACGACTCCTGATCCAAAAATCGTTGTGCAAGTCGCTCGCGAGGTTTGCCGGGACAATTTCTTTCCCTTCGTGTGGCGTGTGTTTGGCACGCTGCACCAGGGAACTGACCGCAGCTTTGATCCGGCTTGGCATGTGCGAGCCATGTGCCATGAGTTGGACAACGTTTGCGTCGGCGAGAACAAGCGGTTGATCATCAACATTCCGCCCCGGTGCCTGAATTCGGTCACCGTGGCCGTTGCTTATGTTGCTTATCTTCTCGGTCATAACCCCAGCGCCAAGATCATTGTTGCCAGCTACGGGCTGGATCTGGCGCGCAAACATTCCGAAGATTGTCGTCGGACCATGTCTGCGCGCTGGTACCGGGAAATGTTCCCTGAAACGGTCTTGGCTAAAAAGGGGCAACACCTCAGAAGAAATCCGCACCATAAAGGGAGGCAGCCGTAAGGCTGTCTCCATCGGCAGTTCTGTGACTGGCCATGGCGCTGATTACATCGTCATCGATGACCTGCTGAAAGCCGGAGATGCGGGCTCCGAGGCCGAACTGATCAAGGCGCAAGAGTTCATTGAGGGTACCTTGCTGTCGCGCTTCGACAACCCGGCCGAAGGACGTGTGGTTATGGTTGCACAAAGGTTGCACGAGATGGATCCGCCGGGTTATCTGCTTGAACGTGGGACCTATCGGCACCTGAATCTGCCTGCCATCGCCGAAGAACATGAGGTGGTGCCTCTTGGGCGTGGAAGGGTCATGCGCCGCCAACCGGGTGATCTCCTGTGCCCGTCCCGTTTGGATCAGAACACGCTGGATACCAAGCGTCGTGAAATGGGCGCAGCTGTGTTCAATTGCCAGTATCAGCAGAACCCGGTTGCGCCAGACGGATCGCCGCTGCGCTGGGAATGGTTCGGGACCTATGAGATCGTCGAAGATCGCCAATGGTTCCAACTGGTTGTTCAAAGCTGGGATACGGGGATGTCTGCGGATCCCCGGTCTGACTTCTCGGCCTGTACAACCTGGGGGTTCCAAGAAAACGCGTGGTACCTTCTCGACGTCTGGCGTGGGCAGGTGGACTACCCAGACCTGAAAGCCAAGGCGCTGCAGCTTGTCGGCCGTTGGGATCCGGATCGCGTTCTGATCGAAGATGCCGCTTCTGGCAAACCGCTTTTGGACGAGTTATTTCGTGATGATCGTCGGCGCTTCGAACGCATTAAACCCGACAAGGACAAGGAAACCCGGTTCCAGTCCGCGTGCGGTCCTGTCGAAGAGGGCAAAGTGTATCTGCCTGCAGAGGCGTCCTGGATGCGAGCATTCAAACGGGAACTGCGGTCCTTTCCACGCGGGCGCAATGACGATCAGGTCGACAGCTTTGCCCATTTTCTGAACTGGTCCAAGGGACTGGGATTCTACCGGGCGCTTGGTCGCGATCATCAGATCAACATCGAACGTCGCGAGCGCCTTCGCGAGCGGATCAGACGGCGGTAGAACAGAAACCAAAGTTCGAGGCCGATAAGCGACATCTCTGTTGGCCTAGCTGAGACTTGTTCGAACCGGCCTTACAGTATCCATCGATATGCTTATTGATCCTTGTCAAGATTGGCGCGGGCAAGAAGTGGTACTGTCAATGGTAATTCAGGGGGGGGCTCATGGAAGAGTTGATTGAAATCGGAAGATCATTCGTCCAGGCCATGCGTGAGCGCAGGGGCCTTGCCAGTGTTGATGAAATGTATGCCGAAAACGCACAGTCGATAGAGGCAGTCGTGCCTCCGGTTCGACAATTCCGCGTTTTAAAGGGGCGAGAAGCCATCAAGGGAAAAAGAGAGGATTGGTTGGCATCGCATGAAATCCAAGAACTAGAAGTGGATGGCCCCTACGTCCACCCACCCAACCGCTTTGGAGTCCGCTTCAGAGCCGAAGTCATTCAGAAGGCTACGGGTGAGCGTATGACCCTGCGCGAGATCTCGGTGTATTCGGTGGCGGAAGGCAAGATTGTGCTGGAAGAGTTTTTCATGTTGCCGAAGTAAGAAGAGCGAATAACAACATCGGCTATTTGCTGGTTTAATCAATGCGCACGGCTTTCGGGCGAAGTGAAATTCCGGGCGGAGGTCGGGAATGCAACACAGAACAGTGGCATATTTTGTAGGAGTTGATGCTGACGACGCGTCGATTTTGGAATGCGCTGAAACTGCCCATATCCAGAACGACCACTTGAATTGCGTATTGATCGCGGCCTTACCTAACCTGCCTTACCTGAAGTATGGATCAAACAGGTTCGTTGAGGCGGGTCTGCCCTCAAACTGGTTGGACGTTCTTCACGCGAAAAATGCCGCCCTGAAGTCTCGCGCGACAGAAGTTGAAGCGCTTCTGGTAGGGCAAGGCGTATCTGCAAATGTAACTGGCTTCATGGGACTTGGAGCAGAGTTACAGCAACTTGTAGCAGAACAAGCCAAATGCTCTGATATCGCTTTTCTAGACGCTGATTTGCGAAAAGACCCCGATTTATTTCACAAGATCACGTGCGGAGTATTGTTTCATTCGCCGGTTGCTCTGATGATCAATGGAGATCCGTTTGCCCAACGCGACTGCGTTTTTTTGGCATGGAATGACTGCTTGCCTGCGTCCAGGGCTGCGCATTTAGCTTTACCCATTCTTCTGGCGGCCAACAAAGTTGTGATTGGGTGTTTTGATATGCCGTCGCCTGATGACGTAGAAGGTCAAGCGCCCGGAACTGACCTAGCTGGATGGCTCAGCCATCACGGTTGCACCGTGACCGTGTCGCAGTTCCAGTGCGGGGGAAATTCAGTTGCACATTGCATTCAAGAACGAGCAAGAGAAGCGGGGGCCGATCTCATTGTTATGGGCGCTTATGGGCATTCCCATTTGCGAGAGTCAGTTTTTGGGGGCACGACGCAAGCAATGTTGGAGCAGACAAGTTTACCAGTGCTTTTCGGACACTGATGAAGCGAGCCGATAACTGTGACTTTCCGGGAGTCATAGCTATCAAAGTTCATCGGTAAATACTTGAGAGACTTTTTTAAGAGTTTGCTTGAGGTTGAAGCGTGTTTGCCCGCCCGTTTTCGCCAAGGAACTCTATCACAATTGACGTGAGTTCATCCCAGTCAGTAAACTCCTTTGCCCCTTCTCGTGGATCGAATTTTTGACCGAGCAAGACGACGTGCTGAAGAATCTCCCTCTCAAAATACCCGTAGTTTTCGGGCCTCACCGCGCCTGCGATCAAAGCCGTCGCATTTGGTCTAATACCTGTTCGAAGAAGCATTTCGTCAAGATAGTCGCGTGCTTCTTCTCGACCTGACGCGAAAGCAGCTTTTAGACCGACGGAAAACACGAGAGACTTTCGCTTCATTAAGGCATCACTATTTGAAGCGACAAATGCTTCGAATGACTTGGGGTGCTTACGCTCGTGGACAGGGGCCAGGAGAATAACCTTGACCACATCGTCAAGTGAAACGTGGCTGGGCATTTCATCGGTATTTATCAGCTTTGTGTTGAAACCGGCATTCTTCGCGACACTGCTGATGAAGCGCGCCATCTTTGCTGTCTGGCCTTCAACTGTAGCGAAGGCGATGAGTACGGTCATTCCGATACTCCCAAAAATCGGTCTGAATAGATTGCTTATTATGAATAAGTGACGTGCGTTGCCCTTGATCTCCATCAAAGGCGTTACTTGTGAGCGTATCGGGAGAGTTGTGGTACGCTTTTGCTGTCCACACAGAGTATGTTTTTAAGGAAGTTCGTGACGACCTACATCTCGAAGCAAATCGGCCTCTTTGGCTGACAATTTTTGAAGCTGGCCATGGCCCAATGGCTTGTTTTACTACCTTAAAGGAAAGGCCAAGACAGCGACGAGGAATATAACACTGATGCACCACACCGTGACCTTCACTTGTTGGCGTGCGGGCAGATTTCTGAGCAATCTAATCATAGTCAAACCTTTCAGACAAAATCCGGTGTGACGCGGTGCCCCGAGTGATCAGATGATCTTCGACGGCGTCCATCATGGCAGGGGGGCCGCAGAGAACAAAAAGCCAGGTTTCAAATTGTTCAGAAGACAAATTGCGATCCAACAGGGGACCGTCGATCAAGCCTGTCTCTCCGGACCAATCCCTTGGCGGTTCGGATAGAACAAATACTGTTTCTTCTTTGGACAACTCCCGGCGAAAAACAATCTGCTCCTCCACCCGGTTGCCATAGATAAGCTTGAGATCGCGCTGTGTTCTACTCAGTCGAACTTGACGCATAATGCTCAACATGGGCGCGATCCCGACACCACCTGCGATTAAAACAATTCCTGTCTCAGGGCGGTGGCTGATCGACAGATTCCCATGTGGGGCATCCAGATAGACCCGGGTTTGAGGAGCGATCTGTCCGAGACCGCATGTGAAATCCCCAAGCTCCTTTATCACGAATGAAACTTCGGGGCCTTGGGCTGGTGCCGAACTAATCGAGAATGGGTTCTCGTGCAGCGAGAAAGCACTGTGGTCGACGTTTAGCCAGGCAAACTGCCCTGCTTCGAAGGTTAGCCCGTTGTGACCATCTGGCATGATGCGCAACTCCCATTGCTTCGGTGTTAGTCTAGACACAGAAGCAACGCGCCACGGCCTTTTCCTCTGACTTAAAGGCCGAACGAGATAGACATACAGCAAAGTTCCAACTGCAATATTGGTCAGGGCAAGCCAGAGATACGTTAGTAGCGGATGCCCACCGTAGCGCCCAGCATAGACCGTGTGATGCAACAGCAGGCATGCGATCACCAAGGCTCCCAGCCCGTGTAACAGGCGCCATGTTTCGTATTTGTAATCAAGGGATTTGCGGGCAATTGCCGAGGCGACCAGAATGAACAGTAAAAAATATGCGCCGATGCCCGATGCCAGCGTAGAAAGGTCGGTCGAAATCGTAAGTTGGCTTGTTTCATCCCACGGGCGGCGTCCGCCAGAAGGCGTACCCTGATACAGCAGCGGGTGTATCAGCGCAAAGCCGAGCGCTGTACGCGCCATCAACTGATGCACTCGCATGGTTACATCCATACCCAGACAGGAAGAGATGAACCTGAACCGCCCAGACAGCAGGAACTCGACTAAGATTATTGAAAAAGCAAGCATTCCAAGCCCGGACGCGAGCTCTTGATGAAATGGTCGTGGTGGCCATCCCAGAGACCAAGAAAAACCCAAGGGAGCCAAGATCAGCAAAACGTAAATAAGCGCCAGATAAGGCCATTTCATACAGTTTTGCTCCACTGTGCTAAAGCTAGGCAGCTCGGGCTCATTCAAAGTAAACGCTAAGCTGACCTGGGGTTCCGATCAAGACTACTGAGATTGGTGTTTACTCCGGCGCGATGAGGCAAGTTTGGTGGACGAAGTTGCCCCTTTCTATTCGTTCAGCAGCCGCGTGCGATCTGGCGAAAGATGAGGTTGCATGCTTGCGCAAGATCAAGGTCCTTGACCGCTTTTCCTGTCATAATATTGCGCGCGCGAAATCCGACCAAAGGAGGAGGCTCAAAATGTTGGAAGACAAAAAGCCGCCGCAACTTTTCACTGGAATGCATCCGCTCTCTGACAACTTTCGGCGTGAAATGGAAACCTTGATGTCGCGTTTTTTGGGGGGAGGATCACCCTTCTTGCCGATGGAAACGGCTGCGCAACGCACGGGTTTTCCGTCTCTTGACATGACTGGTGCGATTTCACCGGCAATCGACGTCCAAGAAACGGATATTGCGATTGTCCTGACGGCTGAATTGCCAGGGCTCGAAGAGGATGATGTGGAAATTGAAATCAAGGATCGCAGGCTAATCCTGTGCGGTCAGAAGAAGATTGCGCATGATGAAACGGGCGATCTGCGTGTCAGCGAAAGAAGCTATGGCAGCTTTTCCAGGGCCATGTCGCTGCCAGACACTGTGGAAATCGACAAGATTTCAGCAACATTCGACAAAGGCGTTCTACATATCGAAATGCCGAAGACTGAGCCTCAGGATCCAAGCCGTAAGATCAAGGTATCGTCGAAGTAGACGGTCTGTTGGCTCGATTCGGGGCTTGAATATGCCAAAACAGAGGGCCGATCGTGGATTGGCCTTCTTTGAGCTGCGGCCTGGGTCTTGTCAGAAGAACTTGGGTTGAGACGGGCAGGGGGCTTTCGTAGCTTTTGCCCATGACCAGACCTGCCTCTTTTAAGTACATCAAAACCAGTCCCGAGATCATCCGCTTAGCGGTGATGCTGTACATCCGATTCCCGCTCTCGCTTCGGAATGTCGAAGATCTGCTGCACGAGCGAGGTATCGACGTGAGCCACGAAACTGTCCGGTATTGGTGGAACAGGTTTGGCCTGATTTTTGCTGCTGAGATAAGGCGGAAGCGAGTCCAGCAACTGCGGGTATTTTCGAAATGGAAGTGGCATGTGGACGAAGTTTTCGTGAAGGTGAATGGCAAAAGATACTACCTCTGGCGGGCCGTAGATCATGAAGGCGAGGTGCTGGAAGCCGTTGTCACCAAACGCCGAAACAAAGCTGCAGTACTGAAATTCCTTAAGAAATTGATGAAGCGACACGGCACGGCGGTCGAGATCGTCACAGATTGCTTCGCGTCGTATCGGGCTGCTCTCAGAGAGCTCGGCGCTACGGAAAAACAGCAGATGGGCAGGTGGCTAAACAACCGCGTTGAGAATTCGCACCTGCCGTTTCGACGACGCGAACGCGCCATGCACCGTTTCAGGCGCATGCGAAGTTTGCAGAAATTCGCCTCCGTCCATTCTTCCGTCTACAACCACTTCAACCAGGAAAGATCGCTAGCCAGCCGAGACACCTTCAAGCTGACACGCACCGCCGCTCTTAGCGAGTGGCGTCAACTTTGTTCCGGATAGGTTCGCGGTTTCCGCGGCAAACTGAGACTGGTTCGCATTTGTCTGACAGCACCGACCAACGACTAGAAGTGGATTTTCAAAGACTTATTTATCTCCGCACGCAGCACTTTGATAAAGTCCCTTTCAAGGCGAGACTGCAAACGATTGTCTCTGTATAGAATGGATATTGGCATCGGTTGTTCCTGCCAGTCCTGTAGTAACTGGTTTAGGCTGCCATCTGCCAAATCCCTAGCGGCGGCAACTGTTGTAGAGATTGCCACGCCGCGGCCAACAATGGCTTCGTTTGTGACGTCACGAACATCATCAATTGCAAGATGCGGTTCAAACGGTTGGGTCCAGTTCCTGCCGTCTTCATGACGCAAAATGAGTGGCACGTGTGGGCCGGGTGCGATCACGACATGGTCGCTGAGTTGGTCAGGATGCGCAATGTTGGAATGCGCCCCCACGTACTTCGGCGACGCGACTAGAATACGGCGAGTCTGTCCTACTCTCGCAGCGATCAGGTCGCTGTCAGGTAGTCCGCCGATAACCAGTGCTAAATGTGTATCGGTGTCCAGACGTTGAATAGGTTGATTGTTGAGCGCCAAATTAAACTGCGTGTTTGGGTGCGACTCTAAGAAGGCATTGATCGTTTGACGTACACCCATTTGCAACAAGCTGGCGGGAACGTGCATGTTTAGCAGCCCTGCGTAGTCCGAATGCCAGTCGTCCAATTCGCTCAAGGCCTGCACAACACTCTGCATTGCCGGCCGGAGGCGTGCGTTCAATTCGTCGCCGCGTGGGGTTAGGGAAAGTCGATTGGCCCCGCGATCAAACAGCTTCTCTCCTACCGCCGCTTCCAGATTGGCCATTCGGCGGCTGATGCTGGGCTTGGGTGTCCCATCCGCTCTGGCCGCTGCTGCAATAGACCCGTGATCCACTACAATGAGGAACAGGCGTAAATCTTCCAGATCAGGTTGGGACATTGGTCAGAGCTCCTCTTAGGGATCAAAAATGACCTCTAAGAGATCAGATATTCGTCTATATAGAATCAAACATGGACCCTACTTCTCCGTCAAGACGCAAGCATGGTGCTAGCGCTTTCAACCTCGGAGAAAGACCAATGACTACTCAAACAACAACCGTTTCTACCTACCTCTTTAACCGCATGGCCGAACTGGGCGCCAACCACGTTTTTGGCATCCCCGGCGACTATGTCCTGCCACTGTTCGACGAATTGATCGACGGTGACCACGACTCCAAGCACGTTCTGGTGTGTAACGAACTGAATGGGGCTTATGCCGCAGACGGCTACGCCAAGCTTTCCGGCTTTGGCGCGATGGCTGTAACGTTCGGGGTTGGATCCCTTAGCACGGCAAACGCTGTCGGTGGGGCCTATGCCGACGACACTCCCATGGTCGTCATTGCCGGTGCACCCAGTGTCGAAGTGATCACAACCCCATCGCGCCGGAAGCTGCACCACGTGATGGGTCAGGACTTCGACGCTTACCTCAAAGCCTTTGCGCCCATCACCGTTGCTGCGCACCGTCTGATGTCCGCAGAAGCCGCCGCGCAGGAAATCGATGATATTCTGCGTCTGTCCTATCAATCGAAAAAGCCGATCTATCTGGAAATCCCATACGACATCCAGACCGCGAAAATTCCGGTGGCCAACCAGGCACTGGACCTGATGATGCACCAGTCGTCGGATGACGGGTTAAAGGCAGCCGTTGACGCCGCTGTTGCCGTATTGAAAGAGTGCCGGACCCGCACTGTCGTAACAGGCCATTTGCTGCAACGCGAAAAGCTGATCGAACCCGCAAAAGCCCTTGTCGAAGGATTGAATGCCGGAGTGGCAACGACCTTTGTCGGCAAGATCTCGGACTTTGAAGGCCATCCCAATGCCGTCGGCCTGTATATGGGTGCAATGTCGAATGACGCGACACTTAAAGCGGTGGAAAGTGCCGATGTGTCGATTGCACTGGGAATGTCCTTCAATGAGTTCGACACCGGCGTCTTTACCGGCAATATGGGCACTGATCAGCATAACATCTGGGTCGACTTCGATCTGGTGACAGTTGATGGCACTGTGTTCGACAAGGTTTATCTGCGGGACTTCCTGCCGGCCCTGATCAGTGCGGTCCAATCCATCGAACCGGGTGACTTGATGGTGGGCAAGGACGACAGCCGCTTCTGCTTCCAACGCTCAGACGCCTTTGAGCCGACCGACGCACCTCTGACCATCGACCGGCTGTTCGTTCAGTTCTCAAACTACGCGAAAGAAGGCGATGTCTTTTTTGGCGACACCGGTGGCTACATCAACGGCTCGCAGGCTGAATTCCCGATTGGCATGGACATCTACGGTGTCGGCAACTGGGGATCACTGGGTGCAGGTTTCGGAATGTTCACGGGCGGTGTATTTGCCAAGGAAGCCGAAGGTCGGCGTACTTACATGATCTCAGGTGACGGCGCATTCCATATGACCGCACAGGAAGTTTCCACCCTAATCAAATACGATATCGATACGGTAATCTTTGTACTCGACAACAGCGGCTACGGTGCCGAGCGCCAGATCTATCCCGGCAAGGAACGCAGCTACAACAACACGCCTGTCTGGAACTACGAAGAACTCGGGTCCGCGTTCGGAGGTGTCAAGGGAGTGAACACCAAGGGCTATGTTGCCCGCACTGAAAAAGAGATGGCCGATGTGCTTGAACAACTGAGTGAGCCCAAAGGCGTGAACATCGTACGCATCATGCTCGACCCCTGGGACAGCGCTTCATTCAACGTCAAATTCAGTGAAGCCCTGCGCCACTGAATCCTTCTTGTTGTCAAACCGGTAAAACCGAGGGCTAAATAGCCCTTGGTGCAAGTCGTAGCTCAACATACAAGGAATACTTCTATGAAGCGTTCAATTGGTCTTTTTACCGCGCTGCTGGGAACCGCACTACCGGTTGCATCCCCGCTGAAAGCGCAACAAGAGCAAACTTCGATCTTGATCGACAACGCCAGCTACTGGACTGCGGGCATGAATGCCGCTTCGGGTCCGATGGACATTCTGATTGAAGGCAATGCTATCAAATTCATAGCGCCAGAAATCACGGCACCAGAGGGTGCTGAGGTTATCGACGCCAAAGGCAAAACTCTGATACCCGGCCTGATCGATACCCATGTTCACATCATGGACACCCTGTCGCCCAATGAGCTGAAGGACACCGATCTTTTCTATCTGGCATTTCTGGCCGAACAAAACGCCGAGCGTGTACTGATGAATGGTGTCACGACAATACGTGAGGCCGCTGGGCCATAGATGGGCGTCAAACGTGCAATCGATGAGCATTTGGCAACCGGCCCACGTATCTATCCCAGTGGCGCAGCCATCACGCAAACCGGCGGGCACGGAGACTTTCGCAACCTGGACAACCCGACGCCACAAAAAGGTGGATATCCAGATGAAACCGAGACTATGAGCCTGGCATACATTGCAGATGGCAAAGCAGAAGTGATGCGGGGCGCCAGGGATGCGTTCCGTAAAGGTGCGTCACAAGTGAAAATGCTGGTGAGCGGTTCTGTAAGCGGCTTGCACGACCCTGTGGACGTCCAGGAATACACCAATGAAGAAATCAGTGCGGTTGTCGAAGTAGCCGAGAACTTTGGCACCTATGTGATGGTGCACGCATACAATGATCGCAGTATACAGGCTAGTTTACTTGCAGGTGTGAAATCCATTGAGCACGGCAACTTGATCTCAGAAGAAACTATGAAGCTCATGGCCGACAAAGGCGCTTTCCTGTCGGCTCAGACTTTCGCCTATACACAGAAGTTGCCGTACTTTGATGACGAGCAGATCGAGCAGCTAAACAAGACCTATGCCGGTCTTGATCAAATGTTCACGCTTGCAAAAAAGTACAACGTAACAGTTACGCACAGTACCGATATCTACGGCACACCTGCGAACTTTGCCAACGCGCCGCAAGAATTCATCCTGCGCCAAAAGTGGTTCACTCCGGTTGAAATTATGGAGCAGGCGACAACGAATGCGGCTCAGCTTCTGGCATTGTCTGGTGCCCGAAACCCCTATCCAGATCATGCGCTGGGCGTAATTGAGGAAGGTGCATATGCCGACGTCATTCTTGTGGATGGAGATCCCACGCAAAATGTATTTCTTCTAGCAAAACCGGACGACAACCTTTCGGTGATCATCAAAAACGGCGAGATATACAAAAATGTTCCTTCGGATTGATTTGCCTTGCCTCCGCACTGAGGATGGTCTTGTCAGAAGAACTTGGATTGAGCGGGGCAGGGGTGTTGCGTAGCTTTTGCCCATGAACAATCCTGCCTCCTTCAAGTACTTCAAAACCAGTCCCGAAATCATCCGTCTTGCGGTAATGCTGTATATTCGGTTTCCACTCTCTCTTCGGAATGTCGAAGATCTGCTTCATGAACGAGGCATCGACGTGAGCCATGAAACTGTCCGATATTGGTGAAACAGGTTTGGCCCAATGTTTGCTTCTGAAATCAGGCGGAAGCGGGTGCAGCAATTGAGAGCATACTCCAAATGGAAGTGGCACGTGGACGAGGTTTTCGTGAAGGTGAATGGCAAGCGGCATTATCTTTGGCGGGCTGTTGATCACGAAGGCGAGGTGCTGGAAGCCGTTGTCACCAAACGCCGAAACAAAGCTGCAGCACTTAAATTCCTCAAGAAATTGATGAAGCGGCACGGTCGACAGGAAAACGTCGTCACGGATCGCTTCGCATCGTATCGGGCCGCTTTCAGAGAGCTTGGTGCTGCCGAAAAACAGCAGTCGGGCAGGTGGCTCTACAACCGCGTCGAGAACTCGCACCTGCCGTTTCGACGACGCGAACGCGCGATGCAACGTTTCAGGCGCATGCGAAGTCTACAGAAATTCGCCTCCGTCCATTCCTCCGTATACAACCACTTTAACCAGGAAAGATCGCTAGCCAGCCGAGACTCCTTCAAGTTGACACGAAGCGCCGCTCTTGCCGAGTGGCGCGAACTTGGTGCTGGATAAAGGACAGCGTCACTGGCCTAATAGAGACTGGTTCGAATTCGTCTGACAGCACCATCACGTAAATGCTGTGCTGCACCCGATTGCGGCAATGAGCCCAGAGCAGACTAAGTGATTTTTAGTCTTAACCTAATATCACTCATCCCTGAGGTGTGTACCAAATTGGTGATGTGTAGGCTCTTTCCTGTAGCGAAAGCGGTGCTTCGTCTGGGATCTCCGTTCCGAACATCCTTGCATCGTATGTCGTCCAACGCGGCGTTGGTATGGCCAGCACTCTGACATAGTAAAACGCGCTTTGCGTCGGGTCGAAGTTCGGGTCTTCCCAATATCCGGCGAGAATTGCCTGGCCGATGTCATTTGTCCAAGACGCGTTTTCTACATCCACCGTATTGCCAACCGGGCCGTCACACGCCGCGTTTACAAGTTCACGCCCGCCACAAGCAACATCATAAACACGTTCCGACGTTGTGCCGTCACTGTTCAGCCAGCCTTTGACAATCTGAATACGGTCGAGGTTGGCCCCATCAGGGTCACGGAGCGCACGGATGAGAAGGCGCGGAGACCGACCGTCACTATCCGCTGGCAAATCCGCCCCCATCGGGACGCCATTTTCATATCCATACGCGGTAAAATCCGCACGTGGCAGGTCGGTTACATCAAATACGTACCCCGCAAAAACGCGAATACGCATGTGCGGCCCCGTGGTCGCATAGACTTCCTTCCGAGCAAAAGCATCCCAAATGGCCTCGCGGGTGTTTTCCCTTGCCCAAACGGCCGCCAAACCCGACGCCGAAGTCTGCCATGCATATTGGGCAACACTCTCGTCACCACCAATGCCGCCGACGACTTCTTCAAATCGGATCGGGTCAGCAGTAGGTTCAACAGCCGCGACTTTCCCGAAGAAATTGTCCTCGCCAACCGTAGACAGCGATGTATGAGCATCGGTTGAACCGATCACGCCAAATTTGAAAGGGTTTGTCCCTGTTTCCGCCTCGTATCCAAGCCCCCGCCGCAATGCTGCCCGCGCATACTCGCGTGGAAGCATCTCCGGTGTCTTGGGCTCTGGTCCAAGTTGTCCTTTGTCCCACGTTTCGAAGTCAGCAAATTCATCGTCTGGTGACAGCATGGGATGTGCTTCGCCGTCACCTTTCATTTGCGTGATTTCGTAGATCGGTTCCCACTTGGCACGCTGTTTGAAATACTCAACATCGAACGGTTCGCCGGACAAGCGCACTTCGTCGAACATCAACCCGTTGGACAAATTGCCATTGTGTGGGATCGCGAGCAGCTTTTGGCCTGTTGTCTCTTCTGCTTGTTCCATCCATGCCCAAAGGTCTTCGGGGTCGAAGCTATCAAAGTTTGAGAACGGGATGATCTTGTCAGCGCCCTCTTTGCCACCGTTGAAAATGACATTCCTGTGCAGGTTGTTCCGCTGTGGATTTGAGGTCCACTCGAACCCGATAAGCGCAGTAAACAAACCCGGTTGATTGTGTGCCTCAGCGGCAGAGGTAATGTTGCTCCACGCTGTTTGGTAAATCTCCAGATAATCCGCCAATGGGTCTGTGCCAGTGGATTTGGCTTGGCTCCAAATCGACCATGCGCCAACAGGATCACCGGCCTCGACAGCCGCATTAAGTTGTTGTCCAAACTCTGTGGAGAGCAGGGTGGCATCTTTGGCTGCCAACAGCGGCGCGAGACCCAAGTTCTCAGCGTGATCGGCAACGACCAGAAAATCTAGTGGTCGGCGCAACCTAGCTTCGACACCGGTGCTGGATGTAACGACTTCGCCTTTGGCAAACCTGTACGCTTCGTCAGGGCCAAGTACATTCCCGATCATACCGGCATCGGCAGAGTAAGAGGTATGCAAGTGAGTGTCGCCGAAAAAGACCTGATTGGGAAAGTCTTGTTGTGGGTAAGGGGAATACTCTCTGTCGCCCGGTTGAGTGTTTGGGACGTCCTCGGCGTGTGCACCAGCCGCAAGCGCGATAGTCAGAATAGATGCTAAACGGAACATTTCCTAACCTCATATTTTGTTCAGAGCTTACAACGCTCAATACAAGTAACTATGACGCATAATCTGAACTATATTCGCCTAGCATAGCTGCCGTTAAAGAAAACTCTACTAACGATGGCTGCGAGCCCAAAGCACTGCTCACGCAACAACTAAAGCACACGACTGTACCGAAGTCTTAAATCAAAATTGTCTTCTACCTTGGTTTGCTTGAGAACGTTGTGGTTCCATCAATTTTGGCAGTTCGACGACGCGCAATCTCCTGTCGAATTAGATCTATGTGCAAACGTGCATCATATGCTCCCTGGCGGTATGCGAGAGGCAGATTCAGATTTGCAAGGGCGGTGTCCACTTCTTCGATATTTTTGGCGACCTCTTCTACCTCAGTTGAGGTCTGTGCCTTGCTGAGTTCCTCCTCAAGCGCAGCGATGCGCTGATAAAAACGCCAGACGCGACGCTTTTGAAACCACACGTAACCGGATGGGACGATCCGCAGAAACGGCAATAAGAACAACAAAGGCAACAGCAATAACAGTACGCTGCCGAACTGCGCTGCGATCCAATATGGCAACACGCCGTGCAAAAAGTTTGGCCCAGAGTTTATGAGTTCTGTGGCAATTTTGTTTAATGGTACAGGTGGCGAAGCCGTGTTTGGATACTCGCGCGCACTTTGCAAAATATTTGGTTCGCTATGAATGTTCTTTGCTGCATTCACTAACCTATCGGTTACAGCAGGGTGCAGATCGGATGCGGCGATAAGTGAAGCTCGTAATGCTAAGATCTTAACATCCTCTGGTGGTCTCGGAGGGTCGAGTGTGATTGATCCTGCCGGTACGGTTACCGAATTCGCTCCGGAAAGTTTCAATGCAAGTGCGTCGACCAAAGCCATAGGGACAAAAATAATTTCTGGATCAAAGATCGCATCCATAAGGTAAGGTGCATCGAGTGGAGCGACAAACAACGCCGCATCCGCTTCGTTGGCATATAACGCCTTTATCGCATCATTTCCCCCGACATCGACGAGGTTTATGCCGACATTTTGCAACCCAGCGGCCTCAATTAGCGCTAAAGCGGCGGCGCGAGTACCGGACGCCTTAGATCCTGCAGCTAAGCGTATGTCTCCCCATTCTCCTGCATTAGCCCCGACTGGACTAGACTTTCCGCGGAACACCACCATGGGTTCAAGAAAAATGGCGCCCAGAGACTGTAAGTTTTCGTCCTGAGGTAGTTCGAGGCCGCCTTGAATAAATGCGGCATCCACTTCGCCAGAAACGAGTTTCTGAATGTTCTCAACGGACCCCTCGGTTTCTACTAAAATTACCTGAATGCCGTCACGTGCAAGTTCTGCTTTGTAGAGTTGTCCAACTTGCCAATATCCGCCGCCGCTTATGCCAGCAGCCAGCTTAATACTGTTGGGCGGTTTCAAGCCAAAGATCAGAAAAACAAGCAACCCGATAAACATAATCGGCAAGAGAATGAAAAGAGCTAAGCGCATTTATTCTCACATTCAGATGACCGGAACCGATAATTCGTTCTCATTTGATAGCAGTCTTTTTGCCAACGAGAAACCGATCACAGTGGGTAGCACTCGAAAGTTCGAGTTCTTCGGTTCAAGTATCCCTGAAGATTAAGTGGGTAGCGCAAAAAACCAAGAGCGCTTGAACGAGGTTGAAATCAAAAACTGGCTGTCTAGGCAACGGTTTATCCTATCGTAAACCAGAGTTTTAGTTTTGTTTTTTTGTCGGCAATGTCCGCATGGCAGCCGTTCGTCAGATCGGATCGAATGACCGCTCCGAACCCATTTCAGACACTCCAACTCGAACCAACCTTCGAGTATCCGCGATTTTTGGGCCGATGGCGACGACAAGGTGATCTTTCGAAAGGCACTTGATGCACCACCGACCGAACCAGAATTGGAAGGTCCGGTCGGTCACTCTGGATAACGGAAACTCATTACACCCCCATCTTCAAAAATGACCCGCATCGTTCGGAGGGAAACCAAGTGAACAACGCGGGCCGTACTTTTGGGGTGTTGTTGTTACGGTACTGATCGAAGGATGGATCAAAGTTCCCCGCGTCACCTTTATCTGGGATGATGGGCAACGCGGGGAAATAATCTGACCATGGGACTAGCCAGACTATGTCGAATGTGCGCTAGCCGCTGGTAGTCAATCAAGTTGGCATGAGCGCAAATTCTGTTCGCTACAGTCAAAGTTCGTCACCCGCCATTTGCACAGCGCAGCCACGTTTTCTGACGCGGATGTGTAGGTTGAAACAAACAAGAAATTCTCAAGCGCGCGAGAGTAAACTTTTTGGCGCGCGTAAAATTACTTGAATTGTTGCATTTTAGATTCAAGTATTCGAATGCGTGGCAAATTTGTATTACCTCTGTTGCTCGCGCATTCACCAGACTCGTCTGGTTGCCTCCTGGAGACGCAAGTGAGTGGAGTCGCCAGGAGGCCATTGTTTTCGCTGTAATGTTCAACAATTTAGAGGCCTGTGCGTTACCAAGCTACTGAAACAATATGGCTGCTTTGGCCCGCAGAGCAGATTTTATTGGGCTTGAAACGCTCGTTCAGGAATGGCAACCCAAAAGGAATCAGCGTCACGTGGGAAATGCCAAATGAAAAACCTTTTTCTAACGTGCTGCTTTGGAGCTACTTCTCTAGGATTTGCAGCGTTACCTTCAGCTGCGCAGCCTCGGCTAGGTTGGGCGTATCAGGTTGATGGGCTTGCTGCGTTTCAAGGGGACGCGGATTTGAGTGACGGTGGCGAATTCTCAGCAAGCCGAACATTTCTACGCGCTACCGCACTTTACAATCTGGAAGGAGGAAACTCCATTGGGCTTTCAACCAGCTTCGGCAAGCTGGATTATAGCTTTAGTCAATCGAACAATCAGCCATGGGAGAACATTCGTGACTTGCGCGTTGCTGTTCCCATGCGATTTCGTGCGAGCGATACAGCAACAGTTTTTGTGTCACCACAGATCAGGTGGGATTATCAAAGTGGAGCTTCCGCATCTGATGGTAGGACCTACGGTGTTTTCGCGGGTATTGCTTGGCAACTTAACGAGCGCCTGACGATAGGACCGGCCTTTGGCGCGTTCTCTCAATTTGACGATGGCGGTGCCGATTTTTTTCCGGCCCTACTGATTGATTGGGACCTAAATGATCGCTGGAACTTGAACACTGGCTCAGGGATTGGAGCAACACAAGGCCCCGGGTTGACGCTGAGCTACACGTTGACTGAGACCATAGACCTTTCCTTAACCGCACGATCGGAGAGAATTCGATTCAGGTTGGATGGGGAAGGTCTCGCGCCGGACGGGGTGGGCGAAGACAAGAGTGTCCCCGTCGTACTTTCCGTTGGTTACAACCCAAATCCTGGAGTTTCATTGAGCGTATTCGCAGGCGCAGAATTTGATGGCCGCCTGACGCTAGATGATGCGAATGGAGCAGAAATAAGTCGCCAGAGCTACGATACTGCGCCATTGGTTGGACTGGCGTTTAGGGTCAGGTTCTGATCACAGCATTGACCCAGTTTGCCAGTTGCGTGGGAATTGTTCTTGTGGCTGAGTTCGAACGTCCGCTTTGTCCGCTCAGCAGATATTCGCTGAATTCTGCCGAACGTCTGCTCCGAGCTCTGAGCGGCCATTACCGTGCCAGTTGAATGCTGCGGATGCATTCGGCAGCTACGACCCCAGAGCGGACCCAACAATAATCTGAATATATTCCCGGTATTTGATCTGCACCCCAGTTTCAAAGCCTAGTGGTTTAGCCAAGTTTGCCATGATGCGTTCAAAAAAATCAAAGCCACAAGACAAATTGGTTTTCTTGATTTCAATCAGTTATATTTGAAGGTGATCACTTGGATGCGGGGGGACAGGTGAACAGTTCTATTTCTGATGAGGCGATGGCAAGACTCCCTTTTTGGGTAACACCCCCGGGGGAGACAGACGGTTTTCTGATCGTTGTTGGGTTGGTTCTAGTCATAGTGCTGCTGGGTTTTGGTGCGCTCTACTTCACCGTACAAGCCATTCCCGACCGCATGGCCGCCGGTGCTCATAAGGTACAAATGCAGTTAGTCGGCGTGCTTGGGTTGATCTCCCTCTTCACTCTGAACAACGCCTTTTGGATCGCGGCAATTCTGATCGCCGCCGTGCCTTTGCATGAAATCTTTCCACTCAAGCACGAAGTAGACGTCTCGGAGAGCCACGATGCTTGAGTTAGTCTTCTCTGCGCTGATTACAATCGTGCCGGACTATCTGTATCGCCGCTACAAGCAAGGCAAGCGGTGGGGCCACGAAATAACCCTGTTCAATGTCTGGTATGAATTGCGGTGGGGTTTGACTGCCTGTGCAATACTGGCCGTGACGCTGATCACGGTGATCTTCTATTTTCACCCCTCAACGCGGAATGTCTCTGCTGCGTTTCGCACGGTTACCATTCTGTCGGATCGTGCGGGGCGGGTCGCGGAAGTCTACGTTGCCAATAATGAAGACGTTTTAGCTGGCGAGGCCATTTTCCGACTGGATACCATACGGCAGGAGGCAGCAGCGAAAACGGCTCAACGTCGTATCGAAGAGATTGAGGCGACTTTGGGCCTGACCGCAACGGAAGTCGCGAGCGCCAACGCTCGGGTTGAGGCGACGGAAGCTGACCTTGCTCAGGCTACGAGCGATTTGGAGCGACGTCTGGAGCTTGCGGAACGAAACAACACCGTTGTTAGTGAGCAGGAACTGGAACGCTTGCAAACAGCAGTGTCCGGCGCGGAAAGCCAGCGTGCGGCCGCAATTGCCTCTCTGGATGGTGCTAAATTGCGCCAAACCACTCTTCTCCCCGCACAGCTTGAAACTGCACGTGCGGTTTTGAGAGAGGCTGAGAACGAGATATCAAAATCCACTGTGTTTGCAGAGGTGGATGGGACGGTAACGCAGTTCCTACTAAAGCCGGGTGATATCGTTAATCCAATTCTACGCCCCGCCGGGATTTTGGTACCCGATGTCACGGGACAGGGACGCTTTATCGCGGCTTTTGGTCAGATTTCTGCAAGTGTGCTAAAGCCGGGTATGCTGGTGGAAATTACCTGTGCATCTAAACCGCTGACCATAATACCAATGGTTGTGGACGACGTGCAGGAGGCGATTGCTGCAGGGCAATTCCGACCGGGGGATGCGCTGCTGGATCAACAGGATCGAGCGCGACCCGGTACAGTTACAGCGTTCCTAGCACCTATTTTTCCACGGTATCTTGATAGCATCCCGCCCGGTAGTGCGTGCGTTGGCGTTGCTTATACGAGCCGAGCAAAGGAAATCGACGCTGGTGAGATCACGGGCCTGTCTGCCCTCATCGCAAGGATTGTGGATGGCATGGGTATAGCAAATGCAATTGTCTTGCGTGCACAGGCCATTCTGCTTCCTGTTAAAACACTGGTATTCAATTAGGCCCCAACTGGCAGTGAGGCAGAGTATCGCCATGGGTTGCGACGCAAGCTATATTTGCATGTTTTTGTCAGTTTTCCTTTGGGACCTGATCTACCTGTCACCGATACTTGTGTTCTTGTTGGTTTTGGTGTGCATGCTGGGGATATCAATTGGTCGGATCGAAGGCTGGTCGACCGGACCGAGCCTTTACCATGCCTTCATAAACGCAACTACGGTTGGCTACGGTGACATTAGGCCGGAGAAACCCGCGAGCCGGGCTTTGGCGGTTATCAACGCATTTGTAGGGCTTATCTTTGCGGGCATTGTCGTAGGTATAGGTGTACATGCAGTCGAGACCTCAATGAATGTCGAATTTTGATTTGTGTAGGTTTCAAGAAACGAGAATGACCGATTTGTCCGCATAGCTGCTGTCCAAGGCTCCAAAACACTGCATCTTTGATTTAAAAGTCCGCTTCCAGTGCATTGCCGCCGTCACTAAGTCCTAGTGCTGCTCTAGCAGCGAATGTCTGTTTGCGTGGCCTTAACCCTTGCCTTGCTCAACAGATTGCAGGCGCGGCGAATGTCAACAAGGTCCGCGATCCGGTCACTCAGGCACCCCGTCGCGGACGTCGGCCGTAGACAGTGGCTGACATTCATAGAGCTTGCAGTGGTCTTGTCAGAAGAACTTGGGTTGAGCGGGGCAGGGGTGTTGCGTAGCTTTTGCCCATGACTAATCCTGCCTCTTTCAAGTATTTCAAAACCAGCCCAGAGGTCATCCATCTTGCGGTGATGCTGTACATCCGTTTCCCGCTCTCGCTTCGGAATGTCGAAGATCTGTTGCACGAGCGAGGCATCGACGTGAGGCACGAAACTGTCCGGTATTGGTGGAACAGGTTTGACCCAATGTTTGCTGCTGAGATCAAACGGAAGCGTGTTCAGCAACTGCGCGCGTTCTCCAAATGGAAGTAGCACGTGGACGAGGTTTTCGTGAAGGTGAATGGCAAGCGGCATTATCTTTGGCAGGCTGTTGATCACGAAGGCGAGGTACTGGAAGTCGTTGTTACCAAACGCCGAAACAAGCAGGCTGCAGTGAAATTCCTCAAGAAGTTAATGAAGCGACACGGCAAAGCGGAAACCGTCGTCACGGATCGCTTCGCCTCATACAGAGCCGCGCTCAGAGAACTGGGTGCTGCCGAAAAGCAGCGGACGGGCAGGTGGCTCAACAACCGCGTCGAGAATTCACACCTTCCTTTCCGACGACGCGAATGCGCGATGCAACGGTTCAGGCGCATGCGAAGTTTACAGAAATTCGCTTCCGTCCACTCCTCCGTCTACAACCACTTCAACCAGGAAAGATCGCTCGCAACCAGAGATACCTTCAAGCTGACCCGCGCCGCCGCTCTTAGCGAGTGGCGTCAACTATTTTCCGGATAGGTTCGCGGTTTCCGAGGCAAACTGAGACTAGTTCGAATTAGTCTGACAGCACCTTCAAGAGAGAATGCCCTATCTTCTCAAATTAGATGTTTTCACCTCACAGCTGAGAAATTCGCCCACATGTGAGCTGGCAATCGGGTTAGAGTGAAGCGACGAATTAGCATCGCATCAGGAGAGCAAAGCCGCGCGTCATGGCGAAGATACCGTCGTTGAAAAGCATTCAGGCCTTCGAAGCGGCCTGCCGGCATCTGAGTTTCAAGGATGCCGCCGATGAACTATGCGTCACTCCGACTGCCATTTCCCATCAGATCAAATCGCTGGAGGATCAACTTGGGGTGCCCCTGTTTCACCGGCTGACCCGCGCCTTGAAACTGACGGAGGATGGGGCCAACTACGCGCCCCACATCATTGAAGCCTTCAAGAACATTGAAGCCGCCTCTCTCGCGCTGGAGGAAGACGATCTTGCGGGCACATTGACAATCTCAACAACCGGGTCTTTTGCCGCCAATTGGCTTAGCCCGCGGCTGCGAGGCTTTTACGAGAAATACCCGGATATCTCGGTAAGGGTTCTGTCTAGTGATCAACTGGTGGATTTCAAATCCAGCGATGTGGATGTGGCTATTCGGTATGGCTTTGGCGATTATCCTGACAGCAATGTGGCTTGGGTCTTGAATGACTGGGTGGCCCCTGTCTGTAGCGTGGAAAAGGCGAAGTCACTGGGTTCCCCCGAAGATCTTCTGAAGTCTCGTCTGATCGAATACCAATGGAGCGGGTTTTCTGATGCGGATCCGAGTTGGGCGCGATGGATGGACGCGGCTGGCTTACAAACTAGTGACGTCGAGCCCTATGTCACCTATTCCGAGGAACACATCTGCTTGCTGACGGCAAGCGATGGTCATGGTGTGGCCCTGGTCAGCCTTTTGGCCGCCGCGCGTTTTCTGGAACGCAATATGCTGGTCGCCCCCTTTGACGCGGCATTGAAGAACAAGAGCTATTTTCTCGTCTGCCCGGAAACTTACGCCAATCGTGCACGCGTACGTGTGTTCCGGGAATGGCTATTGGACCAAGCAGATGAGTTTCGCGACAGCGTCGTCGGTCAAAGGTTTTTTGAAGAATAGCGCGTCTGCAACGATCTAATCCGTCGCTTGAATTTTTGTCATTTCTAAATTGCCGAGAAGCATGCGTTTCTGAACCCCTAATCAGGAGTTCTTGCGCATGCATAGTTTTGACCCTTCCCAACCCGATGGTTTCAATCAAACTCTGGACAGCACGGTCTCTAGCGACGGCGTCCCGGTCATTGCAGAACGGTATACAGTGCCAGCACGTTGTGGTGTCGCGGTGCGTTTGACAGCCGGACAAACTTTGACCATCACCAATCCGACCGGCTGGCAAGTCTGCGATTTCTGGGCGTTCAATGCGGCAGAGCTGCATGAATATTTGTCCATGCCGCATGTGCATACGGATCTTCTGTCTGTTTTCCCAAAGATCGGTGACAGGTTGGTCAGCAATCTGCGCAATCCTCTTCTGACGCTGACCCAAGACACATCGCCGGGTGTTCATGACACAACGATCGCCGCTTGCGATGCCAACCGGTACAAGCAAATGGGCGTCACTGATTACCACGACAATTGCGCCGACAACTTGAGGCAGGCCTTGCTTGCTATCGGGAAAAAAGCACCACATATGCCAGCACCCTTCAACCTGTGGATGAACGTACCAGTTCACCCTGATGGCAGCCTTGCCTGGGCTGCGCCAGTGTCAAAGCCGGGGGACAGCATGACCTTCAAAGCTGAGATGCCAGTCTACGTCGTTATGTCGGCCTGCCCGCAGGATATCACTCCAGTCAACGGGGACGAAGGCAAGCCGAGCGCACTGGAATTTGTTGTTCATGACGGCTGATGGTGGCGACATATTTTCTGCCCGCTGGATCATCGAAGATGCCTTTCACAGTCACAACGACTTCGCGCTTTATGTTTTAGACGGCAGAATAGGTGGCTTGGCGCCTCTGGCCGTATTGAAGTCACGTTATCCCAGCGCAAGGGTGCACTCGAACACAAACACGGCGATCCTGCCCGGGTTTGTGAATGCGCATCACCATTGCTATGGGGTGAACCTGATCAACCAAGGGATACGGGATGACCTGTTAGAGCCTTGGATTTTCGCCTCCGCTGGCGCAGCCGAAGTTGCGCCGCGCCTCGCCACCGAATACGCGGCAATGCGCTTGCTGAAGAATGGGGTAACGGCTGTTGTGGATGCCTGCACCGCAGGTCAGACCGCGGCTCTTGCCGAAGCGAAGGTAAGGGACAAAATCGCCGTATATGATGGGCTTGGCCTGTCCTGTGCCATCGCGCCGGGCGAGAGATGGCACAACCAGCTTGTGCATCCATATGGGCAAAGCCAGTCGTTTCTGACCACCTTGCCCGAAGTTCTGCGATGCAAACTGCAACGCCAGCACGTTGCGCGCACTCGTATTGAACCGCAAAGCTTTGCGCGGCTTCTGTCCCGGATGCATGGCGAATACGCGGCTTATGAATGCGCTGATGTGTGGTTTGGCCCCACGGCACCGCATTGGACGGGCCGAGAGACCCTGCGCGACATCGCCACGGAGGTTCGCGAAAGCGGCCAGCGCATTCACACCCATGCCGAGGAGTCTCGGCTGCAGCACCTGTCGGCTACAGCCTGGAGTTTTCAGGGTGCCATCGCAGAATTGGGCAAAGCTGGCTTGCTCACTGACGGCTTGTCTTTGGCGCATATGGTCTGGGCGGACGAAAAAGATGTGGCGCGAGTGGCTGAGGCGCGCGCGCATTTAGTGTGCAATCCTAGCTCCAATTTGCGGCTGCGCTCCGGCATTGCACCCGCGCCATTGATGAAGCGGATGGGTATCAACCTAGCACTGGGGATGGATGGGACCAGCCTGGCAGGCGATGACGATATGTTCGGCGAAATGCGTCTGGCGCAAAGCCTTTATTGGTCGAGTGATCGGGCGAACCCTAGTCTGACCGCGAAGGATGTTTTCGACATGGCCACTTTAGGTGGCGCGCGTTTGATGGGAATGGATCACAGCATCGGAAGCCTGTCCGTCGGCAAACGCGCCGACTTTGTGATCCTGCGCCTGGACCGTCTTGAAGGTCCCTGGCTGGACCCCGGCATTGATCCGGTTGAGCTGTTGGTCAGCTCGGCAAAATCCACGGATATCCATAGCGTCTTCACCGGCGGACAACTGGCCGTTTCGCACGGCGAAGCCAAAAAGTGCGACGAAAAGAAAATTCTTCAAAACATCACCGACGGCATGCAGCGCGCCGCGGATCAAAGGCTGAGCGCTAGTGAATATGCCGCCGTCAAATCCGCATTGCAGCGCTGGTATGACGATTGGCTGACGAACAACGCCCAGCAATTGTGACAGAGGAGCAAGACCATGCAGAAGAAAATAATCTGGCCAAATGGCGCGCGATGCGCCTGTGCGATCACCTTTGATATCGATGCGGACAGCCTGATCCATATCGCAAGGCCGGTCGATGGGCATGATCGCCTCTATCCGATCTCCATGGGGCGCTACGGGCCGACGGTTGCCATCCCTCGGATTCTAGAAACCTACAAACGTCTCGGGCTGAAACAGTCCTTCTTCGCCCCCGGATGGGTCGTGGAGCAATATCCAGATGCTATGCAAGCCATCCTGAAAGATGGTCATGAAATCGGCCATCATGGCTATTTGCACGAAGACCCGACAAACCACAGCGCGTCTGAACAAGCCTATTGGTTCGAACGCGCGCTGGAGTCGCATAAGCGGGTTCTGGGAAATGTGCCAAAAGGCTATCGCGCACCGGTTTACAATGTGACGCAAGCCGTCATCGACCTGCTGAACAAGCATGAATTCGACTATGACAGTTCGCTGATGGCGGATGATGTGCCATACCTCATGCGATCCGGCGGCCGGACTTTGGTCGAACTTCCATCGCATTGGGGGACCGACGACTGGCCGCAATTCGCCCACTATGAGGAAATTGGTTACATGATGCCCGTCGCCGGGCCACGCGCCGGGCTGACCCCATTTTGGGAGGAATTCGAAGCCCAATACGAAGAAGGTGGCTTCTGGATTGGTATCTGGCATCCCTTCCTGACCGGGCGTTTGGCGCGGTGGCGGCAGGTGGAAGACTGGATGGAATCTATCTTGAACAGGGGTGACGTCTGGTTCGCTACTCTCGGAGAGATCGCACAGCACGTGCGCACGCAATATAAGGCAGACCGGCAAAGCGTACGGATTGAAGAGCTGCCCTATTATCAGGCTCCGGTTCTGACGGCATGAATATCCTTCAACGGACGCGCGACTTCCTGGATTCGCTCGACGCGCAGCGCGAGGTATTCCTTAGCATTGCGCCAGATAGCCTGTTGCAGGATGCCCGATCCGCCGCCGCGCGGCAGGCCGCAGGGAAGCAGCTTGGCCCGTTGGACGGCCAGTTTCTTGCGGTGAAGGCCAATATCGACGTGCAAACTCTCAGAAGTCATGCGGGGTCTTTGGCCATCGATCCTCAACCAGCAGACAATGACGCTCCGATCGTGGCCAGGCTCCGTTCTGCGGGCGCGATCATTCTGGGCCATGTGAACATGTCGGAATTGGCCTTCTCCGGGCTCGGAGTTAATCCGCATTTCGGCACCCCTCTGAATGCTTTGGATAGCACAATGGTGCCTGGAGGTTCCTCGAGCGGATCGGCGTCAGCCGTTGCCTTGGGCTTGGCCGACATCGCATTGGGCACAGATACCTCCGGCTCCGTGCGCATTCCGGCCGCCTGTCAGGGCCTGGTGGGGTTTCGCCCAACTATGGACCGCTATGAAAGCGCCGGGATTTTGCCTCTGGCGCCTTCTATGGATACGCCAGGCTCACTCGCTTTAAACGTCAGTCAGATTTGCGCTGTGGATCGCGCTTTGTCGGATTGCAAAGAAACCGGGCACGCCCGCCGTCAAATTCTGTGCCTGAGGGAAGATGCCCTGGTGGGATTCACCCCGGAAATCAAGGCTATGTACGAACAGGCCCAGCAGCATTTGTCCGAGCATGGCATCGAATTGGAAAGAGTTGATATCCGAAGTTTCACTCGTGTCACGGAGGTCTTCCAAACCTGCGGAACGCTGGTGAGTGCCGAAGCCTTTCGTCTTCTGCCAAGTTTGGTCGGAGACCAGCAGGCCAGACTGGACCCAAATGTGCAGGATCGGCTTGCTCAGGCGGCTTCAATCCTTGGCAAAGATCTGCAGGCATTGCTCGAAATCCGGCGGGCCCTCATCCCGGACTTTGGCAGGGAACTGGCAGGGAAGATGCTGCTTTACCCGACATTGCCGTCGTACCCGCCGTCGGTTCTGGCTGTGACCCGCGATAAAGGGGTCTTTGCACGGGAAAACGCCCTTATCCTGTCGGTATCGATGAAAGCTGCTTTCCTCAATGCGCCAACAATTTCCATTCCATTTGGAGAACGGAGACCGGGGGTCAGCCTATCCTTGAGCGGCGGCGCAAACAGGGACGCGGATGTACTTGCGACGGCGTCTTATCTGGAGAAGATTTTTTCAGCGATTAGAGATGGCTGAGGTCATTTCACTCCATTCAGAATTCTCTTCATTTGTACCTGCGCGTCACTGGCTTCACCTTTGAATGGTCCATTGCAAACTGACTAGGTGACAAGATGACCACAATCCTGAGAATTGACGCCAGCGTGCGCCACACCGACAACCCTGTTGCGGCCTATAACTCCATTTCCCGCGCTTTGGCGGACAATTTCGTGGAAGAGTGGAAAACGGTTGATCCCGACGTTGAAATAATTGTGCGTGACGTCGGAATGACCCCGCCAGATTTCATTTCCAACGATTGGATCGCGTCCGTCTTTACAGCAGAAGAGGAACGCACTCCTGAACAGAGCGCTTTGGTCAGTTTGTCTGACACGCTGATTGACGAGCTCGACCGCTCCGACATCCTTCTGATTTCGACGCCCATGTACAATTACGGCATGCCCGCAGCGCTGAAGGCTTGGTTTGATCAGATCATCCGGATCAACAAGACGTTTACGTTTGATTTGGCGCGCGGCGACTTCCCTCTGGAACCGATCATGTCCGGCAAAACCCTGGTGCTGCTGACATCGGCTGGCGAATTCGGCTTTGAGGACGGTGGGATTCGCAATGACTCGGGTCACCTTTCTGCGCATATCAGCACATTGCGCAAGTACCTCGGCGCAGAACGCATGTTCGAAGCTGCGGCCGAGTACCAGGAATTCGCTGACGAGCGTCACAAAGCTTCGGTCGCCTCAGCTCAGGCCCAAGCACGTCACATTGCGCGTGAGCTTGCCTGACCGTTAGCCAATTTATGGAAAGTAGAACCTGATGAAATGAACAGGTTCTACATTTCCAACTTGTCACAGCTCAAGGTGTGTGAGGCAGGTGGTTGTGTCCTGCGCCTACTTGAGTGGCTTAAGTCGCTAAAGATACGAAACGACAGCGAATGTAGTAGTAAACCTTCTTTTTGGATTGGCAGACAGTTTTAGCCAATTTCTTGATTCGACATCCCCGTATTCGAACTCCAGGTTCGAAGGCGGACTTTACATGCTACGTTTAAACGGCAGATTTTGTCCGCAGAGCAGACCATGAAGTCGCCAGAACTGGCTCAATGTCCTACGGAATATGGCAAAGACCGCTCTGAGCCCAATGTGCGTGATGGTGTAAGCTGCGGCAATATCGGCTTCAGCGCAAAACTCCTGTCAGATAATCGAAACCTGGGCATCTCTCGGCTCGCGCTCGGTTCCATTCTTGTCAGCCAAATCCTGAGGGCATGCTGACAAGCATATGATTAGATCGGCCAACGCCGTAAGCTCAATAAAGTCGCCGGGTCGGCTCACGGGCGGATGGATTGCGGTGTCTCCGTCAAGGAGCGGCGCGTTATCGAACAGGTTCAGTGGACAGGGCACATGATCATTTGGGTATCCAAGTCCCGCTATCGCTTGCCTGAGATTGTCGATGCAATTCCCGTGCGCCCCTTGAAAACTAGCATTTCATAGTGGGCCTGATCGCAGGCGGCGAAGAACCAATCATGGACACCAGGTGACGCGTCTTCGTTAAATTCCAGCATGAGACACCGACGGTTAGACCGAAAAATCGTTCCCTTCACCGGCGTCGGAGTGGCGGAATGGACGCAGGTATGTTCCATCGAATGAACTCGGCGATGTCATCCGCCATAAACGCCCACGCGTCGATTACCCGAGAGCCGAAGGTATTGGCAACTCTCAATTGTGCGCCTTGCACAAGACGAAACGCGCGGCCTGTGCGGGCCTTCAGCATAAAGGTTTTTGGCATCAGAACAGCAAAGCGCCAGTTGTTGGCAGAAGGACCGCATATACGCTTGTGGAGGCGGTGATGAACAGGCGATTGCGTTTCGGCCCGCCAAAGCAAACATTCGAGACCTCTTCTGGTACGAAAATCTTGCCCAGCAGCGTGCCATCCGGGTGGTAACAATGAACGCCGTCTTTTGCGCTCGTCCAGATACGGCCTTGGGTATCGAGCCGAAACCCGTCAAAGACGCCTTCTTCGCATTCAGCAAAGACATCCCCGCCTGAGAGCTTGCCGTCTGCACCAACGGAGAACGCGCGGATATGATGCTCTCCGCTTGCATAACGCGTGCCACCACTGTCAGCGATATACAGCGTTTGCTCGTCTAGCGAAAATGCAAGTCCATTCGGGCAGGCGAAGTCAGTAGTCACTTGTGTGACATCGCCTGTGGCTGGATCGAGACGATAAACATGTTCACCGTCAAGCTCTGGGTCTGCCTGAAACCCTTCGTAGTCAGACTCGATTCCGTAGGCTGGGTCACTGAACCAGATCGTGTCATCTGATCGCACCACAACATCGTTGGGGCTGTTGAACAGCTTTCCCTCGAAGTGACTGGCCAGAGTCGTAACCGACCCATCATGCTCTATCCGGGTGACACTGCGCGTCCCATGCTCGCAAGCCACGATCCGCCCTTGCCGGTCGAGCGTTGAGCCATTCGTGTAGCATCCGAGGCCTGAGCGGATGTCTCCGACTGTTCCGGTCAATTCGTCCCAGCGGAGCCGTCGATCATTGGGAATGTCGCTCCAGATCAGGCATCTGAACGTCGGAGAATACACCGGTCCTTCGGTCCATTTACCGCCTGTCCAGATTTGGTCGACCGGCTCATCCAGTTTGATGCTGCGTTTGAACCGATCATCACGGATTTCGTAAGTGTCTGTCTTGGTCATTGGCAATGCTGGTTCGGGTTGCTACAAATTGCATAGCAATATAGAAGATACAGAAAGTATAGCAAGTGACTAAGATACCGATACCAGGTCAGCCTGTCCGTGGCTCAAAAAGCGGCGCGCCCATTATGGCTCTGTTCGACCTGCTTGGACGGCACTGGGCTATGGGAGTCCTTTGGACGCTGAGCGAGGCTGGCCCATGCACATTCCGAAAGTTGCAAGAAAAATGCGAATCAATCTCACCTGCGGCACTCAACACTCGACTGAAAGAGCTTCAAGCGGCGGGATTTGTTCATCGCGTTGCCGAAGGATATGCGTCGACTGATCTGGGACAACACCTCTATGATCATCTCTGCTCACTCGGAGACTTCAGTAAGGAATGGGCGAAACACTTACACGCTCAGGAATAGGAGAGCGGACGTTCAGAATCATGGATTGAAGGTCTTGTTTGTCCGCGATCCAGCCCTCTGTCACTGCTGAGTTCGAGCAGCTACTGCGAACGGCTGCTTTGCGGGTGCGACCGCAGCATCCAAGCGGTCTGCCAGATGTCTTCTTCGGGCCGTGGGCGATGACAGGTAGCTGGCTGTCACGCATGTTGGCGCGCAAGCCGAAAATGCTGGTCGAGATCGCGCTGGCCAACAAAATGGCTCGGCAGATTTGGGCGATGCTCACGAAACATGAGGACTACAAGTGTCCGAACTTGCGGGCGGGGCATGATGCCCATGTAAGACTGCAAGGATCGGTGCCACGGGAGTTTGAGAAAATGGCCGCGCATCTGCCCACAGCTACGTCGCGCTGCGCCTTTTGGGCTTCCCGCGCGTGCGGGTGTACCACCGCTCATGGGCAGAATGGGGTAGTGATCCTGCGCTGCCCAAGGCGACATCCTAAGTGAATGATGCGCGCTCTAAACATGCGCGCACCATTTTAAGCTCGACCGAAACCAAGAGAAACTGATGCAACCTTTGCACCTATTTCATTGCTGGCGGTTACGACCGTTGAGCAAAGCCGATGCGAGTTTCTTGGAGATATTTCCAAATCTGCCCGAAGTTCGGCGATATCTCTACGACGGCAAGGCTCAAACGAAAGCCGACATCGCGGCTCTACTGGCTGAGAACGAGCAGTTCGAACCCAATTGGCTAGGATTCTGGTTGATCGCGACCGATACCTATGGCGAAGTTTGTATGATTGGTCTTTTCCAGAATCCGGTCCGACCTAAAGAAAATCCGAGATTGCCTTCAGAACTCTGTCCGGGACTTCTAGCTGGGGAAGATGGCCCCCGCCTTCCAACGCTTCAAACCTGTTTTGACCGATAAGATCGTGCAGTGCTTTTCCTCGTTCGATTGGGATCCAGGGATCTTCTGTCCCCCAGATCACTTTCGTTGGACATCGGATTTGACCGAACAAGGATTCTACCTCTGCGGTGTATTTCTCATCCGCCTGGGAAAACTGTCGGTAGAAGCTTCGGCTGCCTTCCTCTGTCAGCCACGGAGCAACCAGCTGCTCAAGGTCTGCTTGGGACACATCGCTTGCAGCGGCCCCACGAATATAAGCTTCAACTATGGCTTGATGGATATGATGCGGAAGACCTTGAAACGCTTCAACGTGCTTTCCAACATGATCGAAAAAATCTGACCCCCAAGGGCGCATCGCGACGACGTTCATAAGTACATAGCGTTCAAAGTCAGACCCATGTAGCAAATGAGCCCGCAACGTCGTGGCACCACCGAAGTCATGCGCTATCACCGTTGGGCGATTTAAACCCCAATGCGACAGCATCTCAACAAACACGGCCCCCTGGACGTCCAGAGAGGTCCGCTGGTCGCTGCGCTTCTCGGATTTCCCATAGCCGGGCATGTCATACCAATGCACCGTGTATCTGAGGGCGAGTGTTGGGATCACGCGATGCCAGGAGTATGATGACCATGGCCATCCGTGCGCCAACACCAAATCGGGACCCTGGCCACATTTTCCGGCCGCTACTCCCCCGGCAGAGGTCTGGTATTCATCGGCTAAATTCCACTCAGACATAACTCAACTCCAAGTACATGGTACATCGGGTCGCATCGACGGGAATGTCAGGCAGGACGCGCCTGGCCCAGTTCACTCGGCGCAACGACTTCAGTAAGCGATCCGGTCACCACATTATAGATCGCCCCTGAAACAACCACGTATCCGGGCACGTTCCCGGCACCGCTCAGCTTTGCGATGTCTTCTCGGATACTCTGTTCATGGTTTGATATTGCAGAACCCGACACGTCAACGCCAATACTTTCCATGATGGCATGTTGAAATTTAGGGTCTGCAAAACGTTCAGCACCGCATTGTGTGTGATGCATGATGACCACTTCAAAGGGTCCGAGTCTATCGCCATCCATCTTTTTAACCATGAAAGCCAGCGTGGCGATTTCCTGAATCACGGCCTCGGTGACTCTACCGCCGTTATTTCTGATGACGACGGCATCCCCCAGATCGAGCCCAAGGACATGCGCGGGGTCAACCCTTGCATCTACGCAGGTCAAAATGACAGTTCGAAGTTTGGGAACTATTGGCAGGTCACTGGCTGGAAAGGTCTCCGCGAAGACGCGGTTGCGCGCAAAGAGGATATCAGAGTTGGACATTATTTCGCTCCTCGGGATTGAAAGGTTTTGAGAGTTGGATCCACGGTCTTGTCTGGCGGATGCGCGGCATCCATCGAAAAGGGCGTTATGTAATTCAGGTCATGCGAACTGAGCCATTCTTGCGTATCTCGGGCAAACAGCGGCTTTTGAATCTGCACATAGTCTCTGACGGACTGAACCTTGTTCAGATCGAGAGAGGGTGTCAGAAGTATTTTTCCAAAACCGGTCATGGCCTTCAGGCGTCTGGGCAGAGTTGACTGCAAGTCCGGGCGCGTTGCGACCGTACGGCAAACGATGGATTCTAAGCCCTCGGGCGTACGTCCTCCCACCTTCTCTACGTGATCGGTTGGGGCGTTCACGGCAAAGGCACCGCGACGGTATTCTTCCGCGTAAATCGCCAGTTGAGAGACAGCAGCTTCCGAGTAATTTGATGGGGGAAGTGCGCGCAATGCTTTCGTCATCATTCGCTCGGAAATGTCGACGTACCTGACCCTGCGCCCAAGCGCCCGGCCCATGGCAGCCGCCAAGTCGTCGGGTGATAGCAATTCTGGACCCGTTGGGCGGTAGACTTTTCCGGCATGGGTGTCCCGGTCGATCAGTGACGCGACAACCACGCTGGCAATATCTTCGTTCGATGGTGGCGCGTTTTTCTTTTCGTTTCCCGGCCCCAGGGGCATCGTGAACAGACCAAGATGGGCGGCGGTGTCGAGTACCATCAGGTAATTGTCTGCAAACCAGCCCGGGTTGACTGAAGTCACTGTCATGTTCGAATTCATACGGATCAGCAAATCGGACAAATATACTTCGCGGGTGAACAGGGACGGGTGATCGACCGCCGATAGCCACTGGCCCAATGTCACCACGTGTTCCAGCTGCGCTTCCCAGGCTGCGGCTGTGAAGACCGTGTTGAAGTGAAGGCCATTCGGCGCGGTTGGTGCGCATTGATAGGCGCGGCGCACTCCGGTCATTGCCATGCGCATGTCGGTCAGCGAATACTGATTGCCGACAAAGACCTCTGCACCAGCTGTCTCCAGCCTTTCCGAGCGTGCATCGCGGCGACGGACAAACGCCCGCACGGGGACGCCCTGTTCCAGCAATTGAAGGGTGACCGGAATTCCGGTTTTGCCAGCAGCGCTTGTCACGAGAATCTTCGGATTGATTGACATCTGAGGGCTCCTCACCTTTGATGCTTTATCAGATAAAGTGAAAACTTTATTTTTTAAAGTAACGTTTTCGTGAGGCTCAAATGACCAAGAACCGTTCTTACAAATTGCTGTGCCCGATCGCCCGAGCACTCGATCGGATCGGCGATCGCTGGACATTGCTTATTCTTCGGGATCTGCATGCAGGCCCAGCCCGCTTCTCTGACTTACAACGCGGATTGACCGGCATCGCTGCGAACTTGTTGACTGACCGGCTGGCAAAACTGGTTGGTGACGGTCTAGTCGTCAAAACCGAGGGCGCACATGGCACCTCGGTCTATGAATTGACCGACTTGGGTGAGAAGACGTCGGATATCATATTCGAACTCGCGATGTTTGGCGCGCGCTTCGCCCCTGAAGAGGAGCTCGTAACGCCCGGAAATTTGAGAACAGTGGCCACTACAATTGGAGCAGCGGCAAAACGTGTTGCAACGCCGGAGTTGAACCTTGATGCATCATTTGTGGTGGATGGTGAGCAAATGCATCTGAGCGTGCATGATGGGCGAGCCAAGATGATCTATGCGCCTTGCCCCGAACCAGACCTAATCTTGTCCACAGGCTATTTGGATCTTCTGGCAGTTTCCGAAGGGGATCTCACACTGGACGAATTCGTTCGTGGCCGATGCGAATTGCGTGTTCTGACCCAGGAAAAAGAACGTGGTTTCGTAGAGTTGATGACGAACATTGTGGCTCTAATGAACCAATAGCCGAAGGTAAGTGCGCCAGACAACCAGAAGTGGCAATGAACTCCTCAATCAGGCGAAGAAGAGGGCCACGGCAAATGCACCACAGAAGATTGTCTATCACCGAATGTCCAAAAACCTGAGCGGCTGATTGTGTTAGTGAATCTGAACCGGGTTCAGGCTGTGTAGTTTTTCGGGGTTACGCACGATCAGGATCTCCTGAACGAACCCAGCCTCGTCAAAGGTTGCAGAGACAGCTGAGCTTGTCTGCCCGTCAGCCTGAATCAAAACGCCGCGCGACCCATTCAGATCTGTCCGCGTCCAGTCAAGCTCTGCCCAATAGCGCCGCAATTTGCGAGAGACGAAATCGCAAATCGCATTGCAACCAACAATCGGGTCGCGTATAGCCGCCACTTTGCCACCACCGTCGGTGCTCAACCTTGCATCCTGAGCCAGCATTCGGGCCAAAGGGCCGAGCTCGCCGGTCTCCACGGCTGATTGAAACGCCGTCAGGAACTCTTCCTGGCGCGGTTCTGGTGTTGCGTGGCGGGTCTTCGATTTGCTGACACTTGCACGAGCTCGAGACACCAGTTTTCGACCGCCGGGTTCTGATATGTCCAGTGTCTCCGCAATTTCGTCATAAGAGAGATCGAAGATGTCATGCAGCAAATATGCCGCCCGTTCCTTTGGGGTTAGCCGCTCCAGCATCATCATGAACGCCATCGACAGAGATGAGGCTAGCTCAACCCGCGTCTCGGCCTCAGGCGGCACGGCAACCTGAATGGGTTCAGGTAGCCAGGCACCGACATAATCCATCCGCGCCCGGTCGCCCGTTCGCCGCATGTCGAGGCAGCGGCGGGTACAAACCGAGATAAGCCAGCCCGCGGTGTTCTCAATTTCCAATCGATCGGTGCTAGCCCATTTCAGGAATGTATCCTGTACCGCATCTTCTGCGTCGCTGAACGAGCCTAGAATGCGATAAGCCAGACCGTTGAGGCGAGGTCTGAGATCCTCAAAAAAGAAGACCTCAGCCTGTGCAAGCTCAGTGTTTGGAGACATTGATCCGGTTCCAAAGATTTATCATGCCTATCTCAGCCGTGAGAAGCCCGATCTCAGCATCCGAGAAATGCTTACGCAGTTTCGCGCGAATGGATCCAAGGTCCTGTTTCGGGTCAAGGATTGTCAGCGCTTCGGTCCATTCCAATGCCGCTTGTTCCGCCTCAGAGAAATCCCGGACATGGTCCCAAACAATAACCCGGTCAAGCCGTTCGCTGGTTTCTCCATCTTGCCGCGCCTCAATCGTGTGCATCTTCACGCAGAACCCGCAGCGATTGATCTGCGAGGCCCGCAACCGCAGAAGATGGCGCAGCTTTGGATCAAGTCCCTTGCCATCGAGAACCTCATGAACGCCCGCGAGTGTTTGCAGGACATCCGGGATTGCAGTTTCATACTTGATTGCGTTTGAACTCGTCATCGTCTCATTCCTATCGTTGATGTTCTACCTTGATGACGATTCACGGCCACCTATTGTGACGTGTTGGCGCGTATTTTTTCCATGCATTTGAAAAGAAAGATATTCTTCTTTCGTCACTAACAGTTTCAGGTTTATGTGGCGGCACCCAACAGGCCGCGCTACAGGTTGTTGTGGTGTCAATGTCGCTTGGGGTGAAGAAAGTGCCGAAGCGGAGGGAAAAGCCCCGTTGCGACAGAACCTCTCATCATCACCCACAACAACCAACGCAGCAGCCTCAATTGGTTCCCCCCAACACCAGATCAGAGTGGTCGTTCACGTTTAGACTGACCGAGACGACGTTTTCCCCCGGTTGCAATCCCGTCATGTGCAACGCGGTTCCGTAGAGCCGCGTGACCTTGTTGCCATTCAGGTAGAGATAGGCATGGCCTTCGTTTGATGTGTTGGATTGGTTGACCCGCTCAGGTGCCAACCGAAAGTTCTCGACAGCCACGTAGACATTCCAACCGGCGAGCGCGTCCTTTACAACTTCGATCGACACTTCCGGTGCGTTGTCTGGATCAACCTCGACTTGGCTGTGAAGATGGGCGTGGCGATGCGCACCGTCGACAGATGGATCAGCGTCATAGGTTCTAACCGCGGGTGCGAACAGTATGCCGAGAAACAGGCAACCGAGAGTCCAATAGAGGACGTACATCAGCGGGATTTCAAGTTTTCTGGGTAGCTTCATCGTAGCTTCCGAAACAGATGTGCGGCTGACGGAGCCGATCTGTAGATCAGGCCGATGCGACCTTGGCAGATATTCGCGCCGTGATCTTCAGCCGTTGCCCGTATCCCAACAGCAGCAGGATCAGCGCGGTGGCTATGATGGGCAGGTGGCCAATCAGTTCTTTTAGCGCTTCGTCCTGCTCGTTTTGCAAGATGAACACAGCGTTGGAGATTAGCATCAACCCGGCAACAACCAGGATGTTCAGACGGGTGATAACGCCCAGAACCAGGATGAGACCAAAAACAACTTCCATAACCCCGGCAGAAAGGACAAAGAGCCTGTCGCTGAACCAGTCGAAGCCAAGCAGTTGCATGAAATTCCATTGATACTCAGAGAGGTATGCCTGGCCTAGCGCGGCACCATGCAGCTTCTCAAAAATACCGAGCATGATCAGCGAAAGCCCAGTAAATATCCGCAGCATGTCTACAGAGTATGGTTTCAATTTTGCGCGCAATTCGTCGGTCGGGAAATAATTGAAGAGCAGGAAGAGCGCGATACCTACGACGTTGACATATTCGAACGACCGAACGACGCCGAACTGGATCATCATACCTATGAACAGGATCAGCATCAGGATCGCGGCATGGTGCAGGAAGTGGTTACTAAGCAAGAGAATCCCGATCCCGGCCTGCAGGAACACCAGAAACAGCCCAAAGCCGCCATGGGCATGCAGGTGAGGGGCGACCAGCGCGCCATCATACGCGGTCAAAAGAAAGGAAATACCGGTAAGGATCCGCATCAACTCCATGACGTCATGGCGAATTTTGGTGTTGGCGATCGGAACCGTCGGCAACCGAGAGTCGAGGAAGATTGCAGTTCCAATCAAGACAGTTGCGATCGCGATCCAGATCAAAACAGCGGGGTCGAATAGAGTATAAGGCTCGAATGTTGCAACCTCGGGGCTGTTGGGATCGACAAACCAACGGACATGCGCTTGTGCCGCATTCGGAGCTATCAGCAGGCCCACCAACCCACCGAGACCAAATGCTAGCAGTCTTGGTTTGGTCCGGTCAGGACTGGTCAGACACTGGAGGGCGGGCCGGTGGATCGTGGCAAAAAGACGATGTTGAACACTTGGCATTTCGCGATCCTTTCGTTTCCCAGGAAAGCAGTTGATTTCGATTGGCTTAACTCGGCGCGGCAGGCCGAATGCCCCGTCTCATATACCCGAACCATCGGGTGAAGTCCGACTGGAGAATGACTGTAGCTGCGATCGTCATCACCATGCCAGGCCAGGTTGCCAATGGTGGCAGGGTGTTTCCCGCAAACAAGCCGATCACAAGCACCAAAGTCGGGTTGAGGAATGTGTAGGACATCACGCGGGTCGGGCCGATCCGGGTCGTACTCCACTGAAACAGGAAAAAAGTGACAAAGGTGGTGAAGACCGACAAATAGGTGATGCCTGCCAAAGTGCGGATCGGTATCTCAGTCCAGGAAACGCTACCTAGACGGGGCAGCGACACGAACAAAAGCCAGATCGATCCGGTGGCCAATATCCAGAAGGTCATGCGGGCCATAGGCTCGCCTTTGTGCAGAACCTTAACCAATGTGGTATAGCTAGCCAGTGCCAAGGTGCCTGCAAGGAACAACAGATCGCCCATGCCTATCTGCAATGCCAGAAGTGCGGTCAGATCACCCCGGAATATCACCCAGATCGCGCCAATCGCGCCGAGGGGAAGCGCAATTCGTGCGCTCCGTGTTATCCGTTCGCGCAACAGGATCGCTGCGATGCCTGCGGTAAGGACGGGGCTTACCGAAAAGATTGCCGCCGTGTTCAGCGGTGTGGTCATTCTCAGGGATGCAAACATACACCAGAAAAACGTGACCAGCAGAAGGCTGAGAAGACTGTAGCGCAACAGGTCGCGCAGGCTGGGACGGGCTATGCCGAAGCGCCACGCCACAAGCGGAGCGAGTAGTAGTGTCGCAAGGGCGAACCGCACAAAGGTCAGCACAACGCTATCCAGACTGTCTGTGATGGCGGCAACTACCGGAAAGGACGTCGCGACCAAGAATGTCGCAACCAGCATCAAGCCGTGGACATGCAGATCGGCTCTGACTACCGCTGGTTTGACGGATGCGTTTGGGTCGAATGACATGGCAACCTCCTATTCTGCTGCGAATGCGGTAAAGCTGGCGGGGTAGGGACCAGGGTAGGAGATCTGCTCAAGCGGATACCGGTTGCTCGGCGCCTCGCGCACACGCAGATCGTGCGGAAGGCGATTGGCCTCGGCGACGCGGCCGATGGTGATCCCCACCTCAAGTCGAAACCGGTCTGGCAATCCCAGAACTGTGGTCGCGTGTTCGAAATCGAGGCCCGCCATGGCATGGGCGGCATATCCGAGCGCGGTTGCTTGAAGCGCGATTTGCATCCAGGCGGACCCAGCATCGAAGCTGTTATATTTCGAGATCATCTCGGGCCGATCTTCTTCGGCGGGCATCACCTTGTCCGAGATCAGAAAGATCAGTGCCGAAGCCGATCGGGCCCATTGCCGGTTTTCTGCGTCCAGCACCGACAGGAAATCCGTCCAATGTTTGTCGGTACGACGGGCATACAGAAATCGCCAGGGCTGGACATTGAATGCCGAGGGTGCCCAACGGCCTGCTTCAAGGATGGTCAGAAGATCGGCATTGGGCATGGGTTTTGCTTCATATGCGCGTGGGGACCAGCGTTCAAGAAAGAGTGGGTCAATGGGGTGGTCAGCGGTTCTGGCCGTCTGCATAGCGGGGCTCCTTTACCTTCGCGCCAACGTTCTGTCCGACTGTGGTTCCGTGGATGACGTCAGCTACACAACTTACTGCCTTAGGAGATACATTGGTGCCGGTTGATGGAGAATATGCTCATTGATGAATGCTAAATTCACCGTTAGTTAATAATTATGGATCGCATGACCGCCCTTACAGTGTTTCGAACCGTGGTAGAGCTCGGCAGTTTCGCAGCTGCGGCGCGCAAGCTGAACTTGTCTCCTGCTGCGATCAGCAAGAATGTCAGCGAGTTGGAAGGCCATCTTTCTGCGCGTCTGATCAATCGCACAACTCGACGGATGAGCCTGACAGAGGCCGGCACGCTGTACTTCGAGCGTGTTGCGCAGGTCCTGGATGATTTGAGAGAAGCCGACGCAACACTTCAGGCCATTCAGGATACGCCCTCGGGCGTGTTGCGCGTCAGCGCGCCAGTTACCGTGACGCTGATCGGCCTGTCGGAAAAAATCCCCAAGTTTCTCGCCCGCTATCCCGATCTGACGCTTGATCTGAGGTTGAATGACCGGCGAGTCAATCTGGTGGAAGAAGGGTTTGATGTCGCTCTGCGCGGGAGCGACAATCTTGAGGACTCGGGGCTGATTGCGCGAAAGCTCATGATCATGGATCACGTTGTCTGCGCGGCTCCGTCTTACTTCGAACAGCACGGTTGTCCAACCCGGCCCGAGGATCTGGCGTTGCACAATTGCGTCAAGTTCACCTTGTCAGACCATGCCGTTCAATGGACTTTCAGGCAGGGCAGGCGAACTGTCAAAGTCCCCGTTCGAGGCCGGTACAAGGTGTCTTCCAGCCTTGCGGTCCGGGATGCTCTCCGCGCCGGGTTCGGTCTGAGCCTTGTCCCTCGTATGTATGTTGCAGAAGATCTGGCTGCGGGACGGCTCCGTCCGGCCCTGGAGGATTGGACGCCGAACGAAACAGGGCTCTATGCCGTTTATCCATCCCGACGCTATGTGATGTCGAAGGTCCGGGTGTTTCTCGATTTTCTTGTTGAAGAGCTTCAAGGGTAGATGTGCCCGCACCTGTCGCGCAAGTGCACCGACCCGCTGCACTGCTAGTCGTGGACCGCGCTGCGTTGACGGAAGGAATTGTCTAGTAGGCATCTTTGCGTCCTCACCATTGGAGCTAAATCGGGTACAGCCCGTCGCGTTTGTTCCAGCAATCGCGGAAAGTAGGTCCTGGCAGGGACGGGCATCCTGGCGGACGCACGTCCTTTTTCGATTTGACCGATACAGCAGGTGTCCTTACTGCGGCTGGTCAGCGGTCAATCGAGACCCAGTCGCGTGACGGATCAGCCGAATAATCATCATCGCGTGTGTGACAAGCAGAACCGGGACCACAAAGGTCGGGATGTACCAGGCCGCGTTGAAATGCGGTACGGCCTCAAGCTGCCTCAGCGCGTTCATAAGGTCAAAGACGCCGACAATGTTCAACGCCCACAACAATGGTACAGCGACAATCCGACCTCGCCATAGAGCGATCAGAGTCAATATACCGGCAACGGCCGAACTCAGATCTCCGTAGCCTGCCTCCGCTGCGAACCCACCGGGCATCGATTCCGCGACCACACCGGGAACAAGGAAAACCAGCCCCAGATGCCGGAGCGCATGAGGAACTGTCAGCCAGAACATGGCATCTGACCACTCAAGATTGTTCAATGCTGGAGAAATTCGGATCGCGACAAGCGTACAGACCACTATGCTAAGAGCGAACTGCAACAGGAAAATCTGGTCAACGGACATCTTTTGGTTCCTTTCTGGTTGGGCTCATCTGACGTTGATTGGTTCAGCGCGAGCAGTTTCGGACGTTTCCAAATTGTCGAGACGTCTTTCCATTTGCTGAACGCGAAACAGCAATTGATCTGTAGGGTCTGCGTGGATGGCTTCGTCCCAATCGGAAAGAAAGGTTCCGACCTGCTTCAAAAACTTGCGTGTGCGAGTAAACGCTTCAGTCATTTGATCGCCCTTTCCTTTGCATTGAATGGATTGGGTTTAAGGTGCGAACAAAATCCGAGACCCGGAAGTACGTAACAGTTATCGTGGGGTTACCAGTCGATGTAACCCTCATGAAAAGTGTTAAAAAATAGCAGCTTACAGGCGCGACAGAGGTATCGCCTACCGGCCGAAGCGTCGAGGGGCGTCGTTAGACACACGTCAACTGGCGGCGTATAGTTGGACTGAATGGAAGGTCAGGGGGCACGGATCGCGAATTCCGACGATTTCAAAACCAACGAAGTTCGAGAACAGCTCCAGCGCATTCTCGATCAAAGTGCATTCGCGCAGGCTGAACGGCAAAGTAAATTTCTGAAGTACATTGTCGAACAGTCACTAGCAGGCAGGGATGCAAACCTGAACCAATTCTCCATCGGCATTGATGTCTTTGATCGAGGAGAGGAATTTGACCCGGCCACGGATGCAATCGTTCGGGTCGAAGCCGGGCGGTTGCGGTCCAGGATTGCGGACTATTATGCAACGAAAGGCAAGAACGACCCGATCCTCATAGATTTACCGAAGGGTGGATACGTGCCGGTCATCACAATGCGCATGTCTGAGTGTTCGGACCAGAATGAGAGTTCCGACCAAACGGGCACCGCGCTTATTTCGCGCCGTCTTGCATACCCAGCACTGGTGGCCGTTTTTGCCGGCATGTCTTTTCTCCTTTGGTCAGCGTTCAGCCAGGACCTTGGGGAAATGCCTCCCCCTCTTTCATCAACCGATCATTCGGTTGCGGTTCTTCCGTTTGACAACATGAGTGCAGACCCTGAGCAGGAGTATTTCAGCGACGGCATCACCGAGGATATTATTACAGACTTGTCGGTGATTTCCGGGCTTCGTGTCATCTCTCGACATTCTACTTTTGTTTATAAGGGCAAGCGGGTGACCATCAGAGAGATTGGAGACGAACTAAACGTCCGTTACGTTCTGGAGGGCAGCGTGCGCAGGCAAGGCGACCGCCTGAGGATTACGGCCCAGCTGATCGATGTCGCCTCCGAGGGCCACATCTGGGCCGCTCGATTTGATCGGGGCGTTTCGGACGTATTCGATGTTCAGGACGAGGTGACCGCTCAGATCGTAAGTGCCTTGGAAGTGGCTCTGACCGATGCCGAAGAAGTACGGTTGGGTCATAGAAACACCTCCAGCGTCGAGGCCCATGATTTGTACCTGCGCGGGCAGGAGCGATTTTGGCATCTTGATGCAGCAGGCGTTACCGAAGCCATCGCGTTGTTCCAGGCTGCCATTGATACAGACCCGGATTACGCAGAGGCGTATGCCTGGAAGGCCCGCGCGCTGACATTTGCGTTTCTCAGCGGTATCAACTCTTCCAAACGCGAGACAATCGATCGTGCCGTCGACCACGCGAACAAAGCAATCAAGATCGATGAACGCCTCCCAATGGCTTATGCCAACCTTGCCTGGGCGCTGAGATGGCACAGGGAACTTTCCGAGGCGCAAAAAACAGTGGAAACTGCCATCACCCTGGAGCCGAGCTTTGCCGATGCACTGTTGTGGAAATCGATGATTCTTTCCGCGGCATCGGACGGTGAAGGGGCGTTGAACGCAATCAACCGGGCGATTGAACTAAATCCAAATTATAGCGTGACGTACACTCTGGCGCTTGGGCGGGCTTACTTTGCGCTTGGCGACTACGAGACAGCCCTGGCCAATTTTCAGAGAACGGTGACAAGAAATCCCCAATTTCTTCCGGGTCGCATTCATGAGGCTCTTGCGTTGGAGCGGCTAGGAAAAGTTGAGGCGTCGAATTCTGCTTTTTCGAGTATCGAAGAGGCGTTCCCAGACTACCGAAACAGCCCCAGCTACAAGATCATTCTGCTGGAATGGCCGGAATAATACGGTTCCAAATTTTCGCGTGCTAAGCATTTGGCAATAACGGACTGCCGCAACCCGTCTTCGGAATGGAAAAACACCCTCGATGACAGACATTCTTTAAAGGCCGGATGGTCTTGTCAGAAGAACTTTGCTTGAGCGGGGCAGGGTGGTTGCGTAGCTTTTGTCCATGACCAGACCGGCCTCTTTCAAATACTTTAAAACCTGCCCCGAGATCATCCGCCTTGCTGTGATGCTGTACATCCGTTTCTCGCTCTCGCTTCGAAATGTCGAAGATTTGTTGCACGAGCGAGGCATCGACGTGAGCCACGAAACCGTCGGATATTGGTGGAACAGGTTTGGCCCGATGTATGCTTCTGAAATCAGGCGGAAGCGGGTGCAGCAATTGAGAGCATACTCCAAATGAAAGTGGCACGTGGACGAGGTTTTCGTGAAGGTGAATGGCAAGCGGCATTATCTTTGGCGGGATGTTGATCACGAAGGCGAGGTGCTGGAAGCAGTTGTCACCAAATGCCGAAACAAGCAGGCCGCGTTGAAATTCCTCAGGAAATTGATGAAGCGACACGATAAAGCGGAAAACGTCGTTACGGATCGCTTCGCCTCATACAGAGCCGCGCTCAGAGAGCTTGGTGCTGCCGATAAACAACAGACGGGCAGGTGGCTCAACAACCGCGTCGAGAACTCGCACCTGCCGTTTCGACGACGCGAACGCGCCATGCAACGGTTCAGGCGTATGCGAAGTTTGCAGAAATTCGCCGCTGTTCACTCTTCCGTCTACAACCACATCAACCAGGAAAGATCGCTAGCCAGCCGAGACTCCTTCAAGTTGACACGAAGCGCCGCTCTTGCCGAGTGGCGCGAACTTGGTGCTGGATAAAGGACAGCGTCACTGGCCTAATAGAGACTGGTTCGAATTCGTCTGACAGCACCTTTCAGCAAGCCCGAACAGCGCATCGGGTCCGTAAGAGTTGAGAACCATTGCTTTCATTGAGATTTTCCTTTTGTGAACATGGTGTCAGGCCTACGTGGAAATCACGCACGCCTGACGAGATCGTTGTCTTGGGTGTGGTCAGTTGATGTCTTGCACCTGCATCACCAGATCGCCCCATTTGCGCTGGTTTTCGATGTCGTGTTCCAAACCTTGTTCATCCGCGATGGTGAAACGTTTGACGGCCGGAGTTTTGCTGGTGGCCTGATAAAGCCAATAGGCTTCGGCTTTCAGCGCTTCATCAATTGGTTTGTCGATCGATTCATAGACCATCTGTTTGCAGGCATTGATCGACTCTGCCGGAAACTGTGCTATTCGCTCGGCCAGCGCGGTCACGTACGGACCAATTTCATCCGGCTCCAAAGCTTTATTGATTGTACCCAAGCGCTCTGCATCATCTGCGTCATAATCTTGCGCGCTCAAAATGATCTCAAGCGCTTTTCCAAGGCCGGTTTGGCGCGCCATGCGCGAGGCACCGCCGCCGCAGGGCAAAATGCCCATACCGACTTCCATCTGCATGAACTTGTACTTGCCCCGCGCGGCAAAACGCATGTCGAGCGCCAACGCCAACTCATGTCCACCACCGCGCGCAAATCCTTCCAGCTTTGCGATAGTAGCTTGCGGCACCTTGCTGATCCGTTCGCAAACCGATTGCAAATCCAAAAGCTGCGCGTCCTCGCGGGATACCGCTTCAGTCGACATGTCCTTGAGCAGTTCGGTGTCGTAGTGGCAGACCCAGATTTCCGGGTTTGTAGATTGAAAGATCACGACCTTGGTGTCGCGATCTCGCTCTAAGCGCATGGCCAGACTGTTGAGATCGGCCAGCATCTCCTGGCCTTGCACGTTCACAGAGCCAAAGTTGAATGTCACAGTGGCGATGCCATTTTCAACGGCGACCTCGAAGGTCTGAAAGTTCTCGTATTTCATCGGGCAGTCCTTTCTTGGGCCTCGACACAGCACGCGTGAGGGGTAAGGGAGTGTTAAAGGTGAAAGTGCGTGGCGTTTTAGCGCCGCGCGGGTCAGTTGATCTGGTTAACCAATTCTCTGATTGTGTTCATGACGTCGGCAGCGTGGCCTTTGTCGAGTGCTGCTGCGTGTGGATCTGAGAATACCCCACTGTCATTGTCAAAATAGGCGCCCGACGCATCAGCGAACCGCCTGCCCAGGGCCGCATCCATCAGAATATCAGCGCCAATGCTCATATCGTTGCCGGAAACGCCAAAGCCCTCTTTCACCATTTTTGAGGCTAAGAGCGACCCGGGATTCACTGCGACCATCACCGGCCCATCGGGTTGTAATTTGGCCCATTCCATGGTCCAGATCGTGATAGCCAGCTTGCTTTGGGCATAGGCCTCCATGTCTGTCAGCGGCACATTGCCCTGCATGGCCTTGACGTTTACCGGGGCCTGCGCCGCCGATGACAAGTTCACAACACGCCCGTCAGCAGGAATGATCGGCAACAACAATTCGGTCAGCAGATAGGGTGCAAGCGTGTTCACGACAAAGCGGATGTCCTGCCCATTCTCAAGCACCGTTTGCGGGGCTTTCAACACACCCGCGTTATTGATCAACACATCCAGTTGGTCATGTTTGGCGCGTATGGTTTCGGCCAGTTTTCGAACCGCGGACAGATCGCTTAGATCAGCGGTATAGGTTTCGACATTGCCACCGACTTCGGCGGCGGCGCTCTCCAATTTGGGTGCGCTGCGCCCGTGCAAAAGCACTTGGTGCCCGTCAGCGGCCAGTTTCTTTGCTGTCAGCAAGCCAATGCCGTCAGTTGAACCGGTGATAAGAACAGTCTTGGTCATCAGTTTTATCCTTTAAGAAAAGCCTGGCAGCACAACGTCAGCCAGACGTTCAAGTGTTGTGTCGATGGGTGCTTGATTGAACCTTAAGTTCAGCGCCACGTGATTGACCCCAAGGGTTTCAATCTCGCGCAGATAGTTGCACAGGAAATCAGTTCCGGACTGAAACCCAAGGTGGATCGGGCGCGGAGGTGCAGCGGGATCGGCAACGACATCGACATAAAGCGATTGCATAACCGGCTTGTCCGGTTGCCCTGCCGCTTTCGTGCGTGTTCGGTATTCCGCGATGACCCGCCCTTGGGCTGCGGCGTTGCGTGGATAGGTCATCCAACCGTCCCCGTTCTGTGCCACCCAATCGGAGGTTTGCTGGCTGCCACCAGTGATAAGCAACGGCAAACGCGTGCCATGCGGCTTTGGCAACAGATCAATGTCGCCAGACAGTGTGCCCTGCCCGCTTTCATGCGTGGGATAGCCCAATCCGACCGCGCGGATGTACTCAACACTATCGCGGAAACGTACCCCCCGATCGTCAAAGCCCTTGCTCATCGCCGGGTACTCCTCGGGCCGGTCACCAGAAGCAACACCCAAGAGCAACCGACCACCCGATAGCACGTCCGCGGTCGCCGCCGCCTTGGCTACATGGGCTGGGTGACGCAGTGGCAGGATCACACTCGACGTTCCTAGCGCAATCCGGTCTGTCACCGTTATCAGCGCACCCAAATAGACAAATGGATCGAAAACCTGTCCGGCATCACCAAAACTTGGAACATTGAAAGGCACGTCGCGCAGCCAAAGTGCTGCAAACCCAAGGTCCTCTGCCCTTCGCGCGGCCTCTAAGTGGCCCTGCATCATCGGCTTTGCGCCGACCGCATAGGATTCAAACGGCAACACAAGGCCGACACTCAGCCGGCCTGGACGAAACACCCGGTTGTAAGCCACATTGATCTGGGCAAACTCGGTGGGCTGAATTCTATTCAACATATCTGGCCTCCCAATTAGTACCACACCAAAGTGCGGCTCTCGATGCTCTTGCGAATGGTGGTGACGTTTGGCTCCTCGATCATATCAAGCGCGCTATGTGCCACCGACGGTAGCCCTTGACTGTCGTAGATGTTGAAAAACGCAACCTCGTCCGGCGTCATCTTGGAAAGATAGACCCATTCATGGTCAGGGTTTCCCACCAACCCCATGATTTGCCCTTTGCGGTCGGGATAGATCAGGTCCAGCAGAATCCAGTCAGACGGGTCAACTGAAGACGGGCGAACAAAGCCAAGCGGGGCGGAATTGATCGGATGTTCCACAGGACGCCACACATTGACAAAGGCAAAGTGACCTTGCGCCCATTTCGATGCGACCTCGGCCCCCAGCAGGTCGACAAGGCGCTGCTCAGCCCCGTCCTTGCTGTAGTCACTGTGGACGTTGCGCGCGGGCTTGCGCGTGGCACCGGGATCGTCGACCCGAACGGTGTGATCAAAAATCACAACTTCTTGCGCACTCAGCCTGTCCAGTAGCATCCCGGTCAGTTCCGCATCATATGTCTGTTTCCAGGAGTCCCCGGTAAAATCCCGGACCTGCGATTTCAGCAATGTGAATTCTACGGCATCAGATGCAAATGTGACTGACGTTGCCTTCGTGCGGGTATCCGCCAGCGCAACAGTCGTCGGAGCCAGTTCCGGGGAAATCAGGTTGCCCGCAACCCCACCTGAATCTAGTTCAAAGGCTTGCCGATAGGGCTTGTGAACATGGTAGTTGACTGTCGCCGTCCGCGTCATCTGCGCCTCCTTCCTCTGTTGTGTTGCAACGATGGAAGGGATTTAACGTCAATCTAATTGCATATAAACTGCCCAATGATGGAATGATAATTCGGGTTTGCGATATAATGGGACTTGATACAGATGCGCTGCGATTGTTTGTCAGGGCGGCAGAAATGCTGAACATAAGCGCGGCGGGGCGCGCATTGGGTATGGCCCCGGCCGTGTCCAGCGCAAAACTCGCCAAGTTGGAGCAGAACCTGGGTTCCGAACTGTTACATCGCACAACGCGCAAAGTGTCATTGTCGGTCGAAGGTGCTGATTTCCTGCCCTTCGCCCGCGAGATTATCGCGCAAGAAGAGGCCGCACTTGCTGCTCTAGGCAAGCAGACAACAACCATCAAGGGCACGTTGCGCTTTGCTGCGCCAAGCAGTTTTGCACAGCTCTACATCGCGCCAATCCTGCCCAAGTTCCTTGAACAGCACCCCGACCTCACAATCGATCTGCGTCTGTCGGATGTGCAGTTCGACTTGATCGAGGGAAGTTATGATCTAGCACTCAGGAACGCGCCACTTGTCGACACCAGCCTCAAGGGTCGCAAACTGGCTGATGACCAGCGTATTCTTTGCGCCGCGCCACACTACCTCGACACGCACGGCACGCCCAAAACTCCTGATGATCTGAACAACCACCACCTGATTGCTTTCCAAAACCGCCAACCCCGCCTGCTGACTGGACTGGCAGGTGAGAACGCGATTTTCGACCCCGCGTCGGCGAAAGGTCAATTGACTATCGACGACGGCCAAAGCCAGGTCTGCGCCACGCTGGCTGGGGCCGGTATTTCGTTGAACGCTCTATGGAGTGTGAATGAGCAACTGAAGTCAGGCCGGCTGACACAGGTTCTGCCGAACTTTGAAGCCGCAGAGGACAATGTCTTGTGGTTGATCTATCCCAAGTCCAACGTGCTATCCCCCAAAGTGCGGGTGTTCATAGACTTTCTGATCGCAGAGATTGGCGCAGCGCCACCATGGGAAGAATAACTCGCAAATAAATCCGGCGCCCGTTGGGACATCCCGACGCCAAGGTCGGGGACCAGGCGCTGCGCGGACATGCCTTGTCCAGTCCAAATGTCTGGTTTGGTGTCCTCATTTCGGTCGTCGCCGAACAGAGGTTCGATTGGCAGATTACCGCGCCATTAGATGATTGACCACATCATAACAAACCACTAGCGCCGCTGAACCGGATTTATGTGAGGCTATCTCTGGTTGAGTGGCCAGCTCATCAGCGGACCCAACGCACCTTCACTAAATCGCCGATAGCAGCCATTGATCGTGTATGTAGAAAACGTCAGCGATGAGCCCAAAGTGTCAAACAACACATGGTACCGCAATAAACGCCTGCGACAGCAACTGAGATATATACTTTAGTGGTCAGGGGCTGCTCCTGATGTTCCTCGAATTGTCAGAGTCGCAGAATACTCGAAATGACGGACTGGCAGATCGGGTGTTCGCATTCGGTCCAGAAGGATTTCGGCCAACCGCTTGCCTAACTTCTTCGGGTCGATCGCCATGGTCGTGAGGCCGGGCGTCGAGACGGCCGCATCCTCGATGTCATCGAAGCCTACTACTGAAAAGTCATGCCCTGGTTTCAATCCGGACTGGATCAAGCCGAAGCAAGCGCCAAGCGCCACAACGTCTCCGTTGCAAACAATGCCCGTCACCTCGGGGTGTTGGTGACGGAGTGCGGCAATAGCGTCAACGCCAGCACTCTTATTCTCATCGCATGGCCAGACAATTGGCTTCACGTCATCCATCTGCTTTAAAGTGCCAAGGTAACCGGCAATGCGTTCTTCACGCACGGACGATTGCTCGGTGCCGCCAAAATAGGCGATATGCTTGTGCCCTAAGTCTATCAAGTGCTGCGTGGCTTGTGCGAGGGCTTCGGTGTTTAGAATGCCGACATGGTCGAAAGACTGCGACACCTTTCGCATGAATGTCACAGCGGGAACACCGTGAGCATTCAGAAGCTCCATAGATACTTCGCTTGTGTCGAGCGCCGGAACCCAGATCAAACCACGTCGGCCAAATCTGATGCAGGCTTCCAGAAGGCGGTCTTGACGTTGAAGATCGCCTTGCGCATCGAGGATCGACACCATGAACCCTTCGGTTTCGAGCAAGTCGACGGCGCCACTCACAACCTCTGCGTTAAACGGGTTTGCCAATTTGTTTAGGATAAAGCCGATCTCGCGATTGTCACCTGATCGCATTGTGGCCGCCGCTTGATTTGGTACGTAGCGCAGACGCTTGGCTGCGCTCAAGACTTTCTGACGTGTCTTCTCTGAAATTCGGCCGGTGTCACGCATAACTTGGCTAACGGTTGGAACCGATACGCCCGCTTCTTTGGCAACGCTGGATAGGGTGGGTTTTTTCGTCATGAGTCACAGTTTAGATATATCGTTTGCCTAAAGTCGCAATTGATTTTGCAATTGGCAAGTAAATTATGGCGAAAGCTTGGTGGTAACAGGCTTGACTCAAGATACAACGATATACCATATTAACTGCATTCGCCCGCAGACTGACCCAAAGGTGTCGGCGAGGGAGAGAGGTTGTCGGGTTTCGGTCAGCCTCAGACATAGGGAGGAAATCATGTCGATTCATCTGAAACTGTCGGGTGCCGTGTCCAGTGTTGCCATGCTTGTTGGCGCAGCTGCCGTGCAAGCTGAAACTCTGTTCTGGTCGACCCAGGCCCGGCCCGCCGAAGAAGCGCAGGCTATGCGGACTGAGGTTCTTGGTGGCTTCGAGGGCGGGGTTGACTACCAACCGAACGAAGATGGCCCCTGGCTCACTCGCTTGCAAGCCGAGCTGCAAGCCGACTCAGGCAGCATTGACTTGCTGGGTTCCTTGCATGGCAACTTCTCGGCGATGAACCCTGATGACCTGATGGACCTTAGCGATCTTGGCGTCATGTCGGCGTCGGGCACTTTCAATGATCTGGCTAAGCTGGGAACCGACAGTCTGCAATATATGCCGTGGATGCAAGCGAGCTATATCATGGCCGCCAATACGGAAGCGCTGCAATACCTGCCTGAAGGTGCGGACATCAATGCACTGACCTATGACCAGTTGATCGCGTGGGCGGCGAACGTTGAAGAAGCGACGGGTCAGAAGAAGTTCGGCTTTCCAGCGGGACCCAAGGGTCTGAAGCACCGCTTTTTCCAAGGTTATCTTTACCCGTCCTACACCAACGGTGTTGTGCGGACCTTTGCTTCGCCCGAGGCTGTGACGGCATGGGAAAAGTTCAAAGAACTTTGGAGCCATACGAACCCCGCATCAACCAACTTCTCATTCATGCAGGAGCAGCTGTTGAACGGCGATGCCTGGATTGTCTTTGATCATACTTCGCGCCTTGCGCAGGCTTTCAATGAGCGTCCCGACGATTTCGTCGCCTTCCCGGCGCCTGCTGGTCCGACCGGTCGTGGCTTCATGCCTGTTTTGGCAGGCGTTGCCATCCCGCGAACCGCGCCGGATGCCGAAGGGGCCAAAGCTTTGGTGGCTTATTTGATGCAGCCGGAAACGCAGATCGCAACCCTTAAAGCCACAAACTTCTTCCCTGTGGTTGAAGTCGAGTTACCAGACGATCTGCCGCCTTCGGTCAAAGCTGCCGGCGAAGCGGTTGCCAAGATGAGCGGCTCAGCAGACGCCAATCCTGGCCTGCTACCTGCCGGTCTGGGCAGCATGGGCGGCGACTTCAACCGTGTATACGTGGATGCATTCGAACGCATTGTGCTGGCTGGTCAACCCATCGAGCAGGTTCTGGAAGATCAAAAGAAACAGCTGGAAAAGATCATGAACGAAACTGGCGCGCCTTGCTGGGCACCAGATGCGCCTTCGGAAGGTGCCTGCCCGGTCGAGTAAGACTTTCCTGACAGCCGGGCCGTCGAAGCAATGGCCCGGCTCCCCAGCAAAATCCCAACTTAAAGGAGCGGTCCGATGGAAGCGCGGCTATTGCCTTACTTTCTGATCCTCCCGGTGACGCTATTTCTCTGCCTTTTTTTCCTTTACCCATTTGCGCTGGTTGCGCAGCAGGCGTTTGGTACAGAGAACGGCTTTTCACTGGATAACTTTCGCGAGGTTGTGAACTACTGGAAGTTCCCGATCTCCATGAAGAACACCTTTCTTCTGGCTGCGGCCGTGGTGCCGATCCAGCTGGCGCTGTCACTGCTGATGGCCACGATGGTCACTAAGATGCAAAAGGGCCGCGATTTGGTTCTCTATATTTGGACCATACCGCTGGGCATCTCAGATCTTGCGGCTGGTATCATCTGGCTGGCGATCTTCGAGCAGTCGGGTTTCCTGAACTCGATGATGGTCGGGCTTGGTGTTACTCAGCAACCTGTGAGTTTGCTGAGCTATCAAACGCCGTGGGTAGTGTTTCTGGCGATTATGCTTGCCGAGATTTGGCGCGCGACCGCGATTATGCTTGTGATCCTTGTGGCGGGCATCGGTCTGATCCCCAAGGAATACTACGAGGCTGCGGATGTGTTTGGCGCCTCGCGCTGGAAACAGTTCACCCGGATCACTTTGCCGCTTCTGCGCCCATCGCTGCAAACTGCCCTGGTCCTGCGTGTCATTCTGGCCTTTGAAGTCTTTGCTGTGGTCGCAGCCCTTGGGGGAACGATATTCCCGGTGCTTATGGGCGAAATCTACGCCTATCAGTTTGACTTGCAGAATGGCGGAGCAGCAGCAGCGCTGGCGATCATCGTTCTGATCATCTCGATCGTCTTCACTCTGATCATCATGCGCGCTCTGCGCGTCCCGAAAGGAGCCTCGATATGACGGCAGTTGCAGACGTTGTGGCCCCTGACGCCCGCAAAGCGGGAAGGGGGCTCTATCGGGCTGGGGTTATCCTGCTGTGCGCTTGGGTGATTATTCCGCTCTACCTACTGTTCGTGAACACGATGTCTTCACCGGATACGGTGAACAGTTTTCCCAAGAGCTTCATTCCGGAGTTCAATATGGGATCCCTGGAGTTCTTTATGGGGTTCCAGGGGATGCTGAGGGCGCTTTGGAACTCGGTTGTGGTGGCTTTGATGACGATGGTGATGTCCATCGCCATAGGCGCCCCGGCGGGCTACGCGCTATCGCGGTTCGACTTCCGAGGGAAAGAACTGTTCCGACTGCTGATCCTGCTGACACGGGCCTTCCCGCTTCCGCTTTTGGCACTACCCTTGGCAGTTCTCTTCATCCGTACGGGCTTGGATGATACGGCTTTTGGTCTGGCGCTGGTTCATACAACGTTGGCGATCCCCTTCGCGGTGCTCATCACCTTTTCGCTCTTCTCGGGTATCCCGCTGGAGCTCGAAGAAGCGGCCTGGACATTGGGCTGCACACGGCTGACCGCATTCACCAAGGTGATCCTGCCTCTGGTGCTACCAGGGATCACAGCCTCGGCGATTTTCGCCTTTGTGATCTCGTGGAACGAAGTGTTCGCGGCCGCCGTTCTGACCATCGAGAACCGGACGCTTCCCGCGTTCCTGTTGCAGACCCTGGGCGAGGCCCCTTTGCACCTGAAATTTGCAGGCGGCTTTATCCTCGTGGTGCCTGCGCTGATCTTCATCTTCGCCGTGCGCAAATATCTCTTTGCGATGTGGGGCATCGCCAACCGCTGAGCGGTGGCTGAAAGGAAACTGTTATGGCTGAAATACAGATCAAGAACGTCGCCAAGAACTTTGGATCTTACCAGGCTCTTCACGACATCAACCTGACCATCGCAGACCAGGAATTTATGGTCCTTTTGGGCGCCTCGGGCTGTGGTAAATCTACGCTTTTACGCATTATCGCAGGGTTGGAAACGGCTACGACCGGCGAAATCTGGATCGGTGGCCGCCGGGTAGATCACCTGTCGCCCAAAGATCGCGGCATCTCGATGGTGTTCCAGAACTATGCGGTGTTCCCACACCTGACTGTGTTCGAGAACATTGGCTTTGGTCTTCGGATGCAAAAGCTGCCCGATGATGAAGTCAAACGCCGGGTCGAGAGAACTGCTGGGCTGATGCATATCGAACAGCTTCTAAAGCGCTATTCGGGAGAATTGTCCGGCGGCCAACGTCAACGGGTCGCTGTTGCCCGTGCGTTGGCAATGGAGCCGGACGTGATCCTGATGGATGAGCCGCTGTCGAACCTTGACGCGCTCCTACGCATGGAGATGCGTGCCGAGTTGAAAGGCGTTCTGGCCGAAAGCAAAACCACCGCCATCTATGTGACACACGATCAGGTCGAAGCTATGTCCATGGCTGACCGGATCAGCGTTATGCATCAGGGCAAAATTGTTCAGGCGGCCTCACCCATCGAAGTGTACAGGGATCCAGCGGCCGAGTTTGTGGCCAGTTTCATCGGCAACCCTCCGATGAATTTCCTCCCCGCTGAAGCTGCGGGCTCTGGTCGCTGGACAGTGGCGGGACAGAGCTTTGACGGGCCGGCAAATGGAAAAGATCTTAAATGGGCCATCCGTCCAGAAGATCTGCGCATTGCGGATCAGGGTTTTGGAGCGCGAGCCAAAGTAGTGGAGCCTCTGGGCGCACATTTGCTCGTGACTTGTGAAGTGGACGGACACCAGTTCCGCGCCGTCCTGGACAGTGAGCTCAGCGTGAAACCTGGTGACGTACTTACGCTGGCGCCGCAAGAAGGCCGGGGTCGCTGGTTTGACCCCGAAACCACTTTGGCTGTCGCGTAAAGGAGAAGATATATGAGCCAAGCGCTGATTGATCAGGCTCGTGAAGTAATGGAAGGAAATGACCGGGGTAGCTATACAGTTCCCACCCATGGCCTCTATCCCTTTCAGTGGAATTGGGACAGCGCATTGTCCGCGCTTGGCTTCTCGCATTTTGACATGAATCGGGCATGGGTCGAGGTCGAGACCCTTATGGCTCATCAATGGGACGATGGTATGGTGCCCCATATCATCTTTCATGAACCCGATGACGGATATTTCCCAGGCCCTGAAGTCTGGAAAACCGGTCAAGTTATACCCACGACTGGCATCACCCAGCCGGCGGTCGCGGGCTTTGCTGTGCGAAAGCTCTACGATCGGTCCAACGACAAGGCTGTTGCGCGCGAACGGTTGGCTGAGCTCCTGCCAAAGGTTCATGCGTGGCACCAATGGTTCTATCGCGACCGCGATCCCGACGGTACGGGGTTGGTCGCAATCATTCACCCTTGGGAGTCTGGCCGAGACAACTCGGTGGATTGGGATGAAGCGCTGGAAGCCATGCCGATCGAGGGCGTCGCGCCATTTACGCGGCGCGATACAACACACGCCAACCCTGATCACCGCCCGTCGGACGAGCAATACAAGTGTTACATCTGGCTGCTTGAACATTTCCGAGGGCTTGGTTGGGACAATGCCAAGCTCCACGATGCCTCACCCTTCCGGCTGGTTGATCCGGGCTTCAACGGTATCCTGATACGGTCCTGCGACGATGTAGCGGATTTGGCCGAAGTCCTGGGCGATACCTCAATGGCTTCGGAGGCGCGAACAATGGCCGTGAAGGGTCGTGCGGCATTGGAAAGCCTTTGGAATCCGATACTTGGACAATATACGTGTTACAACCGCGCAGCTGGTCATCTGCAAAGCACTCCCACGGTAGCAGGGCTGCTCGCAGCAATTGCTGATGTCCCTCATGGCCGCGCTGAGGAGTTGGTTCGCAGGATCGCCTTGTTGGGCCAGCGATGCGGCTATCTGGTGCCCAGTCACGACCCGGCAGATGGCGCTTTTGACAGCCTGCGCTACTGGCGCGGGCCGACATGGTTAATCGTAAATTATTTGATTGCTGAAGGTCTAGGTCGGTCCGGGCAGGGGGAAATGGCACAACGCATCCTCGCCGACAGCCTAAAGCTTATTCAGAAAAGCGGCTTTGCAGAATATTATGACCCGATGAGTGGTGAACCTTGTGGCGGCGGTAGCTTTACGTGGACCGCAGCCATGGTAATCGAAATCCTCAAAACCAAAAGAGTGCCGGCATGAAGCGTTCGCGCATCAATGAAATCATGGCCCAAGCAGATGAGATGATCCGCGCTCACGGGTTCACGTTGCCGCCCTTTGCCTTTTGGACACCCAAGGAGTTTAAGGCCCGTGAAAGTGATGCCCGTCACGTGATTGATGCAAGGTGCGGTTGGGACATCACCGATTATGGTGACGGTGATTTTGACAAGATGGGCCTGTTCCTCTTTACCCTGCGCAACGGGTTACAGAGTGATTTGGCCAAGGGCGGCGGCATGTGCTACGCCGAAAAGCTATTGATTTCGAGGCAGGACCAGCTGTCGCCCATGCACACGCATGTTCTGAAAGCTGAGGATATCATCAACCGCGGTGGCGCAACTCTGATTGTTGAGCTTTTCGGCTCAGACGACGCGGGTGGTTTTGCAGAGGATCGCGGCGGTGTGGTCTGGCTGGACGGCATCCGACATCACTATCAACCGGGCGAGAAGCTGCGCCTGGCACCGGGTGAAAGCGTTACCCTGCGTCCTGGTGATTGGCACGCGTTCTGGGGCGAAGGCGGGGATGTGCTGATAGGCGAAGTCTCGACCGTCAATGACGACGAGACCGACAACATTTTTCGTGACCCAATTGGCCGATTTGCCGAGATTCAGGAGGATGTCGCTCCGACACATCTGTTGGTCAGCGACTATTCCAAATGGCTGGGTTGATCAATGAAAACAGTGGCGGATTCTCGGCAGGGCTTTGTCAGGTTAACTTTGCTTGAGTGGGGCAGGTCGGTTGCGTAGCGTTTGCGAATGACCAAACCTGCCTCCTTCAAGTACTTCAAAACCAGCCCGGAGATCATTCGTATGGCCGTAATGCTATATGTCCGGTTTCCAATATCGCTTCGAAGTGTGGAAGACCTTCTGCATGAGCGCGGGATTGAAGTAAGCCATGAAACTGTCCGCTACTGGTGGAACCGTTTCGGCCCGATGTTCGCGTCAGAAATTCGCAGAAAGCGGGTCCAGCAATTGCGGGCATTTTCAAAATCGAAATGGCACGTCGGCGAAGTGTTTGTGAAGATCAATGGCAAACGGCATTACCTGTGGCGCGTCGTTGACCATGGGGGGGGCTGTTTCAGCCTCCGTGAGTGATGGCGAAGCCCATTTTCCGGACGTGTTCCCCCAGATCCTTGTAGTTTTCCCAGCTCTCGTACTTCGGAAGCTTCACGGTCTCGCCCAGCTCGATAACCGCGGTCACAAGGCCTGCAGGGTTTTCCTGATAGACCTGTTCAATCGTCGGGTATACCGCATCGTAGAGGTCATTGTGGAACTCAGCCCCTTCGACCAGATGCTCAACCCCCATCTCACCCGAGTGGGTCGTGATCGCATAGTTTAAGTCCCAGGTTGCCAGTTCGTTCAGGATCTGACGGTTGCCCAGCACGTTGCTGTCAGTCAGGAATAGACCGCGTGTCAGCGCTTTGGGCGCATACATGTCCGAAGTCACAACGATGCCTTCCTCTGGCAGGTGCACCACCGCAATGGCAATCCCATCGGCTGGGCCGAAGTGGAGAAGATCCACTATGGTGGTGCCCATGTTGATGCTCAACGCATCCTTAAAGGTCACGTCCAACTGATCGGGAAGCATGCCCAACGGATCCTTGTCCATGAACATTTCGAAGTTTTCCTGTGCAACCACGTCCGCGTTGGGAAACACATCGGTGCCGCCCACATGGTCGTAGTGTTCGTGGGTCATCACGATCCTGCTGACCGGCAGGTCTGTCAACTTGGCGATTTCCTCTTTCAGCAGCCCCGCTCGGAACGGGTTTGCGGGGTCTGTGATCAGAACGCCATCTTCGCCAATCACAACAAGGCTGTTATAGTGCAGCGCGTCCATCGAATAGACGTTTTCTGCAAGCTTTTGGGTGGTCACTTCGGGGCCAGCCGCAAGGGCCGATCCGTTGATGCTGGTTGCGGCGAAGGCAGCCAGAACAGCGGTTTTAACATTCAGTTTCATTTGGATATTCCAGTTCGATTAGATGTAGACGACGCCGAAGCGCTCTTCGATCAGGTCGAAATCAATCTCGCCTGTCTCATTCTGGCGCGAGGTTTCAACCATGAACTCCTCGGCCCAATCGCCGGGGAATATGTAGCTGATCATCTTGGCCGTCGTTTCGCCCACGTTTTTCATGCAATGGGACACGCCGCGCGGACATTGGATGCTGGCACCCGGGCCCGCCCGGAACACCTTGTCGCCGATTTTGACTTCAAGTTCACCTTCGAGGATGTGGAAGGTCTGGTCTTCCCATTTGTGGTAGTGGTCGGGAATGAACCCGCCCGGGGCTATTTCACCTGAGCCAAAAACATATTCGGATTGAGTATCGTCTTTTCCAGCAACGACCGACGTGTATTCCTGATCGGCCATGAAATATTTGCGGCCTTCATGCCACCCGCTGACGATGGTTTTTTTGCTTGCCGCTTCAATTTTCTCAGACATGTTGAGTTCCAGTTTTGAATTCAATTTTGGGTAGCGACCGGGCTACCTTGCAACTCGGTCGGTGGTTTAGTGGCCATGCCAGATGGCGTAGGCCATCCGCTCAACATGCGCGGGCAGATTTTCTTTGTAGAACAGCCACTGGTCGAACTCGGGGAGCTTGACTGTCTCTTTCAACTCTTCAACTGTTTTGCCGTTTTGCAAACCCTCCCAGACGGCGGCATACAGGGCTTCGACAAAGGCCAGTTCTTCGGGCAAAAGCTCCGGCGCAGAATGCTCCAGATGGCCAGAGATCACCGTGTCATAGTCAAGCTCGGAGCTAACGCGGCGCAGCGTGTTCAGCGCTCCCACATAGTCATGTGTGTTTAGCCGTGCATTAGAAACCAAGAAGCGCGGAAGGTGCCAATCCACTCCCATCAAAACCTTGTCTTCGGGCATTTGAATAACGCTCTGGCATTGGCCGCCGCTTGATCCGAAGTACTTCAGGTCAATGATCTTATCGCCCAATTCGATGCGATGCTCATCCGCATAGGTCACGTCGGGCACCACCACCCGGTTTTCCTGATCGCGGCTCATCAATTCGACGCAGCCTTCCTGGGCGATGAACTCTGCGCCTTCATCCTTGAAAATCTGCCCGCCTCGCGAGTGGTCAAAATGATCGTGCGAGTAGACCACTTCCACCGGCTGATCGGTCAGCTTGGCAATCTCTGCGCGCATTGCTTCTGCGCGGAACTCGTGGTTCGGATCGACCACCAGCACACCTTGGTTGGTGATCGCAACCAGGCTGGAGTAATGCGCCATGTGGAACTGGTAGATACCGTCTTTCAGTTCGGTCATGACTGGATTCATTTCATCACCGGCCGCAAACGCTGCGTTGGCAAGTGTGGTGGCGGCAGCGATGGCCGTCAGAATGCTTTTCATGACAAGTGCCTCCTGTTTGTTGGAAGCAACATACTCTTGACTTGATGCGGGATAATTGGCGTCAATAGCAATTCATAAGATACAAAGGGTATCGAATGGATAAGCTGAAGAAAATGACCGTGTTTGCCCGTGTGGTCGAATTGGGAAGCTTTGCCGCAGCTGCAGAGGATCTGAATGTCAGCCCGGCCATTGTTGGGCGACACGTGGCCGATCTGGAAGAGATGCTTGATCTTCGCCTCATTAGCCGCACAACACGTTCGATGAATGTGACAGAAGCCGGGACCCGTTACTACCACGGATGCAAAGCAACATTGGAGCAGCTGGAAGCGCTTGAGCAAGATGTTGCAGCACTCGATGGTACGCAGTTGTCAGGGGTAATCCGCGTGGCTGCCCCAGAAGGGATCGGTGCGCCACTTTTGCTGGATGCGGTGCAAAGCTTTCAGGTGCTCCATTCCGAAGTGTTGTTTGACCTGGTCTTTGAAAACGAGCAGACCGATTTCATCAGCGCTGGGGTGGACCTGGCCATTCGCCTGGCGATCAAACTGGATGACAGTAGCCTGATAGTCAGCAAACTGGCTCAGACACGGCTCGCTCTGTTTGCCTCCCCCTCTTATCTTCGTTCGTATGGCGCGCCCGAGAGCGTGAATGATCTGGACCACCACCGCTGCCTTGTCTTTGGCGGTTCGCGTTTTGGTGAGAGCTGGCCTCTCGTGACGAAGAAGGGCCTGCAAAGGCTGCGTCAGCCCTGGAAGCTTGTCATGAACCAAACGCATATCTACCGCGAGGCATTGGTTCGCGGGATGGGGATTGGGTTGCTGCCAGAAATCATGGCAACGGACCTGGTGGAGGCGAGACAACTTCAGCCCATCGAATTGGCCGGGCACTTTCCAGATGTTGGAGTTTTCGCCGTCTTTCCTGACAAGGCTTTCCAACCCCGACGGGTTAGTCTGTTCCTCAGCCATCTTCGGCAACGGATCAAACAGGGTCCAGCCTGATTAAAAATACGCTCGCTACTGTCTCCAGGGTACAAAGCCGCCATTTGGGTGTTGGTTGGCGAAATTCGGTTTTGTACGCAGACTGTGAGTTCGACAGATTCAGGATTTTGCGCCCGCAGCTAATGGCAGGTTTGGTGAAGCCGCACTGCGGCGACAGTGGCTGCGATGAATGTCTTTCATGGGCCGTTTCCTAGCGAGGCGGTCCAAGACACAGGATGTGATGCGACACGCCCTCCGAGGGGTCTTGTCAGAAGAACTTTGCTTGAGCTGGGCAGGGCGGTTGCGTAGCTTTTGCCCATGACCAAACCTGCCTCCTTCAAGTACTTCAAGACTAGTCGTGAGATCATCCGTTTGGCGGTGATGCTGTACATCCGATTTCCGCTTTCATTGCGAAATGTCGAATATCTGCTGCATGAGCACGGGATCGGTATCAGCCACGAAACCGTCCGCTACTGGTGGAACAGGTTCGGTCCGATGTTTGCCTCTGAGATCCGAAGAAAAAGGGTTCAACAACTGCGCGCATTCTCCAAATGGAAGTAGCACGTGGACGAGGTTTTCGTGAAGGTGAATGGCAAGAGACACTACCTCTGACGGGCCGTCGATCATGAGGGCGAAGTGCTGGAAGCAATCGTTACCAAACGTCGTAACAAGAAAGCGGCATTGAAATTCCTCAGGAAATTGATGAAGCGACACGGTAAAGCGGAAAACGTCGTCACGGATCGCTTCGCCTCATACAGAGCTGCGCTCAGAGAGTTGGGCGCGCTCAAAACACAAAAGACGGGAAGGTGGCTCAACAACCGCGTCGAGAACTCGCACCTGCCGTTTCGACGACGCGAACGCGCGATGCAGCGCTTCAGGCGCATGCGAAGTTTGCAAAAATTCGCCTCCGTCCATTCCTCCGTATACAACCACTTCAACCAGGAAAGATCGCTCGCCAGCCGAGACACTTTCAAGCTGATACGCACCGCCGCTCTCGCAGAGTGGCGCGAACTTGGTGCGGCATAAAGGGCAGCTCTATTGGCCCAGCTGAGACTAGTTCGAATTTGTCTGACAGCACCATTTCGGCGGTCTGGCTCAATCCAAAAACATCAAAATTCTGACCAATTATGCATATCTCAGATTCGTAAATGGAATACTCTATGCCAACACTGGAGGAACCACATGACAGATTCTGATACGATTTCTCTTGGCTATGATCCCGATCCATCGCGTTCCAGTTCACTGCGAGCGGAGGCCTACACGGAAGAAAAGTGGTTTGACGCTGATCTCAAGGCCATCATCTCCAAGACCTGGCAGTGGGTCTGTCATGTGGAAAAAACCCGCGAGCCAGGGTCCTACGTTACAATCGAGATTGCAGGAAAGCCTATTGCCGTTGTGCGCGACAAGGAGGGCACGTTGCGCGCTTTCTACAACGTCTGCAAGCACCGCGCCCACGAACTGCTTTCTGGCGAAGGAAACACAACTCGGATCATGTGCCCTTACCATGCTTGGGTTTACAAGCTGGACGGGCAGTTGGCCCGCGCGCCCCACACCGAGAACCTTGAAGATTTTCGCACCGATGAGATTTGCCTCGACGCGGTGCAAGTCGAAGAGTTTTGCGGATTTGTATTCGTCAATCTGGACCCAAAGGCACCCTCTTTGGCGCAGCAGTCAGGCAATCTGGAAACTGAAGTGCGCCACTGGGCACCGGACGTGGATCAACTGACCTTCGGGCACCGATTGACCTATGACATCAAATCAAACTGGAAGAACGTCGTTGATAACTTTCTTGAGTGTTATCACTGCCCGACGGCCCATAAGGATTTCTGTGATCTTGTTGACATGGATACTTACAAGGTCACAACCTATAGCATCTATTCCAGCCACATGGCCGACGCGGGAAACAGCCCCAATGCCGCCTATGACGTTTCGAACGCGACGGTCAAAACCCATGCGGTTTGGTGGCTTTTTCCGACAACCTGCTTGATGCGGTATCCCGGCCGGTCCAGCATGATCGTGCTCAACATCATCCCTGTCGGGCCGGATCGGACATTGGAGACCTATGACTTTTTCCTTGAGACGCCCGAACCCGACGCGATGGAACTGGATGCAATTCGCTATCTGGATGAGGTGCTACAGGTCGAAGATATCAGTCTCGTTGAGTCTGTGCAGCGCGGAATGAACACGCCTGCGTTTACCCAAGGTCGGATCGTCAATGACCCGGATGGGTCGGGCAAATCCGAGCATGCGGTGCATCACTTTCATGGGCTGGTTCTGGATGCCTACGCCAGGGGTGCAACGTGACGCAGCCAGGTATCCTTGTGATCATGGCGGATCAGTTGGCCCCGCATTTCACGGGGGCCTACGGACATAAGGTTGCCAAGACCCCGCATCTTGATGCGCTCGCTGCGCGTGGGATGCGCTTTGATGCGGCCTATTGCAATTCCCCGCTCTGCGCCCCTTCGCGGTTCGCCTTTATGTCGGGCCAACATATCTCCCGGATTGCGGCCTATGATAATGCATCAGAATTCAAGGCGTCAGTTCCGACTTTTGCGCATTACCTAAAGTCGCTGGGCTATCGCACGTGCCTGTCAGGTAAGATGCACTTTGTCGGCCCTGATCAGATGCACGGGTTCGAAGACCGCGTGACGACCGATATTTACCCGTCGGACTTTGCATGGACGCCCGACTGGGAAGCCCCCGATGAGCGGATCGATAAGTGGTATCATAACATGCAGACCGTCAAGGAAAGCGGTCTGGCGCATGCGACGTTCCAGATTGATTACGATGATGAGGTTGGCTTTGCCGCCAAACGGTGGCTTTTCGATGCGGCACGTGACAAAGCGCTAGGGCATGATGCGCCCTTTGCGATGGTTGCCAGCTTCATACATCCGCATGATCCATATGTCGCCCGCCCCGAATGGTGGAACCTCTATTCAGACGACGACATCGACATGCCGGCCTTTACGCCTGCTTTGGATGATCAGGACCCGTTCTCGCGCCGCCTGATGGATGGGATCGAAGCGTCCTATGTGCCGCTGACAGAGGAAGAGGTGCGCCGCGCGCGCCGCGCATATCTGGCGAATGTCAGCTACTTTGACAGCAAGATCGGCGAACTGGTTAAAACGCTCGAAGAGATTGGAGAGCTGGACAATACAATCGTGATCGTCACGGCAGATCACGGCGACATGCTGGGCGAACGTGGGCTGTGGTACAAGATGAATTTCTTTGAACATTCGGCCCGCGTGCCGTTGGTCATGGCGGGACCTGGCGTGGCGGTTGGGACAGCGCGAAACGCTGTGTCGCTCGTGGATATGTTGCCGACGTTTATTGAGATCGCTGGCGGTAGTGAAAGCATGATCGGCGAACCTATAGATGGCCGAAGCCTTATGCCCTTGGCGCGGGGCGAGGACGACCCCGTTGATGAGGCAATCGGCGAGTATTGCGCTGAAATGACGGGCTTTCCCGTCATCATGATCCGGCGTGGTTCATTGAAATACATCCACTGCGATAGCGATCCACCACAGCTGTATGATCTGAGCGTTGATCCGTTGGAGACAAGAAATCTGGCCTCCGACCTCAGTTACAATGAGGCCGCTCAAGCCTTTGCTGATGAAGTAGCCGCGCGGTGGGATGGCAAGGCATTGCGTACAAAGATCATTGCAACCCAAAAATCCCGCCGTGCGCTGCATGCCGCGATGGAAGCAGGCGCAAGTGTGCCTTGGGACTACAACCCACCATCCGACGCGAGCAAGCAATATGTGCGTAACGATATGGATTGGACCATTGCGGCCAAGCGTTACCGTTATCCCCCTTTGAAGGACCAAGACCAATGATGCTGAACGGAAAAATTGCCCTCGTTACAGGGGCAAGGGGTGGAATCGGACGTGCGATTGTGGCGCGTTTCGTCAAAGAAGGTGCGACAGTTTACGCCGCAGACCTGACGCTCGAAGGGTCACTGGACAGGCATGACGATGACGGCAGCCACTTTGTAAAGCTCGACGTAACACAGGAGGCGGACGCAATCGCCGCAATGGATCAGGTCCGCAACGCTCATGGCAAGCTTGACGTCTTGGTGAACGCGGCAGGGATCGAGATTGAAAAGACGGTCGAAGACACCACGCTGGAGGAATGGAACCAAAGCTTTGCGGTGAATTCCACGGGTACTTTTCTAACCTCAAAATACGCCATTCCTTTGATGCGCGAAGCCGCGAAATCTGGCAACAGCGCTAGCTTGATCAACTTTGGGTCTTACGATGGGTTCATCGCTGACCCCGGCCTTGCCGCTTATTGTGCAACCAAGGGAGCGGTGCATGCGCTAACCCGTGCAATGGCCTGCGACCATGGCCCTGAGGGTATCCGCGTCAATGCGATCTGCCCCGGCTATATTGATACTCCGATGCTGCAGAGTTTCTTCAACGGTGACGGATCTGGCGGCGGGGGGGGCAACATCGAAACACTTCAAAAAGCTGTCCGGGACGTGCACCCGATGCGTACCTACGGAACGCCAACGGACATTGCCAATCTGGTCAATTGGCTGGCCAGCGACGAGGCGCGCTATGCCTCTGGTCAGCTTTGGGTTTTGGACGGGGGGCTGTCTGCGCAAGTGCAACAGATGAAATTGTAATGCCCAAGTCAGTCATCATCACCTGTGCGCCAACGGGCGGTATTCACACGCCGTCAATGTCGCCCCACCTGCCGATCACACCTGCCGAAATTGCAACAGCAAGCATTGAAGCGGCAGAGGCTGGCGCGTCTATCATCCATCTGCACGCGCGACATCCCGAGACCGGCAAGCCAGATCCCAGACCTGAATTGTTTCAGCAATTTCTGCCTGTGATCAAACAATCCACTGACGCGGTGGTGAATGTCTCAACCGGCGGCGGATTGGGCATGTCGATGGACGAACGTCTGCTGGCCGCGACTTCGACGAGCCCGGAAATGGCCTCGCTCAATATGGGCAGTATGAACTTTGGCATCTTCCCGATGCTTCAGAAATACACGGAATTTCAGCACGATTGGGAACGTCCATTCCTTGAGATGACGGAAGACTTCATTTTTCCCAACACGTTCAAAACCATTCGATATGCGATTGAGAAACTGGGGGGTGATCATGGCACCAAGTTTGAGTTTGAATGCTATGATCTGGGCCATCTCTACAACGTCAAATGGTTCGTGGATCAAGGGCTTATCAAACCGCCGTTCTTCATCCAGATGGTCTTTGGCATTTTAGGAGGCATTGGCGCTGACCCTGATCATCTGACTCATATGCACAATACGGCGGACAAACTTTTTGGCGCTGAAAACTATGAATGGTCCGTACTGGCAGCAGGCCGGCACCAAATGCCTTTCGCTACACAAAGCGCAATGCGCGGTGGCAATCTGCGTGTCGGGCTCGAAGACAGTCTCTTTATCGGCAAGGGAGAGCTTGCCACATCGAATGCCGAGCAAGTGAGCCGCATTCGCACAATAATCGAAAATCTGGGCCTTACAGTTGCGACGCCGGCAGAGGCGCGCGAACGCCTCGCACTAAAAGGCGGCGATCGGGTTGGGTTTTAGAGAGGACCACATGCAGACAAAGATGTTAATCAATGGCGAAATGGTTGAAGGGGGCGGCACGCCGATCTTTGTCGTGAACCCAGCCACGGGCGAAGAGATTTGCAAGATCAATTCCGCGACGTCCGAACAGGCAAGCGCTGCGGCCGCAGGGGCCCACGAAGCCTTTGAGACATTTGGCCAGACCAGCCCTGCAGAACGTTCTGAGCTTTTGACCAATATCGCAACTGTCTTGGAAGAGCATGTCGAGGAACTGGCAGAGCTGGAAAGCTTGGATGCCGGTAAACCCTGGCCTTCGGCTTTGGATGACGAAATGCCGTTGACGCTGGACACATTCAAGTTCTTTGCCGGTGCGGCGCGCACGATGTCTGCCGTTGCTGCGGGCGAATATGTGGCCGGTCATACCAGCATGATCCGCAAAGATCCGGTTGGCCCTGTAGCCGCGATTGCGCCATGGAACTATCCGCTGATGATGGCGGCCTGGAAACTGGCAGCGCCATTGGCATCTGGCTGCCCGGTCACGCTGAAGCCCTCGCAGCTGACGCCGCTTTCCACGCTGAAAGCCGCCGAGCTGATCGCAGGTGTTGCGCCCAAAGGGGTGGTAAACGTGCTGCACGGCCCCGGTCGTGAGATTGGCGAGCAGATGATCAACGATCCACGGACCGAGGCGATCTCAATCACGGGTTCCAACGCGACGGGTTCTGCCGCGATGGCTGCAGCCTCTCGTCAAATCCGCCATGTGCATCTGGAACTGGGCGGGAAAGCCCCGGTCATTGTTTTTGACGATGCTGATATCGAGGCGGTTGCCGAAACTGTGCGCTATGGTTCGTTCTTCAACGCCGGTCAGGACTGTGCACAGCCCTGCCGTTTGCTTGTCGCTGATGAGGTTTATGACAAGGTCGTTGCCGCCGTTGTTGATCAGGTCAGCCAGATCAAAGTTGGGGCTCAAAAGGCCGAAGGCACCGAAATGGGGCCGATCATCTCGGCCGCGCAACGCAACGCTGTAGCGGGGTTTGTCGACCGAGCGCGCGATGACTGCGAAGTTGTATTGGGAGGCAACATGATCAACGGACCAGGTTTCTTTTATGAACCCACCGTGCTGATCAATGTGGCGCATGATACCGAGGTATTCTGCAACGAGATCTTCGGTCCTGTCGTGACCATCTCGCGGTTTGGCGACGAAGAAGAGGCACTCATGGTGGCAAATGCAGGCCCGTTTGGTTTGGCCTCATCCGTTTGGACCAAAAATACCGGTCGCGCGATGCGGATGTCTTCGAAGTTGCGCTATGGCTTTACGTGGGTGAATACGCATGGTGTTGCCACGCCTGAAATGCCTTGGGCCGCGATGAAGAGCTCTGGCACTGGTTGTGATATGTCGGTCTACGCCTTGGACGCTTATACCGCCGTGCGCCATGTGATGGTCGCGCACTGATGCGGTTGGCTGACAAACGCGCTTTCGTTACAGGCGGCAGGCAGGGCATTGGGCGCGCTATCGTAGAGGCCTTCATAGCCGAGGGTGCGGACGTTATCACCTGTGGTCGGGGACCAAAGCCGGATGGTTTGAGTACTGATTGGATATCTTTGGATGTGTCAGATGCCGCCGCCGTTAGCGAAGCTGCGCAAGAGCTGGGTGTATTGGACGTCATCGTAAACAACGCCGGCGTCCAGGTTGAAAAGACTGTTGTGGACAGCACTGATGCCGATTGGGATTTGGTTATGGGAGCGAATGCAAAGGGCGTTTTCAATGTCTGCCGGGCACTCATTCCGCAAATGCAGGAGGGTGGCTCCATTATCAACATCGGGTCGATCTCGGGCAATGTCGCGGACCCGTCGATGGCACTCTATAATGCGTCAAAGTCTTTTGTGCACGGGCTCACCAGGTCCATTGCGGTGGATCACGGACCGGCAATTCGCTGCAATGCGATCTGTCCGGGCTGGATTGAAACCGGCATGCTAGATGCAGGGTTTGAGCTTGCCCAAGACCCTCAGAAAGCGAAGACCGACGCATTGGCAAGGCACGCGGTCAAACGCTTTGGCAAACCTGCTGACATAGCAGCAATGGCTTTGTGGTTGGCCTCTGACGATGCATCGTTTGCAACGGGCCAATTGTTTACTGTTGACGGTGGCATGACAGCGGCCTCTCCTCTTAATCCGGGGTTGTTCTGATGTCTCAGATTGAAAGAACCGCCATTCTTGGAGCCGGCGTGATCGGGGCAAGCTGGGCCGCTTTGTTCCTCGCCTCGGGCCGGAACGTAACTGTCTTTGATCCTGACGAAAACGCTGAGAACACCGTGCGATCCTACGTTGAAAACGCATGGCCTGCGCTGGAAGACCTAGGCCTAACTGAGCGCGCGACACCTGACGCCATCACCTTTGTGGCGACCGCTGCCGAGGCCGTCACAGAGGCGCAATTCGTTCAGGAAAACGCGCCTGAGCGGTTGCCCATCAAGCATGCAATCTATGCGGAGATTGAGGCCGCGCTGGCTGCTGACGCAATTGTCTCAAGCTCGACATCGGGTCTGACGCTCGAAGCGCTCCAAGAAGGGTGGCGCGATCCCGCGCCGCTTATTCTTGGCCACCCTTTCAACCCGCCGCATCTGATCCCGCTGGTGGAACTGACAGCGAACAAGGCCACCGGATCAGACATTCTGGACCGCACAGAAGCGTTCTACAATGACATCGGGAAAGTCACGATCCGCATCAAGAAAGGCATGCCGGGGCATGTAGCCAACCGGTTGCAGGCCGCAGTTTGGCGAGAGGCCGTTCATATGGCCGTTGAAGGTGTTGCCAGCGTCAAAGACATAGACAAAGCGATGTGGGCCGGACCGGGATTGCGTTGGGCCGCAATGGGGCCAACCACTCTTTTTCACTTGGGCGCGGGCGCAGGCGGTTTGCAGGCTTTTTGTGACCACTTCAAAGACACGTTCAACAGCTGGTGGGCCGATCTGGGTGATCCACGCTTAGACGATGATGTGATCAGAAAACTGGTCGATGAAATGACAGCGCATGCACACGGGCAAAGCACCGAGGAACTCTCAGCGCAGCGTGATGAGATGCTCACAGCTATGCAGAAGGCTACGAGACACCTTCGGACTTGATGTCAGGCTTGAACATTGGCCAGGCGCGAAACTCGAACGGCACACGACCTTCGATGCGATCAGCAGTGGGCGTCAGGCCGAACCGGTTGCGGTAAGCGCGGCTGAAATGCACTTGACCGTTGAACCCCGACGCCTCTGCAATCTCGCTGAATTTCAGCTCGGTTTGCGTGACGAGGCCACGCGCTCGATCAAGGCGGATATCTCGGTAGTATTCGACGGGTGACTTTTGGACATACTGCCGGAACAATCGGCCCAGTTGCCGCTGCGAAACGCCTAACTGTTGAGATATAGCGGGAATTGACAACGTGGTCTCCAAATGCGCTTCCATAAGGTCGATAGCATCTCGGACAACGCCAGATGTGACATACCCAAGCGGCTCCACATCCTCGGGGTTTTGTGACTGACCTTCCCCACGCACATCATGGTGAAACAGATACCGCGCTGAGGCGTTTGCGATGCTTTCGCCAGCGACGGAATGGACAAATCTCAAGCCAAGGTCGGTTGCCGCTGATCCTCCACAACATGTGAAGATCTTGCCATCTGTTACAAACATGTTCTCAGATACCGTCGTGTCCGGTGCAATTTCGGCGAAGGCATCGATGTGCTCATAATGGACCGTCGCAGTTTTGCCCTTTAGCAATCCAGCCTGCGCGAGCACAATTGCACCCGTATCCAACCCACCAACTATTGCACCGCCTGCATCCCATTTTTGAAGAGCCGCCTTGAACTGGCGTGTCCCGTGGCGTTCAGGCGTCCAGCTTGTACTTACGAGAACGAGCCAAGGCTTGCCCCTGACCACGTTTGCCAAAGGAGCAGTATCAACCACCAGGCCGCTGCTGGATTCGATGTGACCACCAACCTCCGAAACATAGGTCCAGGAAAACCGCACCAATCCTGACAGGTAATTCGCAGTTCTAAAAGGATCGATGAAAGATGTCGTTGCCGAAACGTTGAAATGCGGGCTCACCAAAACAACGATGCCTAACGTTTGATCAATTGATTTCGCCATGGCTGATTTTGTAAAGTATGGTCCAAAAATATCAAATCGATTTCTTTTCTTTCATTTGTTTGGTGTCTTTTGGAGTTCCAAAACCAACAGCTTGCCGGGGACAGAAAGCAGTCCTACGGTAGTTTAGAAGCACCACAAGCAGACCTTGGCGCAAATTTGACGAAGGCCCGCTCCGTCCGCGACTCGGACATTGCCTCGTTTGCTGCCACCGTCCGCTCCTGCGTGAAGCAGCCATTCGTGGTCGGGATTTCAAAATTTTTGCCTTCAACGTCGGCTAAACGCAGAAAAGCAGTCACCTGAGAAAAAGACTTGGATGACCGAGTCGAACCCGAAGCAGACTCCAGTTCACGACACCGGACCAACTCACGTTCAATAATTTGTCCGCGAGCCGAGATCGTCTGCAAGCTGATCAAAAACCAACCTGATCCTTTGCGCTGTTCATAACTCAGAGTGTGTGGCCAACCAGAAAGGAAATTTGAATGGCTCGCGTTCGGGCAGAACACACTCCACACCGGGTGTAAGGGCCGCCACAAGGTCTTGTCAGAATAACTTTGCTTGAGCGGGGCAGGGCAGTTGCATAGCATTTGGGAATGACAAAACCTGCCTCTTTCAAATACTTCAAAACCGGTCCCGAGATCATCCGTCTAGCGGTGATGTTGTACATCCGATTTCCGCTTTCTTTGCGAAATGTCGAAGATCTGCTGCATGAGCGAGGCATCGATGTCAGCCATGAAGCCATCCGCTACTGGTGGAACAGGTTCGGCCCGATGTTTGCCTCCGAGATCAGACGAAAGCGAGTCCAGCAGCTGCGCGCGTTCTCGAAATGGAAGTGGCACATGGACGAGGTTTTTGTGAAGGTGAATGGCAAACGTCACTACCTCTGGCGCGCCGTCGATCATGAGGGGGAAGTGCTGGAAGCCGTCGTTACGAAGCGCAGAAACAAAGCTGCATCACTGAAATTCCTCAAGAAATTGATGAAGCGGCACGGTAAAGCCGAAGAAGTAGTCACCGATCGCTTCGCTTCCTACAAGGCAGCGCTCAGAGAAATGGGCGCGCTTGAAAAACAAAGGACGGGTAGGTGGCTCAACAACCGCGTTGAGAATTCGCACCTGCCGTTCCGACGAAGAGAACGCGCCATGCAGCGTTTCAGGCGCATGCGAAGTTTGCAGAAATTCGCCGCTGTTCACTCCTCCGTCTACAACCACTTCAACCAGGAGAGATTTCTCACCAGCCGAGACACCTTCAAGCTGACACGCAGCGCCGCTCTTGCCGAGTGGCGCAAACTTGGCAAGGAGCAAAGGACAGCGTCACTGGCCTAACAGAGACTGGTTCGAATTTGTCTGACAGCACCCTCGGGGGAAAGGTCAGCAAAACGCAGAAAATAGGATGCAATCCTACGAACACAACCGCGCGACGTAGCAATCACTATATCCTTAGTTGCCAGAAAGATTGGAGATTTCCGATTTGCGGTTAAACTGAATTATGAAAGCGACTACAGGAAAGCAAATGAGAACCTGGCTGTTTAGGATAATTGGACTCATTGCGCTACTCGCTTTTGCAGCAATCGCTTTTGTTTGGTTGCTACTTGCTGCGCCGTTGTTCTCAGATATGCGACGCAACCTTGTGGAAAAGGCTCTTTCGGAACAAATTGGGCAGCCGCTTCTGGTCAACGACGATGTGAGCGTCGCACTTGGTCGCATTACCCACATCTATGTCGGTGGCGTTGTAATCCCCAGCGAGACACTGCCAGATACATCTCTTGCAGAATTAAAGCTCCTTGAAATGGAACTGGACGTTGCCGCCTTGGCCAACGGACGTCTGCACTTTGACAACCTTTTGGTGGACGGTCTCCAGGCAAACTTTCTTACAGCCTCTGATGGAACAACAAGCTGGCGAAAACGCCGACCAATGCCAACGTCTCAAACCAACGGATCGCTGGCAGAGGACAATCGGGATACTGAGGCCGAAATCGAGACGTCCGAAGTTGGTGGCAAAGAGAGCAGTGGGATTCTTACCTTTCTCAGCGACAAGAACGTCAGCTTCACATCCATCGGTTTGAACATTGACGACCAGGTTTCAGGTTTTTCGTTTGTGTTTGATCTTCAGTCACTCGCCCTCGAACAAGCAGCTGATGAACAAAGGACAAAGGTCTCGGGGACAGGCTCCGTCAACGGTCAAGGTTTCGAAATCGAGGGCGACTATCCCCATGACGCGCCGTTTACGACGCGGGCCCGCTTTGGAGAAATGACTGTCCGCTACGATGGCGAGCCATTCGCGGAAGACGAAGGTGGCGGTTACCGGGCTGTCCTGGAGATGGATACTGGTGAATTCGGCGACTTTCTCGATGTCATGGGGTTGGAACGAGTTCTGGAAGGTAATGGCCAGTTGCAAGCTGAACTTGTGTCTCAGGACGTCCTAACAATCGAAACATTTACAACAACCGTAAGCCTTGAAGATGGACAAAAACTCGAAGCTGAAGGTTCTGTTGATGATCTCTATACAGCTCAAGATGTCGATCTGCTTTTCAATGCGCGACTTCACCCAGAGGGACAACCGCCCCAAGCGGCAAAGAGTATTCAAGATCTCAAGTTTACAGGCTTTGAAATGCATATGGTTGGATCCCTGGCTTCCTTCGAGTTTGAGCAGCTGCTTTTTCAAACCAATGCATTCGAACAGGGGCTGGACGTAATCGGTCCAGCATCCATCGAAAGCATTCGCCGCATGCCAGATGGCCGACTCGCCATGCTGGGCATTGCTTTGCAAGCCGGTCCAATTGAAGAGCCTGTCCTGAAAGCTGAAGGTGAAATCCTCGATCTGCTTCAGCTTCAGGACGTAACATTCGATGGTGTGCTGAATGGGCCCGCCAAGTTGATTTTGCCGAACCTAGATGAGGGTTACGTTGATCAGTTCGGCGGCATCAAAGCCGATTTCAACATATCCAATGCGGGCGGTCCGGTTTCTTTCAATAGGTTTAACGCGGCCACCTACGGGACCGATCTCTGGGCGCTCGATCTCGCTCTATCTGTCAACGAGCTAAAAGGGCTAGCCGGTCTCGATTTCGACGTGAAATTGGACGTCGACGACAGCGCCGAGTTTCTAACCGCAGTGAGTCTGCAACCTGTCGAGATCGGAGCACTAGCTATCGATGCTGAAACCTCCAAACAGGGCGAGGACTTTGATGCCGCAATCCAGTTTGAAGCCGGGTCTTCGCATCTTCTTGCGGCTATAGACGCTGATTTCCCCGAGGGCGCTACTGTTGTTCGGGGCAACATCACGAGCGAAAGGCTCGATCTCAACGACCTGAAGAACCTGACTGCCGTGCTGGACCAACTGAAAAGCTTGGTAGGCGAGACCACAAAGGAACCTGAAGCCGAAGTTCAACCCTTGGTTTTACCGAAGGAGACAGACGTCCAGTCCTTGGTGTTGCCAAAGGAAAAAGGGAAACCTGTCGATCTTCTGGATGTGCAGCGCGTGCTGCGAGAAGCTGACGTCGAGGTACAGATCGAATTCAAAGAGATTGTAGGCCAGCAAGGCGTTACATCTGTTTCCAGCCAATTGTCTGCCAAAGAAGGAACCGTGGATTTCGGCCCGCTCCAGATGGTTTATGGTGGCGGAAACTTCAACCTGCGTGCGGTCATGGATCTGATTGACTCACCTGATTGGCTTTCATTGTCAGGATCGACCTCGGGATGGGAATTCGGCGAAATCTTGGATGAATTGGGAATTGGCATTGATGCCTATGGACGTTTGAGCGGTGAGTTCAACGTTTCTGGCAGTACCACCTCGGGCAAGGCCTTCGTCAACTCCATGCGCGGCAATGCGTCTTTGTCGATGTCCCAGGGCTACATCAGCACCAGCTTATTGGAGTTGGCGGGGCTGGGAATCTTCCCGTGGCTGTTTTCAGAAGAGTTCAGACAAGGTTACACCGATATCACTTGCGTGGTGGCTCCGGTTGAAATTCAGGCCGGGCGGGTCAGTTCAACCTCCACCGTCATTGAAACAGGGTCGGTTCAGTTGGTGGCCAGGGGACAAGTGGACTGGCTGAACGATAGCATTGCGATCAGGGCGGAGCCGCGGCGCGTTGGCAAACCCCTATCCCGAAGCGCTTGGCCTTTTGATGTGTCGGGCCAGCTTTCGTCGCCAAAGTTCAAGTTGGATGTGGGCGGATCCAGAAACAAGGCTCCAGAGGGCGCCGATGCTATGCCTGTCGACAGGCAACCCTGTGTGCCTGATATCAATCAATTGCAGTGATCTGACACGACCTAGTTCTTCAGCGGTTCTGGCTGTTCGGCCTGGCACTCCAAAACGGCCTCGATGGCTTTTGCAGACCCGCTGAGGTCTAGCTCCACTTCGGCCCCACTTTCGCCAATGATTGTAACGCTTTGGCGTTCTCCAAATTCCGTTACAAACGCCGGGTTGTCGAAAAAGGCGTAACCACCGGGCACGCCATTCTTGTAGACACCTACGGCCTCACCTTCGAACTGTGCATCACCAAAATCAAATCTTACTATGCCTGTCGCACCGTCCTCGACTTGAACCCAGGCCGGATTGTAGGCGGCAAAAAAGCCGCCAGCCTGGTTTGGTGCAGCGCCAATTTCTACTGTCATATCGTCTTCAAAGGCTCTCCACGCGAGACAACCGTTGCCTTTTTCTGGATCGATGAGAATTGCCCAGTCGCCGGACTCACCCCACTGTTCCATCCCGGCTGCGTGAACAAACCCAGGCAGAAGCACTACAGTTGCGGAAAGTACCCACTTGATCATCCTGAGCCTCGCTGAGTTCTGAAGATTTCTTGTTTGATTCTAATCATTGCTCAATGTCAATCAATCCAATCCGACGTCGGCGGTATCGCGTTTTTGAAGTTTCATAGATGAACCTGACGAGTTGTTAGTCAGTTATGTGAGCAAGCTCACCATCCCAATCAGCTGAAGGTATTTTGGGTTCCGGCGGATCAGCGATGTAAGACGGAGTCATTATTTGAGTTTTGTTTTCATTAAAAACATCGACAATGTTCTCGCGAAGATCCGACAAGATTTTTGGCAAACTCGATCCACGAGAAGTGTACGCGTTGATTTCATAGTTGATCGCGTAATCTGCCAACTGGGTCCAAAGCACAAATGGCTCCGGGCTCTTTCTCAGCCCTTGCGTTCGGTGTGCCGCCTCAATCAGCATCGCTTTGATTTTCTTGGGAGGTTCCTCGTAGCCAATCCCCACCGTCGTGTGCACCAATAGCCCCCGACCATCCACTTTGCGTGAGTAGTTCACAACTTCGGAATTGAGCAGCTGGGCATTTGGAATGCTGATCATCTCGTTCTTGATCGATTTGATGAGTGTTTCCATCAGTTTGATCTCTGTTACGTCGCCTATCTTGTCACCGACCTGAATTCGATCACCCACATTAGTGCTGCGTCTGTAGATGACAAACAGACCGGCCATCATATTTGAAACAACTGTGTTGGATCCCAGCGAAACCATGATGCCGGCAAGAATAGTCAAACCTTGGAAGGCGCGAGAGTCGGAACCGGGAATGTAAGGGTATGCAAACACCAACGCGATAACGATGAACAAAGCCCTGCACAGCATTTTTGTTGGTGCAATCCAATGATCCTCGAAGTCCTTTAGCTCAAAGGCTCCGCTCTCAATGTTTTCGAAGAAAAGATCGAGGCCTCGAATTCCCAGCCGAGTCACAGCGGCTATAATCGCAAGCATGATCAGATTGGGAATGTACCCGACAATGGCCAAAACCACAGTGACCAGCGGTTCACTGACATATTTCAACAGGATTTGGGCTATGCCCTGTGTTTCCGCGAAAGAAAGCAGAACTAAGGAAAGGTAGTAATAGAAGAAAAAGAGGAAGAAGACCCACATCAAAACGTGGAATGCGTAAACGATGATGGAGGCAATAGCCTTGCTTCTTAGAATCGATTTTGTGGCTTCCTCAAAACCTTCTGCTCTCTTTTCCAAGTTGCTTCTGATGTAGTCCAACAGCTTTCGTCGTTTGGCGAAGAACGCATATGAAACCAGAGCAAAAATGACTGTCCATGCAACGGCAGCAATTGCACTGTCGACTAGGCCCTCGTTGGATCGCGCTTCACGATATTGCAGGATCGCGGTTTCAATAGCCGCGGCTTGTAGTGCGGCCAAACTCTCGACGTCCATCTGTTCATATTCGGCATCCGCTTGGGTCGTCGTTGTAATCATCTGGCCATCGGCTCTAATGAGTTTCCCGAACTCAGAGTCCATGATTTCAACATTTATGCTCGAACTCTGAGAAGCGTCGCCAACCTCAGAAAGGCGCTCAGCAACCTTGTCGGCCCGCTCAGTTGCAGGAAGGGCACTCGAACCACGAACGACGAACAGTTCCTCCCCATCTACAATCACTGGAGCAACAAATTCAGAATCTTCTCTTTCTTCAGTCGGAACAAGCGGTTCTTCTGACTGGGCGAACGCGACACTGCTGGCAAACAAAACAGTCGTGAACCAAACTACAAAAGCTCTCATTAATTTGCTCCCTCTACGGGTATCAGGTGAACATCGCGCTGTGGGAAAGGTATCGAAATCCCCTCTACGTCAAACCGCTCCTTTGCTTGCCCCGTCAGGTCCCAATAGACGGTCCAGTAATCGTCAGATTTGGACCACGGGCGACAGAAGATATTGACAGAGTTGTCTCCCAACTCGCCGACGAAAACCTCGGGCTCGGGTGTCTTCAAACAGAGCTCGTGTTTTGAAACCAGTTCTTTAAGAACATCGATTGCTTGCGCCGCGTTGTCGGAATAAGCGATGCCAAAAACCAGATCGACCCGGCGTTCTTCCGAGGCACTTACGTTTGTAATCACGTCTCCCCAGATCTTACTGTTTGGAACGATAATAATCTGGTTGTCGAACGTACGAATTTTGGTTGAAACCACAGACATCTCATCCACAAAGCCGGATGATCCTCCGACTTGAATGTAATCGCCAGTATCAAACGGCTTCAAAACCATAATCATCAGACCACTTGCGAGATTGCCTAGGGTTTCCTGAAGCGCGAAGCCCAGGATGAACGACAAGCCACCAAGAACGGCAAAAAGCGGAGTGACGTTCACCCCGAACAAGGCCAAGACAACGAGTATCCCAAGAACAAACACAGCCCAGAAAACTGCTGTGGCGATGAATCTCTTCAGCATCCTCGAAATTGTCGGAATTTTTTCTAAACCGCGTTCGGTGACACGGCGCACCATTCGGGCGACAAACATCATGGCCCACACGGCGAGCAAAACACCCAAAATAGCCATCAAAAGACCCACGCCCCCTTCCCAGGAGAACAACCAGGCCCAAGCATTTTGAATTAGTGTCTGAAAGTCAGTTGTTTTGAGCGCCCCTGCCTTTAATGCAAGGATGTAGTCGGAATGGGGTTGCAGGTCTTCTGCCTTGGCCCCTTTCAGTGTCCACGCCTCAAGCACCAACCGATAGTTGTTCAAAAGCGCCGATCCTGAGTCACTTAGGGACGCCAATTGTGACCGGAGGTCGTCTTCTTGTTCCCCACTTGCTGTCCGAAGACCGAGATTAATCTGAGCGACCTCTTCGAGTTGCGAGCGCACAATACCTTGCCAAGTGCCTGCGACCTCGGAAAGCTCATCTGCTGTCAACGGAACAAGCAGGATCTCCAAATCTTCGCCCGAAATGGATGTATCAACGACCTCATCAAGAAGTTCGTCTTGCTCTACTTCGACAGCTTCCTTCGCATCCGCCGTTTCTTGCGCGTTGGCAGAAAAAGCGCCTGTGAGGGTCACTATGGAAAGGAATAGCCAAATTAGCCCGATATTGAGTAGTCGTCTCATTTATCCGTCCCCCTCTTTAGTCACCAAAAAGAGCATAAAGGGACGTCATGAATCCACTTATATATTCAAAAACGAATATTCTGTTGTGACGGCCTTGTCAGAAGAACTTTGCTTGAGCGGGGCAGGTTGGTTGCGTAGCTTTTGCCCATGACCAGACCCGCCACTTTCAAATACTTCAAAACCAGCCCCGAGATCATCCGCCTTGCTGTGATGCTGTTCATCCGTTTCCCTCTCTCGCTTCGAAATGTCGAAGATCTGCTGTACGAGCGAGGCATCGATGTGAGCCACGAAGCCGTTCGATATTGGTGGAACGGGTTTGGCCCGATGTTTGCTTCTGAAATCAGGCGGAAGCGGGTGCAGCAATTGAGAGCATACTCCAAATGAAAGTGGCACGTGGACGAGGTTTTCGTGAAGGTGAATGGCAATAGACATTATCTTTGGCGGGATGTTGATCACGAAGGTGAGGTGCTGGAAGCCGTTGTTACCAAACGCCGAAACAAGCAGGCGGCATTGAAATTCCTCAAGTAATTAATGAAGCGACACGGTTAAGCGGAAAACGTCGTCACGGATCGCTTCGCCTCATACAGAGCCGCGCTCAGAGAGCTTGGTGCTGCCGATAAACAACAGACGGGCAGGTGGCTCAACAACCGCGCCGAGAATTCGCACCTGCCGTTCCGACGACGCGAACGCGCGATGCAACGTTTCAGGCGTATGCGAAGTCTACAGAAATTCGCCTCCGTCCATTCCTCCGTATACAACCACTTTAACCAGGAAAGATCGCTAGCCAGCCGAGACACTTTCAAGCTGATACGCACCGCCGCTCTCGCAGAGTGGCGTCAACTTTGTTCCGGATAAGTTCGCGGATTTGACGGCAAACTGAGACTGTATCGAATTCGTCTGACAGCACCTCCATATAAAAGGCGAAATCGACCACCTTCTGACTGCCTTTTGAACCGTCCAGTGTGCCGACTTTTCACAATACAATTGAAAATTTCTGGTTTTGGTAACCTCCGGCCAACAGTCACCAAGTAATTCGTATCGGTGACATCGCCCAAACCATTGTTGCCTCTTTCTCCGTCTTGTTGCGAAAGCGATGCGCGATCATGGATGGGTAGGAAAAGCTGTCTCCTTCGCGCAATGAAATGATCTCGTCCCCGAGACGTAGCTCAACTTCACCGCTAAGAACTATGGCGTGTTGCTCACCTTCAAAAGAATAGCCTTCGAGTGGCTCGGGTGGTTCTCCTGCGCCGGGGCGGAACCGTGATAGGATCAAGTAACAATGGCCGGACAATGTGCTTGAAAGTAACTCGTCCTCAAAACCTAATTCATCAGTTGATCGCGTGTACATAGCGGACAGCGCCCTACGGTTTTCGCGTCGCACGACGTGCTTTCGCTCAAGAGGCCCGTTGCCTTCCTGTTTGGGAAAGAACCAATTGGGGTCAACTGCAAGCGCATCGCTGATTTCACCAAGCAGGTCGTCCGACACATTGGCCGCCCCAAGTTCAATTCGGCTGAGATAGGCTTTGGAGCACGACACCACCTCGGACAGGTGTTGTAGGGTCAATCCACGCGCTTTGCGCACTTCGCGAATTTCACTGCCGAGCCTTTGGGCGTCGGTCTGAGACACGTCACTTTTCATGACTTCAGAATAAATGATTTTAGTTGACTTTTCGAGCTAAAATCAACTTAGTTGAAAAGAAGGGGAAAAATCAACTGATTTTCCATCGGCTGGGAGAAAGTTATGCGCTTTGATTTGATTGCCAATTTTAGCCCCGGTGAGACGATTCCATGGACGCGCACGCTGGAGATGATCCTCGAACAGTGTTCGCTGGCCGAACAGGCAGGGTTCACGACCGCATGGTTCACCGAGCATCATTTTGCCCATAACGGTTACATGAATGCGCCGCCCAACCCGATCCAGATGGGGACCCACGTTGCCGCGCATTGCAAGACGCTGCGGGTTGGAACAGCGCCCATCATTTTGCCTGACTGGCATCCTTTGCGCGTGGCTGAAGATGCCGCGATGCTGGATAATATGACGCTGGGCCGTTTTGATTTCGGCGTCGCCAAGGGCATCAATGAACGCTCGACCCTCCAGTTCAATAAAGATGCCGACCGGCGCGATAATGCCAAGGTTATGCGGCTGTATCAGGAGAGCCTTGAGATTATCCTGAAAGCCTGGACCAACGAAGCGTTCACCCATCATGGTGAGTTCTATCGATTCCCTGTTCCCGGCTGGAAAGAGAGCAACCGGTTCTTTGACCCTCTGGATCCGCGTTATCACGATGAAGATGGCGAATACAAAGCGATGTATGTGCATCCGCGCCCCTATTCCAACCCTCACCCTCCGGTCTGGCTGATGTCAAATGCACCGCCCACATTCAAACTGGCCGGGGAACGCGGTTGGGGCGTGATCTCGATGGCGGCTGGCCCCAAGGCGACGCTGGCCTGTTGGGAGCCCTACCGCCAGGCCCTGTCGCAACGCGAAGGGCGCGAGGTAAGTCTTGGCGAGGGCGTTGGTGTCTGCACAGCGTTTTATGTCGGTGAAAGCATGGAAGAAGCGGTGAACACAATCCGTGGTCCGATCAATGCCTATTACGAATTTCTCGGCGGGTCGCGTCCCAAGGGGGAATGGACCAAACACGGCTATTTGGATGTCGGCGAAGAGATGACCCCCGAAGATGAGGACATGGACTGGTTCGATTTCCTCAACAAACGCGGGATCATTGTGGTGGGTGATGCCGAATATGTCGCGGATCGGTTTGCGGAACGGCAGGAAACCATCGGCCTCGATCACCTTATGCTGATGCAGCAATACACCGGTGTTCCTTACGAGAAAATCCTAGCCAGTTGGCATCGTCTGTTTGAGCATGTCGTTCCCAGGTTTGGCACGCAGTCCATCGCGCAAAAAAGGATGCTGGAACATGCTTGAGATTTGGGGGCGACCCTATTCGTCGAACGTCATTCCGGTGATCTGGACAGCGAATGAACTGGGGTTGGATTACGCGCTGCAACTTGCCGGGGGAAGCTTTGGCAAGCTCGACACCGAGATGTATGCGCAGATCAATCCCAACAAGATGATCCCGGCGATCCGCGACGGGGATTTTGCGTTGTGGGAAAGCCTTGCCATCGTACGATACCTCTGTGATCGATACGGGGCAGGAACGCTGAGCCCATCCGATATTCAGACCCGCGCGATTGCGGATCAATGGATGGAGTGGTCGGCAAGCCGCGCCTTTGGACCGGTGATCTATCTGTTCTTCGCAACGGTGCGCACGCAACCGGGCAAGCGTGACCCCGAAAAGATCGCCAAGCTGCGCGATGAGGCGCACGAGGCCCTGACCCTTCTGGACCGGCACCTTGCGGAGCGCACCTATGTCTGCGGCGACAGCTTCACCATGGCAGATATTCCCTTGGGATGTGTGGCCTATCGTTATTTTAACGTCGAGGTCGACCGCCCGTCCTTGCAGAATGTCGAGGCCTGGTATCAGCGGCTGGCGGAACGCCCCGCCTATCAGGATCACGTCATGCGTCCGTTCGGGACCAACCCCGATGAATGGGCTGCCTTGGAAAAAGCCTGTGCCAGCGAAGGGGTGCTATGATGGACGTTCGAGAATATCGCCGCGCACTTGGCGCCTCTCCGACGGGTGTTACCATTGTAGCCACCTATGACGCGGACAGAGAACCGTGGGGTCTGACCGCCAACTCATTCACTTCGGTCTCATTGCAGCCGCCGGTGATCTCGGTCTGTGTTGCAAAGTCAGGCCGGGTCTTCCCAACGCTGTCGCAATCGGATCATTTTGCGGTCAATATCCTGTCGGCCGAGCAGAAAGACCTTGCTATGCACTTTGCAAGCGATGTCGAAAACCGATTTACCGACACCGATTGGATTCCCGGAACCGCGACCCCCTTGATCCCCGGTGCCTCGACGCAATTGGAGTGTACGGTTCACAGCAGGGTCGACGCAGACGATCACGAGATCCTCTTGGGCCGCGTCATCAACTATGCCCACGCGCCCGCTCCGCCCCTTGTCTTTTGCCGCGGCGCGTTCTTCTCCGCGCCCCAACCCGAGGCTTCATCATGAGCGATCATCTGACCTTTCACACCAGCTTCGGCCCTGATGAATTCGACGCTCAATATAATCTAAGGGCAGGGCGACCGGACTATGAAGTGACCGTCATTCCCGGTTGGAGCAGCGATAGCGAGACAGCGCGCGCCACCTGCGATTGCAGCCTGGACCTCCGCTATGGGGAAGGCGAGAAGCAAAGGTTGGATGTCTTCCGCTGCTTGGACGCGGCTGCGCCGACATTGGTCTATTTCCACGGCGGCTATTGGCAGCGTGGTGACAAATCGATTTACAGTTTCATAGCGCCACCCTTTGTTGCCGCGGGGTTCAATGTTGTTGTCGTCGGCTACGATCTTTGCCCATTCGTGACCATTACGCGTATTTCAGAAGAAGCGCGTGAGGCCATGGCCTATATCTGGCGCAATGCGCGCGATCTGGGCATCAATCCAGACCGCATCACCGTGATGGGTCATTCCGCTGGCGGACATATCACCCAGATGATGATGGCGACTGATTGGCCTGCGTTTGGTGATGATCTTCCCGCGGACCTGATAAAATCCGGTATCCCGGTGTCACCGCTCAGCTATCTCGAACCGGTCCGTCTGACCGAAGAGCTGAATGCGGGCATCCGCATGGATCCAACAGAAGCTGAGGCTGAAAGCCCGATGACCAACCACCCCCCGGTCACCAATGCGCCTCAACTGGTTGTGGTCGGCGGTGCGGAAACCGAGGAATTCCACCGACAGGCACGCATGTATGTCGAGAAATACGAAACAGCAGATCGCAAGGTCGGTCTCTATTTCGTGCCGGGCGTGGATCACTTTGACGAACTGAATGTGCTTGTCGACCCGGCAAGCCCCTTCTTCAAACACACTTGCGACATGCTTCAAGGAAAAGGACTGCAATCATGACCGCTTTGACCCGTGACCTTGTCGACTCGGTCGGCGACGCTTTTAACGCGAACGACATTGACGCTGTGATGAAGCATTTTGCAGACGACGCGACATTTGACCATGCCGTTGGCCCCGAAGAACATGGCATACGTCTGGAAGGTGCCGAGGCCATTCGCAACGCCTTTTCATCCCTGTTTGAAAAGGTTGCGAACGTGCATTGGGAAACACTTGACTGCACCATTTCTGGAAACAAAGCCTGTTGTGAATATCGCCGCACGGCCACGCACAAGGATGGCACCAAGGAAGAGTTTCTAAGCGTCGACATCTTGACCTACCGCGATGGGCTGATCGTTCACAAAGACACGTATTATAAGCAACGCACAAGCTGATCCGACAGTCTCGGACGCAGCCAGACACACAGTCGTTGTACCGAACCTTTCCCAGTTTGGTGTCGCTGGGGTTGCTGGCCCGAGCGGCTGTGACTTCTAAAGCCAGGTTTCATTTCCGGATTGGGGCTAAGCGCTTCTGGCGTAGAAATTCAGGTGTTGAAATCCCGATCTTTGAACGTCATGTGTCCACTGGATGCAATCTTAGGGCGAGGCCGGTTTGGACGTTCAGCCGAGATGTATGATTGCGGATCTATCGGGTGGTGAAGGCCGAAAATTGTTGCCATTGAAATTCACACCTAAGCATATGAAAATCGGCAGTGCTAAATGGTGGCGCACCATATTATTTACAAAAAATATTATTATTCGTGAATTTTTTTACAAAATTATGTTTCAAAAATAGGAATTTATTGAGGAATTTTCATTCCGCTTTCCATTATTGAGATGCACAAAAGTGCGCTTTTGTCCGCTGGAAGAGGAGCCAGAGGGCGAAAGAACGAAAATGGGAGGAATGAATGACCAACAAATCTGTCACACGCCGCGGCGTGCTGAAGTCTGGTGCCGTTGCAGGTACCGGTCTGGCCCTGCCTACAATCTTTACGGCTTCGTCGGCTGCTGCTTTCACCAACGAGCCGACAGGGGCATCTGTCACTTTGGGTTTCAATGTTCCGCAAACCGGACCTTACGCCGAAGAAGGCAATGACGAACTGCTTGCTCAGCAACTGGCGGTCGAACATCTGAACGGCGAAGGGGACGGGGGTTGCCTTAATACCTTCACATCCAAGGCGCTTCAGGGGAACGGCATCCTTGGCAAGAAAGTCGAATTTGTTACGGGTGACACGCAGACCAAATCGGACGCCGCGCGTGCCTCTGCCAAATCGATGATTGAAAAAGACGGCGCGATCATGATCAACGGTGGCTCGTCTTCGGGCGTGGCTGTCGCGGTTCAGGGCCTGTGCCAAGAGGCCGGCGTGATCTTTATGGCGGGTCTGACCCACGCGAACGACACCACGGGCAAGGATAAAAAAGCCAACGGGTTCCGTCATTTCTTCAACGCCTACATGTCGGGTGCAGCGCTTGCACCGGTGTTGGCAGCTGAGATGGGCAAGGAACGTCGTGCCTATCATTTGACGGCCGACTATAACTGGGGTTGGACCCAGGAAGAGTCGATCGTTGCCTCGACCGAAGCCTTGGGATGGGAAACGGTCAACACGGTTAAGACACCACTCGCGTCAACGGACTTTTCGTCCTATATCGCCCCGGTTCTGAACTCGGGCGCGGATGTTCTGGTTCTGAACCATTACGGCGGGAACATGGTGAATTCGCTGACCAACGCAATTCAATTCGGCCTGCTGGACAAGGTCGCCAATGGCAAGGACTTCAAGATCGTCGTGCCGCTGTATTCTGAGTTGATGGCCGCTGGTGCGGGTGAAAACATCAAAGGCGTCTTGGGGTCGATGAACTGGAACTGGCAGCTGCAGGATGAGGGCACCAAAGCCTTCGTGAAATCCTTTGGCGAGAAGTACGGCAAGCCTCCGTCCAACTCGGCCCAGACCTGCTATGCGCAAGTTCTGCTTTATGCGGATGCGTGTGAGCGGGCAGGAACCTTCAATCCATGCGGTATTGTCGAAGCTCTGGAAGACTTTGAGTTCGACGGGCTGGGCAATGGTCCGACTTGGTATCGCGGCGCGGATCACCAGTGTTTCAAGGACGTGTTGGTCGTGCGGGGCAACGAGAACCCGACCAACGAGTACGACACGCTGGAAATCGTCGAGATCACGCCGCGTGCGCAGGTCGAATACGATCCGGAACACCCGATGTTCGCCGGTGGTGAACTGGGTAAGTGCAACCCGGGCGCTTAAGGCCTTTGGCTGATGTCTGACCGCCGGTCTCGGCGGCCAGACCCCTTGTGGCCGGGCGCTAAAACCCGATCACGACCACTCAATTATACTGACCAATCTTGAGGTGGGGCCGATGGACGCCATCCTACTGCAAATTCTCAACGGGCTGGACAAGGGCTCGGCCTATGCGCTGATCGCGCTGGGCCTGACGCTGATTTTCGGAACGCTGGGTGTTGTGAACTTTGCCCACGGGGCGCTGTTCATGATCGGAGCGTTCTGTGCGGTGACCTTACAGAAGCTTCTGAACCTGAGTTTCGAAACGGTTGACGAATCCCAGAAGGACTTTCTGGGCAACCCGCTGAAAGTTGAAACGCCTTATGTCGAGGCCTGGTTCGGCCCCGAGGTCGGAGCCACCATCATTGACTGGTCCGTTCCGCTGGCGATCCTTTTTGCGATCCCCATCATGTTGCTGGTTGGCTATGTGATGGAGCGTGGGCTGATCAAGCATTTCTACAAGCGCCCTCATGCGGATCAGATCCTTGTGACCTTTGGACTAGCTATCGTGCTGCAGGAAATCGTCAAGTATTTCTTCGGCGCTAATCCGATCCAGACCCCGCCGCCAGATGCGCTGAGCGGGTCGGTCGATTTGGGCATCATGGTTGGGTTCGACCCCAACGCGATCATCTATCCGATCTGGCGTTTGGTCTATTTCGGATTTGCGGTGGGCATCATCGGTGCGGTGTTCTCATTCCTGCAATTCACTACGTTTGGTATGGTCGTGCGTGCCGGGATGGCAGATCGCGAAACTGTCGGTCTGCTGGGTATCAACATCGACCGCCGGTTCACCATCATGTTCGGCATCGCCGCTGCCGTGGCCGGCCTTGCCGGGGTGATGTACGGCCCGCTTAATCCGCCAAATTACCATATGGGCATGGACTTTCTGGTTCTCAGCTTTGTTGTGGTCGTTGTGGGCGGCATGGGTTCATTGCCAGGCGCGGTGCTGGCCGGGTTCTTGCTGGGTATTTTGGAGAGCTTTGCCTCGACAACCTGGGCAACCACTACGATCCCGGGCATCAACCAAATCATAATCTACCTTGTCGCCATCATCGTGCTGCTGACACGTCCACGCGGTCTAATGGGCCGCAAGGGCGTGATGGAGGAATAAGCCCATGCTGGGACTAAACAAAAAAGACACCGGCCTGCTGATCATCGTTGCAATCCTGACATTGCTGGCCCCCTTCATCCTGAACCCATTCCCCGAAGGCAGCGCCATGGCGCAGTTCAATGCGGGTTACCCGGATCTGATGCAGAGGTTCGTGATCTTTGGCATCTTCGCCATCGGCTTCAACATCCTGTTCGGCTTGACGGGATACCTGTCTTTCGGTCACGCGGCCTTTCTGGGGGTGGGGTCTTATTCCGCCGTTTGGATGTTTAAGCTACTCAGCTACAACATTATTCCGGCCATTGCGCTAAGTGTGGTCGTCGCCGGATTGTTTTCGCTGCTGATCGGCTTTGTCAGCCTGCGCCGGTCAGGAATTTACTTTTCAATCCTGACACTGGCCTTCGCGCAGATGAGTTTTGCGCTGGCTTATTCGGTGCTATCGAACCCCAAGTTTAACCTGACGAACGGGGAAACCGGCCTGCAAGTCTATGCAGATGATCCGCAGATCCTGCAGGGCGCCAATGCGCCGGACCTGCCGCACCTGTTCGGCTTGCCGATGCGTGCGACCTACACAATGGACGTGGGCGCGTGGAGCTTTGATTTCAACGCGGGCTATTACCTGTGCGCGGTTGTTCTGATGGTGGTGTTCTACCTGTCTATCCGTATCTTCCGGTCGCCCTTTGGCATGATGTTGCGGGCGGTGAAATCCAACCAACAGCGGATGAATTACACGGGTTTGAACTCGAAGCCTTACACGCTGGCGGCCTTTGTAATCTCGGGCATGTACGCCGGTCTGGCCGGTGGTCTGATGGCCGCGATGGACCCGCTGGCTGGTGCTGAACGGATGCAATGGACAGCCTCGGGAGAGGTGGTCCTGATGACTATCCTTGGCGGCACCGGAACACTGATAGGTCCGGTTCTGGGTGCTGGATTTATCAAGTATTTTGAGAACATCTTCTCGAAGATCAACGATAACGTCCTGCACAGCTGGTTCGCATTCCTGCCTGATGGGCTGGAGGATGCGGTTGTCTTCGTGATCCATCCGTTCATCGGTAAAGGTTGGCATTTGACGCTGGGCATCCTGTTCATGCTGGTCGTCATCTATCTGCCAGGCGGTCTTGTCGAAGGTGGCCAACGATTGCTCAACCGCTTTAAGCGCAAGAAATCTAATACCGACGATGCAACGTCGGGCAAAACAGAACCGGCCGAGTAGGGGGCGAACCATGGCAATTCTAAGAGTCAAAGATGTCAGCAAGCGCTTCGGTGGTCTCAAGGCGCTGACGGATGTAAACCTCAATGTCGAAGAGAACTCGGTCCACGCCATCATCGGTCCCAACGGTGCAGGTAAGTCGACGCTGTTGAATTGTTTGGTGGGCAAACTGATGCCGGACACCGGGTCCGTTTTGTTCAACAACAATTCGGTACTTGGGTTGGAGCCGTTCCAGATTAACCAGATGGGCATCAGCCGCGTGTTTCAGACGCCCGAGATATTTGGCGAGCTGACGGTGATGGAAAACATGTTGATCCCGATCTTCGCAATGCGGGATGGGGCTTTTCGGATGCACGCCTATGAGACTATCGCCAATGAAAAGGCGGTTGTGGAACAGGCCGAGGCGATGCTGGAAGAGATGAACATGGCTGACAAACGCAAAATGCACGCCGCTTCGCTGTCTCGTGGTGACAAGCGGCGGCTAGAGATCGGCATGTGCCTCAGTCAGAACCCGCGCTTGCTGCTGTTGGACGAACCCACGGCGGGCATGGCGCGGGCTGATACCAACAATACCATTGATCTGCTGAAACAAATCAAAGACGAGCGCGACATCACCATCGCGATCATTGAACATGACATGCACGTGGTCTTCAGCCTGGCCGAACGCATCACGGTTTTGGCGCAAGGCACACCCCTGGTTGAAGACACGCCTGAAAACATTCGTGGCAACCCAAAGGTCCGAGAGGCCTATTTGGGCGAAGCAGCGTAAGGAAAAGCTATGAACGAGAAACCTGACTTTTCGAAAAACGCGAACAGGGCCAGTACCGCACCTGCGTTTCTTTCGGTGTGGGATATGCATTCATACTACGGAGAAAGTTACATAGTTCAGGGCGTCAGCTTCAATGTACACGAAGGTGAGATTCTAGCTCTTCTTGGGCGAAACGGCGCTGGCAAGACCTCGACGCTCCGTTCCATCGCAAGGGTCGGAGAGCCGGAAGTAAGGCATGGCGAAATCTGGCTGGATCACCAACCGCTGCACAATATGACAAGCTACGAAGCGGCTGCCGCGGGTCTTGGTCTTGTCCCGGAAGATAGGCGTATTATTCCGGGCCTAACTGTCGAAGAAAACCTGCAGCTTGCGCAAATCGCGCCGCCGGTTGGATGGTCGCTGGAAAGGTTATACGAGTTGTTCCCGCGCTTGGGCGAGCGCCGCAAACAAGAGGGAATTACGTTGTCCGGCGGCGAACAACAGATGCTGTCAATCGCCAGAGCGTTGGCCAGAGACATCAAGGTCTTGCTTTTGGATGAGCCTTATGAAGGTTTGGCCCCTGTCATCGTCGACGAGATCGAAAAAACGCTTATTCATGTCAAGCAACAGGGCATGACCACGATCATCGTCGAACAGAACGCCGTTCGTGCTTTGGAACTGGCGGACCGGGCGATTATTCTGGATACCGGGAGCATTGTGTTTGACGGGACTGCGAACGAGGTGCTGGAAGATACCAATCTTCGGGAAGAGTATCTGGCGATATAAGTATCCTGTTTAGCCGCATGAAAAGTCTAAAAATATTAGGCTTTTCAGGTGGTTGAAATTCGCTGATGTGGGCGGTTTCGGATAGACCATTGCCCGTCTTTCAAGGACAGTCAAACCTGCTGGCCACGCACGTCACCAACCCATTCTGTGTGGGGGTTGGCCTTCACTTCCTCGAGCATTTTCAAAACTTCTGCTTTCCATCCTGCCTTGATCTTTAAGGCCAACTGGGACGGAGGGCGATGAGCGGGCTCAAGGATCGCATATTCATACCTGAGCGGATTGCCCAAAGGCACGAACACAACCTTGCCGTTGGACAGGTTCATCTCACGTTCCGTTGCAACGGTCAGCGGATCAACTATCGTGCAGCACTGGCCCGAACTTACAAACGGAATGAGCGGTAGGAAATACTGACAGGTCACGGTCGGGTTATAGTTTGCTGACATGTCCTGAAACTCTCGCCGGACTTTACGCTGAAACGGATGGGTTGCGTATAGCCCGCCCATCGGCGTTCCGTCCAAATCGGAAATCGTAATGCTGTCCTGGGACGCAAGCGGATGATCGCAATCTATTGCGCAGAAACAGTCTGCCTGAATCAGTTCGACCGAATATTGTGCTTTTCGTCCGGCTGAATGCTCGAAATCAGCAAAGCCGAAATCGATATTCTGCGTTCCCGCAAGTTCCATAATTTGCGGAGAGCTCCGCGAGGACAACGTGATTTGAATGTCCGGGTTTTCACCCACCGACTGACTGATGAACCGCGGGAACAAAAAGGCCGAAGGGCCCGGCATCGTTGCGATATTCAGGCTGCCGGAATGCCCTTTGATCAAACCCTCCATGGTGTTTGAGATCGTTGACAGGCGATCCAGAATGCCTGCGGTCTCGGCCAGAAGGTAATGCGCCTCGGGGACTGGAACCAGGCGACGTCCTTTGCGTTCAAACAATGTCAGGCCTAAAGATTTTTCGAGGTTCTTGAGGGCAAGGCTGATCGCAGGCTGCGTCCGATGCAATTTCTTGGCAGTCTGAGAGATGGAGCCGGACTCCATCACCTCGCGAAAAACGGTGAGTTGGGTGAGGTTCATGCTCAATGTATAAGTTAAATTTTAATTTTGTGAAATATAACAAATTTGTATTTATGAGAATTGCCTTTACGCTTGCAGGATCGAAGTCGGGCGAACCGAATCCGACGTTCCAACTTGGGAGATGACAATGAAACTAGTGAAATGCTTGACTGGACTGGCTTTGGCTGGCGCGCTGGCCGCACCGGCGTTGGCGCAGGACCCGACCTTTTTCCGCATCGGCACCGGCGGTGCTGGCGGAACCTATTTCCCCATCGGCGGCACCATCGCAAACGGTATCTCGGCCCCTCCGGGTTCGCGCCCCTGTGAAGAAGGCGGCCAGTGCGGTGTTCCTGGTCTGATCGCGATTGCACAATCGACCACCGCGTCGGTGTTCAACAACGCGGCTGTTCAGAACGGTGAGTTGGAAGCTGGCCTTGCGGCGGCGGATGTCACCCGCTCGATGTATCTGGGTGAGGGCAAGTTCGAAGGCAAACCGCACCCCAAGCTGCGCATTGTCGCCAATCTGTTCCCCGAAGACCTGCACCTTGTGTTGCCAGCCGGATCGACGATCAACGATCTGGGTGATCTGGAAGGCAAGCGCGTCGGCATTGCTCAGGCAGGATCGGGCACGCAGGTTGCCGTGCTGCAGATGCTGGACGCCTGGGGTGTTAACCGCGACAACATGGACGAAGCCGAGCTGAACAACAGCCAAAGCGCCGAGCGTTTGGCCGATGGTCAGCTGGACGCCTACTTCTATGCCGCAGGCTGGCCGGTTGCCGCGATGGTACAGCTGTCCTCGACCAAGGGTATGAACCTGCATTCCTTCAGCGACGAAGATCTGGCCAAGATCAACGAGATCATTCCGGCCTATATCCCTTCGGCCATTCCGGGTGGTGTTTATGAAGGTATCGATGGCGAAACCAAGACCCCCGCGGTCAGCGCGATGCTGGTTGTCTCCTCGGACCTGTCGGATGATCTGGTCTATCAACTGACCAAGGCGATGTGGAACGACAACACACGCAAGCTGCTGGACAATGGCCATGCCAAAGGCAAGCAGATCACGCCGGATACCGCGCTGGACGGCGTCGAAGCGCTGGGCGTTCCGCTGCATCCGGGTGCCGAGAAGTTCTATAAAGAAGCTGGGCTTCTTCAGTAATCAAATCTCACCGTAACCTATCGTCCGGTGCCCCATTTCGGGGCACCGCACACTTGAATTATGCGAAATCAGGGGGCCATCATGACCGAGACCCAGAAACTTGATGACCACGAACTGACGGCCGAAGAACTTGCGGCCATCGAAGAACAGTTCGACGAAGGCGCCGCTGTTCGTCAGGTCACACCAACCACCGGTAAGGTCCTGCGCGTCGTTGCCCTGATCTTTGCTTTCTATGAATTCTTTACTGCCGGGTTCGGCCTGCCTGCCGACCACTGGCATATGGGCATCTATCTGGCCCTGCTGTTCATTCTGGTTTACGCGACCATTCCGATTATCGGGTCGCAAAGCCTGTATGCGCTCAAAGTCAGCCGGTTCCGCGTCGGCAACATCCCCCTTTACGATCTGGTCTTCATGGCGCTGGGTATCATTGCCGCGCTGTACGTCGGCTTCGCCTGGCGTGGCATTCCCTTTTTGGGGATCGAGGAGCAGACGTTCCGAATGGGCAACCCAAACGGCTATGACGTTTTCCTGGGCGTCGTCATCATTCTGCTGGTGCTGGACATCGCGCGCCGCACGCTGGGTTGGGTTCTGCCGCTGATCATCTGTGTATTCATTTCATACGCGCTGCTGGGGCCGTATTTCCCCGGTCTGCTGCAACATCCCGGTGTGAACTTCAAAACTTTCGTGTCGTCGATGTATTTCCCGCAAGAGGGTATTTATGGCGTCACTCTGTGGGTTGTCTCAACCATCGTGTTCCACTTTGTCCTGTTCGGCGTGATCGCACAGCGCACAGGTCTGGGACAGCTTTTCATCGACAACGCCACGATTTTGGCGGGCCGCTATACTGGCGGTCCGGCAAAAGTGTCGGTGGTATCCTCGGCCTTCTTCGGCACGATCTCGGGTTCTTCGGTGGCCAACACCGTATCAACCGGCGCGCTGACTATCCCAAACATGAAGCGCCTAGGATACCCCGGCCATTTTGCAGGCGGGGTTGAGGCCGCGTCTTCGGCTGGTGGTCAAATTACACCGCCGATCATGGGCGCTGCGGCGTTTATCATGGCCGAGTTCCTTGAGGTTCCGTACACCACCATCGTGATTGCGGCGATCTTCCCAGCGATCCTGCACTATGTCGGCGTCTTCGCCGTTGTGCATCTGATGGCGCGTAAACTGAACCTGCAGGGTCTGGCCAAAGAGCAGTTGCCGCAGCTCAAGGCTGTGTGGGCCGAAGGGTGGGCGAACATTGTGCCTCTGATCGGTCTGCTGGTGGTCCTGTTCACCGGTTACACGCCGTTCATGTCGGCCTTCTGTGGTATTTCGCTGGCAGTGATTGCGGGCATGTCGCGGATCAAGCAACCTCCGACGTTGATCTACGCAGCCGCCTTTCTGGCCTTTGTCCTTTGGAAATTCTCGGATGGCGGATTTGATCTGACCATGACGGCCATTCTGTGCGGCCTTTCGGTTGTCGCAACGCTCAACCCGCAAAAACGGATCGAAGTGCCCGAAATGCTGCAGGCGGTCGAGCTGGGCGTGAAATATTCGCTGGCCGTGGGTGCCGCTGCCGCAGCCGTGGGCATTGTGGTCGGAGTGATCAACACCACCGGCATCGGGTTCCGCATCGGGTTTATGGTGACGCAGGGCGCAGGCAATCTGGCGTCGGATCTGTACAACATGATCTCGTTCGGCAGCTTCCAACTGTTTGCCATGGAAGACCTGCAACTGTTCATTTCGCTGGTCTTCATCGCCATCGTCTGCATCCTGATGGGCGCGGGTATCCCCACCACGGCGCTGTACATCATGCTGGTGTCCGTCGCACAACCCGCGCTGGCGCAGCTTGGCGTCCCGCCGATCGCCAGCCACCTGTTTGTGCTGTACTATGGGGTGGTCTCGGAAATCACGCCGCCAGTCTGTACCTCGGCCTATGCGGCGGCGGCCATTGCGAACTCGAACCCGTTCCGTACCGGGCTATCTGCCTTTACGCTCGGGTTGGGCAAGGTGATTGCACCGATGGCTTTTGTCTATGCGCCGGTTCTTCTGTTTGTGTCTTCGACCGGGTTTGACCTGTGGGAATTCACCTACACGGCATCAAGCTGTATCGCCGGGGTTATCGCCCTGTCCGCAGCTGTCGTGGGATACTGGTTGAGCCCGTTGAACATGGTGTCGCGTATCCTGATGGCGGTCGCCGGGGTCATTTTCGTGGCGCCGACCCTGGCTGCCGATCTGGTCGCGCTGGCCGTGGCTTCGCCAGTCATCATCACGCAGTTGATCGCCCGCAATCGCAGTCATTCGGCGGCCTGATGAAATGACAGAACAAGTCACCATCATCGGTGCCGGCATCGTCGGCATCTGCTGCGCCTTGTCGCTGCAAGAGCGTGGCATTCCGGTCCGGCTTGTCGATAGGGGCGAGCCGGGTCAGGAAACCTCGTTCGGGAATGCGGGTGTGGTGTCGCCCTGGTCGATTATCCCGCAGGCGATGCCGGGGATCTGGAAGAAGCTTCCCCATATGCTTTTAGATCCGAAAAGCGCTCTTTCGGTCCGGCCTAATTTCTGGCCAAAGATGATCCCCTGGGGTTTACGTTTTCTGGGCAATTCCGGCGAAAAGACCGTTCGCGAAGTGTCGGATGCGATGGATCTTTTGTGTCGCCCGTCAATTGACCTGTACCGTCGGCATCTGCAAGGCACCGGCTGCGAAGATCTGATTACCGACAGCTACTATGTTCATGCATTCCGTCGTCCCGAACAGGCTGATTTGAAAGGTCTCGACTATCTTATTCGTCAGGAAAAGGGTGGTGATCTTGAGCGTGTTGACGGGCACGAACTGCGGCGTCTTGAACCTGCGCTGACGCCCGAGTTCAAAGCGGCGGTGCTGATCAAAGGTCAGGCCCGTTTAACCTCGCCGGGGCGCGTTGGCGCGGTTCTGGCGGAAAAAGCCCGCACGCAGGGGGCAGAGATCGTAAAGACCGAGGTCACTGGTCTGACCTTTGCCCAAGGTGGCGGATGGCATCTGTCCACACCGCAAGAAACGCTGCACGTGCGCAACATCATTCTGGCGGCTGGCGTATGGTCTGCTGAATTTTTGAAACCGCTGGGTCTAACCGTTCCGCTTGTCGCCGAGCGGGGATACCATGTTCAGTTTCAGAACCCTGCTGCAAGCCTGAACAATTCGGTCATGGATGTGGATGCAAAGGTCGTTGCCAGCTCGATGGTCGATGGGCTTAGGGTTGCCGGAACGGCCGAGTTTGCAAAGGTCGACGCACCGGCCGATCCGCGCAAAGAAAAAATTCTGACAGAGCAGGCCAAAGCGATGGTGCCGGATCTTAATACCAGCCAGGCACAGTTCTGGATGGGTCGGCGGCCTTCATTCCCAGACAGCCTTCCTGCGATTGGGCAACTTGACGGGCAGGCCGGGCTTTTTACGGCGTTCGGGCATTCCCATTATGGCCTGATGATGGCCCCTAAAACCGGCGAACTGGTTGCCGATCTTGTGTCGGGACGCAAGCCGAATGTCGATCTGGCGCCATTTTCACCAACCCGGTTTTGAACCTGCGGCACACTCACCTTGAAAGGATTTGAATACCATGCCGATTTATGAAGGCGGTCAGAATATCTGTGGGGCCTCAATAGGCGTTCTTTGTCTTGAGAGCTATTTCCCCAAACCTCCGGGGCATATCAAGAATCCGTCCAGCCTACCGTTTCCGGTCCTTTATGAAATGATCTACGGCGTTACTGTCCCGACCCTGCTGAACAACCCCACACCCGAGCTGCTTGACCCATTCATCAAAGGTGCGCAGCGGCTTGAGGCCGAGGGCGTGCGGGCCATCACGGGCAGCTGTGGTTTCCTGGCCCTGTTTCAAAAGGAATTGGCGGCTGCGGTTTCCGTCCCTGTATTTGCGTCCAGCCTGATCCAGGTGCCTCTGGCCTTTCACATGACCGGAGCCAAGGCGCCGGTGGGCGTGGTGACCGCAGATGCATCGGCACTGACGGACCGGCATTTCGAAGGCGTCGGAGCGGCTGGTATTCCCGTGGTCGTACAAGGGTTGGAGCACACCAGTGAATTCGCCGAAGTGATCCTGCGCAACACAAGAACCCGTATGGACACCGATCTGATCGAGGCCGAATTGATGGATGCAGTGCGCAACCTGAAACGGCAGTCGCCTGACATCCGGTCCATCGTTCTGGAATGCACCGATCTGCCGCCCTACGCCGCGCGGATTCAGCAAGAACTTCAGCTGCCAGTATTTGATCTGACGACATTGGCTCAGATGGCGCATTCCGTTGCCACGCGCAGCGCGTATTCCGGGATCATGCCCTGGACGTAAAAATCTGCAGGCCAGGTGCTTCGTGCCATATCGGAAAGGCATGGACCCCGGTCTGCAATTGCGGATATGCCAATCCTTGCAAGGGGTGACAATGACCAAGGGGGTGTGGAAGTGTCTGTCGAACTATCCATCCTGATGGTCGCCATCTGCTTAGGCGCAGTACTTCAGGTCGGGGTAGGGATCGGGTTCAGCATCATTGCAGGCCCGCCAATGATGATCATGTTGGGTACATCGACAGCCGTGCCCGTTCTATTGCTGTTGAACACCATTGTGTCCGTGGTCGCCACTGACCGGCGCATCCTTGCGATCGAACGAAAGACAACCCTCATCGGCATTGCCGGGTGCCTTGTCGGTGTGATCGCTGGCTTGGCAATCTACCCGTTTCTAAGCGAGGTGTTCGTTCTGACCCTGACGGCCTGCTTGCTACTGATCGGGTTGATTACAACCCTTATCCCGTTTCACCGCGCCATTGGTACGGCGGGTTTCTCAGCCGTGTCAGGGTTATCCGGGCTTGCAACCGTTTGGGCAGCGACGCCCGGGCCCCTGATGGTGTTCGGTCTGATTGCGAAAGGTCATCAGGCCAAGGAAGTCGCGAAGCTGGTCCAACCCATTGCTCTGGTCGCCTATGGCATCGCGTTCTTGCTGCATAGTTTGTCTTCGGTGCAGACAAACCCGTTCGGGCCGCAGTTGTGGGCGTTCGCTTCGGTTACTTTGGTCGGTAGCCTGATCGGCCGCGCCATCGGCCCGTACTTGCCGCAACCACTTATCACTGCAGCAATTCGGCTGGTTTCGCTGATTGCCTGCTGTGTTCTCTTTCAACGTGCCTATGCGATGGCTTATCTCTGAGGGGCAAATGATGACACGCACTGATATACTGGCCCAATTCCCACGCGCTAAGCTTATGTCCGGCCCAACGCCGCTGGAGCGACTGAACAAAATGTCCAACGAACTGGGCGTTGATCTGTGGCTGAAACGCGATGACCTGACGGGGCTTGGTTTTGGGGGAAACAAGATACGGCAGCTCGAGTTCTATTTCGGTGACGCCATACAGCAAGGCGCTGATACTGTTCTGATCACAGGTGCGGTCCAATCCAACTATGTGCGTTCCGCCGCCGCAGCAGCTGCACGGTTGGGCATGCAGTCGGTCCTGCAACTGGAAGAGCGTGTGCCAGACATGGCCCCCGACTATTACACCTCGGGGAATGTTCTGTTGGCCAAAATACTCGGCGCGGAACACATGAGCTATCCTCTGGGTGAGGACGAAGCCGGCGCAGATGCAGCCCTGCATGCGCGCGCGGATGAGTTAAAGGCACAGGGGCGCAAGCCTTACGTCATTCATCTGGGGCTACATCACCCTCCGTTGGGTGCATTGGGGTATGTCGCAGCGGGTCAGGAACTGTGCCAGCAGATGCGTGATTTTGATGCGGTTGTCGTGCCGTCGGGCAGTGGGGCGACACATGGTGGCTTGCTAACCGGCGTCGCGCTGTCAGAGGTGTCAGCGCCGGTCTTCGGTGTCTGCGTGCGTCGCGACAAAACCCAACAGCATGCGCGCATGGAAACTGTCCTGCAAAAGCTGGCAGATTTGCTGGGCATCGAAGCGGACCCTCTGAAAGACAGAATTGAGGTTATGGACGAGGCCTTGCCCCCGGGTTACGGCAAGTTGAGCGCCAAGACACAAGCCGCATTGCAAAAGATGGCCCGGACAGAAGGAATATTCCTTGATCCCGTTTATACCGCAAAGACCTTTGCGGGGTTGTTGCATTTGGTTGAAACAGGGAAAATCCAACAAGGACAAAAGGTTGTCATGCTGCATACCGGAGGATTGCCTGCGCTGTTTGGTTACCAAAGCGAGTTGTTGGGCAGCCTGCAGTAAGACGGCCTGCTGCTTATGGGGTGGCGTCTGCAAGCCAATCCATAATTTTCAAAGCAGCCGCATTGCTTTGCGCGCGCTCTGTCAGGCACACGAAGTACCCCCGTTCAGTATTTAGGCGCCGTGACGTCACCGGCGTCAATTGCCCAAGGTCAAAATGGTCCTGCAACAGTGTTTGCCATCCCAGGATTACACCATCCCCGTTCAAAGCAGCCTGCAGGTAGACCATGAAACTGGTAAATTTCCGCTCGGACACTGGCGGGGGCGGTGTAAGGCCAGTATCTGCGAAGAACGTATTCCAGTCTTCGGTGTGATTGCCCATTGTAAGATGGAGAAGCGGGCTTTGCGCCAGGGCCGCCGGGGTGTCAGGGATGGTGTTCGTGACTTCAGGATGCGCCACTGCAACCATGGTTTCCTGAAAAATCAGGCGGTGCCTGACCCCCGGCAACCTGTCCGGGTGGTCAAACGCAATGATGATGTCGGCATCAGGCCCATATGCGTTGTTTTGGTCCCGGGAAATCAACTCGACCGAGATTTCGGGATGCGCGGTACGAAAGGCAGGCAGGCGCTTCATCAAGTAACAGCTGGCGAAGCCGATGGTGGTGTTGACGGTGACAACATCTTTGTCCGGACGGCGGCAAATCTGTTCTGCCGCGCTGCTAACCTGTAGAATGCTGCTGGCAACGGCGCGGAACAGAACTTCGCCTTCGCGTGTTAATGAGACGTTGGGGCGGGTCCGATTTAACAGTCTGACGCCAAGTTCCGTTTCAAGCGCGGCAACGCGGCGGCTGATCGCCGGTTGCTGAACATTCAGTTCTTGCGCGGCACGCGTAAAGCTGCGGTGTCGTGCAGCTGCCTCAAAAGCAGTAAGTAGTTTCCAATTTGGCGCGGCCATATCATTCCTCAATGGAATGTCGAGTATAAGGTTTTTCGATCTTCCCGGAAAAAACAAGCAGAATTAGCATTCTTGAAGAATAACAGCATTCCAAGAATGAGGTGCGTCATGAAAGTGCAGATAGCAGTTCATAGTGATCCGCAATCACGGATGCAGGCCGAAGCATTGGATCCGCCGTGCCAGACGCCGGATGAAGGTTTTTCTGAATGAAAACCACGGGTGTCATCCTGTTAAACAAAGGTGTGCCATGACCCGACCCGCCCTTTGTCGGTTGGCCCGCTTTTTGGTCGACGATCCGCTTATGCCCGACCCGGATACCCTGGCCGTGCTGCGCGATGGGGTGATCGATACGCTGGGCTGCATTCTGGCAGGTGTAAGAACCGAAGTGGCCTGCAAAACACGCGCAGCGGTGCAAGCTATGTCAGTGGAAGGCAGAACTGAGGTGTTGGGTGCCAAAATGACAACCTCGCGCCCGCATGCCGCGTTTCTGAATGCAGTTGCGGGACACGCGCTGGACTTTGACGATTGGGAACTGCCCGGCAACACGCACCCGACCGTTGTTTTATTTCCCGCGATGCTTGCCGTCATGGGGTCCAGGGCAACGGGTCGTGATCTGGCGCAAGCCTATCTGGCGGGGTTCGAAGTCATCGCACGTCTGGGTGAGGCGTTGAATTTCGAACATTACGACGCTGGCTGGCATTCTACCGCGACTTTTGGGGCTCCGGCCGCTGCTGCAGCTTGCGCGCGATTGATGGGGCTGGACGCATCGGAAACGACCCATGCGATGTCTCTCTCAATCAGTGCGATTGGTGGATATACCTGTCAGTTCGGCTCTAATGCCAAGCCGGTTCAGGCGGGGTTCGCTGCACGAGCAGGGGTCGAGGCCGCCTGTTTGGCTCGCGCCGGTGTCACCGGTCAAGCACATGTGCTGGATCATGAGCGGGGGCAGGCGGTTTTGATGGGCGGGCTTGTGCCTGATCGGTTGCAGGCGGCGCTGGGCAAACTGGGAACGGGATACGCTCTGGCCGAATACGGGCTGGTTCTGAAACCCTGGCCAAGCTGCGGGTATACCCATCGGATCATGACCTGCGCACGTCGCGTTTATGGCCGGATTGATCCGACGAAGATCACCGCGATTGACCTTTATGTGCCCGATTTTCACGCCGCCGTGCTACCATTCGTGCAACCCAGGTCCATCCCAGAGGCTCTGTTCAGCCTGCCATTTGTAGCGGCTATGGGGTTGGTAAATGGTAATTTGACGCTTGCCGATCTCACGCAGCAGGCGTGGAAGAAACCGATGATTGAACGCCTGATTGGCAAGTCTCGCGTGCATGCTTTTGCGCCCAATCAGTCCGGTCAAAACTATTCGGCCAAGGACCCAGACCGGCTTGTGGTGACGTTCCAAGATGGGCAGATCATCGAGGAAAGCTGCAGCTTTCCCACAGGTGCGCCGCAGTCGCCGATGTCACAATCACAGCTTTGGGAGAAGTTTGCGGCCAATACCGGGCCAGTGCCCGAAAGCTGGGTCGAAAAGTTGCGGATCTGGCCCGAGCTACCTGCCGTGTCCTCGTTGTTCTGCCGTCAGGGAGAATACGCATGAGCCGCGTAAGATCAGGACGGGCCGCCCGCAAGGCTCAGCGAAAGGGTGGGGCGGGAACTGGCTTAACCACCGCGATCTGGCCGGGCATCGAAGGTGGGCGATATCGCCCAATCTCAACTGAGGGGATTGCGGCCATCCACAAAACCACACTTCGCATTCTGGCCGAGATTGGCATGGCCAACGCGACGCCCCGCTGTGTCGACACCGTCGTTGCTGCCGGGGGATTGGTTTCGGATGCTGGTCGGCTTTTGTTTCCGTCCAAGTTGGTGGAGCAAGTGTTAACAACGGTTGGCCGGGGTTTCACGTTGTACGGTCAACGGCCGGAATACGACCTTGATCCAAGCGGTACGCGCATCCACCTTGGTACCTCGGGCGCGGCGGTCCATATCGTCGACAGCGCGACAGGTGAGGTGCGCGACAGCACGCTGAAGGACCTGCACGACATGGCGCGGTTGGCCGAAGCGCTGCCCAACATTCACATGTTTCAGCGCACCGTGGTCGCCCGGGATATTCCTGACACGCATGCAATGGAGATGAGCACGGCCTTCGCCTGCGCAGCGGGTACCGCCAAGCCAATCGGAACGTCCTTCAGTTCTGCCGAAACAATGCGTGCGGCGATTGAGATGTTCCATATGATTGCGGGCGGCGAAGCGGCTTGGCGGGCAAGGCCGTTCTGCTGTGTTTCCACGTGTTTTATCGTGCCGCCCCTGACTTTTGCTGCCGAAGCACTGGGAATAATCGAATGCGCAGCCGAGACCGGGACACCGTTAAAACTGGTGTCGGCAGGGCAGGCGGGTGCGACAAGCCCCGCGCCTTTGGCGGGCGCCGTTGCTCAGCAAACAGCCGAAGTTCTGGCCGGGTTGGTCTATCTGAACCTGCTGAATCCCGGGCACCCGGCGTTATTTGGTGCCTTGCCCTTTGTCAGCGACCTACGCACCGGCGCGATGTCCGGTGGCAGTGCCGAGCAGGGCGTGCTGATGGCGGCCTGTGCGCAGATGGCGCAATATTATGGCATTCCCTGTGCGGTGAGCGCGGGGATGACGGACAGCAAGCTGCCAGACTTTCAGGCAGGGTATGAAAAGGGCATCACCGAATTGCTCAGCGCGTTGGCGGGGGCCAATCTGATTTACGAAGCCGCTGGCATGTACGGCTCGCTTCTGGCGGCGAGCAAGGAAAGTTTTGTCCTGGATAACGACCTGATTGGATCGGTGATGCGTGCGACACGCGGGTTTGAGATCACCGAGGATGCGCTCGCCTTCGATGTGATCCGCGACATGTGCCTGAACGGTCCGGGGCATTTTCTGGGCGCGAGTCAAACCCTGGGCCGCATGCAAAGCGACTATTACTATCCCGCACTTGCGGATCGGACGACACCACAGGCGTGGTCCGATGCAGGATCACCCAGTCTGATCGATTCTGCACGCGTCCGGACCGACGCGATTCTTGCCGGCGATCCAACGCCCGTGTTCGGCGTAAAAACAGCAACCGACATCGCGCAGCGGTTTCCCGAGATTGGCAGATATTTTCCATGAGAATGGGCGACGAAATCGAACCTTGGGTTTCACGGCGAGAGTTGTCGCAAAGTCCGATCCAGCACCGCCCGTACCTGCGCCCCGATTTGTGGTGCTTCCGAGGCACGGGGGCCGGCGATGTTCAGAACCGACACCGGGTTTGCCTGCAGCCACTCACTGACATGCGCGGCACTGGTCGCTATTCCTTTTCTGACATCGACGGTCAGATGTAACTTTCCAGTTTCTTCAGCGAAAACAATAGTTTGCTGCGTTCCGGGGCTGATTGAGCCATCCACAAAGATCAAGGTAGCATCGCTCGATAAGACATTGCAGCGGGTGCGTTCCACAACGTCTTCGGAGTGCGTTTCGGTCAGACCGTCGAATTGGGCCGGAATCCTTCCATCCTCGTTCATGCGCCCTTTGGGGACCCAGCCACCGTATGCAAAACCGTTTTGGCGTGCGAACTCCAAAGCAGCCATATCTACGCCAGTCTGTCCACCTGAGACAATTTTCATGACTCACGCCCCTATTTGTTGTGGTCTAGATTAGTCAGGTTGCCGGTGTACCGCAAACCGGCGAAATTCAAAGGGCTGGAGGTATTCACCCCTTGCACGAAACGGATTTTGAGCGGTTCATGGGATCGTCAAACTGTCACCTGAAGGTCGGTTTGTCGCCTTGGACGCAATTGCCGTACGGTCAGAGTGGTCCGAATTTGTCCTGTAGTTCCTGTACGGCTCTCAGGTAGTGCAAGAGGAACTGGGGGCTTACCGGGCAGTTCCCCCAACAGAACCAGAGAAGTGCCCGCATTCAAAAAGGCTAATAAGGCATGGCGACACAATCTGACAGCAAGGCGGTCTTTCTGACGGGCAGCCTGATGGGGCACGTGACCCGGATGTCCTTGACCACCAGTATTGGTCTTATGGCAATTTTCGCCGTTGATTTCGTCGACATGATTTTCATCTCGATGTTGGGAAACGATGCGCTGGCCGCAGCTGTTGGCTATGCCGGGACGCTTTTGTTCTTCACCAACTCGGTCAATGTTGGCCTTTCGATTGCGGCAGGGGCCCTGGTCGCTAGGGAACTTGGCGCCGGGCGGCACGAACAAGCCCGCCAATTCGGCACCAGTGTGGCTGTTCTGGGTGCCGTCGTCGGGTTGATCGTGTCTGTAATCGTCCTGTTCAATCTGACGTTCTTTCTGTCGCTTCTGGGCGCAGAAGGCGAGGTGCTGCGTTTGGCTGCCCGCTATACCTCGATCATTTTGCCAACCATGTGGGTGATGGCTGTGGCGATGACCGGTATGGCGGTTCTGCGCGCTTACGGAGATGCCCGGCGTTCGATGTTGGCCACGATTTATGGCGGTGTGGCAAACGCCGTGCTGGACCCGATTCTAATTTTTGCTGTCGGGCTGGGGCTGGATGGGGCGGCCATCGCATCAGTCATTGCGCGTATTTGCATGTTGATCGCAACGGTCAGACCGGCGGTGCGGGTACACCGCGGGTTTGGTCGGCCCTCTTTGCAGCAGCTTGGGGCGGATATTCGTCCGGTCAGCGCAATTGCCGTACCTGCCGTTCTGACCAATATCGCCACCCCCATCGGCAATGCCATCGTCATTCGTGAGATTGCACAGTTCGGAACGGACGCGGTGGCTGGCATGGCCGTGATCGGGCGGCTATTGCCCGTGGCATTTTCGGTCATTTTTGCCCTGTCCGGGGCCATTGGACCTATTGTCGGGCAGAATTTCGGGTCGGGGCAGTTCGACCGCGTAAAGCAGAGTTTTCTGGCCGGGGTCAAATTCACCGCTGTTTATGTCTGCCTGATGGCCGCCACCCTATTCTTATTGCGCGCGCCGATTGCTGATCTGTTTCAGGCGCAGGGGGAAACGCGCGCACTGATCTACCTGTTTTGCGGGCCGCTGGCCTTGGCGTCGTTCTTTAACGGTGTGATCTTTGTTGCGAATGCCAGTTTCAACAATCTGGGTCACCCTGTGTATTCGACTTGGGTGAACTGGGGGCGGCATACTTTGGGCACATGGCCCTTTGCTGTGGCCGGTGCCTATATCGCAGGGGCACCGGGGGTCCTGCTGGGGCAGGCTTTGGGCGGTGTAATCTTTGCGGGGGTCTGCTGGGTTCTGGTCCGCCGGGTCGTATCAAAACTGGCTACGCCGCAACCGATGGACCCGTTTGCCGGGCAGACCCGATTGCAGGCGCTGTTTGGGCGGCGAGGTTGGTAGATCAATCAGTTGCCCTGATTGCGCGCCTCTAGCCGTTCCAGGTTGACAACAGTCGACAGCATCAGCCGGTCGTGGCTCCAATCCTCGGTCTGTTGGATCGAAGCAGCACCGAGGCCTAGAACCAGTGCAAACAATATTGTCAGGCCTAGGAACATGAACGGCATAGATGAGTTAACCGAAGGCGCATCGGCCAGTGCGATTACGCGTTGCCGCAGAACCCGCTTAGCTTTGCCTCCCGTAACCAGAGCAACATTCAGCACACGCGGGCTGCCGCGCACAACTGTTCGGGCGCAATAGTCCAAAAGACAGCTGGTGTAGTCCTGCGTGTCGATGCCTTTGCGGGCAACGACCGATTGATCACAGGCCAACTCACGCAGGCGGTCGAACTGGTATTTCAAGACCAGATAGGCGGGGTTCCAGAACAGAAGGGGGCGCAGCAGTTCGAACCCCAGTTCCCACTCTACATCACCGGCGCGGATGTGTTGCAGCTCATGCGCAAGGGCAAAGCGCATTTCGTGCGGGGAATCCAGCAGATGGCTGGGCAGCACTACATGGCGTCGACGCAGGCCGCGCACAGCAAAGGGAACGGTGATGCGGTCGGACAGGCGGATGTCCACCTTGGCAGAGCGTCGCCACAGAAAGCTGGTGTTCACTGTCTCGCGGATCGACAGCCCGTCGCGGATGACGCGCAGGGTATAAATCAACGCTGCCAGCGCCAGCAGCGCAAGGATCACCAAAACAACGGGGTGATCCCCGCTGAACAACACATCGACCCAACGCTGGCGTGTGTTCAGTAAGGCTTCGAACTGGGTGGCTGGCATGGCAATATCACCACGCAGATAAGCCGCCACGGCGATGTCACCGATGGCTACAGTGCCTTTTGCCGGGGTGTGAGTGGCCAGCACGGACACACCCAATGCCAGAACGGGGCTGAGGACGACGCACAGGCAAAGCGCCTTGAGCGCGCGCAGTTGCGCCACAAATCCGTGGCTGAAGGATGTTCTGGACAGAATGCCTCGGGCTGCCAGCCACACAAGCGCGGCTAACCCAAGGACCAGATTCAATTCCAGATACGCGTCGAGAACCGGTTTAACCGCTGTCATTTTGCAGTCTCCTCTCTACCAGTGCTCGAATTTCCTCCAGATCGGCTTCGCTGAGCCCTGCGTCGTCAACCAAACGCGCGACCAGTGTGGCGGGCGTGTCGTCGAACAGGGTCCGCGACAGGTTTTGCAGCGACCGCGCCTGATATCTGTCCTTCTCCAGCAGCGGCGTATAGATCAGCGTCTTTCCATCCTTGCGGCTTTCGACAAATCCTTTTTCATCGAGAATACGCAGGATGGTGGCGCCAGATGTATAAGCCAGATTGCGTTCGGCTGGCAGGCGATCAAGCACGTCACGGACCGAGCCCTGACCCAGCGCCCAGAGCTCGTTCATGAACTCAAGTTCTACTTCGGTCAGCAGGTTTGTTGTTTTTTTCTTTCGCATCGGTCTTTCGTGTCGCATTTTTTAGTATGCCTGACAGACAAGCATCCTTTCGCTGTTTCGCAAAGCTTAAACTTTCCAGAAGACGAAGATGCCCCAGCCGACGGACAGAAAAAGTGGTGTCCAGACCGGCTGACCCACCAGACCAAGCCAGGCCAGAAAGATATAGGCTGATCCCAGCAGGGTGATGAATAGCCGGTCGCCCAGCGTGGTTGTCAGGCCTAAAACACCCCGTCGTTCGATGCCGTCGCGGTACTTGAAACCTTCGAGAACGCCGATCAGGGCAATGGCCGAAAAGATGCCTACGAATACGGCCAATGTGGCCGGGGTCCAGGCCATCCAGAAATCGGGCCACAGGGGTGCGGTCCAGGAAAAGCCCTTTTCCTCTTGCTGGCCGACATTGCCCCATCCGGCCTGAGCCTGTGCAAAAGCCGTCGAGGGCAGGAAGGGAAGGATGAGTAGCAATTTTCGCATTTCGAACCTCATACACGACCCATCGCGAAACCACGCGCGATGTAGTTGCGGACAAACCAGATGACGATGGCGCCGGGGATGATGGTGAGCGTTCCGGCGGCGGCCAGCAGGCCCAACTCATACCCCGCGCTGGACGCGGTGCGGGTCATCACGGCTGCGATAGGTTTGGCCTCGACCGCGGTCAGGGTTTTGGCCAGTAGCATCTCAACCCATGAGAACATGAAGCAAAAGAACGCCGCGACGCCCACGCCCGCTTTGATGTTGGGCAGGAAGATGGTCACGAAGAAACGCGGGAAGGAATAACCATCGACATAAGCCGTCTCATCCAGTTCCTTCGGGATGCCACGCATGAAGCCTTCCAAAATCCACACCGCAAGCGGTACGTTGAACAGCGTATGCGCCAACGCCACGGCCAGATACGTGTCGAACAGGTGGATCGACGAATAAAGCTGGAAAAACGGCAGGGCGAAGACCGCTGCTGGGGCCATACGGTTGGTCAGCAGCCAGAAGAACAGCTGTTTGTCACCCAGAAACCGATAGCGCGAGAACGCATAGGCGGCAGGCAAAGCTACGCAGACAGAAAGAACCGTGTTCAGAGTCACATAGGTGATCGAGTTGATGTAGCCCCAATACCATGTTGGATCAGTGAAGATGGTGATGTAATTTTCCAACGTAAAGGTCTGGGGAAACAGGGAAAAGCCCGACAGGATCTCATTCGTGGTCTTAAAGGACATCGCCACCAGCCAATAGATCGGCAGCATCAGGAACGCGATATAGAGGATCGGGATGATGGAACGCTTTTTCATTCTGCGTCATCCTTTGTCATCAGAGTGTAGAATAGCCACGACACAAGCAGCGTGATGGCGAAATAGATCAGGCTCATCGCGGCCGCAGGACCAAGGTCAAATTGCCCCAGCGCGATCTTCACAAGGTCGATCGAAAGCAAGGTGGTCGAGTTGCCGGGGCCGCCGCCGGTCAGAACGAATGGCTCGGTGTAGATGTTGAAGCTATCCATGAACCGCAACAAGACTGCGATGGTCAGAACCGTTTTCATCTTGGGCAACTGGATATAGCGGAACACCGACCACGGGGTGGCACCGTCGATCTTGGCCGCTTGGTAGTACGCATCAGGGATCGACACGAGCCCCGCATAGCACAGCAAGACTACCAGCGAGGTCCAGTGCCAGACATCCATGACGACGACAGTGATCCAAGCCGAGATTGGCTGTTGGGTCATGTCATAATTGATGCCCAAAACGTCATTCAGAAAGTAACCCAGCAGCCCGATCTGGGGCAGGGTGAAGATATTCCACATCGAGCCGACCACATTCCACGGGATCAGCATCGGTAGCGCCATAAGCACCAGACAAACCGGCACCCAGAACCCTTTGCGTGGCATCGACAGGGCCACGATGATACCTAGCGGGACCTCGATGATCAGGATCAGGAAGGTGAACAGAAACTGCCGCCCCAGTGCGGCCTGGAACCGGTCAGATCGCAGGATTTGTTCAAACCAACCAAGACCTTCCCAGAAGAACTGGTTGTTGCCGAAGGTTTCCTGCACCGAGTAGTTGACCACGGTCATCATCGGCACCAGCGCGTTGAACGCGACCAGCGCCAGAACGGGCAAGACAAAGAACCAGGCCTTTTGGTTTTCGGTTCTCATTGCACCCGCTCCTCGGTTGCGATCCAGCCGTCACGATAGACGCGGGATTGTTCAGGTTTGAATTGCAGAAAGACTTGTGATCCGGGCTCGGGTACACTGTGTTCGGTCACAGCCTTAAGGGCCGTGTTCCCGACCATCGCACTGACAACAAAGTGGCGGCCGATATCGGCCACTTTGGTCACATGCGCCGGGATGCCGGTGTCCCCAAAGCCCACATACTCAGGGCGGATTCCTAGGTGTGTACGGCCTCCGTCACCAAGGGTGGGACCTTCCAGCATCACCTCGTGGCCTTCGAACACGGCGCGGTCGCCTTTGGCCTCGCAGGGCAGGACATTCATGCCGGGTGAACCTATAAAGTGTCCGACAAATGTGTGCTGGGGGCGTTCAAACAGTTCGACTGGAGTGCCGATCTGAACCACTTCGCCTTCCTGCATTACGACGACTTCGTCCGCGAAAGTCAGCGCCTCGGTCTGGTCGTGGGTCACATAGATCATCGTGGCTTGCACGCGCTGGTGCAGTTCTTTCAGCTTTGACCGAAGTTTCCATTTCAGATGCGGGTCGATCACCGTCAGCGGTTCGTCAAACATCACCGCGTTTACATCATCGCGCACAAGACCGCGCCCCATCGAGATTTTCTGTTTGTTGTCAGGGCTCAGGCCCGATGCGCGGGTGTTGAGCATATCCGTGACGTCCAGCATTTCGGCAATCTCATCCACGCGACGTTTGATTGTCGCTGGGTCCACGCCGCGGTTTTTCAGCGGGAAGGCAAGATTTTCACCCACCGTCATCGTGTCGTAGATCACCGGGAACTGGAACACCTGCGCAATGTTGCGTTGATCGGGGGGCAGGGAGGTGACGTCGCGGTCATCGAACAGAATCTGCCCCTCGGACGGCGTCAACAGACCCGAGATGATGTTCAGCAGAGTGGACTTGCCGCAGCCCGACGGGCCGAGCAGCGCGTAGGCCCCACCATCGCGCCAGGTCACATCGATTTCCTTCAGCGCGTAATCTTCCGGGCCTTTTGGCGTTGGCATATAGCTGTGTCGCAGGTTTGAAAGCTTGATCTGTGCCATGTCAGGCCACCCTTTTGCCGTCTTGGCCGAAATACCGGCAATGCGCCGGGTTCATGTAAAAGCTGTGATCCTCACCGACCTGATAGGGATGCACACCGGCAGCCAGCGAGACCCACGCTTCATCCCCATGTTGGAAATGCGCGCTGGAATCGGAACCGGACAGTTCAGTGACGATCACACGACCGGTCAGTTCCACATCTGCGTCCGAGGTGCGGACCGGTGTCACGCGGTGCGGACGCACAGCAACCATGTATTCTCCATCAGCCATATCCGTAACGGTCCAGCCGCCCCCGCCCGCCAGTTGCGCCTGAGCGCCAGTGACCGAGACTCGAGCCACATTGATTGGCGGGTCCGAAAACACCCGCGCAGCGGCGATGTTTTCGGGATTGCGATAGATATCAGCGGTTGGGCCGAACTGAGTAACGTGGCCGTCTTCCATCAGAGCGGTGTACCCACCTAACAGCAGGGCCTCTTCTGGTTCCGAGGTGGCATAAACCACGACGGCACCGCGACCTGCAAACAGGTCTGGTAATTGTTCGCGCAGCTCTTCGCGCAATTTGTAGTCAAGGTTCGCCAACGGTTCATCCAGGAACACGGCGCGGCTTTCTTTCGCGATGGCACGGGCCAGCGCGGTACGTTGTTGTTGCCCGCCCGACAGCTCATGCGGGCGACGGTTAAGCATCGGGCGCAATTGCAGCAGATCGGCGGCCTCTTCCACGCGGCCCTCGATCTCGGATTGCGCCATACCAGCCACGCGCAGGGGCGAGGCGATATTGTCGAAAACACTCATATGCGGGTAGTTCACGAAGAACTGGTGTACCAAGCTGATCTGACGCTTTTGCGTGTTCAGCCGTGTCACATCCTGCCCATCCATCAGAACCTTGCCCGATGCGATCGGGTCCAACCCGGCCATCATCTTGATCAAAGAGGTCTTGCCCGAGCCCGTCGCGCCCAACAGCACGTTGAAATGGCCCGTTTGCAGCGTCAGGTTGGTGGGTTTGATATGGATGACGTTGCCAACCCGTTTGGTGGCATCTTGTAATTCGATCATGTCCGTGAGTTCCGGTCCTTCAGTGCATCGCACTGGTCTTTGGGGTGGGGATGCCTGAACCGGCACCCCCAGGTTTCAATAGTCTATTGAGCCTGCCAGCGCTGAACCAGTTCGTCATAGTTGACGGTCTGGCCTTGCGGTTTTTCGTTCTCAAGCTTGGCCTTTGGCGAACCCTCTTTTTCCAACCAGAAGGCAGGATCCTGCGGGTCGTTCAGGCGTGGACCACAACCACCGTAGACACCGGCGCTTTCGTCCGCGGCCTGCATACGGGCCATGGTGATGTCCATCTCTTCAGCCAGACGGTCCATCGCCTCTTGCGGGGTAAACGCACCCGAGTTCACGTCACCGATCTGCTGCCACCAGATCTGGGCCAGCTTCGGATAGTCCGGCACGTTGATGCCGGTGGGCGACCATGCCACACGGTCAGGCGAGCGATAGAACTCGACCAGACCACCCAGCTTGGGTGCGCGCTCGGTGAAGGACTCGTGATTGACCGAGCTGTCGCGGATGAAGGTCAGACCCACGTGGGACTTCTTCACATCGACAGTCTTGGAGGTCACGAACTGAGCATAGAGCCAAGCCGCCTGAGCACGATCCGCAGGGGTCGATTTCAGGAATGTCCAAGACCCCACGTCCTGATAACCAACCTTCTGGCCTTCTTCCCAGTAGGGGCCGTGCGGGCTGGGTGCCATCCGCCACAGCGGCGTGCCCTCGTCATCCACGGTGTTGTTACCTTCGGATTTCGGCTTCACCATGTCGGCAGTAAAGGCGGTGTACCAGAAGATCTGCTGGGCGACGTTGCCTTGGCTAAGCGCTGGTAGCGACTGGTAGAAGTCATAGGACGCCGCACCCGGAGGCGCATAGGCACGCAGCCACTCATCCCATTTGCGGATCGCATAGACCGCAGCGGGACCGTTTGCAGCGCCGCCGCGGGACACGGATGCACCAACAGGGTTACAGGTGCCCGCTTCCATGCGGATACCCCACTCATCAACCGGAATGCCGTTCGGCTCGCCAACGTCGCCGGCACCGGCCATTGACAGCCACGCATCGGTCATACGCCAACCAAGGTCAGGTGCGCGCTTGCCGTAGTCCATGTGGCCATAGATCGCCACTCCGTCGACTTCCTTCACGTCATTGGTGAAAAATTCGGCAATGTCTTCGTAAGCCGACCAGTTGACCGGAACACCCAGGTCATAGCCGTACTTTTCTTTGAACGCGGCTTTGTTGGCTTCGTCGTCGAACCAGTCCTTGCGGAACCAGTAAAGGTTCGCGAACTGCTGGTCAGGCAGCTGGTACAGCTTGCCGTCCGGACCGGTGGTGAACTGAATGCCCATGAAGTCATCCAGATCCAGCGTCGGTGAAGTTGTCGCCGCCCAATCGCCAGCCATCATGTCGGTCAGCGGATAGGCCAGTTGCAGGCGCGAGTGGGTGCCGATCAGATCGCTGTCATTGACATAGCCGTCATACAGATTCCGGCCGGTCTGCAGCTGGGTTTGAACCGCCTGAACCACTTCGCCTTCACCGAGGATCTGGTGGTTGACCTTGATGCCGGTGATTTCTTCGAACGCCTTGGTCAGGACCTCGGATTCGTAAGAATGTGTCGGGATGCCTTCGGACAGGACGTTGATTTCCATGCCAGCGTAAGGCTGTGCAGCTTCGATGAACCACTGCATTTCCGACATCTGTTCGTCTTTCGACAAGGTCGATGGCTGGAATTCGTCGTCGATCCAACGTTGTGCTGCGGCTTCGTCGGCCCAAACGGGACCGTGCCCCGCAATGACGGCAGCCGCCGCCACTGCGGAAAGTAGATGTCTCCGCATCTGTCTCCTCCCAAAAAATTATGGTTGTCCGGCGCTAACCGGATGACCGACAGCATCAGCGATTTTCTGCGCACCTGTCAAACTAAATTTTTAGTAAATGATAATTCCGCCGGTTTCGAAGGGTTGATTTATCCTCGGTTGCCAATTTCTGAATTCGTTGTAAGCTGTCCTTACAATTACAAAAAATGCCACTGACCACCGTGGCGAATTTACTGAAAATCTCTTTGACGCATGGGGGTAAGTGATGTCCCGAAGCCTGTTGAAGTACACGCGTGTTCTGGAAATTGTCGGTGACACGATCAAGGTTCGGGTGCCGATTGATGGCGCGCGCGACCCAGCCGTTCGCTTCAACGATCTGGCGGTGATCGAGACGGTGGATGGCCGCAAAACTCTGGCGCAGGCGATCTTAATCGACCGGGACGTGGTGACGTTGCAGGTGTTCTCGGGCACCAAGGGCATATCCACCGAGGCGACAGCGACCTTTCTTGGCCACCCGATGCAGACGCCCTATTCGGCTAACATTTTGGGGCGCGTGTTCGACGGGGCGGGGGTGGCGATCGACGGCGGACCCGACCTGACTGCCGAGCCGCGCATCGACATCGGTGGTCCCACCGTAAACCCGGCCGAGCGTGCGGTCCCCAACAAGATGATCCGCACGGATGTGCCGATGATCGACGTGTTCAACACGCTTGTCGAAAGCCAGAAAATCCCGATTTTCTCGGTCTCAGGTGAACCGTTCAACGCCTTTCTCAGCCGAATCGGTATTCAGGCGGATGCCGATATCGTGGTGTTCGGCGGGCTGGGATTGATCTTTGATGACTATTACACGTTCCGCACCTCCTTTGAGGATGCGGGCGTGTTCTCGCGCACCGTGATGTTCGTCAATCAGGCGATGGACCCTCTGGTCGAACGCTTATTGGTGCCGGATATGGCGTTGGCCGTGGCCGAGAAATTCGCGGTGGAAGAGGGCAAGCGCGTGCTGGTTCTGATGACTGACATGACCGCTTTCGCCGATGCGATGAAAGAAGTGGGGATCAGTCAAGAACGCGTTCCATCGCAGCGCGGATATATGGGTGACCTCTATTCGCAGTTGGCGCGCCGGTACGAAAAGGCGTGTGATTACGCCAAGGGCGGGTCGGTCACCGTGTTGACCGTGACGACAATGCCAGGCAATGACGTGACCCATCCGGTGCCGGACAACACGGGCTATATCACCGAAGGCCAAATTTACCTGCATTCGGGTGTGATCGACCCGTTCGGCAGCCTGTCGCGCCTCAAGCAGAACGTAGTTGGTAAGACGACCCGCGAAGACCACGGACAGATTATGAACACGATGATCCGGTTTTATTCGGAAAGCCGGGACGCCGCGCAGAAGCAGGCGATGGCCTTTGACCTGTCGGATTACGATCACCAACTGCTGAAGTTTGGCGCGCTGTTCCGTAAGCGTTTCATGGATATCAACGTCTCGATCCCGCTGGAGGATGCGCTTGATCTGGGCTGGAAAACCCTGGCAGAGTGTTTTGCCCCAGAACAATTGCTGATGAAGCAATCTCTGGTCGACAAATATTTCCCAAAGGATGCCGATGGCGCGGTTGCAGCTGAATAAATCGTCGCTCGCCCGCGAGCAGACGCAGCTGAAAAGCTATGAGCGGTTCCTGCCGTCACTGGACCTCAAGCGCCAGCAATTGATGGCGGAACGTGTGAAAGCCCGTGAGGAAGTGAGACAGCTAGAGGACGAGGTGCAAGAGCTGGCCCAGCAGGTGGGGGCAAAGCTGCCAATGCTGGCACAGCAAAGCATCGATCTGGACGGGCTGGTGGAACTGAAAGACTACAGGATCAAAGAGGTCAACGTGGTGGGCGTCAAGATGCCTGATCTGGACCGGATCGAGGTTGCTGTGCGCCCCTATTCGCTGTTGGCAAAACCCCATTGGGTGGATGCCGCGGCGCAGTTGCTGCATGACATGATCGAGGCGCGCCTGCGGGTCAAAGTAGCCGAGGAGAGGGTCAGGATTTTCGACAAGGCTGTTGCCACGATCACGCAGCGGGTGAACCTGTTCGAAAAGGTTCTGATCCCGCGCGCCAAGGCCAATATCAAGAAGATCCGCATCTATTTGAGTGATGAGCAGATGCAGGCCGTCGTCCGCTCGAAAATCTCCAAGCGCAAACATGCGCAAGAGGCGGCGTCATGAGTATCGCCCGCCTCAAAAAGCTCTCGCTGGTAGGACGAGCAGCGCAGAAAACAGCAACGCTTGAGGCGTTGCAGGAACTGGGGTGCATGCATGTATTGCCGCTGGCCCCGCCACCATCTGAGCCGGAAAAGATTAACGCGCGCGGTGCAAGAGATGCCTATAAGGCGTTGCGATTCCTGACAGATGTACCTGAGCCACGCCGCCAAATTCAGCGCGACACGGACTTTAATATGGATCAGTTCGTCAAGGATGTGCGGGACCTGATGCAGCGCAGTCGCGACATGACAGACAGGCGGGATTTTCTGGCCGATCGCATTGCGAAGGTGCGGCCGTGGGGCGATCTGGATTTTCCGCCCGATGACGTTCTGGCGGGCAACCGGCTATGGTTCTACCAACTGCCGTTAAAGCGTCGAGATGCTTTGAATGACCTGACGCTGCCTTGGGCGATTCTGGAGCAGGACCATAGGTTTATTTATGCCGTTCTGATCTCGTCGGATGAGCCCGCCGACGACATTCTGCCAGTACCGCGCACCCATACGGGGTCACTGCCCATTCATGAGCTTGAGGCCCAGTTGGAAGAGGCGGAAATTGCCATCGAAGCGCTTGAGGCCGAACGGGTCGCCCAGACCCGCTACTTGACGCTGATGCGGCGTAACCTCTCGGTGGCTGAGAGCGCGGCAGAGCTTGCCCATGCGACGCAGAAAGTGCGCGACGAAGAGGCGATGTTTGCCCTTCAGGGCTGGGTGCCAGAAGATCGCGTTGATGCCGTGTTGGACATGGCGAAGGGTAAGGACGCCGCGATTCTGATCGAGGACCCAGGCCCCGAAGACTCGCCACCCACGCTGTTGGAGCAGCCGGAAAAACGTAACGCTGCCGTAGATTTGGCGCTGTTTTATCAAGTGCCGGGTTATAAGGACTGGGACCCAAGCGTCATCGTCGCCGTGTCCTTCGCGTTCTTCTTTGCCATGATTGTGGCCGATGCGGGGTACGGCGTGGTCATTCTTTTGGGCCTGCTGCTGTTTTGGAAACGAATGGACGGAACTGCCGGGCAGAAATCATGGCGTCGGTACGGATTGATCATTTCGGGCGCGACGATTGTATATGGCGTTCTGGTGGGCAGTTATTTCGGTGTGTCACCGCCGGAAGGGTCGATCCTCGCCAAGGTGAAACTGCTCGATCTGAACAATTTTGGTGCCATGATGATGGTCTCGATCGTTGTGGGAGTTCTGCATCTGGTGCTGGCCAATGCACTGGCCGCCCACGCCGCCTGGGGGCAGCGCAAGGCGATTGCCAATCTGGGCTGGATCGCTGCACTGATTGGCGGATTTGTTTTGTGGCTCAGCTATATGAAGGGAAACTCTGCAACACCCGGTGCGGTGATCCTTAGCGCGGGTGTTCTGGCGATCCTTTGGTTTTCCAGCGATCGCCAGATCAACAAGCCAATCGATTGGTTGTGGCGTCTGATTGGCGGCATCCAAGCCCTGGCCGGAGCGATGGGGGCGTTTGGTGACGTCCTCAGTTATATGCGCCTGTTCGCGCTGGGCTTGGCTTCGGCCTCGCTGGCGATCACATTCAACGATCTGGCGGTGTCAGTGATGCACGCGCTGAAGGGGCCCGGCATCCTGTTCGCTCTGTTGATCCTGATCGTCGGTCACGCCTTGAACTTCGCCCTCGCGATGATGAGCGGCGTCGTCCACGGGCTGCGTCTTAATTACATCGAATTCTTTAAATGGGGTTTGCCGGATGAAGGCATCGTCTTTCGCCCGTTTGCCCGCAAGGAGGTTCAGGAATGAATGAGCTTGTTCTTACATTGGGTTGGCTGGGGATTTACGCACCGATGGCACTGGGGGCGGCGGCAAGCGCCATTGGCTGCTCCATTGCTGGTATGGCCAGCATCGGTGCCATGACCGAGACCGAGGGGGGCTATGGCCGGTTCGTCGGCGTTTCAGCCTTTCCGTCGACCATGGTGATCTATGGCATCGTCATCATGTTCACCCTGAACCGTGAGGTGACGCCTGAAAATGCGGGCGGGTTGTTCGGGATCGGCATCTTGTCGGGCATCGCCTTGATGTATTGCGGTATCTGGCAGGGCCGGGCCTGTGCAGCAGCGATCAATGCAACCAAAGAAAAGCCGGAAATCTTCGGGCTGTCGTTGGCACCGGCCGCGATTATCGAAGGCTTTGGCGTTTTCGCCTTCGTCTTTGCCTTGGTCATTAGCGCGGGGATAAGCTGATGGCGCAGGATGGCATGATCTCTCACGGTGTTGACGCGCTGATCGACAAGTTGCGCAACGATGGGGTGGCCGCTGGCCAGGCGGATGCAGATAAACTGCGCGCCGATGCCAAGGCCGAAGCGGCAAAGATTCTGGCCGACGCCAAACGCGAGGCGGACGCGTATCAAAAGAAAGCCCGCACGGATTCTGACAACTACCGCGCAGCGGGCGAAGAGGCGCTGAACACTGCCATGCGGGATGCGGTGCTGACCATGAAAGCCGGGCTGACGGACCGCTTCCGCGAAGATGTCGAACGTCTGGTCACCAAGGAAATGGCCGATCCAGACCTGCTGAAGCAGATGATACTCGAAGTTGTGGGCCGTGCGGCAGAAGGCGCCAATCTGGACGGAAAGGTCGAGGTCATTCTGCCCGCCAAGATCGCCACGCAAGAAGATATCAAACAGAATGCCGACGATATCCAATCTGGCAAGCTAACCAAATATGTACTGGGTCTGACCGCTGAAATGCTGCGCGAGCAGGTCGAACTGCACGCCTCGGATGATGCCGAGGGTGGCATACGGGTGCGGGCGGACGATCAAGGCGTGGCTTTGGATCTGACGGATAAAGCGGTGGCCTCGTTGCTGATGGAGCATCTACAGCCGCGTTTCCGGGCCGTTCTGGAGGGGGTGATCCGTTAGAATGCCAAACCCTGACGCCTATATCGCGCTGATCAGCAGCTTACCGGGGTCGGAGCGGTTGTTTGTCGCCAAACAGCCGCCCTTGTCGCGGTTGCGGCTGGATCGACGTTTAACGGCGCTGACACCCGAGGATGCGCGCGTTTTGAAGGTGTTGGAGCATGCTTTGAACTGGGGCGACTACGAAATCGGGGTAACCGACGCGCAGGCCATTGGGCGCTGCAACGAGGCGTTGCACGATATCTCGCAGCCCACCTTGCGCAAGATACTTATTGAGCGGATGGACTTGCGTACTGTAGTGGCCGCGCTGCGCCTGCGCAAACAGGGGGTCAGCCCACCTGCCGGATCGTTCGGTATGGGGCGTTGGGTCCGCCATATCCCTGCCAATTGGAACGATCCGAGCTTTCGATTGGAAGGTCCGATGCCTTGGATCAAGGAGGCCCAGCAACTATTGGACGCTGCAGATCCTTTGGGCTTGGAGCGGCTGCTCTTGTCGGTCAGCCACAAGCAACTGAAACGCCACGCTGCCCGCCATTATTTCGATTTCGAAGCGGTGGTGATCTACGTGCTGATCTGGAACATTTTCGACCGCTGGGCGCAAAGTAACGCGCAGGACGCGGCCATAAGATTTGAACACCTGGCGCAGCAGGCCATGGCCAATGTTGCCAAGATCGACTTTGAGGGAGCTAACACATGACTGCCCCAACCTCTGCCAAACAGACCGCCACCGCCCGTGTCGTCTCGGTGCAAGAGGGGTTAGTGCAGATACGGGCCAACCATGACGCCTCGGGGCAACCCGGGCAGTTGGTCAAGAACGAAGTGGTCTTTATTCTACCAACGCGCCCCGGGCCGGGTGGGCGGCAGGAACGCCTGAAGGCCGAGGTGCTGCGGGTACGTGGTAATACGGCGGATGTGCAGGTCTATGAAAGCACCGACGGGGTTGCCGTGGGCGACCCGGTCGAACAATCTGGCCAATTGCTGTCGGTCGAGCTGGGGCCGGGTTTGTTGGGGCAGGTGTTCGACGGGTTGCAATCGCCTTTGCCCAAAGTAGCGGCTGATTTTGGCACCTTCCTGCCCCGCGGGGCCGATGTCGCTCCGCTGGACGATCAGGCAAAATGGTCGTTCAGCCCTTCGATCAAGGTCGGGGATACGGTGACGGCCGGTGACAGCATCGGAACGGTCCCCGAGGGACATTTCACCCACAAGATCATGCTGCCGTTTAACTGGATGGGTGATTACAAGGTCATCTGGGTACAAAAAGGCGCGGCCACGATCCACGACATAGTGGCCCGTCTGGAAGATGAGCAAGGCGGCGAACACACGCTGACCTTATGCCAGAAATGGCCAGTGCGGCGGCCTTTATCGGAAAGCATTCTGAAACGCGCGCTGTCCGAGCGGTTGTATCCGAGCGAACCGGTCCTGACCTCTCAACGCCTGATCGACACGTTCTTTCCCATCGCACGCGGGGGGACGGCCTGTATTCCAGGGCCGTTTGGGGCGGGCAAGACCGTTCTGCAAAACCTGATCGCGCGCAATGCCAAGGTGGATATCGTCATCGTCGTAGCTTGTGGCGAACGGGCGGGTGAAGTGGTTGAGACGATCCACGAGTTTCCCAAGATGACCGACCCAACCACGGGTGGCAGTCTGATGGATCGTACGATCATCATCTGCAACACGTCGTCCATGCCGGTTGCCGCGCGCGAGGCCTCGATCTTCACCGGTATTACGCTGGGCGAATACTATCGACAGATGGGCTATGACGTGTTGCTGATTGCTGACAGTACCAGTCGCTGGGCGCAAGCGATGCGCGAAACATCCGGAAAACTTGAAGAAATCCCGGGCGAAGAGGGTTTTCCTGCCTATCTGGAAAGCTCGATCAAGGGACTGTATGAGCGTGCCGGAGCAATGAAAACCAATGACAGCGAATTGGGCAGTCTGACGCTTATCGGAACCGTCTCGCCCGCCGGCGGCAACTTTGACGAGCCGGTCACACAGTCTACCCTGTCCACAGTGAAATGTTTCCTCGGCCTGTCTTCGGAACGCGCGTACAAGCGGTTTTATCCTGCGGTCGATCCGATGCTTAGCTGGTCGCGCTATACGGATCAATTGTCCGACTGGTACGACAAAAACGCCGAACCGGGTTGGACCGGCAAGGTCCGCGATTTGCTGGCCCTGATCGAAAAAGGCGAACAGGTCGATCAGATGATGCAGGTGACGGGGGAAGAGGGCGTCACGATCCAAGATTTCGTAACCCAGCAAAAAGCGCTGTTTGTGGATATGGTTTATCTGCAGCAGGACGCGTTTGACAAAGTGGACGCGACGGTGCCGCTGGAACGTCAGAAAATGACCTTCAAGCTGGTCTACGACGTGACCCAATCAACTGCGGAGTTCGCTGACAAGGCCGAGGTTCGGCAGGTGTTTACGCAGGTCACAGGATTGATGAAGAACTTTCACTATGCGGCGGAAAACACACCGGAATTCAAGTCGACCTGGGGGCAGATACAAAATCTGTGCCGCGAGAAGTTTGGTGTCTAAATAGGGAAGTGGTAGCCCGTAGGGGAATCGAACCCCTCTTTCCAGGTTGAAAACCTGGCGTCCTAACCGATAGACGAACGGGCCATTTGGTATGGCGCAAGCACAAGTGGTAGCCCGTAGGGGAATCGAACCCCTCTTTCCAGGTTGAAAACCTGGCGTCCTAACCGATAGACGAACGGGCCACGCTGGCTTGTGGAGGGCCTTTTACGGTTTCGCCCGGACCCCCGCAAGCCGAAAAATGCAAGGACGTGAAAGTTTTTTCCAAGACCTGAAATCAGGCTTAAATGGCCTCTGCTGCGTCTTCCAGCCGAAGTTGCACACTTTGGCGTCCACCCCACGTGTTCACTTCCAGCCGTCCGGCGAAATGAAAGCGCGCGCCGCCGTGATTTGACAGCTTTTCGCCCATCGGACCGTCAAAGGCCCCAAAGGCAATTGCATCCAGACCGCCGCCAACACCGTCGGACAGGGACAGTTTCAGATGGGATTCACCAACGCGTTTGGCAAAACGCACCTGCAGGTCGGGCAGCGCATATCGCGGGGCTGGGGCGCTGGCCCCGAACGGACCTGCCTTTTCGATCTGTTCGATCAGATCAATAGTGGCTGCACCAGGCATCAGGGTGCCATCCAGTTTCAAATCGGCCGGACCGCCTTCACCCGCGCCTTGCTTGGCCAGCAATTCGCTGAGACGCGCCATGGCAGGTTCCAACTGGTCGCGCATCACGGTCAGCCCCGCCGCCATCTTGTGGCCGCCACCCTTCACCAATAACCCTTCGGCCGCTAGCCGCTGGATCGACGCACCCAGATCAACGCCCGAGATCGAACGGCCCGAGCCTTTGCCCTCATCCCCGTCGAAACCGATGACAATCGCGGGGCGGTTGGCGTTTTCCTTCAGGCGTGAGGCCACGATGCCGACTACACCGGGGTGCCAGCCTTCACCCGCAGCCCAAACCAGCGGCGCATCCAGACCACGTTCCTCGGCCTGCTCCGAGGCTGCGGCACGCACGGCGTTTTCGATGTCACGACGCTCGGTGTTCAATTCATCCAAGCGTTGCGAGAGCGCCTGCGCCTCATGCATCGATTCTGTGCTAAGCAACCGCGCGCCCAGGTCCGCCTGACCAATGCGCCCGCCCGCGTTCACGCGCGGACCCAGCAGAAACCCCAGGTGATAGCTGTTAGGCGCCGAGTCCATGCGCGCCACATCCGATAGCGCCACAAGACCGGGCCTTTGCCGTTGGGCCATAACCTTCAGGCCTTGTCGCACAAGCGCCCGGTTTGCCCCGATCAGCGGGGCCACATCAGCCACGGTCGCCAGCGCAACGAGATCCAGCAGACCAATCAAGTCAGGCCCCTTTACACCTGCCTCACGCAGTTGACGTCCGGCTTCGACCAGCATCAGAAACACGACACCGGCGGCGCAGAGAAAGCCCAGATCGCCGCTTTCATCCTGCCGGTTCGGGTTCACCACGGCAGCACAATCGGGTAGAGTTTCGCCGCCCAAGTGGTGATCCAAAACGATCACATCCGCGCCCTTGGCGGCTGCAATCGGTTCGTGACTCAGCGTGCCGCAATCGACGCAGATTATAAGGTCATGCGTGGCGGCCAGTTCCTGCATCGCGGGCACGTTGGGGCCATAGCCCTCGTCAATTCGGTCGGGTACGTACAAAGTAGCCTGCAGGCCCATCTGCCGCAGCCAAACCAGCAGCAAAGCCGCAGAACTGGCGCCATCTACGTCATAGTCCGCGAACACTGCGATCCGCTGATTGTTCGTGACCGCTAACAGGAATCGCGTTGCGGCTTTTTCCATATCCTTCATGTCGCGCGGGTCAGGCAGCAGTTCTTTCAGTTTGGGTTCCAGAAACCCGGACGCCTCCATAGCAGAGATGCCGCGTCGCGCCAGAACCTGACACACCGCGCGGGGCAGACCGGCCTGTTGGATCAGCATTTCCGCGGCCCGCTCAACGTCGGGCACTGGGCCGACCCAACGTCGCCCGGATAGTGACTGCTCAACCCCAAGATAACTCATGGTGTGCCTCTTATGCGCCAAGGCCGGACCCTCTCGGATCCGGCCTCTTCATCTTTTTCCAAATACTCTCGCCGAAGGCAATGGCGCAAGCCATCACGCTTTGTCGTGGGGCCACATCGGCGTGCGATACGACATGCGGCGGACCGAGCCGGTTTTCGACCGCATCAGCAGCGTGGTGGTTTCGACCCAGCCGGGTTCGCGCTTGATGCGCGGCAACAACGAACCGCCGGTGACACCGGTGGCAGCAAAAATCACGTCGGCGGTGACCATTTCGTCGCGGGAATAAACGCGGTCCAGATCGGTGATGCCTGCCTTAGCAGCGCGGCCGCGTTCGTCATCGTTGCGGAACAACAGGCGGCCAAAGATCTGCCCGCCCATGCATTTAAGCGCAGCTGCAGCCAGAACGCCTTCGGGCGCGCCACCCGAACCCATATACATGTCGATGCCGGTCTCTTCGCTTTCGGCACAGTGCATGACACCGGCCACGTCACCATCGGTGATCAGGCGGATCGAGGCGCCGGTTTCACGGACTTCAGCGATCATCGCTTCGTGACGGGGACGCTCCAGAATGCAGACGGTGATATCGGCAGGCTCACAACCCTTGGCCTTGGCCAGTGCTTCGACCCGTTCGCGGGGCGACATGTCCAGATTGACCACACCTTCGGGGAACCCCGGACCAATGGCCAGCTTGTCCATGTAAACGTCCGGTGCATGCAACATCGAGCCGCGCGGGCCCATGGCGATCACGGTCAGCGCATTTGGCATGTCCTTGGCGGTCAAGGTGGTGCCTTCCAGCGGGTCCAGCGCGATATCCACACCAGGTCCGTTTCCGGTGCCGACTTCTTCGCCGATATACAGCATCGGCGCTTCGTCGCGTTCACCTTCGCCGATAACAACCACACCCGCGATATCCAGCAGGTTCAGCTGTTCGCGCATGGCGTTTACTGCTGCCTGATCGGCGGCTTTTTCGTCGCCACGCCCAACCAGAGAGGCGGACGCCAGTGCGGCCTGTTCTGCGACCCGCGCAAGGCCCAGAGACAACAGTCGGTCGTTGAAATCAATCTTGGCAGCACTCATTTTTCACTATCCTCAGGTCAGTATCGGCGTTTTCTTCGGCATAGCCTGCGTCTTGGGCAGGCCGCAAGGGTCAAACCTCTTCGATGCGCAATGCAACTGGCTCATCCGCCACCACATCGGTGTCCCGTAGCCCGTTCAGGGCAACGTCCAGCGTGGCGCGCGTGGTTTTGTGGGTGACGATCAGAACCGGAGCGGTGCTTTCCGTATGCCCGTATTGGCGCATCCGGTCGATTGAAACACCTGCATCGCCCAGAATAGCCGCCACTTTGGCCAGCGCACCAGGTTTATCGAAGAGGGCAAGCCGCAGATAATAGGGGGCGGGCAGTCCGGTCACCGCAGGCTTGGCATCTTGCAACGAGGTTGCGGGGCGACCAAAGGTCGGGATTTGCAGCCCGCGTGCCAGATCGCAGACATCGCCCATCACTGCGCTTGCCGTAGGGCCTTCGCCAGCACCGGGGCCGCGCAGCACGACTTGCTCGACCGCGTCGCCCTCGATCACCACCATGTTTGTGCCGCCTTCCAACTGCCCCAAGGGTGAGCTGCTGGGCACAAGGCACGGCTGCATACGCTGTTCCAAACCACGAGCCGAGCGTTGCGCGACGCCCAGCAGTTTGATGCGATAGCCCATATCGGCGGCTTGATGAATGTCTTCCAGGGTGATCTGCTGAATGCCTTCGATCTGGATTCCATCGAAGTTCGGCTTGGTGCCAAAGGCGATCGAAGACAACAACGCCAGCTTATGCGCCGCGTCGATGCCGCCAACGTCCAGGTTCGGATCGGCCTCAAGGTACCCAAGCTGCGCGCATTCTTCGAACAGCGCGTTATAGCCCAGCTCCTGCGATTGCATGCGGGTCAGGATATAATTGCAGGTTCCGTTCATCACGCCCATGACACGGGTGATCTCATTTCCGGCCAGCCCTTCGGTCAGCGACTTGATCACCGGGATACCGCCTGCAACGGCGGCCTCGAACCGGATGACACGACCGGCTGCTTCGGCCTTTTCGGCTAGGTCCTGACCGTGGATCGCCAGCAGTGCCTTATTGGCGGTCACCACGTCCTTGCCAGTGGCCAGCGCCGCCTCGACCGAGGCTTTGGCCGGGCCGTTTTCGCCGCCGATCAGTTCGACAAACACATCGATGTCATTGCGCTTCGCCAACGCCACGGGATCGGTTTCCCAGGCGTAGTCCGACAGGTTCACACCGCGATCCTTATTCGCATCGCGCGCCGAAACGGCAACGATCTCGACAGATCGGCCCGTGCGTGCCTGCAGCAGGTCTGCGTGGCGGCGGATGATCTTTACGACACCCACGCCAACCGTTCCCAAGCCCGCAATTCCCAGCCGCAGCGCCTGTGTCATCCCGTGGGTTCCTTTCCGCTCGAAATTTCCGTGGTTTCGGGCCTTTTGCCCGTTCAGCGCTGCCTTAGCGGGTTCAGCGCTAGGGTGCAATGCGTACCGGTCCCGGATGGGGCTTAATCGTAGGGGCTTAGTTGATTTCCGCGTTCTGGAGTTCTTCTGACTTTTTCTCAAGTTCCTCACGCCGCGCAATCAAGTCTTCTTCGACCACGGCTGCCTCGTTCACCGGATCAACGGCGGGGCCCAGTTTTTCCTGCAGCGGGATAAGCTTAGGATAGCGTGCCGACTCCAGCTCCGGCAACTCGCGCCCTTCCAATTCTGGAATATCGGTGCATCCGGCACATGCGAGCATCAGTATCAGCAAAGGCAGGGGTTTCATGCAGAACTCTTTCAACATCAACTGAAACTGTGATGCACCTTTTAGTGACTTGGTTCAAGCGGGGTTCTATCTGAACAAACGTTCAGATACTGTGTGGGAATGGCACGTACGCAAGGTTCACATTCCGATATTACCGGCCCACGCATCCGCAAGGCGGCGCTGGGTTTGTTCGCCCGTCACGGCTATGCAGCCGTCTCGATGCGCCAGATCGCGTCCGAGGTCGGGGTGCAGGCAGGGGCTCTGTATAACTACACGCCGGATAAACAAAGCCTGCTATACCGTCTGATGCACGAACACATGCAAGAGCTGCTTTTGGCTTATGACGACCTTGACCATCCTGCCGATGCGTCCGAGGCGTTGCGCCAGTTCGTAGGGTTTCATATCCGCTTTCACCTGGAGCGCCCAGATGAGGTGTTCATTGCCTATATGGAATTGCGCAACCTGACACCGGAAAACTTCTCGGAAATCGAGGCCTTGCGCCGCAGCTATGAAAACGCGCTAGAGACCATCTTGCGCAGCGGGCAGCAGGGCGGGGTGTTCGATATCGCGGATACCAAGATCGCCACTCTCGCCGTCATTGCCATGCTGAACGGGGTGATGACTTGGTATCGCGCAGGTGGACGCTTGTCGCTGGACGAAGTCGAGCAGGTCTATTGGGACATGGTGCGTAGATCGGTCTCGATCTAGTGAGCCGGTCGAATGAACGTGCCATTACGCAATTCGCGAAAGGCCTGTTCCAATTCGGACCGTGTGTTCATGACAATCGGGCCGTGCCAAGCCACAGGTTCGGCAATCGGTGCCCCTGAGATCAAAAGGAATCGCACGCCTTCAGCCCCGGCCTGCACCGTGATCTCATCGCCGCTGCCAAAGCGCACAAGGGTTCGATCACCGGACATGTCCCGAATGTTAACTTCTTGCCCTGCAACCTCTTTTTCCAGCAGGACGCCAGTAGGATGCGACGCGTCGGCAAAGGCTGCCTGACCTTCAAACACATATGCGAAAGCACGGCGATAGGTATCAATCCGGAATGTTTTCTTGACCCCTGCGGGGATTTGAATGTCTAGGTATTGCGGGTCGGCTGCGATCCCATCGACCGGACCGGTCTTGCCCCAGAACTCTCCTACAATCACACGCACAGTTGTTCCGTCATCATCGGTGATTTCCGGGATGTCCCTGCTTTGCACGTCCTGATAGCGCGGCGCAGTCATTTTCTGTGCCGAGGGCAGGTTGCCCCACAACTGGAAACCATGCATTTGGCCAGCGGCGTTACCTGTCGGCATTTCCTGATGCAAAATCCCAGACCCGGCTGTCATCCATTGCACATCTCCGGCGCCCAATGTCCCGCTGTTGCCCAATGAGTCCGAGTGGTCAACCGTGCCAGCCAGAACATAGGTGATCGTTTCGATTCCACGATGAGGGTGCCATGGGAAACCCGCTTGATAATCCTGTGGGTTCTCATTGCGAAAGTCGTCAAACAGCAAGAAGGGGTCCAGTTCAGACGGATCCTGAAACCCGAATGCGCGGTGCAGTTTTACGCCCGCGCCCTCAAGCGTTGGTGTGGATTTACGGGTTTCCAAAACCGGTCGTAGGGACATTGTGACCTCCAATAGCTTTGGCTTGCATGTATGATTAGCGCGGGTCGGGTCAATCAGCAGAAAAGAACGGGTGCTGTGCGGAAATCTACCCCTCTGTCCTTCCCGGAACAAAACCGTTAAACCGTGACGAAAATATCGGGGAGTCACATGCATCAAGAGGTTTTGGCCACCATCAGGCCCTCAATCGCCAGACGTTGGCTGGGCACCGGAATGTTGGGCTGTGTCGGTGTGCTTGTTCTGTATGTCGCGTTGTCGCATCCATCCGAACCGATATGGCTGGTTTTCCTGCTTGTGGTGGGTGGTGCGTCTTTCTGGTTGGCCTACCGAATGTGGTTCGCGACCGATGATGCGATCGAGTTGACGCAAACCGAACTCAGAACCGGGGCAGGGCGGCTGATTGCCAAAGTCGAAGATATCGAGAGCATTGACCGGGGTGTTTTTGCGTTCAAACCCTCAAACGGGTTTCTTCTAAAGACACGGCAAAGTGCCGAAAATAGCTGGGCGCCTGGCCTGTGGTGGCGATTGGGACGTCGGGTGGGTGTCGGCGGGGTAACAACGGCCGCCGAAACCAAGTTTATGTGCGAAATACTGCAGGCTCTGGTTACGACTGGCAGCCCTGTTGAGAAACAACCCCAATAATCTGATTTTCGAAGCGCGGACGCGTGAAGATGTAGTTCTCGAATTGATAGTCGGTATCCAGCCAGGCGGGCTTGACTGTCCATTCATAATCGTTTGACGATTCCACGATAATCATCGGCTCTAGGTCGGCCATGGGTGGAAGTCGGTCGCGCAATCTGTCGATATTGCCGTTGTCCCATATCCCGGGAAATCCGCAGGTTGTTGACCATTCCACATCGTAGTAGTCGTCGCCACCGTTTTCGAAATACCGGATGAATGACACACGCAATCTCATCTCGGCGGTGCTGTTTACCATCCGTTGCATCAGAGTGTGCATGGACTCGATGTAAGTGTCAGTAACAGTGTCTTTTTCCCGCGAGAGCAGATCGCTTACCGTATACGCGGCTTTCACGTTCAAAGTGCTTTGGCGAAAGCCGTCAAAGAACGTGTAGGTCAGCGAGATCGTCATAACGAAGATCGGGAATAACAGCAGGGACTCCAAGGTGAGGCTCCCGCTCTCACGCCGTGCGGAGCTTCTCAGATACTGTCGGATTCTAGTAAGAAAACGCATTGTATCAAGGCTCCTGAACAAAAGCGGTCGTTGAAGTTAGAGAGATCACACCATCGTCACTGACCAAGGCGACTGCCATGTCTGATCCGGGGAAAACCGGATCAATCTGTGCGCAAGCGCGCAAGATCATCAGCTCATTTGCCGGACCATTCGTGAATTCCCGAACGGGTTTTGTCGGTTCCGCACGGTCCGTACAGTCCGGTGACACAGGCAGCGTGACGCCAGTGAAGGCGCTCTGACGGATCATTTCCAGCTGCAAGTTACTCGTGCAATCGTCAATTACGAGGGATCTTTCGCAAATTGCATCCTTGATTTGATCGTGCGTGGGCCCTGATCCGGTCCCAAGGCGAATATCACGGACAACCATATCGACAGCACGTTCCAGCATAACTTGTTTTACGGAAACCAGTGCATATTCCACAGCGCACAGTATGACGACGAGGTACAAGGGGAACAAGATGACGAACTCAACCGCCAACCCACCTTTCTCGGACCGTCTGAACCGTAGTATATTTTTCAGAAACCCACGGGTCATTGCGTCAACTTCAATTGTTTGATCGAAGCAGCGATGGATTCGAACACCTGTTTAAGGGTCAGATTGGCGCTGCCCAACGTCCCATCGCTGTTGACTGCATAAACTGTGCTGGGGCTGCTGGCGCAATCCTCGATGGTGGTCACGCCGACTGCAGGTGCTTCGAAAGCAATGCCGTAGACGATCACACCCTTATCCTTAGCGGCCGCACAAATATCCGAGGTGCGAATATTTTTAGTGGACGAACCGATAGAGTTATATGCACCGTAATACCAGTTGTTGATACGATTGCTGTCAAAGCGGTAGTTGTTTTCGGCATTCCAGCGCAGCGACGCACGGTTGAACAATTCAGGATAAGTCAGGCGAATGGCATCACCATCCTCTTGATCGCCATGACGGTGGTTACGGTATTCCTGCTGACGGGACCAATAATAAACAGGCGGTTCTACGCCAGGTTCCGTAATTCTGACGCTGTATTCACCTACTTTGCCGTCCCAATGCGTGTATCCAGCGTTGAACCAGACATCCGAATTCCCGTCACGCAGATCTTCTTCCAGCCTGTATTGTGAGGTATTTTCTCCATCGGTAAACACAATGAGAATTTTTTCTACATCGTCTTCATAGTTTTTCGGACGGTCACCGAAAGTAGCAGGAACAATTGTCTCGGTCGAAGACGAGCTGACTCTCTGTGCCGACAAGTCATTTATGATGTCCTGAAAATCGGGGTCCAGCAACGCCATGCCCCACTTTACGCCGATGTCGATCGAGGTGTTGCCCTGCGCCGTAAGATCGTCGATCCGGTCATGCAATTTTTCGATATCGTTTGTATGAGCGGTGATTTCACTACCATCCCGCGTTGGGCAAGTAAGATACCTGGGTTCTTCCCATTGCGTTCTGCTTGTCCGATAGCGATCAAAATGGGCGGTGCGGTCAAACGAGGCGGTTGGGTCCAAAGCAGCCTGCCGGAAATCTGATGAGCTAAAGTTCAGGCAATGCGAGTAATTGTGTTCATTTGTTACGTTTGTGAACTTGCCCAGAATATCCTCACCCGCGTTCACCTGCGTGGCGTAGGGGATGATCGAGATTGAAATCTTATCCGGATTTTCCTTTTCGTACATTGTGTCCACGAAACTTTTAGCCGCATCGCGCAGAACCGCAATTTTGGAACGGCCTTCCGTGGCTGATGCCCGAGTCATCGAACCGGACATGTCCAGAACCAAGGATATTTCAACTGACCCAACGGATTCTTCCGCGGTACTTGTCGCTGAGGCGGTCAAAGTGTCGATGTATACAAACCTCATAAAGTTCGTTGTGACGGTTTTATCTGCCGATGCGATCACTTTCCGAGATCCGATGCCTTCAATGACCTCGATGTCGTAGTTGACGTCACCCAACCCAGATTTCTTGATGTACTCTTCAGCCACCAGCTTGGGGTCTACATCAACTTGATCCAAATTGGCGGCAGCAAGAACAGCGCGATCCAAGGTCGCTTGCATCGTTGCTCTTTCGCGTTCGAACTTCATTATATCGACGCCCAGACCGGTTGTCGCAAACATCATCAGAAGGCCGATAAGCACAAAAAGCGTGAATACCGCACCACCTTCGTCTTTGGCGAAACGGCGGGCGACCGAAGCCTTAATTTCAGATCTCTTTGAGCCGCTTTGAAATACGCGCTTATTCATCTTGATGACCTCGCTGAGCAGACATCCAAACTGCTAAGGAAATATTAACCCTCAAAAATTAACGCCGAATCGTGGCGGGATTTAGGCGAAAAAGCTGCTGAGTTGACTGATTTACAAGCAAAAGCGGGATAATTCGCGGGCGATGGGCGCTTCTGTCTTCGGTTGGGCGACAATTTCGAAGTCGGGTGCCGAATTGGGCGACTCAGCGACCGTCACAGTATTTTTGATGCGTTTTTCGAGTTTTATTTCTGCTTAATTATTGATCGTTTACCCAATGGGTGCGACAAAACGTCAGAACGTAAACCGTTCGCTGGCACGGAGGATTAAATGACGGCCATTAAAGAACCCAGCTTTCGCGAGAGTGTGGACCTTATGTTCAACAGGGCAGCGTCCCTGATGGACCTGCCGCCGGGGTTGGAGGAGAAAATCCGGGTCTGCAATGCGACCTACACCGTGCGTTTCGGCGTTCGCCTGCGGGGTGAAATTCATACTTTCACCGGATATCGGTCGGTTCACTCTGAGCATATGGAGCCGGTCAAGGGCGGTATTCGCTATGCTCTGGCCGTGAACCAGGACGAAGTCGAAGCTCTGGCGGCACTCATGACTTACAAGTGTGCATTGGTTGAGACACCGTTTGGCGGCTCGAAAGGTGGCTTGTGCATTGATCCCCGGCAGTATGAAGAACATGAGTTGGAACAGATCACGCGGCGTTTTGCTTATGAATTGGCCAAGCGCGATCTGATCAACCCGTCTCAGAACGTGCCTGCGCCCGATATGGGCACGGGCGAGCGCGAGATGGCGTGGATTGCGGACCAGTTCGCACGAATGAACACAACCGATATCAATGCGCGTGCCTGTGTCACCGGCAAGCCGCTGAATGCCGGTGGTATCGCCGGACGTGTCGAAGCCACAGGGCGGGGCATTCAATACGCATTGCGTGAGTTCTTCCGCCACCCTGAGGACGTGCAGAAGGCAGGCCTGTCCGGCAAGCTGGACGGCAAACGCGTTGTCGTGCAGGGGTTGGGCAACGTGGGATATCACGCCGCAAAGTTCCTGAGTGAAGAGGACGGCTCTCGTATTGTCGGTATCGTTGAATGGGATGGTGCGCTCTATAATCCCGACGGGATTGACGTTGAATCGGTCCGGCAGTGGATCGTCAAGCATGGCGGTGTTAGCGACTATCCGGATGCAACGCATTCTGCCGAAGGTGCCGAGGTTCTGGAAGCAGATTGCGACATCCTCATTCCGGCGGCCCTTGAAGGTGTCATCAACCTATCCAACGCCGAACGGATCAAGGCACCCTTGATCATCGAGGCGGCGAATGGTCCTGTGACGGCGGGTGCGGATGAAATCCTGCGCAAAAAAGGCACCGTGATCATTCCGGACATGTACGCGAATGCCGGCGGTGTGACGGTGTCTTACTTTGAATGGGTGAAAAACCTCAGCCATATCCGCTTTGGCCGGATGCAGCGTCGTCAGGAAGAAGCGCGCCACGAGTTGATCGTCAGCGAGTTGGAGCGGCTGGATCGGTATCTGGGCGATGCGTGGTCGATGTCCCCGGACTTTAAGGCCAAATACCTCAAAGGTGCGGATGAGCTGGAATTGGTTCGTTCCGGCCTCGATGACACGATGCGCATTGCCTACCAATCCATGCGCGAGGTCTGGCACAGCCGTGATGATGTCGAAGATCTGCGGACGGCGGCTTATATCGTGGCCATTGATCGCGTCTCGAAAAGCTACCGCGCCAAGGGGCTATAACACTTTCGTCGGTGGGGTGTTTTGACGCCCCGCCGATCAAATATGGCTCCTTCGTCGAAAAGGGTGATAGCAGGTGTCGCTTCTGAGGGTTAGACTCTACGGAACTCAACTGATTCCGGAGCCGTACAATGTTTCGTCCCTTGCTCGCCTTTATCCTTTTGTCGACACCTGCACTGGCTCAGGAAACCAAGGAAGAAAGCTGTGGGTATCAAGCTGACGTCGTTCGAGCAATTCAACAGGCCCGGCTGGATCGGGTGAAAGAAGCTGACGTTGCTGAGACTATTGTGTCAAGCAATCCGTCATGGCCATCCAACTACAATTCCGCGATCCCCGGGCTAGCCCCATGGGTTTACGAGCTAAAAAAGCGAGAATTACGCAAGCAGGACCTTGGTGAAATCCTCTACCAACAATGTGTGGACAATTGGGATGAGATACAGGCCTTAAAAAACAACATCACCAACTAAGATGTCACTGCCCCCCGGATTTCTGGATGAACTGCGCACCCGGCTGAGCTTGTCTCAGGTCGTTGGGCGTAAGGTCATGTGGGATGCGCGCAAGTCCAATCAGGGCAAGGGTGACATGTGGGCACCGTGCCCGTTTCATCATGAAAAGACCGCCTCTTTCCACGTCGATGATCAAAAGGGGTTCTACTACTGCTTTGGTTGCCATGCCAAAGGCGATGCGATCAGCTTTGTGAAAGAAACCGAGAATGTATCGTTCATCGAAGCGGTTGAGATTCTGGCGCGCGAGGTCGGAATGCCGATGCCTGCGCGCGATCCCAAAGCACAGGAAAAGCAGGACCGCCGTTCGCAACTGGCCGAGGTGATGGAGCAGGCGGTGCAATTCTTCCGCCTGCAACTGAAGACCGGGGCGGGGGGTGCGGCTCGCGATTACTTGTCACGCCGAGGGTTGGATGCGCAGGCGTTGGAGCGGTGGGAAATCGGTTTTGCCCCTGACGGCTGGCAATCGCTCTGGGATCATCTGTGCGGAAAGAACGTGGCTGAGGATCTGATCCTTGGTGCAGGTTTGGCCAAACCGTCGAACAAGGGCAAAAAGCCTTATGATACGTTCCGCAATCGGATCATGTTCCCGATCCGCGACCCGCGCGGGCGTTGCATCGCCTTTGGCGGGCGGGCGATGGACCCGGCCGACAATGCCAAATACATGAACTCACCCGAGACTGAGTTGTTCGACAAGGGACGCAGCCTCTATAACCACGGGCCCGCACGGCAGTCTGCGGGCAAAGGGCTGCCCTTGGTCGTGGCCGAAGGGTACATGGACGTGATTGCTCTGGCAGAGGCTGGATTTGGTGCCTCGGTCGCGCCGCTAGGTACCGCGATTACCGAGCATCAGTTGCAATTGCTATGGCGTATCTCGGACGAGCCGATCATTGCACTGGATGGCGATACGGCGGGTCTGCGGGCCGCCATGCGGGCGGTTGATCTGGCTCTGCCGTTGCTGGAGGCCGGGAAATCCCTGCGCTTTGCCCTGATGCCCGAAGGCAAGGACCCCGACGATCTGTTGCGTGCCGAAGGGGCAGGGGCGGTGCAGGCTGTGCTGGATGGGGCCATTCCGATGGTCAAATTGCTGTGGCAGCGCGAAACCGAAGGCAAGGTCTTTGACAGCCCGGAACGTAAGGCAGCGTTGGATAAGGTGCTGAGGGACAAGATCAAACTGATCCGTGACCCTTCGATCCGCTCTCATTACGGGCAAGAGATTAAGGATCTGCGGTGGCAATTGTTCCGCCCGCAGCGGCAATCTGGGAACCGCCAATGGCAACCTCGGGGCAAGTGGCAACCGCAGAAACAGCCAGCAACGACTGACGCACGGGCATCGTTTTTGGCCTCGTCCGAAGGCGCCGAGATTCAACTGCGCGAAGCGGCTATTCTTGCAATTGCTGCGCTAAACCCCGAAGTCGTTGTGCAGTTTGAGCATCAATTGGAAGATATGGAGTGCCGCGATTCCGACCATGCAGCCCTGCGCCATGCGATCCTGCGTCACGCGATTGATGATCCTGACAACCTGAAAGACCACATTGCCGATACTTTGGGGCCCCAAGCCCTTGAAAACCTGCTGGCCCTTCGCCATGTCGCAGTAATCCCCTGTGTGTACAAACCAGGCGACGTTGAAAAGGCCGAGATGACTCTGGCCGAGGAACTCGCAAAGATCAAAGCGCTCCGGGGGTTGGATGCTGAGATTGCTGAAGCTGCAGAGGAACTGTCCGATCTGGCCGATGAGGCGTTGACGTACCGATTGGCGCAAGCCGCCGAAGAACGCAACCGCACAAGCCGTAGCCAGAACGAGGACAGGGCCGTTTTCGACATCGCCGACAATGGCGCGCGGATCAACCGCGACGAGAAAGATGCGTTCAAGGCAATCATGTCGGGCATCAATTTTGAACGGAAACGCCGGTGAAGTGGTGTTTTCGTAAGGCACTGGAAAAGAAAAACAGGTAAACGGGTGGCCGAATCACTTCTACGCGCTAATGATTCGGTTGAAACGAATCACCCATCCCTGCAGGAGCATTGAATGGCCGCCAAGGATACGAACGAAGACCGCAAATCCGACGAGCAGGAACAGGAAATCTCGTTGGACATGAGCCAGGCCAACGTCAAGAAGATGATCGCCGAGGCCCGCGAGAAAGGTTACATCACCTACGACCAGCTCAATCAGGTGCTGCCGCCTGATCAGGTCAGCTCGGAACAGATCGAAGACGTTATGTCGATGCTGTCCGAAATGGGCATCAACATCATCGAAGATGAAGAGGCCGAAGAGGAAGAGAACAAAGGCTCGACCGAACTGACCACCACGGAAAGCAACCGTGAGGTTGCGTTGTCCGGTGCTGCAACGGAAAAGCTGGACCGCACCGATGACCCCGTGCGCATGTATCTGCGCGAGATGGGCAGCGTCGAACTGCTGAGCCGTGAGGGCGAGATTGCGATCGCCAAGCGGATCGAGGCCGGTCGCAACACCATGATCGCCGGTCTGTGCGAAAGCCCGCTGACCTTCCAGGCGATTACCATCTGGCACGACGAATTGTTGTCCGAAGACATTCTGCTGCGTGACGTCATTGACTTGGAGGCCACATTTGGCAACCAGTTGGACGAAGACGGCGATGTCGAAGAACCGGTCGTCGACACGTCAGCCGTACAGGCGGCAAAGCCAGCCAAGGACAGCGGACCGGAACTGGACGCGGATGGCAATCCGATCGCCAATGATGACGATGATGACGAAGATGATCAGGCCAACATGTCTCTGGCCGCGATGGAAGCGGCGCTGAAAGATCAGGTGCTGACCACGCTGGAGCGAATCTCGACCGATTTCGCGATGCTTTCGGAAATGCAGGACAGCCGGATTTCGGCCACGCTGAACGAAGATGGCACGTTCAGCGCCAAGGACGAAGAGACCTATCAAAAGCTACGGGCCGAGATTGTTGAGCTGGTGAACGGTCTTCACCTGCACAACAACCGTATCGAAGCGCTGATCGACCAGCTTTACGGCATCAACCGCCGTATCATGTCGCTGGACAGCGCGATGGTGAAGCTGGCGGACCAAGCCCGTATCAATCGTCGCGAGTTTATCGACGCTTATCGTGGCCGTGAACTGGACCCGAACTGGCTGGCCGAGATGGCTGAAAAACCCGGTCGGGGTTGGCAGATGTTCATCGAACGCTCGACTGCCAAGGTCGAGGAATTGCGCAACGATATGGCTCAGGTCGGGCAATATGTCGGTTTGGATATCCCCGAATTCCGCCGCATCGTGCAGCAGGTTCAGAAGGGTGAAAAAGAGGCGCGGCAAGCCAAAAAGGAAATGGTGGAAGCCAACCTGCGCCTGGTGATTTCGATTGCCAAAAAGTACACGAACCGCGGCCTGCAATTCCTTGATCTTATTCAGGAAGGTAACATCGGCCTGATGAAGGCGGTGGACAAGTTCGAATACCGCCGCGGCTATAAGTTCTCGACCTATGCGACCTGGTGGATTCGTCAGGCGATCACGCGATCCATCGCGGATCAGGCCCGTACGATCCGTATTCCGGTCCACATGATCGAGACGATAAACAAGCTGGTTCGTACCGGTCGTCAGATGCTGCACGAGATCGGGCGCGAGCCGACGCCGGAAGAACTGGCTGAAAAGCTGCAGATGCCGCTGGAAAAGGTTCGCAAGGTGATGAAGATCGCCAAAGAGCCGATCAGCCTAGAGACGCCGATTGGCGACGAGGAAGACAGCCAGCTGGGCGATTTCATCGAGGACAAGAATGCCGTGCTGCCGCTGGACAGCGCCATTCAGGAAAACCTCAAGGAAACGACGACACGGGTTCTTGCCTCGCTCACCCCGCGCGAAGAGCGGGTGCTGCGGATGCGTTTTGGCATCGGCATGAACACCGACCATACGCTGGAAGAGGTCGGTCAACAGTTCAGTGTGACCCGCGAACGTATCCGTCAGATCGAAGCGAAAGCGTTGCGCAAGCTGAAACATCCCAGCCGGTCGCGAAAACTGCGGTCTTTCCTGGATCAATAAAACCAAGGCGCCCCGAGAGTGGCGCCTTTTTTCTTTCACCCCACGCGCTTTCACATTGTCCATTGGAAAGATCAAATTGGCGGGAAGTCACAAGGCAAGACCCCTGCACCTCTTTATATCCGCATTGTCCACTCATGGGACAGGCCGGGGTGAGGCTTTGCGGCTGATGACCCCCGGCCACTTGCCATATAGCGCATCCGATTAATCCAGACGACTGCGGAAAGTGCTGGGGGCCTGACCGGTCCAGCGTTTGAAAGCGGTCGAAAAGGCCGGTTGATCGGCGTAGCCCAGCGAATAGGCAATCTCGGACAGCGCCATGCCGTTGGTGATAAAGGTTTGCGCCAGATCGCACCTTAGGTCATCGACGATATCGCGATAGGTTGCCCCTTCTTCCTTGAGCCGCCGTGTGAAGGTGCGCGGACTCATCCCCAGATTTGCGGCGGCCTCATCGGCGTGAATGACAGTGCCGGGCAGCGAGCGGGTAATCAGCCCTTCGACCTGCGCGCGCAGTTTTTGCTTGGGCGAGCGTCGCTCTGCCAGGACACGTTCACCATATTCCAGAAGGTGCGCGCGCAGGTTTGAATCGTAGGTCGGAACCGGCAAATCCAACGAGGATACGGCAAAGACGATTTCCAGTCTCTCTGCACTGAAAACAACGGGAAACCCTGCAAGTTTTTTAAATTTATCTCTGTTTTTCCCAACCTCGTGCTGAAACCGTATCTCAATCGGACGGAAATTCGATTGCGTCAGGGTGCGCATGCGGGCCAATCCGGCGAACATGAGGAATTCGGTCCGGCGGTGATACCGGGCAAAACTGGCATCCTTCCATTCGGCCTCAATGGTGGCAAAGTTTCCGGCAAGGCGCAGTGCAAAGGCTATGGCCGGGTCGATGAACATATGAAAGCGCGAGGTATTCTCGATCACCTGCCTCAGGTCGCGTGAATACTTACTGATATACGCCGTCAGGCTAGAGGACGACGAAAACTGCAACCCGGTCTGCGCGGCAAATGTAATATCTCCGACGGTATCGCAGGCATAGCGTGCAAACAGGGCTTCTTGATGGGCGCTGCACGTTGTTGTCGGCGCTGCAATTCTATCCCGTGAGAGTTTACACTTTTCCAGTATACGGTCAGATGCTTCGGTGCCGTTTGTTCGTTGATCAAGCGCTTTGGTCAATAACTGAATGCGGGCGATATCAACTTCCATGGCTGTTCCACTGTGTTTTCAATCGGGTTTAATGCCGTTGTTGCGTATTGGGCGTTTGTCTATCCCATGTATTGCTTCAATGTCTGGAATTCGAATGGTTTTGGCCGGCAAACACAAGACCCAAGGTCGGACATTTTGTATTTCCCGTCCGTTGTCGGGTTAGCACCTTGTGGGGATGAGGTCAGAGCCCCGGATAAAAAACCACCAAAACCGGTGGCTCCCCGGCACATTCACGCGTTTGAAACAGACGGCCTCATGTCGCATTGCCCGGTCCGGACCATGGTGAAAGGGTGCGGGTAGGAAAGCTAACGGGCGCAACAGATATGCCAAACTTTGCCGTCTCAGAATTGGTGGATGCTCAGGATGCCATTGTTTTTGATGGGGAATGTGTTCTGTGTTCAGGTTTTTTTCAATTCATGACGATGAGGGATAAAGCGCAGCGTTTTAAATTCGCAACGGCGCAATCGCCGCTAGGGCAAAGGCTGTACCAAGAGCTTGGATTGCCCATGCAGGATTTTGAAACCAACCTGGTGATCGTGAACGGCAATGTACATCAACGTTTGGATGCCTTCGCCGCGGCGATGGGCGCGCTGCCGGGGATTTGGCCGATCTTGTCTTTTTGTAGGTTCCTGCCCAGCTGGATCAAAGACCCGCTTTATCATGCCATTGCACGTAACAGGTACAAGATATTCGGACGCAATCCGACTTGTATGATCCCGGATGCCGCACTGCGATCCCGTTTTTTGCCCGAGGGATTTTGAGTGGAACCTGATCCGTTTTTGCAATCCCTTCCTGCCGGGGTAGAAGTGCCCTTGGCCCTTCAGCAGTTGCATTCCAACACAGGTCACTACGCGGGACGGTGCGATATTGTCGAGGGACGAGGGTGGCTGATCAGGCTTGCTTTGCACCTCGGACGGTTTCCTCGAAGCGCCAACGACATACCGGTGCAAGTTCGGATAGACCGTGACGATGACACATGGCAGTGGGTACGTGATTTTGATGGCCACACGACTCGATCCCTCCTGACATTTGATCACGGCGCAGATTGCGTTCGTGAAAGGCTGGGCTGGCTGACGCTGTGGCTGGAGCCCGAGGTCGAAGCTGAACACCTGTTGATCCACATCCGGGGCCTGAGCATTTTGGGTCTTCGTTGCCCAGCATTTTTGCTGCCACGCTCATCAACCGTAGAATGGCAGAGCGAAACAGGGGATTTTTGCTTTGATGTCTCGGCCAAAATGCCGGGCCTTGGGGTATTCATCCGGTATCGCGGCTGGTTGAAACCTGTTCACGTACAGATGGACCCGGATTGAATTCATCGTGAACCGGCTTTGTTTGAATTCAGAGTACACTAGGTCAATACCTACCTCGAAACAGGAAAGAGTGTGATTATGAAAAAGGTTATGACTTACGCGGTATTCGCGGCGTTGGTGTTGACCACGCCGGCGTCGGCAACGTTCGCTCGGTTTGGCTATCAGACCGTAGCGCTTAGCAACACAGTCTTTGAGGTGATCCCGCGCGGACGGACCGATGTAGATGGGTATTGGTGCGCGGCCTCTGATTTTGCCCGCAGAACACTGGGCGCCAGTTGGCAACAGCGGATTTACGTCAAGCGTGGTTATGGTCCAAGCGAGGCCACGGGGCGCAGAACAGCCGTGCAGTTTTCGCTTACGGCACCCGAGGGTGTTCCGCAGCAAAGCAGTGGTTTTTCGACGGGGTTTCAGCCGGGTTTCAACATGTCCGTGTCGGCGGCCAATGGACGGTGTAGCACACGACCTTTCATTGACTGATGCGGGGCTGACGATCGCATGAAGACCGAGTTTGTAGTTTCTACACAAGGGCCGGGGCTGTACGAGTTCACAACGGATGTGCGTTACTGGCTCAACTCGGTCGAACGCGATGGGTTGCTGACGCTGTTTGTGCGGCATACTTCGTGTTCGCTGGTCATTCAGGAAAATGCCGACCCCGAAGTACAGACGGACTTGCGGGCTTTTTTCGACCGGTTGGTGCCGTCGTCGGACCACCCGTCGATGGCATATCTGCGGCACACCTATGAAGGTCCCGATGATATGCCAGCCCATATCAAAGCCGCGCTTTTGCCGGTTTCCCTGTCGATTCCTATAGTGTCTGGACAACCCGTTCTGGGCACTTGGCAGGGTATATATCTGTTTGAACATCGCACTGCGCCGCATCACCGAAAGGTTGCGGCACATTTCGCGTAGATTCATGATCTAGCGGTTAAAATTTCCGACTACCCAAATCCTAGCGGGTGCCCTATAGTTGTGGATAACTAAGCCACTGCGCTTACAATAAGAAGCGGAACAAGGGACGAGGAGAGGGCGAATGCGCTGCCCGTTTTGCGGTAATATCGACACTCAGGTCAAAGATTCACGCCCGGCAGAGGATCACGTCGCGATCCGCAGACGTCGGTTTTGTCCCGCTTGTGGGGGGCGTTTTACCACATATGAACGTGTACAATTGCGCGATCTGGTGGTGATCAAAACCAACGGAAAACGAGAGGATTTCGACCGGGATAAGCTGGAACGTTCGATCCGCATTTCGATGCAGAAACGCCCCATTGATCCTGACCGGATCGACCAGATGATTTCGGGCATTGTCCGCCGTCTGGAAAGCATGGGTGAAACCGATATCCCGTCCAGCAAGATCGGTGAGATCGTTATGGAAGCTCTGGCGCGGATCGACACCGTGGCTTATGTTCGCTTTGCGAGTGTATACAAGAATTTCCAGGCGGCCGATGACTTCGAGGAATTTGTCCACGAGCTGCGCCCGCCGCAGCCTTCGACGGACGAGTGAGCGAAACAGATAAGCGATATATGGCGCTGGCCTTGTCATTGGGGCAGCGCGGTCAGGGCACGTGTTGGCCCAACCCTGCGGTAGGGTGTGTTATCGTGCGCGACGGTCGGATCGTCGGGCGTGGCTGGACCCAACCCGGTGGTCGACCGCATGGTGAAACCCAGGCGCTGGCCCAAGCGGGCGAGGCCGCGCGAGGCGCAACTGCGTATGTCTCACTGGAACCTTGTTCTCATCACGGTCAAACACCGCCATGCGCCGAGGCGCTGATCAAGGCAGGTGTGTCGCGGGTGGTTTCCGCGATTGAGGATAGCGATCCGCGCGTCGCAGGGCAGGGGTTTGCCATGTTGCGCGAGGCCGGGATTGAGGTCACCACCGGTGTTTTGGCGGAACAAGCCGCACGTGATCACGCGGGGTTCTTCCTGAAGACGGAACAGGGGCGCCCGTTTGTGACGCTCAAACTGGCCAGCAGTTTTGACGGGCGCATTGCGACGTCGACCGGTCACAGCAAGTGGATTACGGGACCGAAAGCGCGGCGGGCGGTCCACGCGATGCGCGCGCGTCATGATGCGGTGATAGTCGGAGCAGGGACAGCGAGGGCTGATGATCCGTCTCTGACTGTTCGCGATCTGGGGGTCGAGGCGCAGCCGGTGCGAGTGGTAGTATCTCGCCACCTGGATATTCCGCTGATGGGGCAATTGGCACGTACGGCTGCTGAGATACCGGTTTGGTTATGCCACGGTCCGTCCCCGGATGCCGATCGGGCCCGCGCGTGGGAGGGGTTGGGCGCACGTCTGATACCCTGTGCGCTGCAGGAACATCACATAGATGCCGCTGACCTGTTGCAACAACTTGGCCAGGCCGGGTTGACGCGCGTTTTCTGCGAAGGCGGGTCAGCGCTTGCGGCGTCTTTGCTGGCCGATGATCTGGTGGATGAGCTGGTGGGCTTTAGCGCGGGGCTGACAATTGGTGCCGAAGGCTTGCCCGCCATTGGGTCAATGGGGCTGGACAAGTTGGACGCGGCCCCCCGGTTTGACCTGATCGAAACCCGCGCCATCGGGCCGGATGTTTTGCATCGCTGGGCGAGGGCGCTGCGTTAGCGGCGACGCCATAGGCGAGCGTGCGTGGCAAGCGCGCCTTGCAGTTTCGATAACAAGCGCAGAGATATACTGCTCTTTCGTTCATTGCCCTCTGTCAGGCGTTGCAACGCGACTTCGACAGGGCAGGGCAAACTGGTAAGCGGATCGAGGTATCTTGGATAATCGATCAACGCGGCATGAACCAAACCCAAGATGGACGGTCTTGCGCCACGTCGCGCCGGTACCGTTCCCAGATCGTTCGTCAACCCCCACCCAGCATAAAACGGGGCCCCAAGCGTGGTCACACGGACCCCGCGCAATAGGGCCTCGAACCCAAGCAAAGAGGTCATCGTCCAGACTTCTTGTGTTTGTGCAAGCAGCGCGGCTGGATCAGTGTCTGTGGCGATCACGTCGGCGAGACTTTCGGCGTCAATCGACCCTTCGCGCAGTCCGGCCTCGACATCAGGATGCGGCTTATAGATCAGGATCGCATTTGGGTTTGCCTCACGCGCGGCCCTCAGCAAGTCGGTGTTTGTGCGGACAGTCGTAGTGCCAAGCAGGATTGAGGCATCATCCTCGACCTGACCCGGAACCAGAATGCGATGCCCTTCGGGCAGTTCCGGGGGCGCTCCGCCGGTATTGTATTTGCTGAGTTGGCCCGAAACGATCCGCGCCACCAAGCGTTCGGCCCGCAATTCCTGATCCGGGCGCAGGGTTTCACGTGCGGTGATCAATTCCTCCAACCGGCTTGGATGTGTCGGGTCGTAGTAGATGCCCAGGTCGTCCGTTGCCAAAGACAGGGGCGGCACCAGATTGGCGCCAAGCCCGCGGGACCTCAGAAAACCGTCCTCGATCCTGATCGCGTCTTCCGCATCGCGGGCGTGGTTGGCCCAAACCATATGCGGACAGTCGGGTGTATCGGGCGGGGTCGGAGTGAAGCGAATCTTCTTTTCGCGACCGAACATCTCTTGCAGGTGTTTGCGCTTCCACAGCCGCATGCCGGAGGCTGTCCACCCCTTATGATCCTGACGCCACGCCCTCGTTTGCGCCTCAAGCGTGTCCAGCACAGTTTCCAACTCGCACAGCTGATCCCGGTATGGGTCGTACCATGTAGGATAGTGGATCATTGCTGCGGCAAATAACTGTGCCCGGGTCAGGTTGCGCTGGCGGCGAGGGAAATAGACCTCATCCTGTGTCAGCCCCCATCCGGCATAGAATGGCTGGCCAAAGACACGCGGCTTGTGGCCAGCCATTATAGCCTCAAAGCCCAACTGCGATGACAGGGTGTAGACGCCGACCGCACCCTCTAGCAGGGTCCATGGGCTGATGGGCTCGGTTACAAACGAAACCCGGTCGGTCATATCTTGATCCGAGTAATACCCGCTGCGGCGTCCGGCAACGGTTTCGGGATGTGTCTTGATCAGGACACGGGCACCGGGGTTTTCCTCTTGTGCCATGACCAGCATCTCGCGGAAGCGTGCGTCATCACCCGCGCTGGCCGTGACCGAGGCATCATCTCGCGCCTGATCGACCACTAGAACGTAACCCGGTTCAGGTGGGGGCAGGGTGGGATCGACGGCAGAATACTTGCTGAGGTGCAATTCGCGCATCCTTTCGGTCCCATACCGGGCCCGGTTCAGCAGGGCGGTATCGTCCAGCGGATGCGTGGCCAGAAGGGTTTCAAGATCCGAAGGCTGTGCAGGATCGAAATGAACGCCCGACCGATCAAGCAACAGACCCAGCGGCGGCTCACCCGTCCGCCCAGGATGTAACGAGCGCAAAAAGGCGTCTTCGACACGCAGAAGCGGTGCGTTGTGTCGGGTCGCGATGCTAAAGCCGCGATGCGCAGTTGGGCTGTTGCCCCAAACCCCCACTACGTCTCCGTCGCGGGGAAGACCCAGCCGGATGTCGTAACCCTTGAGATGTAGGATGCGCCGTATGCGGCGTTGGGTCAGGAAACCACCGTTATATACAAGCAACCGGGTCCGTTGTGCCCCGGCTGTTGAGTCAAGTTGCATCAGCCGCCCGTCAGCGTGGCGACGTTTGCAACCGGTGTCAGGCCACCGGCGATCAGAGAGATCGATTTGCTCCACTGTGCATACGGGGCTTCGGTCACATAGATCGTGTCGTCGTCACGGATGACGAAGTCCCGAGCGACGAACAATCCATTGGGCGCGGTCAGGTTCAGCAGATAGATCATGCGCTGATCCCCCTGCAAATCCTGACGTCCCATGACGCTGCGCGCGATGTCCTGCCGTTCCTTTCGCAGTACGAAAATACCGGTCGGGTCCGAGGACAGGGATTGCAAACCACCCACCTGCGCCAGAGCTTCCAACGCCGAAAGGTCTTGTGTGTCGAATGCCACACGCGATTGTCCGGTGGCCCCAAGCGCGATGTAGGATCGGCTGTCAGCTTCGACGAGAATGCGGTCTCCGCCGCGCAGCGCGACGTCCAACTGGGGATTACGCACCAGATCGTCATACCAGACCGTCCCGCGGTCATTTCCGCGGATCAGCGTCACCAGCGCGATGTCCGAACCTACGACAACGCCGCCGGCCCGCGACAGCATTCCGGACAGGGTACGGCTTGGCCGCTCGATTGGATAAATGCCCGCTGCCCCGATTTCCCCGCTAAGTGAAACGGTTGCGCCATCCCCTGCGACACGGCGGACCTCGACTTGTGGATCAGGTGTTTGTTCCTGCAGTTCGCTGGTGATCAGTTGGCGCAGTTGCTCGGGCGTGTTGCCCGAGGCCCGGATGCGTCCGGCATACGGCACAAAGATGAAACCGTCGCTGTCGACCTGTATCTGTTCTAGGATAGTGGAGGAGCTTATTTCACCGGACAACAGGCCGTCATCGACGTTTTCCCAAACCGTCAAGCCAAGGACGTCACCGGGGCGAACAGTGTCTGCCGCCAGGCGTTGCGCACTGCGAAAAGAGGATGAAAACCCGTATTGAGGGATGGCCGAAGTGGCCTTTGCGACGCGGTCATCAACTTCGACCACAAAAGCATTGCCGCCTTTTTCCGTGGAGCCCGCCAAAATTTCGGACTTGTTGGGCCCTGATTTCGGAAGTTGACACCCGGCCAACAGGCCAATTGCGGTCACAAGGGATAACCCCCGTATCCATCGGATTGGAAAGCGCTGCACTGCCGGTAATCCTCGGTCGTTTTTGTTATGGTCTTTTGTTGGGCGCAGGCTACCCGGTTCGCGCGATAACTTCTAGCGCCAACCGGCCAGTTTTACTCAACAAGCTTTAACTGTGGCGTCTGCGCCTCTTTGTGGGACAGGACGGATTGATAGGGGTCTGCGGCGTTCAGCATCATATCCGCCACGCCACGCAAAAGCTGCCTGCGGCCCCGGCGGGAATAGAATCCTCCGGGCACCTGACTGGTTTTCAACAAAAACCGGCGATAGGTCTGATAGGCATCCTGATCCGGGGGCATCGGGTCGGCAAAGAACGCCGCCAATGGTTGGCGCGATACGAATTCGGGTTTGTCATAGACCGATTTGCCAAAGATGCGCAGCGGGATGCCACGCCACAAAACCTGCTGCCCGGCAGTAGAATTGATCGTCACGGCAGAACTCGCACCATCCAGAAGCTTGGCGAGCTTGCCGCCGGGCACATAATGCACGCGATCCGCAATTCCATGCGCTTGAGCCAGCGCATACACACGGTGGCGTAGTGGTTCGCGGTGGTTTTCCAGCGGATGTTCTTTCACCACCAGCCGGTGATGCGCGGGCGCGCCGTTGGCAAAACCACGGATTACATCCGCAAGAAAGTCGGACATGCAGGAATAGTCCGAATGGGATTGAACCGAGCTGTCATGCCCCAGTTGCAGCAGCGCCAGATGGTAAGGATGACTGCTCCCCAGAACGCGCGCTGTGGCCCAGCGGCGCTGAAGCCGATGAAACGGCATCAACGCCAGCCGTTTGAAATACAAACCGAATTCCTTTGATACTGGCAGATCGCGATGCCGCCGGAAGTTTCGATAACGTCGGTTCCGAAACAATAAAAACCAATGATAGAGCGCCCCATAAAAGATGTGCTGCCGCATATCCCCCCAATGCGAAGGTGGCGGTGGTGTCTGCGCTGCCGACTGATTCAGTGCATGTCGCATCTGATCGACGCCCAAAGACATCAGGCGTGAGTTTCCGTTTGAGCCGAACCGCTCATACGTTACCCACCAGGGGCGTAGGTAACCTTCCTCAAACACGTGAACAGTGACGCCGTTGGCTTGGGCAATCGTAACGGCGCTGGCGTGAATTGGGCGCGTGTCGCCGTACAGGACAATATCCGTGATTTCGCGATCCGCGATCAACTCAGACAACCTGTCCGGCCAAAGCTCGGGCGTGTCGAGGAATGGGATGTACGAGGCCTTGTCAAACCAGAACGCCTGATCCCCGGCGTTGAACCCCGCGCGCCAAACCTCGGCCCCCGCAGATCGCAGCATACGCCCGAGCCCGTTGAAAAACGGGCCATGCGGTCCCTGCAAAAACAGGAAAACACGGCGGTTCAGGCCTTTGGTGTCGGGTGACATCACTACTGCTCTTGCCTTTTGTTCAGGAAATTATGCCTGTTTCGACCTTTCCCGGCAAGGTGGGGCTTGCCCGTCACGCCGCTTGCGCTTACCTCGGCTTGGAACACTGGATCAGGTTAAGAGCTGAGGGTTAGCAGAATGTTTACAGGGATCGTCACCGATATCGGCACCGTCACCGAGCTGGATCAGCAGGGCGATCTGCGGGCCCGGATCAAAACGGATTACGACACGGCGGGAATTGATATCGGCGCCTCGATCGCCAGTGATGGCGTTTGCCTGACCGTGATCGCGCTGGGCGATGATTGGTATGACGTGCAGATCAGCGCTGAGACGGTTTCGAAAACCAATCTGGACAGTTGGCAGGTCGGTAAGCGCGTCAATCTGGAGCGCGCCCTGAAAGTCGGGGATGAGCTGGGCGGTCATATCGTTTCAGGTCACGTGGACGGTGTGGCCGAGGTGGTCGCCGTGCAGGACGAAGGCGACAGCACGCGCGTCACCCTGCGTGCCCCCAAAGAACTGGCCCGGTTTATCGCGCCAAAAGGTTCGGTTGCATTGAACGGAACCTCGCTGACCGTCAACGATGTGGATGATTGTGATTTCGGCATCAATTTCATCCCCCACACCAAGGAAGTCACAACCTGGGGTGATGTAGGGGTTGGTGACAAGGTGAACCTTGAGATCGACACACTGGCCCGCTACGTCGCGCGCCTGGCCGAAATGTCCTGAAACTACGTCGCGCCGGGATTGCCTGGTGCCGCAAGTGCTCTGGCCTTTGACCGTCTGGTAGTCTATCCACCGGGTCAAACATGCTCTGTGAAAGGCTGCCTCATGAGCTTTGAAACCCCAGGACCCGTCGAAGCCCAGCTGCGCGACGCGATCAGCCCGATCGAAGACATCATCGACGAGGCGCGCAAGGGCCGGATGTATATTCTGGTCGACCACGAGGATCGTGAAAACGAAGGCGATCTGGTGATCCCTGCCGAGTTTGCCGATGCCGACGCGATCAACTTTATGGCCACACATGGGCGCGGGCTGATCTGCCTGCCGATGACGGCCGAACGGGTGGACGCCCTTGAACTGCCGATGATGGCGGTGAACAACTCATCCCGACACGAAACTGCATTCACCGTTTCGATTGAAGCGCGTGAGGGCGTGTCGACCGGCATTTCCGCCGCTGACAGGGCATTGACGGTCGCCACTGCGATTAACGAACAGAACACGATGGCGCATATCGCCACCCCCGGCCACATCTTTCCCCTGCGCGCCAAGCGCGGCGGGGTGCTGGTCCGTGCGGGCCACACCGAGGCCGCCGTGGATATCTCGCGTCTGGCTGGGCTGAACCCTTCGGGCGTGATCTGTGAGATCATGAAGGCTGACGGCACCATGGCGCGTCTGCCTGATCTGGTCGAATTCGCCAAAGAACATGACATGAAGATCGGCACGATCAGCGACCTGATTGCGTATCGGTCTCGCAATGACAATCTGGTGGTCGAAACATCGCGTGAGACTGTTACCTCGGAATATGGCGGAGAGTGGGAGCTGCGTATTTTCACCGATCAGACCCACGGCATCGAACATGTCGTCATGATCAAAGGTGACATCACCACACCCGACCCGGTGCTGACCCGCACACACGCCCTGCACGAAGCACCCGATATTCTGGGTCTGGGCCCGAAATCCTCTCGCGAACTACCGCGGGCAATGGAAAAGATCGCTGAAGAGGGCCGCGGCGTGGTGTGCCTGTTCCGTCAACCGCGCAACTCGCTTTACGCGGTCGAGGACGAAGGCCCGCGCACTATCAAGCAAACCGGCCTGGGCGCGCAGATCCTGTCCAAGATGGGTATCCAGGAGTTGGTACTTCTGACAGATTCGCCGGAAACCGTATATCTGGGGCTCGACGCTTTTGGCCTGTCCATCGTCGGCACCCGCTCAATCCTTAAGGATGACTGATCGTGGCTGAACAAGACAAACACGGCGTCCTGCCGACACCAACCTTCGACAAACCGGCGAAACTGCTGATTGTGGTCGCCCCGTTCTATCGCGCCGTCGCCGACAATCTGGTAGCCGGTGCAAAAGCCGAGATCGAAGCGGCTGGTGGTACTTGTGACGTGGTCGAAGTACCCGGCGCGTTGGAAATCCCGACCGCCATCGCTATGGCGGACCGTCAGTGCAATTTCGACGGTTACGTCGCGCTGGGCTGCGTCATTCGTGGCGAGACCACGCATTATGAAACGGTGTGCAATGACTCCAGTCGCGCCATCCAACTGATGGGTTTGCAAGGTCTGCTCATCGGCAATGGTATTCTGACGGTGGAAAATGACGATCAGGCCGAAGTCCGCGCAAATCCAGAAAAGATGAATAAAGGTGGCGGGGCTGCCGCTGCGGCCTTGCATCTGATCGCGCTCAGCCGTAAGTGGGGCGCCTCACAAAAGGGCGTTGGCTTCAAGCCCCCGTCCGAGTCCATCCTTGTGGCGGGCGACAGCAACGGACCCACGACAGCATGACCCAGACAGATGCGCCGAAACCGGCCAACCAGAAACGCCTGATGAAATCCGCCGCCCGGCTTTATGCCGTGCAGGCTCTGTTCCAGATGGAGCAGTCGGGTCAGACGACCGAACAGGTTGTGAATGAGTTTCTGGATCACCGATTCGGCGCTGTCTATGAGGGCGATGAGATGTTGGACGGCGATATCCGCGTGTTCCGCAAACTGGTCGAGGACGCCGTGAACTATCAGGCGCCCATTGACCAGATGACCGACCGCGCGTTGGTCGCCAAATGGCCCATTGCGCGCATCGACCCGACCTTGCGCGCCACGTTCCGTGCCGCCGGGGCGGAGCTCACTCAGGGCGACACTCCGCCCAAAGTCGTCATTACCGAGTTCGTGGATGTAGCCCGTGCCTTTTTCCCGGAAGGCAAAGAGCCAAAATTCGTCAACGCCGTGCTGGATCACATGGCGCGCGAGGCCCAGCCCGAGGCGTTCTGACGCCTTTACCATGGTCCGACACGCGCTACACTGACTGTACAAGCTCAATGAGGTCCGCCATGCCCAAACTGATCCGATTGTACATCACTCAGGTTATCTGGGGATTTGTCATCTCGGCCATCTTTGTCGGGGTGCTGTTGGCGCTTAACGTGGCCAATTTGCGCGGTTTGATCAGCGGATCGGATATCGGTCTGATCGCGCTGTTCATGATCTGGTTCATGAACGGCATTGTCTTCGCAGGTGTTCAATTTGCCTATTCCATCATGAGCTTGGCAGAGAAACCGGGTGGTCCGCGTCGTGGCTCACCCGTCGTACACAGCTTTGAACCTGTTGCAGTTCAACAGAACGCGCCTGCGCCGAAGTAATTTTGCTTCAGAAAAAATGTGGCGGGACCGCCAGTCAACCGTGCGGTGTGATTCCCGAGGACCTGTATGTACAGGTGGGCGCCAGGTAATCAGGCCAGGACCTGAACAGAGCCAGCCCCCTCGGAATTGCTTAAGGCCACCAGAATGCTACCTATCACAAGAAGGGCAGAACCCGCCACGCGCCTAAGTAGGGGTTGCGGCGGGTTTGCACAAGGGGTCAGGCATCGACTGTTTCGTGCAGGGCGGTGCGCATTTTGACGAAATGCTCATCCCAGCCGCTATCGAGCGACAGGATCAGACCAAAGGCTTCGGCACTCTGAGGCAGCCCTTCGTGTTGCAACGCAAGCCGTGTGCCGCCCGAAACGGGTTCGAGCGTCCATTTCACCACGCTGACGGCGTCCCCCATGGGTTTGACGGTGAATGTGTATTCCAGGTATTCCGGTGGGCGTGCAACGCGCACTTCTCCCCAGATCAACAGATCACCACTGGTTGTTCCGAACATCTCAAGCTTTTGTCCGGCGGCCAGCGGGCGTTCGGGTTTGTGAAACCATTCGGCCAGACGGTCGGGGTCCGTCAAATAGGCCCAGACGGTTGTGGGCTCGGCCCGTAGAAAGATCGTTTTTTGCAGAACGGTATGTGTCATGTGTCTTTCCTTTCAATGGCTTCTTTCAGTTTGTTCAGGCGGTCGTCCCAGAACTGGTCGAAATAGCTGAACCAGTCGAGAACAGGGGCCATCCCCATTGGTTCCAGTCGGTTGATACGTTCCCGCCCGCGTGTCTCGACCGAGATCAGACCGCCATCCGACAAGACAGTCAGATGCTTTTTGACGGCGGCGCGGGTCATGTCGAACCGTTCGGTCAATTGAGCGATTGTCATGTCCTGCGCGGCGAGCATCTGAACGATGTCCCTGCGGGTAGGGTCGGCCAGCGCACGAAATGCGTTTTGGGTTTGAGGCTGCATGTGCTTCACCATTCGTAATACCTTTTGGTATCACATTTAATGCAGTACCAAATGGTATTGTGTCAAGCCTGAAGTGGTTCTTGATTTTTGTTCACGAATTGTTCACATTTCTAAAATGACACTCGATCTGCAACCCGGACAAAAGCTGGCCCGCGGCGTGGCCCGCCATTTGTCGGCGCATGGTTTTGTTTCAGTTGAAGAATTCGTACCGATGCGTGGGCTGCGCGTCGATGTTATGGGGCTGGGCCCTAAGGGCGAGCTTTGGGTGATCGAATGTAAATCCAGTCGGGCGGATTATCAGTCCGATTCCAAATGGCAGGGCTATCTGGAGTGGTGTGATCGATTCTTCTGGGCCGTCGATATCGACTTTCCAACCGATCTGCTTCCTGCGGAAACCGGTCTGATCATCGCCGACGCTTATGACGCCGAGATTGTGCGCATGGCGCCGGAAGACAAGGTTGCACCGGCGCGGCGCAAGAAGATGATCCAGAAATTCGCAACCGACGCGGCGCGCAGGTTGCAAGCGCTACGTGATCCCAGGATTTAAGCGATTAGCTTTGGACAGCGCGGGCGGCCTGAGCAGCAGCGCGAATTTCATCCGCGATTTCCTCGGCCTCTTCGGGGTCGAAATCCATTGGGATTTCGATGTTGTCTGCCTCGATGAATAGCCGCACCATGCCGTGATCAGTGGGCCCGATCTGCAGGTTTGCCTGAATGTCGCGTTCGGTATTGATGCCCATGTTCGCCTCCGGGACTAGGCGTTCGTGCTAACGCGCAAAGGGTTGAGAATCAAGCTGCCTTTGCGGTCTGATGAAGTATGGAGAATATTCAGATCAGACCCTTTCGCGCCACTGATGCAGCCTGGCTAGTAGAGCAGCATGGCCGGTATTATGCGCGCGACGAGGGGTTTGATTCCTCGTTCGGCGCTTTGGTGCAGAGCATTCTGGAGGATTTTGTGGCCAGCCATGATCCGACGTGTGAACGCGGCTGGATAGCGGAAAGCGACGGCCAAAGACTTGGCAGCATATTCTGCGTCGCATTGGACAAACAAACTGCAAAACTACGGCTCTTTCTGTTGCTGCCCGAAGCACGGGGGAGGGGGTTGGGAAAGCGCATGCTGGACACATGCATGGGCTATGCGCGTAATGCAGGGTACGCGGAAATGCGGCTTTGGACCCACGAAAGCCACAGGGCGGCCTGTACGTTGTATCGTGCGAATGGATGGCAGTTGCTGGACAGTAAGCCAGTGCATTCCTTTGGTGTCGATCTTGTCGAACAAAGCTGGAAAATTCGGCTTTAATACCCTTGCATTCCTTGGACGCGTTCGGTACATCGCCCCTCACGAGTGCCGCCTTAGCTCAGTTGGTTAGAGCGCTGGATTGTGGATCCAGAGGTCCCCTGTTCAAGCCAGGGAGGCGGTACCATCTCCCTCAATATAGTCTGAAAAAACGTGCAAAAATGTGCTGCTTGGAGCAGTGACTGATTTTGCTGTATTTGGTGGCAGATTTGACGGCTGGCGCGCCTGTGATTAGCGCGCCAGGTTCAGTTTCAGCTTCATTTTGCTCCGCTTTTCTGCGGGCAAATGTCGGTTCAAGTGCTTATTCACGCGACCAAAGCTCCAGATGACCACGAGGGTCAGCAGGATAAAGTAGAAGGCCAGAATCGGGTAGGGGATGAACGGGTTGAATGTTTTGTCGGCAAAATAGCCCGCGTAGTACAGCGCATCGCCACGTTGCTGCCAGACCGGGAAGGCCGAGAAGAACACCAGCGTAGTGGCATGGAACAGGAAGATCGCCTCGTTCGTATAGGCAGGCCAGGCCAGCCGCAGCATGGTTGGCCACACGATGCGGCGGAACCGCACCCAGCCCGTCATGCCATAGGCATCAGCAGCCTCGATATCACCCTTGGGGATCGACCGCAGCGCGCCATAGAAGATCTCGCCGGAATAAGCGGCGGTGTTGAAGAACAGCACGATCAGTGCGCCAAGCCAGGCCGAGGTGAGCGCGTCGAGGAATGGATAGCTCTGCTTCAGCGACAGGAAGAAGAAATAGGCGAAGAAGAACTGGATAAACAGCGGTGAGCCTCGGAACAAGAAGATGAACCACTCTGCCGGCTTGCGCAGCCACTTATTCGTGGAAGCCTTGCCCATGGCAAGCGCGGTGGCCAGAAAGAACCCGGTCACCAGCGCCATGATCCCGAAATAGATGTTCCAGATCATGCCCGAGCCGATCAGGGTAAACTGTTCGCACAGGGTAAAATCGTTTCGTGGCAACAGACGTTCGCCAATCCCGATCGAGCGCAGGCCGTAATCCTGGATCGTTTGCAAGCAGCTCATGCGGTGGTCTCCTTGCGCAGCAGCTCTCCGCCCGAGGTCGCCTGACCGTGGGACAGGCGGCGCATCAGCCGTTCAAGACCGATTTCCGAGACTCGGGTCATGCCTAGGTAGAACACCAGAAGGGCTAGGAAGTACCACATGCGCCAGTCGCCATGCGGGTATTGGGTGAATTTCGGGTTCTTGTACCCACCCAGCTCGCGCGCCCAATAGACGATATCTTCGATGCCCAGAAGGAACAGCAGCGGTGTAGCCTTGATCAGTACCATCCATAGGTTTGACAGACCGGGCAGAGCGTACACCCACATTTGTGGCACCAGAATGCGCCAGAAAGTCTGGCGGCGGGTCATGCCATAGGCCTCGGCCGTTTCCAGCTGAGCACGTGGGACAGCGCGCATACCGCCAAATAGTACGTTGGCGGCAAAGGCGCCGAAAACGATTGAGAATGTGATGACGGCCAGAAAGAAGCCGTAAGTTTCGTGTACCCATTCGGGGGCAGTGCCAAGCGGCAGCTTGGCGGCCTGACAGACGATAAAGTCATTGCCTTGTCGGATCGGATCAGTCCATTCCGGGCACAATATTTGATGACGAGTCCATTCGAACGCCTGATCCAGTGCGATCACGAAGAACATGAAGAAGGCAATATCCGGCACACCGCGCACGACGGCGATATAACCTTTGCCCAGCAGGCTGAGCGGCAAGAAATGCGACCGAGCCGCCATAGCGCCCAAAAACCCAAAACCCAGCGCGACCGGCGCCGTAATGGCCAGCAACAGCAAGACCTTGAAGAAGGACAGGTAGAACACCCAATGCACACCGTTGGTCAGATAACACGAGAACCAGCGGAACGTGCCGAGTGTTTCGGGATCAGTGCAGAACGAGAAAATGGCGGGCCTCTTTGACTGGCAAGGGCGCATGGGCGGCGCGCCCAAAGATCAGGCGCGCCGCTGAATGTAAGATCAGAAGGTCGAGGACACTTCCCACTTGGTGATCAGCTCGTTCAAGCTGCCGTCGTCCTTCATGGACTGGATGGCTGTGTTGAACTTTTCTTTCAACTCACCGTCGGATTCACGGATACCCATGCCGACGCCACCGCCCAGCGGAACTTCGTCGCCAACAAAGACTAGACCCGAGCCATCTTCGGTGAAAGGCACCAGGAAGGATTTGTCTGCCAGAACTGCATCCGCTTCACCACCGCGTACGGCGGCAATGGTTTCTTCCGGGCTTGCGAACTCAACCAGAGTTGCGCCGGAATCAGCAACGTAACCGGCCTGAATGGTACCGGTCTGCGCCGCGATCACGCCGCCTGCCAGATCAACGCCATCGGACATGGCGATATAGGCCGACGGATCCGGCGGCGTGTAGTTGTGGGTGAAGTCGATGACTTCGTCACGCTCATCAGTGATCGACATACCCGCGATGATCGCATCGTAGTTGCCCGACACCAGGTTCGGAATGATCGAATCCCAATCGTTCTTGACCCATTCGCATTCCAGGTCGGCACGCTTGCACAGCTCATCGCCCAGCTCACGCTCGAACCCGTCGATCTCGCCCGCGTCATTGACGAAATTCCACGGTGCATAGGCACCCTCGGTGCCCAGGCGGATGGTGTCTGCCATGGCCATACCAGCGCCAAGCGCCAGTGCTGCAGTAGTCAGAATCAGTTTTTTCATTGGATACTCCCCAGTTTTGTTTTCTGTCCTGAAGTTAAGCCGCCTGAGTGGCGGATAGAAAGCCCCGAAGCCGTTCGGATTCGGGGGACGTAAAGATATCTTCTGGCAGGCCCTCTTCTTCGATCAGGCCCTGATGCAGGAACACGACGTGGCTTGAGATGTCGGCCGCCATTTTCATGTCGTGGGTCACGATGATCATGGTGCGCCCTTCGGCTGCCAAATCCTTGATCACCTTGATCACTTCCTGTTCCAGTTCCGGGTCCAGTGCCGAAGTGGGTTCGTCGAACAACAGCGCCTCGGGCTCCATGCAAAGGCCGCGGGCGATGGCCGCGCGCTGTTGCTGACCCCCCGAAAGCTGCGCCGGGTAGACGTCGCACTTATCGCCAATGCCGACCTTCGCCAAATATTTGCGGGCGCTATCCTCGACCTCTTTCGGGTCGCGGCCAAGAACGGTTACTGGGGCCTCCATCACGTTTTGCAGGATGGTCATATGGGCCCACAGGTTAAACTGTTGAAACACCATCGACAGGTTGGTGCGGATGCGCATCACCTGTTTTGGGTCGGCGGGGCGGCGATGGTGAAGGTCACCGGCCCAGCGTACGGGTTCACCCTTGAACAGAATCTCGCCCTGCTGGCTGTCTTCCAAAAGGTTACAGCAGCGTAACAGTGTGGATTTGCCTGACCCGGACGATCCGATAAGCGAAACCACATCCCCGCGTCTTGCCGTAATATCGACCCCTTTCAGCACCTCGAGATGGCCGAAACTTTTGTGGAGGTTTTTGATTTCGATAACGGGAGTGGAATCTGTCACGGGTGGCCCATGTGTTGTCGGTGTTGGTGCGGTAATAGGGCGCAAAAATCGGGGCAATGCAATGCGCAATTGACATCATCGGGTGCTGAAACCGTCAAATTGACCAAACGTACTGACCAAAATGATCACCGATTGGGTCAGATGGCATAATCCCGGACCGGATTGGGGACTGACAAATAGTTCTCGGCAGGGATGGTTATCAGGCCGCGAAGATGCAGCAGGTCGCGATCTTGTGGGTTCAGGTCGTCAATTGCTGCGCGAACAGCGCGGGCGATACCTGGTGCATCCTGCCCGATGGCCGTGATATAGGGTAGGGCGGGCGTCGGCGGCGTCGTTCCAACCTCGCGTAGGGACGCGTCAAGGTCGGAATGCGTCTTGAGCAATTCCCAGGTCAATGCATCCAACGCCGCGTAATCAGCCTGCCCATTGGCCACAGCGTCGGCAGAAAGCGCATGCCCACCAGTTTCAAGTATGGTTTTGGGGCACAGGTTGAGCGCCTCTAGATGAACCATTGGCGCAGCCCACCCCGATTGTGACAGGCCCTCGTTATAGGCAAACGTGCCGTTCGAAAGTCCGTGCAGATCGCGCGGGTCATTTTTTCGGGCCACAAAAACGGAGTGATAAAAACCGGGCGGGCACCCCTCAAGCCCATTGTCCGGGGTGCCGACCAGCTGTACGTTGCCATGTAGGCGGGTGCGGTAAGGCATGCCGCAGGTCTGCGCAAAGGTCAGGTCGGGGTGTTGCCAGACATCCCAGAAATCGGTGTCTCGCGTTAGCTGATCCGGGCCAAAGCCAAGGTGATCGCGAATCAACGCCCATAACCGATCATTCGCAGGCTGTAATGCGGGCATGTCATACATGCCCAGCATCGCGATCACGACTTGGCGGCCTTTTGACGTGCCAGGGCGGAATCTACGTCACTGACGCCCAGCAGGCTGACCACCAGCCGCAACAGCGAATCCTCTTCGCCCGAGCGCTGTCCGTCGGCCAAAGCGACGGACCACATCGCCTGCACCACGGCCAGACGGTCGTCATAGGCTACGGCCTCTTTGATCGCCCGGGTAAAACGGACCGTGTCGGGGGCCTCAGACTCTAGGTCTTCGGCCCGGGCGCGCAGGGCGGCGGCTTCGAACGGGGACAGGCCATAACGTTCGGCTGAAATCTTGTCGATTCGGGCCATCTCGGTATCGGCATAGTCGTTGTCGGACCTGGCGATGCGCACCAGCAGGGCCGTCAAGGCGAGACGGGCATCATCATCGGCAAGCGGGTCGGGGGCGGGCTGTGTCAGCCGGGACAGGAAATCACTAAACATGGGTTAGATATAGATGGGGCTTAATGCTCTTCCAAGCTTCTTTGAACACGCTCGCGGGCGGTCTGGCTGTCATTGAAGCTAAGGCCCATGGCGATGCGTGCCTCTTCCACGATCTTAATCTCACCTTCGTCTGTATCGCCATCGGCCAGAACGACCTCCCACAGGGCGTCCAACGCGGCAAGGCGTTCGTGAAGGTCGGTGGTTTCGCGGATCAGCTTGCCGAATGTGTCCGTCTCAGGTGCGGCGGCGTGCAGCTTTTCGCAGGTCGCGCGAACCTTGGCAGCTTCGATCGCATTGTGTTGATAGAGCCGCGCAAGGATGCGGTCGATCAGGCTGATTTCCTCAAGCTTATAGTCACGATCCGCCTGCGCCACACGCACCATAAGCGCACCCAGAGCCAGCTCGGCATCCGGGTCGGGCAGTTTATCGTGCTGCGGTGGGCGAAAAGCCTGAAAGAACTTCTTCAACATGCGCTCAGGTTATTCCATATTTTGTGGGCCGCCAAGCACAGACCACCCGTCATAGGCAGAATGGTCGCAAGACTGTCGGATTTGGCAGAAACACGCTGAGCGCGATCCACCTGCGGATGGATCAACCCGCCTGAAGCGCCTGTTTTGCCTGCTCTTGCAGCCAACCCAGCATCTGCCGATAGGGGACAGGGCCATAGCTGACCCGCGCCACGCCCAGCGACGCCAGAATGGTCGTATCGGGGGTGCCGGGAAGGGCAATAATGTTGACGGGCAACTCGGTCGATTCGCAGAGCCGAGCGATCAGCCCTTCGTCTTTGAGACCCGGCGCAAAGAACCCGCTGGCCCCGGCATCGGCATAGGCCTTGGCCCGTGCGATTGCATTGTCCAGCATAGAATTATCATGAGTGTCGGGCTTGGCTTTCAGGAAGATATCCGTGCGGGCATTGATGAAGGCCGGGATGCCGGCAGCATCGCAGCCTTCGCGCATTGCTTGGACGCGTGCTTCCTGCGTTTCGATGTCGTAGAGGTCGTTGGTGCCAACGATTTGGTCTTCAAAGTTAAAGCCGATGACACCGGTCTGCAGCGCAAGTTGAGCATTGGCGGCGACGCTTAGCACATCCTCAGCATAGGCGCCTTCGAAATCCAGCGTCACGGGAAGATCCACCGCGGCAACGATCCGGCGTGCATTGTCCAGGGCAGCATCCAGTGAGATCTTCTGTCCGTCCCCGAACCCCTGCGCCATCGCAACCGGCGCACTGCCGGTCGCAATTGCCTTGGCGCCCGCATCGCGGACAGCCCCGGCGCTGCCCGGATCCCAGATATTGTACAGGATGACCGGCTCGCCCTTTTTGTGTAGGGCGGCGAATTCTTCTGCTTGGGTAATCTGGTTGGTCATGCCGGTCTCCTGTCGCTGCTATGGCGGCAGTTAACCGTGCAAACAGTCGGCGCGTAAAGATGTTTCGCGCCGACCAACACAATACAGTGATCCGTCCGAGGTCAGACCAGACGCGAGCTGTCCTTGGCTGCGCGCACAAAGTCGCGGAACAAGGGGTGCGGGTCAAACGGTTTGGATTTCAGTTCGGGGTGATATTGAACGCCGATGAACCAAGGGTGATCTGACCATTCAACGATCTCGGGCAAACGTCCGTCCGGTGACATGCCCGAAAAGTTCAGGCCCGCCTTTTCCAGCTTTTCGCGGTACTTGATGTCCACTTCGTAACGGTGGCGGTGGCGTTCTTCGATATTGGTGCCACCGTACACCTCGGCCACTTTCGAGCCCTCGGCCAGTACCGCGTCATAGGCGCCCAAACGCATGGTGCCGCCTTTATCGTCGCCGACTTTACGTTCGACTTTGTGATTGCCCTGCACCCATTCTTTCAGGTGATAAACTACCGGCTCGAAACGCTTTTTCCCGGCCTCGTGGTCGAATTCCTCGGACCCGGCTTCGGTGATCCCCGCCGCATTTCGCGCAGCCTCGATCACGGCCATCTGCATGCCCAGACAGATGCCCAGATACGGCACTTTGTGTTCGCGCGCATATTGCGCCGCTTTGATTTTGCCTTCGGTGCCGCGTTCACCAAACCCACCCGGCACGAGGATCGCGTGGAAGCCTTCCAGATGGGGGGCGGCGTCTTCTGTATCGAAAACTTCGGCATCCACCCATTCGACCTTGACCTTGACCCGGTTGGCCATGCCGCCGTGGGTCAGCGCCTCGGCAATCGACTTATAGGCGTCTTCCAGCTGAGTGTATTTGCCCACGATGGCAACCTTAACTTCGCCCTCGGCGTTGTGGATGCGGTCGCTGACGTCTTCCCACTTGGTCAGATCGGGTTTAGGGGCCGGGCTGATCTGGAACGCGTCCAGTACGGCCTGATCCAAACCTTCGCGGTGATAAGCCAGCGGGGCGTCGTAAATGGTGGAAAGGTCCTGCGCCGCAATTACGCTGTCGGGGCGCACGTTGCAGAACAGTGCCAGCTTTTCGCGTTCCTTGGTCGGGATCGGACCCTCGGACCGGCAGACCAGAATATCAGGTGCCAAACCGATCGAGCGCAGCTCTTTGACCGAGTGTTGCGTCGGTTTGGTTTTCAACTCGCCAGACGCCTTGATGTAAGGCAGCAAGGTCAGGTGCATGAACAGGCACTGACCACGGGGTTTGTCTTGGCTGAACTGACGGATGGCTTCAAAAAAGGGCAAGCCCTCGATATCGCCCACCGTACCGCCGATTTCACAGAGCATGAAATCGACCTCATCCTCGCCAATGGCGATGAAATCCTTGATCTCGTTGGTGACGTGCGGGATCACCTGAATGGTCTTGCCAAGGTAGTCGCCGCGACGTTCTTTTTCCAGCACGTTGGAATAAATCCGGCCCGAGCTGACCGAGTCGGTTTTGCGGGCCGCCACGCCGGTGAAACGCTCATAATGGCCCAAGTCCAGATCAGTCTCAGCCCCGTCATCAGTGACGAATACTTCGCCATGTTCGAAAGGCGACATCGTGCCAGGGTCAACGTTCAGATAGGGGTCTAACTTGCGTAAACGCACCGAGTATCCCCGGGCCTGCAACAGGGCACCCAGAGCCGCCGAAGCCAGCCCTTTGCCCAAGGACGAAACCACACCACCAGTGATGAAAATAAAACGCGCCATGTTTTTCGGCTGCTCCCGTGAGACGTCAAAATCAGCTGCCCGACGGTTCCGAAAAACCGCTGCATCACGGGACTTCACGTATAAAGGATTCGCGCCAATAGCGCAAGAGAACCGCAAGATGCTGTTGCAGCTCTCTTTCAGATTTCTAGGTTTTGTGGATCAGTTGGCCTGAGGAATCAGAGGCGCGTTGTCGCCCTGCGCCGGGGGCAGCAGATCATCCGCCGACGGAACCGCCGGGGTGCTTTCTTCGGTTGCCGCAGGTGCCGGAACGCCCAAACGGTCGATAACCGAGCTGCCCGAAGACTTCTGAGCCGCCAGAATGGTCAGCGTGATCGAGGTCACGATAAAGCAGGCTGCCAGAATCCAGGTCACCTTGCCCAAAGCGGTCGCTGCCGCGCGACCTGTCATGGCGCCGCCGCCACCACCGCCCATACCAAGGCCACCGCCTTCGGACCGCTGCATCAGAACAACGGCAATCAGGCCCAGGGCCAAGAGGAGGTGGATGATGAGAACGACGTTTTCCATGGTGTTCCTGTACAGCGTGGCGTGTATCGCGTGGTACTTATGCAAGTTTGCCTTCGGGGGCAAGGGATGAGTTGGCATCACGAACGGTGATATTCCAGATCACAGCAAAGGGACTGGACAGGCGGATGATACGTAACGCAGGCTGCGGCCATGCCTCATGACGATCACGACCACCCGCACGCCCTGTTGCCGCCCGATCCCGCGCTTCGAGTTAAAGCGCTTGAGACGATTCTGACCCGTAAGGGTCTGATCGACCCGGCGGCGCTGGATGAGATTATCGACACGTATCAAAACAAGATCGGTCCACAGAACGGCGCGCGCGTTGTCGCCAAGGCGTGGGGTGATTCTGCGTTCAAGCAAGCCCTGCTTGCAGACGCGACGTCTGTTGTCGCTGATCTTGGGTTTTACGGGCGGCAGGGCGAACATATCGTAGTGGTCGAGAATACGCCGGAACAGCACAACATGGTCGTTTGTACCCTATGCAGCTGCTACCCGTGGCCTTTGCTGGGTATTCCACCGGGTTGGTACAAGTCCGACGCCTACCGCGCTCGAGCGGTACGTGAGCCGCGCAAAGTCTTGGCCGAATTCGGTGTCGAATTGACGCCAGAATCATCCGTGCGGGTATGGGATTCGACCGCAGAGATTCGCTACCTCGTGCTTCCCATGCGTCCGGAAGGCTCAGAAGGGCTAGGTGAAGAGGACCTTGCTGCGCTTGTTACCCGTGACAGCATGATTGGCACGGGCCTGCCTCAGGTGCCGTCATGACCCGTGTTCACGATATGGGTGGTCGGTTTGGGGACGGTCCGGTTACGCCCGAGGCCGAAAGCGCCCCGGTCTTTGCCGAGGACTGGCATGGTCGTGCCTTGGCCGTGACGCTGGCGGCCGGGTTTCTGGGGCAATGGAATATTGATGTCTCGCGCCACGCGCGCGAAAGGCTGTCGCCCAAGGACTACGCACGGTTCTCTTACTATGAAAAGTGGATATCCGGTCTGGCCGACCTGCTGGTCGAAAAGGGGGTGCTGACCTTGGATGATTTGTCGGGCGCAGGCACCGACGACCCACACCCGTTGGCAGCCCGTGTTCTGAAAGCCGGGACCGTCTCGGGAGCCTTGGCCAAAGGCGGGCCAGCAGATCGGGCTTCGGACGTGCCGATACAGTTTGAAGTCGGGCAGAATGTCCGAACTGTGGATCCGGCAGCCAATCGTCTGGTGAGTGGCGGCCATACGCGACTGCCAATCTATGCATCGGGTGCAAATGGCCGAATTTTGCGGCTGCACGGTACGCATGTTTTGCCAGATTCAAATGCACATGGTCTGGGCGAGGCGCCAGAACCCCTTTATGCGGTGGCATTTGCCGCGTCCGAGTTGTGGGCTGACCCGGAGCATCCCAAGGACGAGGTCGTTCTGGACTTGTGGCAAAGCTATCTGGAGCCCGTATGAGCACCTGTACCACCCATTCCGCACCAGAGCCGGTTTTTGCCGAACCCTGGCATGCGCAGGTCTTCGCCCTGACAGTTGCATTGAACGAAGCTGGACAATTCGAGTGGTCAGATTGGGCCGATCAATTTTCGCATACTTTGAAATTGCACGGGTTGGACAAGGAACTGGATGGCGGGAATGATTATTTTCACGCGTGGCTGGAGAACTTGGAGCAATTGTTGGTCGAACAAGGTTCGACGTTACCAGGTGACATTCAACGCATGAGAAATGCTTGGGAAGAGGCTTATTTGACGACGCCACACGGTCAACCGGTGCATTTGGCGGCAGGCGAATAGGAGGGGCGCTGCCCCCGCCGCCTGTTCTGGGCGACTCCTCCAAGATATTTGAGGCCGGATGAACAGGGGAGCCATACTTCATCTGGCCGAAACTATCCCCGCCGGAGGCACCGCACATTGCGCGGTTCTGAACTGCGGCGAATTACCGGTTTCCCTGCCGCTTTGACCCCGCTATATGAGCCGAGTTTGATAATTCAGCGCAAAAGGACCGGATATGGCCAATGTGGTTGTTGTCGGCGCCCAGTGGGGCGACGAAGGAAAAGGCAAGATCGTCGACTGGCTCAGCGAACGGGCAGACGTGATCGCGCGTTTTCAAGGCGGGCATAATGCCGGTCATACGCTGGTCATTGATGGTGAAGTTTATAAGTTGAACGCGCTTCCCTCGGGCGTTGTGCGCGGCGGTAAGCTGAGCGTCATTGGCAATGGTGTGGTTCTGGACCCGTGGCATCTGGTCAAGGAGATCGCGTCAATCCGCGAGCAAGGTGTCGAGATCACACCTGAAACGCTGATGATTGCCGAAAACACCCCTTTGATTCTGCCGATCCATGGTGAGTTGGACAGGGCGCGCGAAGAGGCCGCCAGCAAAGGTACCAAGATCGGCACAACCGGACGCGGTATTGGTCCGGCTTACGAAGACAAAGTTGGCCGCCGCTCGGTGCGTGTTGCTGATCTGGCGGATGAGGCAACACTTGAGGCGCGTGTAGACCGCGCGCTGCAACATCATGACCCGCTGCGCAAAGGTCTGGGAATCGAAGCCGTCGATCGGGACAAGCTGGTTGAACAGCTGAAAGAAATTGCTCCGCAAATCCTTCCGTTTGCCGCTCCGGTCTGGAAGGTGCTGAACGAAAAGCGCAAGGCGGGTAAGCGTATCCTGTTCGAAGGGGCGCAAGGCGCGCTGCTGGATATTGATTTCGGCACCTATCCTTTTGTGACCTCGTCCAACGTGATCGCGGGGCAGGCGGCGACCGGCGTGGGTATTGGGCCGGGATCGGTCGATTTTGTTCTGGGGATCGTCAAGGCATACACAACCCGCGTGGGTGAGGGGCCTTTCCCAACCGAACTGGATGATGACGACGGCCTGCGCCTGGGGACTCGCGGGCGTGAATTTGGCACCGTTACCGGGCGCAAGCGCCGTTGCGGTTGGTTCGATGCCTGCTTGGTGCGCCAAACCTGTGCGACAAGTGGTGTAAACGGTATCTCGCTGACCAAGCTGGACGTGCTGGACGGGTTTGAGACGCTGAAAATCTGCGTGGGATACGAGCTGGATGGCGAGCGTCTGGACTATCTGCCCACAGCAGCTGATCAACAAGCGCGCTGCAAACCCATCTACGAAGAAATGCCGGGGTGGAGTGAATCCACCGAAGGCGCACGCAGCTGGGCCGATCTGCCTGCCAACGCGATCAAATACGTACGTCGCGTTGAAGAGCTGATCGAGTGTCCCGTGGCCCTTCTGTCTACCAGTCCGGAGCGGGACGACACCATTCTGGTGACCGACCCGTTTGCCGACTGATGAGCGATCATGGTAAATCCGGTCTAAGCTACAAGGCCCGGCGGCGTTGGTCGCTGGTGCTGCTGTTGATTGGGCTTCCTATCTATATCGTGGCGGTTGTGACGGTGGTGAGCTGGCTCGACCGTCCGCCCATCTGGTTGGAACTGCTGGTCTATGTTGGTTTGGGCATCGTGTGGGCGCTGCCGTTCAAATTTGTCTTCAAAGGTGTTGGCAAAGAAGACCCAGAGCAAAACTCGGATTGATCACTGGTAATTCAGGTGATGAAGAGAAAAGGGCCAGAGTAATCTCTGGCCCTTTTTTTATTGTACTGGTTGGGGGAATTATCCCGCGGCGCGCTCGTCATCCGGGCGGAACCCGATCTGGGTCGAGGCCGCGAAACGCCCGCCGCCCGCTTTTTCAATCTTTCCATCGCGCAGCAACTGACCGAAGGACCGCAGGCTTTCTTCGCGGTTGAAGTCATTTTGCTTGAGCGAACGGATTTTGTTCATCAACTGCGGGCGCGAAAACTGCTCCTGACCTTCGATGAACGACAGGTACGCGGCGGCAGCCTCAAGCAAGTCAGGGAGGGACTGCGCGCCCTGTTCCTGCGCGAACAAAGCAAAGCCACCTTCCTCGGGTGTTTCGTCTTCGGTTTCAGTTTCGGATTTGACGCGGCGAGGGGTAACTGGTCCGGCGTCCACGGTTTGATTATCGATGCGCTGTTCAGCGACCAGCTTAAGCGGGGCTGCATCGTCACTGCTGGGGCGCATGCTGGTGACCTGAATTTCCGGGCGGCGAGGGCTGACGACCGAGGAAAGATCTCCACGATAGCCTTGCTCCTCACTGTCCTGTGCTGTGGCCTTACCGTCACCACGTTCAGCTTCGGTTGCGGCGACGGCAGCCCGCAGATGCGTGTAGGCCTCGCGCTGATCGCTGGTGTCCGGGTCGTTCAACTGTTCGCCGGCCTTATCCATCAGGCGCGATACGTCCCGATCCAGATCTGACGTTCCAGCGTCTGTATTGGCCGAGCGTTTTGCCAGTACAGCTTCCACGCTTGAAATCTCTTCCAGCAGGTCGACTTCATCCTCTTCCGTCAACACACCTTCGTCGGTGGCTTCGACGACGTATTCATCTGCACCGGCGTCGTCGAGAATGTTGGCTTCCTCTTCAGAACCGCTTTTGGCAATGTCTTCAAGGTCCGAGAACAGCACGTCGGATGTGTCTTCCTCTTCTGCTTCGGTCTGGTCTTCCGATGTCGCGTCCAACACCTCTGAATCCAGATCCTCGGCTTCGACTTCCAGTGCAGGGGCTTCGGGTCCTTCGATCTGAGGCATCTCAGCCTCGGCTTCTTCTGTTTCCGGTGCTTCGTCTTGCGTTTCGACGTGCGCGCTGGCCTCTTCAGTGTCGTCCAGATCAGCGGGGTCAAGCGAACCAGCTGCGAAGGCCGCGGCCACTGCATCAGACGGAGCGGCGCTTTTCATCAAGGTCGTGTCTTCGTCTTCCGTGTAGATGACCGAGTTTTCTTCGGAATGAGAGACAACGGCCCGGATGCGCTGCAACTTGGCGGCAATACTGTCAGCGGCAGGCGCCGGGGCATCTTCTACGGTTTCCGCGTCAGAAAAAACGGGCTGAGAAGAGGGCGGCGTGTCGATAACATTCAAACCCTGAGCGCTGGCGACCGGTTGGGGGGATGGAGCGTTTTCTTCGGTTGCGCGGATCAGCAGGCCAGAGTCGTTCTGACTGGCTTCGACCCTGCGGGATGCGTCACGCTGCGCGATCCGTGTCAGCATTTCGGTGTCAGGCTGTGGGGGTTCAGAACCAAAGTAGCGATCATCAGCCGCGAGATCGCGGAAGTATTCGGCAATCGCTTTCATCGTTTCAAAGGAATCATCAAAGCCTTCCAAAGTGCACGAGAAGGTTCCATAAGAAACGGTCAAAACCTTGTTATTCTGTACCATCAGACGCACGTCCTCTACAAACTACAAGAGCCACCCACCCAATAGAGGGCACACCTATGGCTCGAAACTCTCTGCATGAACCTACCATTTTGTGGTCTCAATGTGTCCAAATCCGGGAAAAATGATCAATCTTAAAAAAAATCAGTCGATTGTACGGTCTGAGGAGCCAATCGCAGTGGTCGGAGGCGGAGAAATCGGTCCAGATGACCTAAATTTGGCGCTGATTCGCGTCAATACCGTTGTTGCCGCAGATGGCGGAGCGATCCCGCTGATGGATTCGGGGCGGATGCCGGATGCGGTTATCGGTGACTTTGATTCGCTGAGCAGAGGCTATCGCGACCGGATTCCGGCAGAGCGATTGTTTCCGATCCGCGAGCAGGACAGCACGGATTTCGACAAGACCCTGCGCAGTGTCGAGGCGCCGCTAGTGCTAGGGGTTGGGTTTCTGGGCGGGCGGCTGGATCACCAATTGGCGGTGCTGAGCGCGTTGATCCGACTTCAGGATCGTCCGTGCATTTTGCTAGGGGAGCATGAAGTCGTATTCCACGCCCCACCGCGGATCGCTTTTGACCTTTCACCCGGCGATGTGGTTTCGCTGTTTCCGTTTCAGAGGGTAACGGGGCGCAGCCGTGGATTGGAATGGCCGATTGATGATCTGGTGTTAGAGCCGAGCGGTCGCGTCGGGACCTCCAATCGCGCGTTGGCTGATGTAGAACTGGAGGTGGACAGGCCCGGCCTTTTGGTCATGGTTCCGCGCAACGCCTTGGATCAGATCATGCAGGCGTTTCTGTCGGAGCAGACCGGGCGTTGGCCCGCTCGTGCAGAATAACGTAAAGGCCCGCGGCGATGGTGATGGCTATGCCGATGGCCGCAACCCCGTTGGGCAGGTCGTGAAAGACGAGCCAGCCGAATAGGGTGGCCATTGGAATTTCCAGATATTGCATCGGGGCAAGCGTAGCTGACGGCGCAAAGCGCAGCGACCATGTCATCAACAGATGCGCGACGGTTCCCAGCAGCCCGATTGCGATCAGCAAAAGGTGAATGTCCGGGTGAGGTAAGATCAGCGATACGGCCCAACTGCCACCGATTGTTCCGGCCAATAGAACCGGCAGCATTAGGATTATAGCCATCATGCCCGATGCCGCTTGTAGGGTGATTGGGTCTGTATCTTTGGCGATCTGGCGCGTCACCAGCATGAACAGGGAAAAGAGCAAAGCTACCACAAGCGGTAGCAGGGCTGCGGCCCCCACTTGTACAAAGCTGGGCTGAATGACCAGCAAGGTCCCAACAAAGCCAACGGCGCAGGCTATCAGGCGGCGTGGGCCAACGGTTTCCTTCAGTATGTATTTGCCCAGGATCAACATGATGAACGGCATGACAAAGACGATGGCGATCGCGTCGGCCAGCGGCAGGAAAAGCAATGAGCTGAACATGGCTGAAAGGGCGAGGATATGCAGAACCGTGCGAATAAATGTCAGCCACAGGATACGGCCACGCATGCGCAGGGATCGCCCGGTCAATACGGCCAGTGGGACCAGCACCAGCGCCTGAACGGCGAAGCGGACAAAGACAAGCATGCCGACAGGTGTGGTTTCGGCCAACAGCTTTGCCATCGCGTCGCCCATCGGCGCGATGATGCAAAAGCCAAGCATCAGGATGATGCCAAAGACCGGACGATCCTGTGTCATAAGGGCGACGCTACGGGGTTTGGGGTCCGGTGGGAAGCGTCTAGGGCAGGGGTTGAACCTTGGTATAGTCTGGACCGATGCAAGTGGGCAGGCCGTCACCCAGTTTCAGCCAGTTCAGCTTTTCCTCATGCGCCACGTGCAACGTTGGCTCCAACTGGTTCGGGTCTTCCAGTGTTGCCACGTACAGATGCAGCACGTCCGACATGGCTTGTGATCGGAATGATATCGGAGTGCCGCAATTGGGGCAGAAACTGCGGGTGACACCGGGCGACGAGGCAAAGGTTTTCGGCTCGTCCCCGGTCCAGCGCCACTGGCCGTCGCGCACGCCGAAATAGGTGGTCATCGGCGCGGCGCATTGCCGTCTGCAACTGTCGCAATGGCAGGTAACGCAGGACAGGACCGGAGGCGTAACTTCGTACCGGATTGTGCCGCACAGACAATGTCCCCGCATGATATCCCCCTTATTGCGGCATCAGCAGTTGGGTACGTTCACAGCCAGGCCGCCCAGTGACGTTTCCTTGTATTTCTCGTGCATATCATGGCCGGTCTGGCGCATGGTCTCGATCACGGAATCCAGCGGTACGAAGTGTTTCCCATCGCCACGCAACGCCAGCGATGCTGCGGAAACGGCTTTGATCGCCGCCAGTCCGTTGCGTTCGATACACGGAACCTGCACCAACCCGGCAACCGGGTCACAGGTCATGCCCAGATGATGTTCCAGCGCGATTTCAGCTGCGTTTTCAACCTGTTCCGGTGTTCCACCCATGACGGCACACAGACCTGCCGCAGCCATGGCTGATGCGCTTCCGACTTCGGCCTGACAGCCCGCTTCGGCGCCAGAGATCGAGGCGTTATATTTCACCAGCCCGCCAATGGCGGCAGCGGTCAGAAGGAAATCCTCGATATGGCTTTCCGAAGCGCCCGGCACGTGATCAAGGTAATAGCGCAGCACCGAAGGCATCGTGCCTGCCGCGCCATTGGTCGGGGCGGTCACGACTTGCCCACCAGCGGCGTTTTCCTCGTTCACCGCCATCGCATAGACACTCATCCAGTCATTGATGGTGTGCGGCGCGTTCAGGTTCATGCCCCGCTCGGCCAGCAGAGCATCGTGAATGCCTTTGGCGCGGCGTCGTACGTTCAGGCCACCGGGCAAAATGCCGTCAGTATTCAGGCCGCGCTCGATGCAATTGTTCATAACTTCCCACAGACGCGCAGTGCCCTTGGCAAAGCTGTCGGCACAGCCGCGCGCGATTTCATTATCGCGCTTCATCTGAGCGATGCTTTTGCCGCTGGTCTTTGCCATCTCAAGCATTTCGGCGGCGGATTTGAACGGGAAGGGGACCGGGTCGCCCTCGTCGGTTGCCTTGCCTTCGGCCAGTTCCTCTTCAGTCAGGACAAAGCCACCGCCGACCGAGTAGTAAACCTGCCGCAGGATCACATCGCCTTGTGCGTCGGTGGCCATCAGGATCATGCCATTGGCATGGCCGGGCAGGTTGTTGTCATAGTCAAAGGTCAGGTCGGTCTTTGGGTTGAACTGAAGCGTCGGCAACCCTTCGGGCGTCACCGAGTGCGTCTTGGAAATTTCGGCCAGCGCGGCCTCGGCCTTATCGTTGTCGTAGGTGTCGGGCACAAACCCGGCCAGCCCCAGAATGGTGGCACGGTCGGTGGCGTGTCCGACCCCAGTAAAAGCCAGCGAGCCGTGCAGCGATCCGCGCAGCCCCGCAAATTCGAACGGGGACGCGCGCATCATGTCCAGAAAACGCGCGGCGGCCACCATCGGCCCCATGGTATGAGACGATGACGGGCCGATGCCCACTTTGAACATATCGAAGACAGATAGAAACATATCAGGTAGCTGAGCCTTCTTCAGGTGTAGCGTAACGTGGTGAGGTGAACGGCGTAACCCCCAACCCCTCGGCCGCGATGGCGGCTTGGGTTGCGGGTCGGGAATCAAGCCGCGTCAGGATGTCCTGCAGATGGGGCGTGTCCCCGAGCTGAAACCAGCTGCGATCCGCGCTGGCGGGGTACAGCGCCATCCAACGCATTTGGCACGCCAGATAAAAGCTTAAAACCGATGGGGTGTCGGCCTGCAGCCAATCCGGCGCTTTCTGGGCTTCGGCATCCAGTACCCGCAAATGTTGGCGCAGGCGCGGGCGGATGCCTTCACGCAGGGTCTCGGCCTGCGCGGGGTCGATGTACTTTTCAGCATAGAAAAGAATGCGCAGATCGGCGTGCAGTGTGTTGGACGCAAAAAACAGCCATTTCAGAAACGCCGCCCGATCCGGGCTGTTGGGGGCAGGGGCCAGTTGCTTGTGCGTATCCGCCAGCCACAACAAAATGGCTGCCGTTTCAAAGATCGGTCCTCGCGGGGTGTCCAGCACCGGGATCAATCCATTCGGGTTCAAGGCCCGATAGGTCGCGCTGTCCTGTTCGTTTCGGCGGCGGTCTACCAGTACGGTCTCAAAAGGAAGGCCCATCTCTTCCAACACCAGTCTGATCACCAGCGAGGCGTTGTCGGGGGCATAATGAAGGCGATAGGGCGCGGTCATGGCCCCTATGTAACTTGCGGGGCGAATGCTGAAAGCCTCGATTGCGACGTTTCCCTTCGGAAACGCGTATTTTCCACGCATGTTTACGCGTGATGGCGGCGATTTGGCACTCGCGGTTGGTTGCCGCATTTCGTATAAGTCTGGCAGTAATAAAGGGAAACGCTGCCATGACCCGTGATCTGTCACCCATCGATAACGCCAAATATGTCGCCGCTCGTCGCGCTGCTGACATGGTGCAAGACGGAATGCGTGTTGGTCTGGGGACAGGGTCAACAGCCGCCTGGATGGTGCGTCGCATTGGTGAGCGGGTCAAAAACGAAGGGTTGAGGATCAAGGGTGTTCCGACGTCGATCCGCACCGCGCAACTGGCCTGCGAAGTCGGGATTGAAGTGGTCTCGTTGGATCAGGCGGGGTGGTTGGATCTGACCATTGATGGCGCGGATGAATTCGATGGCGAGCTGAACCTGATCAAAGGTGGCGGTGGCGCGCATCTGCAGGAGAAGATCGTCGCCACGGCCAGCGACCAGATGGTCGTCATCGCCGATGCCGGCAAAGAGGTCGAAACCCTGGGCGCCTTCCCTTTGCCGGTCGAGGTGATCCCCTTTGGCTGGCAAACCACCCGCACTTTGATCCAAGAGGTGCTGGACACGATGGATGTTCTAGGCACTTCGGCCATGCTTCGGATGGATGGTGAAGCACCTTTTGTGACAGATGAAGGCAACCACGTTTTGGATTTGCACCTGCAGCGCATCGGCAACGCGCGCCAGTTGGCGCTGGTGCTTAATCAGGTGCCAGGTGTGGTCGAGAACGGGTTGTTCATCGACATCTGTGACAAGGTCGTGATTGGCCACGGGGACGGCCGGGTCGAACTGCGCGACATCAACGCGGGTACCACCGAGCTGGACGAATTGGTGGACAGTGGTGAGAACCTGTTCTCGGATTTGGCTGACTGACGAATGTCAGAGCTTTCTGCATTACAATTCGGCGAAGTCAGTTTCCAAAAACCGGACGGCACATTCGAGAGCATGCCCCTCCAGTTGCAATCTATGGCGAAACCCATATCTGAGCGGTTCGTAAGGACGGTTGAGCATTACTGGCCGATTTTTTTGCGTCCTGGCAAGATCAACTGTCTCACCAGAACGGTCTGGACTGTGGTGAGCAATAAGATACACCCGTGGCGTCGCTTTGATGGCGCTTGCTGAAAACTGAAAGAGGCACGGTAAATGAGCTTTGATTATGATCTGTTCGTCATCGGAGGCGGCTCGGGCGGGGTTCGCGCAGCGCGTGTGGCTGCTGGTGAGAATGGTGCCAAGGTGGCGCTGGCCGAAGAGGATCGTTATGGCGGGACCTGTGTCATCCGAGGCTGTGTTCCGAAAAAGCTGATGGTCTTTGCCAGTGAGTTCTCAGGGACAATGCAGGACGCGCAAGCCTATGGTTGGGATGTTAAACCCGGCGGGCTTGATTGGAACACGTTCCACGACAAGCTGGTCGCGGAACTGGATCGGCTTGAAGGTGTTTATCGCAATATCCTGAAAAACAACGGTGTCGAAAGCTTTGATCAGCGTGCCCATGTGGTTGATGCGCATACGGTTGAGCTGGCCGATGGCACGCGTAAGACGGCCAAGCACATCCTGATCGCCACCGGCGGTCGTCCGGTCGTGCCCGAGTTTCCGGGCTCGGATCTGGCCATCACCTCAAACGAAATCTTCCATCTTGAGAAATTGCCTCAATCCATCTTGATCGTAGGTGGCGGCTACATCGCCAGCGAGTTCGCAGGGATCATGAACGGGATGGGTGTGAAGACCACTCAGTTCTACCGCGGCGCGCAAATTCTGCGCGGCTTTGATGAGGAAGCACGCGGCCTGATCTGCGAGGAAATGCGCCAGAACGGTATTGATGTACGTCTGGGCACCAATGTGTTGGAGATGACCAAGGAAGGTGACCAAATTCGCGTCAAAGCCACCGACGGCACCGAGGATCAATTCGATGTTGTCATGTACGCCACTGGTCGTGCGCCCAATGCCGACAACCTAGGGCTTGAGGCAGTCGGCGTTGAACGGGGTCGTAAGGGCGAGATCGTTGTGGACGAATACAGCCAGACGGGCGTGCCTTCGATCTTTGCAATTGGGGATGTGACAGATCGGGTGAATTTGACACCGGTTGCGATCCGCGAGGGCATGGCTTTTGTCGAAACAGTGTTCAAAGGCAACCCGACGCCGGTCGATCACGAGCTGATCCCGACCGCGATCTTCACCCAACCGGAGTTTGGTACCGTGGGATTGAGCGAGGAAGACGCTGCCGCGCAAGAACCGGTCGAGGTATATGCAACCTCGTTCAAGCCGATGCAAAAGGCGTTTGCGGGTGGAACGCAACGGGTGCTGATGAAGCTGATCGTCAGTCAGGCGACCCGCAAGGTGTTGGGTTGCCATATCGTGGCACCGGGCGCGGGCGAGATGATCCAGCTGGCAGGAATCGCCGTTAAAATGGGTGCAACCAAGGAAGATTTCGACCGCACGGTTGCCGTTCACCCGGTTATGGCCGAAGAACTGGTGACAATGCGGCAACCTGTTCGCACTGCTTGATTTGCAAGCGCGCGCACACAAGTTACAAGGGACACCGTGATCACACGGTCCAACACGAAGGAACAGATACATATGGCGGGCAACAGCGGTGGCCCCTGGGGGGGCGGAGGCTCTTCTGGAGGCGGAGGAAATCGGGGTAATAATGGGGACGGACGCAAGCCTCCCGAAGGCGACGGCCCGCAGATCCCCGAGATCGATGAGCTGATGAAAAAAGGCCAAGAGCAGCTGCGCGTTCTGATGGGCGGTCGCGGCGGCGGTGGCCGTGGCGGCGGTCAGGGAGCGGGCGGCGGTGGTCCGGTTTTCACCAAAGGCACGGTAGTGATTGGTTTGCTGGTTGCCGCGGGTCTGTGGGGAGCTGCAAGCTTCTACACGGTCAAACCGGAAGAACAGTCGGTTGAGTTGTTCTTGGGTGAATTTTCGGCCGTTGGGAATCCGGGTCTGAACTTTGCGCCTTGGCCGTTTGTGACCGCCGAGGTGATCCCGGTAACCCGTGAACAGAATGAAGACATGGGCGGTGCGCGCGGCAGTGACGATGGTCTGATGCTGACCGGCGACGAAAATGTGGTCGACATCGACTATCAGGTTGTCTGGAACATCAACGATCCGGCTAAATATCTGTTTAACCTGCGCGATCCGCGTCAGACGATTCGGGCCGTTTCTGAATCGGCGATGCGCGAGATCATCGCACAGAGCGAGTTGGCACCGATTCTGAACAGGGACCGGGGCATTATCGCAGACCGGTTGCAGGAATTGATTCAGCTGACAATGGACAGCTACGATTCTGGTGTGAACATCGTCCGCGTGAACTTTGACAAGGCTGACCCTCCACAGGACGTGATCGCAGCGTTCCGTGATGTTCAGGCTGCGGCGCAAGAACGTGACCGCCTGCAGAACGTTGCGGATGCCTATGCCAACCGCGTTTTGGCCGAGGCGCGTGGTGAAGCCGCACAGGTTCTGGAAGAGGCCGAAGCCTATCGCGCCCAGCAGATCAATGGCGCGCAGGGTGAGGCCAGCCGCTTTAGCGCGGTTCTGGAAGAGTACTCCAAGGCACCCGACGTGACGCGCAAGCGTCTGTATCTGGAGCGCATGGAGCAGGTTCTGGGCGACGTAGACAAAATCATCCTCGACGAGAACTCGACAGGGTCGGGGCAGGGCGTGGTGCCTTATCTTCCGCTCAATGAGCTGCGCCGCAATCAGACTGAGGAGAGCAACTGATGCGTAAGTCACCTATTATCCTCATTCTGGTTGTGATCCTGGGTGTAATCGGCCTGTCCTCGATTTTCATCGTGGACGAACGTGAACGTGCGCTGGTTCTGCAATTTGGCCGCGTCGTTGCCGTTAAGGAAGAACCCGGTTTGGCGTTCAAGATTCCGTTGATTCAGGAAGTTGTGCGCTATGACGACCGTATCCTGTCGATCGACGTGCAGCCGCTTGAAGTAACGCCACTGGATGACCGTCGTTTGGTTGTTGATGCGTTTGCACGTTATCGGATTTCCGATCTGAACCGCTTCCGTCAGGCCGTCGGTGTTGGCGGTATCCCGGTCGCCGAGGATCGTTTGGATCGCATCTTGCGCGCCGAAACCCGCGAAGTGCTGGGTTCGGTTTCGTCCCGCGATATCCTGAGTTCCGACCGTGCCGCCTTGATGCTGCGCATCCGCAACAGCGCGATCGCCGAAGCGCAGGCGCTGGGCGTTAACGTCATCGACGTGCGCTTGAAAGCAACCGACCTGCCGCAAGCCAACCTTGAGGCCACTTTTGACCGGATGAAGGCCGAGCGTGAACGCGAGGCGACCGATGAACGCGCCCGTGGTAACGAGGCGGCCCAGCGAGTGCGCGCCCAGGCGGATCGTACTGTGGTTGAACTGGTGTCGGATGCTCGCCGTGAGGCCGAGATAATCCGCGGTGAAGCAGATGCCGAACGTAACGCGATCTTTGCCGAAGCTTACGGCGCGGACCCTGAGTTCTTTGAATTCTACCGCTCTTTGTCGGCCTATGAAAATGCGTTGGGCGGCAGCAACAGTTCGATGGTTCTGAGCCCGGATTCCGAGTTCTTCAATTACCTGAAATCGCCCACCGGGCAGGCTGGTCGGTAATGGGCCTGATCCTTCTGGCCTTCGGGCTGGTACTGATTGTCGAGGGGCTGGCCTATGCGCTGGCCCCTTCGCTTATTGAACGTATGCTTGAGGCGCTTCGGTCACTGCCTGAACAGGCCCGTCGTCTGGTCGGTCTGCTATGTGTTGTCAGCGGTCTGGTGTTGTTGTGGGGTGCATTTCAACTCGGGTTTTGACACGTTGATTTCAATTGCCGGTGAATTCCCCGCGATCCCGAGTTGCGGGCTTGGGTAAACTGACTACATTGGTTTCCAAGAGGGGTTGCTATGCGGCACCCTTATGACGTTGTTCGACAAGGAGTTCCCAAGTGCAGGCACAAGCGCGCAGTATTTCCGTCCAAAGGGACGACAGTGTTGGTTTCATGCGGCTGATGTGGTTGGCCTTTGCGGGGATGTTGCTTGTTCTGGCCCAATCCGTCGCCGCGCAGGCGCGGAGCGAAAGCCTGGCGCCGCTGGCCGAAAAGATCAGCCCAGCAGTGGTGAACATCACCACATCGACCCTGATCGAAGGGCAAACTGGCCCGCAAGGGATCGTGCCCGAAGGCTCTCCGTTCGAGGATTTCTTTCGCGAGTTTCAGGACCGAGATGGTGAAGAGGGCGACCGCCCACGCCGCAGCAATGCGCTGGGATCGGGTTTTGTGATTTCCGAGGACGGTTATATCGTCACCAACAACCACGTTATTGCGGAAGCTGATGAAATCCTTGTGGAATTCTTTCCAGGCGACGGTCAGCCCAAGAAAGAGCTGCCCGCCAAGGTGATTGGCACAGATGAAAAAACAGACATCGCGCTGCTCAAGGTCGAAGCTTCGGGCCCGCTACAATATGTGCAATTCGGTGACAGCGACATTGCGCGTGTGGGGGATTGGGTGATTGCCATGGGTAACCCGCTGGGGCAGGGCTTTTCTGTTTCGGCTGGTATCGTTTCGGCCCGCAACCGGGCGCTGAGCGGTTCTTATGACGACTATATTCAGACGGACGCAGCCATTAACCGGGGGAACTCGGGCGGGCCGCTGTTTAATATGAACGGCGAGGTGATCGGCGTGAACACCGCGATCCTGTCGCCCAATGGCGGCTCCATCGGGATCGGGTTCTCGATGGCGTCCAACGTGGTCGTTAAGGTCGTCGACCAACTGCGCGAATTCGGTGAAACCCGCCGTGGCTGGCTGGGCGTGCGCATTCAAGACGTGACCGAGGACATGGCCGAGGCGATGGGGCTGGACAAACCCGGCGGCGCGCTGATCAGCGATGTACCGGACGGTCCGGCCAAAGATGCGGGCCTGCTTGCAGGTGATGTTATCCTCAGCTTTGACGGGGTCGAGGTCGAAGATACGCGCGGTCTGGTGCGTCAGGTGGGCGAGACTACGGTTGGCAAGTCGGTTCGTGTTGTGGTGCATCGCGACGGGGGCACTCAGACCGTTCTGGTCACGCTGGGCCGTCGTGAGGATGCGGAACGCGCGGATAGCGAGGAAGAGGACACACCAGATGCCGCGCCTGAGGAAAACGCCGATATTCTGGGCCTGACGATTTCACCCCTGACAGATACGTTGCGCACCGATCTTGATTTGGATGCGGAGGCAGAAGGGCTGGTCGTGACTGCGGTAGACGAAGCGTCCGAAGCTTATTCCAAGGGGCTGCGCGCCGGTGATCTGATTACCGAAGCCGGTCAGCAGAAGGTCAGCTCTATTGAAGATCTCGAGGCCCGCATGGAAGAAGCGCGTGAGGCAGGCCGCAAGTCGTTGTTGTTGCTGGTGCGCCGTGGCGGTGAACCGCGCTTTGTGGCGCTGAGCCTGGGCGAGTAACTGACACCAAAATAACCCAAAAGGCCGGGGTTATCGCTCCGGCTTTTTTGCGTTTTTGGGGGGTGGAAAAAAGGTGAGCCACACGCCGGGGAGGCGCATGGCTCTGATACAGGGAGAGGTCAGTGGACAGATATCGGGGATGATTCTCTGACCTCCTACGGTAACAACTAAGAGATTAGTCTTGATGTTGTAAAAGGTCTGTGAAGCAGGTCACAGGGATCAGATCAGGTCGGATTCTGCCAGTTCGCGCAGGGCTTGGAAATCCTGAATCATCAACCCGCCACGCGAAGCTTCGACCACGTTGTCGCGTTTCCAGGTCGAGATCGTCTTGGACACCGCCTCGCGCGTGGCGCCAACGAATTCGGCAAGTTCGCTTTGCGACAGGGTGATCCGGGTCGATGGGTCATCCTGAAGTCCGGACAGGTGTAACAGCTTGCGGGCCAACCGGATTGGCATCGGCAGGAACACCTGCTCATTCAGCTGCGACCCCATCCACCGCATGCGCAGACCGGCCAATCGGATCAAGTCAACCGCCAGATCGGGGTGCTGGCGAATTTGCTCCATCACATCCCCCTGCCGGACACGCAGAATGCGCGAGGATTCTGCCGCGGCGATGGTGGCTGTGCGAGGGCCGCTGTCGAACAGTGCAATCTCTCCGAACACCTCACCAGGGCGCATAAGGGTCAGCGACAGCTTGCGGCCGCTCATGGCCAGAAAGGACACCTCAAGCGTACCTTCGAGAATGGCGTACAATGCGTCACCCTCGTCACCCTGTTCAAACAGGACGTCACCACGTTCCAGTGCGATTTCAGTCGCCTGGGCGGAAAGCATGGCTTTCAACCCGTCGGATGCCTCGGACAGGAAGCCGCTGTCTGGGAAAGCCGTCATGAGTTCCAGATTCTCCGGCTGTGAGTGTTTTGGTGGTGACACAACTTTCCACAGGTTCGGCGTTAAGCCAAGGTTTTTGTCGGCATCGGCCGACAAACCATCGCAAACGTATGAGGCGAACGCCTTCCCAACCGGTTCATCTACTGGTGGTCGGGGTCATCCATATAGCTTTGCAGCAGATTGAATTGCAGCATCAGAAACACCATCAGCGCTATGGGAAAGCCGAATGTTTCGATCTTGACCCAAAGGTCGGTGGACATCGTCCGCCAGACAAATTCGTTGGCCACCGCCAGAACCGCGAAACAACCGCAGAGTCGCCGGGTCAGGATCATCCAACCCTCGTGGCGCATCGGCAGCATCTCGTCCAGGACATAGGCGAGGTAGGATTTGCCTTGCAGCAGACCGATGCCAAGCATGATTGAAAAGAAGCCGTAGACCAGCGTGGTTTTCATTTTGAAAAACCGCTCGTCATTGAACCAGGCGGTCAGGCCGCCAAAGAAGATGACCATGAATGCGGTGAAAATCTGTATCCGGCTGAGCTTACCGGTCAGGAACCAAAGAACCCCCATCGCGGCCAGCATCAGCGGCACGAAAAGGATGGTGGCAATGATAAAACCGGAATACTCGATGCCGCCGATCAGGAAGCTGTCGTCGCGCAGGCGTAGGTAGATGAAGAAAAAAGCCAGTGGAGGCCCAAGCTCCAGCACTTGTTTCAGAAACGGGTTGATCTCTTTTTTGCCTGACATAGTGGTTTCCTGCTGCTTACCCGCCCATTTCAACTATTACGGCGCCGAGTGCAATCAATGCCATCAGTGCAATCCGCCGTGGCCCCACGGTTTCCTTCAACACCAGCCATCCGATCAGGGCCGCAAAGACGGTTGAGGTTTCACGTAGGACTGCCGCTTCGCCGACCTTGTCGAGCCTTGTGGCCAGCATGATGGCTCCGAAAGACATTGGGGCGATAATGCCGCCTGCAAGGCCGCGCAGCATCAAAGGCCCAATGGTAGGCCGATTGATCATCGCGCGCCATCTCAGAAAGGCATAGATCGGCATGGTCGCACCGTCGATCATGAAGAACCAGGCCAGAAAGGTGAACGGATCGGCAGTGGCGCGGATGCCATAGGCGTCATAGGTGGTGTAAAGCGCCACGAACAAGCCGGTCGAAACGGCCAATACCAGCGCTATGCCCAGCGTGTCGCGGTTGGTTTCGAGAAACCGAAAGTTATAGGCGGCCAATCCAAAGATACCAGCCAGCAGGACAGCCACGCCGAACCACTGGGTACCGGTGAAGGTTTCTCCGAACAGCAGGTAGGCACCGATGACGGTGAACAGGGGGCCTGTGCCGCGGACAACCGGATAGACGACAGTGTAAGAGCCCTTGGTATAGGCCATCGCCTGCAGAACTTTGTAGGCGACATGGATCAGCCAGACGGTGGCAAAGATTGGCCACATGTAGGGTTCTGGCCACGGTACTACAAAAAAAGCGAACGGGGCGGCCATCAGGCAATAGCTAGCGTCGATCGCACCGCGTGATAGCCATGGATCGTGGCGGCCTTTTTGCAGGGCGCCGAACACTGCGTGCAGAAAGGCGGCCATCAAAGCAAGCCCCAGGGCGAGTTGATGGCCTGCTTCCGTGCCTTCGAGAGAGATCAGCCAGTCGCTCAAGTGTCAGATCATTTCACTAGGAGGGGGCGGGGATTTTCCATCCCCAGCCCCCCCGAGGGTATTTGAGGCCAGATAAAGCTGCGGTTCAGGACTGATCCAGACCAGTGAGCGCGGCGGCGAATTCTTCGGGGTCGAAAGCGGCGAGGTCATCAATCTGCTCTCCGACGCCGATGGCGTGAATGGGCAGGCCGAACTTGTCAGCCAGTGCGACCAGAACGCCGCCCTTGGCCGTGCCGTCCAGTTTGGTCATCACCAGGCCCGAGACATCGGCTAGATTGCGGAAAGTTTCCACCTGACTCAGCGCGTTCTGACCGGTCGTGGCGTCCAGCACCAGCAATGTGTTGTGCGGTGCGGTTTCGTCTTTCTTGCGGATAACACGGACGATCTTAGCCAGTTCTTCCATCAGGTCGGCGCGGTTTTGCAGCCGACCGGCGGTGTCGATCATCAGCAAGTCGGCACCGTCCTCTTGCGCCTTGGTCAGCGCGTCGAAGGCAAGGCTGGCCGGATCGGACCCTTCAGGGGCGGTCAGGACGGGCACGCCCGCGCGATCGCCCCAGACTTGCAGCTGTTCGACAGCGGCAGCGCGGAAGGTATCTCCTGCAGCGATCACGACCTTTTTGCCGGCAGCTTTGAACTGGCTGGCCAGTTTGCCGATCGTTGTGGTTTTACCTGAGCCGTTCACGCCGACGACCAGCACCACTTGCGGACGTTTGGCATAGATAGGTAGGGGTTTGGCGACTGGCTCCATTACGCGGGCCACTTCCTGCGCCAAAAGCTGTTTGATTTCCTGGGTCGAGAGTTTGCGGCCAAAGCGCCCTTCGGCCATGTTGGCGGTGACACGTAAGGCAGTATCTACGCCCATATCCGAGGCGATCAGCAGCTCTTCGAGCTGTTCCAGCATGTCGTCGTCCAGCGTACGGCGCACGGCGGTTTTGGCCTCGCTGCGACCGAACAATCGACCCAACACGCCTTTGGAAGGTGTCGCCTCGGGGGGCGGGGGGGCAGGTGTCGGATCAACAGGCGCGGGCTCGGGTACCTCAACCGGTTGCGGCGCTGGCGTAGGTTCGGGCACCTCTGGGACTGGTTGGGGAACTTCCGGTACGGGTTCCGGCTGCGGCTCGGGGTCCGGGATGATCGGGTCGGGTGCGACTGTTTCCTCGCCCCCATCTTCAACAATGGCCTCAAGCCCCTGTTCGAGGCGGGACGAGGATTTGAACAACTTGTCCTTGAGCTTTGAGAAAAACGCCATTTTTGGTCTCCGCAGGTGTTCCCCTCACCTAATGCGGATTTGCGGCAGTTGCAAAGGGTCAGAGGAACGCAATCAGCAGACCCGCCTGAGCACCCCAATAAAGTGGCCAGACCAGATAAGGCGTGATCTTCAGGGCGGGGTGGCCCTTGGGCAGCAGGAACTTTTCGGTTGCCAAGATAAGATCCGAGGCAATGAAGGCCAGAGCTGCAGGCAAGGCCCATCTCAGGGCGCCGGTTTCGGGCAGGGTCAGTACGGCGACGCCCATCCCCAGAATGATCGGAATATAGCCCAGAACAGGACCTTTGAGGTCCCCGGCCCGTGGGGCCAACAGGGTGGCGGCGACAATGCCCAGAATGATAAGGGACCAGAAATACCCAGGCTGGTCGAAAATCAGGGCAAGATTGCTTGAAGGATGAGTGAGAAACAGGGCGATATATGCAAGGTGACCTGCGGCAAAGGCCCCAATCCCGGCCATGAAAGTGCTGTCAGTTTCGCGCGACAACAGCGCGTCGCCAATGGCGCACAATAAGAGCGCGACCACCAGAAGAAGCGGACCTGCACCCAACAAGGCAGTCACGGCCAGCAGTGCGACGGATGCAGTTTTCAACACGGATCGCAATGTGCTGGCCGGACGCGGCGACAGCGGCAGGTAGGCCAAAGCACAAGCAGCCGCGAGCCAGAACAGTACAGTTGTCATAGATACCTCTCCGTTTTCAGCAGCTTGTGACGGGTTGTTGATTCACCTCAACCGTGACGTTGAGGCAGGGATCCTGCGGAAATGGTGATTGGCGCCGGACAATTGCTTCTGACACAATGTGGCTATGCTCAGATATCTTGTGATTCTTCTTCTGCTGCCCGCGTATTCAGCGACGGCTCAATCAGCCCTGTCGGGTGCGGATTTTGACGACTACACGCGGGGGAAAACCCTGTTCTACGGTTTTCAGGGGCAGGTATATGGCGTCGAACGGTACTTGCCCAATCGCCGCGTCATTTGGTCGTTTCTGGATGGCGATTGCAAGCATGGCGTCTGGTACGAAAAGGATGCCCAGATCTGTTTCATCTACGAAGACCGTCTGGACCCACAATGCTGGGTGTTCACCCGATCAGGGGGTGGTCTGATCGCGCAATTCGAAGGCGACCCGGAAGAAACCGAGCTTTATGAGGCCGAGGATGTCGACGAAGAGATGATTTGCTATGGGCCGGATGTTGGTGTCTGAGATCGGTTCAGAACAATGAACCCTGATCTGGCGCGTCTTTTTTGGGCGTTTTTTTCGTAGCTGACCGTGGGGCAGCAGTTTGACCGGTGGTCAGCACGCCATCGGCGAACTCTATCTCAAGTGAGCCATGCTTTGCAGCCTGAGCTTTTGTCGTGACAACCTGATCCTCGGCGCGGACCACGGCATAACCCCGTTGCAACGTTGCCTTGTAGCTGAGCGTTTCGCGTAGGCGGTCGGTGGCGTCCAGCTGTTGTCGCATCCGGTCCAGGCGCGTTGTTTGGGCGGCGTTCATACGCTCAGCCAATCGGGTGATGGATTGGCGCTGTATCTCGATCTCACGCTGAATGGGACGCAAGGACAAGCGTGACGACAGGTTGCGCACCGCTTCTTGTCGGCTTGAAACAAGGTTGCGCAGGGTCGAGGGGCGCAGGTGGGCGGAAAGTTTAACCACTTGTAGGCGGCGGTTCTGCACACCGCGCTCAAGCGCCGGGGTTAGGCGATCTGCAATCAAATCAAGCCGTTGGCGCGGGGTATTCAACAGGCTGTCCGGGCGCGGCAGGGCGCGGGACAGATCGCGCAGGCGCTGCGACCGACGTTGGACCGCATCGGTTGCGGCACGCGACAGACGTGCGCCTTGTTCGCCGGTCCAGGCCAGCAGCTCTATCCGTACAGGTACGGCCAGTTCGGCGGCGGCGGTCGGTGTGGGCGCGCGACGGTCTGAGACGTAGTCAATCAGCGTCGTGTCCGTCTCGTGCCCCACGGCCGAGATCAGCGGGATATCTGATCCCGCAGCGGCGCGCGCCGCGATTTCCTCATTAAATCCCCACAGATCTTCGATCGAACCTCCACCCCGGGCGACAATAATCAGGTCAGGGCGGGGCAGAGCGCCTCCGGGTGTTAATTTGTTGAACCCGTTGATCGCATTTGCAACTTCGGGGGCACAGTTCGACCCCTGCACGGCGACTGGCCAGATCAGAACCTTACGCGGGAACCGATCCCGCAGGCGGTGCAGTATGTCCCGGATCACCGCCCCTGAGGGAGAGGTCACAACACCGATGACCCGTGGCAGATAGGGCAGCGGTTTTTTACGCTCGGGGGCAAACAGCCCTTCGGCCTCAAGCTGTTTCTTGCGTTTCTCCAGCAACGCCATCAGCGCGCCTTGTCCGGCAACGGCGACCTCATCGACGTTCAAGTTGTATTTCGACTGCGCGCCAAATGCGGTCAGTCGACCGGTGACCACAACCTCCAACCCTTCTTCGGGGACAACGGACAAGCCCGAGATCTGGCCTTTCCATGTGGTGCAGGCCAGCACATTCCGGTCATCCTTGATGTCGTAATAGAGATGACCCGAGCGCGCCTTGAACACGCGCCCGACCTCGCCGCGCACACGGATTCGACCGAACGTGCCTTCTAGCGTGCGTTTCACCTCGCCCGAGATGTCCGAGACAGTGTATTCAGGGGTGTTTTGGCCGGGAATGGGGTCGTCAAGCAGGTCGGACATTTCAGCGCCTTGTGTCAAATGCCCGGCCAGCTTAGAACGCGCGCAAGGCGAGGCCAAGCAGATCGGAGAGCATTCATGAATATCCTCATTCTCGGCAGTGGTGGGCGGGAACACAGCCTGGCTTGGGCGGTGATGCAGAACCCCAAATGTGACCGTCTGATCGTGGCGCCGGGAAATGCCGGGATCGCGCAGATCGCGGATTGTGCCGCGCTGGATATTGAGAACGGTGGGGACGTCGTTAGTTTTGCTGAGGAAAACGCGATTGACTTCGTGATTGTAGGCCCCGAGGCACCCTTGGCTGCCGGCGTGGCGGATCGACTGCGCGAAGCAGGCGTGCTGGTTTTTGGGCCTTCTGCGGCGGCAGCCCAGTTGGAGGCGTCGAAAAGTTTTACCAAGGAAATCTGCGATGCGTCGGGCGCACCGACCGCAGCCTATGCGCGGTTTACCGAGGCTGAACCAGCCAAAGCCTATATTCGCGAACAGGGGGCTCCGATTGTCGTCAAGGCCGACGGATTAGCCGCAGGCAAGGGCGTGATCGTGGCGATGGATGACCAAACCGCTTTGGACGCCATCGACGACATGTTCGGCGGTGCTTTTGGCGGGGCAGGGGCCGAGGTTGTCATCGAAGAGTTCATGGATGGAGAAGAGGCGTCACTGTTCGTGCTGTGCGATGGCGAGAACATCCTGTCCGTCGGCACCGCACAAGACCACAAGCGTGTGGGGGAGGGCGATACGGGCCTGAACACCGGGGGCATGGGGGCTTATTCCCCGGCACCGGTTCTGAGCGCCGAGATTGAAGCCCGCGCGATGGAAGAGATCATCAAACCCACCGTAGCCGAGATGAAACGGCGCGGAATGCCGTTTCAGGGTGTTCTCTATGCCGGACTGATGATCAAGGACGGCCAGCCCCGTCTGGTGGAATACAATGTGCGGTTTGGCGATCCTGAATGCCAAGTTCTGATGATGCGTCTGGGCGCACAGGCGATGGACCTGATGCATGCCGCTGCCGAGGGCCGGTTGGGCGAGGCGCGGGTGAACTGGGCGGATGATCATGCCCTGACCGTGGTGATGGCGGCGAACGGATATCCGGGTGCGTACGAAAAGGGCAGTGTGATCAATGGTCTGGAGGGCCTTCCCGAGGATAGCGGGAATATGGTGTTCCACGCCGGAACCAAGGCTTCGGAGGGTCAGATCGTGGCCTCTGGCGGTCGCGTACTGAGTGTCACTGCCCGTGGAGGCACATTGCAAGAGGCACGGGACCGGGCCTATGGGGCGGTCGACGGGATTGACTGGCCTGATGGGTTCTACCGTCGCGACATCGGCTGGCGGGCGCTCTGATCCAAAACGCTCCCGCGTCCTGACGCTGCATCAAAGATGCACCGACAAAGGCCTTGGGCCGGGCAGCCCGCTGGCGCGGGCTGCGGTCGGTTCTATTTTGGACAGGCCAGTGCCCCTTTCATTGCAGATGGGGTAAAGGGCAGCAGTTCCCGTTTTTTCCAGCCATCATCGTAGTTGACGCTGACAATGCTGCTCCAGTCAGCGTTGACCACAATAATTTCACGGTTTCCTCCGCATTTGCGAATGCCACCGGTGATGAAGTCCTCTCCAATCTGGTGATTGGTCAGACCGGGTAGGGTTGCGATCTCGGTCAGTGCGCTGTTCTGAAATCGCCAAATGCGCAGGGTTTTGGCTAGATGCGGGCGGTCGATGTAAGCAATCTCGACTAGCCCGTCACCATCCAGATCTGCAGCGCCAATTGGAGCGAGCCAGCGAAAGCGGGTCCCAATGTGGGGCGTGGCTGCGATCTTTTCTCCGCGTGCATCATAGATTGCGAGTTGTGCGCCGGCATGGACGCTGGATTCCACGACGATCACTTCGTTTGATCCATCTAGATTGATATCGACCAGACGGGGACTGAGGTCTTCAAAGACGCGATCAAGTGGCAACTTGATGGTCAGAACCGAGCGTTTGTTTACCGGCTGGATGAAGAGCGTTTTAGTTGACGTATTCGAAACTTTGAGTTCAAGCGCGCCATATTCGATGTCGTCGCCCAGTACGCCGTGGGCATAGCGTGTCGTTGGCTCAGTGAAGCGGGCGCTTGTGATGGTGTCTGCAGCTGCTGGTCCCATCGCCGTCAGCCACACACTCAACGCCAGCACCGCGCCGCGTGCCCGATGTTGCCACAGACGGGCGGACAGACGCGGCGCTTTGGAAAGCATTAGATCTGCTTTTCGGGCATCTGTACCACCAGACCGTCCAACTCATCCGTGACCTTGATCTGGCAGGTCAGGCGCGAACGGGTCGGGTCGGGCTCATAGGCAAAATCCAGCATGTCTTCTTCCATGTCATCCTTGCCTGGGACTTTCTCGACCCAGTCGGGGTGGATGTAGACGTGGCAGGTCGAGCAGGCGCACGCGCCGCCGCAGTCGGCCTCGATGCCGGGGATGTTGTTGTCGCGGGCCCCTTCCATGACTGTCAGCCCGTTGGCGACCTCGACTGTGTGTTCGGTACCGCCATGCTCGACATAGGTGATCTTTGCCATTGCGTGCGTCTTCCTTTTTCGGTTGTCGAATTCTTCCTTAGTGAAGGCGTTTAGGTCTTTCCAGTACCATTTGCGACTCAACACGCCGTGTCTGGACTTTCCTGCAGTTTGTTCTATTTTTGTTCTCATGCTTGTTGCCCCTGTTCATCCTGCGGTTTCAAACCGGAACTGGCCGCGCCCGCCGACCTGTTTGCCAGCCAACCGGCTGGACGACCCGCCTGAAGGCGCGCGCGTGGCTGTCGCCGGGCTGGTGATTCTGCGGCAGAGACCGGGGACAGCCAAGGGGGTGATCTTTGTCACGCTTGAGGATGAGACCGGTATCGTGAACGTGGTCGTCTGGCGGAAAATCTACGAACAATTCCGCCGCGCGGTGATTTCCGGGCGCCTGTTGCGGGTCACGGGCCGGATGCAGCGGGCGCATTCGGTGACCCATGTGATCGCGGAAGAGATCGAGGATATCTCATCAATGCTGGATGTATTGGTACGGGGGGAGGGTTAGGCCTCTAGCGACAAACAGATCCGCTGCGGCGGCTCGCTGTGTCAAAATGGAAATGCCCTTTGTGATAGCGGTCGGCGTCCGGACCCAGAACTGTGCCGAACAGACCGCAAGCACCTGCATGAAGCTCACGCATGGCGTCGCTTGTATCTTCAGCTGTCCACCCGTCGCGTACCGTGATCACAGTGCCGTCCATGAGTACGAAAGATGAGATATCAATCGCGCGGCCACGGGCGTGTTCCGACATTCGCGCGCGCGGCTGATTGTTCTGTGTCTTGCACGCATAATGGCCGGCCAGACGAATTCCTTTCAAACCGCCACCCTGATCCGCAAAGGTCGGTTTGGCCGTGTTCTCCAGCCAAGTCTTGAGCGTGATGGCGGTTTCGCAATCCATCAGCGCCAATTGGCTGAGAAAGACATCAGACACCACGCGGATACGCACGGGATCGGCAATGCCGCATCCCCTGTACTTTCCTCTAAAGGGTTTTCGGCTCTCGCCGAGAATGGTCCAGTCGCCACACACCGCACCGCGATCGCGCATCCGTTCGCGGCCAACCTCGATCTGACGGAATTTGCAGGGCCGCAGCCGCGGTCTGAGGGATACAGTCAGTTCGCGCTTGGCGGGGGCTGCGACGGCGTCTTCCTCCAACAGAACGTCCAATTCGGCGGACGGGTCATAGGCCACCAGTTCATGCGGTTGAGCCTGCGCAGGCTCCTCGCAATCTGGCGCGGCGCTCGCCATTCCTGTGCATAAAATAAACAGAGGGGTTAAAACTCGCATAAAACAACTCGTTCATTTTCCGGCCCGACCGATGGTCGCCTGACCAGTCTCAAAGCAGGTGTCGAGGCGTGGACCAGTCTGGGCTTTGAAAAATCCTTTTCCTATTCAAAGCCAGAGTATAGCAGGGATTTCTCATCGCTTGAACAAATTGCTCTGTGCTGGCTTTCCCTTGTTGCCTCAGCGCATGTCGAAATGCTGTGCGCATTTGGTGCCCAATTTGAACGCAGAGATGTTGAGGATATCTCGCGGAGCTGGATGTGATGGTGCGGGCGGGGGGATAGGTCTGCAATGCGGACTTAGCAAACCTTCGAACTCAGTCGAAATAACTTCTCGAGCAGAGTTGTGCTATGGTGCCTTCAATTATGGAGGAAAAATTGTTTCGCTATGTTTTGCCAGCAGCTCTCATTTTGATGAGCCCAGTCTTAGCTCAGGATGCAATAAATCCGTCAGGCCTTTCAGGCCCTTCCGGTCGACCTTATTCACCTTACGCTGAACGCGCATATCCAACTCAAGTCTTTTTTGGCGACACTCACGTTCACACTGGTCTTTCCGGGGATGCTGGTGGGGGCGGTACGCGCCTCATGCCTCATGATGCCTATCGGTTTGCGCGTGGCGAAGAAGTTGTGTCGAACACGGGGCAACCTGTAAAGTTGTCGAGGCCTCTCGATTTCTTCATGATTACAGATCATTCGGATGCTATGGGTGCGATTACCGATATCATCGGAGGTGCTCCCAATATCTTGGCAGATGAGCAAGGCAGATATTTCCATGAAGAATTCAATAAGGGAGGAGAAGCCGCTCTAGCGGCTGCGCTTGAGCTTACAGCCGCGTTTGCGCAAGGACAGGTTTCCCCTGCGCTGAACTACCAACCAGGCAACCCTGCGTATGCCCGTGTTTGGGACGAAATTATCGATGCCGCGGAAGAGTACAATGATCCGGGTGTGTTCAGCACCTTTATCGCCTATGAATGGACATCTCTCGTCGCAGGGAACAATTTGCACCGAAATGTGATCTTTCGCGATGGCCCTGAGCTCACAAGACAGATACTGCCTTATACAACAACGCCACCTGTGGGCTCACCTAACCCTCGTGATCTTTGGAAGTGGTTGGAGAACTATGAACAAACGACAGGCGGGCGTGTTCTTGCTATTCCACATAATGGGAACTTGTCTAACGGCTGGATGTTCCCTTTAGTCGATGACTTCGCGGATGGTGTGCCGTTAGATCCCGCATACGCAGAAGCGCGAAACAAATGGGAAAGACTATACGAACCCACGCAGATTAAGGGAGATGGTGAGGCCCACCCGTTCCTATCACCTGACGATGAATTTGCTGACTTCGAAACATGGGATTACGGCAATCTGGATGCTTCGGTTCCGAAAGAGCCAGAAATGTTGCCCGGTGAATACGCTCGATCCGGGTTACTTCGAGGCTTATCTTTGGAAAAGGCTTTGGGAGTAAACCCTTTCAAGTTTGGCCTGGGTGGGGCCAGTGACACACACACAGGTTTAACGGCTCCAGATAACGACAATTTCTTCGGGAAGTTCACCGGTTACGAGCCCAGCGAAGAGCGCAGCCAACATGTCAGTAAGACCTATGCTGATGGGACTGTTGCGCTGCTTTCGTCGCAATACATTACTGGCGGTCTAACTGCAGTATGGGCGCAGAAGAATTCCAGAGAAGCCATTTGGGATGCGATGCATCGGCGTGAAACCTACGCAACAACAGGGCCCAGAATGCGCGTCCGTATGTTCGGAGGATATTCTTTTGCCGAAGAAGATGCGTTACGGCGCGACTTGGCGCTTGTGGGATACAGCAAAGGGGTACCGATGGGTGGTGATCTTGACCCTGGTGAAGGCACACCTTCCTTTCTAGTATATGCGCTTCGTGATCCGATGGGAGCAAACCTGGATCGAATCCAGATCATAAAGGGCTGGTTGGATGAAGATGGAGAGCAACGGGAAAAAGTCTACGACGTGGCCTGGTCTGGTTCCCGCGAACCAGATGCCGCTGGCAAGTTGCCGTCGGTAGGCACCACAGTGGACCTTTCTATCCCCTCGTGGACCAACACAATTGGAGCCTCTGAGCTGGGAACCGTGTGGGAAGACCCGGATTTCGATCCCTCGGAAAGCGCATTTTATTATGCCCGGGTTATGGAAATTCCGACCCCTCGCTGGACGGCGTATGATGCAGTGAAGTTCGGAATAGACATGCCAGATGGCGTCCCTATGACAGCACAGGAACGCGCCTATACTTCGCCTATTTGGTACTCTCCACAATAGTAGTTCGATTTACGGTGTCGGTCCGCTATGGGCTCACAGCTGACACTGGATCGATTTGATTTATCGCTTAAACAAGGTCTCTTGCGACTGCTTGTCACGATTATCTCCACGCAATTCGGCATGCAGTGCGCGACCGGATTGGACGCCGGGACGGGCACTGACCGTCTCCAGCCAGCGGGCAAAGTGCGGCTTGTCCTCTAACACCTGCTGCTGGCCTTCCCATAGGCTGGCCCAGCCCCAGATTGACATGTCGGCAATGGAATAGAAGTCGCCCGCGACATATTCGTTGTCGGCCAGCCGTCGATCCAGCACGCCGTACAAACGCCCGACCTCGGTGCGGTAGCGGTCTTTTGCATAGGGCAGGTCATGCGGTGGGTCCATGTAGGGTGCGTATTTCAGGAAGTGATGCGCCTGACCGGCCATCGGGCCAACGCCGCCCATCTGCCACATCAGCCATTCTTCGACCGCGATACGGTCACGCTCGGTATTGCCGTAAAACCGCCCGGTCTTGCGAGCCAGATACATCAGGATTGCCCCGCTTTCGAACACGGAAACAGGCGCGCCGTCGGGCCCGTCAGGGTCAAAGATTGCAGGCATTCGGTTGTTGGGCGAAATCTTCAGGAACTCGGGCTCGAACTGATCGCCCTTTCCGATGTTGATCAGATGCGTGGAATAGGGCAACTCCATCTCTTCTAACGCGATGGATACCTTCCACCCGTTGGGGGTAGGCCAAAAATACAGATCAATCGGGTCCGCCATGTGCCCTCCTTTTGTTGAAAGGATCATGCGGGTTTCTGACGGGGCGGCAAGAGCCGATTACGCAACCGTGACCGAGGGAACGCCGGGCTTGACGGCAAACCGCCCGAAGCGTATTGCCTCTCGCAGAGCTACGTGGCGATTTGTTACCGGATTGCGGGCCACGCTAAACAACACCGCTAAAAGGTCAGGATGAAAGGCCCCTTTCGCTTGACCGCGTCTGGGGTTTTTTTGATGCCTTTGCCGGGCAAAGGTCGAGAGGAATGACATGAGCGAAAGCTGGAACAAACGTACCCAAGCCGTCCATGGCGGCATCCGCCGCAGCCAATACAATGAGGTTAGCGAGGCGATCTTTCTGACCCAGGGGTTCGTCTATGAGAATGCCGAACAGGCCGAGGCCCGTTTTCTGGAATGTGGCCCGGATGAGTTCATCTATGCCCGCTATGGCAACCCTACCGTGTCGATGTTCGAGCAGCGTATCGCGGCGCTTGAGGGGGGCGAGGATGCTTTCGCCACAGCTTCGGGCATGGCGGCTGTCAATGGCGCGCTGACCTCGATGCTGAAGGCAGGCGACCACATCGTTTCGGCTAAGGCGCTGTTCGGCTCATGCTTGTATATTGTCGAGAATATCCTGACCCGGTTTGGTGTAGATGTAACTTTCGTAGACGGCACCAATCTAGACGAATGGAAAGCGGCGATCCGGCCCGACACAAAGGCTGTGTTCTTTGAATCCATGTCGAACCCGACGCTTGAGGTGATCGACATCTCGGCCGTAGCCGAACTGGCCCACGCAGTTGGTGCGATGGTGGTCGTGGACAATGTGTTCTCGACCCCAGTGTTTTCGCGTGCGATCGAGCAGGGCGCGGATGTTGTGATCTATTCGGCGACCAAACATATCGACGGGCAGGGGCGTGCGCTGGGCGGCGTAATCATCGGCACCAAGGACTTCATCCGCGGCACCGTTGAGCCTTATCTGAAGCACACCGGTGGGGCGCTGAGCCCGTTTAACGCCTGGATCATGTTGAAAGGTCTGGAAACGATGACCCTGCGTGTCAATGCTCAGGCTGAGACGGCCCAGATCGTGGCTGAGGCACTGGAGGGTCACGCCGCGTTGGAACGCACATTGTATCCGGGGCTAAAGACGCATCCGCAGAATGCGCTGGTTCAATCACAGTTGGGCGGTAAGGGCGGCACCGTTCTGTCGCTGGATATCAAGGGCGGAAAAGAGGCTGCGTTTGCGTTCCTCAACGCGATGACGATTCCGGTGATTTCGAACAACCTGGGCGACGCCAAGTCGATTGCGACCCATCCGGCGACCACGACCCACCAACGGCTGAGCGATGAGCAGAAAGACGAGTTGGGCATTACTCCCGGCCTGATCCGCCTGTCCATCGGTCTGGAGGATGCGGGCGACCTGCTTGCCGATATTAAGCGCGCTTTGGACGTTTCTCAGCGCTAACTACGCTCTATATCCTGTTATGCCTTGGGTGAAACTGCGTAAACGCGGCGTAACTCCCGCGATGTTTGCGGATTTTCATCCGGGCCGTACTTTGATGCGTATACGGTTAAACTGGAAAAAGCGTCGAACCTGTATATAGTCCGGCGACCAACCGAGGAACCCCGTTCGATGAATGTGTACCCCCGCACCATTGAAGACGCACCTGACAATGAAGACGCCGCCGCCGCGCTTAGAACGCTGCGCAAATGGGCCGAGTCCGCGAGTGAAGCTGAGATCAGCCAGCTTGATCCTGCAATTGCGCGCCTCGTGCCCGGGCTGGTTCCAGTGAATTATCCTTCGCTGTCGCGAGAATATGCCGAAGATTTCACAGTTGACGCGGCCTATCGGGCATCGTTGCCGGACCTTCAAAACGGACCGTCCAGCCTGATCCGCGGGGCCATGCAACAAATTCAGCATGTGGGCATTTCTAATTTCCGTTTGCCGATTCGATTCCACCGTAAACATGGTGAGGATCTCACGCTTGAAACCTCGGTCACCGGAACGGTCAGCCTTGATGCCGAAAAGAAGGGCATCAACATGTCCCGCATTATGCGCTCGTTCTACAAACATGCCGAGCGTACGTTCAGTTTTGAGGTTATGGAGGCTGCGCTGGACGATTATATGACCGATCTGGACAGTTTCGATGCGCGTATCCAGATGAGGTTTTCCTACCCGGACCGGGTGGAAAGCCTGCGATCGGGGCTGCAAGGGTATCAGTATTACGACATCGCGTTGGAATTGGTCGAACAAAACGGCGTACGTCAGAAGATCATCCATCTGGACTATGTCTATTCGTCCACCTGCCCATGTTCGCTTGAGCTGAGCGAACATGCGCGGTCCACACGGGGGCAACTGGCGACACCGCATTCCCAGCGTTCTGTTGCGCGGATTTCCGTTGTTGTTGATTGCAAAGCAGATTGCCTGTGGTTCGAAGATCTGATTGCCCTGTGCCGCCGCGCCGTACCGACCGAAACGCAAGTGATGGTCAAGCGCGAGGACGAACAGGCCTTTGCCGAGCTGAATGCCGCGAACCCAATCTTTGTCGAAGACGCCGCGCGCTTGTTTTGTGCCGAGCTTCTGGCCGATCATCATGTCGGTGATTTCCGTGTTGTGGCCAGCCATCAGGAAAGCCTGCACAGCCACGACGCAGTGTCGGTGCTGACCGAAGGGCCAACCTTTGTTTCCGCCAGTTTGGATCCACGCTTGTTCTCGACCCTGTTTCACATCGGGTAGCTCGAAAAGAGCATCCTGTTGTCTCATTTTGATCCAATTGGCGAAAAATTGCCGCACTGCAGCAATATTTCTGCACGCGCAGTGTGTTTCGCGTTAAACTATCCGTGAACGCAGCCATGGTGTGAGGGCGTGTCAGCCCACGGGCCACTCTGAAAAGGAAGCCGCGACGTGCGATGTCCGGGGATTTCAAGCCTTGGTCACTCGCCCCTAATACCGGGGTGGGGCAGAGCGGTTCTTTTCTTGGAAGGTTGCTTCGTTTTTACAGGAGAAATGACTAATGAATCCGATTACCCAACCGCTTGAGTTTCAGGCGGCGGCCATTCGACTGGCCGGTTATGCAGTCAGCAACCAACTGAAGATCATGCAGATTTTGGCGAATTCGGCCATGGAGCTGCCTTTCGTTCCAGTGCATGCTCTGCACGCGTCTTCGTCGGTTCCTGCACCTGCCAATAAGAAACCGGAATTCAAATCCAAGGCGGCAGCTGCCAAGCCTGTAGCCAAGGTCAAAACGACCGCCGCACCAAAGTCCAAACCGCGCGTTCGGGCCAAGACGGCAGCGACCCCAAAAGCCGAATCACCTAAACAGGTTGTGGCAAATGCGGCCTCCCAGCCAGCAGTGGCCAAGGTTGCAGCGCCTAAACCTGCGGCCGTCAAGCCCGAGGCAAAGCCCGCCGCACCCAAACCTGCCGCAAAACGCGTGGCTCCAAAGGCAGTAGCGAAACCTGCGGCACCCAAGGCCACAGCCAAGCCAGCCGCGCCCAAAGTGCAGGCGGCGAAATCGGTCACGGCAAAACCAACGGCTGCACCTGCCGCCAAGCCTGTGGCCCCCAAAGCCGAGGCGAAACCTGTGGCGCCCCTGGCGGATACAGCCAAGTCTGCTGCACCTCAGAACCGGACGCGCGCGCCTTCAAAACCGCCCGCAATGCCCACACCCGTCAGCAAAACCGACGAGTAAACGGGACATCCGCTTGACACAGTCGTGCAGGCGCGCCAACGCTGCGCCTCATGACGGATATGCGCCCGGTTGGATATGTGATTGGCCTGTTGGTCGCCATTCTTGGGGCGACCATGATGCTTCCCATGCTTGCGGATTTCATCGAAGGCCGGGGTGAATGGCCTGTTTTTCTGGGAAGCGGCGTCATCACCATGCTGACGGGCGTTATCCTGTCCATCAGTTGTTCGAACGGAGTGGGCGAAGGTCTGACGATCCGTCAGACCTTTTTGCTGACCACCGGCGTTTGGGTGGCGCTGCCCTTTTTCGGCGCAATCCCGTTTTTATTCGGCGAGACCGAGCTGCGCTTTGTCGATGCTTATTTTGAGGCAATGTCGGGGCTGACCACTACTGGTTCGACTGTCATTTCCGGGCTTGATAATCTGCCTCAGGGTTTGCTGTTGTGGCGCGGATTGCTGCAATGGCTGGGTGGCATTGGGATTATTGTAGTCGCCATGGTGTTCCTGCCCGAACTTCGCGTGGGAGGGATGCAGATTTTCCGCTCGGAAGGGTTTGAAACCATGGGGAAAATCCTACCGCGCGCGCAAGAGATCGCAGGGCAGATTTCCCTGATCTATGTCTTTTTGACCTTTGTCTGCGCGCTTGTCTACGCCGGTTTGGGGATGGGTTTTTTCGATGCCGTCGTGCATGCGATGACAACCATCGCGACCGGAGGGTTCTCGAACTACGACACGTCCTTCGGCAGTTTCTCGGGGCCGACCGAGTATGCGGCTGCGGTCTTTATGATCCTCGCGGCGCTGCCCTTCGTGCGCTATGTTCAATTCGCCAATGGCAACACGAACTCACTGTGGCAGGACAGCCAGATACAGACATTCCTGGCGACAATCCTGGTGCTGGTCGTGGTCATGGCGGTGTTCCTAACCGTAGTCTTTCCACATCATTGGGAACAAGCGTTCCGGGAATCGCTGTTCAACATCACCTCGATTATTTCGGGTACGGGTTATGCCAGCGTTGATTACATGACGTGGGGCAGTTTCCCGGTCATGCTGTTCTTTCTGATCGGTCTGATCGGCGGATGCGCGGGCTCGACCGCCTGTTCGATCAAGATTTTCCGGTATCAGCTGCTGTTTGCGTCGATCAAAACGCAAATTCGCCGTATCCGCTCACCGCATGGCGTTTTTGCCCCGCGATATGGCGGGCGCACGATCGGGACGGATGTCCTGACTTCGGTGATGAGTTTTTTCATGTTCTTCGTGCTGTCGCTGGGTGTGCTGGCCTGGGCGTTGGCGCTGACGGGGTTGGACTTCATCACTTCGGTTTCGGGGGCTGCGACCGCACTGGCCAATGTGGGGCCGGGACTGGGCAGCCAGATCGGTCCGGCAGGAAATTTCGCCGGGCTGAATGACACCGCTAAATGGTTGTTGTCCATCGGCATGTTGGTCGGGCGGCTGGAACTGCTGGCCGTCTACGCGTTGTTCACCGTCCAATTCTGGAGAAACTGATGAAAAGACCCTTGGGGGCCCAGATTTCGCATATGTTGAAAGATCGCGGCGTTGACGTGATTTTCGGCATCCCTGGTGTTCACAACCAGGAAATGTATCGCGGCATCGAAGAAGCTGGCATCACGCATGTGTTGGCCCGGCATGAACAGGGGGCTGGGTTCATGGCCGATGGCTATGCTCGCGCGACCGGCAAGCCGGGTGTGGCCTATGTGATCACCGGGCCGGGGCTGTGCAATATCATGACACCGATGGGGCAGGCCTATACGGATTCGGTGCCCCTGCTGGTGATGTCTTCTTGTCTTGATGAAACGCAGGCGGTGCATGGGCAATTGCATCAGATGAAGGATCAGCTTGGGGCGGCTGAAACCGTGACTGACTGGTCGCGGCAGGCCATTTCCGCACAGACCGCCTATGGTCTGGTCGAGCGTGCTTTTGAAGAGTTCGAACTGTCCCGACCGCGCCCCAAACATATTCAGGTGCCGATTGCCCAGCTTGAGGCCGATGCCGACCCCGCGCCATTTCCCAATCAGCCGGGGCTGCGCACCAAGGTTTTGCCACCCGATATTGCTCCGGTCATGTCTTTGTTGAATATCGCGCGCAGGCCGTTGTTCATTTTGGGCGGTGGCGCGCGGTCTAATCTGTGGCGGCAGATTTTGACGGAACTGGGAGCGGCCTGCTTCACAACTTTTGCTGGGCGTGGGATGGCCGGGCAGGGTTATGCGTTGGACTTTGGTGCCATGCTGACGCGCCCCGGCAGCGCCGAGATGATTGGGTCCGCTGACCTTGTAGTCGCCGTAGGTGCCGAACTGGGCGAGGTCGATCTGTGGCGCGACAACCTGGGGCACAGCGCTCATCTGGTGCGGGTCGATCTTGATCCCAGGGTTCTGTCCGATCACCATCGTGCGGGCGTCAAGCTGCAGGCTGATGGGGAAAGTTTTGCGCATGCCTTATGGGGTGCGATTGACAAGGTGAAACCTGCAACGGGTTGGACGCCGGAAGAAATCACAGAGGCGCGCAGACGCTGGCGCGCCGAGGTCGATGCCGAGCGGCCGGGGATCGTTCCGGTGCTTGATGCTCTGCGCGATGCCATGCCGGCGGATACGATGATCTATTCCGACATGACCCAAATCGCCTATGCCGGGAAAGAGGTCTGGGACATGGCCTATCCCTATCACTGGCATCACCCGACCGGCTTTGGCACGCTGGGATATGGCTTGCCCGCTGGTATTGGCGGTGCGGTTGCGCGTCGGGGCAAACCAACAGCCGTGATCGCCGGGGATTACGGGTTCCACTATACGATGATGGAACTTGGTGTAGCGGTCGAGCTGGGTCTTTCACTGCCCATTATCCTATGGGACAACGGCAAGCTGAAAGAGATCGAGGACAGTATGGTCCGAGGTCAGATCGCGCCGAACGCGGTGGTCGCCCACAACCCGGATTTCTGCAAACTGGCTGAGGCTTTTGGGGCCCTGTCTGCCGCGCCCACTAGTTTGGCGGAGATGCAGACTGCAGTGCGCGCGGCCTTCGACGCGCCGGTTCCAACCCTCATCCGCGTAACGCCTGATATCGTGTAAACAAAAAAACGCCGCCCAAAGGGGCGGCGTTCCACTTTTGGGGATCAAATTAATCCCAACAATGCACCAGAACAGTCATTCCGTTGGCTCTGCGGCTAAGTTCGTTGGGTGAGATCTCGGCAGTCGATTGACCCGGTTGGCCCGAGACGCCTGCCTGTTCAAGCGCCGCGTTCAACCGCTCAGCCGTGGCTGCCAGACTGACCGAGGCGGGCAAGGTGCGCCCATCGGACGGGGTGGGTAGCAACATGCCGACAACCTGACCGGCGTCATCGAAAACAGGTCCGCCAGCATCGCCCGGCTGGGCGGCCATCGCCAGACGTTTCACTCCGTCTTCTCCGTTCAGACCGCGCACGTCAGTAATCTGGCCATAGGTCAGCGTCGGCGCCCCCAATGCGCCCTGATACGAAAAGCCCGACACTGCGACCTCGGATTGGATGCGCGGTTGATCGGTGCCGAATTCCGCGACGCTGATCGGCGCAAGGTTGTTCCGGGGCCGCAGAACGGCCACGCCCAGATCAGCATCGGCCCAGGCGACCTGAACTTCCTGATCGTCGTTCAGGGTGATCCGGGTGCAGCTGTCGGTGGCCTCGGATACCGTCAGGATTGTACCGCTAGCATCGGTGAAAAAGCCGGACCGGGACAGGCGCGGCTTGCGGATTTGCAGGCCGGAAACAAGATCGATCCGTTGCTCGGCATTTGCACCGGCCCCTGCGTCTAGAACGGCGCTGTTTGTGGTGAAGCTGGCCTTGAGCGCGGCCAGAACCCGTGCCCGGCGGGCTTCATCCCCTTCGGGCCAGACCAGCGTGAAGCCTTTGATCTGGCCGTCCTTCAGCGCGGCCTGGGTGTACGAGACAACCCCGTTCCCGCGACCTTCCAGTGTAAAGCGATCACCGCGCAATTGACGGGGGCCGTCCAGTGGGACGATCTCTAGCGATTGCATGACCTCGTAGAGCGCGCGTAGGGTCGCCTTGTCGCCCTTCTGACTGATCAGCAGCGCTTTGGCATCAAGGTCGGTGGTGCCTTTGAAATGCGCAAATGGGGCCTCATAGCGGTCAAAGGCAAGAACATCCAACGGCAGGTCGAGATCAATACCGGCCTGCGGGTCCGAATATCGCGCCATGCCGACGCTGATCAGCGGCGCGTTATAGTTATCCATCAGCGACTTGCGCTGCGCTGTGGTCAGAACGCCGGTGGCTTCAAAACCGTTGAATCGTTGCCAGTCACCCATCGATCGGCGCGTGCCTTGACCAAACGCGCCGTCAATAGTGGCGTTGTAAAACCCTGCGGCCTGCAAGGCTGTCTGCAAATCCCGACGCTCTTGCGCAGTGAGCAGGCGTTCGGACTGTAGGGCTTGCGAGCGGGTTTCATCTGCGGGCTCAGCCGACAACCCCGAAACGGTCGCTTCCGGTTGTGGAGTGTTTTCGACGGGCGGTGTCACCACGCCCCGGTTCAGGATATTCGCACCGACTGGCCAGAACTGCTGACCCAGAGAGCTGGTGAAGGCTATGTAGCTGTCAGCCGGTATCTGCCCTTCGGCCCGGTAAACGTCCAGAACCTGTTCAGCGTCACTGCGCAAATAAGGCCCGATAACAATAGCATACCAGCCAGAATTCAGGCGAAACCCGTTTACGTCTGGCAAGAGGCTTGAATAAGCCTGCGCGCGCTCTTGTGCCTCGCGCAGCGAAGGGCGCGCCTCGACCTGGACCCAAACGCCGGCGTCTTGTTGCGCTGATACGGCACTTGCGCCGATTGAAAATAGAAACAGAATTGCAGTGAATATGCGTGTCATTGTCTGCCCGTGTTCGCAGTGTTTTAGCTTTGCGGCAGACTACGCGAATTGAACCGCAGAAAGCCATGCCTGGAATACGGGGAATTTCCAGTGTGGCGGTGCAGTGACAGCCCAACCCGATTGGCCCGTTGACGCCCCTTGGCCCCTTGCATAGGAAGGACAAAACCGACCGGAACCGGGCGCAGACGTGCCCAAAGGGAATGTCATGACCGAACCGTCCAGCGCACCACGTTCTTTTCAGGAAATTATCCTGCGACTTCAAACCTATTGGGCTTCGAAAGGCTGCGCGATCCTGCAGCCCTATGACATGGAGGTTGGCGCAGGTACGTTCCACCCGGCCACCACGCTGCGCGCTTTGGGGTCAAAACCGTGGGCGGCGGCCTATGTGCAACCCTCGCGCCGCCCAACCGATGGGCGATACGGTGAAAACCCCAACCGGTTGCAGCACTATTACCAGTATCAGGTGCTGATCAAACCCAGTCCGCCGGATCTGCAAGAGCTGTATCTGGGTAGCCTTCAGGCCATCGGTATCGACATGGACCTACATGACATTCGCTTTGTTGAAGATGACTGGGAAAGCCCCACACTGGGCGCCTGGGGTCTGGGTTGGGAGGTCTGGTGTGACGGCATGGAAGTCAGCCAGTTCACCTATTTTCAGCAAGTCGGCGGCCATGACTGCACACCCGTTTCGGGTGAACTGACCTATGGTCTGGAGCGTCTGGCAATGTATGTGCTGGGCATTGATCACGTGATGGACATGCCCTTTAATGATCCGCAATCACCCAGCCCGCTGACCTATGGCGACATCTTCAAACAGACCGAAGAGGAATACGCCCGCTGGAACTTTGACGTTGCCAATACCGAAGTTCTGCTGCGTCATTTTGAAGAGGCCGAGGCCGAATGCGCCGCCATTCTGGCGCAGGAGCATGACGACCCAAAAACCGGCAAGCGTATCATCATGGCGCACCCGGCCTATGATCAGTGCATCAAGGCCAGCCACATGTTCAACTTATTGGACGCACGGGGGGTGATCTCGGTCACGGAACGGCAGGCCTATATTGGTCGCGTGCGGGCGCTGGCCAAGCAATGTGCCGATGCGTTTGTACAGACCGGGGCAGCCGGGTTCGAGGCCTGATGGCGCGCTCAGGCCAATCCCGGCAACAGCACTTTCAGGCCATCCGCGATCATGCTGATCGCGATGGCCGACAGGATCATGCCCATGAAACGGCTCATGATTACGCGCGCGTTGTCGGACAGGCGTTTGGCCAGGGCCGAAGCGTTCCAGAAGGTGATGAACAACAAAAACAGAACCACCAGAAACACGCCCGCATAGATGATGGCGTCCATGGGTTTTGCAATATGGTGCGCGTACAAGATCAGTGTCGTGATCGTTCCGGGCCCAACCAGAATGGGAAAGGCCAGCGGGTAGAAGGCGACCGTCGCGGGCTCGGGGTAAGCCTGCTTTTCCCCCTTGGTTCCATGGTGCGAGGTACTTTCGTTGCCGTTCAGCATATTCAGACCAATCATGAGAACGACCAAACCGCCTGCAACACGCAGATCATCCACACTGATGCCGAACAGGCCAAGCGTCTGATTGCCAATGGCCGCAAACGCTCCGCCCAGGATCAGGCAGTACGTGGCGGTTTTCGCCGCGACCTTGTGCTGGTCAGCGGGCGTCAGGCCGTCGGTGACGCTCAGGAAAACGGGCAGGTTGGTGATCGGGTTCATAATCGCAAACAGCGCGCCGAAGAACCCAACGGCAAGGGTCATGTCCATTCGAATAGCCTCGTTCCGACCTGTATCAGTTTGGAAACTGGCCTATTTTCCGCCAAGTTGAAAGAGGCCGCGTGATCGGGATGTTGAGAAGATGACCGGAAAACTGCTTGCAATCATCCTTATTGTTTCTGCGGCTTTGGCCGGGGTGGGCATGTATTACCTTCAGGTGTACGGGTTCTACTATGACGTCGCGCCCCAGCCAGGGAAGGACGTGGAATTGCTTGTCGAGGGGGCAGAGGAACCCCAGCCGATCCCGTACACGGCGTTTCAGGCGATTGATGCGGACAGCTCTCCGATCCGATACCGGGCGTGTTTTGAGACCGAGATGACGAGCGATGAACTTGCGGCTTTTCAGCCGGTCGAAAACCCCGAACCGCTGACCGCGCCGGGCTGGTTCGACTGCTACAACGCGGTTGCCATTGCCGAGGCTCTGAAGTCTGGACAGGCGCAAGCTTTTATGGGGGCCAAGAACATACACTATGGCGTGGACCGCATTGTGGCCGTGACGGCAGATGGCAAAGGCTATGTCTGGCACGCGCTGAACAATTGCGGTGAAAAAGCCTATGACGGAACGGTTGTGGGCGAGGAATGCCCGCCACGGCCGGGGGACTGAGATGCCCGAAGTCGAGGAAATGCTTCACATTCCCAATTTTCTGACCGCCACGCTTGGCATTGCGGTCTATCTGATTGGGGCCGAGATCAACTCTCGGGTCGCTCCGCTGCGTCAATTTAATATCCCTGAGCCTGTCACCGGCGGGTTGCTGGCGTCTCTTGTATTGCTGATTCTGTATGTCGTGGCAGGGCTTGAGCTGACGTTCGACCTTGCCTCGCGGGATTTTCTGCTGATCGTGTTCTTTGCCGGAATTGGGTTGAATGCACGGCTTGCCGATTTGATTTCCGGCGGCAAGCCTTTGTTCCTGCTGCTCATTCTGACGTTGGTGACAATCGTTGCCCAGAATGCCGTCGGTGCCGCCGGAGCAGTTGCCTTTGGCTATCCGGCCCAAGCTGGGGTTCTCTTTGGCTCTGCGTCTCTGATTGGCGGGCATGGTACCGCCATCGCGTGGGCCCCCGAGGTTGGCGCAGTCACCGGGCTTGAGGGCGCGACTGAACTCGGCGTGGCCGTGGCGACGCTTGGCCTTGTGCTGGCTGCGCTGGTGGGCGGGCCGATTGCCCGTCTATTGGTCGAAGGTAAGAAATTGACCCCGGACCGCCCGGACGAAGAACACACAGTTGGGCTGCCGGATGATGCCACTGAGGCCGAGACCATGATCGACCACCTGACCATCATGCGCGTGTTGCTTTATCTGAATCTGGCGATCATCTTCGGCTATTTTTTGAGCGAGGCAATCGCGGCTACCGGGTTGAAACTGCCCTTGTTCGTGCCCTGCCTGATCATGGGGATCGTCATTGCCAATGTTCGCGCAGCTTTGGCCCCCAACGCGCCGCCGGTGTCCCGGACCCCCTCGCTGGCGCTGATATCCGAGTTTTCGCTGGGCGCGTTTCTGGCCATGTCGCTGATGAGCCTTCAGCTTTGGACCATTGCCGAACTGGGGTTGGCCATCGTCGTTATCATGGGTGCGCAGACCTTGTTTACTGTGGCGTTTGTGATTTGGGTGTTGTTCCCGGTGATGGGCGGCAACTATCGCGCCGCCGTACTGTCTGCGGGGTTTGGCGGTTTTGCACTGGGCGCGACCCCGACCGCTATTGCCAATATGACCGCAGTTACCAAGCGATATGGCCCGTCGCCTATTGCCTTTATCGTGCTGCCCCTTGTATCCGCCTTCTTTGTGGATATCGCCAATGCCATCGTCATTCAGACGATCGTTAATTTCTAAGGACCGAAAATGCCCGACCTGCTGATCGAACTGTTTTCCGAGGAAATCCCCGCCCGCATGCAGACCCGCGCCGGTGAGGACCTGAAAAAACGGATGACCGACGGTTTGGTTGAGGCCGGTCTGACCTATGCCGGGGCTGCCGCCCTGACCACGCCGCGTCGCCTGACGCTGGCGATCGAAGGTCTTCTGAATGAGAGCCCAACGATCCGCGAAGAGCGCAAAGGGCCGAAAGTCGGCGCACCGGACAAGGCCATCGAAGGCTTCCTGCGCGGTGCGGGCCTGACCCGCGATCAGTTGGAAGAACGCGATACACCCAAAGGCGCGGTCTATTTCGCGACTATCGAAAAAGCCGGACGCCCGGCGTCCGAGATCGTGGCCGAAGTGCTTGAGGCAACCATTCGCAACTTTCCTTGGCCCAAGTCGATGCGCTGGGGCGACGGTTCGCTGCGCTGGGTGCGTCCGCTACATTCGATCCTGTGCATTCTGTCCGATGAGGCTGGCGCGCAAGCCGTGCCGCTTGAGGTCGAAGGGATCAAAGCGGGCGACACCACTGCGGGTCACCGCTTTATGGCGCCAGATCGCTTTGCGGTCACGTCGTTCGATGACTACGCTGCCAAACTGAAGCGCGCCTTTGTGGTGCTGAACCCCTCTGACCGCGCTGAACATATCTGGAACGACGCCCAGAACATGGCCTTTGCCGCCGGTCTGGAAGTGGTCGATGACAAGGGCCTGCTGGCCGAGGTCGCTGGTCTGGTCGAATGGCCCGTGGTGCTGATGGGGCAGATTGACGAAGAGTTTTTGGAACTGCCTCCTGAGGTGCTACAGACCTCGATGAAAGAGCATCAGAAATTCTTCTCGGTCCGCAATCCAAAGACCGGTCGGATCGAGCGGTTCGTTACCGTCGCCAACCGCGAAACCGCCGACAATGGCGCGACCATTCTGGCTGGGAACCAAAAGGTGCTGTCGGCGCGTCTGGCGGATGCCAAGTTCTTCTGGGAAAACGACCTGCGCGTCGCCAAATCGGACATCGCCCAATGGACCTGCGCGCTGGAGAATGTGACCTTCCACAACAAGCTGGGTACACAGGTCGAGCGGATCGACCGCATCGCGGCATTGGCTCGCGAACTGTCCCCGGTGACGGGCGCGGATGCGGATCAGGCTGAGAAAGCCGCGCGTCTGGCCAAGGCCGATCTGAGCTCTGAGATGGTGTATGAATTCCCCGAACTTCAGGGGCTTATGGGGCGGTATTATATTGAAGCCGCAGGCGAAGACGCCACCGTGGCCGCCGTGGCGCAAGAGCATTACTCACCGCTTGGTCCGTCAGATGACGTGCCGACCGCGCCGCTGTCGGTGGCCGTGGCACTGGCCGACAAGCTGGACACGCTGACCGGGTTCTGGGCGATTGATGAGAAGCCGACCGGGTCGAAAGATCCGTTTGCCCTGCGCCGTGCGGCGTTGGGGGTTATTCGGTTGGTCTTGGAGAATGATCTGCGTTTGCCGATTAACGGTGTCGTAGACCGCCAATTGCTGTCATATGAACTTGAGGGTCTTCGGGTATCCGGCGATGAACAAGACCTATTCACACTTGAAAGTACGCTTCAGGAGATCGCTAAGTACGGGGTATTTCAGGCGGCGTTCAAATCAGTGATTGGGCAAATTCCTGAAAGCGCCGATAATCCATTTGAACCGGATGTGAGTGATGGTTCCATCCTTCAAGGAATCTCGAAGAAGATTAGCAACGCGTCGTCGTCCATCCTCTCCTTCTTTCACGACCGCCTCAAAGTCTTCCTGCGCGACGAGGGTATCCGTCACGACATCATCGACGCCTGTATCGCGATGGACGGCAATGATGACCTGAACCTGCTGGTCAAACGCGCCCGTGCGCTGAATGCGGTGATTGCGACCGAGGATGGCGAGAACCTTGTGCAGGGCTTCAAGCGCGCCAACAACATCCTGACGCAGGCTGAGGAAAAGGACGGCGTCGAATACTCTTATGGCGCGGATGTGAAATTCGCCGAGACGGACAGCGAAAGGGCCTTGTTCGCCGCCTTGGATCAGGCGCAGGGCAAGATCGAGACGGCGCTGAAGTCAGAGGATTTCCCCAAGGCGATGACGACAATGGCGGAGCTGCGTGGGCCGGTCGATGCGTTTTTTGACGAAGTTCAGGTCAATACTGACAACGACATTCTGCGCCGCAACCGTCTGAACCTGTTGAGCCAAATCCGTCAGGTCTGCTCCTCCGTGGCGGACCTCAGCAAGATCGAAGGTTAATCCAGAACGCCCTTGCGCCATTGGTGCAAGGGCTTATGCTGCGGTGAAACCAAAAGGTGCTGCAGTGCAGAATAATCCGCATACCACTCTGATAACGACCGAAGCGCCCGTGGCCGCCAATACACACGGCGGGCGAGCGAAATGTCTGCAACGTCTAGTCCGTTTGGACCTTCCGGTGCCGCGAACGGTGGCGCTGTCCTTTGACGCGGTACATCGGATTGCCGAAGGGCAGGTGCCGGATATCGCCGCAGTTCTGGAGCAGTTTGAACAGACGGCGTTGCTGTGCGTCCGGCCCAGCTCTGAAGACCCCGATTGGGGTGGCCCCGGTGCGATCTTGAATATCGGTATGAACGACGCGCGCTACGTGGACCTGTCGGATTCGATGGGCGCCGAGGCCGCCGCCGCGCTGTACCTGCGCTTTGTTCAAAGCTACGCAATTCATGTGGCCCGTTTGGACGCGGATGTTTTCGACGATATCAGCGCGGATGGCAGCGAAGGGCTGAGCCAATCCTTGCGCGCTTATGAGGATGAAACGGACGAGGCATTTCCCCAAGACCGGGGCGAGCAGCTGATTGCCGTCCTTCGGTCGATGGCACGGGCGTGGGATGGAACCTCGGCCCGGTTGCTGCGACAGGCCAAGGGGGCGCCGGCGGATGCCGGGTTGGGCTTGGTCATTCAGGAAATGATCCCCGGCGTGGGGCAGGGTGAGTGCGGCTCGGGTGTGTTGCAACTGATTGATCCTGCAACTGGGTTACCGCAAATCACCGGTCGTTATCTCAGTCAAAGCCAAGGCCGCGATGCGCTGGGTGCGGATGTGGCAGCGCTGTATCTGGAAAAGGACCCGCGCGGGAAATCACTGGAAGAGGTTGCACCCAAGGCATTTGCCGAACTCAAGGCCCACGCAGCCTTGATGCGCGCCAAGCTGCGCGAGGAAATGCAGGTCGAGTTCGTGATCGAGAATGGTCATGTGCATATTCTGGACGGTGTACGTGTACAGCGCAGCGCTCGGGCGGCGATGCGGATTGCCGTTCGCCTGGCCGAAGACGGCATCATACCGCCGCAAGAGGCGGTGATGCGAGTCGATCCGCATTCCCTGAACGAGATGTTGCACCGTCAGGTCCACCCCGAGGCAGAACGGGATGTACTGACCACCGGTATTGCCGCCAGCCCTGGGGCTGCAACGGGCAAGATCGTGTTCACCGCCGCCGAGGCGCAGGCCAGTGCCGCGCGCGGCGAGCCGTGTATTCTGATACGCCGTGAAACCTCGCCCGAAGATGTGCGCGGGATGCATGCGGCGGTCGCCGTACTGACCGAAAAGGGCGGTATGACGAGCCACGCCGCCGTGATTGGGCGCGGTTTGGGCTTGCCCTGTATCGTTGGTGCGTCCGAGATGCGGTTCCAGACCAAGAAAAGGCTGCTGTCTGCCCCCGATGGGCGGGTGTTCAAGACGGGCGACGTTTTAACGATCGACGGGTCCTCGGGGCAGGTTCTGGCCGGACAGCCCGCGATGCTTGAGGCGGCTTTGGACGATTGTTTTCAAACGCTTATGGGCTGGGCGGATGATGAACGCGACATCGCCATCCGCGCCAACGCGGATACACCGGCCGACGCACAGACTGCACGGAACTTTCTGGCGCAGGGGATCGGCCTGTGTCGGACCGAGCATATGTTCTTTGATCCCGGTCGCCTGATCGTGATGCGCGAGATGATCTTTGCGCAAACTTCATCGGGTCGCGCGGCGGTTTTGGAGCGTCTGCTGCCCATGCAGCGCGAGGATTTCGTTCAGCTGTTCCGTATCATGGAAGGTCAGCCCGTCTGTATCCGCCTGTTCGACCCGCCTTTGCACGAATTTTTGCCGACCACACGCAGTGGACAGCGCGAGCTGGCCGAGGCGCTGGATTTGCCTGTGTCGGATGTCGAACGGCGTGTTGCGGCGATGACTGAATATAACCCGATGCTGGGTCTTCGCGGCGTGCGTCTGGGTGTGACTGTGCCCGAAATCTACGACATGCAGGCCCGCGCCATTTTTGAGGCGACGCTTGAGGCCAGCAAGGACGGCGCGCCTGTCGTTCCCGAGGTGATGATCCCGTTGGTTTCGGCCAAGCGCGAAGTTGAGCTGGTCAAATCCCGCATCGATACGGTCGCGGCCTCGGTTGCAACCGAACAAGGGCAAGAGTTCGAATACCGCCTGGGTGTCATGGTAGAAACGCCTCGGGCTTGTCTGCGAGCGGATGAAATTGCACCTCAGACCGCGTTCTTGAGTTTTGGTACCAACGACCTGACACAAATGACCTATGGCCTGTCCCGCGACGATGCCGGCCGGTTCATGTCTGACTATGTTCGTCAGGGCGTTTTTGTCGAGGACCCGTTCCATGTGCTTGACCCCGACGGGGTCGGAGAATTGCTGAAACTCGGCGCGGAACGTGGACGTCAGGCCCAGCCGGATGTTACCCTTTCTGTATGCGGTGAGCATGGCGGCAACCCCGAATCAATAGCCATCTGCCGCGATCTGGGATTTGACTATGTGTCATGCTCTCCGTTCCGGGTGCCTGTCGCTCGGCTGGCTTCCGCTCAGCTGGCGATTTCGTCCAGACTTGGGGGTTGACATAGGCTGTTTGCCCTAGGATTAGTGCTTTTTAAGCAACCTTGTGGCAGAATTAATTTTCGCCACGGGCGATTTTCCACTTGCGTTTTCTTCTGATCTGGACGTCTGCGTCGGACTGCGCTAAATGCCTCGTCGCGCCCGCCGGGGGAGGGTACGGCGCGATATGTGCCTGTGCGAGGTTATCTGATGCTACGATACATACTGGCTGCTGCCACGTTGGCGGCAACCATGCTGCCAAGTGTGTCTTTCGCTGAAAAGAAAGCCACCGATACTGCCGAACGCGAACTTGTCACCCGGACCGAAGTGCCTGGGCAGAATTTTCGCGACTATCTGACTCTGTTCAAGCCCCGAAAAGAGCTTGAGCCTCAAAAAATGTCGTACTCGAAGGATTGGCTGGACCAACAGCCCAAGGCAACCGGGGACGAAAATTTTAAGTGTCTAGCTGAGGCGCTGTACTTTGAAGCACGTGGTGAAAGCGTGCGCGGACAGTTTGCCGTGGCCGAGGTTATCCTGAATCGCGTGGACAGTGGCCGGTTCCCGGACTCGCTGTGCGGCGTGATCAAGCAGGGAACCGGTAAGAAATACCAGTGCCAGTTCACTTACACCTGTGATGGCCAAAAGGAAGTGATCCGCGAAAAGAAGGCGTATGAGCGCGTAGCTAAAGTTGCGCGTGTGGCCATCGACGGTGTCACCAAAGAACTGACCGAAGGTGCCACACACTATCACACCACGGCGGTTCGTCCGTCCTGGTCGCGCGTGTATAAAGAAACCGCGCGGATCGGAGTTCATATTTTCTACAGGCATAATTATCGAACAGCGAGCAACTGATTGACGCACCCGCGCTGGAACCTTGCTGGCGCGGGGCGTTTTATAACCTATGTTGCGGGCCAGGAGGCCCGCAATGACGTTTACACGCAGACAATTTCTGCAATCAGCAGCCGCACTGGCGGTACTGCCAGACTCGGCCCGCGCATCAAGCTCTGATCTGATCGCACAGACCGCGATGCAGCAGATCGCCCCGAATGGTTTTCCCAAAACGCCTGTTTGGTCCTATGGCGGTGGTGTACCTGGTGCCGAAATCCGTTTGCCTCAGGGCGCGCGGGTTCAGCGCAGGTTGGTGAACGAGCTGCCTCAGCCAACAACAGTGCACTGGCATGGCATCCGGATCGACAACGCGATGGACGGTGTGCCGGGCCTGACGCAAGATGTGATCGCACCGGGCGAGGGGTTCGATTATGACTTTGTCGTCCCGGACGCGGGAACCTATTGGTATCACGCGCATAACCGCTCGGTCGAGCAGGTGGCGCGCGGCTTATACGGCCCGCTGATCGTTGAAGAGGCTACAGGGCCAGATGTCGACCAAGACCTGACACTGATGCTGGACGATTGGCGACTGGACCCAGACACCGGACATATCGTTGAGGATTTCGACAACGGTCATGATCAAAGCCATGCCGGGCGGTTGGGGAACTTGATCTCGGTCAACGGCCAGTTTGATCCTGTTTTTCCCGCGCGCCGCCACGAGCGTTTGCGCCTGCGGCTGATCAATGCCTCTAACGCGCGAATCTACGATCTGGCTCTGGATGGGGTGGCAGGATGGATCGTTGCGCTGGACGGAATGCCCCTTGAAAGCCCGTTAGAGGTTGAGGACGGTTTTCCACTCGCCCCGGCTCAACGCGCGGACTTGATTGTGGACGTAACAGCGGAATCTGACACCGTCGCCGGGCTGATCAGTCGCGAGCGGGACGGGGGCTTTGGTCTGGTGCGGTTCCCGGTTTCCGGTAATTCGGCAACGACTGCCCGGTCAGGCGTTGTGCCCTTGCCCCCGAATCCATTGGCACAGGTGGTGTTGGACGGCGCCCCGGTTCATCGGATGACGTTGCAGGGTGGTGCGATGCGGTGGCTGGAATCCGCGCAGCTTGGCGACACGCAGCTTTCTGGCCGCGAATTGGCGCAATTGGGCCGGTTCTGGGCTTTGAACGGGTATGCTGAACGCCCGTTGGACCCTTTTCTGGATGCGCCGCGCGGTAGTACCCACCGGATCGAGTTCGTCAACGAAACCGCTTTTCCGCATGCTATGCACCTACATGGGCACCATTTTCGGCTAATCCTGCCCGACGGCAGCCTTGGCCCATGGCGCGATACGGTGCTGGTGGAGCGCGGACAAACCCGTGAAATCGCCCTTGTGGCCGACAATCCGGGCGACTGGTTGCTGCATTGCCATATGCTGGGGCACGCCGCATCCGGGATGATGAGCTGGTTTCGCGTAACCTGACGCCGCAATCAACGACTAGAATGGCGTTTGTTGCGATGCTATATGCGCGCGCATCCTATAAATTTGGTAGACTAGTTTACCAAGCCCGAAAAGGTTCGCCGAATGAGCTCTGAAATCCGCCTTGCCTTTGCGCACCCGTCTGAACGGTCAGAAGCGACCGCGACGCGCGGCCCGCTGGATCGCATCTCGCTCAGGGATCATACCGTTGAAGTTGAGATCGGTGCCTTTCAGGCCGAACGTGGCACCACACAGCGTATCTGCTTCAACATTGTTGTAGAGGTTCGGCCGCTGACCGATCCGATTGACGATGATGTTGATCGCATTCTGTCATACGACCGAGTGACCGAGGCGATTGCCCATGAGCTGGCCGCTGAACGTCTGAACCTGCTTGAGACGTTGGCGGATCGCGTGGCAGAGCGCATTTTGCTTGAACCTCAGGCTGTAAGAGCTTTTGTTCGCATCGAAAAACTTGACCGAGGTCCGGGCGCGCTGGGTGTCGAAATCGTGCGCGGCAAGGACACGCTCCATCACGATGTGGTCGAAGAAGAACGCCCCCATCCGCGGTTGGTATTCCTGTCGAACGAGGCCATTTCATCCGCCAACCTGACGGGATGGATTGATCAGTTGGAGAACCGTCAGCGCCCGCTGATCCTGTGTGTTGGCGCATCGGAACTGACGCTGCCACAGACTGGTCACGCGATGACCCAACGCCGGATTGATCTGCTGGCTATCGAGCAAAACGCCTGGGTTCTGGCCGCACGGGATCATCGCTGTGTGGTGGTGTCGACGCGGACGGAATTGGATTGGGCAATGAAGAATGGGCAGATTTGTGTCTGGGCCCCATCAAAGATTGTGCTGGATGCGGTTGATGGCCCTTCGGCGGCGCCTTCGGACGCTGTTGCCCTGGCGGCCTGGTTTGCGGCCACTTTTGAAGCCAGCGAAATGATGGTGATCGGCGGTGCCTTGCCGAACGCTCCAAAGACGCCTCTGCGCGCTATTCCAGTGGATCAGGCGCAACTGTGACTGCGTATTTTCGACCGCTGGTGCAGCACGGGGCTGCACGCCCGGACGGGGCGGTTTCTCTTGCCGGGCAGGAATTGTGGTTCACACATGCAGAACGGCTGTCCCGCACGGATGCGCCGACGATTGTCACGGCGCGGGATATTCCAGCCGATGCACTGAACCGTCTGACGCGCCCACGCGCAGAGATTGCTGGTGTGGCGATTGATCGCCCACAGATCATGGGAATTCTCAACGCCACGCCCGATAGCTTCTCGGACGGCGGGGTGCACAACTCGGTTGAAACGGCAGTGTCCGCTGCTGAGCGGATGGTGGAGCATGGTGCCAGTATTCTGGATATCGGCGGTGAATCGACCCGACCGGGGGCTACCTATGTGCCAGAGGATGAGGAAATCGCCCGGACGCAACCCCTGATCGAAGCCATTCGCGCCAAGACGAGCGCCCTGATTTCCATCGATACCCGCAAGGCCAGCGTGGCGCGGGCTGCGTGGACGACGGGTGCGGGGCTGATCAATGACGTATCGGGCTTTACCTTTGATCCGCAGCTCGCGCCGTTCTGCGCCGAGGTTAACGCGCCTGTCTGTGTGATGCATATGCAGGGCGATCCAACTGTGATGCAGGACGATCCGCAATATGATGACGTGTCGCTGGACGTTTATGATTTCCTTGAAGGTCAGGTTGAAAAGCTGGAGCAGATTGGGCTGAGCCGCGATCAGATATTGGTCGATCCGGGTATCGGGTTCGGTAAAACCCAGACGCATAATTTGACATTGTTGAAAAATCTTAGCCTTTTCCATGGCTTGGGATGCCCGGTTCTGCTGGGCGTCTCGCGCAAGGGCTTTATCGGGCAAATCGGGCAAGAGCCGCGCAAGGATGCCCGCGCGCCGGGATCAATCGCTGTAGCACTGGCCGGATTGTCGCAAGGCATGCAGATCGTGCGTGTTCATGACGTGGCTCAAACCGCTCAGGCCTTGCGTCTGTGGGCCGCCGTCCGGTAATCCCGTCCTAGACGAGTAACTACGGAGTTAGACAATGCGCAAGCTGTTCGGAACCGATGGGGTGCGGGGCACCGCCAATACTCATCCGATTACGGCCGAAATGGCCTTGCGCATTGGGGCTGCCGTGGGGCGGTATTTCCGTCGCGATCGATCCGGTGCGCACCGGGTGGTGATCGGCAAGGATACGCGCTTGTCCGGGTATATGCTGGAAAACGCGCTGACTGCTGGGTTGACCTCGACAGGGATGAACGTGCTGCTGTTGGGTCCTGTACCGACACCGGCGGTAGGGTTGATGACCCGCTCGATGCGCGCGGATCTGGGGGTGATGATTTCGGCCAGTCACAACCCGGCTGAGGATAACGGTATCAAGTTCTTTGGCCCCGACGGGTACAAGCTGTCCGATCAGGCTGAGCTGGAGATTGAACGTCTGATCGAAGAGGGTGTCAAACCGGCGCAAGCACAGAACATTGGCCGTGCCCGGCGGGTGGATGATGCGCGGTTCCGATATGGTGAGCGGGTAAAATCCTCGCTGTCCCGCGATCTGCGTCTGGACGGGCTGAAAGTAGTGGTCGATTGCGCCAACGGCGCGGCCCACCGCACGGCGCCCGAGGTTTTGTGGGAGCTTGGGGCAGATGTCATTCCGGTCGGAATCGCGCCAAACGGTAAGAATATCAACCTGAATTGCGGCTCGACCAAACCTCAGCTGGCGGCCGAGACGGTTGTCGCGCACGGCGCGGATGTGGGTATCTGTCTGGACGGTGACGCCGACCGCGTGGTGATGGTTGACGAAAACGGGCAGGTGGCTGACGGAGATCAGCTAATGGCGTTGCTGGCGACCTGTTGGGCCAAGGCGGATCGTCTTGAAGGCGGCGCGCTGGTTGCGACGGTCATGTCGAATCTTGGGTTGGAACGGCACCTTGCCGCGCAAGGGCTGCGTCTGGAACGAACAGCCGTTGGTGACCGCTATGTCGTCGAAAGGATGCGCGAAGGCGGGTTCAACTTGGGCGGTGAGCAGTCAGGCCACATCGTCATGAGCGATTATGCCACCACCGGTGACGGCCTAATGGCCGGTCTGCATTTCCTGGCCGAGATGGTGCATTCAGGTCGCAAGGCGTCCGAGCTGTCGGTACAATTTGAAACCGTTCCACAACTGCTTAAAAACGTGCGTTACGGCGAGGGGCAAACCCCACTGGAAACCAGCGCCGTGAAAGCGGCCATTGCAGATGCCGAGGCGCGCCTGAACGGGCAAGGCCGGCTGCTGATCCGCAAGTCGGGGACGGAACCCCTGATCCGCGTGATGGCAGAATGCGAGGATGATGTCCTGTTGACACAAGTCGTCGACGGTATCGTGGCCGAGGTCGAGGCGGTCGCCGGTTAACGCCCGATCAGCATCTTTCGCAGGCTGAACCACTGACTGATGGCCAGCCCGGTCAAAATCATGGTCAGCGCGATGTAAAAGCGCAGGGGAAGGGCCTCGGACAATATCCAGGCACCGAAAACCATCGACCAGATTGGCACTTGATAGTTGACCAGCGTCAGAAAGACGGACCCGGCGCTGCGAATGATTGACACGCGCAGCAAGGTGGCAAAGGCGGTCGGTAACAAACCTAGCGCTACAATGGCTAGACCGGGGCGTGTTCCTTCCCAGCGTGGCAAGCCCTCGGTCACCAGCATGATCGGCAACAAAAGAACAGCGCCAACCACCAACGACAGCGCTGCCAGCACTACTGGGTCAATCGGCGGGCAGCGCCGTGTGAAGATAGACGCGCAGGAGTAACACAAAGCCGCGCCGATGCAGGCCAGCTGCGCCAACGGCTCAGCCCCTTGCCCGATCTGCGCCAAACCCGGCCCGATCAACACCAATGCACCGCAAAATCCCAGTGAGACTCCAAGGAACCTGCGGGCATTCAGCGGCTCGTCTGAAAAGAAATGGGCCAATGGCAGAACCATCAGCGGAATTGCCGCCATCGACAGCCCGGCAAAGGCCGAGGCCACATATTGCTGCCCCCAGCTGAGCAACATGAAGGGCAGGGCGGTAGACAGCAGACCGATAATGGCGATGAACCCCCACAAGTTCAGATCGCCCGTCGGCAGCTTGCGACCGGCCAACGCCATCATCCCAAGTAATGTCACGGCACCCAGCGTCGTGCGCGCCGAAGCGACTGTCACTGGCCCGTATCCCTCAAGCGCCATTGCGACGACCATGAACGTGCCGCCCCATATGAGGCCTAAAGCGATCACGCCGCTCCAATCGCGGGATGTGGGTTGATCAACCATGTTGCGCCTTGGGGTCAAAAGCGGTTGTGACGAAAAAGGGCGGCCGATTGGCCGCCCCTTCGATTAGAACATTCAGGATCAGTTCTTTTCCTGATCTACCAGCTTGCCAGCAGAAATCCACGGCATCATGTCGCGCAGTTTCTTGCCAACTTGCTCGATCTGATGCTCGTCATTGTGGCGGCGGGACGCTTTGATGGTTGGCTGACCAACTGCGTTTTCCAGCATGAAGTCACGCACAAACTTACCGGTTTGGATGTCCGACAGGGTCTCTTTCATCGCCTTCTTGGTCTGCTCATAGGGCAGAATGCGCGGGCCGGTGACGTACTGGCCATATTCCGCAGTGTTCGAGATCGAGTAATCCATGTTGGCGATGCCGCCTTCATAGATCAGATCAACGATCAGCTTGGTCTCGTGCAGACATTCGAAATAGGCCATTTCAGGCGCATAGCCCGCTTCGACCAGAGTCTCAAAACCGCAGCGGATCAGCTCAACGATACCGCCGCACAGAACGGCCTGCTCGCCGAACAGGTCGGTTTCGCACTCTTCGCGGAAGTTGGTCTCAATGATGCCCGAACGGCCGCCACCGATGGCGGAGCAATAGGACAGGCCGATTTCCAGCGCCTTGCCGGTTGCGTCGCTATCCACGGCCACCAGGCAGGGTACGCCGCCGCCTTTGACGTATTCGCCACGCACGGTGTGGCCGGGGCCTTTGGGGGCCATCATGATGACGTCGACACCTTCTTTCGGCTCGATCAGGCCAAAGTGGACGTTCAGGCCGTGGGCAAAGGCAATGGCCGAGCCCGGCTTGATGTTGTCATGCACGTATTTCTTGTAGGTTTCGGCCTGCAGTTCGTCGGGCATGGTGAACATGATGACGTCACACCAGGCCGCCGCTTCGGCGATGCCCATGACGGTCAGGCCTTCGGCTTCTGCTTTCTTGGCGGATGCCGACCCTTCGCGCAGAGCGACAACCAGGTTCTTGGCGCCCGAGTCGCGCAGGTTCAGCGCATGAGCGTGACCTTGCGAGCCATAGCCCAGGATCGCTACTTTTTTGTCTTTGATCAGGTTGATATCGCAATCGCGATCGTAATAGACGCGCATGTTTTCGGTCCTTTCATATGCGGTTGCTGCGGTTCTAATAGGGTCCAAAGCTATTGGCGAGCGCTTTACAATCGACTATTGAAGCGAAATGCGAAAATTTATGCGCGGTATCTGACTTAACCGGAAAAATCATGTTGGATGATATGGACAGGCGCATTCTGCGTCACTTACAGGCCGAACCGACCCTGACCATGGCCGAATTGGCCGAGCGTTGCGGGATCAGTCAGGGAGTGTGCTGGCGCCGGGTTGAAAAGATGCAGGCCTCGGGTGTCATTCTGGGGCAAGAGGTTGTCATTGATTGGCCGGCGATGGGATATGCGGTCGAGGTTTCACTGCGCGTGACGCTGGACAAAACCCAGCCGCGCGCGTTTGACGAATTCACTGTTGCCGCGCGGAGTGTTTCCGAAGTTATTGAAATTCAGACGTTTTTGGGGCGTGTGGACGTGAGGCTGTCGGTGATTGCACGCGACATGACGCACTATCAGCAAATCTATCGCGATCGTATTCTTACCCTGCCGCACATAGCCGATATCGAAGCGCTGATGCATATCGCGCGGGTCAAGCGGAACGAGGTGTTGCCGGTATGATCGAACTGGACGAAACCGACCGGACCATCCTGCGTGCGCTGGTACAGGATGCCACGCAAAGCGCCGGGGCGTTGGGGCGCAAGCTGGGGTTGTCCCAACCGGCAACCTGGCGGCGCATCCGCCGGCTGGAATCAGCAGGGGTCATCAAGGGCCGTCGCCTGCGTCTGAATGCCGAGGCATTGGGGTTCGGCGTGACCGTGTTTCTGGGCGTCAAACTGGCGCGCAAGGGACAAGTCAGCCTTGAAGACTTTGAGCGCGCCGTCAGCGCCATCCCCGAGGTGCAGACGGTCGAACATGTGTTGGGTCTTTACGACTATCGCCTGAGGGTAGTTGCACGTGATCTGTCCGATTTCGAACGGGTGCTGCGACGGCGGATCATGACCTTACCCGGCGCGGGTGAGGTCGAGGCAAACGTATTGCTGAGCGAAGAGCGCTTGCCCGGCCCAATCGGCTAAACCGGGTCAATATTTGGTACGGATGCAATAGCCGGGGTGATGCGTCATCCGGGCAAAGGTCATCGGAACACCATCTTTCCAAGTAGTGCGTTCCAATTGAATCATCGACGTTCCAGCAGTGGTGCCCATGAATTCTGCCAGTCTCCCGTCGGCGGAAATTGCGCAGAATGCAACCTCAGCCTCGGTAAAGGGGGCAACGTTCAGCAGCCACTCGTGGGGGCCCCGCGTGTTGAGATCCGCATGCTCAACGTCAGGTACTGTGTCGATGTTGATCCAGCGCTCCTCTAGCTGAAAGGGGCGGTTGTCCGCATAGTGCATGCAGATCACATGCAGCACCCGCGCGTCGGGCGAAACGCTGAGTTGCGAGGCCAGCCAACCGGGGCTGGATACGACATTCCGTTCAACAAGTGCATAGCGATAGATTGAGTTTTGATTCTCAACCGATTGACGGGCCAGAGAAAACTCCAGCTTGGCGTGTTTGCTGGGCTCCTTTTTTACCCGCGTGCCGCTTTTGCGTTTGCGTTCTACGAACCCTTGCTCGGAAAGCTCGCGCAGGGCGCGGTTTACCGTTGCACGCGCGCAATTGAATTCTTCAGCAAGCTGCGTTTCTGTCGGCAGCAGAGATCCTTGTGGCCAAATCCGGCTTTCAATTCGCCGCTTAACTTCGTCACGTACGACCTGAAAACTGATCCGCTTTTGAGCAGTCACGAGAAGCAATACCTTTCTTGTACAAAGTGTATGTATCTGTTCAGAAACACCTCTGGGTGTAAAGGGGTGGTGACACTATTTGGCGTCAACGAGTTGTTCAATTAGAGCTTTTCGTGGTTAATTTTTTGTTAGGATTTTGACTTCCGTTGCGTCAATTATCAGCACGAGACTGGGGCTGTACCATTCTCGAAAAAGGCCTCAAAATTCTGAAGGACAGTTTGAAAGGACACATCATGCCCGCGCTTTTGGAAAGTATCGACCCGAACGGGCTCGAAGAGTTTTCGGTTGTTTTTACGGATCGGTCGCTGAACCACATGTCAGCCCGGTTTCAGACTGTCATGCGCGATATTTCGTCCATCTTGTGTGATGTTTACAACGCTGATGGCGTTGCGGTGATCCCTGGTGGCGGTACTTATGGGATGGAAGCTGTGGCGCGCCAATTCGCGCGTAACGCCAATGTTCTGGTCGTGCGCAACGGGTGGTTTTCTTATCGTTGGAGCCAGATAATCGAATCTGCGGATTTGACGGCATCGGCGACCGTACTCAAGGCGCGGCAAACCGGCAACTCCAGCCCATCCCCATTTGCGCCGGCACCGATTGAAGAGGTGGTGTCAACAATTCGCGAGCAACGCCCCGATGTCGTATTTGCACCGCATGTGGAAACATCCGCAGGCCTCATATTGCCGAATGATTACGTGACAGCCATGGCGGAGGCCGCGCATGAGGTTGGCGCATTGATGGTGCTGGATTGCATCGCTTCGGGCTGTGCCTGGATTGATATGAAGGCCACCGGCGTGGATGTCCTGATTTCGGCCCCTCAGAAAGGGTGGAGCGCCTCGCCTTGCGCCGGTCTGGTCATGCTGTCCGAACGGGCCGAAGCGCGACTGGAGGAGACAACGTCTGACAGTTTCGCTGTGGATTTGAAGAAATGGCGGCAGATTATGCAGGCGTATGAGAACGGGGGGCACGCGTATCACGCGACCATGCCAACCGACGCGCTGCAAGCGTTCCGGGACACCATGGTCGAGACCCGTGATTACGGTTTTGAAAAGTTGCGGGACGCTCAGTGGGCCTTGGGCAACGGGGTGCGGGCGATGCTGAAAGACAAAGGGCTGATCTCGGTCGCGGCAGACGGGTTCGGCGCGCCGGGGGTTGTGGTCACTTACACGTCGGACCCCGAAGTTCAGAATGGCAAGAAATTTGCCGCTTTGGGTATGCAGATCGCGGCAGGTGTTCCGCTGCAATGTGATGAGCCCGAAGGGTTCAGCACGTTCCGGTTGGGTCTGTTCGGGTTGGACAAGCTTTATGACGTTGATGGCACAATCGCGCGGCTCAAGCGTGTGCTGGATCAGGTTCTTTGATTGCGGAGCCTCAGCGTACGCCGAGGCCCATCTGCATCAATGTCTTTCGTACGGGCGGTAGGGAATAGAGCGCGCTCAACCCCATCGCCCGTGCATCCCGCAGTGGACGCGCCTCGATCATCGAGGCGCGGTTCAGCAGGTCGATACCTTTGACGCGCATCTCGATTTCGGTGTGGCGGGCCTTGTGATAAGCGTCCAACATCTGAGCATCGCCCAGACCCTCGGGTCGTGCTTGTGCCAGATCCAGCAAGGTACGCAGATCACCCAGTGACATGTTCAATCCCTGCGCGCCGATGGGGGGCACCACATGGGCAGCCTCGGCCATTAGGGCAACCCTTTCGCCCGCCAGCCGTTCTGCCGACTGGCTGATGATCGGCCAGATCGTCCGGCGCGAGGCCAGTTTCAGCGGCCCGAACAACCCGCAAGAGCGTTCGGTCATCAGCGTCTCGAACGCCTCGGGGTCGGTGTTTAGCAATTCAACCACCCTTGGGCCGCGCTCCATCCACACAATCGCCGATGAGGGCTGTCCTTGCCAGTCGGGCAGGGGGACCAGAGTGAACGGCCCGCCGGAACGGTGAATCTCGGTCGAGACATTGTCGTGCGGAATCGGATGTGTGACCGCAAAGGCCAGTGCTTTTTGGCCATACCGGGTGGTGTGGACGCTGATTCCCGCGGCCTCGCGCATCGGGGAATTGCGCCCGTCTGCGGCGATCACCAGCTTGCAGCGTATACGGCTGCCATCGCTCAGCCCCACACGGGCTTCGGCGGTGCGCGTAAACAGGCTGACGGTACCGGTGCCGGGGCGGAAATCGACATTGGGAAGTTCGGCCAGGCGGGTCACCATCTCGCGCCGCAGCAACCAGTTGGGCAGGTTCCAACCAAAGGGTTGGTCCGAAATATCGGCAGCGTTGAAATCGCGCACTACGCGCGGTTCGGGAACGTCGCCTCCTGCATCCACGATTCGCATGATCTGAAGGGGTGCCGCGTATTCGTCCAGCCGTTGCCACAGCCCGCATTGCGCCAACAACCCATGCGCAGGTTGCAAAAAGGCGGTGGTCCGCAGGTCGGATCCGTCCACATCTCGTTCGGTAATCGGTGGCGCGGGGTCGACGCAAACCACGTCGAACCCGGCAGTTCCAAAGACCGCCGCAGCGGTCAGTCCGGCGATTCCTCCGCCAGAAATCAGGATATCACAGCTGTCAGTCATGGCCTTGGTCTCCGAGTCTTGGGCAGAACCTAGTTCGGTTCCAAGGCCGGTGCCAAGTGACATCCTGTCCCGTGTGTCAGCCGCGCGAGATCAGGATGAGCAAGATGAACATCATCGGCACCATCATGACGGCCGGGATGTATAGCCCTGGCAGACCGAAGAGCAGCGCCGAACATCCCCACATGCTGAAAATGGCGGCTGCCGTGTAATACCAATCCTCGGCCGTTCCGTTGGCGGCATCGCGGGCCAGCCAGCCGAAAACGGGGATTGCAAACAACAGGCGCTGCCAAATAGGCAGGCGCCGAGGCATCTCGATCGCGCTCATGGGGTCTCCGATTCTGTTCGTCGCTGAGGCGCATATAGGATCGATTTTGCACCTGCAGAATGTGCAGATCGTCGCAGTGTGACAGCCTATCGCAGGCGGGCCAGAAAGGCGGTCAAATCGTTTGTGTGATGGTGGATATGGTCCGCCTCGTGCGGCTCGGGCGCGACGTGGACGGTGCGCATTCCCATTGCATGCGGGGCGGCCAGATTGCGCGGGTCATCCTCGAACATGGCGGCCTGCGCAGCATCGATTCCGTCTTGCGCAAAGATCGCCTCAAACGCTGCCTGTTCGGGCTTGGGGCGATAACCGGCGTGTTCGACCCCGTAGATCGCATCGAACAGACCGTTGAGGCCGCGTGCCTCAAGTACACGTTCTGCATAGGGCGCGCTGCCGTTGGTATACACGATCCGACGACCGGGCAGGGATTGGATGTGATCGGCCAGTTCGGCATCGGGGTCCATGTGGCTCATGTCGACCTGATGGACGGCGTGCAGATAGGGATCGGGGTCCAGATCATGCTCGGCCATCAGCCCAGCCAGCGTGGTTCCGTATTGCCGCCAGTAATGTGAGCGCAGCCGATCCGCTTCGGCCCGGTCAACGCCGATAGCCTGTACCACGTAATCCGTCATCAACACCTCGATCTGATCGAACAGGCGCATATGCGGCGGGTAGAGCGTGTTGTCGAGGTCGAACACCCATTGGGTGACGTGAGCAAAAGCTGGTTTGACCATGGGGTTTGTTTAGGCCGCAAAGGCACGGTTTTCAATGCTGCTCTTGATCCACAGGGCAAGTGACGGATAGACATATCCGAACGAGGAGACAAACCACCATATGCCCCAGTCCAGACAGCCGTCCAAAGACGCCTATAGCCTAATTCTCGAAGCGATCGACGTAGGCGTTTACAAGCCTGGCGACCGTCTGGTCGAAAGCGAGCTTGCCGAACGGTTCGGTGTATCGCGCACACCTATTCGCGAAGCTCTGCAGCGACTTGAAACGCAATCCCTCTTGGAGCGGGACGGGCGGTCACTGATCGTGGCCTCGCTGAACCACAACCAGATGGCCGAGTTGTACGTCGTACGACGCGAGTTGGAAGGGTTAGCGGCCAAGCTGGCCGCAAAGCACGCCACCGAAGAAGAAATCAAAGTGCTGCAGGAAATGGTGACCGAGGATGACGCGCTGGTCGACGACCCTCAGGCTTTGTCTCGGGCGAACCGCCGGTTTCACGAGCAGATACATCTGGCCTCGCACAACCGCTATCTGGTGCAGCAGCTGGATCTTGTGCATCGCACCATGGCGCTGATGGCCACGACGTCGCTGGCGGTGCAAGGGCGCGGTGAGATTGCGCAGAGCGAACATAAGGGAATTGTCGAAGCCATCGCTGCGCGCGACGAAGAGGCCGCGGCACGCGCGCTCAAGGATCACATTTCTGTGGCGTTCATGACGCGGCTGAAACAGGACGCGGTTCTGCGCGAGAACTGATCACGCGGGCGGCAGGCTTTCTTCACTGGCCTGCCCATGTTGCGTTTTGTCCCAGAAGAACGGGTTCAGCACCAATTCCCATAAGGCTTTATAGGCCGCCAGAACACCCAATGGGAAATACAGCGGCATGGTCGGCACCCATGGCAATAGAAACCGTCTTTCACGCGCTGAAACGGCGATGGTGCCAACTGCAATATTGGTGATCTCGGCGCTTAGAAAAAGGCCGATCAGTGCTGCCAGAACGGCGTCAGAGAGAATAGGGTCTAATGGGCTGGCCAAACCAAAGCTTGTCAGCCAGAACAGCCACAGAACCGGTGCCAGCAGGAATTGCCCGACAGTTCCCAGGAAAAAGGCCTGCACGCCTAAAAACCGAAATAGCCCCAGATCTTGAAGCAGCCGCGTGGGGGCCCGCATGTGAACCAGGTAGGTCACCATGAACCCTTTTAGCCACCGTGATCTTTGTCGTACCCAGGGCCAGGCGCGGAAATTGGCCTCTTCATAGGTGGCGGTGTCCACCATTTCGGTGCGATAGCCCGCGCGCGAAAGGCGCACACCAAGATCGGCGTCCTCGGTGACGTTGTGGGCGTCCCAGCCGCCCAACTCCAACAGCTTGTCGCGGCGGAAAAAGAACGTGGTTCCGCCCAAGGGCACAACAAGCCCAAGCCGCGCGACGCCCTGAAGGACGACCCGAAACCAGCTGTTGTATTCAATGGTAAAACAGCGGGACCGCCAATTGGTGCGAGGGTTGTAGTAGTCCAATACGCCCTGCAAGCAGACAACATCTTCGTCCGCCTGCGCGAAATGGCGGACGACACGTTCGATCTGATCAGGCTGCGGCGCGTCCTCGGCATCCCAGACACCCAGAATATCGCCGCGGCAGAAATCCAGCGCATAGTTCATGGCGCGGGGTTTGGTGGTCAGACCGTTCAGCTCGGGCACTTCGACGGTTCTGATCCAACTGGGCAGAGCAACCTGGGCAAGAGTGGCGCGTGTTACCTCGTCGGCTTCCTCAAGCACCAGAATAATGTCCAGTAGCGCCTTGGGGTAAGTAAGCCGTTGCAACCGATGAATGAGCGCATCGGCGATTTCACGTTCCTTATAAAGCGGCACCATGATCGACACACAAGGCAACGCTTGTGGCGGGGCTGCTGGGTTTGCCTTGGGCCGGTGTTTTACCGAATGCCAGACAAAGGCCAGCAGCCCGGCAAGGCGCAGGCACAAAAACAGGACCAGGCTGATCACGGCGGCGGCGACCAGAACGGTCAGCCCTGTCATGGGGAAAGCAGCAAACAGCCCCGTAAGCCCTGTTAGGGCAAGGGCGGGTCCTATACGAGATTTCGGGGTCCATGATCGGCAGCTTTGATCCAGCTCCACGCGCGTCTCGGCCGATTGGGCAAGCGGAGAGGCGTAAATGCGCGCGATAGTGTTGTCGATCTGATCGGCAACGGCGAGTACCGGCATGACGGTGTAACCGGCATCCTCAAACCCGCTGCGCACGGCGGGGAACAGATCGGGTCGCGCAGTTGCCACAAGCAGGATTGGACCCAGGCGGCGCCAGGGAATGACGTTATGTTTCAGCCAGAATTCAACTGGTTTAAATTGACACAGTTCCAGGGGCGGGGGCGAACTGTTGAGATCGGCAATCTGTAGACCGGTTTGTTCGGACAGCGCGCAGAGAATATCCTGACGGGTGACCCAATCTTCGGCCACCAGAATTTCGCCCAGCGGTGCCTGTTGCCAGGATTGCAGAAACAACGCCTCGTCCAGTTGTAACCGGGTGATCAGACCTCGATCAATCAGACACGCCCCCAATGGCTTACGGTCTTGCGCAGGGATCGGTGCGGCACGCGCGAAATGCTGCAGGTTTAATTCGACCATAATGAAACAACCCTGACGCGGTTACCAGACGTCAGGGTTGCGCAATTTAGGTTAACACCAGGTTAACCATGATCGAACTGGCTATTATGCCTGTGCTTTCTGGGCTGCCATTGCCTCAGCAAAGCGTTCAAACAGATAATAACTGTCCTGTGGGCCGGGCGAGGCCTCGGGGTGGTGCTGTACCGAGTAAACCGGACGGTCGGTCATGCGGATACCGCAGTTTGACCCGTCAAACAGCGAGCGGTGCGTTTCCACCACGCCGTCGGGCAAGGATTGTGCATCAACCGCAAAGCCATGGTTCATCGAGGTGATCTCGACCTTGCCAGTGTCCATATCCTTGACCGGGTGGTTGGCGCCGTGGTGGCCGTGGTTCATCTTGACGGTCTGACCGCCAAGCGCCAGCGCCAGCATTTGGTGGCCAAGGCAGATGCCAAAGACCGGCAGTTCGGTGGTGTCCAGAACCTCTTTGATCATTGGTACGGCGTATTCGCCCGTTGCAGCAGGGTCGCCGGGGCCGTTGGACAGGAATACTCCGTCAGGATTGTGGGCCAGTACCTCGGCCGCTGTCGCGGTGGCGGGCAATACGGTTACATCGCATCCAGCCGACGCCAGGCAACGCAAGATGTTGCGCTTGGCACCGTAATCGATGGCGACAACCTTGTGCACGGGGGCTTCCTGACGGGTGTATCCGTCGGGCCAGGCCCAACGCATCTCATCCCAGCGATAGCTTTGGGCGCAGGTGACCTCTTTGGCCAAATCCATGCCTTCAAGCCCAGCAAAACCCCGCGCAGCGGCAATCAGCTCAGCGATGTCGAAATTGCCCTCGGGGTCATGGGCCAGCGCCACATGCGGCGCGCCTTGCTGCCGGATGGCGCGCGTCAGGCGGCGGGTGTCCACACCGCCGATAGCGATGCGGCCACGGCTGGCCAGCCAGGTCTTCAACTCTTCAGTTGCGCGCCAGTTGGACGCATCGGTCGGGTCCCATTTGACCACCATCCCGGCAGCAACTGGGTCTCCGGTTTCGTCATCCTCGGGGTTTACACCGACATTGCCGATATGGGGGAAAGTAAAGGTCACGATCTGACCGGCATAAGAGGGATCGGTCATGATCTCCTGATATCCGGTCATGGCAGTGTTAAAGCACAACTCGGCCACGGTTTGGCCGGTGGCACCGAAGCCCATCCCGTAGAACAATGTTCCGTCGGCCAAAGCCAGACATGCGGTGGGCTTGGACGGGGCGTTCTGGGCCATGGGGCGACTCTCCTGCTGGGTAAATCGGCGCATACCTAAGGGGGTTGTGGCGCTGGGTCAAGTCTGTTCAAAATTTGGGCTACTGTGGAAAATCAATTACTTAGCGATATTCACCCCCTGTTGTATCACGCTTTTTGTTTCGATATGGTCAGGGTTCCTTTTCCATGGGGATGGACAGAACATATGGATATGCGATCACGGGTGAACTCAGCCCTGAAGCAAGCAATGAAAGACAAGAATGCCGAGCGTCTGTCGACGCTGCGCTTGATCAATGCCGCAATCAAGGACCGCGATATTGCCTCGCGGGCTGCAGAAAACGAAGAGGCCAAGGGCTGCGGCGATACCGAGGTCCTTGAAATTCTTGGTAAAATGACCAAACAGCGCAAGGAAAGCGCGCGCGCCTATGAAGAAGGCGGAAGGCTGGATTTGGCCGAGCGCGAGTTGCGTGAGGTTGAAGTCATCGAGGAGTTTCTGCCCAAGCAATTGGACGATGACGAGGTTTCCAAGGCCATTCAAACGGCAATCACTGCGACAGGTGCGGGTTCGATCCGCGACATGGGCAAAGTGATGGGAGAACTTAAGACCCGGTACACCGGCCAGATGGATTTTGGCAAAGTCGGGCCGATGGTCAAAGATCAACTTTGCGCGGCAACAGGCGGCGGTTGCTGATCCTTCTTTCAGTCTGAAACGGCTTTTACTGCGCGACCGGTTCGCGCAGTTTTTGTATCAGGTCGTCGTATAGCGCGATGCGTTCTTCCTCGGACAGAAATGACCCGATTTCAACTTCGCGCCCATCTCCGGTCAGTGTCACGTAATTCGGGACAGGCCCACCGCGTTTATGCATTTCGGGGCGAGCCCAATAGCGGTTGCAGGTCCATTCTTGCTGACCGCTGCGCGGGTCATGGTGGACGAGGTGCGCCCGCGTGCCAGTCAGTGTCAGAATCTCGAACACGCTGCGCGCGCGATAGTTGGTCTGGATCGCAAGCCACAGTCCCAGAACGGTTATCAGCAGGAAAGGCAAAAGCCCCCAAAGGATGATCGACCCAAGCACTGCCAACAGCGGGATCAGTCCAAACAGAAACACGGACAGAATCACGATCATCGCCCCGCGTGGAGGCAGTGAATTATGCGGCCAGAGGCGCAATTCCTGTTCAGTTTCAGACGTTTTTGTCCATCGGTAGGGCATGGCTGAAATGTAGCGCAATGCTGTGGCGTTTCGAAGGGAAATGATTACGCAACGTGGCCAACACGCACCCAGGACAGCGCGTCGTCCAGTCGGTCATCTCCCCAGAAAACCTCGCCGCGGACGACAAGGCTGGGGGCGCCGAAAACACCCAGCTTGGCGGCCCGTTCGGTTTCCGCTTCAAGTGCGGCCACGGTATCAGGGCTGCGAGCGCGGGACAGTACCAGGCGCGGGTCCTGCTGGCATCTGTGCAGCGCTTCTGAGATCGCGGTTTCGCTACCGGCTTCGATGTTTTCTTCGAACCAAATGCGATACAGGGCCAACGTGAAATTCTTACCCCAGCCATCGCCCATACCCAGCAAGGCAACCTGATTGGCAAGCGCCAGGTCCGAGATCGGGTAGGGTACGGGCAGCTTGGCATGGATGTGATATTTTGCGGCCCGACGTTCGATATCGCGCCACATATATGCGGACTTCACAGGTTTACCTGCAAAGGGAATATTCTTCTGATCCGCCATGACCGTGCGTACGTTGAAGGGCCGCCAAGTTACGGCAACGTCATGTTCGTCGCACCAATCATCCAGCCGCATGATCGTTAGGAAGCTGTAGGTGCTGCCAATGGAATACCAAAAATCAATTTCGGGCATGTAATCACTCCGATCTCAGAGTTCCTTCACCTATCATACCCTAAAATGGTCGGAATTTCGAATTTTGCCTGAAACACGCGGTTCACCAGCGTGGTGGCACGTTGTTCAAAATAGGGCTTTTTCGACAGGTTGCGCGAGTTGGGGCGCAACACCGCAGCCCGTCGCCTGACGCATATCGATCTCGATTGTTCGGCACAGCGCCGAGATTGGCACGTCGGTGACATCCCTTTCGAACGGATCCTCCATCGAGGCACTGACGCGCTCGGTCACAAAGAAGATCCAGCAAACCAGCGCGCCGACAGGGGCAAAGGTCATCCAGTCGAACAGCACTGTTCTTATCATCGAAGCATCGGTGCCCACCATGATGGAACGTTCGTCGTTGAAGGCCAGAGGCAACAGGAAAATGAATATCCAGCTGAACAGGCGGCCGACCTCGGCAACCTGACGCGGGAATGGAGTGTTTTTGATCCGCTCGCACTGGCCTTGCGCCGTCGTAAACCGGGATAAGCGATCCATCAGCGACATGCCAGAAGGGGTCGATCTTTCCCTGTTGCGCCATGTCTGACAAACGACGGGCCTGCAGGTTGATAAGACAGGTCGCGCGGTTGGTCTTGTCCTCTAACAGCGGCAAATCCGCCTCAAGTTGACTGTTCCGCCAGCTTTCGGGATTTTGATGCAGGTCTTCGTGGCCTGATACGGGCTTGTGGCCGAACATCCATGGCCTGCGTTTGCGACCGGTAATTGCAGGTTGGCGCAGCTGATAGGCCAGCATGTTTATCCAGGCGATGTGCCGCTCGATCAGTTCATCGCGCAGGTCTTCTTCAATCACTGAGCCATTTGGTTGGACCAGGGTACTGATCGTATTGCCCCAGTCCCGGCTTGTATTGGCGATATCACCCCAAACCCCGCGGGCTTCGGTCCAGCGCCCATAGGTGGAAGTGTTCTTGAAGCCCAGAAAAAACGCCACTGCCAAACCCAACATCGCTACTGGTGGGCTGGGATTCGAAATCAGATCAATCGGCGTCAGTTCATCGACCACCTGAACCAGTAAAATCCAGGCCAGAACGATACCGATAAAACTGACCGAACCTTTGAGCAGTTTTCTGATCGAAATGCCATCATGAAGTATCATTGTTTGCGTGTATTCCGCCGGGGCGCCCGAATTCCTGTTTTTGAATACTATTCCCATGATGCTGGATGTGTCTATGCACGTGCCGGACAGGGTGCAGAGACCGGACACAAAAAAGCCCCGCTCAAGGCGGGGCTTTAATGGGTTTATCGGACTGCGGGATCAGTGCGCGTGGCCTTTGTCCCAGTCTTCCTGCTTTGGCAGCTGCTCGAACGTATGCTCAGGCGGCGGCGAGGGCAGGGTCCATTCCAGCGTGTCCGCGTATTCGTTCCAAGGGTTCGGACGGGTCTCTTTCGCGCCACGCAGCAGGGCATAGATCACGATGCCGAAAAACAGCAGGAACGAAGCGAAGGAAATGAACGCACCGATCGACGATACAAAGTTCCACTGGGCGAAAGCCTCAGGATAGTCGATGTAGCGGCGGGGCATGCCCTGACGGCCCAGGAAGTGCTGTGGGAAGAAGGTCAGGTTGGCGCCGATGAAGAACAGCCAGAAGTGAACCTTGCCCCAGAACTCTGAGTACTGACGACCAGTCATCTTTGAGAAGTAGAAGTAGACACCGGCAAAGATTGCAAAGACGGCACCCAAGCTCATCACGTAGTGGAAGTGCGCAACGACATAGTAAGTGTCGTGATAGGCACGGTCGATACCCGCCTGCGACAGTACAACGCCGGTCACACCACCAACGGTGAACAGGAACAGGAAGCCGAAGGCAAACAGCATCGGCGTCTTGAACTCGATGGAACCGCCCCACATTGTGGCAATCCACGAGAAGACCTTGACGCCTGTCGGCACCGCGATGACCATTGTGGCCAACATGAAGTACGCCTGCTGACGCAGCGACATGCCAACGGTGTACATGTGGTGCGCCCATACGACGAAGCCCAGAACGCCAATTGCGATAATCGCCCAGACCATTGGCAGGTAACCGAAGATCGGCTTGCGTGCGAAGGTCGCAATCACGTGGCTGATGATGCCGAAGCCGGGCAGGATCACGATGTACACTTCCGGGTGGCCAAAGAACCACAGGATGTGCTGATACAGGATCGGGTCACCGCCACCTGCCGGGTCAAAGAAGGTGAAGCCAAAGTTGCGGTCCATCAGCAACATGGTGATCGCGCCGGCCAGAACCGGCAGCGACAGAAGAATCAGCCACGAAGTGACGAAGATCGACCAACTGAATAGCGGTACCTTAAACAGCGTCATGCCAGGGGCACGCATGTTCAGGAAGGTGGTGATCATGTTGATCGCGCCGAGGATCGAGGAGGCGCCCGATACGTGTACGGCGAAGATCGCAAGGTCCATGGACATGCCGCCCTCGGTCGTGGACAGCGGCGGGTATAGAACCCATCCGACACCCGAACCAAGCTGGTCGTTCCCACCGGGGCTCAGCAACGAAGCCACGCCCAGCGAGGTACCGGCGACGTACAGCCAGAAGGACAGGTTGTTCATCCGCGGGAACGCCATATCCGGCGCACCGATCTGCAACGGCATGAAATAGTTTCCAAATCCGCCGAAAAGAGCCGGGATGACAACGAAGAACATCATCAGAACACCATGGTAGGTGATCATCACGTTCCACAGGTGTCCGTTCGGGGTACACGGGTCGGCCATGAAGCCTTCCAGGCACATGAACTGCACACCGGGGTGCATCAGCTCGAGCCGCATGTAAACGGTCATCAGAACCGAGATCAGACCGGCAAGTGCCGAGACGATCAGGTACAGAATCCCAATGTCCTTGTGGTTGGTCGACATGAACCAGCGGGTAAAGAATCCGCGATTATCTTCATGCTCGTGACCATGAATGGCTGCGTCTGCCATTTAGGTGCCTCCTGTTGCAACTGCACCGCGCAGCCAGACCTCTCTGGCGCGCGGGATTCCTGCTGGTTTTAGAGGGCGAAGGGGGCACCTTCAATGGCCGAGTTTGATCTGGATCAAGAATAATTGTCGCGGGCAGGAGGAAATCCCGCGAATTCTTGGTCTCAGTCAGGCCCTATCTGGCGATGGCTGTCAAAATTTCAAGGGTCCGCTTCTGCCCATTCGTGCGGCGTGGCAGAGTTCCGCCTTGACCCCCGGTTGTGTGGGTCGCAGTACTATCCCCAATTCCCGAAACCGGAGACAAGATATGGCCGCTTACGATCCCGACAACATCTTTGCCAAGATCCTGCGCGGGGAAATTCCCGCGACCCGCGTGTACGAGGATGACGAAACGCTGGCCTTTATGGATATCATGCCGCGGTCCGACGGGCATCTGTTGGTGATCCCCAAAACACCCTGCCGGAACCTGCTGGACGCATCACCTGCGCAACTGGCTGCCGTGACTGCAACCGTGCAGAAGCTGGCGAACGCTGTGGTCAAGGCGTTTGACGCAGACGGAGTCACCGTTCAGCAATTCAACGAGGCCGCAGGCGGACAAGAGGTGTTTCACCTGCATTTCCACATCCTGCCGCGTCAGGAAGGTGTTGCCATGCGGCCTCCGGGTAAGATGGGTGACTTCGACCTGATCACCCAGCATGCGGACAAGATCAAAGCAGCGCTGGTCTGATCATCCCTTGCCGTCGTGCGGCCCAAGGCACGCGCTGTGGTCGCCGAACGTGTGGAGCACAGCGCAAACATGGTCGTGCCCACCGTCACAAGCCGAGGCGATACGGGTCAGTTCCGCCTCAAGCCTGACCAATTGGGCGATACGCGCGCGTACATCCGCCAATTGACGTTCGGCGATTTCATGTGCCCGGTTCAAATCATCGCCATGCGCGCCTTCCAAGGATAACAGTGCCTCAATATCGCTCAAAGGCAGGCCAAGGTCTCGCCCGTGGCGAATGAACTGCAACCGATTTAATACGGCAGTGTCATACCGGCGCTGATTTCCAGCCGTTCTTTCCGGCTTTGGCAGCAACCCTTTGTCTTCGTAGAACCGGATTGTGGGCACTTTGACGCCGGTTCGCCGGGAAAGCTCTCCGATCGAGTACATTTTTCGGCTTTCCTCTCTTGAACCTCTAGTGACTAGAGGAATTACATGTGCTGTGCAGCCAAAACAAGGAACACCGGCACCATGGCACATCATCACGGCCACGAGGGACATAACCATCACCATATCGACCCGGACGCAGGCGATATGCGCGTCGCAGGGGCGATAGGGGTGAACATGCTGCTGACCCTGGCGCAAGTCATCGGCGGCATCCTTTCAGGGTCACTGGCACTGATTGCAGACGCATTGCACAATTTTTCGGACGCTATCGCGCTGATCATCGCTTTTTTCGCGCGCAAGATTGCCCGTCGCCCCGCCGATCCGCGTATGAGTTTTGGCTATGGCCGGGCTGAGGTGGTCGCAGCGCTGGTCAATTACACCACACTGATCGTGTTGTCGGTGTATCTGTTGTACGAAGGTGTCATGCGGTTTTTCCAGCCCGAGCCTGTCAACGGCTGGATGGTTGTCTGGATCGCCGCGCTTGCCTTGGTCGTCGACCTTATCACCGCTGCGCTGACCTATTCGATGTCGAAGGACAGCATGAACATCCGTGCGGCCTTTATCCACAATGTCGCTGACGCCCTTGGATCGGTTGCCGTCATTGTCGCAGGTGCGGCCGTCATACTGTTTGGCTGGACCTGGGTCGACCCTGCGGTGACGATCCTGATCTCGGTCTACATCCTGTGGCACGTGAAATCTGAGATCGGAGAAACGATCCGGGTGCTGATGCTGGGCGCGCCGCCCAATCTGTCGCCAGAGGATGTGGCCACCGCGATCGAAGCCACTGAAGGAGTGGCCGGTGTCCACCATATCCACCTTTGGAGCATGCAGGAGCAGGAACCAGCCCTGACCGCGCATCTTGAGATCGACGCCCAAAGCTGGACAGACGCGGAAACCATAAGACTGTTAGTGAAAGAAACCCTGAGGTCGCGGTTCGCAATCGGGCATGTCACATTGGAGTTAGAGCGCGCGGGCAAAACGCATGCAGCATTGCCCCGGTTTGGACATGACAATTTGCAAGGGTCCTGAAAAGGAATTGCCGTTCCGATTTTGGGGTCGGAACGGCAGACTCGTAAACAAACACTTTTTCCGACACCCAGGTTTTCCGGGATCACCGGTTTAACACACCACTCACTCTAGAACGGTAAAGTTAGACTACCCGTTAACGCGCAATTTGTATCGTTCTGAGTGAGCTTTCCGCCAAATAAACTCAAAATTAACGGGCTAAATGGCAGATTGCATACGGGTTCGGAAACAAAGGGAATTCTGAGGGGAAATTGTCAATTCGCCTTGCCGCGTTTGGCGATTCGAATTCAGGCTATGCGATGGCCGTTTCGAAACTATCCGCAAAGGTTTTTTGCAAGGCAGCGTCCACGTCGGCCATCGTTACAGGCAAGCCTAGATCGACCAGAGACGTCACACCATGCTCGCTGATTCCACAGGGGACGATGCCGGAAAAATGCTCAAGATCAGGTTCAACATTGATTGAGATACCGTGAAAGCTGACCCATTTGCGCAGGCGCAATCCAATGGCCGCGATCTTGTCTTCGGCTGGCTGGCCGGTCACCGTAAGCGGCTTGTCATCACGTTGCACCCACACGCCGACACGGCCGTCGCGAATTTCGCCTTTAACGTTGAACTCGGCCAAGGCTGCGATCACCCAAGTCTCAAGCTTTTTGACAAAGCCCCGCACATCCTTGCCGCGTTTGTTCAGGTCCAGCATGACATAAGCCACGCGCTGACCGGGGCCGTGATAAGTATACTCTCCACCACGCTTGGCTTCGTAGACGGGAAAGCGATCTGGATCCGTCAGATCCTCGGACCGGGCCGAGGTGCCTGCCGTATAGAGCGGCGGGTGTTCCAGCAGCCAGACACACTCGTCCGCCTCGCCCGCAGCGATGGCCGCGACGCGCGCCTCCATAAAAGCGACGGCTTCAGTGTAATCGGTTAACCCGTCGGTGATCTTCCATTCCATGGCGGTTCCATATCGCGCAGGTGCGGCAAGGGGAAGGGGTCAGGCGGCCTCGGCCAGGCACCTTTGCAGAATCTGGGCATAGGTGTCCGTGCCCTGCGCTCCGGTCACCAGATATTTGCCGCCGAACACCATTGACGGGACACCGGAAATACCTCGGCTGGTCCAGAACTCTTGCTTCTTACGTACTGCGGCGACATGCGCACCGGATTCCAGCGCAGATCGCGCCGCATCAACGGGCAGACCGGCCTCTGCAACTGCTTCAAGCAACACATCAATCTTCGACACATCCTTCTGGTCGGTGAAATACGCCTTGAACAGGGCAAGTTTCAGCGGATGCTGGCGGCCCTGAGCTTCGGCCCAGTCCAACAGTTGGTGGGCCGCAAAGGTGTTCACCATTCGGCTTTCTTCATTGAAATTGAACGCAAACCCCAGTTCGACTCCAAGCTGCGTCAGCCGATCTCGATTCTGTTGGCTTTGTTCTGCGGTCGAGCCGTATTTCTCCATGATATGCTCGCGTAGGTTCTGACCATCGGGCGGCATATTGGGGTTCAGTTCAAACGGATGCCATCTAAGGCGCGCCAGAACATTTTCCTGCTTCAGAGCCAGATCAAGCTGTTGAAATCCGACGATACACCAGGGGCAGACGACGTCTGAAATGATGTCGATCTGAAGCACGGGGCGGGGATCTGCGGCAGTCATGTTTAGACTCCTGAGCGGAAGATGAAGGATACGTTGACGATACAGATATGAATGCAGGCGAGGAATTCAAACTGGCGTGTTTTTGTCTCTTCACATCCTGATCATCTGCGTCTATATGCGCCTCTACCAAGTCACTGGCAGTGCGGTCGTGGCGGAATTGGTAGACGCGCAGCGTTGAGGTCGCTGTGGGGTAACACCCGTGGAAGTTCGAGTCTTCTCGACCGCACCATATAATTCATCTCGTTGTGTAATTTCAATTTATCATGTTGGCGTGAACGATCTTGGTCCACCTAAAGGCTTGTGATTTGGTCATCGGCGCAACGTAGTCGCTTTCGCTGCTTCTGCACGCGTGCGCTGATGCCTCCGATCGTCGAGTAGAGTGCCCGACAACCGATCAAGTACATAAATGGCTTCCACCAACTACTGTTTATCGAGGGTGAATCTCCACTGCTGGTTAAAAGGCTGTATGAGTGCGTCAACGTAATTAGCTGCCGCACATGTGAAGGCTGATTAGCTGCGAATATAGAGATAAACGTGCAATACGGGCTTAAGAACTGTGACGACCATACAATCAGAGTTGGGCGTCAAAACTTGAGTGAATTAGTTCAAATAGAGTGCGCCGAATCGATGAAGAAGCTGAATATTTTGACAGTCCGGCGGTCATTGGCTTCTTTGTTTCCGGTTTACATCAATTAGAACAACTGAAACGAACAAAACACGAGAAATTATCGGTGCTTGGACAGCTGATCCCTTATGATGTTCGTTGAAGTATCGCGGCCTGCAAGTAGTAGGCCTATTTGCCGAAAGTTGTGAATCTTCTGCATCTTCGGAAATGTACCTGGTAACGAGTTTGCTGTTCCGATCTCATGACCGGAACAGCATTTTCTTTTTTTGGAGTTGCATTGGCAATATGCAGGCTCCCTCATTTTACCGCAGGCGGTTTCAAGCTTGTCATGAGGTCATGTAGTTTTGGCGTTAACTTTACAGCGAAGAATCCGCTCTGAAACCATGGGATTCCTTCGAAAAAGCATGGTGACCTGCTTAGTGGGATTCGGCTAAAGTTGCTTGGATTGCACGGCGCAGGTTAGTGAGGTGTGCTCGGCTCCGGCGGAACCTACCTCGTGCCCGCTTATCGCGGGAAACATAACAAAGAACTCTGTGCCTTCACCAAGTTTGCTTCTGTAGTCTATTGTACCGCCAAAATGCTCAACAATTTCCTTTGAAATGTGCATCCCGAGTCCGGTACCGCCTGCGTGACGTTCATCGGAGGAGTCTATCTGGGAAAAGCAATCGAAAACTTTGTCATGGAACCCCTCAGGTATCCCGATGCCATGGTCTTTGACGAAGAGGCGAATATTCCCGCCGACTTTCTCGCATCCGACGGTTATCTCGCCTCCATCTAGGGAGAATTTAGCTGCGTTGGAGATAATGTTGGCCAACACCTGAAGAAGGCGGGAGGCATCACCTTTAATGTACAGATCATTGTTTCCCCTTAAGTCTTCTACAATTTCTACGTTGTGAGCACTGGTGTATCCCATGTTACATGCAATCGCTTCCTGAATCAGCGCATGTACATCAACAGTTCCTTCACGGTAGTTCATCTCGCCCGCTTCCATTTTTTGAATGTCCAGCACATCATTGATTAGGGATGCGAGCCGTTCGCAGTTTTTACCTGCTAAATGAATGAGGCTTTGCATTGATTCTGGAGCTTCACCCAATGCGCCTGTGTTGATTAGGTCAAGTGATCCCTTGATCGAAGTGAGAGGCGTACGCAGTTCATGGCTAACTGTCGATATGAACTGAGTTTTCGCAATGTAGGCCGCTTTTGTTCTTTCGTGCTCTGCTTTGAGCTTTTCGAGTTGTTCCAAATTCCTGCGGTAGAGCTTCAGAAACACCATCGAACAGTCAATCAGAAAGTACATTACAAAGATAACGGTGAAGAAGTGCAGCCAGAGTTCAGATGAAAGCTCGGGGCGTTCGGTCCAGATATCTTTGACGACAATCAACATGAACGATACGCCGTACATGGTCAGACGGACAATCATTGCCCACAGAAACTGATGGTTGTTCATTGCAGCAAACAACGCCGCAGCAAACAAGAAGAACATTGGAGTAAAGTGACCGCCGGCGGGTTGTGCGAAAGCAACTGAAACAGCATACAGGCAGATTGCAGTTGAGCTGAGGATCGTGTTCAACAGAATCCAAGCAACCATCATACCAATTGCTTTGTGCTGATCTGGCTTTAAGCGCGGTACGCGTTTGGCCAGCAATAAATCTTGCGCTTCGCATATGAGGATTGTCCCATAGAACAGCATGGCGTTAACGGGATCGAAGAAGAACGCAGTCAAAATGGTCGTGGCCAGATAAATAGCCTGCCGCTGCCACAGAAGCGCAAAGCTCATGGCAGTATAATCTATTATGTTTTGCAGAAGCCGGTTTTCCGTTTCACCAGAATCCCGGTCCGGCAGATTGGCGTCGATGGCTGTCATCTAGATGTCTTCGTTTTTCGCGCTTGGACAGTACCATTAGCGGCATAATGAGGACTTAGTTGGTCTGAATTGGGTTCACAGTTTGGCGCTAATCCCTTGAAGGCCACCGTGATTGTTGGCGTTTCACGCAAGATTCTGATGTGAGAGGTTGAAAAATTTTTGTTGCGCAAATGCAGTTTGGGGCGCCAAGAATTGACGATCTCGTTGCTAAGTGCAATTTTTTTTATCTTAATGTGCCATAAAGAAGGAGAAAATCTAAAAGGGTTGGGGTTTGGCTGCAGTTGAATTTACGAAGTTGGGGCAGGGCGCTGTCGCTCCTGTTTCGGCTAGGCTTGCAAAAAAGCCGGTGACACTGCTTCAGTTTGCAAGGTCCGCTGGTCGAAACATGTTTGAAGTCATCCCGGCCGAAACTCTGCGTGAAACTTATGTTCGTGGGCCTTTAAACATACACTATATCTGCGATCCTGAAATAATAACCGAGTTACTTGTCGGGCAGGGCCGTTCGTTTCCCAAAGCCAAGTTCACTAAAGACATTATTGGATCGGCTGTAGGCAACGGGTTGATACTCTCTGAAGGGGAAAAATGGCGTCAGCAGCGGCGTAGGTATTCTCCACTATTCGCCGCCAGGAACCTCCCGGTTCTGGCTCGGCATTTTGCAGAGACTGGTGTCGAGATTGCAGATTCATTGGCGGAACACGAAGGCCCCGTAGATGTTGCACAAATTGCGCCTGCATCAACGTTGACGAATATTTCCAGGGTGATTTTTTCGGGTAACAAGAAAGTCAGTTCAGAGCAAATACGCGTGGGGCTGATCAAGTATTTTGAGTACATTTCTGATTTGTCTCTTTTCGATTTAATGGGTTTGCCAAAGTGGGTGCCGCGCAAGAATTGGCTACGCAGCCTGGCCCCGGTGACTAATATGCGGAACCTTGCCAGACAGGTTATTGATCAGCGTCGCTCTGAATGCCGCAGCGAGCCACAGGATTTCCTCGATTTCATGATTGAGGCGTTGAAAACAGATTTCGAGGATGAAGCGACAACCGTTGACAACCTTTTAACCTTTGTCGTCGCTGGTCATGAAACTTCCGCCAACGCTCTGGCCTGGGGGTATTATCTGCTGGCGTTGCACCAAGAAATGCAAGCTAAGGTTAGACAAGAAATTCGGTCGGTTCGCCCCAAAGGTCCAATGGAGTTTTCTGACCTGGAGGCAATGCCACTCCTGCGCGCCCATGTAAAAGAGACGCTGCGGCTTTACCCTTCAGCTGCGTTCTTTGCTAGAGACGCAACTGCCGACCTTGAAATCAAAGGGGTAAAGATTGCAAATGGTGACGCGCTGTTCTTCCCAGTTTACTCTTTGCACAGAAACAAAAAACTATGGGATGCTCCTGACCACTATCGACCGGAACGGTTCTTGGGATCTACACTACCTCGAGGTCAGTACATTCCATTTGGAGATGGTCCCAGAATCTGCATTGGTGCTCAGTACGCTGAAACTGAAATCATGGTACTTATGGCTTCGGTGCTCCGTCGAATAAATTTTTCGATTACAGAGTCTGAATTGCCGGAGCCAGTTTTGACATTCACCATGCGTACCAGTGGCCCACTCATCCTCAATGCCGAACGGGTTCGCGAATAAAGTTGATATCTAAACTCCAGTGCCTGACCTTTGATCGACGTCAGGCCTGGCGATAGAATTAGCTTACTGCCGGCGAGTGAGGTAAGTGTTATCGCCGTACAGCTCACGCAAGACTACATCAAACAATCTATCGTTGATCATTTCTTTGCGATGCGGTGTGGGCTCTGAAAATGTGGAAGAGGTTGTAACCAGACCCTTTCTGAGATTGGCCTCACGATGATTCACTTTTTTGATAGCCATGTCCAAAGAGGCGAATGCTCCAACCTTCGTAAAAGAACGAAGCGATACCGGTGTACCTTTCACCACTTTAAGATGGACAGATGCGCAGCGGTTACTGAGAACAGTCCCTAGTTCTTGGTTTAGGAAAGCTTCGGTCGGAATATTCTGGGTGCGTTCCCGCCCATGTGTAACAACGAGAAATGCGCCACTCCCGCGATAGGAATAGATTCCTCCAGCAGCCTGTGTTGTTCTTTCAATGCAGAATCCAATGTCGGAAATAGATCGCCGAAAATTACCAAAATTCTTCAGATCAAAGTGATACTCGGCGTCACGAAATTTGATTGCGGTGACCCAGGTGTCAAATCGACGCCTCCGTGAAAGCTGCTCGACATAGTTATCGAATTCGACATACCCCAAGCATTGTTCCTGCTCGTCGATAGACAAAGGATCCTTGAAATTGAATTTCTGGTTGAAATCCAATTCACTGCGAAGATTTTCTATCGACGCCGATGAGGATTGGGTTTTCCTTCTTTCTATCATCAGAAGGTGAGCAGCGTTCATACGGCTGCGCAATTCAAAGAAGTCGAAGGGTTTAGTTACATAATCAAACGCGCCTTCTAAAAATGCCTTCTCGATGTTGTGCCTGTCATCCAGTGCAGTCAGCATTATGACAGGTGTTTCCAGGTTTTCCGGCAGGTTTCGGATTTGTGAAAGCAACTCTATCCCTGAGGTTCCAGGCATCTGAATGTCAACAAGCAGACAGTCGAACGGGGATTCTGCTGCTTCTATCATCCCAAGCGCTTCATCAGCTGAACTGGCTGCAGCCACATTGCAGTTTTCGAGTTCAGGAAGTGCTGACTGGAGCAATTTCAAAATGTCAGGATCATCATCAACCGCCAGTACAGTAAGTGCGGTCTTTCTTTGCGCTCGATGCTCTAATTTTCTTTGGAACCGATCACTGCCAAATGTGGAATGTCTCATAACTGGTGAACCGTCGATATCCTCATAACGGGATAAACTTATGAGGAGAGTGGGCCGAAACAGCGGCAAAAATGGAGAAAGTCTTCGTAGAAAGGGGCTTTTTCTTGACCTTTATTTGGCGCCAACGGCCTCAATAACGAATTGCCAGTTATTGTTGTGAACTAGCGTCGCTTTCTCTTAACGTTGTTTTTTCGGCAATCTGTTGGCGCTAAAGGGCAGTCTAGGATCGCAAAACTACGGAATTGAACAACGGTTGGAAGTCTAAGCATCGACTCTGGAAACCCCACGAAAATGCAATACAGTCGAGTTTTCCCAATAGTCTTAAAATCAACCTTAGTTGCAATGAAATATGCGTCGGGCGTCCAAGAGTAAATAAGACAATCTAGTGGGTGAGGTGTTCCATTTACTTGTGGATGTTGAATAAAACCGACTGACTGAAGGTGCCATCGATGGAAAACTTTGCGCCGACAGGCGAGGCATTGATGCCCAGTCGCCGTGACCACCGTGCCCAGACTGAGGGGACGATGCCCAGGATGCTGGTTGCACCACCTTCCATCGCGACAGTAGTCATCTGGTGAAACAACTCCTGTTGAACCGGAAGCCTGCGTGACGATGCAACATCCTTTGCCACGAAGAAACGGGATGCTTCCCAAACAGAGCGCTTTACCGGGGCGTCAATAAATAGAACGTCAGTTGGTATTCCTTTAAGGATACCTCTTTGCGCGTCGCGCAGCATATAACTGTATACCCCGCACTCTGCAGTCGTGGGCAGAAGTCGCACACCTCCTAAGACCTCACCGAATTCATGCAACACAACCCATCGACAGGCTGGCGTGTCGTATTGGTCAAATTCCATCCCGTCAGCTTCACCAACTTGCCACTTTAACTGGTCAATGAAAATTGATTTTCTGGTTTCAAGGTATTTTGCCAGAAGGTTGCCATGCTCGGAAATATTGCGAAAATTAAGTGTAGTCGCGCGAATATTGCCAATGTTGCCACGTGGCATTGGCGGACCGCTATTGGCAGCAAAAATTTCTAGTCGCGCCAAAGTATTTGGTGCGCCTGAAGTGCCGTTAGCAGGTGTCAGTTCCGGAAGCCCCTCCGGGACCGGGTATGTCTGCTTATACCTGAGTGGTCGGTCCATATTTTACTCATATTTCTGACACACTTATGGCAAGATTCAACTCAGCAAGTCCACAACCCTATGCGGTAGTTGCCCGAATAGATGGATAGGTGTGTCTAAATCTCCTCCCTTCCTTTGGTTACCTTCGCTAATTGACCAAAAACTTTAGAAAGTTCTTGGCTTCTATTTTCTCCCGCAGGTTCCACTTTTTTCCCCATGTCTGGCAACATTTTGAAAAAATACAGCTTCTCTTATGTATTCCTTTCAAATTCTCGCCCGGATCAGGCGCGGTTTCGCTATCCGATAGTATTTCGAGGCAGTCGTGACGGCCGATAGGAGCAAAGTTAAAATGGCATCAAGAATTGGAGGGATTTGCTATTCAGTATGCGCTCTCGCACGGGAAGAATTGCGCAAGTTAAAAAAAATGCACAGACATAAGGAAGCCCACCTTGTGTCACCGTTTTGCCGCCTTCGTAAGAGAGGATGAGAAAACCCTGAGTGTATCATGCGCGAGCCAACCGTTGCCTGAAGTCTGCAATGCCCAACGTTTGGTGAGGTGTAAAAGGTTGGTGAAAAGTTATGCGTATACTTGCTGTAGACGACGATCCTAGCATCCTGGAGTTGCTAGATAGAGTTCTAGACGCGTTCGGTTATAAAGACGTCGTCACCGCCAGAAGTGGGCCAGAGGCCATTGAAATACTGTCACGACCTAACGAAGCGTTCGACTGCTTGCTACTGGATGTGCAGATGCCGCAAATGAACGGCATAACTCTTTGCGAAGAAGTGCGAAAATTACCAGAGTACACTTACACGCCTATTATCATGGTGACCGCCATGGTGCAAAAAGAGTACATCGACGAAGCATTCGGAGTTGGGGCGACGGACTACGTTACAAAGCCTTTTGAGTTCTCTGATCTGAAGCAGAGGTTGTCTGACGCCTATAGAATGGCAGCGGAACGCAGAGCCGCAATCGAAGTGCTGGAAGCTGAAGCGGATTTTGAGTTGTGTTTTGGCAATAGTCCGGACGTTCGCTTAAGTGATCCGCAATGTTTCGGAGATTTGCCCGGTTTCATTGGGTTAGCTGAATTTGAGAACTACGTAATTCAGCTTTCAACGATGCACTCCATGGCTGCAAAGCTTGTGGCGGTGAAATGTATAGGCGCCGAACAAATCTATGAGACGAGCACGGTCAGTGAATTCCGTAGTGCCATGACTTTAGCTGGTACAGCGGTTCTGTCAGCTAGTGAGGAAGGGCGTAAAGTGGCGACCTATTGGGGAAATGGCGTGTTCTTGGTGATCTACGACAATCAAGTTAATTTGAGCGTGGACCAGTTGGGAGCTCCGCTTCCGGAGGCATTGAAAGAAATTTCCGGTGACACCACTTCAGGTCGGCCAATTGGCTTCCAAGTTAGCGAAGAAGTTATGCTTAAAGCCAAAACCAAGATGGAGGCGTTGTTCTTGATAGACAAGGCCGTCGAAATGGCTGAAATGTCGGAAGGTCGAGCGGCGAATATCGGTTGAAAAACTGCATATATGGATGGTGATTGAGACTAGGCTGTTGGTGTAAAAAATACATTGGAACGCCCTGAGTTTTTCATTTTGCTGATTTAAATCGATCCGCGCGCTCGTTCATCAGACGTTCAACCTTTGTGCTTTTGGCCTACTTTGTCCGTTCTCAGTGCCTACCTGGCGGCAACAACTCGGAGAAAGAACCCGTAAGCTTCTTCTCGAAATTTGATCTGATGCGAGATCTGGCGTATTCGCCTCTCTCTAATTTCCTGAAGGTTTCTTTCGCGACCACGGTCAAAGCGTGATCGGTCTAAGCAGCTTCCCGGCGTATCCGTTCTTGTTCTTTGATGGGGTCTTTGCCTTAACGGGCTACGGGTCGCCATTTCTCTACTTCTTGGCGTGAATCTTCAGAGCTATGGCTGACAGAGCACCCAACCCCATCCCTCTGCGAAGCCTGTGGACATGAACCCGAAGCACTACTTGCCAGCATCACCGTCGTTTTTGGCAGCCAGAGGTTCTCGCCATCCAAGCACTAGCCGGTTTGAGTGTTCTTCACTTGCAATGATGACAGCTTGTTGAGTGCTGGAATTTGGTCCACCCTATGGTCCACCTTTTAGTGTGAGGCACAGTGAACCACTCTGAGGCGAAATGAAACCATATTTTTATATTTTGCAGTAAGTTAGACGACTTCTTGAAGCAGCCATAAACGGTCAGAAATATGCGTGTTCAAGTCTTCAATGCATCTCGACCGCACCATTCTCTTCTTAATTCATGGCGATCAGCCCTTTGGATCGGGGTAGAGTTGCACCAGTTTGTGCCGGATTGCTGATTACTCCAATTCCTGTCTCGCCCGCGCCTTCTGGGTTGTGTATGACGAAGGTCAACGCAAGTCGGGAAGTATTAATGCCTCAGGCCATTACCGTATTCACCACGATGAAGAACGAAGGCCCCTATATGCTGGAATGGGTCGCGTTTCATAAAACATTGGGGGTCGATCATTTTGTGATCTTCACCAACGATTGCGACGATGGCACCGACGATATTGCCCGCCGACTGCAGGAGTTGGGGTTGGCCACCCATGTCTCGAACGAGGTGAAAGAGGGGGGCAATCCACAGCATCAGATGCTGCGTCGGGCGCGGCGTCAACCCAAGGTCAGGGAAGCGAACTGGCTGTTATGTCTGGATGTGGATGAGTTCTGGAACATCCGCCACGGCGACAACAGCTTTGACGCGTTGATCACCGAGGTCGAAAACCGTGCGGGGCAGCAGGTGGATGCGATTTCATTTGCTTGGAAACTGTTTGGCAGTTCCGGCAATATCAGTTTTGAAGACAGGCCCGTAACCGAAACCTTCGCGATGGGAGATCAGGAGTTTCCATACCATTCGGGCCGGGCGTTTGGACTTAAAACCCTGTTTCGCAACAATGGCAAATTCACCCGGTTTGGCCCGCATCGCCCAAAGGGTATGGAAGAAGGCAAGGAAAGTGAGATTGCCTGGTCTGACGCCGGGGGCAAGCTGTTTCCGGCCGAAAAGGTGGGTTGGCGCGCTTGGCGTGGGTTCGATCATTCACTTGGGCGCCTGCATCATTACTCGGTTCGATCGTTGGACGGATTTCTGATCAAGCGCGACCGGGGGAGGACCAACCATATCAAAGTGGATCAGGGGCAATCCTACTGGCAGGACATGAATGCCAACAAAGAAGCTGACCAATCCATTCAGCCCATCGCACGACGTGCGGCGCCATTGTTGGCAGAGCTGAAGGCAGACGAAACGTTGGGCGCGCTGCACGCAAAGGCCTGTGACTGGCACCGTGCCAAGGTCGCCGAGATAAAAATGCGGCCTGACTGGGTGGATTTTCGGGTTTGGCTGGCGGATAATCTTATCTGAAGATCATGGCAGACGACCTTTCGAAAGAGCAGTTGAAACCCGATCACCCCGACCGCAAGACGGGGTATGAACGTATTCTGACCGACCCTGCACCGCCGTGGTTTGTCGAACTCTATCCTGGTGGAGATGGGGCCGGTTTCCTGCAAAAGCTGGAACGCCATTCGGTGCTGTTTCATCAACGCTCTGCCTCGCAACTGGTTGTCAGTTTTGACAATATCGCCAATGCGAACGACCTGTCCTTTGCGCGTGAACCCTGGGGTTGGAAGTTCTTTCGTGATGAGGGCTGGTCGCATATGGGGATATTCGCGCGCACCAAGGCCTGGTATCGAGATCCAGAGATCATCACGTATTTCCAGAACCGCGCAGCCGAAGGGTTTTTCGATCAGTTCGACCAGGTCGTCTTTGCCGGGGCCTCGATGGGCGGCTTCGGGGCGCTGACCTTTTCTGAATTGGTCCCGGGCGCAAATGTGATCGCATTTAACCCTCAGACGTCACTGGATGAACGATTGGTCCCGTGGGAAACGCGGTATCGTTTCGGGCGGGTGCAGGATTGGGATCTGCCATATGGTGACGCCGCGCAGACGGTGAAGCAGGCGGATAAGGCCTATGTCTTCTATGACCCGTTTTTCGACCTTGACCGGCAGCAGGTCACTCGGCTGAAGGGTGAAAATGTCATGCTGCTTAAGACATGGTTTTCGAACCATTTTGCAGCCCCTATGTTGCGCAAGCTGGGTATCCTCAAGCCCGTCATGCAGAAGGCTATGGACGGATCGCTTGAGGCAGGTGATTTCTATCAGATGATGCGCGCACGGCGCCGGTTGCCGATGGTGATGCGCGCGATTGAGGCGCAGGCAGGCGAACGTCACCCAAAGTTGGTGGGTCAGGCGCGCCATAAATTCCGCATACTGCGTCGCGCCGCATTGGTTGAGGCAGAGAAGTCCCAATGACGCCTGCGAAAGGAGTGTTCATCGGCCAGCGCAAAGACCGCATGGGCGCGCGCCTGCTGATGATGCTGACCTGCATTCGTCTGGCCGAGGATTTTGACACCACTTACAAGGTCAATTGGTTTCCGAAAGGATCGGATGCACCCGAGCTGGATCATCCGCAGGAACTGTTTGCTCAGGATTGGATGGATGCGCAATTCCTCAGTGCAAAGGCGTTTGAAAAACTCAGCGACAAGGCTTTGCCAATCTGGACCTTTCAAGGGGATAAAACCCCAGACCGCCTGATCGCGCATCTCAATTCGGGCCGGTCGGTTGTGGTCGAGGAAGGGTTCGAAGTGCTGGCCTTTCCCTGGGAGGATATCGAAGCGATCCGCCCTCGGTATCGGGATTTCATCCATCAGATCGGCTTTACGGACGAAATCCGCGCCATCATGGACCGGACGGATGAAAAGCTGTCGGGGCAGGGGGTGACGGCCTATCACATCCGACGGGGCGACATTCTGAACGGTTCGCCGTGGAAACACACAACCTGGCCCGCCAAGATCGAACCCGAGGAACTGTACGAGGCGCATCTGGAGAAAACTGCTGGACAAACGTCCATTATGTTTTCCGACCAACCCGAACTGATTACCCGGTTTCAAAAACGGTTTCCGCAATTGCTGCAGATGTCCGACATTGCGGATGTGACAGGCATGCCCCGCGCGCAGCGCGACTTTCTCGAGTTGTATACGATGTCACGCGCTGAACAGGTGGTTGCGCCCTTTATCTCGGCGTTTTCGATGGCGGCGGCCCGCATCTCGGGACGGCAGCGTTTAGTGTTCAAGGATGTCTTGACAGAGGAAGAGATTTCGTCGGCAAGCCACCGCGTGATTGATCGGGTGGCCAAGGGGCCCGGTGCCTTTCTAAATGTCTCTGAGGCGGCTCATGTCTATGCCAAGGCGGCGCAGTATCTTTGTGCGCAGGACCGGATTGAACAAGCCTATGATCTGGCCAAGCCGATTCTGCAGGAAAAGGCGGACAATGCGTTCATGCCGCTTTTGCAGTCAATAAACTGTTTTTACCTTTCAAAGTGGAAGGAAAGCGAGCTACTGGCCAAAATTGGGTTAGAGAGTTCCGATCTTTGGCCCGAGGATTATGCTGTTCTTTTGGCCGTTCGGGCGGCTACTCTGGGCGCACAAAAGAAAAGGTGGTCCGCCAGCCGATATTTGGCCCGTGCGTTTTGGGCCAAACCCATGCGCCCTGACGTTGCGGTGCTTGGGTCGCGGATGTTGTACCGCGGTCAGGTGTCAGCACGGTTGTTTCCGCCAACAGACTGGCGGTTGCAGCGAGAGGTGCGGCGGCGGCGCTTCCCTCCCTTTAACAACCTGTATTTGGTTCAGCATAAAGTGCTGGCACGTCAGCCCTGCAATTTTGACTTTGTTCTGCTGGATTGGTCTGATCTTACCTTGGATCAAAAAGCTCGAAGGTTTTCGAACGATCCATTTCGTCAAGAGCGCCTGCGCGAGAGCTTGGATAATTTGGCAAATATCGAAGGTGACGATCCAGCCGTGTCCGCCGCCAAGGCCATGCTGAATTGGCATCAGGATGTTTTTTCTCTTTCGCAAACCGTGGATGAGATGCGCAAAACTGCGTCAGATTGGCCGGAAAACCCGCTGTACCATCTAAGGCTGGCCACGCTCTACGAGGCTGATCAGGATCAAACGCGCGCACGAATGACAATAGCAGAGGCTTTGGCCTGCGATCCGGGCAATCCGTTTCTGATCTATGCGATGGGGAAATTCCTGATAAGGAACAATGCCATGGAACAAGGGCAAAACCAGATTATTCAAGCTGCTGACCTTGATGAAACTACGCCCGTCATACAGGGGGAGGCCGGGCAAATCTTGTTGCGGCGCGGGAAGAAAAGTAAGGCAAGACCTTACTTGCAAAAAGCGCATGACCTTTTCCCGCCGTATAAACGTTTTGCAAATCAGTTGGCGCGTACTCGATGAGAATGGCACAGGCTTTCAGAACGTCGCCGGAATACTCTTGGCTGTCGCAGCCACTAAGCCTAGGCTGTGGCGAGAACGAAAACCGCAGAACTTCGAGCGCAAGTTCAATATGCAGTTAAACATGAGGCGAATAAGTGTCTGAAAAGGACCCGCGGTATATCAGCGTTACCCCGATGAAGAACGAGGGCCCTTTTGTGCTGGAATGGGTGGCCCATAACCGCGCGCTTGGCGTTGACCAGATGATTGTGATGACCAATGACTGCACCGATGGCACGGATGAATTGCTAAAGCGGTTGGATGAGCGTGGCATCCTGACCCACGTCGACAATAATTCTCGCCGCCAGACCAGCCCGCAAAAACGCGCCTACAGAAAATTCCTGAAGATGGAAGTTGCGCGCCCACAGGATTGGGTGATCGTGATTGACGCCGATGAACATATCAACGTCAAAACTGGTGATAACACTCTGCGCGCGCTGACCGATGCCGTTCCGGACGCCAAGATGATTTCGATGACATGGCGCCTGTTCGGAAACGCTGGTGTCGTTCGATATGAGGATCGATTCCTGTCGGACCAGTTTCGACGAGCGGCGCAAGAGCAGAAATACCGTCCACCGCAAGCCTGGGGTTTCAAAACGATGTTTCAGCGCGAACTTTGGAGTGCGCTGGGGGTTCATCGACCCAAACGCCCGACAGTTGAGACCATGGAAGATTGTCACTGGTACAATGGATCGGGACAATTGATGCCGGACCGGTATTTTAGCGCCAGTTGGCGCTCGGCGCGGGATTCTATTGGGTATGATCTGGTTCAGATCAATCACTATGCGCTGAAGTCCTGTGAAAGCTACCTGGTCAAGAAAATGCGCGGGCGGGCCCACCATCTGGGGGAAAGCCTTGGCATGGACTATTGGAACATGATGAACCAAAACGCGGAGGAAGATGGCTCGATCGATGTCATCCTGGATCGCAAGCGCGAACATTATTACGAGTTGCTGTCAGATCCTGAAACAGCCCGGCTGCATCATTTGTCCTGCGATCTGCACAGGCAGAAGATTTTCGACCTCCGCGCACTGCCTGAGATGCAGGACCTTATGCAGCAGATGACGGCCGACTTTGCCGCCAGTCACAGGGAATGAGCGGAATTCTCTTTGAAACAGGAGGCCTGTGATGCTTTGGCTGCATATAGGTATGCCCAAGACCGGCACGACTGCGTTGCAGGCATATGTGCGTCAGAACAAGGCCCCACTGGCTGATGTCGGCTTGCATTATCTTGAGGCGGGCCGTCGTCGGTTGGAAGGGAGCGGACGTCTGGCGATCAGCCACAACATCATCGCCTTTCGCATCAATCAGACCAATGAGTCGATGGACCCGTTCCGCGCGTTGATGGCAACCGAGTATGAGGCGCACAGCGATCAGACCTGCCTAGTGTCTTCAGAGATGTTCTATTCCTGTGACTTGAACAAGTTGGCACAGGTTTTCGCGGAAATCCCCTCTCGCGACTTAAGGATCACCTACTATTGCCGCCGCTACTCGGATTTCTTTGAAGCCGACTACAAGCAGCGCGCTAAGAATGGCCGTATGGGCACCAGCGCGTCGGAATATGTCCGGGACAGGCTAGCGAAAATCAAGAATGACCCTGGGACCTTCACCTTTTCGGCGAAACTGGACCAAATCCGGCAGGCTTTTCCAGGCGTTACGATTGTCCCGATGATGTATGATCGAGCGCAGATGGTCCAAGGCCATATCGTGGATGATTTCATGTCGCGCATAGGCGTGCCTTTGCCGGACGGCACGGCGGCTAAACGGCCCGCTAACCAATCTCAGTCGCGTGTGGCCAGCGAAGCTTTTGGCATTGTCTCACGTTCCATGGGGCGCAAGGAAAGTCGCCAGCTGCGTCGGCGCGTGGTCAGTGATCCGGTCATGATCCGGCGCTATGATGTGCTGGAGCCGGACGAACGGGCCTGGCTGGATGAGTATTTGACCAAGCAAGACGTCACATTCCAGCAAGAGTTCTTTCCCGACCGGCCAAGGCTGTTTGAGCCGGTTGAGCTAAACGAAGAAGACCAGAAATTCCGACGCGACACGCCCGAGGAATACGACGCCCTGCGCCGCGCGTCCGAGATCGTCTTTCGAATGGCGCTAGAGGATTGAACCCTACCGTTCGATGGTGATTTCCTGACGCTGGCGACCGGTTGTTTTGTCAAAGATCAAAATACGGTTGTCATCGGTCACTACCGCATACCAGTTGCTGCCGATTGTCACTGCCTGTGCTTTGGCGCCGTCTGGAAGCTCGATCTGATCGGGCAGGGTGGGGGTTCTGTCCGTTAGTCGGATGACAATCAGCGCGAATGTCACTAGAACCCCGCCAATCATCACCGCGGTCAACAACATGACCATTCTCCGCAGCAGGCGAAGCTGCGGTGTTTCCTGCGGTTCTTGGGGTTCGGAAGGGACAGTCATGGGCACCCGCCAGATTGAATTTCAGATTGCGGCCGATCCGCCGCCTCGTCTTGATAAGGCGCTTTCGCGGGATGTGCCAGCCGATGAAAACCTCTCGCGCACGCGGTTGGCCCGGCTGATTGATCAGGGCGCTGTTCTGATCGACGGCATCGAGGCGCGCGACCCAAAAGCCAAAGTGGCCGAGGGCGCATCCGTGGCGATTACCGTGAATGAGGCAGAGGACAGCCATATTGGTCCCGAAGATATCCCGTTGGAGATTGTCTTTGAGGACGCAGACCTGGTCGTTATCAACAAACCGGCGGGCATGGTTGTGCATCCTGCGCCGGGGTCTCCGAGCGGTACATTGGTCAATGCGTTGCTGCATCACTGCGGTGACGACCTGTCCGGGGTAGGCGGGGTCAAGCGTCCCGGAATCGTACATCGCATCGACAAGGAAACCAGCGGCCTGCTGGTGGTGGCGAAATCCGATGCGGCCCATCACGGTCTGGCTGCACAGTTCGAGGCGCACACGGTCGAGCGCTACTATCGCGCGATTTGCTACGGCGTGCCGGATGCGAATGACCCTCGTTTGCGCGGTGTCAAAGGCGTCAGCTTCGAGCCCGGAAACATCATGCGCCTGACCACGCAACTGGCACGGCACAAGACCGACCGGCAAAGGCAGGCGGTGCTGTTTCATGGCGGGCGTCATGCGGTGACGCGGGCACGTCTGGTCGAGGTTTTTGGATCACCAGCAGGGTTGGCTTTGATCGAATGCTGGTTGGAGACCGGGCGCACGCACCAGATCCGCGTACACATGGCCCATGCCGGGCACGGTTTGGTGGGCGATCCGGTTTACGGCGGCAAGCGAAAACTGGCCGCCAAGGCGTTCAGCGCGACCACAGCCGAGGCCGTGAGAGCCTTTCCGCGGCAGGCGCTCCACGCCGCTGTGTTGGGTTTTGAACACCCGGTAACTGGTGAAAACCTGCGGTTTGAGGCCGAATTGCCCGAAGATATGCAGAAACTGATTGAACAGCTTCGCGCACCGCTGACATAATGCGCAAAGTTACGTGATTAAGGCTTTCTTTGGTTTCCTTTATCTATCGTTAATTCCAAACTGTTAACGGTACCTCTTGAACGGATTGGGACGACCTCCCATATCCCATGTTAACGAATTAAACATTTGTCGGAGGGACATGAATCATGGCAAATTACGCAAATCTCCCCGCGCCGACGCCAGAAGGCGGCCTGAACCGCTATATGCAGGAAATTCGCAAATTTCCGCTGCTGGAGCCGGAAGAAGAGTACATGCTGGCGAAGCGTTGGGTCGAAGAGCAAGATACTGAAGCGGCTCATAAAATGGTCACATCGCATCTGCGATTGGCGGCCAAGATTGCCATGGGCTATCGCGGTTATGGTTTGCCGCAGGCCGAGGTGATTTCCGAGGCCAACGTGGGCCTGATGCAGGCTGTCAAAAAGTTCGACCCGGAAAAAGGTTTCCGGTTGGCGACTTATGCCATGTGGTGGATTCGCGCCTCGATCCAAGAGTACGTCCTGCGGTCGTGGTCCATGGTGAAACTGGGCACGACCAGCGCGCAGAAAAAGCTGTTCTTCAACCTGCGCAAAGCCAAGGCACGCATTGGTGCGCTGGAAGAAGGCGACCTGCGTCCCGAGAACGTCAAGCAGATCGCCAATGATCTGGGCGTGACCGAAGAAGAAGTCATCAGCATGAACCGCCGTATGTCCGGTGGCGACGCTTCGTTGAACGCGACTGTTGGGTCCGAAGGCGAAGGCACCATGCAGTGGCAGGATTGGCTTGAGGATGAGGATGCCGATCAGGCTGGCGATTACGAAGCCCGCGACGAGTTGGACGCCCGGCGCGAGCTTCTGGCGGCTGCTCTGGAAGTCCTGAATGATCGGGAAAAGGACATCCTGACTCAGCGCCGCTTGATGGATCAGCCCGTCACGCTGGAGGACCTGAGTACGCAGTACAATGTCAGCCGCGAGCGTATTCGTCAGATCGAGGTTCGTGCGTTTGAGAAGCTCCAAAAGAAAATGCGCGAATTGGCGCGTGAAAAAGGGATGCTGGGCAACGTCTGAGACGGACCCAAGCAAAAAAAGCCCGCCGTAGATGGCGGGCTTTTTTGTTTAAGCAAAGATAAAATCGCTTTCCGACAGTTGACCGTTTCCAACACCAAGTAGATCGATGCTGTCGCCATCTCCCAACTCGATTGTGGTGCGGAAGAACCCGCTTTCGATGTGGTCTTCGATATCCTCAAAGCTGTCGATACCGTCGTAGCCGCTGAGGTCGATCTTGTCCTTGCCGATCTCGAAGTCGAGGATGGTATCTTCTCCGTCGCCTTCTTCGAAGAAAAAGGTGTCACGCCCACGGCCGCCGACCAAAAAGTCATCGTCAGCGCCGCCATCGATCAGGTCTTTGCCGCGACCGCCAAAGATTTTGTCGTTCCCATCATCGCCTCGCAGAATGTCCATGCCACGACCGCCGAAAATGGTGTCATTGCCATCACCACCTAGAACAATATCCTTACCGCGACCGGCGCCGATGACGTCATTTCCGCCACCACCATGCACAAAATCCTTGCCACGACCGGTGAAGTGGAATTCGTCCGAGTCATCTCCCAGAATGAAATCTGTATTCTTCTGGCCAAGGATGCCGGTCACGGATACCGGCAGCAGAACCCCATCCAAAACGTGGATTATTCCGTTCGAAGCGGGAACGTCGAATCCGACAAGACCTGGATCGTCGATTCCCGGGTCCGCATCGCCCAGGCTGGGTGGCATGCTGGAAAGGTTCAGTTCCACTTCACCACCCTGCAGCGTTTCGATGGCCGCACCGTCACCCAAACTGACGACCTCTTGTTTCGTGAATGACCCATCGACGACGTGATAGGTTAGAATCTCGGTCAGCAGAGGAATCGGATCGCCTCCGCCTAAAAGGGTCAGAGCTTTCACGATGTGATTGATCGCTCCGGCTTCGTCCGAGCCTTCAAAGCCCAAAGCCTGAGCCAATCCGATGAATGCCGCATCTTTCGGCGCAAAAACGGTCAGATCGGCGTTGGGGTCGGCCAACGCTCCGTCCAGACCTGCTGCAAGAACAGCCTCGCGAAGGATGTCGAAATCATGAGCGTTATGGTCGAAGGATCCCGGGTCCCCGCTTAGTTCCAGGACTTTTCCGGTAATCGAAGGTAGTTCTGTATTAGCTGGCATATCGGTTTATCTCCCACCCGGTTGCGCGCCTTTGGTCGGGAGTAATGCTGACAAGTCAGGTTTCTCTCCCCGGCGATAAAGTTGTTACGGGGAGAGTTGGAAAACGGATCACGAAATTCGGATTTATCAATTGAGAGCCCGGATAAGATCCGGTTTGGCGGCACCGAATCACATTTAAATTTCAACAATTTGAATCACAAGGTGCGACTAGTTCAATTGTTGCTGGAAAACTCTCACCATATTCTCACCCATCACTTTCCGAACCTGAGCTTCGGTCAATCCCTGATCCAACAATGCCGAGGTCAGGGCCGCCAATTCCGATGTGTCAAATGCGGTTTCTACTGAGCCATCATAGTCTGACCCCAACGAGACATGGTCTTCACCAACGGTCTGGATGGCTGCCTTTATCATCTTGGCGATGCCTGTCGGGGTGATGTCCCCGCAGGTAACGTCCGCCCAATAACCCATGCCGATTACACCGCCGGTGGCGGCAATCTGTTGCATCAGATCGTCGGGATAATTGCGTTTGACCGGGCAGAATCCGTGCAAGCCGCTGTGGCTGACGATCAGGGGAACATCAGTCATATCGATCACGTCACGCGCGACCTGAGGGCTGGAATGGGCCAAATCGATCACTACGGGCCGTTGCGTCAGGTCTGCCACAAGCTGACGGCCGAACTCTGTCAGGCCAGCGTTGCCCACCCCATGCAATGATCCGCCCAGTTCGTTGTCAAAAAAGTGGTGCAGTCCAAACACTCGGTGGCCGGCGTCGAACAGAGCGACCAGATTGTTCAGATCGCCCTCTAGCGCATGCGCGCCTTCAATGCCCAGGATGCCTCCGACAACGGGTTGGCCTGCCGCACGGGCAGCCAGCACGGCGTCCAGGTCAGCCCTTGTCTTGACGACTTTCAGATGCCCGTCCGAGGCCGCTTCAAACTGATGTAGCTTTTCCGCCTGATAGACGGCGCGTTCCTTCAGGCTGTCCCACGTGCGCAATGGCCACAACTGTCCGATGGCCAAAAGGGTAATGTTATCAAAAGACTCAGCCGAGTTCGCCTCATAGTTCTGACCGGCAGGGGATTTGGTGACGGCAGTAAAGACCTGTAGCGCGACGTTCCCCTCGATCAGTCGTGGGATATCTACCTGCCCACGTGTACCGCGTTCGGTCAGATCACGGCTCCACAACAGGGGGTCCGCGTGTAGGTCGCCGACGATCAGGGTTTCGTGCAATGCGGCGGCATCGTCGGACACCGCATAGGGGGCATGGGCGATCACGTTGTTCCGATCAGCTTCAATGTAAGACGGAAGAAATCCGAAAAACACGACGGCACCCACCACAACCGCAAGCAACAGCAGACCGCCAATCCACTTGAGGACCCGTTTCATTCTCACTCCCTTTCAACCATTGGGGGCAGACTACGAAGGTTCCATGCAGATAAAAGCCTGACTTAACGTCGGATGGTTGCTAGAAGGTCAGGAAATGGGGTTGTTAGCGATAACGATTGGATCGCCCCTGATTACACATGTCGGAGGAAATTATGCATATACCAGTTCAATGGGGTGTTCTGGGTGCTGCCAAGTTCGCGCGGCAATTCATGGCACCGGCGATTCATGCGGCCCACGGCGCGCGTCTGGCCGGGCTGGCCACATCAGACGCTGCCAAGGCTGAACCGTTTCGGGCCTTTTGTTCTGACTTGGTGGTTTATGACAGTTATGACGCGTTGCTTGCGGACCCTCAGATTGAGGCTGTTTATATTCCTTTGCCCAACCACCTGCATGTGGAATGGAGTCTCAAAACATTGGATGCGGGCAAGCATGTCCTGTGCGAAAAGCCGATGGCCATGAACGGGGCCGAGTTCGACACTCTGATCCAAAAACGGGATAAGACCGGGCTGCTGGCGGCCGAGGCTTACATGATCGTCCATCATCCGCAGTGGCAATTGGTGCGAAAGTTGATTTCCGATGGGGCCATCGGCAAATTGGTGCATGTGACCGGTGCCTTCAGTTTCGACAATCGCGCGGATACCGGAAACATCCGCAATCGTGCCGAGACCGGCGGTGGCGGGCTGCGCGACATCGGTGTTTATGTGATCGGCGGCGCGCGGTTTGCGACAGGGCAGGAGCCGGTACGGGTGGAGTCGGCCATTCGTTGGCAGGACGGGATCGACACCTTCACGGAAATTCGCGCACAATTTCCGGAATTTACCTATTCCGCGTATGTCTCGATCCGCATGCATCCGCATCAAGAGATGGTGTTTCACGGCGAAGGTGGGGTTATTCGCCTGACTGCTCCGTTCAACGCACGCGTCTTTGGTGAGGCGCGCGTGGAATTGCACCGTCCGGGGCTTGAGGTTCAGGTCACGCGCTTTCCCGGGGATGACCATTACAAGCTGCAGGTCGAGGCGTTTTGCCGATCCGTGCGCGAAGGTGTCAAATACCCATGTCCGCTTGAATTCTCACGCGGGACGCAGGAGATGATTGATCGCGTGCTGGAAGGGGCGGTTTCCCTCTGACTTGCCACGTCGCGTCCGGCTCGGCTAATCTGGCGTGCACCTGATCAGGAGGACGCCATGGCAGGCGGTTGGGCGCGTGACGGCGCAGTGAGTGAACAGATCGAAGCATCCATTTCGGATGAGCTTGCCCGGATGCAAGCGCAAAAGCAGCCAGTGGGCGAAAGCCTGACCCATTGCGCCGAATGCGAGGAACCGATCCCCGAGAAACGGCGTTTGGCCTTGCCGGGCGTCAAATTGTGTCTGGATTGCCAGCAGGAACGGGATGGGGCTTTCAAAGCGCGTTCTGGGATCAATCGGCGTGGCTCTAAAGACAGTCAGTTGAAGTAAGCGGATCCGAGGGGTGCCCGACACCAAGCTTTTTCAAAATGGTCTGGTGCTTGGGTTTCTGGCCGCCTTCCTTTGGGGCACACACAGCGTCATCGTGCGCTATCTGACCAGCGATCTGGGCGGGCTGCAAATTGCGGTGACGCGCCTGTTCATTGCCGCAATGGCCATCTATTGCATGCTGCGCGTGATGCGGGTTGCCGTGTCGATCCGTCTGAGCGACTGGAACTTTCGGCTGGCGGTTCTGTCGACGGTCGTCAACTACATCCTGTTCCATATCGGCTTGGAATATACCGGTGCGGCCAATGCGATGGTGCTTGAAAATACTGCGCCATTCTTCGTGTTGGTGTTTTTGTACTTCTTTGCCGACACCCCCGTCACACGCACCGATGTTCTGGCCACAGCGTTGGCAATTCTGGGCGTTTTTCTAACAGTTTATCAGGATTTCCAAGGGGGCGGAGACCCCTTGTTCGGCGATCTGCTTGAAATCGGTGCGGGCCTCAGCTGGGCGGTATTTCTGATCTCAAGCAGCCGCGCGATGCGCAATTCGGAATCAACCGCAGAGCGTCTGAATTTCCTCTTCGGGATATTCCTATGTTCTGGCGTTTTGTTGCTGCCGCTGGCCGTGTTTTCGTTGCAAGTTCCGACGGCCAATGACGTGGTCTTTCTGCTCCTGTTGGGGGTACTTCCGACCGCGCTGGCCTATTACTTGTGGTACGAGGCCGCCGCGCGGGTGTCGACGCTGACAGCGACCTTGATGTTCGCCGCCTCGGTCGTGTTCACGTTCATCAACTCGGCGCTGTTTCTCGGGGCCGCAATCACGCCGATTGCAGCCCTTGGGGCGGTGTTGATCGTAGCCGCCGTGTTCCTGACGACCAAAAGTCAGAAGTGATCAGCTTTCCATCGCTTCCAATTCGTCGATGAAGCCCGAAATCATCGACAAGCCCTTGTCCCAGAATTTCGGATCGCTGGCGTCCAGCCCGAACGGGGCAAGCAGTTCTTTGTGGTGTTTGGACCCACCGGCGCGCAGCATTTCGAAATACTTGTCTTCGAACTCTTCGGACCCGCTTTCGTAAACGGAATAGAGCGCGTTCACCAAGCCATCCCCAAACGCATAGGCGTAGACATAGAAGGGTGAGTGGACGAAATGCGGGATATAGGCCCAGAAGGTTTCGTACCCGTCCATGAATTCGAATGCGGGGCCAAGGCTTTCGGCCTGAACACTCATCCACAGGGCGTTGATGTCATCCGGGGTCAGTTCGCCTTCACGCCGTGCCGCGTGCAGTTTGCATTCAAAATCATAAAAGGCGATCTGACGGACAACCGTGTTGATCATATCCTCTACCTTACCGGCCAACAGCACCTTGCGCTGCTCGGGCGTTTCGGCCTGATCCAGCATTTTGCGGAAAGTCAGCATCTCGCCGAATACGCTGGCGGTTTCGGCCAGGGTCAGCGGGGTGGATGACAGCATCTCACCCTGATCTGCGGCCAGAACCTGATGCACGCCATGGCCCAGTTCATGCGCAAGGGTCATCACGTCGCGCGGCTTGCCCAGATAGTTGAGCATGACATAGGGGTGGACTTCAGTGACGGTTGGGTGCGCAAACGCACCCGGTGCCTTACCGGGTTTCACGGCGGCATCGATCCAGCCCTTGCTGAAGAATGGCGCTGCAATCTCACCCATACGTGGATCAAACGCGTTATAGGCGTCCATCACCGTCTTTTCGGCTTCGTCCCATCCGACGATGCGGGTGTCTTCCATCGGAAGGGGCGCGTTGCGGTCCCAGACCTGCATCACATCTAGACCCAACCATTTGCGCTTTAGTTCATAGTAACGGTGGCTGAGCTTGGGGTATGCAGCCACAACAGCCTCGCGCAGGGCCTCGACCACCTCGGGTTCGACATCGTTTGAAAGGTGGCGACCGGTTTGTGCCGTAGGCATATTGCGCCAACGGTCGACGATTTCCTTTTCCTTGGCCTGCGTGTTGTGAACGCGGGCGAAGGTTTTGACGTTGTCCTGAAACACAGCGGCCAGTTCCCGTGCCGCCGCCTCACGCTTGGAGCGGTCCTGTTCAGTCAGCAGGTTCAGGGTGCCTTCGATGTTCAGTTCTTCACCATCAACGGTGAAGGTCAGTCCGGCGATGGTTTCATCGAACAGACGTTCCCAAGCGTCACCTACAACGCCCAGATCGTGCAGGAATTTTTCTAGCTCATCAGACAGCTGATAGGGCTTCATCGCGCGAATGCGGCGGAACACGGGCTCGTAACGGGCCAAATCGGCGTTTGCATCAAAACTTGTTTTCAGCGCGTCATCGTCGATGCGGTTGATCTCAAGCGTGAAGAACACCAGCGGCGTGGTGTAAATGGTGATTTTCTCCTGCATATCCGACAGGAATTTGGCGCGCTCAGCATCTGTGGTCAGTTGGTAATAGCGCAGACCGGCAAAGGACATGATGCGGCCCGCGATGGCGTTGATCTTTTCGTTGCGCTGCACGCTGTTCAGCAGGCTTTCGGCATCCAAATCGGCCAGCTTGCCTTCGTAGTCGGCGGCGAAGGACGCGCACTCACCCTCAAGCCATTCCAGATCGCGGTCCAGTTCCGGCGCTTCTTCCGAGCTGTAGAGGTCAGTCAGATCCCATTCCGGCAGGTTGCCAAGATCGCCGGCGCCACCGGCTGCGTTTGCGTCACGGACGGGAAAGGGAAGGTCGCGCATGGATCACCTCGGAATATCTGCTTTGGCAAACATCTAGGCGCGGGCGGCCCGGATCACAAGCCGCCTTTGCGTGAGGTTTTGTTTAGCTGGAAAGAGCAGCCGAGGTCGGTGTGTCCGAATGGGCGGCCAAAAAATGTGCCGTCAGTTGATCGAAGACGGGGCCGCGCACATCCGGTGCCTCCATCAGCACCTCATGTTCACCATCGGGAATTTCAACAAGTTTACCGCTGGGCCAGCTGGCCATCCGCGCCCGGATCGCTTTGCGGTCAACGATTTGCTCGTGACTGCCAAGGAAGGTCAGGGCGGGCGTCGCGGGAGCGGTTTGTTCCATCAGCCAGGCGCATTCGTCCAGCGCTTCGCGCAGCCAAATGGTCGAAGGCGCGCCAAGGGCCAGTTCCGGGTGCGCCTCAAGCTGGTCTTTCATCATTTGATACATCGCTGCATCGCGCGTCAGCATGTTGCCTTCAAAGGGTTGTGAGGCGACGTAACTTTCCAGCGACGTGGTCGGAGGCGTTTTCTCACCTAGCCCAATCCGGGGCCCCCAATAAGCCGTCAACCGGCTGAGCGGTTTCATGATCGGAGTGAAAAAGATCCCCCACATCGGGCCGGTAAAGGCGCAGGCTGCAAAAACGTCTCGCTCCAGCACCGCGCGCAGACCAATTGCGCCGCCCATCGAATGTCCGATCACGTACCACGGTTTGGGCAGATCAAGTTGGGCGGCAAGTTCCAAAGTTGCGTGTACGTCTTGTTGATAATCGGTGAACTGGTCGACATGGCCGACCCGGGGATCGTCCAGCAAACGGTCTGCCAACCCCTGACCGCGCCAGTCGACGGCCAGAAAGGCAAACCCACGGTCGATAAATTCAACCGCCGTGTTGCCGTATTTTTCGATATATTCCGTCCGGCCGGGGAACATCATCACCGTGCCGTTTGTTGCACCTTCGGGGTGCCAGTGACCCACACGGATACGCGTATCGTCCGCAGTCGTCACCCAATGTGCCGCACCACCGGCAGGTCCGCCGGCCACGTCTTCAAAGAAAGGGGCCGGCGAGAACTTCATCAGGCCAGCACCGAGGCGAGTTTCATGGCAATACCCATGTCTCCATCCACGCTCAGCTTGCCCGACATGAACGCACCTGTGGGGTTCAGGTCGCCGCTGAGGATTTGTTCGAACGTATCCGCATCTGCGCTCAGGGTGACATCTGCGTCGTCATCGCTGACACGTGCGCCGTCCGCGTCCAGTACGATAGCGCCCAGATCGGCGATGGCAAATTTGGCCGATGCGTCGAAATCGCCGCCGGACAGCTTTTCGTTCAGCGCGGCTGCGGCTTTTTCAAGAATGTCGCTCATGGTGTTCCTCATATTGTTTCTGCGCCGTGAATGGACATCCCCGGTCGCAACGCTACACTGAACATTGTTATGGGCATTGCAATCAACAATCTCAAACGTACCGTCACGGCACTTTTTGTCACGGTCATGTTTTCCACCAGTTTGGTGGCACAACAGGCGGATTCGCGGGACGAGGACGCCTTGCTACAGCAATTGGCGCTTTCCACGCCGGAACAGGCAATTGGTATCGACCGTCAGCTCAAGGCGTTGTGGTCGCAATCGGGTTCGGCCTCGGCGGATTTGCTGCTGGAACGCGGGCGCGAGGCGCTGGATGACGGGGATGTGTTGACCGCGGTTGAACACCTTACGGCCCTGACTGATCACGCGCCCGGCTTTGCTGAAGGGTGGCACCTGCGTGCTTCGGCGTTTTTTGGGATGGATCGCTTTGGCATGGCCGCGGCTGATCTGGAACATGCGCTGACGCTGAACCCGAATAACTACGAGGCTATTTTCGGGCTTGGCCTGATTTTTGAGATCATCGAACAGCCCGACAAGGCACTGGATGCGTATGAGCGCGCGCTGGCTATACATCCTCATCATGAAGAAGTAACCAATGCGGTGAATCGACTGAAGCCTCAGGTCGAGGGCTCGGCCCTCTAAAGAACCGGGGCAGGGGGCAAAGGTGAGCGGGTCATCCCGAATCGTGGCCGTACTTGGCCCGACAAACACAGGTAAAACCCATTACGCGATCGAGCGGATGCTGGGCTATCGGACCGGAGTAATCGGTCTGCCGCTGCGTCTGCTGGCGCGCGAGGTTTATGACAAGATCGTCGCCATTCGCGGCCCGTCTGTCGTGGCACTGGTCACGGGCGAGGAACGGATCGTGCCGCCCCGCGCCCAATATTGGGTCTGCACGGTCGAGGCGATGCCGGAAGGCATGGGCGCAAATTTCGTGGCCATCGACGAAATCCAGCTGTGCGCCGATCCAGAACGCGGTCACGTCTTCACCGACCGCCTGCTGCGCGCGCGCGGCACGAACGAGACGCTGTTTCTGGGTTCGGACACCATGCGCGGTTCCATAGCGGCTTTGGTACCAGAGGCACAGTTTGTCCGGCGCGAGCGGATGTCGCAGCTGGTCTATGCAGGATCCAAAAAAATCAGCCGCATGCCATCGCGCAGCGCAATTGTCGGGTTCTCGGTTGATAGTGTCTATGCGATTGCCGAGCTTTTGCGCCGCCAAAAGGGTGGTGCGGCCGTGGTCATGGGCGCCCTCAGCCCGCGCACACGGAACGCGCAGGTCGATCTGTATCAGAATGGCGAGGTCGACTATCTGGTCGCCACCGACGCCATCGGGATGGGGTTGAACCTGGATGTGAACCATGTGGCGTTCTCGTCCCTGAGCAAATTTGACGGACGCAGAATGCGCCCTCTAGCCCCGAACGAACTGGCGCAGATCGCAGGTCGGGCCGGGCGCGGCATGTCGGACGGCACTTTTGGCGTGACCGGTGAGGCCCCACCGCTGGAAGACGGCGTGGCGCAGGCGATCATGGACAGCCGCTTTACGCCGATGAAAAAGCTGAACTGGCGGAATGCTGCTTTGCGATTTGGCTCGATTGACGCACTGATCGACTCGCTTGAGGTCAGCCCGAATGACGAACACCTGGTCAAGGCGCGGCCTGCAGACGATCTGAATGTGCTGAAATCGCTCTCGCAAGTGACCGAGGTTGCCGCCCGCGCCAGTGATGGTCAATCGATCCGTTTGTTGTGGGATGTGTGCCGAATCCCCGATTTTCGCGGCATCAGCCACGCGGAACACGCCAGCCTGCTCGAAGTGATCTATGACCACTTGCATGAACGCGGTTCGATCCCAGATGATTTCATGGCGCGGCAAATCCGCCGGATCGACAGAACCGACGGAGATATCGATGCTTTGTCTAAAAGGTTGGCATATATTCGCACCTGGACATATGTTGCGCAGCGAAACGGTTGGGTGCATGACGAATCACATTGGCGTGACGAAACACGCACTGTAGAAGACAGGCTGTCAGACGCATTGCATGATCGTTTGACTCAAAGATTTGTGGACCGGCGCACGTCAGTGTTGCTGCGCCGGCTCAAACAGAAGGAGGCCCTTTTGGCCGAAGTAAATGACAAGGGTGAAGTGACCGTCGAAGGCGAATTCGTCGGTCGTCTGGAAGGGTTCCGGTTTATCCCGGACAAAAGCGCGCAAGGAACCGAGGCGAAAGCTTTGAAAACGGCCTCCCTGCAAGCACTCGCGCCGCAATTCCATCTGCGCGCCGATCGCTTCTACAATGCGCCCGATACCGAAATTGATTTTACCGATCAGGGCGGCCTGATGTGGGGCGAATATGCCGTTGGCAAACTGGTTGCCGGGGCTGAACCGCTCAAGCCGATGGTCGAGGTGTTTGTGGATGAGGCCGCAGGCCCAGAGGTTGAGCAGAAAGTGCAGCGCCGTCTGCAGCATTTCATCGACCGTAAAGTGGCCGCGTTGTTCGAACCGTTGCTGAACCTGTCGCGGGACGAGGAACTGTCCGGAGTGGCCAAAGGCTTCGCCTTCCGCATGGTAGAGGCACTGGGCGTGCTGCCGCGTGCAGGTGTGGCGCAAGAGGTCAAGGATCTGGATCAGGACGCCCGCGGCGCGCTACGCAAGCACGGCATCCGGTTCGGTCAGTTCACCATCTTTATGCCGCTGCTTCTGAAACCTGCGCCGACGCGTCTGCGTCTGGTTTTGTGGGCTCTGGCCAATGGGCTGCAGGAATTCCCCGAAGCACCGCCTCCGGGTCTTGTCACCGTACCGGTCGCGAAGGATGCACCCGAAGGGTACGACACCATGTGCGGCTACCGCGATGCGGGCGAGCGCTCGATCCGGATCGACATGCTGGAACGTCTGGCCGACATGTTGCGCGCCGAAGACAGCCGTGGCGGGTTTGAAGCCAAGCCCGATATGCTGTCGATCACCGGTATGACGCTGGAACAGTTCGCTGACCTTATGCAGGGGCTGGGCTATAAAGCCGAGCGTGGCGAGCGTGAAAAGGTGAAAGCGGTACCTGCCGAAACTCCTGAGACCAATGCGGTCGAGCAACCCGCTGTTGAAGAAACCCCGGCACCAGAAGCGGCAACCGAAGAGGTCGTCACCCCCGCCGAGGCGCCAGCCGAGGCCACCGACAGCACCGAGGCGGCAGCCGAGGCTCCGGCAACGGATGAACCCGAGGTCGAGGTGTTCTATACGTTCACTTGGGGTCGTCAGCGTCAGGCCAACCGTGGCCCGCGTCGTGAACAGAGGCAGGGGCAGGGCAAAGGCAAGCCGCGCGGTAAACCGCAGGATGGTCGCGGTAAACCGCAGGGCAAGAAGGGTGGCAAGCCGCAAGGGGCCAAGACCTTCTCCTCCCGACCGCCCAAGAAAGAAAAGGCGATCGACCCCGATAACCCGTTTGCAGCTGCGCTAATGGGTTTGAAAGACGGTAACTAAACGCCGATGGCTGAGGCCAAGCTGCGGATCGACAAATGGCTTTGGCAGGCGCGGTTCTTCAAGACCCGCAGCCTAGCCGCCAAACAGGTCAGCGGCGGCCATGTTCGGTTGAACGGAAACCGGGTTCTGAAACCGGCGCAAGCTGTAGGACCCGGTGATGTTCTGACCTTTCCGCAGGGGCGAATTGTCCGCGTCGTTCGAGTGGAAAAGCTGGGCGAACGCCGTGGCCCTGCACCCGAAGCGCAAACATTGTACTTCGATATGACCGAAAAGAAGGACGCGCCGCCCGGAAACCCCGGATTCGAAGGAAAAGGTCGTCCAACCAAGAAAGATCGGCGCGCGCTTGATCTTTCTCGTACCACTAGGGGCTGATCCGCCCTTGAAGACAGTATAATACTGGATTAGCTAAACGCCCAAACCGCAAACGGGATTCCCACTATGACCTATGTTGTCACCGAAAACTGCATTGGCTGCAAATACACCGACTGCGTCGAAGTATGCCCGGTGGATTGTTTCTACGAAGGTGAGAACACTTTGGTCATTCATCCCGATGAATGCATCGACTGCGGCGTGTGTGAGCCCGAGTGCCCCGCTGACGCCATTCGCCCTGACACTGAGCCGGGGATGGACCAGTGGGTGGAATTCAACCGGAAATACTCGGAACAATGGCCGGTGATCGTGACCAAGAAAGACCCGCTGCCCGAGGCCGAAGAGCGCGACGGCGAAGAGGGTAAAATGGAGAAGTATTTCTCGGAAGCGCCCGGCGAAGGCGGCTAAGCGATTCGCTCTCTGAACTTGTCGGTTCAGGTGTAGAAACAAGTTGCAACGCTTTGAAACTTATAAGGTTTCACGGCCATTTTTGGGCGTGCCCTTTCAGATGTCGTAATTTTGTGATATAATCGAAAGCTGAATGATGAATGAGATGGGGATGTACTCCGTAAGTATGTGTGCTTTGGAGTTCTGATTTTTTGACAAACAAGCCACCTGACGGGGCCGAAATGGCACCGGCTAGGCTGTTTTGTTGTTCGCATCTTACTCTATAACCAAGGATGAACCTGTATGTCTAAGTCGAAAAAGCTTGAGTTCCGCCCGAATGACTATGTTGTCTACCCTGCGCATGGCGTGGGTCAGATTATCTCGATCGAAGAGCAGGAAGTCGCGGGATATTCGCTTGAGCTGTTCGTCATCTCCTTTGAAAAAGACAAGATGACGCTGCGGGTGCCGACCAACAAAGTCACCGAGTCCGGCTTGCGGTCACTCAGCTCGCCCGATGTCATCAGCCAGGCGATGAAGACGCTCAAGGGCAAGGCCAAGGTGAAACGCGCCATGTGGTCGCGCCGGGCGCAGGAATATGAACAAAAAATCAACTCGGGCGATCTGATTTCGATTGCCGAAGTGGTGCGCGACTTGCACCGCACAGACGATCAGCGCGAGCAGAGCTATTCCGAGCGTCAGCTGTACGAAGCCGCGCTAGAGCGTCTGACCCGCGAAGTGGCCGCTGTGTCCGGCGCCGGTGAGGTTTCGGCCGCCAAGCAAGTCGATGAGGTGCTGACCTCGCGCGCTGCTGCCGCCTGATATCTGGCAATTCTGAAATTGGGGCCGCTCCTGAAAAGGGGGCGGCCTTTTTTGTGTCTTGTCTTGGTGAAATCCGCTTTTGCCGCTAATTTTCCTGTAGTCAGAGGCGGATACATGACCAGGATAAAGCAAACCGTTAAGTTTCTGTACATCGCGCATGACCCGATTTCGGTCTGGTTCCGCTATTGTCTGATCCTGTTTGATGCCGCGTCGATTGTGTTTTTCGTGTCCACGGCGAATGTGCCGCATGGGCCGGGGATCACGCTGGCCAGTCTGTGCGTCGGGTTTCTCATCCTGCTGGATTTCTTGGCCCGGTTATGGATTTCGAAAGACCGCTGGAAACTTCTGCGCAAGATTTACACACTGGCCGATATCGTCGTGATCGCCTCGCTGCTGCTTGAGCCGTTCTTGCCCGGAAACTTGGCCTTCGTGCGAATATTGCGCGCCCTGCGCCTGATCCATTCTTATCACTTGCTGCGGGATTTGCGGCGTGACAGTCAGTTTTTCCGAACGCATGAGGATGCCGTCATCGCGGCGATCAATCTGCTTGTATTCGTATTCGCGACCTCAACGGCGGTTCTGGTGTTCTTCATTCCTGATAGCAGCCCGCATGCCTATATTGATGCGCTTTATTTCACCATGGCGACGCTGACGACGACAGGGTTCGGCGACATCACCTTGGCGACACCGGCAGGCAAGTTGTTCTCAGTTTTCATAATGGTTGTGGGTGTGGCGCTGTTCGTACGTCTGGCGCAGGCTGTTTTCATGCCGCAGAAAGTGCGCCACAAGTGCCCCAGCTGTGGCCTTTATCGGCATGATCCTGACGCGGTACATTGCAAGCACTGCGGCGAAACGCTGCGGATCGAAACTGGCGGTACGGCCTAAAGTGTGGCTACGACCGCGGTCATGAATGTCAGTTCTGCCAATTGCTGCGAAGCCCCTAGGATATCACCGGTCTGACCACCGATTTTGGCCTTTGCGACCCCGGCGAGCACCGCAACAACCAGCGCAGCGACAAGAGTTGGCGGAATGGCCGCAGCGCCCATCAAAAGTACCGCGCCTAGCAAAGCCAATCCAAAACCTGCCGCAACCGTCGCACCTCGCGGCCCTCCGACCGAGTGGCTCAGACCACTATTGCGCGCATTTGGCAGGGCATTCATCAGAACCGGCATAACCGCGCGGGACAAGATGCAGGCCGCAAGGATTACTGCATATGCGCTTGCCGTTAACAGGGTTGCAATCAAAGCGATGCGTATCAACTGCGTGAAGATCAGAGCCAGAACACCATAGGCGCCAATATGGCTGTCCTTCATGATTTCTAATCGGCGCTCCGGGGTGAACCCTCCCCAAAGTCCGTCTACGGTATCGGCCAAACCATCTTCGTGCATCGCACCGGTGGTCATGATCAGAACCGCAACCAGGAAAACAGCGCTGACCATAGCGGGTAAATTCAAAGCCATCGTGGCCCAACCAACCGCGCAAGCCAGCAGCCCTATAGTCAAACCGACCACGGGAAACGCCCAGGCGGCGCTGGCCTGCCGTGCAAAGGTGTTTTCCGGCAGCCGCGGCAGCGGTAGGCGGGTCAGCAAGACCAGCGCCAGTGGTATATCCCACACGGAAAACAGCTTGGTGTCGTTTTTGTGCACTCCCGCGCCTTTCGGGGTCTTGTTGGATCGGACGCTTCGGTTAAACACACAGGACCACTCTGATGCAACGAGGCTTTGGATGCTGCCTGAACTTAATGACCTGAAAACACTCCGCGATGCCCTGAGTCAGGCGCCGGGTTCGAATGATGCCGCATTGCAGGGCGCGGCTGACCGGAACGGACAGCTGACCAAACCGCCCGGCGCGCTGGGGCGGCTTGAGGAATTGGCGATCTGGTATGCCGGTTGGCGTGGCGATGCCCGCCCGCAAATCTTGGCACCGCAGGTTATCGTGTTTGCAGGAAATCACGGGGTGACGGCGCAGGGTGTGTCGGCTTTTCCACCAGATGTGACCGTGCAGATGGTCATGAACTTTGAACATGGCGGTGCGGCAATCAACCAATTGGCCAAGGCCGCAGGGGCCACCATGGATGTGCATGCATTGGAATTGGACCGGCCAACGGCGGATTTCACCGCAGGCCCGGCGATGTCCGAGGAAGACCTGTTGTACGCCTTGCGCACCGGTTGGACAGCTGTTGACCCCAAGTCCGACCTGCTAGTCGTCGGAGAGATGGGGATTGGCAACACAACCCCGGCTGCTGCAATCGCGTGCGCTCTGTTCGGCGGAGAAGCCTCGGACTGGACCGGGCGTGGCACCGGTGTGGATGACGCCGGGTTGGCGAACAAAACCCGCGTGGTGGCCGAGGGCGTCGCCTTGCACGGTGCATCGGGTGACGGGCTGGAGATCCTACGCCGTCTGGGCGGGCGTGAGATTGCGGCCATGGCTGGAGCGATCGCAGCAGCCCGTGTTCTGTGTATTCCGGTCATCTTGGATGGCTTCATCTGCTCGGCTGCGGCGGCCTGTCTGGCCGATGTGTCTGCCGGGGCTTTGGATCACGCCGTAGCTGGCCACCAAAGTGCCGAGGGCGCACACGGTGCGGTATTGGAGAAGCTGGGCAAACAGCCACTGTTGAACCTTGGGCTGCGCCTGGGCGAAGGGTCGGGCGGTGCGCTGGCGATCAATATCCTCAAAAGCGCGGTTGCCTGTCATTCAGGCATGGCAACCTTTGCTGAAGCCGGCGTGTCCGGCGGCTGACCCGGACGGCCTGATCCGCCAAAAAGGATCAGGCCGATTTCTGAGCGTGTTTCTCAGCCAGTTCTAGCAGTTCGGTTTCCAGGTCTTTCTCGAATTGCTGGGCGCGCTCGATGTATTTCTTGTTTTCCGCCGTCGGCATGCCGGGAATCCAAAGCTCGGCCAGATCCCGGATCGAGGCTCGGTCGTGATGGTAAAAGGTCTGCTCGGCTTGTGCGGCCTCATATTCGCTGAGGCCGATATTCTCGAGCACATAGCGACCGGCGCGCAGTGAGCTGTCAAACATCTCGCGCACGATATCATTCGCGCCCGCCTGGTACAGTTCATACACATGGGTGCGGTCATGCGCGCGCGCGATGATGTGCAGATCCGGGCGCTGGCGACGTGCAAAGCTGACCAGACGGGTCACAGTCTTGCGGTCGTCCATTGCAGCAACCAGAACGGCGGCTTTATCAAGCCCCGCTGCACGCAACAACTCGGGCCGCGTCGGATCGCCCAAGAAGCCTTTGACGCCAAAGCGGCGCATAAGTTGAATGGTCTCGATATCATGATCCAGAACGATGGTCTTGAACCCACTGGCCCGCACCAACCGGTTCACGATCTGACCAAAACGTCCAATGCCGGCGATGATCACCGGGCCTTTCTCGTCGATCTCGTCAGGTTCGACCTGCGGGGTATTCTCCCTGATCCGACGGGACAGAAGGTCGTAGATGATGAACAACAGCGGAGTGATCAGCATGGTCAGGGCGATAATCATCAGCAGTTTCTGCGACAAATCAGGTGGGATTACGTTCTGCTGCGTGGAAAAGGCCAGCAGGACAAATCCGAACTCACCCGCCTGCGCCAGACCCAGCGTGAACAGCCAGTGATCGCGCCCGCGCAGCTTAAAGGCGCGCCCGACCAAATACAGGATGGCCCCCTTTGTCAGAATGACCAGCAGCGCCAGTCCGATCAGCTCAAGCGGGTCGTTGAAGAAATAGGCGACGTCAATTCCGGCACCAACGGTGATGAAGAACAGGCCTAGGAACAAACCCTTAAAGGGCTCAAGGTCGCTTTCCATTTCGTGCCGAAATTCCGAGCTGGCCAGAACAACGCCTGCCAGGAAAGCGCCCAGGGCGGGGGACAGACCAACAAGGGTCATCAGGAAGGATATCCCAACGACGATCATCAGGGCCAGCGCAGTATACATCTCGCGCAGACGGGTGGCGTGGATGAAACGGAACAGGGGGCGCGTCAGGTAGACGCCGGCCAGGATCACAAACGCGATGGCACCAAGGGTGACCAGCGTCACGGCCCAACCGGGCAGGCCCTCGACCAGAGATAAGCTGTGATGCGCCGTGTCGTGCAAGTCCTTCGCGCCGCGGTCGATCGATCCGTCGCTTTCGATATGTGGCATGGCTGGCAGCGCCAACAGCGGCAGCAAGGCCAGAATGGGGATCACTGCGATATCCTGCGTCAGCAGCACGGAAAACGTGGCACGGCCTCCGTTCGTCTGCATTAACCCTTTTTCGGACAGGGTCTGTAGCACAATCGCCGTCGAGGATAGCGACAGGGTCAGACCAACGGCCAATGCCACGGACCATGGGTGGTTCGCATAAATAGCAACAGCAGCAATGGCGGCAGTTGACAGACCGACCTGCAGGCCGCCCAGCCCCAAAAGCCTGTCGCGCATGTCCCAAAGCGCGCGCGGCTCAAGTTCCAGTCCGATCAGGAACAGCATCATAACTACGCCGAACTCGGCCACATGCTGCAGGCTTTCTGTTTCTGCACCAACCAGCCCAAATATGGGTCCGATGACGATCCCGGCGGCCAGATATCCCAACACCGACCCCAATCCCAGACGCGCCGATAACGGCACTGCGATCACGGCAGCTGCCAGATAGATCGAAGCCTGATAGAGGAAGTCGTCCATGTCGGTCCTTTCGGTCGGGTCAGGTGGGCAACGGGGCGTCGCGTTTGAGCTGGTCCATCACGATTTGGCTTTGAACCCGCGCCACGGCAGGATGCGGCAGGATCACCTGGTGAAGCAAGCGGTTGAGCGCGGCTAGATCGTCGCAATAGACATGCAGCAGGTAATCTGCCTCACCTGTCATCGTCCAGGCGCTGGTGATCTCAGGCCGCGTGTCCACCATGCGTGCAAAGCTTTGCGATTGTTCGGGGCCGTGGGTGCCCAGATGTACTTGAACGAATCCCTGAACATGCAGCCCAAGTTTCAGCGGGTCCAGTCGCGCCGCGTATCCGGTGATGTATCCTTCGGCCTCCAGCCGTTGCCGCCGCCGCCCGGCCTGACTGGGCGACAGGTTCAGCATCTCACCCAGTTGATGTGCAGTCAGATGGGCATCCACCTGCAAAGCGGATAACAGGCGCATATCGGTGGAATCCAACATATGCGGAAAATCTCCAAAATTTCGCGCAAACATGCGGAATTTGCGCACTCTTGCCTAGTTTACACGAAAACTATGCGCAGAAACAGCGCCAGTTAAGGCATATTTTGGAATCAGCAAAGAAATTCCTGTTTTAAGGAGACGCGCCATGGGTCCTTTCCCCCACAACGCCCCGAAATCTGTGATCAGCAAAGAAAATCCGGTCGGTACGGACGGGTTTGAATTTGTAGAGTTCGCCCACCCCGAACCGCAGGAGTTGCGCGACCTGTTTGCCAGAATGGGTTATGAAAAAGTTGGCCACCACAAGGACAAGCCCACGGTCGAGCTGTGGCAGCAGGGTGACGTGACCTATATCCTCAACGCTGACTCTAAGAGTTTTGCGGCCCGCTTTGCTGCAGAACATGGCCCCTGTGCTTCGGCGATGGGCTGGCGCGTTGTGGACGCGCAAAAAGCTTATGAACACGCTGTGGCCAAAGGCGCAGAACCCTATGATGCGGCGGACAAGGTCATGAATGTTCCGGCGATCAAGGGGATCGGTGGCTCGCTGATCTATTTCATCGATCAGTACTACGACACTTCGCCTTATAACCAAGAGTTCACCTGGACCACACAGTCCAAGCCGCGTGGCGACGGTTTCTATTACCTCGATCATCTGACGCACAACGTCTATCGCGGGAATATGGATAAGTGGTTCGAATTCTACGAAACTCTGTTCAACTTCCGCGAAATCCGATTTTTTGACATTCAGGGCAAATTTACCGGCCTATTCAGCCGCGCCCTGACGTCGCCTTGTGGACGCATTCGCATTCCGATCAACGAAGATCGGGGCGAAACCGGGCAGATCGTGTCCTATCTCAACAAGTACAAAGGTGAGGGGATCCAGCATATCGCAGTGGGCAGCGAAGATATCTATGCCTCGACCGACGCGATTGCCGAGAAGGGTTTGAAATTCATGCCTGGCCCGAACAAAGCCTATTACGAGATGTCAAAGGAACGGGTTGCCGACCATGACGAGCCGTTGGACCGTATGATGAAGCACGGCATTCTGATTGACGGCGAAGGTGTTCTGGATGGCGGCGAGACCAGAATCTTGCTGCAAATCTTCTCGAAAACCGTGATCGGCCCGATCTTTTTCGAGTTCATTCAGCGAAAGGGCGACGATGGCTTTGGCGAGGGAAACTTTCAGGCCCTATTCGAATCTATCGAACGCGAACAGATCGAAAGCGGCGAAATTTCAGCGGCTTGAGTTCGTGTATTAAAGCAAAATGCGGGCGTTCGCGTCCGCGTTAGCTGCGCGGCATCTTCAGCGTCAGGTTCCTGCCTTTTTTCTGATAGCGCAATTCGCTGTCACCAATTGCGATGACCTTGCCGCCGTCCACCCTGTCACCGACCTTCAGCTTCTTATAACGACCGCTAGGCAGCCGAACCAGCGCGCGGCGGTTGGCGGGTGTTCCATAAACCCCGATCAGGTTCAGTTTGCGCAGGTTCAGCGCGTTGTCGATTGTCGCCTGACGCGCGACCGAAGCGGCAGACGGAATTTTGGGAGCAACGGCTTTGGGTTGGAATGACCCGGCCTCGACCTGACCGATGGCCGCCGTTGACCCCAGATTGGCGGTTTGCGTCCCGGTAGGTGGTGCAAGACCTGCCGGGCGGGATTTTGGTCGCGGCACGCGCACCACCGCCAGCGCGGTTGGCGTATAGTCAATCTGCGGCTGTTGTTGCAGTGAGGCGGGGCGCAGTTTGGGGCGCCGTCCCGCCAGTTCTTCACGCGTTCGTCCGCCCAGCTGCTGACGTTCGAACTGTTCGATCAGATCGCTGGGGCGGGGCTTTGGGCGCAGCCCGGCCAACCTGTCAGGAGTTTCCTCAAGTGTGGGTTCCTTTTCGAACCGGACAGGTGGCTCGGGTGGTGTCTTCGAAGGACGCCCGAGATAGACGACAATACCGTCCGGGTTCAGCGTGCCCTCGGCACTGGGTGTGACCAGGCCGCGATCATCAAGCTCGAACTGGGCGCCGGCGGTGCTGGGCAGTGCAACCTGTTCAAAGGGTGTATCTGTGTCAAAGCTTTGTGCCGCGGGCAGGGCAACGGCGTCAGTCGACAGGTTGGAGTTGTCGACCGAAACCAGATACGGCTCATCCTGGGGGGGGAAAGCCGGGGGTAACAGGGGATCGGGCGCGATGATCTCAAGGCCGGGCTGGGCTGAGGTTGCTTGGATCATGGGGTCGCGTGCAACCTCTTCCACGATTGTCGGGGCGACGTTTAACGCCTCGAGAATGGCTGTGTCCGTGGGCGAAAGATCGGGTTGAATATTCTCGTTTTGGGCAGGTGCGTCCTGTTCAGAAAGGGTGGCGTCCGTATCAAGCTCAGCCGTTTCGGCAGGCGGCACTCCGGGCGTGGTCGGGTTCTCGGTTTCGACACTGGCCTGAGGGGTGGGTGCGGGCAGGGCGTCTTCTACCTGTGCCGTTTCCGGTTCGGCTGTTTGTGACTCGTCGTTTGATCCGATCAGCGCCCATGCGCCCAACACTGCCGCTATCCCCAGTGCGGCCGCGACTGGAACAACGTACTTTTTTGTAAATACCTCAGTGGGTATTTTGGTGGGGGCGGAGGCCGCCGGCGCAGATCGGAACATATCCGGGGCTGCTTCTGCGGCGATGGGATGTACATTTGGTTCTGCTGCGTCCGATTGAACCTCATCTTTGGCCTCGGTCGCAAAGGGTACAGTTTCTGAAGCCCCAAACAATGGCTCAGAAGGGAAAGAACTGGCGTCGGTATCTGTAGTGAAATGAACCGGTATGAAACCGTGTTCGGTTGCAAAGTCGCGTGCCTCATCCAGTGTTTGTTGCGTCACGGCGGCGACATAGGTGGTGGGGCCGACGGTCGTGGTGTCAAAAACTAAGTCTTCGACTGTATATGGCGTAGCCTCGGCCAGCTTTTCCTTTGCGTCTTCTCCAAAGGGTTGATTGTCAGTGTCCACCGACAAAAAACGCACCTGCTCGGTCGGGATTATGACCTTGCACCGTAGGTTGTTTTCCAAAGCAAATGCTTTTTCCCGCAGGGCGTGAAGTTGCGCATTCAGGTCCGGCGCGTCCAATGCAACCTTACCAATGCAAAACCAATCGTCATCGGATTGGTGGTGCACAGATATTCCGGTTGCAGAAAAAGACAGCGCAAAGGCGGGTTTCATATTCCCGAGGAACCATAATTGTCAGTATCGATGCAAACGACTTTTCGTCCGCAGGCTGACATTAAAGCAGGATCTCGCCGAGGGAAAGAAAAAGCCAGCGCTTCCCCTTGTCTGATAAACCCTGGCAGCCCCATCTTGGTACAGAAGATATTGGAGGGAAGACCTTGAAGAAAATCGCTTTTCTGGCCGCAATGCTGGCCGTGACAGCCGCAGGTATGGCCCATGCGGAAGAACGTCGCATCACCGTGGATGCAACCGGCACCGTTCAGGCTGCACCGGATATGGCAACCATCACATTGGGTGTCACCAACGAAGACCCGCAGGCGTCAAATGCGATGCAGGCGACATCTGATGCGGTGGCGCAGATTCTGAAACGGCTTGAGGATATGGGCGTCGAATCCCGCGACGTTCAAACCCGCGATCTGTCGTTGTCGCCGGTTTGGTCCGGGCGCAACAATCAAAGTGGTGAACGGCCCGAGATTTCCGGCTTTGTGGCATCGAACAATGTGCAGGTCCGTGTCCGTGACCTGACACAGTTGGGCACGATCATGGATGGGGTCATTCAGGACGGTGCGAATGATTTCGGTGGGCTCAGTTTTGGTGTGCAGGACCCCGCACCGCTGCAGGCGCAGGCACGAGCCAATGCTGTTGCCGAAGCAACTGCAAAGGCGGAACAACTGGCACAGGCGGCCAATGTAACTCTGGGTCAGGTTCAGCAGATCAGCGAGCGGGTCGGAGGAATCAACCCCGCACCGCAGATGCGTGCGATGGCCATGGCCGAAGGGGGCGGTGTGCCTGTCGCGGGGGGTGAGATTTCAGTCTCGGTCAACGTGTCGATGGAATTCGGGATGGCCGAGTGATCCTTTGCCTTGACTGCGGGCCTGCAGCGGTTGTCGCTGTTGGCCCGTGTGGTCAAAATTGTCAGGTGATAGCCAAGCCTCAAACGCGGCCTTGATCCGCGACCATTCACTGTCGAGGATCGAATACCAGGCCGTATCCCGGTTCCGACCTTTGTAATGGGTGGCCTGCCGAAAGATGCCTTCGAATGTAAAACCCAATCGTTCAGCCGAACGGCAGGAAGCAGCATTCAGGGCATCGCATTTCCACTCATAGCGGCGATAGCCCAACTCGTCGAAGACGCGGCGCATCATCAGATACATGGTCTCGGTCGATTTCGGGCTGCGCTGCAGCAGGGGTGAAAAGTGAATGTGGCCGACCTCGATCACACCTGCCGCGGGTTCGATCCGCAAAAATGAAGCCATGCCAATCGGCGTTTCGTCTTCGTCTAAGACCGTGTGGAACATCGGATCGGCATCCATGCATGTGGCGCGGGTCCAATCCTCGAAATCCTGCTCCCTGTCGAAGGGACCGTAGGGCAGATAGGTCCAGTTGTGCCCATCCGCGTCGTTGGCAAACGCCCGGTAAAGTCCGGGCGCATGCCGGTTCACGTCCAGCGGCACGACGGAACAATACTGACCTTCCATCGGTGTATAGGGCGGCGTGGGACGCGGGAATTCGCCCGAAACCGGCAGACCGATGGGTTGACCCAGTTCGTTGGTATCGTGGCCGCTCATGACTCAAGCCGTTGCCTTGGCCAGCGCCTGATCCAGATCGGCGATCAGGTCGTCTGCGTCTTCGATGCCGATGGAGACGCGGACTACGCCGGGGCCTGCACCTGCGGCCTCTTGCTGTTCAGGCGTCAACTGACGGTGGGTGGTCGAGGCTGAGTGAATGATCAGCGACCGCGCATCGCCAAGGTTGGCGACATGGCTGAAAATCTCAAGCGCGTTCACCAGTTTGACACAGGCGTCATAACCACCCTTGACCGCAAAGGTGAACAATGCGCCGGCACCCTTTTTATAGTGTGCTTTCACCCGGTCATGATAGGGCGAGGAGGGCAGACCCGCATAGGTCACATAGTCCACGCGGTCGTCTGCTTCGAGCCAGGCAGCGATCTTTTGGGCGTTTTCCACGTGGCGTTCCATCCGAAGGGATAGGGTTTCAACCCCCATCAGCGTGTAATGCGCGGCTTGCGGGTTCATGGTCATGCCCAGATCGCGCAGACCGATGGCGATACCGTGAAAGGTAAAAGCCAGCGGGCCAAAGGTCTCGTGGAACTTCAGTCCGTGATAGGCTTGTTCCGGTTCGCTGAGCGAAGGGAACTTGTCATTCGCCGACCAGTCGAACTTGCCCGAATCCACGATACAGCCGCCGGTGACCGTGCCATTGCCGGTCAGGTACTTGGTCGTCGAATGCACAACCAGCGTCGCGCCCTGTTCGATGGGGCGGCATAGGTACGGTGTGGCCGAGGTGTTGTCGACGATCAGGGGGATACCTGCTGCGTCAGCGATATCCGCCATGGCCTGAATGTCGGTCACATACCCACCCGGATTGGCAATTGATTCACAGAATATCGCCCGGGTGTTTTCGTCGATGGCATTTTTTACGGCGTCCAGATCATCGGTGTCGACAAACTTGGCCGACCAGCCAAAGCGTTTGATCGTCTGGCTGAATTGCGTGACCGTGCCGCCGTAAAGGCGCGTCGAGGACACCACGTTGCAGCCCGGTCCCATAAGCGGAAACAGCGCCATGATCTGTGCTGCATGACCAGAAGAACAGCAGACCGCACCCACTCCGCCTTCCAGTGTGGCGATACGTTCTTGCAATACGGCCACAGTAGGGTTGGTCAGGCGGGAATAGATGAAGCCAACTTCTTGCAAGTTGAACAGCGCCGCCGCGTGATCGGCATCGCGAAACACATAAGCTGTCGTTTGATAAATCGGAGTCTGACGCGCGCCCGTTGCCGGATCGGGCCGTGCGCCCGCGTGAATCTGAAGTGTGTCAAAACCGTAGGTAGGGCCGTCAGACATCGCTAAAATCTCCTGTTGGAATGTTTGTTGCTGAATCTCTAGGCGATTGAGCGCGCGCGCACAACAATCCTGTCAGCGCATCCACAGGCCCTTGTTCTTGATTGTATTGCGAATGACCTGTTCGCGCTGGGGCAGGTTATCACGGTCGAACAGGTCCCGGATCTTGTGGCCCTTACGCTGCAAAACCAGCTTTTTGATCGGGTCATATCCCTTGAGAACCTTCTTGACCCGGTTGGGGGCCACGACGGTTTCAAGCACCTCAATCACATGGTCGCTTTCGCGGGCATAGAGCAGGGGGAACAGACGATAGTGGCAGCTGACCGATCCATCCAGCAGGCCCGGGGGCAGGGTATCTCGCCCGCCACCGAAGGAATGGACAACCAACGGCAGCGCGGCCTGATCCAGCCATGGGTCAAGGTTCTGCCCGGCCAGTTCGGGGATATTCCCATCCCGGATCGTGCGGGCAAAGTCCAGATAGCGCGCGCCGAACTTGCGCGGGCAGGCATAATAGAAATAGCCCGCGTTGAAGTACAAATACCGCCGCCAGTAATTCTCGGGCTGGCTGGTATCCAATGAGCTTTCGAAGTCCAGTTCGAACCGGTGATAGAGGGCGCTCCAGATACCATCGAAACCAGGGCCATACAGGGTGGGTTTGGGCCACGTCCCTTCGACCTTTTGTGAGGCACCAGGTCGGTCAAAATCAAACGGTACCGAGGTCAGATCTCCGGTGATCAGCGTATCGCTGTCAAAGAACACAAAAGGCTCGCCTTCTGGCAGCGCCAGCAATGCCTCGATCTTGTTGCCGTGGGGGTAGCTGTTGCCGAAGACATGGTTGTCGAATGGCAGGATTTCCGCATCCAGTTGCCGCAACGCTTTCAGAACGTCCTCGTTCCGGATGCTTGGGTCTTGCGGCCAGCGCTGGCCGGGCTGCGGGACCGCCACAAACAGCCGACCTGCGAAATTCGGTGAGCTATGGCGCAGAGAGGCGGCAAACAACAGTGCCTCATACTGTAGCCGGTTGTTTTGCCCGATGATGACGATGTTGAACTTCGGGTGGGTGGCCTGCATCGAATGACTTTCAGGTATCTGGCCGTTGACCGGCGCTGCTCGGGTTGAGTTTGACCTACATTACGCAGCTGGCTCCGTCAAAACCAGATGCCGGAAAAACCGGAATTCGTGGCTGCAGTCTGCCCTGCGCAATCGGTCTTTGGGCACAACAGGAGTATCGAATGCCAATAAAACAGGCGATTTCCTCAGTAAAACGGGCGGAATTTTCCGGTTTTTTGATTTTTTGATGGTTTTCTAAATTTTACCAATTGATAAAAAATCAGATTGTGGCAAGCTGAGAACATAACGAACATATCTACAGGGAGTAGAGCGATGGCACAGGGCCAGATTGCCCCCGGCATTGTCTCCGGGCGGCTGTCCAGCGATGAGCTGACATCGAATTTCACGGACTTGCACCCGCCATTGGCCACGCACGAGGCCGCCGTGGCCGCAGATCGGTGCTATTTCTGTTATGACGCGCCATGTGTGACGGCCTGTCCGACGGATATCGATATTCCGTTGTTCATGCGTCAGATTCAGGCAGGGCAACCTGAGGCGGCGGGTGAAACCATTCTGGCGCAGAACATTCTGGGCGGCATGTGCGCCCGTGTCTGTCCGACCGAGACTTTGTGCGAAGAGGCCTGCGTACGTGAAACGGCCGAGGGTGCCCCGGTCGAGATTGGCCGCCTTCAGCGGTATGCGACGGACAGCGTGATGGTTTCCGGGGATCACCCGTTTGAACGCGCCGCGTCAACTGGCAAGACTGTTGCTGTGATCGGGGCAGGGCCTGCTGGTCTGGCCTGCGCGCACCGGTTGGCGATGTTTGGGCATGACGTGGTGATCCACGAGGGCAAACCCAAGCCGGGCGGTCTGAACGAATATGGCATCGCTGCTTATAAGTCGACAAATGACTTTGCACAGGCCGAGGTGGACTGGCTGCTAAAGATCGGCGGTATCACGATCGAGACCGGCTCGGTTCTGGGTGAGGGTATCTCGCTGGACGGTCTGGTCGAAAATTACGACGCTGTCTTTTTGTCCATCGGTTTGGCCGGCGTGAACGCCCTGCGCGCACAAGGGGCTGATCTGGATGGCGTGCGCTTTGCCGTCGATTTCATCTCGGATGTGCGCCAGGCTTCTGATCTGGCGCATTTGCCGGTTGGTCGAAACGTCGTGGTGATCGGTGGCGGAATGACGGCCGTTGACGCCGCAGTGAAATCAAAACTACTGGGGGCCGAGCATGTCACCATCGCTTATCGGCGTGGCCGCGATGCGATGGGGGCCAGCCGATATGAACAGGACCTCGCCTCATCCCACGGCGTCAAAATCATGACCAATGTGCAACCCGTTGCCGTTCATGGAAACGGGGCAGCGGCAGAGATCGAGCTGGAGTACACATCCAGCCATGACGGCCAGCTGTCGGGGACCGGAGAAATCATCCGCGTGCCCGCCGATCAGGTCCTCAAGGCGATTGGCCAGACGCTGGATGGCGCACCGGATGGATTGACGCTGGACGGCAACAAGATCGCCGTGACGGGTGCTGGGCGTACCTCGATGGATGGCGTCTGGGCCGGGGGCGATTGCGCAGCTGGTGGCGAAGACCTGACCGTAACCGCCGTGGCCGAGGGCCGCGATGCGGCGATGGACATCCACTCAACGCTTGTTTCGTGATAGGATGGGGCATTCACCCCATCCCATTCGCTGCTGAGGTATTCTCATGTCCCAGATCGAAAAAGCTGTTGCGCAACACTACACAACCGGTGCCCTCACGGAGCGTATGCGTGAGGCGCTTAAGGCAAGTGGCATTGACCCAAACGCGGCCACGGTTGCAGACCTCAAGGCTGGTGATGAGTTCCACACAGGCGGCGTTCTTGCAACGGACAACCTGTTTGCCCAGCTTTCGCCGACCCATGCGACCCGTGTGCTGGATGTCGGGAGCGGCATCGGCGGGACGTCGCGCTACATCGTTGATCGCTATGACTCGACAGTGACCGGGGTCGACCTGACGCCTGAATTTGTCGAAACGGCCACTGCTTTGAGTGAACTTGTCGGGCATTCCGACAAAACAAGTTTTCTAGTGGGTAGCGCACTGGATATGCCCGTGCCCGATGCGGGTTTTGATCTTGCCGTTATGATGCACGTTGGGATGAACATCGAAGACAAGGCGGGCCTTTTTGCAGAAGTGTCGCGTGCTCTGGCCTGGGATGGTTCCTTTGCCCTGTTTGATGTGATGGGAGGGGATGTGGACGAACCGCTGGCCTTTCCTCTGCCCTGGTCGACTGTTGCCGAGACCTCTTTTGTAGATTCACCAGAGGTTTACAAGAACGCGGCGGCCTCGGCGGGTCTTGAGCTGGTAGCCGAGACAGACCGGACCGAGTTCGCGCTTGCTTTTTTCGAAGAAGTTTTCGCGCGCATCGCCGAGAGCGGCCCGCCCCCATTGGGCATCCACCTTATGATGGGCGAGACGGCGCCCGAAAAGTTTCAAAACTACGTCATGAACCTCAAGGCTGGGCGCATTCGCCCGACCGAAATGATATTCAAGAAATCCGGCTGAGCCGGGAAGGGAGAAGCTATGGCCGATCTGACAACAAACTTTCTGGGTATTTCCAGCCCCAACCCTTACTGGTTGGCCTCGGCGCCACCGACGGATAAGGAATATAACGTCCGCCGTGCTTTTGAGGCCGGATGGGGCGGAGTTGTGTGGAAAACGCTCGGGGCCGAGGGACCTCCGGTCGTAAACGTTAACGGGCCGCGCTACGGCGCGATTTATGGCGCTGATCGTCGGCTGCTGGGCCTGAACAACATTGAGCTTATCACTGATCGCCCGCTTGAGGTGAACCTTGAAGAAATGGCGCGGGTCAAGTCGGATTACCCGGACCGAGCGCTGATCGCTTCGATCATGGTGCCGTGCGAAGAAGAGGCATGGAAAGCCATCTTGCCGCGTGTGGCAGAAACCGGCGCAGACGGGATCGAGTTGAACTTCGGTTGCCCGCATGGGATGAGCGAGCGCGGTATGGGCTCGGCCGTGGGGCAGGTGCCGGAATACATCGAAATGGTGACCCGCTGGTGTAAGCAGTACTACGACCGCCCGGTTATCGTAAAGTTGACGCCGAACATCACCGATATCCGCAAGCCAGCTGAGGCGGCTAGAAATGGCGGCGCGGACGCGGTGTCGTTGATCAACACGATCAACTCGATCACCAGCGTCAATCTGGACACATTCAGCCCCGAACCGTCGATTGATGGCAAGGGCAGCCACGGCGGGTATTGTGGCCCGGCGGTAAAGCCGATTGCCCTGTCGATGGTGTCCGAAATTGCCCGTGCCCAAGCCACGCAAGGCCTGCCGATATCCGGTATCGGTGGCGTGACCACGTGGCGCGATGCGGCTGAATTCATGGCGTTGGGATGTGGGACCGTGCAGGTGTGTACCGCCGCAATGACCTATGGGTTCAAGATTATCGACGAACTGACTGCCGGATTGTCCAAGTGGATGGATGAAAAGGGCTATACAGACGTATCGCAAGTCGTAGGTCTTGCTGTGCCGAATGTGACCGACTGGCAGTATCTGAACCTGAACTACGTTGCCAAGGCCAAGATCGACCAGGATCAGTGCATCAAATGCGGTCGCTGCTATGCCGCGTGTGAAGACACCAGCCATCAGGCGATTTCAATGTCCGAAGATCGGGTTTTTGAGGTCATGGATGACGAATGCGTCGCCTGTAATCTGTGCGTGGACGTCTGCCCGGTGGACGGGTGTATCTCGATGGAGCCGATGGCAGCCGGTGAGGTCGATCCGCGTACCAGAGATGAAGTGCAGCCTGGCTATGCCAACTGGACGACGCATCCTAATAACCCAATGGCGAAAGCGGCCGAGTAGATTGGTTAACTGAAACAAAGAAAAGGGGCTGGTATAGGCCAGCCCTTTTCAAATGGCTCAGAAAATTTGAGCGATCCTGCAGGTCTGGTCAATGTTCGTTCTCGATAGACTATCGGGATTCAAAAACGACCGAAGCCCCTCTGAAACGCGCCCGCTCTTAAAGCCAAAGCTGTCAATTGGGAATCGCGAACTAGATGGAAAATCGCCGTAAGCTAACTGTCGACAAGCTCATAATGTCTGATTGAGCGCGACTCGACCAATTCAGCTTCCATAGGATCAATATGAGGGCTGGAAATATCGTCACCTACAAAGGCCTTCAGAGACTCAAGGTCTTCCCACACCATAACAAAACTAAACTCTCTGGGTGTATCGGCACGCGGCGCCCCGGGTATGACCTGAACTATCCCTTTCGTTCCCTTCATGAGCGGGATCGCCGTCTCGTGAAAGAACTTCCCGAACTCTTCTTCTTTGCCGGGGCGTGTAACGACCTGAAATATGCGAATGATCATGCAATCACCTTCCTTTCGGTGTTGCTGCCGCATGAAAGTCACCTCAATTGACCCAGTATATCATGGCAAGATGGAATGGTCTGCCAAGGGTTCTGTGAGACTGTTTTTCTAGGGTGTTAGAAGTTTGCGATAAAGCGTATCAATAAACGGTTCAGCACCTGCGAACGGATCCTCGTTGCCCAGAATGGCACGGACCTGCACATCGAAATCGGCGTAGTGCTGCGTCAGAGCCCAGATTGAAAAGATCAGGTGATAGGGATGCAGGCGCGCAATTTTGCCCTCATCCATCCATTGCGTCAGGATCGTGGTTTTATCGTCCACCAGCGCCTTGAGGTCATTCGACAAAGCCTCGTGAATGCGCGGCGCGCCCTGAACAAGCTCGTTCGCGAACAGGCGGCTTTCACGCGGCAATTCACGGCTCATCTGCAATTTGCGGCGGATGTAGGACAGGATTTCCTCCATCGGGTCTCCGTCGGCATCCAACTCGTGTAAGGGGGCCAACCATGTGTCCAACAGCCCCGAAAGCAGGGCAGTATGAATCGCCTCTTTCGACGGGAAATAATACAGTAAATTCGGCTTGCTTAGCCCAGCTTCGGCAGCAATCTGATCAACAGTTGCGCCGCGAAATCCGTGGGCGGAAAACACGTTCAGCGCGGCCTCGAGAATCGCAGCGCGGTTCTTTCTCTGTATTCGGGTCGGGGCGCGATCCTTGGGCATGTTTCCAGCGTGTCTCTTTTTTTGCCATGCGGGGGCCAATTATGCCGAAAATTCCGGCGGCACCATGCAATTTCTTGACTGATCTCGAACCCGTGATAGCGTGAGTTTGACCAGATGGTCAAATCAAGACACCAAAAGCGAGCCAAATCGCAAGCAACAGGGAAGACACCAATGGCAGCTCCGGCGCAAAACCTCAGGATCAATGGCGACAGACTTTGGGATAGCCTGATGGAGATGGCAAAGATTGGCCCCGGTGTTGCAGGGGGCAACAACCGCCAGACCCTGACGGATGAAGATGCTGAAGGGCGCGCCTTGTTCCAGAAATGGTGTAAGGACGCGGGCTGTACAATGGGCCTGGATCAAATGGGCAATATGTTTGCTCGCCGAGAGGGGACTGACCCCGAGGCTCTGCCGGTTTATGTAGGTTCGCATCTGGATACGCAGCCGACCGGCGGGAAATATGACGGCGTGCTGGGCGTGCTGGGCGGGTTAGAGATAATACGGACGCTGAATGATCTGGACATCAAAACCAAACACCCCATCGTGGCGACCAACTGGACCAACGAAGAGGGCACACGTTACGCGCCGGCTATGTTGTCTTCGGGCGTTTTTGCTGGAATGCACACGCAGGATTGGGCCTATGACCGCGAGGATGCCGAAGGCAAAAAGTTTGGCGATGAATTGAATCGCATCGGCTGGCGGGGCGACGAAGAGGTCGGCGCACGCAAGATGCACGCTTTCTTTGAGCTGCATATTGAACAAGGGCCGATCCTTGAGGCCGAAGGTAAGGATATTGGCGTTGTCACACATGGGCAGGGCCTAAGCTGGACGCAAATCACCGTGACGGGCAAGGACTCCCATACTGGGTCGACCCCGATGCCAATGCGCAAGAATGCTGGCCTTGCGATGGCACGCATCCTTGAGAAAGTGGATGAAATCGCCTGGTCGCATGCGCCCCATGCGGTCGGTGCAGCAGGGCATATCGATGTCTATCCGAACTCTCGCAACGTGATCCCCGGCAAGGCTGTTTTCACGGTCGATTTCCGCTCACCCGAATTGGACGTGATCACCGACATGGTTAATCGCCTGCGTGTTGCTGCCGAAGATATCGTCGAAGAGATGGGCCTGCAGATCGAATTCGAGAAAGTTGGCGGCTTTGACCCTGTGACGTTCGACGAGGGGTGCGTAAAGGCGGTTCGCGATGCGGCCGAGAGGCTGGGGTATTCGCACACCGACATCATCTCGGGCGCAGGACATGATGCGTGCTGGATCAACCGAGTGGCACCAACCGCGATGGTGATGTGCCCGTGCGTTGATGGGCTGAGCCACAACGAGGCCGAAGAGATCAGTAAAGACTGGGCGGCCGCCGGGGCAGATGTTCTGTTTCATGCGGTCGTCGAAACCGCAGAGATTGTGGAGTAAGGGACGCTGCCCCTGTCGCCCAAAAAGCGACTCACCCGAGGTATTTTGGCCAGATGAAGCAAGCGGCGCAGACCGCGTCAGGGAGATTAAAATGAGCACTGTTATCAAAAACGGAACCGTCGTGACCGCCGATCTTTCCTATAAGGCGGATGTGCTGGTCGAAGGCGGTGTGATCACCGAGATCGGAATGGATCTTAAGGGCGACAAAGTGCTTGATGCGACGGGGTGTTACGTGATGCCCGGTGGGATTGACCCGCACACGCATCTTGAGATGCCGTTCATGGGAACCTATTCCAGCGATGATTTCGAAAGCGGGACGCGAGCGGCGCTGGCCGGGGGCACCACGATGGTGGTCGATTTCGCGCTGCCAAACCCCGGTGAGGGTCTGCTTGATGCCTTGAAGCGCTGGGATAATAAGTCGACCCGTGCAAACTGCGATTACTCCTTCCATATGGCGGTGACCTGGTGGGGCGAACAGGTGTTTGACGACATCAAAACGGTGATCGAGACGCGCGGCATCAATACGTTCAAGCACTTCATGGCCTACAAGGGCGCACTGATGGTGAATGACGATGAGTTGTTTGCCTCGTTCAAGCGATTGGCTGAGTTGGGTGGCATCGCGATGGTGCATGCTGAAAACGGCGATGTCGTGGCTGAGTTAAGCGCCAAGCTGCTGGCCGAAGGCAATACCGGCCCCGAAGCGCATGCCTATTCGCGTCCGCCGCAGGTGGAAGGTGAGGCCACCAACCGCGCCATCATGATCGCCGATATGGCGGGCGTGCCGCTTTACGTGGTGCATACATCCTGCGAAGAGGCGCATGAGGCCATTCGCCGGGCCAAGATGAATGGAAAGCGAGTGTGGGGAGAACCCTTGATCCAGCATCTGACGTTGGATGAAAGCGAATATTTCCACCAAGATTGGGATCACGCGGCGCGACGCGTCATGAGCCCCCCGTTCCGGAACAAACAGCATCAGGACAGTCTGTGGAACGGATTGCATTCCGGGACATTGAGCGTTGTGGCCACTGACCATTGCGCCTTTACCACCGACCAAAAGCGTTTTGGCGTCGGTGACTTTACGAAGATACCGAATGGGACCGGTGGGCTGGAGGATCGGATGCCGATGCTGTGGACCCATGGTGTGAATACGGGGCGTTTGACGATGAATGAGTTTGTGGCCGTGACTTCAACAAACATCGCCAAAATATTGAATTGCTATCCTAAAAAGGGTGCGATCCTTGTGGGGGCGGATGCCGATATCGTTGTATGGGACCCTGAGAAAGCCAAAACGATCAGCGCTGATACCCAGCAATCCTCGATCGATTACAACGTGTTCGAGGGTAAAGAGGTCAAAGGTCTGCCGCGCTTTACGCTGACCCGTGGACAGGTGGCCGTGCATGACGGTGAAATCCGCACGCAGGAAGGGCATGGAGAGTTTGTAGCGCGCGAGCCCAATGGTCACGTGAACAAGGCGCTGAGTACGTGGAAAGAGCTGACTGCGCCGCGCCCGGTTGAGCGGACGGGCATTCCGGCGACGGGTGTCTGATTGCGCAGGGATTGTCACCAAGGCACCCTAAAGCCAAACCTTTTCAAGGCAATGGAATGAATACTGAAAGCACTACCCAGCCCGTAATCGAGGCAAGGCAGTTGGACCTTACCTTCCAAACAAACGACGGGCCAATCCATGCGCTCAAGGATGTGAACCTGACAGTCGACAAAGGCGATTTCGTCAGCTTCATCGGCCCCTCGGGCTGTGGGAAAACCACCTTTCTGCGCTGTATCGCGGCGCTGGAAACACCGACAGGGGGAACGTTAACCGTCAATGGAATGACCCCGGATGAGGCGCGGCGGAACCGTGCCTATGGCTATGTGTTTCAGGCGGCGGGGCTATATCCTTGGCGGACCATTGCCAAGAACATTAAACTACCCTTGGAAATCATGGGTTATTCCGCCAGCGAGCAGGAAGAGAGGGTTAAAAAAGTTCTGGAACTTGTTGATCTAGAGGGATTTGGCGGGAAATTCCCCTGGCAGCTTTCTGGCGGCATGCAGCAACGCGCCAGCATTGCGCGGGCGCTGGCTTTTGACGCCGATATCCTTTTGATGGATGAGCCCTTTGGCGCGCTGGATGAGATCGTGCGCGATCACCTGAACGAACAGCTTCTGGCACTTTGGGCGCGCACTGAAAAGACCATCGGTTTCGTGACGCACTCGATCCCCGAGGCGGTGTATCTCAGCACAAAGATCGTGGTGATGAGCCCGCGACCGGGACGGATCACTGATGTGATCGACAGCCCTCTGCCAAAGGAACGGCCGCTGGATATCCGCGACACGCCTGAATTCATCGAAGTCGCCCATCGTGTGCGCGAGGGGCTGCGGGCGGGGCATACGGATGACTAGTGCAGGGATCAAAGCTGTCTGGGCCGTTTTGACTGTTGTAGGCGTCATTATCCTGTTCTGGTATGCCGCCAGCGTGCCGATGAACATCAAAGGTGTTCTGACTGAATTCGAACGAGCCGGGGAACAGGTCGATCCGCCCAAAGCTGTTGACCGCCGCGACATGAGCGAGTTCGAGTTGGTCATCGACAACCCCTATGCCATTGATGAGACATGGGAACAGGACCGACCGCGTTTGCCCGCACCGCATCAGGTGGCCGAAGAGCTGTGGGACACCACGGTCGAGAAGAAAATCACCTCGAAAAGATCATTGATCTATCATTCCTGGGTGACACTCAGCGCCACTATTCTGGGTTTTGCGATTGGCACCGGGTTAGGCATTCTGCTGGCAGTGGGAATTGTACACAGCCGGGTGATGGACCTGTCGGTCATGCCCTGGGCCATTGTTAGCCAAACTATTCCAATCATCGCGCTGGCCCCGATGATCATCGTGGTGCTGTATTCGATAGGTATTCAGGGGATCATCCCCAAGGCGATCATCTCGGCCTACCTTAGCTTTTTCCCCGTCGTGGTCGGTATGGTGAAGGGGCTGCGCAGCCCCGATGCGATGCAATTGGACCTGTTGCGCACGTATAATGCCAGTCGGTCTCAGGGTTTCTGGAAGCTGCGCTTACCAGCGTCGATGCCGTATCTGTTTACTTCGCTGAAGATTGGTATCGCAGCCTCACTGGTCGGGGCTATCGTCGGAGAGCTGCCGACAGGGGCCGTGGCTGGTTTGGGTGCGCGGTTGCTGGCCGGCAGCTATTACGGTCAGACCGTGCAAATCTGGTCGGCGTTGTTTGCGGCGGCCATCCTGGCGGCCTGTCTGGTCGGGCTGTTGGGTCTGATCGAGCGGACGGTCCTGAAACGGATGGGGATGGCGCAATGATATCTGTTCTTGGTGCAATTGGCGTCTGGCTGTTTGGCTGGTGGTTGAACAGCCGCCTGGCCAGTGGCCCCTATGCCGATACAAAGACAGTGCGGTTTTTGGCGCCGCTGATCTTTGGCCTGACCGTGATTGCAATTTGGGAACTGCTGGTGCGCGGGCTTGATGTGCCGTTGGTCATTTTGCCTGCACCGTCAGTGATCGCTGTGCGCTTTGCTGACAGCCTGCCAATCCTGTGGGCGGATTTCGTGCAAACCATCATCAAAGGCGCGCTGAGCGGTTACATCATCGGTTGCGGATCGGCTTTCCTGATGGCGATTGCCGTGGATCGCTGGGATTTCCTGCGCCTCGGATTGTTGCCGGTCGGGAACTTTGTAGCGGCCCTGCCTATTGTCGGGACGGCCCCCATTCTGGTGATGTGGTTCGGGTTCGACTGGCATTCCAAGGCAGCAGTGGTCGTGGTGATGGTGTTCTTTCCCATGTTGGTTAACACCGTTGCCGGTCTACGAGAAGCCACCGTCATGCAGCGCGACCTGATGGAGACCTATGCCGCGACCTATTGGCAGAGCTTCCTGAAACTTCGCTTGCCCGCAGCGATGCCGTTTGTTTTCAACGGGCTAAAGATTTCTACCACTCTGGCGCTGATCGGCGCTATCGTGGCCGAGTTCTTTGGTTCACCCATTGTGGGCATGGGCTTTCGGATTTCAACCAGTGTTGGCCAATTGTCACTGGATATGGTCTGGGCCGAGATTGTCGTGGCCGCTTTGGCCGGGACAGCGTTCTACGGTCTGGTCGCCATGATCGAAAAGGCGGTGACATTCTGGCACCCATCGCAACGCGGATGACAACTTGAATTAATCAGACCCCGAAATGGGGCGTCAATAGCAACTAGGAGACTTGAAGATGAATAAGCTACTTAGCGGGGCGGTCGCCGCCTTGAGCCTGGCAGCCAGCACAGCTTTGGCAGCGGATGAGGTGACACTACAACTGAAGTGGGTCGGTCAAGCTCAGTTTGCCGGGTATTTCGTGGCGGAAGCCAAAGGGTTTTATGACGAAGAGGGGCTGGATGTCACTATCAAACCCGGTGGCCCTGATATCGCACCCGAACAGGTGATTGCTGGTGGCGGGGCGGATGTCATCACGACCTGGATGGCAGCTGGGTTGGCCGCGCGCGAGCGCGGGGTGCCGCTGGTCAATATTGCGCAGCCTTTCAAAACCGGTGGTTTGCAAGTGAACTGCCTCAAATCGACAGGTGTTGAATCTCCTGATGATTTCCCGGGGCGGACCATGGGCGTGTGGTTCTTTGGAAACGAATATCCGTTCTATGCGTGGATGGCGTCACTGGGGATTGAAACAGACGGCGCGGATGAAAACGGCGTGACCGTTCTGAAGCAGGCGTTTTCTGCTGATCCGTTGATCCAAGGGCAGGCGGATTGCATCTCGACCATGACGTACAATGAATACCGCCAGATCCTGCAGGCAGGCATCACGCCTGAAGAACTGGTCACCTTCAACTACCTTCAGATGGGTTTCGGCATGCTTGAGGACGGATTGTACGTTCTTCAAGAAAACCTGGACGACCCCGAGTTTGCCGACAAAATGGTCCGTTTCGTGCGGGCGTCGATGAAAGGGTGGGAATACGCCGCCGAGCATCAGGAAGAAGCCGCCGAGATCGTTCTTGATTTCGACGCGAGCGGCGCGCAGGAGTTGGACCATCAGATCTACATGATGGGTGAGGTTGCTAAACTGATTGAAGGATCTGACGGAGCGCTTGATCCCGCCGACTATGAGCAGACTGTGAAAACGCTGCTTTCGGCAGTTTCAGCGGAAAACCCTGCGATCACCGAAGAGCCCGACGGCGCCTGGACACATCAGATCACAGATGCGGCGCTGAACTGATCCCAGTTCAATTGCCTAAACACGCGCGGCTCCAGTTGGGGCCGCGTTTTCGTTTGGGGATGTCGGAATCGTGTCTGTACTTGGTGAGTAAATGGTCTAGTATCTTTATGAAATTAGGCGCATTTTGTACGAAATGCTCGTTATGTGGTAGAAAATGCAGGGATTTGCATCAGAATTCAACTCGGCAATGACTCTGATCCTAAACGGGGATGCAGAGTTGTGGGCGATTGTGTTGCTGTCCCTGAAAGTTTCCATCTTTGCCGTGCTGATTTCTGCGTTGATTGGCATGCCCGTTGGTGCGGCTTTGGCGGTCGCTCGGTTTCCGGGACGTCGAATTCTGATCGTGCTGATGAATGCTTTAATGGGGTTCCCTCCGGTCGTTGTCGGGCTGTTGGTCTATCTGATGTTGTCACGCTCGGGTCCGTTGGGTGTGCTTGAGTTGCTGTATACGCCGACCGCGATGATCATTGCGCAGGTTGTTCTAGTTACCCCCATCATCGCAGCGTTGACCCGGCAAGTGGTCGAATTGCTGGCCGAGGAGTATTCGGAACAGCTCCGCTCACTGGGGGTGTCCCGGCTGGCATCGGTTCCGGTGCTGTTGTGGGATGCGCGATTGGCGCTGGTGACCGCACTGCTGGCTGGATTTGGTCGGGCCATTGCCGAGGTCGGTGCGGTGATCATCGTTGGCGGCAACATCAATCACGTGACACGTGTTATGACGACCACCATTGCATTGGAGACCTCAAAGGGCAATCTGGCGCTGGCGTTGGCACTGGGGGCGATCCTGATCGGTATCGCGGTGGCGGTGAACGCCATGGTCAGCACGCTCAGCCTGCGAGCCGAGCAGGAGGGGTTGCGCCATGCGTGATTTGACTTTGCAATTGGCCAGTTGTTTGTCGGTTGATGGGATGCGGATCACCCGTAAAGGCAAGGCCTTGTTGGATGTGCCGCAGCTTATCCTTGATGGTCCGGGGCCAACCTTGATCCTTGGGCCGAATGGATCGGGCAAAAGCCTGCTGCTGCGCTGTCTGCATGGGCTGATCGTACCGAATCGCGGGCAGGTTCGGCAGGATGGTGTCGAGCTGAATGCTGATCACAAGGCGCGGCAGGCGATGGTGTTTCAGCAGCCCGTGCTGTTGCGCCGGACCGTTGCTTCCAACCTGGATTTTGTGCTGAAGCGCAAGGGGGTGCCGCGCAGCACGCGCAAGTCCCGGATCGAGGAATTGCTGACCGAAGGCGGTCTGGATGGCAAAGCCCGCCAATCCGCCCGGTCCCTGTCAGGGGGAGAAGCGCAGCGGCTGGCCATTCTGCGCGCTCTCGCGCTGGACCCAGAGACGTTGTTTCTGGATGAACCTACCAGCGCGCTTGATCCCAATGCCACGCAGATGATCGAAAGGATGATCCTGCGCGCCTCAACCCGGGGTGTCCGCATCGTTATGGTGACGCATGACATCGGGCAGGCCCGGCGGTTAGCCGCCGATATCGTGATGATGCAGGGCGGTCACGTGGTTGAACATGGGGCGGCCAAACAGGTACTGGATGCCCCCAAAAGCGACGCCGCACGCCGATATCTGGCTGGCGGGCTAGTCACTTAAACAATAACGGAGATCTAAATGATCCGAACTTTTTTTCGAGCAGCTCTTTTCGCCGTTGGTTTGACCGCTGCGTCCGCCAACGCCGAGGAACCCTTTATCGTGGTGCAATCGACGACGTCCACTCAGAATTCGGGTTTGCTGGATTACATCCTGCCGGGGTTCGAGGCCGAGACGGGTATTGACGTACGTGTTGTTGCCGTGGGCACCGGTCAGGCGATCCGCAATGCCATCAACGGGGATGGGGACGTGTTGCTGGTGCATTCCAGACCAGCCGAGGAACAATTCGTTGACGACGGTTGGGGGGTCGAGCGGTTTGACGTGATGTACAACGATTTTGTTCTGGTCGGGCCAAAATCCGATCCGGCCAAGGTGCGGGGTGGCATGGATATCGTTGAGGCGCTGGTTGCGGTGTCCGAAGCCGAAGCGCCCTTTGCCTCGCGCGGAGATGACAGCGGAACGCACAAGGCCGAGATGCGCCTTTGGGATTGGGCGGGTGCCGATCCGACCGCCGCATCGGGGACGTGGTACCGCGAGACCGGCTCGGGCATGGGGGCGACTTTGAACGTGGCCAGCGGGATGGGGGCCTATGTGCTAACGGATCGCGCCACGTGGCAATCCTTTGGCAACAGAGGGGATCTAGAGGTTCTGGTCGAGGGTGACCCGCGTCTATTCAATCAATACGGTATCATCCTTGTGAACCCGGATAAGCATCCGCAGGTCCGGGCCGCAGCGGGTCAACGGTTCATTGACTGGCTGATCGGCCCCGACGGGCAGGCGGCCATTGCGTCTTACAAGCTGGATGGTGAGCAGTTGTTCTTTCCCAACGCCGAGTGATCGGGGTCAGCCGCTTGCGCCATTGTGGTGGATCGTGCCCAACTCGGACAAGTCATAACCACCGAATTCGGCAGCACGGTTGGCGAAACGTTCAGACTGAAAAAAGCTGAGAAGTTTCAGCATCGGGTCATCAAAATAAGCGCGGCGCCAGATGGCCAGGTCCAACCGTTCAGTATGGGTGGGCGCGAAGCCCAGATTGTATAGGCTGGCCAGGGCACCCAACCCAAACCCGGCTTCGGCCTTGCTGTCATGCAGGGCAATGGCCAGTTCTTCTTCGGTCCGGGCGCAGGCGGGTAGGGCGTCCAGATCGTCGCGCGTCAGATCGTGGGCTTCTAGCTGTGCGTCGAACAGCCGTTGGCTGGCGGCGCTGTCCTGCCGCAGGATCACCCGCCGTCCTTTCAGATCGGCAAAGTCAGTGATACCGGTGACGCCCGGTGCCAATAACAATCCGCGTTGCCGCTGCGCGACTTCAAACAAAACCACCGGGGCTTCACCCAGATTGGCGCGCAGGGATTGCGTATTGAACCCCTGATCCTCATGAATATGCAGTGCCGCAGCTTGCGCGCTGCGGTCCTTCAGGCGGGTCAGCCCGTCGAAGGAACCGTCATAATACGTGGCCAGACCCGAACCGCTTTCGCGCAAAGCCCAATCAAGCAGCGGATCATGGCTGCCAGCAATGATCGGGGGCAGGGCGGGTTCTGCCACTTGCGGGCCGGACCGGGATGCGTTCAGCCAGGCGATGACCTCAGCCCGAGGAAACAGCAGCTTGCCCATGGCGCGCACGCAGGGGACCGCGCCGGATGAGGCCAGATCATAGGCCTTACGCTCGCCAATGCGCAGCAGGTCGGCCAGCTCTTTGGTGGTCAGGTATTCGGACATTCAGTCGAGACGCACAGCCGAACCGGTTCCCGCATCGGCAGCGCTGAACCCGACCTGTTGCAGTGCATAGGGCGCAGCGACGGTGATTACGACCATTACGGCCACAGCGGCAAGAAAGGCTTTCATTGGTCTCCTCCGGTCTTATTCTCCGGTGCCGTTGCGCGGCGCAAATAGGCAATCAGGTCATCGCGATCCTGGGCCTGAGTGATCCGCTGCATCGGCATCTTCGATCCCGGTATGTAGTGGTCTGGCCCCTCGTCGAAAAGGGCATTTATCGTTTCGTCATTCCAAACGATATCAGAGTCTTGCAGCGTATCCGAGTAGAAATATCCCGCCAGCGTACCGGCCTTGCGTCCGAAGACTCCATACAAAGTCGGCCCTGCACGTCTTTGCCCATCAGGCGTAAGGCTGTGGCAGATCGAACATTTTCGGAAAAATTGCCGTTCCCCGTTGCTCATTTCTTCGGGGTTCTTCAGGAAACTGGGCTCGGCCGCTGCCATCTGTTCGCGATTGCCGAGGGATGAAACCGGCCAGCTATACATCGCCTCGTCAATGCCTCCCGCGTGGATGTTCTGACCGTCCGCAGAAAAGGCCAGCGCCCAGACCGGCCCGCGCAGAGTGGCGCGGAAATCCTGCGCGATGTGCCATTCAGCCGTATCGATCACCATGATGTAACCCTCGCCGTCGCCAACAGCCAACAGGCTGCGATCCGGGCTAAGGGCCAAGGCCAGAATGGGGCGGCGATCCAGGGTAAAATCACGTTCTTCTCTGGTGGTCAGCTCCAAAATGCGGGTCACACCGTCGACTGCACCATAGGCAATCCAGTTGTCGGCGGCGTTCAGAACCAATTCATTGATCCCGAACCCGTGTTCCACCAGTCGCCGGATTTCCTGTCCACTGGCTACATCCCAAACTCGCAGTGTTCCATCTATGCCAGCCGAGTACAGCGTTGCACCATCTGGTGAAAAAGTGACGGCGTTCACACCGCTGCCCGCCGTAAGCGTTTGTGCGGCTGATCCATCTTCGGGCCAGAGTCCAATGGTGCCGTCCCAACTGGCAGTGGCGACATGCGTTTTCGAGGCCGCGACCCCCACGATCTTGCCTTTGTGCTGGCCAACAACCTCTCCGCCCGGCCAGCGGCGCAGGGTGAAATCATCGCCTGCTGAATAGATCGCGCGCCCGTTGAACGCGACCGAGTTTACGGCTGCCTCGTGCCCTTCCAGCCATTCGGGCGTACGGTTCGACCACAAGCCAACCGAGTTGTCGAAACTGGCCGTGGCGATCCGCCCGTCCGGCGCGGTGGCGATCCCCATGATCGGTCCGCCGTGACCCTTGAGTGTGAAAAACTCGGCCATGGCGGGCAGGGGGACCAGCGCCAGGGCCAGGACCAGCCCACGCATCTATTCTGCGGGTGAGGCCGCTGCCTTACCGGCCTCTTTTTCTTGTACCTCTTCCAACCACAGCGAGTGATGCTCGCGTGCCCATTGCTCTTCGACTTCGCCGGTACCCATTGCGTCAAAGGCACCTTCCATGCCGACCGAACCCAGATAGATGTGGGCGATAATGATGGCGATGAACACATAGGCGATCATCACGTGCCAAACCTGCGCGTATTGCATCTCCTCCTGTGGGGACATCTGGGTTGGCAAATTCAGGCCAAACATCTGTGGAATACCGGTGGAATTGGCGACCGAGAAGGTCTTGGCAAACATCGGCAGTTCGAACGGGAACAGCAGCGACAGCCCGGACAGGCTGATCGAAACGCCCAGCAGGATACAGGCCCAGAAGATGACCTTTTGTCCTGCGTTAAACTTCCTGGCAGGCGGATGGCTGCCTTTGGTGAAAAGGCCCCCACCGGCGGCCAGCCACTTCAAGTCCACCCGGTTGGGGATGTTGTGGGCGATCCAGTTCACGGTGACGATGACCAAACCCAGCATAAAGGCCCATGCGAGATTGTTGTGTAACCACTTGCAGCCTTGTGCGATGGTGGCAAACCCTTCTTTCCCGAAAAGCGGGATTAGGAAATCACGGCCATAAAGGGTCAGCAGGCCGGTCAGGCCAAGTACAAGGAAAGACCCGGCGAACAGCCAGTGCCCGAACCGCTCAAAGCTGTTAAAGCGGGTTACGGTGCGGCCGGTTTTTTCCCCGTCGATGCGGATTTTTCCGCGGATCAGGAAAAACAACACGATGATGGCCGCCATTCCGCCCAGGATGTACGTTCCGAATTCGCGCAAGGGGCCTGTGCGGAAGTTCAGCCACCACATGCCACCGTCCTGGATTAGAACGCCAGCCGCAGGCCCCTTGGATGAAACTGTTGTATCGGCCGAGCCGTATCGGATCGCGCGATAGACATCACTGTCTGAGGCAACGCCGCGTGTTCCCAACTGGCCCAGCAGACCTTCGGCATTGCCTTGACCGGTGTTGTCCGAGCGATAACGATTGTCGACCTTTTCACCGCGCTGACGGGCCAGAATGTCTTCCAGTGTCGTGGCGCCGCCAGTGGTGCTGCGTTCGGATTCAATCGGGACATCCGCACTTTCTTGAGCCAAGGCGACACTGGTGAGGAATAGGGGGATCAGCAGCATTAAGATCAGGCGCATCTGTCGAATCTCCTGTGTCGTTCGTGTCTATCGGTCAAAGCCGCTGACTTGTTTGTGAAAGACCGCTCCAACCGGCGTAAGCGCCGCGTGCAGGTCTTCTTTAGCGGGGCCGTAAACGTCCAGCTGAGTTGGTGTCAGAATTGCCAGAAAACGATCTGCGAAATTTGCCCCGAAGTTTTGCATATGGATCATCGCATCATCAGAACTGGCGTATCGTTCAAATATGTGAACTGCCGATCCGCTGCGGTGCCATTCATAGGACTTCGCACCGCTTTCATTTAGTGTTGCATCCACCATTTCAGCCATTAGCGCATCGAATATGTCATCCTGATCTGCTTGCAGGTCAAGTTTCAGCAGCCAATAAACATCTTCGGTCATGAATTACTCCGTTCAGGTTGGTCACGCCAACTTATGCCCGGCCAAGTGGTTTGGCCGGGCTGGGGCGGTCCCGTAGCTGACACTACGGGACCGCCAATTTCAAAACGGGACTAACCGTCTTTCTGGTCGTAGGCCGTGCCCCAACCCCAGGCGCCCGAGCCAAACCCGCGCGCCACGACGCGTTCGCGGTAGATGGCCGAAACCACGTCGCCATCACCGGCGAGCAGGGCCTTGGTGGAACACATCTCGGCGCAGATGGGCAGTTTGCCCTCGGCGATCCGATTGCGACCGTATTTGGCGAACTCTGCGGTCGAGTGCGTTTCCTCGGGACCACCGGCGCAGAAGGTACATTTGTCCATCTTGCCGCGTGATCCGAAGTTTCCGGCCTGCGGATACTGCGGCGCGCCGAAGGGGCACGCATAGAAGCAATAACCGCAACCGATGCACAGGTCCTTGGAGTGCAGGACGACGCCTTCTTCGTTCTGATAGAAGCAGTCGACCGGGCACACTGCCATGCAAGGCGCATCCGAGCAATGCATGCAGGCCACCGAGATTGAGCGTTCGCCCGGGTTGCCGTCATTGATCGTCACCACCCTGCGGCGGTTGATGCCCCATGGGACCTCGTGCTCGTTCTTGCACGCGGTGACGCAGGCGTTGCACTCGATGCAGCGTTCAGCGTCGCAGAGAAACTTTGCTCTAGCCATAAATCGTCCTCCTTACGCTGCCGAGATTTTGCAGAGAGTACATTTCGTCTCCTGCATCTGGGTCACTGAATCGTAGCCATAGGTCTGGGCGGTGTTGGAGCTTTCACCCAGCACGTAGGGATCAGCGCCAGCGGGGTATTTGTCCCGCAAGTCCTGTCCCTGGAAGTGGCCGCCGAAATGGAATGGCATGAAGGCCACGCCGGCACCGACCCTGTTGGTCAACATCGCCATCACCTTGACTTTGCCGCCCTCGGGACCTTCGACCCAGACCTGAGACCCATCACGAATACCAAGGTTGTTGGCATCGCGCGGGTTGATCTCGACGAACATGTCCTGTTGCAGTTCGGCCAGCCACGGGTTCGATCTGCTTTCCTCGCCGCCACCCTCATATTCGACCAGACGACCAGACGTGAGGATTAGCGGGTAATCCTTTGAAAAGTCGTTCTTCTGGATCGAAGCGTAAAGGGTAGGCAGGCGATAGGCCTGACGGTCTTCGTAGGTCGGATAATCCTCCACCAGATCGCGCCGGTTGGTATATAGCGGCTCGCGATGCAGTGGGATCGGATCCGGGAAGGTCCAGACGACCGCACGGGCTTTAGCGTTCCCGAAGGGCGCACAGCCATGCTCGATCGCGACCCGTTGGATGCCGCCGGACAGGTCGGTTTTCCAGTTGGTCTTCGGACCCGCAACAGCGTCGATTGCTGTGCGTTCCTCATCCGTCAGATCGCCATCCCAACCAAGATCCATCAGCATCTGCATCGTGAATTCGGGATATCCATCCTGAATTTCCGACCCAACGCTATAGACCCCTTCGGCCAGCAGGTTGTCGCCATCGCGTTCCACCCCGAAACGGGCGCGGAAGGTCAGGCCACCCTCGGCCACCGGTTTGGACATGTCATAAAGGTTTGGAGTCCCCGTATGACCCATCTCGGCCGTGCCCCAGCAGGGCCATGGCAGACCATAGTATTCGCCGTCGTTTGGTCCACCAACAGCCTGCAACGTCGTTCTGTCGAACGTGTGCTGGTTGGCCATATGGCTTTTCAGACGTTCCGGCGACTGACCGGTATAGCCGATGGTCCAGAGGCCCGAGTTGAACTCACGCGTGATGCTTTCAACATTCGGGGTTTCGGCGTCTTCCATTTCGATATTGCGGAAGAACCGGTCCGCCCAGCCGAACTTGTTGGCAAACTTGGCCATGATGACCTCGTCCGGCAAGCTTTCGAACAGCGGATCAACCACCTTGTCGCGCCACTGCAGCGAGCGGTTCGAGGCCGTGACCGAGCCACGGGTTTCGAACTGCGTACAGGCAGGCAACAGGTAAACGCCATCGGTGCGGTCATGCAGAACGGCCGAGACGGTGGGGTACGGGTCGATCACGACCAGCATATCCAGCTTCTCCATCGCCGTCTTCATTTCCGGCCCACGCGTTTGCGAGTTCGGCGCGTGACCCCACAGAACCATGGCGCGAACGTTGTTGTCCTGATCCATGTTTGCTGGGTCTTCCAGAACACCGTCGATCCAGCGAGAGACAGGGATACCGCGCTCGTTCTGAAGCGGTTTATCCTTGCCTTCCTTGTCCTTGATCGTGGCGAACTGACCAGCCAGCCATTCGGGTTCTTCACCCCAGACACGTGCCCAGTGGCCCCATGCACCTGCGGACAGGCCGTAATAGCCGGGCAGGGTATGAGACAGAACACCAAGGTCCGTCGCGCCCTGCACATTGTCATGACCGCGGAAGATGTTGGTGCCACCACCCGAGGTGCCCATGTTGCCAAGCGCAAGCTGCAGCACGCAGTAGGCGCGGGTGTTGTTGTTGCCGTTGGTGTGCTGGGTGCCACCCATACACCAAACGACTGTGCCGGGCCGGTTGTTGGCCATGGTGCGGGCAACGCGCTTGAGCTGCGAACCGGGCGTGCCGGTGACGCGCTCGACCTCTTCCGGGTTCCACTTGGCAACCTCTTCCTGGATCTGGTCCATACCCCAGACACGGGTGCGGATGAACTCTTTGTCCTCCCAGCCGTTGTCGAAGATGTGCCACAGGATGCCCCAGATTAGCGCAACGTCTGTGCCGGGGCGGAAGCGGACATATTCATCTGCATGGGCCGCGGTGCGCGTAAAACGCGGGTCGCAGACAATCAGCGGTGCGTTGTTCTGCTCTTTCGCGCGCAATATATGCAGCAGCGAGACAGGGTGCGCCTCAGCCGGGTTGCCGCCGATGATGAAGATCGCCTTACTGTTGTGCATGTCGTTATACGAATTGGTCATGGCGCCGTAGCCCCATGTATTCGCAACGCCCGCAACAGTGGTCGAGTGGCAGATACGCGCCTGATGGTCCACGTTGTTCGTGCCCCAGTAGGCGGCGAACTTGCGGAACAGATAGGCCTGTTCATTATTGTGCTTCGCGGAACCCAGCCAATAAACACTGTCTGGCCCCGACTCTTCGCGGATGCTCATCATGCCGTCGCCGATCTCGTTGATCGCCTCTTCCCAGCTGATGCGTTTCCACTCGCCACCTTCCTTTTTCATCGGGTATTTCAGGCGGCGCTCGCCATGGGCGTGCTCGCGAACCGAGGCCCCCTTGGCGCAGTGCGCACCCAGGTTGAACGGACTGTCCCAACCGGGTTCCTGCCCGATCCAGACGCCGTCCTGCACTTCGGCGACGACTGTACAGCCGACCGAACAATGGGTGCATACGGATTTGATGTTTTCAACGGCCTGATTGGCCGCTGTCTGGGCGCTGGCTGGCGTCACGGTTCCACCCGTGGCGCTGATCGCGGCAAGGCCGCCGATCGTCAGACCCGATCCACGCAGGAATGCGCGGCGATCGACGGTTTTCTCGCCGACCTGGGACAGGATACTTGTCCGCTGGGGGCGTCTCGCAACCCCGTTGGTCTTTTTCCTTAGCATTGTTTTCCTCCCTTGCGCGCCGTGTAAGCCACGGCTGGCTTGGTACTGCTGATGCCGACGTCAGGGCCAATCGCAACCGTCAGTCGGTTGGTGACATCGTCCGGTCGGTAAACCGGGCGCAGTCGAGGCGGCTTAGAAGCGCGCGCTGTCCAGGTAAGCGCGGGTGTGCGCTGTGTCCTGCATGCGGGTTTCGTCCGTGGGCAGCTCGGCTGCTTCGGCTTTTCCGCTTAGTGTGGCTGCGGCAACAGCAGCGGGCGCTGCGGTTCCGGCCAGTTTGAGGAAGTCGCGGCGCGAGGCGCCTTCTTCCTTGGTCTTGCTCATGGGCTTCTCCTTTCCCATTTGCGATTTAGCGCCAATTCGGGCGCTGGCGAGTTGCGGTGGTTCACACCGCCGTCATTCGGAAGGCCTCGCGTTCGATTTCCATAAACACCCGACCGGCTGTGCCGACCGAGGCATAGAGAACCGACGCTTCGGCTGCTTCCAAATCAGAATAGAAATGTGTGGCCCAGGGGCCGATATGTTTGTTCCAGAACGCCTTTTGATCCTCGACCGTGGCGGGTGCGCCAAAACGGCCAACGATCATGCCTGCCATCATTTCCATCAGCGAGGCAATGTTGTCTTCAGGCTCGAATACGTTCTGCGCTCTGGTGATCCCGCGGACGGCCATGTCATTGCGCAACTGCGCCAGAGGTTTCTCGTTCAAAAAACCGGTCAGGTAATAGCTGCCATAAGGCAGCAGCTCACCCCGGCCCAGTCCGATGAACAGCGCATTGAATTCCCGTTCCGCGGCGGCGGGTTTGGTGACTTTGGCCACCCGCGCCATGGCTTGAATGGCTTGACCCAGGTCTGTGCCATCCCCGGTCAGACCCGCGACCTGATCTAGCAGCATTTGATCTGGTGGGCCTGACAGAAGCAGACCCAGAAAATTGTAGAAATCCGCGCGCAGGCGATCTTCGGCCGAGACTTCCAGATTTTGCGCATTGCCTGCGGTCATTTCGTCATCCTTCGAATTCAAATTTCATGCGGCGCGGGGCAACCTGCGGCGCTGTCTCGTCCACCTCATCGGTAAATGCCACGGCCACCTGGGCAGGGGCTGGGGTTGGAACCACTTCCGGTTCCTCTTCGGCTGCCAGGGTTTCACCTTCATCCACCAAGGGTTCGATTTCAGGGGCATCCTCTTCGGCCTCTGCAGCCAATGCTTCGATGTGGCTCAGCATTCCTTTGCCAACTTGATAGGCGGTCTGGATGTTCTCGATCACACAGGCCGCGTCGGTATAGTCCTCGCCATAGTCGACAAGCCCGTCCACATTGGCCAATACCGGGTTCAGCCGCCACAGCCGCCGCAAGGCACGGCGGCGCAACCGGTCAGGGACGGCCTTTGCCATAAACCCCGAGACATCATCCCCAGCCTGCAACTGATCGGGGTCGGGCAAGTTGAACTGTGCCAAAATCTCGGCGTCGCTCTTTTCTTCCAACTCGGCGTGTTGCGTGGCGATGACCTGTTCTTCACTCGCGATGACCTCGGCCTCGGCTTCGGCCTGAACGGCAGCTTTGCGGCGGGACCAGAAATCGCGAGCTTGGGTCATTGCAACAGCCTCCGCGGTGCGCGGTAAACGTCCGAGGTCTGCCGGATACGCGCATCCCCCTTGCCGTCCTCTACAAGGTCCGTCCGTTTCTTGTCGCGGCGGCGTTTAACGAAAACCTCATCACGGTGGTGTTCCAGCGCGAAATCCCGAACCCAGGCAATCAGCCCTTCAGTCATCGGGATTTTTTCGACAATCTCTTCGCCGGTATCTGCATAATCCTGTCCTTCGAACGGGGACGCCGTGACCAGCACCGCATCCATCGGGCGTTCGCCATCCAGCGCATCGCGAAGAACAAGGTAGATCGAAGGTTGTCCGTCGGACAGGTTGACCATGTAGGCCTCAGTTTCATCAGCCCAAAGCGTCAAGGGAAGGGTGGCGGCGTGGTACTCCACGGCTTCACCCTCGCGACGCATCTCAAGCCAATCCGCTGGCCCGGCACCGGGTAGCACGGCAACGGCGCGCCAGTTCCATTTCGCCCAGCGGGTTACACCGGGTGTTTTGCGCACGACGACGCCGATTGGCATTTCAATCTGGCTTGCGGCCTTGGCCACTTAGTCCTCCCCGGAAGGCTCTCCCCTGCCTTCCCCTGGGTCTACTATGGTACACAAAGCAACCATGTGCCAAGTCTGAATTGCTGGGCTAATGATCTGATCACCGATTGTTTACGAACCCGAGAGGCATTGAAGACCCGGCCATGCCGAAAGATTTGCCATGGGGCATTGCCACTTTTCCAAGACACCCTAAGCTGAAACCAAGATGGGGAGGGGATGCCATGGGCACAAAACTAATACTATGCGATTGCGCCGGAACGCAGGATCTGGAGGCCGAGAAAATCGCATCCGCTTGTGGGATCGCCTGCTCAAAGGTTCATACGGCCCTGTGTACGGCTGAGTTGGAGACTGCTGTATCCCTGATGCAGGACGGGGATATGGTGATTGCCTGCGGGCAGGAGCAAGATGTGTTCCGGGACCTTGCAGACGAATTGAATATCAACATGCCGGGGTTTGTCGACTTGCGTGACCGCGCCGGTTGGTCAGAGCAGAGTAGCGATGCGACCCCCAAGATGGCCGCTTTGGCGGCTGAGGCTCTGCTGCCTCAGCCCATCACGCCCAGCGTTGACGTCTTTAGCGAAGGCACCTGTTTCATTGTCGGGGCAGGTGAGGTGAGTTTTGATCTGGCGGCCCGGCTGTCGGACACTTTGGCAGTGACGGTGCTGGTGACCGACGACGCGTCGCCGGTTTCGCGGTCATTTGACGTGGTGCGCGGCCAACTTCGGTCGCTGAACGGCGCACTGGGCGGGTTCACATTGCGGCTGGACGCCTTGCAACAGCTAAAGCCGGGCGGTCGTGGGGCGTTTACCTGGACTGAGGCCCGCGATGGGGCGCACTCGGCCTGCGATATTATTATAGACCTGTCCGGTGGCACTGCGTTCGTTCAGGCCCCGGCCAAACGCGAAGGCTATTTGCGCGCCGATCCCAAGGACCCGCTTGCCGTGGAACGGTTGGCCTATGAGGCAGTGCAACTGGTTGGCACGTTTGAAAAGCCGCTTTACGTGCGGCTCGAAGAAACGCTGTGTGCCCATTCCCGTGCCGAGCAGGTCGCTTGTACCAACTGTCTGGATATTTGTCCGACGGGTGCGATCGTGCCGGCGAAGGAACATGTGTCCATTGACCCAATGGTCTGCGCCGGATGCGGGGAATGTGCGGCGGTGTGCCCATCGACCGCTATCACATACGAGGACCCGCCAGTTTCTGCCCTGTTGTCACGCATGCACATTCTGGCGCGGACCTATCGGCGGGCAGGGGGGACGTCGCCCCGTTTGTTGGTCCACGATGCCCACGGTGCTGAGATGATCCGGCTGGCCGCCCGGTTCGGGCGCGGCTTGCCCGCAGATGTCATCCCGCTTGAGTTAAACGTGATTTCGGGGTTCGGCCACGCCGAAATGCTGGCCGCATTGGCGCATGGGTTCGCCCGGGTCGATATCCTTCTGGCCCCAACCACCGAGCGCGACGCCTTGGATCGCGAATTGGCGTTGGCGCAGGCGATTGCCGGACCGGATGGGTTGTCCTTGATTGATGAGGCCGACCCCGACGCGATGGCAGATTGGCTGTATGCGCAGGACGTTCCCTCACCACTGGCTGATCCGGTGCTGCCGCTGGGCAACCGCAGACAAATCGCGCGCTTGTCTGCACAGGCGTTGAATCCGCAGGCGGATACACCTTTATCATTACCCGAAAATGCTCCGTACGGGGCGGTGGTGGTGAATACGGACGCCTGTACATTGTGCCTCAGCTGCGTGTCGCTGTGCCCGTCAGGTGCGTTGGCTGACAACCCGGACAAACCGCAGCTGAACTTTCAGCAGGACGCCTGTTTGCAATGTGGCTTGTGCAAGGGCGTTTGCCCCGAGGATGCGATTACCCTTGTCCCGCAACTGGACCTGAGCGACGCAGCCTTGTCTCAGCAGGTGCTGAATGAGGAAGAACCCTTTGCCTGCGTTGAATGCGGTGCGTTGTTCGGTGTGAAATCTACGGTCGAACGGATCATGGAAAAGCTGTCTGGCACGCATCCGATGTTTGCCACCTCGGACAAGGCCCGGATGATCCAGATGTGTGACAACTGCCGAGTGAACGCGCAGTTTCAGCAATCAGACAATCCGTTCCAGTCCAATCCAAGACCCAAGGTTGTCACGACCGAGGATTATTTCTCAAAGCGAAAGGATCATTGAAGCTGTAGCGGTGCGCCCAAATCAGCAGCCTGGATGGCAGAAACAAACGCCAGAATGGCCTCCAGCTCTTCCAGCGTCATCTCGACCGGGTGAATGGGCGAGGGGCGTTCAGGGGCAAACGGCGGTGTCAGCCCGTCAATTTGTGTGAAGGCGGGATGAGGGTTTAGGGCAAAGAACGCCTCAAACCGTTCAGACCAGTCCGGCATCGATCGCAGCACCGCGAATGATGGGGTTGAGCCCAGACCGTTCATCCGGTTCTGCGGCCCAATCACATGACACCGGCCGCAATGGGTCATCGACAGTTCCGCGCCCCGGGCAGCGTCGCCTTCGATCACGGTTTCCTGCTGGGTTGCCGTTACTTCGAAACTCGCAGAGAAGGGTGCCCCTTGGTCAGGGACAAAGCTTTCGACCGTATTCTTGCCGATATCGGACAGCAGCCAGTCGCGGAACCGTTCGTGCCGGGCGTTGTCTTCGATCCGTAGATGGTACACCACACCGCCGCGTGCAAAGACTGGATCGCCCGGCGGGGAGGTTTCCAGCACCAAAATGCCCCCGTCATCCGCAATAACGCGTATCCCGGTCTTGAGAGAGAAGCGAGGAAGGATATGTTGCAGCAGACCAGAGTCTGTTACTTCCGTCGGGGCGGCAAGGCCAATGGCCTCCTGCGACCAAGAGGGACTGGCAGAGAGCGTCAGGCTCAGGCACAAAAGGACAACGCGCATGGCCCAACCTAACGGTCTGGTCCCGATTGCGTCAAATGAACTGAATGAGACGGAGACACATGCAATGAAACGCAACCTCATCGTGGGTGGAATTAAAGGGGTAATGGCATGAGTGTTCGTGACGCGGTTCTGGCAAACCTGAAAAAGATCACTGACCCTGTATCGGGGCAGGATATCGTTAGCGCCGGAGTGGTGCGCGCGCTGAATGTCGAAGGTGACACCGTTCGGTTCGTACTTGAGATTGATCCGAAACAGGCCGAGCGAATGGAGCCCGTTCGTGCCGCCGCCGAGCAGGCCGCAAAGTTGGCAGACGGTGTGGCCAATGTGTCTGCTCTGCTGACCGCGCATTCGGAAAAGGCTCCGCCAGATCTGAAACCGAAACCCAAGCCATCGCAAACCGGCCCGCAGGCCGTACCGGGGGTGGATCGGATAATCGCCATTGCCTCGGGTAAAGGCGGGGTAGGTAAATCCACCGTGTCTGCCAACCTTGCCTGTGCGCTGGCGGCCGAGGGGCGTCGTGTCGGTCTATTGGACGCTGATGTTTATGGCCCGTCGCAGCCCCGGATGCTGGGTGTCTCGGGCCGTCCGGCCAGCCCCGATGGCAAGACGATCCTGCCGCTGCGCAATCACGGCGTCACCATGATGTCGATGGGTCTGATGACCAATGAAGGGCAAGCGGTTGTCTGGCGCGGCCCAATGCTGATGGGCGCGCTGCAACAGATGATGAGCCAGGTTCAGTGGGGCGCTTTGGACGTGCTGATCGTGGACTTGCCGCCAGGCACCGGTGACGTGCAACTGACGCTGAGCCAAAAGTTCAAGGTGGACGGTGCCATTGTTGTATCTACCCCGCAGGACGTGGCCTTGATCGATGCCCGCAAAGGGATCGACATGTTCAACCAGCTCAAGACTCCTATCGTCGGCATGATCGAAAACATGTCGACCCATATCTGCTCCAACTGCGGGCATGAGGAACACGTGTTTGGCCACGGCGGTGTGAAATCCGAGGCCGAAGCGCTGGGTGTTCCGCTGCTGGGTGAAATCCCCCTGCATCTGGATATCCGGGTCGCTGCGGACGGGGGCGCGCCCATCGTGGTCAGCAAACCCGACAGCCCGCAGGCTGAGGCATTCCGCAAAGTCGCCCGCGATATGATTGCCAAGGGTAACGCATGAACCAACCGGTCTTTCCGCCATTGCTGACGGGCCATCCTGTGCAGGGCGGGGAAGACCCGTTCGACCGCGCCCAAGCCATGGCCGCGCTGGGCTGCGACGCGGGGACGGTGGTTTACAACATTCAAGCCGACCGCCTGCGCGTTGCCATCGTTTTTGCGCCCGAGGTGCCTTTGCAGGACGCTATGGCGATGCTGCCCTTGTGCGCCGTGGGGTTTCAGAACGCGCTAGGCGCGCTGGCTCCGCCCGAGGTTGCCGTGCATCTGGGCTGGGACGGACTGATTTGCGTGAACGGGGCGAAGTGTGGAATGTTCCGCACCGCCGCCTCAGGCCGCGATCCCGGGCAAGAACCCGATTGGCTGGTGGTCAGTTGGGAACTGGCGTTGCTGCAAACCGGTGATGATCCGGGGAAAACGCCGGATGTCACCGCGCTGTATGACGAAGGGTGCGCCGATGTCTCAGCAGCACAACTGGTTGAAAGCTGGTCGCGGCATATGCTGACCTGGCTCAATCGCTGGCAAGAGGACGGCAACGCTCCTTTGCACGGCGAATGGATGGGGCTGCTGCGCGGCGTCGGAGAGCCCTACGGAGAGACGGGCGTGTTTCTGGGTACAGATGAGCGGTTCGGTATGCTGATCCGTGACGGCGATGAAACACGTTTACGCCCGCTGACCGAACTATTGGAGAACCGATGATGAAACTGGCTCGAGCGATCCATTTCGATGAAAGCGACATGAACGTCTTCCATTCACCGGCGCGGACGGGGGAATGGTGCATATCAGGCGGGTTTGAATTCTCGAACTGGGGTGAGGCCGATCTGGAAGGTAAGGCGCGGCAGGCGTTTTCAAACGGTTGGTTGGGTGTTGAAACCTTTGGGCGTGTGACTTTCGTCGCCGTGACACAGATCGAACAGGCCGAATTGGACCAGATTGTGCAAACTCTGGCCGAGCATTTTGTGCAATTCTACGGTGCGCCTTCAGTCGAAGCGGCCTTGGGTGTGGCACAGGCCGAAATCGTCCATATGAGTGAGCTTTGCGAAGAACACGCCCCGAACACACTGTTGACGGTCGCGCGTGAGTTGTCCGACACGGGCGTACACGAAGCGTTCCGAATTATCACCCCACAGGAAACACAGCTTGAGGCGTTGGCCGTTCACGGCTCGCTTGATGAATGAAGCTTACAGCAGGTCCGCGAAGCCGCCGAACTGACCGCGTTTGAAGATCAGCCCTTTGCCCGTGCGATACATCACCTGTTCAACCTCACCAACCAGGATCAAGTGATCCCCGGCCTCGTGCTTGGCATGTAACTGGCAATCGAACCGGGCCAGACACTCGTTCAGTTGCGGCCTGCCTTTGTGATCCGTATCCCATTCCACGTGCGAGAAATCCAACCCATCACGCGCGAACTGCAGTGCCTGATTCTGCTGTTCCTGTGCCATCACGTGAATGGAATAATGTTGGCAGGCATTAAAGGAATTGAACCGAAACGAGTCCTTTGCCAGGCACCACAGCACCAACGGCGGATCCAGCGAGACCGATGAGAACGAGTTGACGGTTATCGCACGCGGTCCGTTTTCGGTGTTCGTCGTGATGACGGTGACACCTGTTCCGAAACACCCCAGCGCTTCGCGAAAAGCGGTACTTTGGTCAGGAGTTGGGGTGAAGGTCTTTTCAGTCATTGTCCGCTCGTGCAGTGGCCGCGCATCAGGTGCCACGGTCTGCCGGAATTGTCCATGAAAAGCTGAATCTTGAGCGAATATTTTGACGTTCAGTTCAAATCTTCCAGCAGGCGGCCATGTTGGCGGGTTGCCTCGATGACTGCGCCAAAGGTTGTCATGCCACGGGCTTGCAGCATCGGCAGCATCTTGACCAGTGCTTGCGCTGTGGCGACAGCGTCGCCAAGGGCGGTGTGGCGCAGGTCGTGCGGAATGGCAATCTCTAACCTGTCACACAACGCATCCAGGGTGTGCTTGTCGCTGGCGCCGAACAGAACAGCAGATAGCAAAACGGTGTCGAGGATGGGGTGATCCCAGTCGACATCCATGCGTTTGGCATGGCGCCGCAGAAAGGCCATGTCGAAAGGCGCGTTATGGGCCACGATCACCGCATCCCGCGCGAATTCGTGGAACGTGCGCCCCGCCGCAGCAATATCCGGCGCGCCCTGAACCATGTGGTCGCTGATATGATGAACTTTGGTCGAAGCCGGCGGGATCGGCATGCCAGGATCAACCAACATATCAAACCGCTCGCCCTGAACGATGCGGCCATTCACAACCCTGACCGCGCCGATCTGGACGATTTCGTCCTTGTGCGGCAGTAGTCCCGTGGTTTCGGTGTCAAACACCACAAAACACAGATCGCGAAGGGCGAGAGATTCGAACTCGCCCGCGACCGCGCTGTTCAGCAAGTCAAAGTCGTATACCAGTGGGCGCGCAGCCTCGGGTGCGATATTAGCGGCGCTTTCGTCGAATATCAGCAGATATCCGGGCGCGTCGCCCAGCGGCTTCATGCGGGCGGAATAGGTTTGCGCACCGTCGATGCTGGTCAGGATGCAATCGACCTCAAGCCCGGATTTTGACAGTTTCTCATAGGCTTGTTGCAGTGGCACGGGCTGTAGGTATTCGTAAAGCGAGGCGTTCAAGCGGGGATGGGCGATTTGGGCCAGCACTCCGGCGGCCTGCCCATCGTACAACACGATTTTGTGGGTGGGGCTGGCCAGCACCATCGCCACCGGAATCTCGGTCAGCAGGGCCGTCAGTCTTTGTTTTTCAGCAGACAGATGCGCAGTCTCAGCAGCCACGGCCTGAGCCACATCCATGGTCTTGCCTGACAGCTGATCCGCCAGCCCGGCTGCCGCTGGGGCCAGGTCGCCCAGATAACGCGCGGCCTGCATGTCCATATCCGTGCTGACGCCCGCATGTGCGCGGGCGCGCAGCTGGGCCGATAGACGTTCGATGGGCTTTGCCACGTTGTCGTCAAACAGCAGCCAGACGGCAATGATCAAGGCGATGAAGCCGAAACCCATAAGGATTTCAGCCAGGATAAAAGCACTTGCTAACGCAGGATCAGCGACACGCAGATAGCTTACCCAAAGTGCCACAGAGCTAACGGCCAGTGCGCCCACTGCCATCAAGCAGAAGAACAGAAAAATTCGGACGCGCAGGCTAAGCCGGGTCAGCATGTTAAACTCCGCAGGTGGCCTCGACGATGGGGTCCTCGGCGTTGACGGTCAGCCAGTCGGCATTGAGCAATTGGCCGTCGTCACCGAACTCGGCTCCATCGGCCAGGCTGGCACGGCTGTTGGTGGCGCAGTCGACGGCCACCGGCAGTTTCGAGATCGGTGACCAGCGACCAAAGAAATACATGTCCACAAGGCGTTGATCCGGCACCTGCTCGTTGGTGCGGACCGAGGCGGTGTCGATCGCGGCAAAGCGATTGACGAACGGTACGGCGTAGGTCCACGGGCGATAGAAGGCCCGGCTTTTAACCTCTTGCACGATTTCCATTTCTTCCGGCAGCGTTTCAGTGGTTCGGTCGTACCAGGAATACTCGCTGGCGATGGTCATGCCGATCATACCCAACCCAGCCGCGACCGGAGCGGCCCAGCGGGGCAGGCGACCACCCGTCAGTTTGTTCACTCCCATCACCACTCCTGCAAAGGCGATCCCTGCAAAGATGGTGCCGATCAGTTCCAGAAACATGTTTTTCTCCTGGTTTAACGCTTTTGCGCCCGTTTGGGTCTGCCTAGTTCAGCATACCTTTGCCATGGCCCACCGCCGACTGCATTGTTTTTACGACGACAAAGGCGTCTCGCAGATGACTTCGCTCAAAGTCAGACAAAGTCGATGGTGGAAGATAGTTGTCGGGGTTTTTGCCGGATTTGACCAGCCTCACCTGATGTTCCAACCGTGTTTCAGCGATCAAGTCATAGGCGTCCAGAATATCCCGCGCGCCCGAAGGGCTAAGAACTTGGGCCGCTTCGGCGGCTTTCAAGCGGGCGCGGGTGTTGGCCTCGGGCAACTGACCCTGAAGGCTGTAGATGCGGGCCAGATCAACCACCGGCACAACGCCGTTATGTTTCAGATCAAGCGTGTTGCGATGTTCGCCCGAGCGGATGGTGGCAAAACCTCGCAACAGGCCGAGCGGGGGCGTGTGCTTTAATGAATTGGAAATCATGTGCGCCACGAAGATCGAATTCGCGTTGGCTGCAGCCAGCGTGTCGGCTTGCAGATCCTCGAACAGTTCGAACGCGCCGCCGATGGGGCGCAGGTCGAACATGACCGAGGCTAGCATTTGCGCCTCGGGGTTCGGTTTGGCGATCCAGCCGTTGAAATAATCCCGCCATACCCTCACCGGCTGACACCAGCGGGGGTTGGTCGCCATCATGTCGCCCGGGCAATAGAAATACCCGCAAGTGTCCAACCCGTCCGAAACATATTTTGCCAGTTCGCTGAAATAGGCCATGTCGCCGTCAGACATGTTGTCGTCCAGCATCAGGCAATTGTCCTGATCCGATACGCCGGTCTGCTCTTGCCGCCCTTGCGAACCACAGGCTAGCCACAGATAAGGCACGGGCGGCGGGCCTAATTTCTTTTCTGCCAGCGCCAGCAGACGGCGGGTCACGGTATCGGCGATGTCGGTGATCAGACGGGTAACGATCTCATGCCGGTTACCGCTGGCCACCAGCTGCACCAGAAGTTGAGGAATTTCAGCCGTGACCAGTGCCATTTCACCCGCAGACTTGGCATGAGCGATCCGCCGAACCAGTTCGGCCGAGTTTACGGCCTGATAGTGGGTCAGATCGGTCTGCGTGACGATACCGACCAGCTTGCCGCCTTCACAGATCGGGATATGGCCGATCCCGCGCTCCATCATCACATGCAACACGTCCGATCCGATATCGGAGGGTGAAAGAGTGACGGGATCAGGTGTCATGATCGCTGAAACGGGCGTTGTTTCGGGCATGTTGTCCGCCACGTATTTTCCGGCTACGTCCCGCAGCGTTGCGATGCCCAGCAGCGTGTCGTCGTGGGTCACGCACAGAGACGAGATATGGCGATCGCGCATCACCCGCGCGGCTTTTTGAACTTGCATGTCCGGAGGACAGGTGGCCGGGTTGTGGGCCATCAAAACGTCAATCGCGCTGGTGGCCAAGCTTTGCGGACCGGCACGTTCCCCGCGCGTACGGTTGAAGAAGTTGGCGACAACATCATGGCCGTCGATCAGCCCGCGCACCACGTTGGGGGGCAGAACCATCAGAACGGACGGCGTATGCGTATGTGCATGGGTTGCAGCTTTGCCGTCCTTCAGAAGACCACGTTCCCCAAAGGAATTGCGCAGTCCCAGATGCGAAACGACAGCGCCGTTTTCATCCGTGATCTCAACCTGTCCTTCATAGATCACAAATATGCCGGGTAGGGTGTTGCCCAGCTCATACACGGGAAACCCTTCATCGACCTCCCACACCTCGATCTGGTTGGCCAGATCGTCCAGCGTGTCAGGCGGCAAGGCGTCATAGGGGTGTACGGATTTCAGAAACCGGGTGATCTGGTCATGGGACAGGGGCATCAGACAATCCTGGGCTTCCATTTGAAAAATCCCGCCCGGTGGAATGCCGGGCGGGAACAGTAGGTCGAAAGACGCGGCACACGGGTGTTATCCATATGCCGCATCATGCTCATTTATTCTGAGCTGCGCCAGCGCCACGGGGAATGCGAACGCTTTCGACCAATTCCACGATCTCCTGCGGGGTCTCTTTGGTCATACCAGCGACCACGTAGGCGACACCGAAGTTGATCATCGCACCGATTGCACCGAACGAGGTCGACTTGATCGGACCCAGCAGCGGATCAGCATCGGTGAACGAGTTGGTGCCCGGAATGAACAGCCAGCCCTTGTGCAGGAAGATGTAGACCAGGGTCACGGTCAGACCAGCCAGCATACCAGCAACCGCGCCGGTGTTGTTGATGCGGGTCGAGAAGATCCCCATCATCAGCGCCGGGAAGATCGAGGCTGCCGCCAGACCGAAGGCCAAGGCCACAGTTTGCGCTGCAAAGCCCGGTGGGTTCAGACCCAGATAAGTTGCAACAACGATGGCCACGGCCATTGCGATCCGCGCCGCCAGAAGCTCTCCTTTTTCCGAGATCTGCGGGTTGATCGCGCCTTTGACAAGGTCGTGGGACACAGCCGACGAGATCGCCAGCAACAGACCCGCAGCGGTCGACAGAGCAGCCGCAAGACCACCGGCAGCGACCAGACCGATTACCCAACCTGGCAGGTTGGCGATCTCGGGATTGGCCAAAACCAGGATGTCGCGGTTGAACTTGGTCAACTCGTTACCCACCCAGCCTTTTTCTTCGGCAAGCACCTGCATGTCTGCATTCTGATCGTTGTAGTACTGGATTTTACCGTCGCCGTTCTTGTCTTCCCAATCCAGCAGCCCGGTTTTCTGCCATGTCTGCATCCAGTCATAACGCGGATCCGTGTCGATTTCCTCGACCGAAACGGCACCACCTTCGATGCCACCATTGGGCCACATCATGTCGGTGATGTTCAGGCGGGCCATTGCGCCAACCGCAGGGGCGGTCAGATACAGCAGCGCGATAAAGACCAGCGTCCAGCCAGCCGACCAGCGGGCGTCAGCCACGCGAGGCACGGTGAAGAAGCGCATGATCACGTGCGGCAGACCGGCAGTACCGATCATCAGCGACAGCGTGAACAGCACCATGTTCAGCGTGTTCGAGTGGTGCGCTGTGTAGTCGGCAAAGCCCAGCTCGGTCACGATTGCGTCCAGCTTGGTCAGCAGAGGCTCACCACTGGCGGTATCACTGAAAAGACCCAGCGCCGGAACCGGCGTGCCGGTCAGCTGCAGCGAGATAAAGATTGCCGGGATGGTATAGGCTGTGATCAGCACGCAGTACTGAGCGACCTGAGTATAGGTCACACCCTTCATCCCGCCGAACACCGCGTAAGCAAACACGACACAGGCACCGATCAGCAGACCGGATGTGTTGGACACCTCGAGGAAGCGGCCAAAGGCCACGCCAACGCCGGTCATCTGACCGATTACGTAAGTCACAGAGGCCACGATCAGACAGATCACCGCAACGATACGTGCGGTCTGGCTGTAGAAGCGGTCGCCGATGAATTCCGATACGGTGTATTTGCCGAACTTACGTAGGTAAGGCGCAAGCAGCAGTGCCAGCAGCACGTACCCACCGGTCCAACCCATCAGGAAGGTCGAGTTGTCATAGCCGGTAAAGGCAATCAGACCCGCCATCGAGATGAACGAAGCCGCCGACATCCAGTCGGCCGCTGTTGCCATACCGTTGGTGACCGGGTGAACGCCGCGACCGGCGGCGTAAAATTCCGATGTGGAACCCGCCCGGGCCCAGATCGCGATGCCGATGTATAGCGCAAAGGACGCGCCGACAAACAGCAGGTTGATAGTAAACTGGTCCATGGGGTTTACTCCTCATCCACGCCGTATTCGGCGTCCAGCTTGTTCATGCGCCAGGCGTAGTTGAAGATCAGCACCAGAAAGACCAGGATTGATCCCTGCTGAGCGAACCAAAAGCCCAGATCGGTGCCGCCAACGGCGATACCGGACAGCAGCGGACGCAGCAGAATGCCGAATCCAAAAGACACCAGCGCCCAGATCACGAGGCTGATGTAGATGAGACGCAGGTTGGCCTGCCAATAGCCCTTGTCGGCCTCGGCAGCCTGCGCGGAGTTTGTTGATTGATCCGCCATTGCGGGTTCCTCCTTCGCTTCCTCGTTGGGCGGCCCGTGCCCAACTCCTCCAGTGACTTGGGCCGCTTCTCGATTGTGCCTGGCACCAGCATGATGTCAGGCAAGACTCCTCTGGTCCGCCAAGGCGGGTCCATTGAAGTATTCTCTTGTTGGATCAAAGCCTTGGGGGGCTTTTCTCCTCCCCTTAACTCATCGCGTGACCCACGATATTCTTGAGGTCGCTCGCGATGTCTTCGATCTTGCCCATTGCGTTAGTGCGTTGCAGAACACCGTGGGATTCATAGTAAGTGATCAGCGGCGCGGTTTGGGCGTGATAGGCAGCAAGGCGCGAGGCAACGGTTTCGGCGTTGTCGTCGGCGCGGCGTTTGAACTCGGTATAGCCGCATTTGTCGCATTTGCCTTCGACCGCGGGGACCTTGAACGTGTCATGAAATCCTTCACCGCAGCCTGCGCAGGTGTAGCGGCCCGAGATGCGGGTGACCATTTCGGCGTCTTCGACCTCAAGGCTGATTGCGGCGCTGATCTTCTGGCCGTTTTCCGACAGCAATCCGTCCAGCGCCTCGGCCTGCACGGTCGTGCGCGGGAAGCCGTCCAGAATGACACCTTTGGCGCAGTCCGGTTCATCCAGCCGGTCGCGCAAGATAGCGATGACGATCTCGTCGCTGACCAGATCGCCAGCTTCCATAACGGCCTTTGCAGCAAGTCCGGCCTCGGTCTCGGCGGCAACGGCGGCACGCAACAGGTCGCCGGTGCTGAGTTGTACAAGCCCGAACGTGTCTTCGAGCATCCGCGCCTGCGTGCCCTTCCCGGCGCCCGGAGGGCCGAGAAGGATCAGAACGGCGGGGGTGGTGGTCGTGGCAGCGTCCATCACATCCTCACTTACTTGCGCGGTTTTCGATCAGATCTTCGACCACCGACGGATCGGCCAAGGTCGAAGTGTCACCCAGCGAGCCAAAGTCGTTTTCGGCGATCTTGCGCAGGATACGGCGCATGATTTTGCCGGAACGGGTCTTGGGCAGGCCGGGGGCCCATTGGATCACATCGGGGCTGGCAATCGGGCCAATTTCTGTGCGAACCCAAGTGCGCAGCTCTTTCAGAAGCTCATCCGAAGGCTCGCGATCGTTCATCAGAGTGACATAGCAATAGATGCCTTGCCCTTTGATATCATGGGGATAACCGACAACAGCAGCTTCGGCCACGGCGGCGTGCGCCACCAGCGCGCTTTCTACCTCGGCCGTACCCATACGGTGGCCCGAGACATTGATCACGTCATCGACACGGCCAGTGATCCAGTAGTCGCCATCCTCATCCCGGCGGCAACCGTCGCCCGTGAAGTAATAGCCTTTGTAGTCGGCAAAATAGGTTTTCTCGAACCGCTCGTGATCGCCCCAGACGGTGCGCATCTGACCGGGCCAGCTGTCTTTGATGCACAGCACGCCCTCGACCCCGTTTCCAGTGATTTCGACACCCGATTGCGGGTCAAGAACGACAGGCTGAATTCCAAAGAACGGTTTCATCGCCGAGCCGGGCTTCATCGCATGAGCGCCGGGCAGGGGGGTCATCAGGTGACCGCCGGTTTCGGTCTGCCACCATGTGTCGACGATGGGGCAATTGCCCTGGCCGACAACCTCGTTATACCAGTTCCACGCTTCGGGGTTGATCGGTTCACCCACGGTGCCCAGCACTTTCAGATCGCTCAGATCGTGCTTTTCGACCCATTCGGTACCCTGACCCATCAATGCGCGGATCGCCGTGGGGGCGGTATAGAACTGGTTTACCTTGTGCTTGGCGCAGACTTCCCAAAAACGGCCAGCGTCGGGGTAGGTCGGCACGCCTTCGAACATCAGGGTCGTCGCACCATTGGCCAGCGGGCCATAGACGATATAGCTGTGGCCGGTGACCCAGCCTACGTCTGCGGTACACCAATAGATGTCGCCATCGTGGTAATCGAAGGTGATCTGATGCGTCATGGCTGCGTAGACCAGATAGCCACCAGTGGTATGCACCACGCCTTTGGGCTGACCGGTTGATCCGGAAGTATACAGGATGAACAAAGGGTCTTCGGCGTTCATCTCGGCGGGCGCGCAATAGTCATCCGCTTCAAGCGCCATTTCGTTGTAATCGAAATCGCGGCCGTCAACCCATGTGGTCTGGCCGCCGGTGCGCTTGACCACCAGACATTTCACGGTGTCTTTACAGTGCAGCAGAGCGGCATCCGCATTGGACTTAAGAGGGGTCTTGCGACCGCCGCGCGGGGCCTCATCCGCCGTGATAACCACCTTGGCATCGCAGCCGTTGATCCGCGCTGCCAGCGCGTCGGGCGAAAAGCCCGCGAATACGATGGAATGGATCGCGCCAATACGCGCACAGGCCAGCATCGCATAGGCTGCCTCGGGGATCATCGGCAGATAGATCACCACCCGGTCACCTTTGCGAACGCCCAGAGATTCCAGAATATTGGCCATTCGGCAGGTGCGGCGGTGCAGCTCGGCATAGGTTATGTGCTGGGCGTCGTCGTTCGGGTCATCCGGCTCCCAGATGATCGCGGTCTGGTCGCCGCGTGTTTTCAGATGGCGATCCAGACAGTTGGCTGCCACATTCAGTGTGCCGTCGGCATACCAGTTTATTCCAACCGAGCCGAAATCATAGCTGACATCTTTGACTTGTGTATACGGTTTGATCCAATCTACTCGCTTGCCTTGCTCATCCCAGAACGCCACAGGATTTTCGATCGAGGCGTTGTACATCTGGGTGTATGCGTCGGCATCGACATGGGCGCGGGCAACGGTTTCTGCGGATGGCGGATAGACCTTGGCATCTGCTTGAGCAGCGGTTGTCATTCTGAGGCTCCTCCCTCTGGACTTTATTTCACTGGGCCAAATCTTGCCCGCGGAACGGGCGATGTCGACCCGTTTCCTCCCCACGTCAAATAATAAGCGAAACTGAAAACAATTAAATAAATTACCGATATCTTTATATTTGTTTGTAAAGAAATTTTGTTAGTGTGCAAATAATAGTAAATAAAACTACTATGAATTTCAAAAAAACAAATAAAACCAAATTAGTAAGTGTCATGAAATTTTGATTGGTGGATGCAGATGATCAACCGCAATTTTTGAATCTTGGATGCACCTATTGGTTGTTAGCGCTGTCTTCTGGTGCTTGGTGAATTTGTCCGGGGTTGGCACACATCAATGTTGGCGCTAGCTTTGAACGCAAGCGCTTGCAAAAGAAGCGCAACAAAGGGAGAAATTACGATGAAAAAGATGTTGAGCGGCGCGGCCGTCGCCGCCTTGGGTGTTGCATTCGTCTCAGAGGCTGCTGCAACCGAATGGAATGCTTCGGTTTGGGGTAAACGGCGCGCCTTTACTGAACATGTTGAAAAGTTGTCCGAACTGGTGGGTGAAAAGACAGATGGAGAGTTCACCATCAACGTCAGTTATGGTGGCCTGTCAAAGCCCAAGGAAAATCTGGACGGGATTGAAATCGGTGCTTTTGAAATGGCTCAATTCTGCGCCGGGTATCACCGCGACAAGAACCGCGCGATCACAGTGCTTGAGCTGCCGTTTTTGGGTGTGAACAATCTTGACGAAGAAGTGGCTGTCAGCCACGCGGTCTACGATCACCCGGCTGTTAAGGATGAGATGGCGCAGTGGAACGCGCGCATCATCATGACCTCACCAATGCCGCAGTACAACCTGGTCGGTACTGGTGATCCGCGCGACGAATTGGCGGATTTTGACGGGATGCGTGTACGTGCCACTGGTGGCCTGGGGCAGGCGTTCGAGGCTGTGGGCGGTGTGCCAACCTCTGTCCCAGCAACAGAAGCGTTCAACGCGATGGAATCGGGTGTGGTCGACACGGTTGCCTTTGCCCAACACGCTCACCTGTCTTTCGGCACCATCAATGAAGCCGACTGGTGGACCGCGAACCTGAACCCCGGCACGGTCAACTGCCCGGTGGTGGTGAATATCGAAGCCTATGAAGCGCTGCCTGCGGAGCACAAGGAGGCGCTGAACAGTTCGATCGACGAGGCGATTGACCATTACCTTGCGAACTACGGCGGGCTGCTTGAGCAGTGGGATAGCGTTTTGTCTGAGAAGGGCGTTGAAAAAGTTGAGATCGACGATGCCGTTCTTGAAGAATTCCGTGCTAAGGCAGCCGATCCGATCCGTGAACAGTGGATTGCGGATATGTCAGCACAAGGTCTGCCAGCGCAGGACCTCTATGATCTGGTTCAAGCTACGCTGAAGCAACAGCGCGGCGGAAACTGAGTTCCTTTTCCGGGTGCCTGACCGGGCACCCGGACGCTCATCAAAAAACAGGGGATCACCGGAATGGCAGGACAAGCCACGGTGCTTGAGGACGGCAGTCGGCTCAGTTGGCTGGATCGTCAGCTCTTGAGGTTAGAGCAGTTTTTGGCATTGATCAGCGGGCTTGCCGTTTTTGGCCTTATGGTGCTTGCGGTGGTTTCGGTCAGTGGCCGCAACGCGATTAACGCGCCTTTGCCCGGTTATGTGGACTGGATCGAACAGGCCATGCCGCTGATTGCCTTCCTTGGAATCTCATACGTGCAGCGCGAAGGCGGTCATATTCGTATGGATATCGTGATCGCGCGTCTGCACGGGCGGGCGCTGTGGCTATTCGAACTGATCTCGGTAGTTTTGATCCTTGTGCTTATGCTGGCACTGGTCTGGGGCAGCTGGTCCCATTTCGACCGCTCGTTCGATTTTGGCGCACCGCTGTGGAGCCGTGACAGTTCAATTGACATCGGCATTCCGCTTTGGCCTGCCAAGCTGCTGGCGCCCGTGGCGTTTTCGGTCCTGTGCGCGCGGCTGGTGTTGCAGGTCTGGGGATATGGGCGTGCTTTTGTGCTGGGGCTCGAACATCCGGTGGCTGTCCCGTTGATCCAGGATGCTGCGGCGCAGGCCGCTGCCGAGGCTGAGCAATTCGAAGGGCAGGACTAACGCATGGACACAATAGATATTGGTCTGTGGGTTACAGGTGGCCTGCTTGTATTGGTCGTCACAGGGATGCGGGTCGCCTTTGCCGCTGGGCTTGCCGGGTTGGTCGGGCTGGTGTGGATCTTCTGGGCCAAATTCGGATATGACCCCGACCGGTTTGGCAAAGCCTTAACAGTTGCCGTGAAAACGGCCGGGCAGGTGCCGCATTCCAAGGTGGCCGCCCATACGCTCAGCCTGATCCCAACCTTTATCCTGATCGGATACTTGGCCTATTACGCGGGCCTGACCAAGGCCTTGTTCGAGGCGGCCAAACGCTGGGTGGCGTGGGTACCGGGTGGGCTGGCAGTTTCGACCGTGTTCGCGACAGCCGGGTTTGCCGCCGTGTCGGGCGCGTCGGTCGCCACATCCGCGGTTTTCGCCCGCATCGCCATCCCCGAGATGCTGAAAGTCGGTTACAACAAGCAATTCGCTGCTGGGGTCGTTGCTGCCGGGGGTACGCTGGCCTCTCTGATCCCGCCTTCGGCCATTCTTGTGATCTATGCCATCATCGTTGAACAGGACGTGGGTAAGCTACTGTTGGCCGGGTTCATACCCGGGGCGTTTTCGGCAGTTATCTATGGCCTGCTTATTGTAGGAATAGCGGTGATTTTCAAATCCGTTGGGCCTCCGGTCACGGGGTTTACATGGAAACAGCGCTTTGCGTCCTTGCCCGGTGCCTTGCCGATTGTGGCTGTGATCCTGATCATCATCTGCTTTGTCTATAACCCGTTCGGAGAAAAGGCCTGGGGCACACCGACCGAGGGTGGTGCTATCGGTGCCTTCATTGTCTTCTGCTTTGCCCTGTTCCACGGCATGCGCTGGACCGAGCTAAAATCCGCGCTGCTTGAAACCGCCAAACTGACCGCGATGATTTTTTCGATCATCTGGGGCGTGCTGATCTACGTGCGGTTCCTTGGTTTCGCCGACCTGCCGGGCGCGTTTTCGGACTGGATCACCTCGCTTGAAATGTCGCCGATGCTGATCCTGATTTGCATCCTGCTGGCCTATGCGGTGTTGGGCATGTTCATGGATGCCATCGGAATGCTGCTGCTGACGCTACCGGTCGTGTACCCGGCCGTCATGGCGCTGAACGGTGGGGAAACCGTCAGCGCCGCGGAAAGCGCCTTTGGTATGTCCGGTCCGATGTGTGCGATCTGGTTCGGTATTCTGGTTGTGAAAATGGCCGAATTCTGCCTGATCACGCCGCCGATTGGCCTGAATTGCTTTGTCGTCGCTGGCGTGCGCCCGGACCTGAGCGTTCAGGACGTCTTCAAAGGCGTGACACCGTTCTTCATCGCCGACGCGATTACCATCGCGTTGCTTGTGGCGTTCCCGGCCATCGTCCTCTACTTGCCGTCGCTGGCCGGATAGAATAAGCCCCCGGGGTTAACCGGGGGCGAGGTAATGCCATTTGCGGGTTCTTTAGCTTGCCCGCATCAGCATTCCAAATAGATCGCGCGGATCGTCAGGATCGGCCAGCATGTCCAAAGGTTCAAAGAAATCAGTTCCCTCGATAGCGGACTTGATGTAGCGGAGGGCCGAGAAATCCTCGATCGCAAAGCCGACGCTGTCGAACAGAGTGATTTGACGATCATCGCTGCGCCCTTTGGCCTGGCCGGTCATGACCTGCCACATTTCGGTCACCGGATGGGTGTCGTCCAGCGCCTGAATCTCACCTTCGATACGGGTCTGCTCGGGGTATTCCACGAAGATTTCCGACCGCAACAGGATATCACGATGCAATTCGGTTTTGCCGGGACAGTCTCCGCCGATGGCGTTGATGTGAACGCCGGGGCCGACCATGTTGTCAGTCAGGATCGTGGCGTATTTCTTGTCGGCGGTGCAGGTCGTGATGATGTGTGCACCTTCAATGGCCTCTTCGGCTGTTTTGCAGGGCACTACTGTCAGTCCTTTGCCTTGAAGGTTCGCGGCACATTTCTTGGTGGCATTCGGATCGGTGTCATACAAACGAACCGTATCAATCCCGCACATGGCCTTGAAAGCCAGGCACTGGAACTCTGATTGCGCGCCGTTGCCGATCATGGCCATAACCGACGAAGATTTTGGCGCCAGATAACTGCCCACTAGTGCCGAGGTTGCAGCTGTACGCAGGGCGGTTAGCATCGTCATCTCGGTCAGCAGGGTGGGATAGCCGGTGTAGACATCAGCCAGCAGGCCAAAAGCGGTCACGGTCTGCAGCCCTTCGGAGGTGTTCTTGGGGTGACCGTTCACGTATTTGAATCCGTAGGCCTCACCATCCGATGTAGGCATCAATTCGATCACGCCATGCGGTGAGTGGGCCGGGATGCGTGGGGTTTTGTCGAAGCTCTCCCAACGCTTGAAATCGGCTTCGATCTGGGCCGCGATTTGGGTGATCATCTTCTCAAGCCCGACGTGATGCACCAGACGCATCATGTTGTCGACGGATACAAAGGGCACAAGCGCCTTTTCAGATGGTTGCATTGGGGTCTCCTATCGACGGGACAGGTGGATGCCTGCAATCATACAGCGCACGGATCCACCGGCAGTTTCAATTGTGGGAACCGACAGCGGCAGCGGCGTTGCGCTGGCTTCGATTGTTGCGAGTTGATCCGGGGTCAGGGCGGCAAGCGCCCGGCTCGACAGCGCCAAAACCAGGCCATCCCGACCGCTGAGTTCGATGGCGTTGCCCGCAAATTCGGCGATCTGTTCGTGGGTCAGGTCAATGACCGTACGACCGGATTCTTCCAACCGGGCTTTTACGGTCGCGCGCCGTTCCGGATCGGTGATCATGTCCAGACAGATCAGTGCGTACTCGCTGCCGATACCCATCAGAACATTGGTGTGATAGACATCTCGCCCTTCGGCATCATGTGCTTCGAACACAATAGGCTCATAATTGAAATGGGTGCAGAAACGCTCCAACAAAACGGGATCGGCACGGTTGGATTTGACTGTGTAAGCGACGCGGCCAACGTGGTCCAGAACCATCGCTCCGGTGCCTTCCAGCGCCAGTTTGTCCTGCTCAAGTCCAGAAAAGTCAATCACGTCCTGAACACGGTATTCCTGTTTCAGCATCTCAATGACGTCCGCGCGGCGTTCCCGCCTGCGCGACGGTACAAACATCGGATAGATCGCCACATGCCCGCCGGGATGGGTCGAGAACCAGTTGTTCGGAAATACGCTGTCGGGTGTGTCGAGGTCCCCGTGATCGTCAAAGACATGAACCTTTACACCCGCATCGCGCAGCAATGCGACCGCCTGATCATGTTCATCACGCGCCTGAGCAGAGGTGGCCGCGGCCGAGCGGTTGGCCAAAGTCTGAAACGCATTGTCGTCGCGGGTCTCAGGGTTAGAAGCAAACGCATGGGGCCGGATCATCACGACGGCAGGGGGGGCTTGCAGAGAGTGCATCAGAAGCTCCGTGTTGGGCGGTCAAAAATGCGGCGGCCCAACAATGAGGCGGCCAGATCGACCATCAGTTTTGCGGTACGGCCGCGTTCGTCCAGAAACGGGTTCAGCTCGACCAGGTCCAAAGAGCAGACATGGCCGCTTTCGTGCAGCAGCTCCATCACCAGATGCGCCTCGCGTTCGGTCGCGCCGCCGGGGACGGTGGTGCCGACGGCAGGGGCGATCGAGGGATCAAGAAAGTCGACATCCAGCGAGACATGCAGGATGCCATTCTCCGCCCGGACCCGATCAAGGAACGCGTTCAATGGGGCTTTGATACCGTGTTCGTCAATGCTGCGCATATCGGCCAGCATGGCGTGATCTTCCTCAAGCCGTGCGCGCTCGGCAGGATCGACCGAGCGCAAGCCAATCATGCCCACGCGATCTGTTGGAACCGGGGCGGGTACGGTTGGGAAATTATCAAAACCCGCCTGGCCGGTGAAATAGGCGACAGGAGTACCGTGCAGGTTGCCGCTGCCAGTGCTGTCGGGGGTGTGAAAGTCGCTATGTGCATCCAGCCAAAGCACGAACAGAGGGCGTCCGATCTGCTGGGCATGGGCGGCCATCCCTGCAACGGTTCCCATCGACAGCGCGTGGTCGCCGCCCATAAAGATCGGCAGACCCTTGGGGGCAGTTTCCTGCGCCGCACGGCTTAGCGCGTTGGTCCAGCCTATGACCTCGGGCAGGGCGAACAGATGTGTGTCCTCAGCCACATCCGTGCTGTCCGGGTGGACATCGCCAATGTCTGAAACCTGATGACCCAGATTGGCCAAAGCCTGATCCAGACCGGCCACTCGATAGGCGTCAGGCCCCATGCGGCAGCCCTGACGACGCTTGCCAGCGTCCATCGGGGCGCCGACCAATATAACGTGTTTGTTGTCCATATGTTTGTTTAGTTCCGCAGGGTGGGTTGCGAAAAGAGAGCAAAATGCTCAAAATGAAACCTCAATAAGCGAAATGAGAAATGACTATGGACGATTTGGACAGTAGGTTGCTGAATGCGCTGCACCGGGACGCGCGGGCCTCGCTGTCTGAACTGGCCGAGACGCTGGGCGTCACCCGCACCACGGTGCGCAGCCGCCTGCAGCGTCTGAAACAATCGGGTGAGATTGTGGGCTTTACCGTCCTGACCCGTTTGGATGTGGCGGAAAGCCCGGTGCGGGGCCTTATGATGCTTGAGATCGAAGGCCGCGGGACCGAACGCACGATGGCCAGAATCGCGGCCCTGCGCCAAGTGCGCGCCGTGCATACGACCAACGGCAGTTGGGATTTGATTGCCGAGATTGGCACCGAAACTTTGGCGGAACTGGACGAGGTCTTGTTTCAGATCCGGCGGATGGAGGGGATAACGCGGTCCGAGACCAATCTGTTGCTGTCCACGCGTAAAGGGCGGGTCTGATCCCTTGTAGTGCTTTGACGTTCAAGGAAATTGTGCCAAGGTTGCCCTGCGTCGCCGATCCACGCACAGGATCGTTGCAGTGCCTCAGAGCAGGGGGGAACCATGACCACGCAGGAGACTGACAAAGAGCTTTGGGCCGTTCGTCTGGCCGAGCGGGTCACCGGGTTCCTTGAAAAGCCCGCGGTCAGAGTTGCGGTTCCAATCCTGGTGACGTTGATTGCGCTGGTCGTACTGCACGAACTGTCCCAGCACGTGAAATGGGCCGATGTTCAGGTGGATGTGGCAAATACATCCTGGAAACTGATGTTCATCGCCCTGTGCTGGACCTGTTTCAGCTTTTTGTCCTTGTCCATGTACGACGTGCTGGCCGTGCAAAGCGTGGCGGACGGAGAGGTTCCCCTGACCGTAGCTGGCATGGCCGGAGCCAGTGGTTATGCCGTATCGAACTGCCTAGGCTTTTCCTACATTACCGGAACGGCGATCCGCTATCGCATCTACGCCTCGCTTGGGTTGGACCTAAGCCGGGTTGCCGGGGTCATCGCGACCTCTTGGATCGCGTTCTGGTCCGGGCTGGTGCTGTTGCTGGGCATACTGCTTACCCTGCATCCCGATGGTATTTCAAATGTTCTGCCGATCAGCGACACGACTGAGACCATAATCGGTCTGTGCCTGTTGGCCGCGTTGGTGGCCTTGTTCCTCTGGCTCGCGCGGGGCGGGCGCAAGTTGGCCTATGGCGGATTTGGGTTTAACCTGCCTGGCGGCAAACTGGCAGGCTTGCTAACGCTGGCCGCGATCGGGGACCTGTTTGGCGCTTCGATGGTGCTTTATACCCTGATGCCCGATGACCTTGGGGTCGGCTACCCCTATTTCTTCACGATCTTTATTGGGGCTATTGCCGTTGGGATCGTAAGTCACGCGCCGGGCGGCATTGGCGCGTTCGAGGCGACATTGATCGCAGGTTTGGGTGCCTCTGGCCGGTCTGACGTAATCGCGGCCTTGCTGCTGTATCGTCTGGTCTACACATTTCTGCCTTTTGTCATTGCCAGCGTGTCGATTGCTGTGGCCTCGGCGCTGACGCATCGTCACCATATCAGCGGCGCGGCCACGTGGGTCTATCGCGCGATCCGGCCGATTGTGCCGATGGTTGCCGCAGGCGTGACTGCGGTTGCAGGGATCATCCTGTTGGTGTCCGGGGCTTTACCGTCCAGCAGTCAAAGCCTTGGTGTTTTGCGAGATTTTCTGCCTTTGTCCTTTGTCGAAGCCTCACATCTGGCAGGCAGTGCAATAGGTGTTCTTCTGATCCTGATTTCGCGCGGTTTGTTCCGCAAACTTTATCGTGCCTGGATCGTGGCGATGTTGCTGATGGTGGCCGGTTTCGTTGCCTCGTTGACCAAGGGGTTGGATACGCACGAGGCGATCGGCATGCTGGCTTCAATCGCGGTGCTGGCCACATTCCGGGGTGCGTTTTACCGGGTCAGCGGCGCGCCGATTTTTCGGCTGAACATCCCGTGGCTGGTCAGCGTAGTGGCCCTGTTGGCGGTCATTTTCTGGATCGGGCTGTTTGCCTATTCGCATGTCGAATACCAGAACGCCCTGTGGTGGGATTTCGCGTGGAGCGGCGACGCCTCACGGTTCCTGCGTTCCAGCCTGGTGGTAGCGGTCATACTTGGTGTGGTGGCTGTGAACTCACTCTTCGGGCGGGAAATCCCTGAACCGGTACGCACAGAAATACCGCCCGCCGTCGAACGTTTGGCATTGGAAAGCGAAGATACCGAAGCGCAGATTTCACTAACCGGTGACAAGCAGTTTCTGATCGCGCCCGATGAATCCGCGTTTCTTGCTTATGCCGACACCGGCAACGCTCTAATCACCAAGGGAGAGCCGGTTGGCGATGAAAAAGCCGGTCAACAACTGATCTGGCAGCTGCGCGAAATGGCGGATCGCGAGGGCAAGCTCTGTGCGTTTTACAGCGTTTCTACCAAATATCTGCCAACCTTTCTGGATCTGGGTCTGTCCATCTTGAAAATCGGTGAGGTCGCGCGGGTGCCGCTGCAAGATTTCTCGCTGGATGGCAAATCCCGCAAGCGGTTCCGTCAGGCCAAAAACCGGGCCGAGCGTGAAGGGTATGTGTTCGAGATCATCCCGAAGGAAGAACTGACCCCGGTCCTGCCGGAGCTACGCAAAATTTCTGACGACTGGCTCGAGCATAAAGCGGGTGAGGAAAAGGGATTTGCCCTTGGTGGGTTCGACGATGACTACCTGTCCTATTTCGATTTTGCCGTGCTGCGAAATGGGGACACAGGCAAGATCGTGGCTTTTGCCAATCTGTTCCAAGGCGGCCATAAATCTGAACTGTCGCTGGATTTGATGCGCTACGAACCTGACGGCTCGAACTTCATTATGGACGCGCTGTTTGCCGAGATGATGTCATGGGGGGCAGAGCAGGGGTTCCACTGGTTCTCGCTGGGCGCGGCGCCGTTTTCGGGGATCGAGAACCGGCAACTGGCTTCGTTCTGGAACCGTGTCGGCGGGTTCGTCTATGAGCATGGCGAACAGTTTTATCACTTTGAAGGATTGCGATCCTTCAAGCAGAAGTTCGACCCGGAATGGAGCCCGAATTATCTGGCCAGCCCGGGCGGTTTTGCAGCGCCGCGCATCCTGTATGAAGTGAACATCCTGATTTCCGGCGGGCTGCGCGGATTGACCAAATAGCGATTAGTTGAGGCTTGCCCGCGTTGGGTCTTGTTGCAGCAGGTCGCCCCAATCGGTGCGGTATGCCATCTCGGCCAGCACGGTTTCAGGCAGGAATTCCTGATTTTGGCGAATCTGCCAGCCGCCACCCAGCCCCTTGTACACGGCAACCAGATTGCTTGAGACCTGTTGCCGCGCCTCGATCAGATTGGCCTGCGACCGCAGCAACGCGGTCTGAGTGTTCAGAATGCGGGAATAGTCGGCAATTCCATCGCGATATTGGTCCACCGCGATCTGGGCGGCCTTGCGCGACGCGGTGACGCTGTTTTCGTAAAAGCCCACCTGCTTGCGCGATTGGGCATAGGCGACCATCGCGCTTTCCACCTCTGAATAGGCGGTTAGAACAGTGTTTTGGTAGTTGGCGATCAGCGCTTGATAAGCCGCGTCTTGCGCACGGACGTTGTTCTTGATCCGGCCGTAGTTCAGCACGTTCCAGACCACACCTGCATTGGCCAGACTGGTTGAGCTGGCTACGGAAAACAAATCCCGCCCGCCCGATGCTTGCAGGCCGATGGACCCTGACAGAATGAATTGCGGGTACAGATCAGCCATCGCAATGCCGACCTCGGCCGATTGCGTTGCCGCGGCCAACTCGGCCGCGCGGACATCGGGACGGCGACGCAGCAGCTCGGCCGGAACACCCACGGCTACATTCGACCGGGCTGAAGGGATGCGCCCCGAATTACCCAGCAGACTGGTCATTCGCGAGGGCGTTGCCCCCAGCAAAACAGCCAGCGCATTCTTGGCCTGTTGCAGATCGCTTTCAATTTCGGGGACCAGCGCCTTGGTGTTGTTCAGCAGGGCAGTGGATTCCTGCACGTCCAGCTCGGTCGTCACCCCGTTGTCAAAGCGCAGTTGGGTCAAGTCAGCGGATGCCTGTTGCAGCTGAATGTTCTCACGCGCGACCGCCAGAGATTCCTGCAACGCGCGGATGTTCACGTACAGTGCTGCAACGTCGCCGGTCAGCGTCACTAGGGCGTCGTCGTAATTCGCCACCTGCAATGCCAGATTGGACCGCGCCGCCTGAACGCCTCGCCTTTGCTGACCCCAGACGTCCAGCTCCCATTGCGCATCGAACCCAACCTGAGATGTCGAAAACTCGGTATCCAAGGGGATGATCCGATTTACATCCGAAATCGGCCCAAGATTGTCACTGATTTGGCGCCGCTCGATTGATCCGCCGATGGCTTGCGATTGCGGATACAGCTCCCCGAACGCAATCCCCAACTGCGCGCGAGCCTGCAGGACACGGGCACCTGCCACCTGTAGATCAAGGTTCTGGGCATAAGCCTCTGCAACCAGTTTGTTCAGGGTGGGGTCGTTGAACGTCTCCCACCATTTCACCACCGGCGCGCTGCGCGAGGTTAGGCCGCTGGGTCCGGCGCTGGGGCTGTTCACCTCGATCCATTCTTTCACGACCGGAGAGTTCGGGCGCACGAAATCCGGGCCAACTGGCGTGCAGCCGACCAGCAGGGCCGCGCATAGGGCGGTGCCGATCAATCTGCGGTGAAGTCTGGCCCGGGTCATGTCATGTGTCCTCAGATATCCAGTGGTCGGATGAAGTTGGCGAAGGAATACAGGCGGATATTGATGCGGCGCAGGAATTCAAAGCTTTTGCCCTGACCGGTGTAGATGGCGACCGCCGCGTGGCCGCCGGCGGGAAATGTGTGACCGTCTGGGATGTCGACCGAGATCTGCACCGCGATGCGACCCGGTAGTTTTGGAAACTCAAAGCCGGGCAGGCGGCCTGAGGGCAGGTACTGACCCTGACGTGTGGCCCACCAGATTGCTTCGACCTTGCCGGTTAGAATCTCGCCGGGATAAAGGTCCAGCGCGACTTCTACCTCCTGACCGGGCTCGACAAATTTCAGGTTCTGCTGGCGATAGGTGGCCAGAATGTAAGGATTGTCCTTGGTCACGAAACTGGCAATTGCACCCAGCCGGATATCGCCAACAACCAGACCGGGACGCGCCTGTTGCGAGACGATCATACCGTCTTCGGGTGCATAGATCGTCGTGTTATCAAGAAAATACTGGGCTTTATCTAGCTGTGCCTGCGCCTGAAGGATGCCGGTATTGACCCCGTCAATCTGGGAATCCAGCGCCAGTTGGGCCTTTTCGAGATTGGCCTCGGCCTCTTTGACCTGTGCCTGATCCTCGGTGACCTGCTCATCCCAGCGATCCAGTTCGTCCTGCCTTGCGCCACCAGCAGGCACGAGGTTCTCGTACCGCGCCTGTTGGGTCAGCGCGTAGGCCAGCTGCGCATTTGCGCGCTCGATGGCCTCGGACGCCGCGATCACGTCCTGTTCTAGGATTTTGGCATTCTGCTCGGCTGCCACCAGCTGCGCGGTTGCCTCTTCAACTTCCAAAGCGAATACCGTGTCGTCAAAGCGATAGAGGGGATCGCCCTTTTTCACCTCGGTATTCGGCTCGACCAGCACCTCGGTCAGGATCGTCGGTTCAGTCAATCGCGGTACGATTTGGATGGTCGAACGTACCACGTGGCTGTCGAGCGAAAACGGTTGAAAAAAGCGCAGTGCGACAAGGAAAATCAGCAGCAGATGCGCGCCGACCCAGAATGAAACGACACCCCAGGTGATGTTGAACTTCAGTAACTTCGCTTTGAAGAAAATGAACCAGACGAAAATGATGTAGAACAGCGTAATGCCGAGGGCGACAAACATATTCTGTGACTTCCTTTGGCCTTAGCTTTTCTGCGTCTCGTCAGGGTCTAGCGGATCGCTGTATTCTTCGTTCACCGTTCCGCCCAACCGCTTGATTTCCTTGCGGATAGCATCTTTTTCGTCATCGGGTGTGCGCCGAATGTCGACTGTGACGCCATCGTGGAAGGCCCACATAAAGGCATGCACCCACGGCACAACAGCCAGAAAACCCATCCACCCCATTATCTTGACGGCTTCGGCATGGGGATGATTGCGTTTAATCGCGATCCGCCCCGGTAACCCCATGATGAACAGGATCAGCGCCATCACCGCCGCAAGAAGCAGGATCAATGCCACGAAAGTCAGGTAGTCATAGTAGCCAAGTGGCTGCCCCAATAGTCCCATGCTCGTGCCTCCTTTTGGGCAGGTTGTCCTATCCTCAGCCGTCGGTGCCCAGTTCGTCAATCAATTTGTAGCTGGTGGGTGGGTCTGCGCAGATTCCAGGCCCGCATTCCACCAGTGTCGAGACCGCATTCAGCGCCGCCAGCCCCAGCATGATAAAGAACGCGCTTTTGGCCAAAATGCTGCCACCAAAACGCGGTTGTTGGGAATTTTCGGCGTATTGCCGGTCAAACAGCAGCATAAAGGCCGTACCCAGCAAGATCAGGAAAAAGCAGATCGCGGACCAGGTATAATAGTGCAACCCCAGAACCGGTGACCCATAGTGACCTGTGCCCGGTACGATATGCAGCAGAATCTGGCGTACGGCGACGCTGCCGCCGAACAGTGCCGCAAGCAGCATGATCGCATAGTGCTGCGGCCGCGCTCCGTACAGCAGGTTCAGGCCTAGACCAACGCCCACGGCCACCAGTCCAACCCTTTGCAACAGGCACAGAGGGCAGGGGAGTTCATCGAGTTTTAACTGGTAGAAATAGGCCAGCACCAACACCAGGCTGACAGCCAGCATACCAAGAGTGTTGAGATTGCGTGAAAGTTCCGGTGTCATCGCGGCCCCCTTACAATTGGATCGTCAGTTGGCTGGTGGCATGGAACTTCAGCCAATATACACTCAACGCCAGCGTGAAAAAGAACAGCACGTTGGCCGCTGTTGTCCGATTAAAGTAATTCAGTCCCATCGTGGCTGTAAGTAACGCAAATAAAAGCGCTATCATGGCTCGGTTCTCCCCTCCCGTGCGACGATTGCAATATGGGGGAGTGTGTCAGGTGAATTTGGTTCTGGCAAGAAGTCGCGAAGGAAATTCCCGTTTAATGCGAATTGCTTGGGGTCAGGCGCACAGCTTTAATTGTGTTCGCCATTCGGAACATTTCTTGGTCAGAGAATTGGGAAGGGCTTTGTCGGTATAGAACACATCGACATCGGACAATGAGGCAATTCGGGCGGGGGCTGAACGTTGGAATTTGGAGTGATCGGCCACCACGCAGGTTCGGCGGGCTTGGGCAATGATGGTCTGACTGACCCGGACTTCTTGAAAGTCAAAATCCATCAGATCACCTTCGGCATCCAACGCCGAACATCCGATGATGGCATAGTCGAACTTGAACTGTTCGATGGTAGCAATCGTCAGGTTGCCGACCAGTCCCCCATCCGAACGGCGCAGCACACCGCCCGCCACAACAATCTGACAGTTTGGGTTGTCGACCAGAATATTGGCGACGTTCATGTTATTGGTCACCACCATCAAGTCTTTGTGGTTCAGTAATTGCCGGGCAACAGCCTCGGTCGAGGTGCCGATGTTCAGGAACACAGATGCGCCATCGGGAATATCCTGCGCGCAAAGTTGCGCGATGCGCGTCTTGGCGTCTGCGTTCAGGGCACGGCGATCCTCATACCCGATATTCGACACCCCGGAACGAAGGACAGCACCTCCATGCACGCGGTCCAGTTTGCCCATGTCAGCAAGTTCCGAAAGATCGCGTCGGATGGTCTGAACCGTCACATCAAACCGCAGCGCCAGGTCTTCGACCATCACGCGGCCATCTTGTTTAGCGATGTTCAGAATGTCTGACTGGCGAAAGGAAAGGGACACGGTTGGCTCCAATTATGATGTGTTCGTTTTTGTTCTGTTTCCGTTGAATTGCAATAATGTGCTGGGCGAATGCACAAAAAAGCAAGTATTGTGTGGCAAAACGAACAAAAACGAAAACAAACATTGACGAAGCGCGGGCCTGTACGGTTAATGAGCGCGCGTTTTCGGCAAACGGGAATCATCCAGATATGGAACAGTCACACGATCAGATATCAGACCTTTTTATCATTGGCGGCGGCATCAATGGATGCGGCATCGCACGCGATGCAGCGGGGCGCGGGCTGTCGGTGACTCTGGCCGAGATGAACGATCTGGCCTCGGCAACCTCGTCGGCGTCGACCAAACTGTTTCACGGCGGATTGCGGTACCTGGAGTTCTTTGAATTCCGCCTTGTCCGCGAGGCTCTGATCGAACGTGAGACCTTGCTGCAGGCGATGCCGCATATCAGCTGGCCGATGCGATTTGTGCTGCCGTACCACGCAGACATGCGTTTCGATTCCGAAACGCCGACCTCGCGCCTGTTAAGCACCGTGATGCCTTGGATGAAGGGTCGTCGTCCGGCCTGGCTGATCCGGTTGGGGTTGTTCATGTACGACCATCTGGGTGGGCGTAAAATTCTACCGGGCACGGCGTCTCTGAACCTGAAAACAGCACCCGAAGGGCGACCGCTGCAGGACAAGTTTGAGACCGCCTATGAGTATTCCGATTGCTGGGTCGAGGATTCGCGCCTTGTCGTTCTCAATGCCCGCGATGCCGCGGCACGCGGTGCTAATATTATGGTTCGCACCGAGGTTCTGGCGGCGAAGCGCGTAGACGACCTGTGGGAGGTGACGGTTCGGGACCGCGACAGTGACGAGACACGCGTTATCAAGGCTAGAATGCTGATCAACGCTGGTGGTCCATGGGTTGGGGATATCATTCAATCGAAAATCCACGTGAATTCGCGCGAGGGCGTCCGGTTGGTGCGGGGCAGTCATATCGTGACCCGCAGGCTGTTTGACCACGACAAGTGTTACTTTTTTCAGGGCGAGGATGGGCGCATCATTTTCGCCATCCCGTACGAACGTGATTTCACCTTGATCGGCACGACAGATCAGGATCATCCGAATCCATCTGAATCTCCGGTGTGTACCGAGGCGGAACAGGAATATCTGTGCGCGTTTGCGACCAAATATTTCAAGACGCCGGTGACGCGAGATGAAATCGTCTGGACATACTCAGGTGTCCGCCCGCTGTACGATGACGGTGCCAGTAGCGCCACCGCCGCGACTCGGGACTATACGTTGAAAGTGGACGCGCAAGGCGGGGCACCGGTGCTGAATGTCTTCGGCGGCAAGATCACAACCTACCGACGTCTGGCCGAGAGTGCGTTGGAGAAAGCAGCCGAGCATTTCCCGGACTTACCCGGTCCCTGGACGGCTGGTGTGGCTTTGCCTGGCGGAGATTTCCCTGTCGACGGGGTGCAAAATCTGGTGGCTGGGTTGGAAGCTGACTTTGGCTTTTTGGAGCGCGCCTGGGCCGAGCGTCTTGTGAGCGCCTACGGCACCGAGGCCAGAATCATTCTAGGGGATGCGAAATCCGCCCAAGACTTGGGAGAGGACTTCGGTGCCACACTGACTGCGCGCGAGTTGGAATGGCTGATGGATAAAGAATATGCCCGCACGGCCGAGGATGTCGTCTGGCGTCGAAACAAGCTGGGCTTGCGTCTGAGCGCTGAGCAGATCGCCCGGATACAGGATTGGATGGACCATCGCAGCGCTCAGGCTGCTGCCTAAGAAAAAGCCCCGCCGATTTGGCGGGGCTTTTATTATTACGCTGTTTCTTCCGAGGGACCGGGGTCGTTCTTGGTGCCCTTGATCCATTCCCTGAGACTCTGCATCAGGGCATAGAGAACCGGCACCAGAATGACACCAACCAGCGTGGCTGCCAGCATCCCGCCAAAGACGGCAACACCGATCGCTTTCTGGCTGGCCGCACCCGCACCACTCGCTGCTAGCAGCGGTACAACGCCCAGCAGGAAGGACAGGGCGGTCATCATCACCGCGCGAAAACGCTGATAGGCTGCCTCGGCGGCGGCATCCCGGATCGAAAGGCCATTTGCCCGTTGCTCCATCGCGAACTCAACGATCAGAATGCCGTTTTTCGATGCCAACCCCACAAGCATGATCATCCCGATCTGTGTGTAGAGGTTGATATCACTGCCCACGATGGCCACGGCGGCCACCGCCCCGAACAGGGCCACAATCACCGACAGCAGAATCGACACCGGCATCGACCAGCTTTCGTATTGCCCCACAAGGAACAGATAGCCAAACAAGATAGCCAGCCCCAGGATCACAATCACCAGACTGCCCGAGGCCAACTGCTGCTGCGCCGTACCAGTCCATTCGAACGCGTATCCCGGGGGCAGGGCGGTCGCTGATTCCTCGGTCATCACGTTTATCGCATCGCCAGTGGATAGGCCCGGCGCAGGCACAGCTGTAACGGTCGCCGACCGGAACAGGTTGTGCCGTTTAAGCAGCACTGGTCCCAGCACGTTTTCCACGTCGATCAGCGTGCCCAGTGGCACCATCTCACCTTGTTCCGAGCGGACATAGAGGTTCGAGATATCTTCGACATTGTCGCGATAGCTGCCATCGGCCTGGATCATCACGCGATACACCCGTCCGAACAGGTTGAAGTCGTTGACGTAGTACGACCCCAACTGCGCCTGCATGGTCTGGAACACTTCGGCCACGGACACTTGCAGTGTTTTGGCTTTTTCGCGATCTAGATCGACGAACAACTGCGGCACGTTTGCGCGGAAGGTCGTATAGGACTGCCCGATTTCGGGCCGCTGGTTCGCCGCGTATACGAACGACCCCACGGCTGAGGCCAGATCCTGCGGTGTTCCGCCCCCGGTTTGTTGCACCTCCATCTCGACACCGGCCGAATTGCCAAGGCCCTGAATAGGCGGCGGGTTAAAGGCCACGATCGAGGCGGCGGATTCCCCATACGCAATCGCCAGAACCTTTTGCAGAATAGCATCTGCACTCAGGTCATCGTCCTGACGATCATCCCAGTTTTCGAGGTTCACAAAGATCGCCGCGCCATTTGTGGTGGTGCCATTCAGGATCGAAAATCCGTTGATCAGAACGGTACTTGAAACGCCAGGAATCTGCTGAATCTGATCATCCACACGGGCCGAGACGACCTCGGTCCGTTCCAGCGTTGCCGCGTCTGGCAGCTGAATGTCGACGAACAGGTAACCGTTATCCTCAAGCGGCAGGAAGCCGCTGGATGTGTTGGACATGATCGTCCCGGTGCCCATCGCCAGCGCAACGATAACGCCCAGACCGACGACCGGCAGGATCAACAGTTTGCGCACGATGGCGACATAGCCGTTGCGGATTGTGCCGATGAAGCGTTCAAACACGGCCAGCAACCCCTTGGGTGGCCCCGAACGCGCCTTCAGAACAAGGCCGCACAAGGCTGGCGACAGGGTCAGCGCGTTGATCGAGGAAATCACAACGGCGGTTGAGATGGTCACCGCGAACTGTGAATACAGCCGCCCCGAGATACCGGGCATGAAAGTCACCGGTACGAACACGGCCAGCAGAACCAGCGTGGTAGCAATAACTGGGCCGGTGATCTGTCCCATGGCCTTTCGGGTTGCTTCGGCCGGGGGCAATCCTTCGTCCGCGATGATCCGTTCGACGTTTTCAACCACAACAATCGCGTCATCCACCACGATGCCGATGGCCAGAACCAACGCAAACAGGGAGATCGTGTTCAGTGACATTCCGAACAACAGCAAAAACGCGAACGTACCGATCAGAGAGACCGGGATCGCAACAGCCGGGATGATCGTCGCCCGCCAACTGCCCAGAAAGACAAACACAACCGAGATTACCAACGTGAACGTCAAGATCAGGGTCGTCACCACGTCGTTCAGTGATTGCTCGACAAAGTCGGTGGTGTTGAAGGGAACGTCATATTCTACATCGTTAGGGAAGCTGCGAGACAGCCGCTGCAATTCGGCCTCGACACGTTCAGAAACCGCCAGCGCGTTTGCGCCAGGGGCCTGATAAATACCAATGACGGTGGCCGGAACGCTATCGAAATAGCCGGACGCCGCATAGTATTCTGCACCCAGTTCCACCCGTGCGATATCTTTGACCCGCACGATAGATCCTGCATCGCCGGTGCGGATGACAATTTCGCCGAATTCCTCGGCCGAGGTCAGGCGGCCCTTGGTCTTGATCGTGTACTGAAATGTCTGCCCCTCGGGCACTGGTGGGGCACCGATCGAACCTGCCGATACTTCGACGTTCTGCTCGCGGATGGCGTTGATCACGTCGCCCGGAGTAATAGACAACGCGGCCATTTGATCCGGGTCCATCCAGATCCGCATGGCGTATTCCAGATTGGTCAGAACGTCCGCCTTACCAACGCCCTGAACGCGCGCCAGTGCGTCTTTCAGGTTGATCGAGGCATAATTCGACAGAAACACGCTGTCATACGTTCCCTCGGGCGAGGTCAGCGTCACCAGCAGCAGCATGTTGGTGGACGCCTTCTGCGTCACCACGCCCGAAGATGTCACTTCGGCCGGTAACGAGGACATCGCTTGTGCCACGCGGTTTTGCACGTTCACCGAGGCGATATCGGGATCGGTGCCGACCTCGAAGGTGACATTCAATGAATACGAGCCGTTATCGGCCGAGGTGGACGTCATGTAGATCATGTCATCCACACCGTTCACCTGCGCCTCAATGGGCGCGGCAACGGTGTTTTCAACGGTCTCGGCGTTGGCACCGGTATAGGTGGTCGTTACGCTGACCACCGGTGGCGTGATGTCGGGGAACTGGGCCACTGGCAGAACCAGATAGCCGATGGCGCCCATGATGGTCAGGACAAGCGAAATAACAAGCGCCAGCTTGGGCCGGCTGATGAACAGGGCTGAGAACATCTGTTACTCTCCCGGCTGCTCAGATGCCACGACGGCATCAACGGCAACCCCGGGACGAACCCTTTGCAGGCCCTCGACAATGACGCTTTCGCCTTCGCGCAGGCCGTCTTTGACGATCACAGCCGTTCCTTCGTTGTCGCCGGTGGTGATGTAACGCTGTTCGACCATTTGCTGGTCATTGACGACCAGTACGAATTCACCCCTTTGATCACGTTGCAGTGCGGCCTGTGGCACCAGAACCTCAAGCGTAGGTTGCAGGGCCTCGATCCGCACGTTCAGAAATGCACCGTCCACGATCAACCGGTCGGCGTTCGAGAATTCGGCACGCATCGTAATGGCACCGGTCAGAGGGTCGATCCGGTTGTCGACAAACACGATTTTGCCCGTTTCATCCAGTTCTGAGCCGTTTGGCAGATCTATATGAACATTCGGGCTTTTGTCGCTTTCGCTCAGGGATGCGGGGTTCTCACCCACGGTTTCAAGAACCGAGGTAAACTGCTTTTCATTCAGTGAAAAATTCACATAGATCGGCGCCTCGCTGACGATATTGACCAGCGGCGGGTTGTTCGGACCGACCACGTCACCGACGCTGATTGCAACCCGACCAATGCGCCCGTCAAACGGGGCGTGGATTTTGGTGTAACTCAGATCAAGTTCGGCCTGCTGGATCGCGGCTTTGGCAGCTTTGACTTGTGCTTCGGCCACCAGTTCATTTGCGCGTGCGATATCGCGTTCGGATTCAGGGGTGGCGTCTCGTTCGTACAGCTCTTGTTTACGGGCTAGCTCGACTTTGGCGAGTTCCAGATTGGCCTCGGCCTTGTCCAGGTCGGCGTTGCGTGCCTCTACCGTCGCCTCATAGAGGTCGGGCTCAATGGTGAACAGCAAATCGCCCTGTTTCACCAGCGCGCCGTCTTCGACATTCTGACTTTCCAGAAACCCGCTGACGCGCGCCACGATGTCGGCCTTGTTCAGGGCCTCGGCGCGGCCGATAAAGCTGGCCTCTTCGGTGATTTCCTCAGTATACGCAGCCGCGATCGAAACTTTGGGCGGCGGGGCGTCGCTTTGGTCTTGTGCTGTGGCTGTGTGTGCCATGCCCAGACAAACCAAGACAGCAAAGGCCTGGACCGGTCCGCTGTGACGGATATTCAAGTTCTTCAATGCAAGGGACATGGCAGGCGCCTCGTTCATTATAAGGATTTTGCGCCCGGGCAGGTTGGCCGCCCCGGCGAGTCGACTGAATTCAGGTCAGGATGACCGTTTTAGGATTATATCTCAAGCTTCTTGAATACGACGAACGGGCAGAGACTTGCGGGAATTTTCTCGTCAACAGGCCGACTTAGGCCGATTTGCCTGTGGTCGCATGGCTGGCTTCAGTTGAGACAACGGAAAACGGGGACCGTTTGGCCCCCGTTTCCAATTTCAGATGTTGCATCAGATCATTCGCGCGCGCCGGCGAACCGGTTTTCCCAATCTTCGCGCTGTTCGTCAGTGATTTTGGCGAACAGCACGTCTGGTACCGTAAAGGCATGCCCAGCGGGCAGTGCGTTCAGCGCAGCCGCAATATCGTCGGGCCAGCTGGTGTCCAGAGTATTCATCGCGCTCAGCATCCGGGCCGACGTTTCGGGGATGAAGGGGGCGCTGAGAACGGCATACAGGCGGATCAGGTTCAACCCCAGACGTACCTGAACTGCGGCCTGTTCCGGATCTTCTTTGAAGGTTGACCAAGGGGCAGCGGCCTGCAGATATTCGTTGCCCGCGACCCAAATCGCCCGCAATTCCTGCGCGGATTTGCGAACCTCCATCGCCTCCATATGTCCTTCATAGGCCCGAACGCGTTTTGTGAGATCGTCAATCAGGGTCTTTTCACGTTCACCAAAACTACCGCCTTCGGGCACGGCCTCAGAGAATTTAGACCGGCAGAATTTGGTGATCCGGCTGACAAAGTTGCCCAAAACATCCGCAAGGTCTTTGTTCACAGATTGCTGGAAGTTCTCCCACGTGAACTCGCTGTCGCTGCTTTCGGGCGCATGGCTCAGCAGCCACCAGCGCCAGTAATCAGCGGGCAGAATCTCAAGCGCCTGATCCATGAAGACGCCGCGGCCCTGAGAGGTCGAGAACTGGCCGCCGTCATAGTTCAGGTAGTTGAACGATTTCAGGTGGTCGACCATCTTCCACGGCTCACCCGAACCCAGAATGGTGGCCGGGAAGGACAGCGTATGGAAGGGCACGTTGTCCTTGCCCATGAACTGCACATAGCGCACGTCATCCGCGCCCTTGTCGGTGCGCCACCAGCGCTGCCAATCGGCGTCGGCTTTGCCGTTTGCGTCGGCCCATTCCTTGGCGCAGGCGATGTATTCGATGGGCGCGTCGAACCAGACATAGAAGACTTTACCCTCCATCCCCGGCCAGTCCTGATCACCTTTCTTGACCGGTACGCCCCAATCCAGATCACGGGTGATGCCGCGATCTTGCAGACCGTCGCCATCGTGTAGCCATTTCTTGGCGATGGAGGTCGTCAGGATCGGCCAGTCGGTCTTGCTGTCAATCCAGGCGTCCAGTTGATCCTTCATGGCCGACTGACGCAGATACAGGTGCTTGGTTTCGCGCACCTCCAAATCGGTAGAACCGCTGATCGCACTGCGCGGCTCAATCAGGTCGGTCGGGTCCAGCTGCTTGGTGCAGTTTTCACACTGGTCGCCGCGCGCGCGCTCATAGCCGCAATTGGGGCAGGTGCCCTCAATATAACGGTCGGGCAGAAAGCGGCCATCGGCATTGGAATAAACCTGCTTTTCCGTGACTTCGCGGATCAGTCCAGCGTCATCCAGCTTACCTGCAAAATGCTGGGTCAGCTTCTTGTTCTGATCGCTGGACGAACGGCCAAAGTGATCGAAGCTCAGACCAAAGCGGTTGGCGATGTCGGCCTGAATGCCGTACATCTCGGCGCAATATTCGGCCACTGGTTTACCCGCCTTGGCGGCGGCCAGTTCGGCGGGGGTGCCGTGTTCATCCGTGGCGCACAGGAACATGACCTCATTTCCCCGGCCACGCTGATAACGCGCGTACAGATCGGCAGGCAATTGCGAGCCGATCAGATTGCCGAGGTGCTTGATCCCGTTGATGTAAGGGATCGCCGAGGTGATGAGAATCCGAGCCATTTTGCGTTTCCACGTATCTATCTGCGCGCCCGTCTACCTTATGTAACCGGCCAGCAAAACCCCGGGTTTCGCGCAGGGGCGATTTAAAACAACAACAACCCCGAAAATCCATCTGGCAGAGGAATGCGATTGCATCCGGCTGGTGGTCCACAATACCCCTAGGTTGAATAATGGAATCACGGCTACTTGAATTTGTGTTATCGCTACCTATCTAATGTATACAAAAGTATACATAAAACGAGGGCAACCTACTGATGTTTGACTTTTTGCTAGAGGGCGCATTTGTGCCCTTTACCTTGGCGCTTGCGCTTCTGTTCGGTCTTCTTGGGCTGGAACTGATCGCTTTGGTTCTGGGCGGAAGTCTTATGGCAGGCGAGGCCGAGGTCGATCTGGATGTGGTTGACGGTCCCGATCTGGACATTGGTGATTTTGACCTGGATGTCGACGCGGATGTTGATCTGGGCGAATTCGAACTGGCCGAGGTTGAGGCGGACGTATCGGGCGCAGCCCCTTCGAGTCCTTTGGCGTGGCTTGGGATCGGCAAGGTGCCATTCATGATATGGCTGGCGGTTCTGCTGGCTGGATTCGGCCTGTCGGGAATTGGCCTGCAATTGGCGCTGCGCGATCTGCTGGGCTTTGACCTGCCAAGCTGGATGGCGGCACTTCCGGCCGGTGCCTTTGCCCTGTGGTTTGCGCGCGGCTTTGGTGGTGTCTTTGCCCGCCTGTTGCCGAAAACCGAGACCGAGGCGATGTCGGAACGCATGCTTGCACGCCGTCGTGGCATGATCACGCAAGGAACGGCCTCGCGCGGGCGTCCGGCTGAGGTCCGCGTCACCGACCGTTTTGGAAACTCTCACTACCTTCGCGCGGAACCGCTGCAGGACAAGGATGCGCTGAAACAAGGCACCGAAGTGTTGGTTTTGCGTGACCGACGGCGTGACCGGTTCGTTCTGGTCGGCTTGTCAGACTAACAAAATTCAAACCCCAACCTGGAGGATTTAGCATGGAACTACCATTCCTGGCCGTCACAGTTGTGACCTTATTAGCAGTCGTTTTGTTCATCGGCCTTGTGCTTGGCCGTCTGTATCGCCGCGCGACCCGAGAGGTCAGTCTCGTGAAAACCGGGGCAGGTGGCAAGAAAGTCATCATGGATGGCGGCGTCATCATCGTACCGCTGCTGCACGAGGTCAGCCCGGTCAACATGAAGACCTTGCGCCTTGAAGTGCAGCGCAGCGGCGAGGCTGCTCTGATCACCAAGGACCGGATGCGTGTGGACGTTGGCGTGGAATTCTACGTCTCGGTCATGGCCACCGAAGAAGGTATTTCGCGTGCGGCTCAAACACTTGGTGGTCGCACTTTTGACGTCGAGCAACTGCGCGAGATGATCGAAGGTAAGCTGATCGACGGTCTGCGTGCTGTGGCCGCTCAAATGACCATGGACGGGCTGCACGAAAACCGCGCCGACTTTGTGCAAGAGGTGCAGAATGCGGTGTCTGAGGACTTGTTGAAAAACGGTCTGTCTCTGGAATCCGTCTCGCTGACCGCGCTGGACCAGACGCCGTTTGAGGCCTTGGACGAGAACAACGCGTTTAACGCCGTAGGTATGCGCAAACTGGCCGAGGTCATTGCGACCTCAAAAAAAGAGCGTGCGCAGATTGATGCGGATGCTGAGGTCGAGGTACGTCGTGCAGCGATGGAAGCTCAGCGTCAGAAACTGTTGATCGAAAAGGACGAAGAGCAGGCGCGCATTGAGCAGACGCAGCAGGTTGAAACCCTGCGTGTGGCGCAAGAGGCTGAGATTGCGGCCCGGACCGAGGACTCGGTGCGCGAAACCGAACGCGCCCGGATCGCGCGTGAAGAAGCCATCCGTGCTGCTGAGATCGAACGCGAGCGCAATATCCGCGATGCCGAGATCGCGAAAGAGCGGGAACTGGAAGTGGCTGAGCAAGAACGCCAGATCATCATCGCGCAGAAATCCGAAGAGGAAAGCCGCGCGCGTGCCTCTGCTGACTTGGCCCGTGCCGAGGCGACCAAGGCGACCGAAGCCGTGGCAACTGCTCGCGAAGTGGCCGAGGCCGAGCGTCAGAAGCAGATCGTACTGATCGAAGCCACGCGTGAAGCCGAACGTCAGGCCACCGCTATCCGTTTGGCCGCACAGGCCGAGAAAGAAGCCGCCGCCGACCGCGCCGAAGCCCGCCGCGAAGAAGCGCAGGCCGAAGCGGACGCGCTGAATATCCGCGCCGAGGCCAAGAAGAACGACATGCTGGCCGAAGCGGAAGGTAAGCGCGCGATTGTTGAGGCAGACAATGCCCTGTCGCCCGAACAGATCCGCATGAAGGTTGATCTGACCCGGATCGAAACCATGCCGTCGATCATCTCGGAAATGGTGAAGCCGGCTGAAAAGATCGACTCGATCAAGATTCATCAGGTCGGCGGCATCGGCGCTGCCAATGGAGGCGGGGCTGCAAATGGCGACAAGCCGGTGGTCAATCAGGCGCTGGATTCGATCATGGGTATGGCGGTGCAGATGCCCGCGCTCAAGAAGCTGGGTGAAGAACTTGGTTTGTCGATGGAGCAAGGCGTCGGTGGCGTGGTGAACGGCGCGCTGGAGCAGACGGTTGAACCCGCCAAAGTGGCCGAGGTGGTGGAAGACGAAACACCGCCGACACAGCAATAACCGAATAAGGGGCCGGGATTTCCCGGCCCTTTAATCTTCGCGCGACTTTTTCAACAACCGCCCGATGGTGAACGAAGTGCGTGGGGCGTAAACATAGTTGGTCCGCTCGTCCGGTGTTGGGCGAGACCGCATCCGGGCCAGGCCAAACACGATCAAAACCAGATGCCCGGCTGCCACGAAAGCAAACAGGGCACTTGGACCGAATTGCTGGATCAGGGTGGACGAAATGTAGGGCGACGCAATAGCCCCTAGCGCGTACCAGAACATCAACGCGGCTGATAATTCGACCCGTTCCTCGGTGGTAGCAAAGTCATTTGCGTGCGCCGATGACACCGAGAAGATCGGGAAAGTTGTCAGGCCAAAAATGGCAGCGGCCAGCATGACGCCCAAGGTGCCGGTTCCGCTGGCGGCCATTGTAACGCCACAGCTAAGCACGGCAGCACCAGACAACCAGATCAGTACCCAGCGCCGGTCGAATTTGTCGGCCAACCATCCCAGCGGATATTGCGCCAGCGCCCCACCCAGAACAAATGAGGCCAGGAAGAACGCGATCTGATCCACGCCTAGTCCGACCTCTTGCCCATAAACCGGACCGACCATTCGGAACGAGGCTGAGCTGAGCGCCGCAACAATCACACCTGCCACAGCAAGGGGCGAACTGCGCCAGGCCAGTTTGGGCCGCAAGCGGGGGGCGTTAGGTGTGATCGGCTGACTGGCGCGGGTCAGGGTCAGCGGCAACAGGGCGGCACAGCACAAAATCGCCAACAGGTTATAAGACACGTATGAGGCGGGCGGCAGTACGGCGATGATCAACTGCGCCCCCAGTGACGCCCCCATATCCACGAACCGATAAGTTCCCATCGCCCGGCCACGGGTTTCGTTGGTGACCTTGGCGTTCAGCCAGGCCTCGATCACGGTATAGCAGCCCGCCACACAGGTGCCCGAAGCGATCCGCAATGCGGCCCATAGATAGGGGTTGTCTGTCAGGGTGTGCCCGATCAACCCCATTGCGCCCAAAGCCGTGCAGACCGCGAAGGCGCGAGAGTGGCCGACATTCCCCATCAGTCTCGGGGCCCACCAGCAACCAATGAAAAAGCCTAGGAAATGGGACGAGCCCAGCAGACCGATCTGCTCGGTCGTGAATTCCAGTGTAATGCCCGAGATGGCGTCCAGCGGCCCGACGCCACCTGTGGAAAGTTGCAGCAGAATGACTGAAAGAAAGAGGGCGGCAAAAGAAATGATCGTACGCATGATGGGGGCACCTTGGCGGAATTTGCCGGTGATGCGCGCGCCTAATCGACGCGGGCGCGTCGTTTTTTGCCTATTCGGCCTTTTTGATTTCCGCCCGGATGTCCAGCCCGACGGTGTCCTGTACCAGATCGGCATAGCCGGACGCCCCAAAGTCGTGGCGATTGAGCGAGCCGGTCAATTGGATCGAGAGCATATCCAGGATATTTGCGGCACTGCCCGGCGGTCGATGAAGGTTGGCTTGCAGGGTGATTGGGCGGGTCACGCCGCGCAGGGTCAGGTCTCCGGTAATCTCTGCCCCGCGCGAAATTCGACCGCCTTCGCCAAGCTGCACCTTGGTTGACGTGAAGTGAATGGTTGGAAAGTTCTCAACGTCCAGCACCCCGGCGCTCAGCATTGCGGTTCGGGCAAAGGGTAATCTGGTGCGGGCTTCAGCCGCGTTCAGGGTCACGCTGACGCGGCTGTTGATCAGATTGCTCAAGTCGATCTGAATATCCGCCGACTGGATTGGCATGGTGCCGGATTGTGCAAGGCCCGACAGATCAAAGGTAAAGTCGACGGATGTGCCCTGTGACACCAGCTCGTATTGAGTAAGCGCAGCTTGGGCCGGACGCGCCATGGGCAAGGCGGCCAACCCGGCCAGAACGATGCGCCGGGACAGCAGGCTCATGCCAACGCCCCGTGCCCGCGAGGGCGCGAGCGGTGCAGCAGCATCAGCAGGATGGCGATGTTCAACCCGTTCCAAAGAAGGCCGTTGACGAAGGCCAACTGATAGCTTCCCGTCACGTCGTATATCCACCCGGACATCCACCCGCCCAAAGCCATACCCATGATGGTCATCATCAGGACGAACCCCACCCGTGCGCCGGCCTCTTTCGGGGGCATGTATTCGCGCACCACTAAGGCATAGCTAGGCACGATCCCACCTTGCGCCAGCCCGAACAGCATACTGATGACATAAAGCGAGACCATCCCATCATAGGGCAGGAATAGAAACAGGGCGATGCATTGCAGGGTAGAACCGATAAGCAAGGTCCTGATCCCACCCAACTTGTCGGCGACCAACCCCGAAACGATCCGGCTGAGGACACCACCCAACAGCATTAGTGACAACATCTCGGCCCCGACCGCAGGGCCATAGCCCAGCCCGACGCAATAGGACACGATATGAACTTGTGGCATGGACATGGCTACGCAACAGCCGATCCCGGCCAGACCCAGGATGTATTGAAGGGTGCGCGGAGGTATTCCAACGCTGCGCGTATTAATTTGAGCAGTAGCAGCTGCAGTACTGTGGGCTTCGTCCGGAACCTTACGGCCTAGTAGTAAGGAAAGAGGTATAACAACGACCAGTGTCACGATGGCCAATGTCAGGTAGACTTGCTGCCACCCTTCTCGGGCCAGAATTCCGGCCAGCAGGGTGGGCCAGATGGCCCCAGACAGGTAGTTTCCGCTGGCGACCAGCGCGACGGCGATCCCGCGTCGCCGCATGAACCAATGGGAAATGTCCGCGATCAAGGGGCCAAACCCGATGGATGCGCCCAAGCCCATCAATAGATGCGCCACCGAGAGCATCAACATGTTCGGGGCCAATGTCGCCAATAGATAGCTGACTGCACTTAGCACAGAAGCCCCGATCAGCGCTTTGGTCACGCCCAGCCGATCCACCAGTTGCCCCAGCCACATATTACCCAACGCAAAGCCGATCATGGCGAGCGTGTAGGGCATCGACACTTCGGCTCTTCCGGCGTTGAACTGTACCTCAATGGCGGGCATCACCACGACCACCGCCCACATACCGGCATTCGCGACCATGGCGATGCCAAGCGTGATCAGAAGGCGAAGCCAGGAATATCGACTGTCATGGATTGGATGGCTCATGCTGGCACGCTAGGGTGGGGGTCCGGCTTTTGCCAGTCACAAGTTGCGTGAACTGCGTGATGTGTCACACCAAAACATCTTCGGCTTCGGTCCGGGTCAGATTCAGCCCGGCGCGCGGTTTGATCTGGGTGGCGTGCCAGCTGACCGGAGGCAGGGCGCGGGCGCGGCGGCGGGTCAGGGTCCAGCGGCGGGCCTCGCCCTGATGGTTCGCGGCCATGTGCCAGCGGGTCTCGACCCCCTGCGCGCCACCGTCGCCGGGCGTCAGCAGCAGCCCTAGCGGCGCCCGCCCCATCGTGCCACCCTGTTCAGCAGCCAGATGCATGCGCCGCACCGGCGTCAGCCCCGGTGCGCCCGGCAGGTCGCCGATGATCAGCGGAATGGCCCCGCTGCGCAGCGCCTCTTCCATGCACCACAGCAGGTCTTCGGCGCGGGTGGGGCGGACGAACAGGAACCGGGCAGGATCGGCAAAGGGCATCATCCCGTCCGGGTTCAATTGGCCGGACTCCCACGCTGGGGAAATCCACAGCACCGGCCCCTGCGCCTGGCCGGCCAACCACATGGCAAAGCTGCGCCGGGCGGGGCCGCAGGCCTCGTGCACGCGGGCCAGTTGCAGAGTGATCTGAGGGTGTAGGGTCAGCCCCGGCGCCTCACGCGCAGGTTTGCGGCCAAGAAGGTTTGTAGACATGCCCGCAGCTTAGCATGTTCTTATTTTGTTCTCAATTCGGAAATGCCGCCGCAGACCCTTTAACGAGACAGGATCAGACGGCCATCCGCGAACTGGATATTCGAAAAGCGATGCAGATAATCCATGCCCAGCAGCGATTGGCGCAAATCGCCTTCGTTGACCCAGGCCGAGACGTTGTGATCGGTGATCGGCCCCAGCTCAAGGCTATCCAGCCGAACGGGTGCGGTGCGGACCTCTCCATTCGCGGTCGAGGCGCGGCCGAGATAGTTCAGTTGGTCAGGGTCAATACCAATGCGTCGGGCGTCCTGATCGCTCAGCACGATCTGGCTGGCACCGGTGTCGACAAGAAAGGTTATCGGCTCTCCGTTCACCACAACGGGCAGGTAATAATGGCCGTCACGTGCCCGAGGCACCGCGATCGTTTCGCCAGTGACAGTCATCTGCGGGGCAGGGCTAACGGTTGATCGGATGTCTTCCCACAGTCCGACAACGGCAATGGCACCGACGAAAATGAACACCCAAGCCATCGCCTGTTGCATGGTCTTGTTCAGAGACTGACGGTTCTGCGAGACGAACCACGCCACCACTGCCGCACCAAGCACGGCCAGATATACCAAACGTCCAATGCTGTCGCCGTCCATGCCGTACCCCTTACCACGCTTACTTTAATCTATATGGGGATTTACGACGCAAAGCCAAAGGCCTTGAGCCCGTCCAAAATAAACTGAACCGACAGCGCCGCCAGCAGCATGCCCAGCAGCCGGGTCAACACATTCAGCCCGGTTTTGCCCAATACACGTGCCACCGCCCCAGATGTCAGATACATCACAAAGACCATTGCCAACACGACCAGCATTACTCCGACGACCACGGCCAAGCCCTGAATGCCGGGCTGCTGACCTGCCAGCAGGATCATGGTCGCAATCGAGCCGGGGCCAGCGATCAGTGGAATACCCAGCGGAAATACCGATGGATCCGGATGTTCCTCTTCCTCGGCACTGTTTTCCCGACGTTTGGTGCGGCGTTCAAACAGCATGTCGAGCGCGGTCAGAAACAACAGAACGCCCCCTGCGACGCGAAACGCTTCCATCGAGATGCCTACAAACCCCAGAAGGGCCTCACCGAAGGCGGCGAAGGCGGCCAAAATCACACCTGCTGTCAAACAGGCCCTGATCGCGATTGAGCGACGGGTGTGCCAGTCCATGCCCTGGGTCAACGCCACAAAGATAGGTGTTTGGGCCGGCGGGTCGAGGACCACGAAAAGCGTCGTGAACGCGGTGATAAGGAATGCGCTGTCTATCATGCTGCTGTTTCTGCCTGTTCAAGTCGTTCGGCGGCTGCCACCCACAAAGTCTCGGCCTTTTTCATGGCTTCAACCACTTCGGCAAATTTCCGGTTCCAGGTTTCCAGATCGTTGATGCGGTCGTCTTCGTACAATGCCGGATCTGCTAGTTTTGCGGACAGTTTCTCATGCATGTCCGTCAGCTTTTCAATCCGGTCCTCGCATTTGCGCAGATCGGCGCGCAGGGCCTGCATCGTATCACGCGAAGGGCGTTTGGGTTTCGCTGCCTTGGGTTTCTCTTTGACCGGTTTGTCACGGGCCAGCAGCATGGCGCGATAAGCCTCAAGGTCTCCGTCAAAGGGTTTGACCGTTCCGTCCGAGACCAGCCAAAGCCGGTCCGCGACCAGTGACAGCAGGTGCATATCGTGGCTGACCAGAACGACTGCGCCGGAGTATTCAGTCAGCGCCTCGACCAGCGCCTCGCGGCTTTCGATATCCAGGTGGTTGGTCGGTTCGTCCAAGATTAGCATATGAGGCGCGTCGATGGTTGCGATCAGCAGTGACAAGCGGGCCTTTTGGCCGCCCGAAAGGCGCCCAACCAGCGTTTCCGCCTGATCCGCGTTCAGCCCGAACCCGGCCAGACGTGATCGCCATTTGCCCGGAGCCTCGTCCGGGCGCAGACGGCGCAGGTGGTCCAGCGGTGTTTCGTCCACGTGCAGCTCATCCACCTGATGCTGTGCGAAATACCCGATGCGGAGTTTGTTGCTGCGGGTCATCTTCCCCGCCATCAGGGGCAGGCGGTCGGATAGCAGCTTGGATAGCGTCGATTTACCCTGACCGTTTTTACCTAACAACGCGATGCGGTCGTCCTGATCAATGCGCAAGTTCAGACGGCGCAGCACTTCGGTTTCGCCATAGCCAGTCACACCGCCTTCGATCTGGATGATCGGGGGTGACAACTCTTCGGGCTCGGGGAAGGAAAACGCCCGCAAAGCGGCCTCTTGTGGGGTCGAGACCAGCTGGATGCGTTCGATCATCTTCAGGCGCGACTGGGCCTGAACGGCTTTCGATGCTTTGTACCGAAACCTGTCCACGAAGCTCTGCAGGTGAGCGATGCGGGCCTTGGCCTTGGCGTTCTCAGATTCCGCCTGGGCCAGTCGCTCCGCCCGGCGTTCAGCGAATTTGTCATAAGGCACCGCGTAATAGGTCAGTTTGCGGTCTTCCAGATGCAAAATCGAGCCCACCGCACGGTTCAGCAACCCGCGGTCGTGGCTGATGATGATCACCGTATGCGGATATTTCGCCAGATAGCTTTCCAGCCACAGTGCGCCTTCTAGGTCCAGATAGTTGGTCGGTTCGTCCAGCAGCAATAGGTCGGGCTGCGAAAACAACACCGCCGCCAGTGCCACACGCATCCGCCAACCGCCCGAGAAGTCGGAACAGGGGCGCAATTGATCTCCGTCATCGAATCCCAGACCCTTGAGGATCGAGGCCGCGCGGGATTCAGCAGACCACGCGTCGATATCCGCCAGCCGGGTCTGAATCTCGGCAATGCGCGCGGGGTCTTCGGCGCTGTCGGCCTCGGTCATCAGCGCGCTGCGTTCGGTGTCGGCGGCCAGAACCGTGTTGATCAGCGACACGTCGGACGAGGGGACCTCTTGCGCCACGCCGCCGATCCGTGCGCGTTTCGGCAACACGATATTGCCCGATTCCAGCGCCAACTCGCCCCGGATCAAGCGGAACAGAGTGGTCTTGCCAGTGCCGTTACGCCCCACCAGACCAACCTTGTGGCCATCGGGAATGGTGGCGCTGGCACCGTCAAACAGGGGGCGGCCTTCGACCGCATAGGTGATGTCTTCGATCCGTAACATGAGCCGCTCATAACAGAGCATGTCAGACGCCGCCAGCGGGTTGGCATGTTCATCGGTCAGCCTATGTGCTAGCGCTGGTCCGGTTGGATTTTGACGGTTTTAACATGCGCGCGGCTTCTTCGCCTCCCTCTCTGGTCACTTTGGTGTTCGCCACGGCGATTTCCGTGCTGACGTTGAATATGTTCCTGCCGTCGCTGGCCCGAATGGCCGGGGATTTTCAGGTCGACTATGCATTGGTGAATCTGTCGGTGGCCGGATATCTGGCGGTGTCTGCAGTATTCCAACTGATCATGGGGCCGTTGTCCGACCGATTTGGTCGCAGGCCCGTTTTGCTGATCTGTATGTCGGTCTTTGTTGTGGCCTCGGTTGGTTGCGTATTGGCCGAGTCGATCTGGGCCTTTCTGGGCTTTCGCCTATTGCAGGCGGCTGTGGTGGCCGGGCCGGTGCTTTCCAGTGCTGCGATCCGGGACATGCATCCGCCGAACGAGGCTGCCAGTAAACTGGGCTATGTGGCCATGGCGATGGCGCTGGCCCCGATGCTTGGGCCAATGCTAGGCGGTGCGCTGGACGGCCTGTTCGGCTGGCGGGCAGGCTTTGTTCTGTACTCGGGCTTAGGGGCGGGGATGCTGCTGTTGCTGTGGGTCGATATGGGTGAGACCAATACCAACCGTTCTTCAACCTTCGCGGCGCAGTTGCGTGAATACCCCCACCTTTTTCGTGCTCGCCGGTTCTGGGGTTATGCCTTGTGTGCATCGTTTTCGATCGGCGGGTTCTACAGTTTCATCACCGGCGCGCCCCTTGTCGCCGCTGCTTGGTTCGATCTAAGCCCCGCGATGTTGGGATTGGGGATCGGCATCATCACCGGTGGCTTCATGGTGGGGAATTTCATCACGGGTCGGATCGCCGCCAGAACACCACTGACAACCATGATCCTGATCGGACGCATCGTCGCGTCGACTGGGCCACTTTTGGGTCTTCTGCTGTTTCTTGCGGATCTGGGCTCGGTCTGGGTGTTCTTCGCGTCGGCTATTTTTGTTGGCTTTGGCAACGGATTGACCAACGCCAATGCTTCGGCCGGTCTGATGTCTGTCCGGCCCAAACTGGCAGGCAGCGCCGCTGGCTTGTCAGGTGCGATGATCGTGGCGCTTGGGGCGGTACTGACCTCGCTGACCGGGTTATGGGTCAGCCCCGACAACGGGCCGTTTCTGGTTTTGGGTATGATGTGGGCATGCAGCTTTGCCGGACTGTTGGCCGTGGTTTATGTACGCTGGGTGGACCGTCAGGACCCACTGCCCGAGACGATCTGAGCCGCTGCGCATCATAGTCCTTTTCATATCAGACAGACCGTGCTACGCGGCGCGCGATGGATTTCGGCGCGACCCCGCGCCTTATGTTAAGGAGAGGCCGACATGGCACTGGAACGCACATTCTCGATCATCAAACCTGATGCAACCCGTCGCAACCTGACTGGCAAGATCAACGCCAAGTTCGAAGAAGCCGGCCTGCGCATCGTTGCGCAAAAGCGCATCCACATGACCAAAGCTCAGGCTGGCAAGTTCTATGACGTGCATGCCGAGCGTCCGTTCTATGACGAACTGTGCGAATTCATGTCGTCGGCTCCGGTTGTTGTTCAGGTTCTGGAAGGCGAAGGCGCCATTGCAAAGAACCGCGAAGTCATGGGCGCAACCAACCCTGCAGACGCAGCCCCCGGCACCATCCGCGCCGAGTTTGCTGAATCGGTTGGTGAAAACTCGGTCCACGGTTCGGACGCCCCCGAAACTGCGGCGGTTGAAATCGCTTACTTCTTCTCGGGCATCGAACTGGTCGGCTAAGCCGCCGTCAGATCGGATTCTTGAGCCGCTCCCGTTTACGGGTGCGGCTCTTTTTATTTCGGCTTGAGGTCGTCGGCAGACACCCGCACACCGATTGCATCCAGATCCGAGATCATCTGGGTTTCAGGCATCGCGGTGACGCTGGCCTTAATGGCATCGAACCGCTGCCGCAGGGCCTTTTTCTCATCGCCCTTGCAATCGTTCCACGGGCGGCCCTGCAACCCCATGACCAGCACGTAATAGCCGATGAAATGCGGCTTGGTTCCTGTCTGCAAAAGCCGGGAATAGGCTTTATCGGGACCTAATTCGCGCAATTCCCGTGCCGAATGAATACCTGCACGGGCGCAGGCTTGTTCGTAAGCCGGGCCAAGGTTGCGGATTGAGGAGATAGGGTCGGACATGCGCTACTTTTAGCGGGGTGTTTAGGGGCTGTCGACCTGACGCACGGTCAGTAAGACATCAAGCTTGCCAGACGGAATAGTATGCGATTTCATGTCACCATGCTGTCATGAGGGTGCCGATGTTCAAGAACCGGGAGACCGCTAAGAGACACGGCAAGAACCCGCGCTGGCAGTTCGATGGCACGGCACTACGAAGCCTTGATGCCTTGAAAACGAGGCGCGGGTGATGGGGCGGAAACGCAGGGTGTTCGTCCTTTCAGGCAAGTTCGACCAGGACGAATTCTCAGGATTAGTTAAGGGGTTGACTATCGCGTTTGAACCGCCTTCCGCTGCCCGCTCCTTTGACCTGCTAGACAGTCATGATCAGTCGCTACGGGCCAAAGGCCGGTTATTGATCGAAACAGGCGGCTCGTTGCAGCTGCTGAACGACAGGGACTTTTTGTTTCAGGATGGCGGCGGCACAGGCATGTTCGTACAGGACTTGCCGGATGGACCTGTCCGCGCGGCGTTGAAAGATTTCCCAAAGTTGCGCGCGCTTATGTGTATCGGCTCTGGCACCATCAAAGGCAGCACCTTAGCCGTATTGGACGATCTGCAAAAAACACAAGTTCGCGGCCGCGCCCTGACTTTGGGCACACACCACGGGCAGGTGACGATCCTGACCGTTCAACCCCTGCGCGGGTATAACCGCCCCTTTCAAAAGGTCTGTTTGGCGCTAGGGGAATTGGCGGCTGGCGCGTCAGGTGCAGAGGTGGTCATGCAAGGCCTTTTTGCAGATTTCCCTGCCTACAATGCCAAACCCGATATCGAGTTGGGCAAACAGGAACCCTCGATCGAAGTGGCGGTGGATATCATCTGCACCTATCTGGAGGTCGCGCGCAAGAACGAGGCGGGAATTGTCGCGGATATAGACACGGAATTTCTGCATGATTATCGCGTCTCGCTCAGGCGCGTGCGGTCCGTACTAAGCCTGTTCAAAGGCGTGTTTTCGCCACAGCAGACAAGCGCACTAAAACGCGAATTCTCGGACCTGATGGCGTCTACCGGGCGGGTGCGGGATTTGGATGTCTATCTTTTGGAAAAAGATATTTATTTCAATCTGATACCGCCTAACCTTCATCCTGGTGCCGAGGCGATGTTCGCGCAGTTTGAAAAAGAACGTAACCGCGAACTTACTGTGCTGAGTCGGCGTTTGCGCAGTGCCGCCTATGGCAGACAGATGAAGCAACTTCTAGCACTGTTTGCTGATACTAAACGGTTGGAACCCGGACCCAACGCCGAGCTCAGAGCTTATGACTATGCCCGTTCGTTGATCTGGAAACGCTACCGAAAAGTATGCAAGCTTGCCCGTGGGATTACCCCGAAAACTCCAGACGAGGCGGTGCATGAACTGCGGATAGACTGCAAGAAGCTGCGCTATCTGATGGAGTTCTTTGCGCCTTTGTTCGACAAGAGTAATTTCAAAACGCTCATTAAGCCATTGAAAAAAATGCAAGATAATTTGGGTTTGTTCAATGACTATTCGGTGCAACAAGAGGCGCTGCTTAATTTTGTTTCCACTCAAAGTGATGCCCGAAATCGGACAAGTGCGCCGCTTGCCATGGCCGCCGGAGGGCTGATCGCCGTACTCGATCAGCGCCAAAAAGCTGAGCGCGACCACGTGATTGCCAATTTTCAGCATTTCGATAGCCCCGAGATTCAGAACCTGTTCCGAGCCCTGTTTCGCCAAAAGGAGGATTGACTGGTGAAGATCATTGCCTGCTACAGCAACAAGGGCGGTGTGGGTAAAACCGCAACCTCGGTAAACTTGGCCTATGCCTATGCGCAAGCAGGGTACACCGTGTTGTTGTGCGACCTTGATCCGCAGGGTGCGGCGGGGTTCTATTTTCGGGTAAAACCTTCAAAAAAGTTGACCGACGCGCGGTTTTTCGAAGATGTTTCCCGGTTCACCAAATCTATCAAGGCCAGTGATTTCGAAGGGCTGGACGTGTTGCCAGCGAACCTGACCTTCCGCGACTTTGACGTGTTCCTATCGCGTATGCGAAACAAGCGATCCCGGTTGAAAAAGGCTCTGGCCGCCGCCGGCAGTGACTACGACGTGATCATTCTGGATTGCCCCCCGAACTTTTCGACCCTGTCCGAGAACGTTTTTAAGGCGGCGGATCAGATCGTGGTGCCGGTCATTCCGACCACTTTGTCCGAGCGAACGCTTGCGCAGTTGGTGGCCTTCTTTGACCAACAGAAGCTGCCCAAGAAAAAGATTAGGGCGTTCTTTTCGATGGTGCAGCGGCGCAAAACCTTGCATCTGGAAACGATGGAGAAGATGCGTAAACAGTACAAAAAACGGTTCCTGCAAACCGAAATACCTTTTGCCGCCGATATCGAACGTATGGGCCAAAACCGCGCCCCGGTCAGTATCTTTGCTGGTCGCAGTGACGCCAGCTCTGCCTATCAGTCGTTGTTCGATGAATTGGAAAACGGAGTGATTTCAAGCAAATGAGCATGGAAATTGAACGCAAGTTTTTGGTCGCAGACCTGCCGGACCTCAGCGGCGCAGAGAAAGCTGTCGTTCGGCAGGGATATTTGACTGCGCCCGACGATTCCACCGAACTGCGCCTGCGTCAAAAGAACGACCGGTTCTTCCTAACCCTCAAAGGTGGCGGCTCGATTGTGCGGGTCGAGCGCGAGGCTGAAATTACGGCCGAGCAATTCGAAACGTTCTGGCCGGAAACTGATGGGCGCCGGGTGGAAAAGGAACGTTTCACAGGCCAGTTGTCCGACGGGCGCGTGTTTGAGTTGGACGTGTTTCAGGGCGATCTGGCCCCGCTGCAATTGGTCGAGGTGGAATTTGAGACCGAAGCCGAGGCTATGGCCTACACTCCGCCGGATTGGTTCGGTGAGGATGTTACTGCTGATAAACGCTATAAAAACAAGACAATGGCGATCAACGGCGTACCCACTTAGGGTTTGCGCGCCAATTTGATTTTCGCTTCAAGCCCCGGATTGCAATTGCTGGCTTCAAACGCGCCGCCATGCATGTGGGAAATCGCAGCGACAAGGGCCAGGCCCAGACCGGCATTCCGCTCGGTTCGGGCCGGGTCCAGTGTGACAAACGGCATTTGCAGGCGCGGCAGGTCTTCTTGCGGAACACCGGGACCACGATCGCGAACGCTCAGATTTGTATAGGCACCATCTTCGGAAAGGTGGATCGTGACAGTGGTGTCCTGCGGCGCATAGCGCATCGCGTTTTCCAGCAGGTTCGACAGGGCCTGGGACAACAGCGGGCGATGCCCCGGTATTGGCGCTGCTGTACCCGTGACCTCAAGCTGGATACCCTGATCGACTGCCACGGGATCGTAAAGCTCCACTACATCCGCCACCAGTTGCTGCAGATCGACCGGTTCGAATTGTTCCCGACCAACACCAGCTTCGGCGCGTGAGATTTCGGTCAGTTGCCCCAATACTCGCAACACATGGTCGATTTCAACACTGGCCCGCGCGATATCAATCTCGCGCTCTTGATCCGTTTTCGAAGGGTCAGACAGCGTTTCAACTCGTTGCTTCAACCGCGACAGGGGCGAGCGCAGATCGTGGGCGATTGAGTTTGACGTTGTACGTAGATTGCTAACCAGTTCCTCAATCCGGTCCAGCATGGTGTTGAGCGTCCCGGATACCTGATCGAATTCGTCCCCAGTGCCACGCAGGGGCATGCGCCGGGTTAGGTCGCCCGATACGATGTTCTCTGCCGTGTTGGCGATATCGGATAAGCGAGAAAAGACCAGGCGGGTGAAAAGCCAACCGGTGAGTACACTCAGCGCCAGGGCAATTGCCAGCGCGATTCCGACCGACCGCAGCAAAACCCGGTCGAATTGCTGCCGCGCCAGTGCGTCGCGTCCTACCAGCAGGCGTTCACCGCCGGGCAGGCGAACCGAGGCGGCCGAGACGGGCACCAATTCATCATTTTCGGCCCGGCGCAGTTCCAGATCGACCCAGCCGCTGCCAGCTGCGATATTCTCGGGCCATTGTTTGAGGTTGCCAGCCAGATTGACGCCAAAGCGATCGGTCAGAAGATATAACGCATCGCGGTCTGCGGCGGTTGGAAGACGCCGCTCAATCGCCCGCATCAACCCGATCAGGCCTCGGCGTTCGTATTCATCCGCCAACCCTGTCAGCTCTGCCGACACGACCGAGCGTGTCTCGCTTTCGATGCTGCGGTTCGCCGTTACATAGACCAACGCCAGCACGGTCGCGGTCAGTAACGTACTGAGGACCATGCTGGCCAGTACGAGGCGTGTGCGTGAATTGTTGAAGGAAAGTCGCAGGTTATCCATCAGATATCATGTAACCGGCGCCCCGGACGGTTTCAATCAACGGCGGCTCGCCGCCTTCGTCCAGTTGACGCCGCAGTTTCGAGATATGGACATCGACCACATTGGTATTGGGGTCGAAGTGATAGTCCCAAACCCCCTCAAGCAGCATGGTGCGCGATACCACGCGGTTCTTCCGGCGCAGGAAGAACTCGAGGATCTGAAACTCACGCGGGGTGAGGGTGATTTCGCGCCCGTTGCGGGTGACCTTGCGGGTCAGCAGGTCCATCTCAAGGTCGCGGCAATTCAGGGTCGGGCTTTCCTCGGCCTCTTGCGGTCGGCGCAGAAGGGCCTCAATCCGGGCGTGCAATTCCTGGAACGAGAACGGTTTAACCAGATAGTCATCCGCACCGGCACGCAGCCCTTTGACACGTTCATCAACGGCGCTCATGGCGGTCAGCATCAGAACCGGCGTTTTAACGCCCGCCGCACGCATCGATTTGATCAGCGACAGGCCATCCAAACCCGGCAACATCCGGTCCAGAACAACCGCGTCAAACCCGCCGTCGGTGGCATGATACAGACCTTCTCGGCCGTCCTCGGCCTGCTCGATGACATAACCTTCTTCGCCAAATCCCTTGGCGATGAACTCTCGGGTATCTTCATCATCTTCCACGATCAGCAAGCGACGGCTCATGATGCGAGTTCCTTTCTACCGGGATTTAAACACAATTTTTGGGCAAAGCACATGGGTTGGCTAATCAATCTGCCGGGTGCGGTGTATCGCACCCGGCAGTCCCGGCGGTTTGCGGACAATTCAAACCACCGAGGAGGCGCCCGCCAGATTTCCCCATCACGTGGCGCGCGCTGGTGTCAAATCAGGCGATTTCCACCGCTACAAAGATCTGGTTTCCACCGCGATTGATAAGAACAAGCGCGGGGTCGGTTTTTTCGCTGTCCAGAGCGGCCTTCAACGCGTCCGGTGTTGCGGTTTCCTGGCCGCCCAATTTCACGATCACATCGCCCCGTTGCAGACCGGCTTTGGCTGCCGGGCTATCGGGTTTCAGGTCAGTGACGATCACACCATCGACATTTTCAGCCACACCCATCTCGGCGCGGTTGGTGTCGGTCAGCGGTGCAATAGTCACGCCCAATGCAGTACCTGAAACGGTTTCGTCCACTGACTTATCGATCTGGGCCGATGCGCTTTGATGCTGACCGACGGTCAACTCGATCTGTTGTTCCTTGCCGTCGCGCAGAACAGTCAGAACGCTGTCGGTGCCCACTTTGGTGGTACCGACAAGGACCGGAAGATCGCTACTGGAATTGACGACTTCATCGTTGAAGGTCAGAATGACATCACCCTGTTGCAGAACGCCTTCGGCCGGGCTGTCGGCAACAACGTCTGCAACCAGCGCGCCGGTTGAGCTATCGATGCCCATGGCTGCCGCAAGCTCGGGGCTGACATTCTGGATCGACACACCCAGCCAACCCCGGCTGACCTGGCCGTCATCGCGCAGGTCGGCCGCGATGTGTTCCACAATGTTCGATGTCACCGCAAACCCCAGACCCACTGAGCCACCGGTGGGCGAGTAGATCGCCGAGTTTACGCCGACGACTTCACCTTCCATGTTGAACAACGGGCCACCCGAGTTGCCTTTGTTGATGGCTGCGTCGGTCTGAATGAACTCAGCATATGGTCCTTGCGATATGTTGCGCCCTTTGGCCGATACGATACCGGTCGTCACGGTTGAATGCAGCCCGAACGGGTTGCCGATGGCTACGACGTCTTCGCCCACGCGGATGCCGTCGCTGTCTCCCAGTTTAACCGCCTGCAGGGTTTCATCCGCGTCGATCTTCAGAACTGCGATGTCGGTCAGCGGGTCGGTGCCAATAACCTCGGCGTCAAACGTACGGTCGTCCGACATGCGAACCGTTACGGAATCGGCATTGTCTACGACGTGGTGATTGGTAACGATGTAACCCGCTTCGTCCAAAACGAAACCCGAACCCAGACCTTGTGCCGGTCCACGCTGCGGGGCGTTAAACCCTTCGGGCGCGCCAAAGCGTTTGAAAAATTCTCCGAACGGGTGTTGGTCAAAGTCAAACTCCTGTCCCTGCGTGGGAACCGGTGTGGCACCTTGTTCGGCGATGATGGTGACGACCGAGGGCGATACATTTTCAACAAGATCGGCCAGTGCTTCGTCGGCCATCGAGGGCAGGGCGGTGGTCGCCAGCAATGCGGCGCTCAGTGCGCCAGCGCCAACCCAACTGGCTGTCCCGGGCAAAAGAAGTGAGGATTTGCGGATGCTCATTTTTATCTCCTGTTTATATCACGCGGGTGCGGCCGCGCGTTGAAACAGGAGATGCGCCTTCACTCTGTGTGTTTCCTGAGCGAATTGTTAAGATATCTTAATTTTGCCACAAACTAGCGGTTCTATCGCGACGTTCGAGGACCGGAGTCGGAGGATTCGTGCGAATCACTGAGTACGAATCGGTGGATTGTTGCCGATTTGGACGCCAAAGCGCAAAAAAGGTTGAATTGAATCAAAATCGTTAACAAGTGAGCCGTCGCAAACTCCGATTTTTAGGTGGTACCGTCTTGGTTGTGTCGACCTTCAAGTGTTAATGCGGTTATCGAAAACAATTTATAACATTTAGTCCAGATAGCACATTAGGTTTATGCTTAATGGTGAAATGTGGTGTTTCGGGCAAAAATGTCACTCATCCTAAGGTTGATTCACCGTTATTAAATGTTGCGGAAAAACCATCCTGATATCGGCAAAATTAACCGTTGTTTCCAATTTTACGTTGTTTGAATCCAACGGATGGGTGACGATGAATGTGCCCAAGCGAGGGGGAGCCAAAGGCACTAGGGGGTGCCCAAGGCTTGTCACAGTCACTGGAAACGCTGAGCGGCATGTTAACGAGGGGGTCTTGTTTAGGTTCGGCGGCGGAATAGCCAGAGTGTCGACAGACATTATTGGCCGCGTTTCCGGGATTGATGAAAAGTGGTAGTCCTGTTTTGGGTGCCGGCCCGGTCGTTATCGACCGGGCCGATTTACTTTCAGACCTGTCGATTTTAGATGGTCCGCTTTGCGCGCCATGTCGCCCAATCCGCGGGCGTGTCCAAATCCAGCAGTGCGTGTTGGGCGGGCAGGGCGTGCAGATGCACCTTGTCCGCATGCGCGCGCACCACGGATTGCGCGCCTTCGTCTCCGGTCAAACGGCTAAGCTGATCAAACAGGCTGCGATCAAAGATGACCGGATGACCCGGTTTGCCGTCCTCTGTGGCGCCACGCCATATCAGGTTGTCCGGGTGGGCCTGGACCGCGGATAGCACTGCATGCAAATCTTCGGTTGTGATGTCCGGCAAATCTGCCAACAAGATCAATGCGGCTTTAGCCTCGGGTGGCACATGCGCCAAAGCGCCACGCAGGCTGGCATTCATGCCTTCCAGAGCATCCGGAATTTCGACCTTTTGCATGTCCAGCCCATCAAGCGCTTCGTATCTGGGATGCGGGGCGGGGGGCAATGCGACGATGACTGGTGCGGCTTGCCCGGCAATCAATGCCGCGCGACGTAGCAAGGGTTGGTCGTCGATGATCTGCAACAACTTGTCCTGGCCGCCCATGCGGCTGGATTGCCCAGCGGCCAATAGAATTATGGGTATTTGTGTCATACCGCCACCATGCCGCCGCAACAGGGCAGAGTCATCCCCGCATGCGCGCGCCATCTGCGTCAAATAGTGGTTCCGAGATCACCCTAGCCTTACACAGTTGACCAAGGATTTCGATTTCAACCTGCAGTCCGTCAGTCACCCGGTCCACGGGCAAGAACCCCATTGCAACCGATCTTTGGGCATGGTGCGAGTATCCGCCAGACGTGCAGAAGCCAACAACCTTACCGTCCAACCAGATCGGTTCATACGCATTCGCATCGGCGTCGTCGGCGTCCACCTCAAATGCCACCAATTTGCGCGCCGGGCCCTGCGATCGGTCTTGCTCGGCGGCGGTTCGGCCGATGAAATCGGCGTTTTTCGAGAAAGATATGAACCGATCCAGACCTGTTTCCGCGGCGGTATAGTCAGGTGAGAATTCCCTCATCCATGAGCCAAAGAACTTGTCCAGACGCAGGCTCATCATCGCGCGCATTCCAAACGGCACCATCCCGTGCGGTTGCCCAGCCTGCCATAGAACCCACCAGAGCTGTCTTTGTGCCATCTGATCGCAATAAATCTCGTACCCCAGATCGCCGGTATAGCTGACCCGCTGCACGATACAATCAGTCATGCCAACGGTCATATGCCGTACATCCAGAAAGCGAAGGTCAGAAATATCGTCCCGAGTGCAGGCGTCCAGGACTTGCTTTGCTTTTGGACCCGCGATCTGAAACCCGTTCAACCGGTCGCTGATGTTATCGATTTGTACGCCGTCCTGCTGATGTGTCAGGAACCAGCGCATGTGGAACGCCTGACTGCCGTATGACGCGGTCAGTTGAAATTCGCCTTCCGCCAGGCACGAAACGGTAAAGTCCCCGATCAGTTTACCCCTAGGTGATAGCATCGGGGTCAGAGACACCCGGCCAGGTTGTGGAATGCGCCCGGCCATAATCCGATCCAGCCACGCGCGGGCCGTAGGGCCGGTAATGCGGTACTTGCCGAAATTGTGGACCTCGTTGATGCCGACACTGTTGCGAACGGCGCGCACTTCGCGCCCAGTCGCGTCAAACGCGTCCGAGCGACGGAATGAGGGAGTTTCATAGCCCGGCTCGTCCCCTTGGGCGAAATAGTTCGGGACTTCCAATCCGTATTGCTGACCCCAGACAGCGCCCAGATCGCTGAAAATATCGTACATCGGGGTTGTTCGGTTCGGGCGCGCGGCGGGCAGTTCCTCATTCGGGTAGGCGACGCTGAAGCGTTTCTGATAATTCTCGATCACTTTCGGGCGGGTGTACCCGGGGCTGATCCAATCTCCGAACCGGGCCACGTCCATCGCAAAGACATCGCGTTCCGGTTCGCCCTCGATCATCCATTGCGCCAACGTCAGGCCAACTCCGCCACCTTGGCTGAATCCGGCCATCACGCCGCAGGCTGACCAGTAGTTGCGCATCCCCGGTACCGGCCCGACCAGAGGGTTCCCGTCCGGTGCAAAGGTAAACGGTCCGTGGATCACCGATTTCACCCCGGCTTCGGCCAGAACAGGAAAGCGACGATAGGCGAATTCGATACTGTCCGTGATTTTGTCATAGTCGTCTGGCAGCAGTTCATGCCCGAACTCCCACGGGGTGCCGTCGACAGCCCACGGCTTGCAGGGCTGTTCATAGAACCCGATGCACAGCCCGCGCCCTTCTTGCCGCAAATAGCTTTCGCCGGCAGGGTCCATGACATGCGGGTGTTCTCCGCCAGCGTCGATGATCGCTTCGATCTGCGGGATTGAATCTGTCACCAGATACTGATGTTCCATTGGGTGCAGCGGGAAGTAGACACCGGCCATCGCGCCAACCTCGCGCGCCCAGAGGCCACCGGCGTTGACTACATGTTCGGCGTGAATGGTGCCCTTATCGGTGACCACATCCCAGGTGCCGTCGGGGCGTTGGTTGGTCTCGCGCACCATGCAATGCGTTTCGATTATGGCCCCACCCATCCGAGCCGCCTTGGCATAAGCATGAGTGGTGCCCGATGGGTCCAGATGCCCGTCCAGTGGATCATACAGCGCACCGATGATGCCGTCTGTATTGGTGATGGGCGCGATCTTCTTGATCTCGTCCGGCCCGACGATCTCGGTCTCCAATCCCATGAACCGATGCTTGGCGCGCTCGGCCAGTAACATGTCGAACCGGTCCTGGTTGTCGGCTAAAGTCACGCCACCTACGTGGTGCAAACCGCAAGACATACCGGTGATCTCTTCCAGCTCTTTATACAGGCGGATTGTGTACCCCTGCAGCGCGGCCATGTTGGTGTCACCGTTCAACGTGTGGAACCCGCCTGCCGCGTGCCAGGTTGAGCCGCTGGTGAGATCTGAGCGTTCCAGCAGCATGACGTCGGACCAGCCCAGTTTGGTCAGGTGGTACAGCACGGAACAACCGACGACGCCACCGCCAATAACTGCTACGCGGGTTTCAAGTTTCATGAAGGCCTCCGTCAGTGTTTTTGCCAGTCTGATCAGTGGGGAACAGGATGCAATTCCGAATGCGACAAAACGTGTCGCCGCAGCAAATCGCATCTGCGGAAAACATCCGCTAAAGGGTGTCGCGGTTCTGTTACGGAATCGATCTACCAGGCGTCCGGGAAGGAACCTGTGTAACTACTCTACAAGGACATAAGATGAGCAAGTTTGATCCCCAACCCCAAGCGCTGAGCCGCCGTGAATTCATGGCCAAAGCTGCGGCACTTGGCCTGACAGCCACTGCTGCGAACCTGATCTGGGCCGAGGCCGGTCTGGCCGAGACGCCCCAAAAAGGCGGTCATTTCGTTTTGGGGCTGACGGGTGGTGAAAGCACCAACTCGCTGGACCCGGCGCTGTCGGCGTCGCATGTGACGGCCAAGGCGCTGCGGGCCTATGGCAACACACTGACCGTGGTCACTGCTGATGGTGGAATCGAGCCAAGCCTTGCCGAAAGCTGGGAAGCGAATGAGGACGGTAAGGTCTGGACTTTCCTGATCCGCAAAGGCGTCGAATTCCACAATGGCAAGACACTGACGCCTGAAGATGTACAGCAGACCCTAGCGCGCCACTCGAACGAAGATTCGCAGTCGGGTGCTTTGGGCATCATGCGCGGGATCGAGGATGTGCGGGTCGACGGTGACTATGTGGTGATCACGCTGACCACACCCAACGCAGACCTGCCGTATCTGATGTCGGATTATCATCTGGTCATGCAGCCGGGTGGCGGGATCGATAACCCCGGCGAGGGGGTTTCGACCGGTGCTTACAAGGTGACCGCAGATGAACCTGGAGTGCGCTATGCGTTCGAGAAGTTCGCCAACCACTGGGATGAAAGCGTTGGCCATTATGACAGCCACGAGATCCTTGTTCTGAACGATGACACTGCACGTTCGGCAGCATTGCAGGCCGGTCAGGTACACGCCATTAACGTGGTGCCACCGCGTACCGCTAAGCTGTTTGGCCGCGCGCCGGGTGTCACCATCAACGCGACCTCGGGCCGGGGGCATTACATCTTTGTCATGCACACCGACACCGCACCGTTTGACAACAAAGACCTGCGGCTGGCGCTGAAATACGCCATCAATCGCGAGGAGCTGGTCGACAAGGTTCTGCGCGGTTTTGGCTCGGTCGGGAACGATATTCCGATCAACGAAGCCTATCCGCTGTTCGATGCGTCGATGGAGCAGCGCCAATTCGATCTGGCCAAGGCAGCTGAGCATTACAAAGCGTCTGGTCATGACGGCTCACCCATCGTTCTGCATGTGTCTGACGCCGCGTTTGCCGGTGCACTTGACGCGGCGCAATTGTTCCAACTGTCGGCACAAGCAGCTGGTATCCCGCTTGAGATTCAGCGTGAGCCGGCGGACGGCTACTGGTCGGAAGTGTGGAACAACAAACCGTTCTGTGCATCCTACTGGGGTGGGCGTCCGGTGCAGGATCAGATGTGGTCGGTTGGCTATCTGTCGACCGCAGACTGGAACGACACCAACTTTAAGAACGAAGAGTTCGACGCGCTGGTATTGAAAGCCCGTGCCGAGTTGGACACCGCTAAACGCAAAGACATCTACGCCCAGATGGCGCGCATCGTCTGGGAAGAGGGCGGTCTGATTAACCCGATGTTCAATCAGTTCATCGACGGATACTCGGACAAGGTGACGGGTTGGTCGGCACATGCGAACGGTGACCTGATGGATGGCTATGTCGCTAGCCGTACCTGGTTCGCGTAACCCCGGAAATGAAACCGGCGCCCGATGGTGGGCGCCGATTTTTTCTTTAGCCGAGTTATAGCGGTCGGATTTTCAACTCGGTCACCCGGTTGCCGTCCTTCGCGGTGACTTCGAACCGAAACCCGTGGAATGAGAAGACCTGACCTACCACCGGGATCATCTGTGCCTCATGTATGACAAGCCCGGCGACTGTGTTCGCCTCATCATCCGGCAATGACCAGTCCATCGCGCGGTTCGCGTCGCGGATTGTCATTGCGCCTTCGACCAGAAACTGCCCGTCTTCGGTGCGGGTCACCGGAACGTCTTCTTCGATATCGAACTCGTCGGCGATTTCCCCCACGATTTCTTCCAGGATATCTTCCAGCGTGATCAAACCGCGCAATGATCCGTATTCGTCGACCACCAGTGCAAAATGGCTGTGCATCCGCAGGAATTCCCGCATTTGGTCGTCCAGCGTCGTGGTTTCCGGCACAAAGTAGGGGTCGTTTGCCACCTTGGAGATATCGAACTCCTTAAGTCGGTTGGTATCGCTTTCGCTGGCCCCCGCATGGGCGTACATGGCGCGAAACAAGTCTTTAGCGTGAACGACTCCCACAATGTTCTCCGGCTCATCCCGGAAAACGGGCAGACGGGTGTGCGGGCTTTTCAGACATTGTTGCAGAATGGCCTCGGGCGCGTCGTCGGCATCAATCATCTCGATATTTGAGCGATGAAGCATGATCTCTTCCACCGTGCGATCACCCAGATCCAGCGCGCCAAGGATGCGGTCGCGGTCTTCTTTTTCTACCACACCTTCGGAATGGCCCAGCTGCAGCGCGCCCGCGATTTCTTCGCGTACGGCAAGAATGTTGCTGTCCGGGTCGATCCGAACACCGAACAAACGCAAGACACCGCGCACCAGCAGGCGTACGGCTGCGACCATGGGCGAGAAAACCGTCACCACAATACTGATGATCGGCGCGACCAATGCTGCCGCTTTTTCCGCGTTGGTAATGGCATAGGTCTTGGGCAGAACTTCGGCGAAAACCAGTACCAGCAAAGTCATGACAAGCGTTGCCAGCGCCACTCCGCTTTCGCCAAACAACCGGGTGAACAAGGCCGTGGCCAGCGAGGCGGCAAGGATATTCACAAGGTTATTGCCCAGCAGGACCGAGCCGATCAGCCGTTCATTGTCATCGGTGATGTCCAGTGCCTTTTGCGCCCCGCGTGAGCCTTTGTCGGCCTGCGCCCGCAACTTGCCGCGTGACGATGCGGTCAATGCCGTTTCAGAACCCGAGAAAAAGCCCGACAGGACGAGCAAAAGCAGAATGGCGCCTGTGGTAAACCAGAATGCGCCGTCGATCAGAGAAGAAGAGGGTTCCATTGGTCCTTGGTTGTTGGTGTTGCTGCATCCGTTATGGGGGCGCGCCCCCTGCGGATCAAGGGGTTAGCCCTTGTTGTCGGGGTCTTTCGCCAGTGGGTGATGCTCTAACACCAGCTCGGCCAGACGTTCGTCGAGAACATGAGTGTAAATCTCGGTAGTCGCCACATCCGCGTGCCCCAGCAGGGTCTGGATCGACCGCAAATCGGCACCGTTGGCCAGTAGATGCGTCGCAAATGCGTGGCGCAGCGTGTGCGGCGTGACTTTTTCCGGTGACACGCCGCCCTGAACAGCCAATTCCTTGACCAGCAGAAAGAACATATGCCGAGTTAGATGCCCGGATTTGCCGCGTGAGGGGAACAGGAACTTGGATCGCTGGCCGCCATCGGCAACCACTTGATCCTCGGCGTCATCCCGCTCCATTAGCCAGACCGCCAGTGCGTCGCGTGCAGGCGGAGATAGGGGTACCATCCGCTCTTTTCCGCCTTTGCCCAGCACCAGCAACATGCGCGGATCGCCGCGTGCTGATGAAACGGGCAGCGAGACCAGTTCGGTCACCCGCATACCGGTGGCATAGAGAACTTCCATCAGGCAGGTATTCCGCACCCGGTCTGCCTTGGTGCGCCCGGTCTGGCGGGCGGCTTGCAGCAGCCGGTCCACCTCGGGCACGTCCAGCGTTTTGGGCAGGCGTTTTTGGCGTCCGGGCCCTTTGATCTGAATGGCGGGGTTGGTGTCGCGCCAGCCTTCCTCGAACGCGAAACGGTAGATTTGTTTGATCGCTGACAATCGTCGGGCACGGGTGGACTGCGCCAGACCTTGGGTGTCGCAGTCGATCAGATATGCCTCGATCTGATCCCGCTCTGCCTCGGCAAAGTTGGTTTTGCGGCGCTGCAGCCAGGCGGCGAAATCCTTTAGGTCGCGGCCATAGGCCAACAGGGTATTGTTGGCTGCCCCAAGCTCGGCCGCCTGCGCTTGCAGGAAGGAGGAAATCCAAAGCTCAGAAGTTGCCGGGGACGCCATGATCATGTGCCCTGCAGGATCAAAAGGTTCAGGGCCGCACGCCGCGCCGTATCCTCAAGGCCCACCTGGCGTAGGGTCGCAATGGCAGCCGTCAGATCGACCAGATTGCCCCTGGCGCCATGAGCAAACATTTCCATCGTTTCAAGAATAGCTTCGCCCAGCTGGTTGTTGTTCAGCATCGCCTGAATGTCCGATGGGATCGGCGCCGCCCAGGCAAAGCCTTGAGCCACCGCATCGGCCAAAGGTGAAGGGCTGCGCGCACGCCCCGGATCACCTTGCGCCAAAGCGGTAAGAAAAAGCGCATCTTCTGATTTGTCCGGCGGAGACTCGGCTGCGGTTTCATAGAGATCGGACAGCAGCAGGATACGCCACCGCAGGTTTTCGGCTTTGTCATCCGGCAGAGAGACTTGTGACAGGCGACCAGCAAATAAATCGGCGAAGGGAACCTCAAGCCCGACACTGCGCATCTGTTCCCACACAAGGGGCAATGCCATGGCGATGGCTTCGGGTTTACCAGTTTCCAGCGCGTTTTCGAATTTCTGAATGGCTGACACCCGGTCCCAGACCGCACCCGACGCCGCCGGGGCACGCTCGGTATACAAGCCCAATAGCTGGTTAGGGGTCAGCGCGCCAATCCGCGTCAGGCGTTCGGCCGCTTCGATCTGGGCTTTCCAGCCCGCCACATCGCGCAGGTCAGCGTTGGCAAAAGCCCGCGGCAGAGGGGCCGAGGGCAAACGTTCGCCAATCGCTTCAAACAATCGAAAAGTCAGCGGATCGGGATTGTCGGGCTGGGGAAGGTAATCGGCATCCTCAAACAGCTCGGGGCTCAGGAAGCGGTCCAGCACATCCAGATCCTCGGGGGGCAGGACTTGCAGCGCATGGGCCGCCTCAAGCGTTAGCGCGGCAGAGTTCCAATCGCCTCGGCGCGCCTTGCAAAAAATCTGGGCTGCATAATCCAGCGATAGGTGCGGTTGCGCGATGAGCGCTGTGCAGCTGCGATCCTCATCCCCGGTCAGAAGCGTTGCATCGAACCAACGCTGAAACCGCGCGCGGCTGTCGGTGGGTCCGGCCAGTTGCACCAGCGATTGCGTTGGATCGGCGGCACCCAGCTGCATCAAGCGGTCGAGGCGAGCTAACAAGAGGGTTTCCTCCGCACTCGGCCCGGCAGGGGCCCGCGCTTCGGACAATAGCAGAGTGAATAACAGCCGCTGCATTGCTGGGTTGTACTTAACAGGAACCCGAGCGATCAGCCGCGCCAACCGGTCGGGATCACTGTTCTGCCATAGGCTCACAGGCAGGCCCGTTACAGAGGACGACACCAACCCCAGCGGTTGCGACAGCGCCTCAAGCGGTGTGACTTCGACATCCGGCCGCACACCGGTCTGTGTCACGGGCGGTTCCAGCAAAACGGTTCCCGGCAGGTTTTCTGGCGGGTTGCTCAACCAATCAATGACAGAAAGAGGTTCCTGCTGCGCTTGCGCCGAACCGGCCAAACACAGTGCGAACACTGCGGCCTTATTCGACATTCAGGATTACCGGCTCTCGTATCTCGTCTTGCGGCGCCGAGAAATCCGCACCGAAAAACGGCCCAAGATAGGCATATGCCACCAGCCCGATAAAACCCAGGCAAATCAGATATAACAGGAACTTGATTAGACGGCCCATTGCTCAACGCTGCCCCAATTTTCTCTTTTGTCATAGTTATAGCTAGCATTTTTCCTAAGATCACGTCATTCACAGTGAAATGAGCGAAATTAAGCATAACACCCACAGCTCGGACACAGATGCGGGCTTTGCACTGCACAAAACGGTTGTACTTGTAGGCATGATGGGGGCTGGAAAGACGGCGGTGGGCCGTGCGCTGGCTGCGCGGCTGGGCGTTCCCTTTCTCGACAGCGACGCCGAGATCGAATCGGCAGCCAATATGACCATCCCCGAGATTTTCGAACGTGACGGAGAACCGTTTTTCCGCGCTAAGGAATCTCAGGTTATCGGACGTTTGCTGGATGAGGAAAAAGGCATCCTATCGACCGGTGGCGGCGCGTTTCTGGCGGAACAGAACCGCACAATGATCACGGAACGCGGGGTCTCGGTCTGGCTGCGGGCCGATCTCGAGGTTTTGTGGAATCGCGTCAAACACAAAGACACGCGCCCCTTGCTGCGTACCTCTGATCCTTATGCGACTTTGCGCGGCTTGTATGAACAGCGTGTCCCGGTTTATGCGAAAGCGGATTTGATCGCCGAGTCCGACGGCGAGACCTCGATCGAGAATATGGTGAACCGGGTGGTGGATGCGCTGGCAACACGCCCCGATGTTTTGGAACGGAAGTAATGCATCAAACCGTACATGTAGAGCTGGGCGAGCGCTCGTATGATGTAGAAATCGGCCCGGAATTGCTTGCTCAGGCCGGTACACGGATCGCGCCGTTGTTGCACCGGCCCAAAGTGGCGGTTGTGACGGACGAGAACGTGGGCGCACTGCATCTGGACGCTTTGCGTGACGGTTTAGCCCAAGCGGGGATCGAGATGACGTCGCTGACTTTGCCCGCTGGTGAGGCGACCAAAAGCTGGCCGCATTTCGAACGCACTGTAGAGTGGTTGCTGGCTGAGAAAATTGAACGCCGCGATGTCGTCGTTGCCTTTGGTGGCGGTGTGATTGGCGATCTGGTGGGGTTCGCTGCTGCGGCTTTGCGACGCGGAGTACGGTTTGTGCAAATCCCGACCTCGCTGCTGGCGCAGGTCGACAGTTCGGTGGGGGGCAAAACCGGGATCAACGCGCCGCAGGGCAAAAATTTGATCGGGGCATTCCATCAGCCGTCGCTGGTGCTGGCAGATACTTCGGTGTTGGGGTCGATGACCCAGCGCGATTTCCTTTCAGGCTATGGCGAGGTGGTGAAATACGGCCTGCTGGGAGACGCAGCGTTCTTTGAGTGGCTGGAAACCAAGGGAATGGCCGTTTCTGGTGGCGACATGGCCGCACGGGTGCGGGCCGTAACCCGTTCGGTGCAGATGAAGGCCGATATCGTGGCGCGGGATGAGACCGAGCAGGGCGACCGCGCGCTGCTGAACCTTGGCCATACCTTCTGTCACGCGCTTGAGGCTGCCACTGGTTATTCCGACCGTCTGCTGCATGGCGAGGGCGTCGCCATTGGCTGCGCGCTGGCGTTCGAGCTGTCGTCGCGCCTGGGTCTGTGTTCACAGGAAGACCCCAGCCGCGTGCGGGCACATTTGCGCGCTATGGGCATGAAAACCGATTTGAATGACATCCCCGGCGACCTGCCTGGGGCCGAAGCCTTGGTCGATCTAATGGCGCAGGACAAAAAGGTCATCGACGGTCAATTGCGGTTCATCCTGGCGCGTGGGATCGGCGAAGCTTTCGTGACATCGGACGTCCCGCGTGAGGCGGTGATATCCGTGCTGGAAGACGCCCTGGCGACGGCCTGATCAGCGCCCCCGGATCACCATCAGCTCACCAATGTTTTCCCGGGTGATATAGCCGACCATTTTACCAGTCTGCGTGCAGACGGCGATAGCCGGTGCGCCCATGTGGAGCGTTTCCAGAACCATCTCAAGCCCGCTGGTCAGTTGCACCCTTGGGATATTGGTTTCCATGACCGACGTGGCGAGGTCGGACCGCGGAGTTTCCCCGGCTAGGGCTGCAAAAAGACGACCGCGGGTGACAAACCCAAGCAATGCGCCGTCACCATCCAAAACGGGAAATTCGTGCTGAGTGGTGTGGATGACGGCCTGCGCTGCCGTCGCCAGCGTATCGGACGGGGACAGGGTGTGGAACTCAGTGATCATCGCATCACGCGCCAGAACCCGCCGCGCGACCGAACGCATGGCCACGTCCTGACTTTCGGAATTGGCGGCGACAAAAACGAAAACCGCAATCAGGACCAGAATGGCGTTGCCGGTACTCAGCCCCCAAAAGCCAAAGGCGACAGCCACGATCTGTCCTGCGATTGCCGCGATCCTTGTTGCCTTCACCCGATCCATTTTGAGACATAACAAGGCGCGGAACACCCGCCCGCCGTCCATTGGGAAAGCTGGTATCATATTGAAGGCGGCCAGCAGCAAATTCACATATGCCAGACGGTTCAACAAACCCGGAACAGTGGTGTCGATTTGCGCCATTGTCTCAAACGGCATCCCAGCCCCCAGCGCGACCAGAATGATCCAGATGACGATATTCACTGCCGGACCGGCAAGGGCCACCCATACCTCTTGCATCGGCTTTTCCGGCATTCGTTCCAGCCGCGCCAGACCGCCGATCGGCAGCAGGGTTATGTCAGGGGTTTTGATTCCGTATCGCCGTGCCATCAGCGCGTGGCCGAATTCATGCGCGACGACGCAGGCAAACAAGGCCAGCACAAAGATCAGGTTTTCGATGGCGTCTGGCAGTCCGCCGCGGGAATAGGCGGCGAAACCGACCCAAGCCAGCAGCAGGAAAAAGGTGACATGGACCTTCAACTCGGACCCCAGAAACCGGCCGAGTGAGAAGGACCATGTCATGATTTGCCTCCGTTACGCTTAGAACGGAATCTCGTCGTCGTCGATTCCACCAGATGCCGGGGCAGGGGCGCTGGACTGTGCGCCATAAGGATCGCCGTATCCGCCCCCGGCCTGACCGCCGCCGTAACCGCCCGATTGGCCGCCACCGCCGCCGCCTTCGCCGCGGCCATCCAACATCACAAGGGTAGAGCCAAAGCCCTGTAGAACAACCTCGGTCGAATACCGATCCTGTCCGGATTGATCCTGCCATTTGCGGGTCTGCAGTTGGCCTTCAAGATAAACCTTGGACCCTTTGCGCAGGTATTGCTCGGCCACGCGGACAAGCCCCTCGTTGAAGATCGCGACCGAGTGCCACTCGGTACGTTCGCGACGCTCACCTGTGTTGCGGTCTTTCCAGGTCTCGGATGTGGCGATGCGCAGATTGCAAACCTTGCCACCGTTCTGGAATGTCCGGACCTCGGGATCGCGGCCAAGATTTCCGACCAGAATGACCTTGTTGACTGAACCCGCCATGTATTTCCCCGTTCTGAATTGACGTATGCGCGCCGAATCTGGCGCAGTGTTTCCCAGCGACCCTATACGGCCTGCGTCTTGGTTGAAACACAGTTACTGCATGCAACACTGAGCAAGAAATTACTCAGGTTCGGTTAACCATGCTTTCATTATAAACTGAGATATCTATACTCCATAAGGTTCCTGACTAGGCGAGATTGGCTTTAATGCGTTTTCTGGTTGGTTGTTTTGTTGGTTTATGTGTTGCTCTGGTCTCGGTTCCGGTGGCCGCACAAACGTTGTCGACCAAAAGCCGGAAGGACATTTTCCTTAAACAATCTAAGATTTTGGACACGCGCGCCGCAACCCAATATCGGGATTCCGAGCGGCTTAAACCCAAGACGGCTCAGCCGAAGTTCAACAAACGCTATACCGGGAAGTATCGCGGTCAGTATATGACACTGGCGCGTCAGGCGGCACGCAAACATAACGTCCCGGAAGAGCTTTTCCTGCGCTTGGTTCAACAAGAAAGCGGTTGGAATCCACGTGCAGTATCACACAAAGGCGCTTTGGGACTGGCACAGCTGATGCCCGGTACGGCGCAGCTTTTGGGTGTGAATCCGCATGATCCACAGCAAAATCTGGAAGGTGGCGCGCGGTATCTATCCTGGCAATACCGCAAGTTCAAATCGTGGCGTCTGGCGCTGGCGGCCTACAATGCCGGACCTCAGGCGGTTGAGAAACACGGCGGCGTACCACCTTACAAGGAAACCCAGAACTACGTGAAGGTTATCTGGGGCGGTTGAGCAAAATTCGATGCTTAGGTCTCTTTTGACCAGGTACATTTAGCTAAAATGCTTATGAGAAAATTTGTTCAAGTAATGCCAAAGGGCGCCGATCAGAAACCGACGCCCTTTGCACCAATTTTGAAGCCTATTCCGCGGCGATTTTGATGACCGGTTCCATACGGGCCAGAATATCGTCGGCCAGATGACATTTCACCTGATGACCATCGGCCAGAGTTTTCACTGGCGGTACGTCGCGTTCACACAACCCGCCCGGAACTTCGGATTTCCAACGGCACCGGGTCTGGAACGGGCAACCCGGCGGTGGATTCATAGCTGACGGAATATCGCCCTCAAGCACGATGTGCTGCTTCTCGATCGACGTATCCGCAATGGGAACAGCGCTCAGCAGGGCTTCGGTATAGGGGTGGTAGGGCGGCGCAAAGACCTGATCGGTGGTGCCCAGTTCGACCACATGACCCAGATACATCACCATCACCCGGTCGCTGAGGTAACGCACAATGGACAGGTCGTGGCTGATGAACAGCAGCGTGGTCTTGTGCTCGCGCTGAATCTCCATCAGCAGATCAGTCACCGCCGCCTGAACGGACACATCCAGGGCCGAGACGGGCTCATCCGCCACCACAATGCGCGCGTCCCCTGCAAAGGCGCGGGCGATACCGACGCGTTGCTTTTGTCCGCCTGACAACTGGCGTGGCATCCGATCCGCAAAGGCGCGGGGTAGCTTCACCAGATCAAGCAGTTCCAACATACGTTGCTTACGTTCGGATTCAGAATTGCCGACGCCAAAGATTTCCAACGCGCGAATGATCTGACGGCCCACAGTCATCGATGGGTTCAGCGTATCGAACGGGTTCTGGAACACCATCTGAACCTCGCCCACGGTCTTGGTGTCGCGTTCCTCAATCGGGACAGCCTCGATGTTGCGGTTGTCCAGCAGGATCTGACCGTCGGTGGCGGTTTCCAGCCCCATCAGTACCTTCGCGAACGTGGATTTGCCGCAACCGGATTCACCCACAATGGCCAGTGTTTCGGATTCATGAGCCTCAAAACTTAACGTTTCATTGGCCTTTACAACCTTGGTCTCTCCCCCCCCGAACAGGGCATTTGCGGCCACCTCATAGTATTTCTTGAGATTGTCCATCTTCAGAATTGTGCGCCCGATTTCGCCCTTTTCCTTCTGTTCAGCCATGGTGATCGGTGCGTTCCAATCGATTTCCTGGAACTTCAGACAGCGCGTGTGGTGCCGATCATTGCCCGGTACCGGCTCCATCAGAATGTTTTGCGTGTCGCAACGGCCTTCCTCAAAATAGTCGCAGCGCGGACCAAAGTTACAGCCCGACGGGCGTTCATGCGGCAGAGGGAAGTTCCCCGGAATGGCCACCAGCGGGCGTGCGTTCTTGTCAGCGCCCGGCAAGGGGATCGAGCGGAACAGCGCCTGCGTGTAAGGATGCTGCATCTCGTCGAACACATCATGAATCGAGCCACGCTCGACCGCTTCACCCGAATACATCACGCACAGCCGGTCACAGGTCTCAAGCACTAGACCCAGGTTGTGCGAGATGAAAAGCATCGAGGTGCCGTATTTCTTTCCTAGATCCTTGACCAACTCTACCACGGCGGCCTCAACCGTCACATCCAACGCGGTGGTTGGTTCGTCCAGGATCAGCAGCGCTGGTTTTGACATCAACGCCATGGCGATGACGATCCGCTGCTGTTGACCACCCGACAACTGATGGGGGAAGGAATTCAGCATACGCTCGGGGTCGGGCAGGCGTACATCGGTGACTACCTCAAGCGCGCGCGCATAGGCCTCTTCCGCGCCGACGCCTTCGTGGATCATGGGCACTTCCATCAACTGTTTGCCGATCTTCATCGCCGGGTTCAGCGAGGCCATCGGCTCCTGATAGATCATCGCGATTTCATTGCCACGAATGTCACGCAACTCGTCCGAGGTCATCTCGGACAGATCACGCCCCTTGAACTTGATGGTGCCGCCGACGATCCGACCGTTTTTGCCCAAGTCCTGCATGACACCCAGTGCCACTGTGGATTTGCCGCAGCCTGACTCACCAACCAATCCTACAGCTTCACCCGGTTGCACACTGACCGAGAAATCCATCACGGCCGGAATTTCCCGCAGACGGGTAAAGAAGGAAATCGACAGCTTGTCGATCTCGAGGATCGGGCCGTCATATTCCGCCAGTTTGTTCATCGTTTCCTACTCCCTGATGAAATTGATCAAGCGACCATTTTCATCTTTTCGAAAATACTTCTGGGGTCCGGGGGCAGGGCCCCCGGCCTCGATCACATCAGTCCTTCAGACTTTCCTCACGCAGGCCGTCCGCCAGCAGGTTCAATCCAAGAACCAGTGACAACAGGGCCAGCGCAGGCGGAAGGGCAGGGTGCAGATAGATCGACAACAGCTTGCGCCCCTCGTTGATCGTCGAACCCCAGTCTGGGCTTTCCGGTGGCAGCCCCAGTCCGAAGAAACCTAAGGTTCCTAGAAGGATGGTGGTGTAGCCAATCCGCAGGCAGAAATCGACGATCAGCGGACCGCGCGCGTTTGGCAGAATTTCCCACAGCATGATGTACCATGGACCTTCTCCACGGGTTTGCGCCGCCGCCACATAATCTCGCGTCTTTATGTCCAACGCCAAACCACGCACGATGCGGAACACGGTGGGTGAATTCACGAACACAACGGATACGAACACCACCAGGATGCCGCCAGGAATATCGAACAGGTCCAGATAAGTCGGCAGTCCCCAGATGCGATAGCTATCGGTATTGATGATGTAACCACCGGTCGAGATCAGCGACAGGTAGAACCAGATCGCAACGCCCAAAACCCCGATCAGCAGCGGTGTGCGGAAATTCGGTCGCGTGTAATAGCGTGAATTCAGCAGAACGCCTATGAATAGGATCGGAAAGACGAACAACACAGCAGCCATATAGTTCGGCACGCCCGTCGCTACGATTTCCGGTGTCACCAGCAGGTAGAACAGCAAGATCACCGGGAAGGCCAGGATAAGATTGGCCAGGAAGGACAGGAACGTATCCAACCGACCGCCATAGTAACCCGCGGGCAGACCCAGAGTGATCCCGACCATAAAGGCAAACAACGTTGCCAGCGGCGCAATCTGCACCACGATCCAGGCACCTTTGACCATGCGGCTGAAGACGTCGCGGGCAAGGTTGTCACCCCCCAACAGATACCAGGTGTATTCCCCCTCTTCCGGGCTGGGCAGAGGTGTTCCGGGAACTTTGTTTTTCATTCCAGAAATCTGTGACAGCGGGTCATGGGTAACGATCAGGTCCAATGCCCCAAAGATTCCGGTGAAAACCCAGAACATCACAAGGCCGAAGCCGATCATGCCGATGGGGCTGTCGAACAGTTTGCCATAAAGGCCCAGACGTCGCTTAAACGCGATCGACATGGCGTACAGGATGATCAGCGACAGCCAGACAGGTAGAAACTGCTGTGAGATCGCACCGATGATCCCCGCGCTGGTACCCAACACGATGCCCAGCACGATATAGGCCACGGCAAGCGCGACACAGGCAGCAAAGCTGTAGCGCAGCGCCTTTTGCGTCAACCCACGCATGCCCGATCCTGAGCTGAGCGTGCCGTCCAGATTCACACTCATCGGCGCCTCGGGCAGTACGATACTGCCAACTATCCAAGTCACGATGGAGACCAGAAGGGCTGCGATTGCGATCATCAGCAGCGGGTTCAGGAAGGCGATAGAGCCGGTCCAGGTAAGTGGTTCCATGTTCTAACCCTCCTTAAGAAATGCGAATGCGCGGGTTGAGGTAGACATAGCCGATATCCGAGATCAGCTGGGTCAACAGCACCACAAAGACCGACACCACGGAAATCGCTAGCAATAGCTGGATGTCGTTGTTGCCCGCCGCCTGCACCAGCGCCCAACCGAAGCCCTTGTAGTTGAACAGCGTCTCAACAATCACCACGCCGTTCAGCAGCCATGGGAACTGCAGCATAATGACGGTAAAGGGCGCGATCAGCGCATTGCGCAGCGCGTGTTTCATGACGATGTTGGGGAAGGATACGCCTTTCAGCCGTGCGGTGCGGATGTACTGCGCTGTCATCACCTCGGTCATCGAGGCGCGGGTCATTCGGGCGATATAACCCATACCATACAACGCAATGGTCAGTACCGGCAGGAAAAAGTTCTCGAAGGTCGGATTGTCCATCGCCTGCGTTGCAGTGCCTTTGAACCATTTCAGACCAACGGTGGATGAGGTGAAGATGGCAATGAAGATCACGCCCGACACATATTCTGGCGTCGCCGTCGTTATGATTGAGAACGTAGACAGAGACCGATCCAGCGCTGAGCCTTCGCGCATCCCGGCCAGTACGCCCACCAACAGGGCTGAGGGGACCATCAGGATCAAAACCCACATCATCAAGTAGCCGGTATTGCCCAATCGCTTGGCGACAATGGTGCCGACCTCATCCTTGAAAACAGTGGAATAGCCCCAGTCCCCCTGAAGGATGCCGCAAAACCGGGGCGTGGTTTCCTCAGTCAATCCGGGTCGGGTGCAGGTGCCCACGAATGTGCCGTCATCCAGAGTTTTGGAAAACCCCGGTGCCACGCCCAGCCATTGGCCATATTTGACCAACGTGGGTTGCAGGTAGCCACGATTACCCAGCCAGGCCTCGACCTGTTCGTCGGACATCCGTTGGTTGCCCTGGGTTTTGGCCAGCTTTTCCAAGTTTGGGTATAGGTTGGTCAGAAAGAAGACCACGAACGTCAGGCACAATGCTGTCAACAGCATGACGCCAAACCGTCGGAGGATGAATAGTCCCATGATGGCCCCTGTTTTTCGGGTGTTCCGCAGATCTTTGGACCATTTTCTGGCCTCGGACTTCCGACTTGACGCCGGGTTGTCTGCGGCTGGAAAGGGGCGCCTGGATCAGGCGCCCCCGTTGATTGTCTGACAGGTTTTAGGCCGACCAGCCCCACTTGTAGTGGTGATGTTCGAAAGCGATATGCATATCGGTTCCGACCAGACCATCTTTCATATGGCGATACAGCGCGCGCCAGTAGGGTTGAATGGTCACGCCTTCTTCCTGAATCAGCGCCTCGCCTTTGGCGACCACTTCGCGCCGTTTGTCGGCGTCGGCAATGGCCAGGGCTTCGGTCAGGATGGCGTCGAATTCGGAGTTGGCCCAACCGAACTCGTTCCAAGCTTCACCGGATTTATACGCCAATGCCCAGATCTGTACGCCCAGAGGGCGGTGGTTCCAGTTGGTTGAACTGTAGGGGTATTTCGTCCAGTCGTTCCAGAAGGTGTTCCCCGGCAGAACCGTGCGTTTTACATTGATGCCCGCGTCCCGCAGCTGCGCGGCAACAGCGTCGGTTGTGTTACGGCGCCAGTCGTCGTCAATCGACAGCAGTTCGTGCTCGAAATCAGCCATGCCAGCTTCTTCCATGAGCTTTTTCGCCCCAGCCGGATCGACCGTTTGCTTGGGCAGTTCTGCATAGTCCGGATGGATAGGCCCGACATGGTGGTTTTCAGCCAGCGTGCCGCGGCCGCCATAGCCCAATTCAAGCAGAACGCTGTTGTCCACCGCCATTTGCAGAGCTTTGCGCACGCGTTTGTCGGCATAAACCTGTTTGCCGTCAACTTCGGCCAGCTGATTGGGACGGATCACGAGGGTTCCCATGGTGATCACTTCGGATTTCTCATAGCCGAGGCCGTCCATCACATCGATGAATTCACCCACGGATTCGTGCAGCATATCGACTTCGTCCGATTCCAGGGCTGCCAGCCATGCCGACGGATCGGTGCCGTAGTCGATATATTCGATACGATCCAATGTCGCGGGACCAAACACTTCTTCACCCCACCAGGTGTGGTCAGGTGCGCGCACCAATGTGCATTTGACCCCGACTTCCAGCTCTTCAAGGATGTAGGGACCGGTTCCGACGTTGTTGAGTAGGTCGTTTTCATTGAACGAACTATGCACGATGGCCGACGGATAGTCGGACATGCCGGCAATCAATGAAATATCCGAGCTTGGCAGGTTCAGTTTCACCGTCGTCGGATCAACAACTTCGATCGAGCCTTCGATAGCCTGGCCGGTGTCCGCGTCGATCAGTGTCGCAAAGCGACCTGCCATCGAATTGGTTTCCGAGCTTTTGTCACACCAACGCGCAATATTGCGTGCCACGTCATCTGCAGTGAAATCATCGCCGTTGGTCCACTTCACACCCGGGCGCAGTTTCAGTGTGTAGACAGTGGCGTCATCATTGATTTCCCAACCTTCCAGCAACATTCCGCGGAATGTACCGTCCGAGTTGTATTCGACCAGGTATTCCATTGTGCCGCGGGTTTGGTTGCCCATTTCCGACCAGTCATACGTGCGTGGGTCTTTCAGGGCACGAACGCTCATCTGGACGCGCAGGGTGCCGCCTTCTTGTCTGGTATCTTCGCCCTCGGCGCGGACAGGGGCTGCCAAGCCAATCATGCCGTAAGCACCTACAGCAGTAACACCCAGACCCGTGGCGCGGGTCAGAAACTCGCGCCGGCTTAATTTGCCGTCCCGATATTCCTGAGCATGCATCTCTGCCGCCCAGTGAATCGGTGCTCCGGTAAAGGTTTGCTTATTCATCGATGTCTCTCCCTGTGACATGTTCTTTTTATTGAAGAAGGTTGGAACCGTTCAGACCATATTGAGGCGAACAGCAGGTTCTCGGAATACTCGTTGGATTTTCATCATCCCCATGGGGCTATTCCGCCCTAGAATTCAAATGAGGTCAATGTTCGAAATCGACGTAGATGGCACAAAAACGACATGGCTGGGAGTGTTTGCTGTTGTCTCGGGCCCGCAGCGTCTTATTTCAAGCGATGTATACAGTCGTGAACCGAAACAATTGGCGTTTTTGGGAATCGCTGGAAAGGACTCTCGGCGATGAAGTTTGAACTACGGCTTGTATCGTTTTGAGAAATCTATCTGATTCCAATTCTTCATCCGTGCGCGAAACCAGGTGCGCTGACGTTTGGCGAATCGGCGGGTGGCAATCGTTGCATGCTCTTTGGCGGCGTCCAGCGTAAGATGACCCTCAAGATAGGCCAGCAATTCGGGAACGCCGATGGCTTTGAAGGCGGGCAACGTCGGATCATAGAGGTCTCGCATCGCTTCGACCTCTTGCAGCGCGCCAGAGTCCAGCATCAGATCGAACCGCCGGGTGATGCGATCAAGAAGCCATTGTTTATCCACGTCAAAAACGATCGGAACCGTGTCAATCAAATTCAGAACGGGCGGCGGTGTCTCAGCCTGCCAGTCGCTCAGGCTTCGTCCGGTAGCCCGCTGCACCTCCCAAGCTCGCTGAACACGGGCGCGGTTCTGCGTGTCGATCCGTTCCTGTGTCCGCGTATCGACACCAGCAATTAATGCGGTCAGGTCCAGTTGATCTGCCTCGGCTCGGATTTCCAGCGGCGTGGCGGGGATGTCGGCCATCCCTTCGGTTAACGCCGAGAAATACAAGCCGGTGCCGCCCACGATGATCGGGCGCTGCCCCCCGGTCAGCAGTGGCGTTACCTCGCGCAGCCAATGACCCGTCGAATACTCCTGATCATACGCGATGTGGCCGTAAAGCAGATGCGGCGCGCGGGCCTCTTCTTCGATCGAAGGGCGGGCCGAAATTACACGCCAGCAGTCATAGACTTGGCTCGCATCCGCATTGACGATCACGCCGCCGAACGTCTCGGCAATCTGCAGGGCCAGGGCCGATTTGCCCGAGGCGGTCGGCCCCGCAATCAACACCGGTTTGTCGTCGGGGATGGGGGGCAGGCGGTCCCAAATCTGCGATCTGTCGTTATTGTCCATTCGGGCTGCCTCAATCGTCACCAATCGCATTGAACCTGCGGAGGTTTTGCTTCATTTTGCGCCGGAAAATAAACCCGTGCCAGCCCGGAGCGCAACATGAGCCTTTCCCCGACCCTCGAATCCACCGAGACCGCCAAAACCAAGTACAATCGCGTGATGCTGAAAATCTCGGGCGAGGCGTTGATGGGCGATCAGGGGTTTGGCTTGCATCCCCCCACCGTTCAGCGCATCGCACAAGAGGTCAAGTCGGTGCATGATCTGGGGGTCGAGATTTGCATGGTCATCGGCGGTGGCAACATTTTCCGCGGCCTCAGCGGTTCAGCACAGGGGATGGAGCGCACAACAGCCGATTATATGGGCATGCTGGCCACGGTGATGAACGCGCTGGGGATGCAGTCGGCACTTGAGGAAATCGGTGTGTTCACTCGTGTCATCTCGGCCATTCGCATGGATGAGGTGTGCGAGCCCTATATTCGCCGTCGCGCTGTGCGCCACCTTGAGAAAAAGAGGGTTTGCATTTTTGCTGCGGGAACTGGCAACCCGTATTTTACCACCGACACCGCCGCGACCCTGCGTGCCAATGAAATGGCGTGTGAGGCGATTTTCATGGGCAAAAACGGTGTGGATGGGGTTTATGACAAAGACCCCAAAGAACACGCGGACGCAGTGCGCTATGACACGGTTACTTATGATGACGTGCTGGCCAAGCGGTTGCGCGTCATGGATGCCTCGGCCATTGCACTGGCACGTGACAACAACCTGCCGCTGATCGTATTTGGCTTGGATGAGCCGGGCGGGTTCCGCGGAATTCTGGCGGGTGAGGGGACCTATACCAAGGTTCAGGGCTAAATCCTTCGACAGCTTTTTGTGTGCAGGCCGGGGCGATTGCCCGGCCTGTTTTCATTTACAGCGACCGATTTTCGTCATGGCGGTCATATGAAGCAAGCCTTTCACTTTTACGCATTTTGTCGCTTTTAAGTAATAGGTGGTCTTCTCAGTTACGCCCTTGCCGATCCGGATATTGGATGTCCTGCGCATCGATAAGGGGAAGGAAAGATAATGTCCGACAATTCGGAAACCGACTATGAAGTCGGTCAGGACAACGTTCAGATCATGGGTCTGGACGTCCACAATCCGGTCTTTGCCGTTTCGGGGCTAACCATCATTGCATTCGTGTTCTTCTCGCTGGTGTTCCGCGAGCAGGCGAGCGAGTTCTTTGGGTGGCTTCGACCGGCTTTGACCAGCAATTTCGACTGGGTGTTCATGATTGCGGCGAACATCTTTGTCGTGTTTTCACTACTGCTGATCGTCACGCCGTATGGTTCGATCCGTCTGGGCGGGGATGATGCCAAGCCGGATTACAGCTATGCCGGATGGTTCTCGATGCTGTTTGCCGCGGGTATGGGCATCGGTCTGGTGTTCTGGGGCGTGGCCGAGCCAATCTCGCATTACGGGTCGTCGCTGGGCGGGGTTGCCGCTGGCGAGGATGGTCTTCGCACCGACTGGGCACCGTTAGGTGCCGGTCTGGAGGACCCCGAAGCCTCGAAGAAGCTGGCGATGGCAGCCACCATTTTTCACTGGGGTATGCACCCTTGGGCCGTGTATGCGGTAGTGGCACTGGCGCTGGCGTTCTTCAGCTTTAACCGCGGTCTGCCGCTGACCATGCGGTCGGTGTTCTACCCACTGTTTGGCGAGGCGACATGGGGTCCGTTGGGTCACATCATTGACGTTCTAGCCGTGTTCGCCACGATCTTCGGTTTGGCGACATCGCTGGGCTTGGGCGCAACGCAAGCGCTGGCTGGTCTGAATTATCTTTTCGATGTTCCGATTACGGACGGGATGAAAGTTCTGCTGATCGGTCTGATCACGGCATTCGCATTGATCTCGGTGGTTGCTGGCCTCGATAAGGGCGTAAAGCGGTTGTCCGAGGCCAACATGATCCTGGCCGCGGCCTTGTTGCTGCTGGTGCTGATCCTTGGCCCTACCGTGGCGATTCTGACCGGCTTCTTCGACAGCCTGATTGAATACGTCGTCGCATTGCCTGCATTGTCGAACTGGGTCGGTCGCGAAGACACCAACTTTATGCAGGGCTGGACCACCTTCTACTGGGCGTGGTGGATCTCCTGGTCACCTTTCGTCGGCATGTTCATCGCCCGAATCTCGCGCGGCCGAACCGTGCGCGAATTCGTGACTTGCGTGATCCTGATCCCAACCGTTGTAGGTGCCCTGTGGATGAGCGTTTTTGGTGGAGCCGCGTTGGATCAGGTTATGTCCGGTTCGGGGCAGGCCCTGTCGGATGCTGCGCTAGAACTCAAGATGTTCTCCATGTTTGAACAATTCCCGATGACAGGTTTGCTGTCCTTCGTTGGCATCGTTCTGGTGGTTGTATTCTTCGTCACCAGCTCGGATTCCGGCTCGTTGGTGATTGATACGATCACGGCAGGTGGCAAAACCGATGCGCCGACGGCGCAGCGTGTGTTCTGGTGCATTCTGGAGGGCGCTATCGCGATCGTTCTGTTGCTGGGTGGCGGTCTGGGTGCGCTGCAGGCTGCTGCGATTGCAACAGGCTTCCCGTTTGCGATCGTTCTGGTACTGATGTGCGTGTCGATCTTCATCGGTCTTGCGAACGAAAAGCGACGCCGCTGAATCCAATTCAGCCCTTCGAAAGCCCCGGACAAGCGCCGGGGCTTTTTTGTTTCATGTCGGGTTGACCGAGCTTAGGGCCGCTGGCTATGTATCCGCGTCTTTTGATTGCCAGATTTGGTCCTGAAAGACTGCCCGTGCTCCTGTTTGTTTGACTGGGGCTGTGGCTGGGCTGGAAGACCTGCCGTGATTTCCGAGTTGTCCGAAATCATGCACGGGCACGTCATCGGAACAAGCAGCATGAGCAAGGAGCGACGTGCCATGGGCACTCTTGATATCGATTTCGTTAGGGCGCAGTTCCCGGCTTTTTCCGAGCCCAGCCTGCAAGGTCAGGCGTTCTTTGAAAATGCAGGCGGGTCATATACTTGTAAGCCGGTGCTGGACCGGTTGACGCGCTACTATACGCAACGCAAAGTGCAGCCCTACGGCCCCTATGACGCCAGCCGTCTGGCAGGCGAAGAGATGGATGAAGCCCGCGCACGCATGGCTGCGATTCTAGGTGTGAACACCGATGAGCTGAGCTTTGGCCCCTCGACCACTCAGAACACCTATGTTTTGGCGCAGGCATTTCGCCAGTGGATGCAGCCGGGCGATGCCATCGTTGTCACCAATCAGGATCACGAGGCCAACTCGGGACCGTGGCGGCGTCTGGTCGAGGACGGGTTTGAAATCCGCGAATGGCAGATCGACCCGGAAACCGGATCGCTCAACCTGCAGGATCTTGAGAACCTGCTGGACGAGAAGGTGCGTCTGGTCTGTTTCCCGCATTGTTCCAACGTGATCGGAGAGATCAACCCGGTCACCGAAATCACCGCTATTGCCCATGCGGCGGGGGCGTTTGTCTGTGTAGATGGCGTTTCATACGCGCCACATGGGTTCCCAAATGTCGGCGATCTGGGGCCGGATATCTATCTGTTCTCGGCCTATAAAACCTACGGTCCTCATCAGGGTTGCATGGTGATCAGGCGTGCGCTTGGAGAGCTGCTGCCAAACCAGGCGCACTATTTTAATGCAGACGCGCTGTACAAGCGTTTCACCCCGGCGGGCCCGGATCACGCGCAGATCGCGGCCAGTGCAGGAATGGCGGATTACGTTGATCTGTTGTGCTACCACCATAACGGCCCCAAGGGTAACGCAACCGAACGTGGAGCCTTTGTGCATGACCTGATGCGCGGGCAGGAGGTTGCGCTGCTGCAGCCCGTATTGGACGCGATCAAGGATCGAAATGCAGTACGCTTGATCGGTACCTCAGATGCTACACGTCGCGCTCCGACTGTAGCGTTGTCGCTGAGCCGGAATGCCGAAGCCGTGGCCACCGATTTGGTTGAACACGGGATCATGGCAGGAGGTGGCGATTTTTACGCCGTGCGCCCGTTGCAGGCGATGGGTGTGGATTTGGATCACGGCGTGCTGCGGGTCAGCTTTACGCACTATACCTCGCAACAGGAAATTGATCAGTTATTGGGCGCACTTGACGCCGTTTTGTGATCCGGTTTCTGCTCGGCTTCGTAATGCGAAGAAAACAGCCGGGCGGTCATGGAAAACAAACAATCACCGATCATCATGTGGTTCCGGCGGGATTTACGTCTGTCGGACCATCCCGCGCTAAGTGCCGCGGCCCAAACGGGTCGTCCTATTCTGCCGGTTTTCATTCTGGATGATTTGGCTCAAGCGCTCGGTGCCGCGCCGAAATGGCGGCTTGGGCTGGGGCTTGAAACTTTCGCGCAATCTCTGTCGCACATTGGCAGCCGGTTAATCTTGCGGCGCGGGGACGCGCTGACTGTTTTGCAGAACCTTATCGCAGAAACCGGAGCCAGCAGCGTCTATTGGACGCGAGCGTATGATCCTGATGCCATCGACCGTGACACACGCATTAAGTCTGCTTTGGCAGAGCAGGGGGTAGAGGCCAATTCCTTTGCGGGTCACTTACTGTTTGAGCCCTGGACCGTAGCGACCAAAACGGGCCAGCCGTTTCGTGTGTTCACGCCGATGTGGCGATCCGTTCAAAGCCGAGAAGTTGCCACGCCTGATGGCGTGTCGTCGATCAAAGCACCCTTGACTTGGCCGACTTCGGAAAACCTGACCGATTGGAACTTGGGTGCGGCAATGAACCGGGGCGCAGCCGTGGTCGCACCTTTTGTCCGCCCCGGCGAGAATGCCGCCTTTGAGGCTTTGCACGAGTTTCTGGACCGAATCCAAGACTATTCGCACGATCGGGACTGTTTGGATTTGGAGGGCACCTCGGATCTGTCCGAATACCTTTCGCTTGGCGAAATCAGCCCCCGCAGTGTCTGGCATGCGGTACAGCGAGCTGCGATGACCGGCACGCAAGGGACAGACGCCTACTTGCGTCAATTAGTTTGGCGTGAGTTTGCGTATCACTTGATGTATCACACACCGCGTTTGCTCAGCGGGAACTGGAAACCAGAATGGGACAGTTTCCCTTGGAACACGGACGCCGATCATCCCGCAATTGTCGCTTGGCGACAGGCCCGCACCGGAATTCCGGTTGTCGATGCGGGATTGCGTCAAATGTATGTGACCGGCCGTATGCACAACCGCGCGCGCATGATTGTCGCCAGCTACTTGACCAAGCATTTGATGACGCACTGGAAAATCGGATTAAACTGGTTTGCAGATTGCCTGATTGACTGGGATCCGGCGGCCAACGCGATGGGCTGGCAGTGGGTTGCAGGCTCGGGTCCAGATGCTTCACCGTTCTTTCGGATATTTAACCCGCTGACACAGCAGGAAAAATTTGATCCTGATGATATCTATCTAAAGCACTGGATCGCCGAAGGGCAGGCCAAGCCTTCGGCTACGGCGTTGGCTTATTTCCGGGCGGTGCCGCATTCGTGGGCGCTTGATCCGGCGGAAAACTACCCTTCACCAGTGGTTGATCTGGCCACTGGCCGAGCACGGGCCTTGGCGGCTTATGAAGGCCGAAAAACCGGGTAAGGAACTGAAAACTTGCCAGAAACACAAACTCGGCCTAGCTTTTAACTGCGGCCGCACAGGGGAGAGCGGATGATCCTGACGACAACTGAAGGGCAAAAAGACCTGCCCAGATACTTTGCTCAAGTGTTCAAAATGTTGAACCGGATGGGTTCGGGGCGAATGGATATCGCTTTGCCCGATGGGCGCGTGTTCCGATCCGAGGGTGCCAAGCCGGGGCCAGTGGCGCGCGTGGACATTCACGATCCCGACGTATTTGCGCGTTTGATCCGAGAGGGTGAACTGGGTTTTTCGGATTCTTACCTAGAGGGTGGGTGGAGTACGCCCGACCTGCGATCTTTCATGGATCTGGTGCATTTAGGAACCGAGACGGTGTATGACGATTTCACCGGAAGGTTCCTGGTGCAAGCCTATGAACGCCTTCGATTTTGGTTGCACAACAACAACCGTCGACAGGCCAAGAAGAACATCTCGTACCATTACGATTTGGGGAACGATTTCTACAGGCTGTGGCTGGATGAAACGATGACCTATTCCAGCGCGTTGTTCGAAACAGGGCAGGAAAGCTTGGAAAAAGCGCAGACTGCGAAATATGCCAGCCTAGTCGATGAAATGGGTGCCAAACCCGGTGACCACATCCTTGAGATCGGTTGCGGATGGGGCGGTTTCGCTGAATATGCCGCAAAAGAGCGTGGCCTTCGGGTCACAGGTTTGACGATCAGCCAGGAACAGTTGAACTTTGCGCGACAAAGAATTGAAAAAGCAGGACTTTCTGACCTTGTTGAGTTCAAATTGCAAGATTATCGCGACGAGCGTGGCCAGTATGACGGCATCGCCTCGATTGAGATGTTCGAAGCCGTCGGACAGAAATATTGGCCGGTTTACTTTGAGACTGTGCGTGATCGGCTAAAACCCGGTGCGCACGCGACCCTTCAAATCATAACCGTTGCCGATCACCGCTGGGACATTTACAAGAACGGCGTTGATTTCATTCAGAAATATATCTTTCCCGGCGGAATGCTCCCCGCGCCGACGATCCTGAAACAGCAGGTGGCAGAGGCAGGATTGAACGTCGTGAAATCGCGGGAATTCGGTAAAAGTTATGACCTGACATTGCGGCGTTGGTACGAAACGTTCAACGACAAATGGGACGAAATTTCGGAAATGGGCTTTGACGAACGTTTCCGGCGCATGTGGAACTATTATTTAACCGCGTGTGGCGCGGCCTTTGACACTGGCAACTGCGATGTGACACAGATCACTATAGCAAAACCCAGTTAACAAAGGGAAATTCCGAATGCCCACTGCGCCGCGACTTGTTGCTTCACTATGCCTATTGGCAGTGGCCTTTATCGTGTCGAGCATGATCATCAGCAACGGCGAAGAGGGCAAGGACTATGGCTGGTTCACCTATGTCAACATGATTATTGCGGTGGCCTGTGGTTGGAAGGTGATGGGAAAGCGCGTTGGTCGCGGCTGGACCGCCGCGGTCAATAATGGCATCGCTGGGGTTGTATCATTGGTATTCTGGGCCCTTTTTGTTCAGGGTTGCTACGAGATGTTCCGACTGGCCATGCGTCATCGCTATGACGGCCCGTTTGAGGCGCTCACGGCCATTTTCCAGATTGGTGTGGAGTACGGCAAACTGCTCATCGTTCCGGAAATTCTGTGGACTTTGGCTATCGGAGCTCTTATCGCAGGGCTTGCAACCGAAGAAGCCGGCCGTCGCTGGCGATAACTCACCAGAATTCAGACGAGCTTTACTCTAGTGTCCGATTTGTTTTTTTACGGCACGCTCAGGCATTTGCCGCTGCTGGAATGTGTGCTTGGCCACCCGCTGTCACAAATAAAAATATCTCAGGCCAGTTTGCCGGACCATGCGGTTTATGGCGTGGCAGGCCAGGCCTTCCCGATGATTGTTCCAGAAAAGGGCAGTCAGGCCATGGGGTTGCTGGTTCAGGGTTTCAGCCCCGAAGACCTGAAACGATTGGCTTTTTACGAAGGTGGGTTCGACTATGACCTCAGCCCGCACGGTGTGGACGTTGCTGACGGCTCACGCGCCGAGGCTAGTGTGTTCTTTCCCGAACCCGAGTTGTGGACACCAGACAAGCCGTGGTCGTTGCAGGCCTGGGTTGATGAATGGTCCGAAGTGACCTTGCTGGCTGCACAAGAAGAGCTGGCCTATTACGGTAAGGTCGGCGCAACCACGATCGCTCGTAACTTTGCGCCGATCCGCACCCGGGCTTGGGCTAAGCTGGCTGCGCGAAAACGCCAGACGGGCGATCCGCGTGACGTCGCAAAAGATGTGATCGTGCAAAGCCATCGGCGGGCCTATGTCAATTATTTCGGTGTGGAAGAATTGGATGTGCAGCACCGCCAGCATGACGGAACGATGGGTCCCGTGCTGCACCGGAGCGGATTGATGCAGGGGGCCGCCGTCGTTGTTCTGCCTTATGACCCGGTGCGCGACACTGTTCTTTTGGTTGAACAATTCCGCGCGCCGGTTTTTCTGATCGACGATCCCGAACCGTGGATGTGGGAGCCGGTAGCAGGCATGATCGACCCCGGTGAAACGCCGGATCAGGCCGCCCACCGCGAAGTGCAGGAAGAGGCGCAGGTGTCGCTGAACGCCTTGGAATATGCAGGCGGTGCCTACTCCTCGAGCGGGTCATCGACCGAGTATGTCTATCTTTATGTTGGGTTGGCTGATTTGACCCGGACCATCGACAATGGTGGAGTTGCTACGGAAGGTGAGGATATTCGCACACAAATCCTGCCATATGACGCGTTCCTTCAAAAGGTCGACAACAACGAATTCAAGGATTTGCCCCTGTTGATGATGGCAAATTGGCTGGCCCGGCATCGCGATCGTTTGCGTGGTTAACTATCGCCGCTTGTGGTTGTCGCACGGCATCTGTAAATCTTCGTTGATACGTAATGAAATGAGGGCGCCATGCGCATTGCACGAGACCTTGCCGACGCAGTCGGGAAAACACCGCTGATCCGGTTGAAGCGCATCAGTGAAGAGACCGGTTGCGAGATTCTCGGGAAGGCCGAGTTCATGAACCCGGGGCAATCGGTCAAGGATCGCGCAGCGCTCTACATCATCAAGGACGCAATTGCGCGCGGTGAGCTGAAGCCCGGCGGAACCATTGTCGAAGGCACGGCCGGTAACACCGGTATTGGCCTTGCATTGGTGGGCGCGTCGATGGGGTTCAAAACGGTGATCGTGATCCCGGAAACCCAATCCGAGGAAAAGAAAGACATGCTGCGTCTGGCGGGCGCGCAACTGGTTCAGGTTCCGGCCGCCCCTTACCGCAACCCCAACAACTTTGTGCATTATTCGCGCCGTCTGGCCGAGGAACTGGCGCAGACTGAACCCAATGGCGCCATCTGGGCCAACCAGTTCGACAACGTTGCCAACCGTCAGGCCCATGTGGAAACCACCGGCCCCGAAATTTGGGAGCAGACGGGCGGCAAAGTCGATGGCTTTGTCAGTGCAGTAGGCTCGGGTGGTACGCTGGCCGGCGTGGCCGACGCGTTGCAGCCCAAGGGCGTCAAGATCGCTTTGGTCGATCCGATGGGGGCAGGACTATACTCGTACTACACCACTGGTGAAATCGCTATGGAGGGCAGCTCGATCGCCGAAGGTATCGGTCAAGTGCGCATTACCAAGAACCTTGAAGGGTTCAAGCCAGACTTCTCGTACCAGATGACCGATAACGAGGCGCTGCCATACATCTTTGATCTGCTGCGCGAGGAGGGTCTGGTCATGGGTGGGTCGACCGCGATCAACATGGCGGGTGCGGTGCGTCTGGCCAAGGATCTGGGGCCAGGCCACACCATCGTGACGATCCTGTGTGACTTTGGCACGCGGTATCAGTCCAAGCTGTTCAACCCTGAATTCCTGCGCGAAAAAGAACTGCCGGTGCCGGATTGGATGACCGAAGCCCCGCGCAGCATTCCCGGCGTATTCGAGGACGTATGATGCTGCGGCAGGTTCGCCTGTTTCTTGCGTTTCTTCTGGTTTGTTTTGCCATGCTGGGCGGCCCCGTTGCCGCCCAGTTGACTGATCGGCAAAGCGAATATTACCAGAACTGGCTTGAGACGGCGGATCGCGCCGAGAAGGATATCGAATCCGATCGCACGTCAAACGCGGCATTGGAAAACCTGCGGGCTGAAATCCACAACTATCGTGAGGATTTCAACAAGGCACGTGGCGCCAATACCGACCGTATCCAGACGCTGGACGCGCAGATCAAGGCGTTGGGGCCAGCCCCCGAAGGGGATGCGACCGAACCCGAAGAGATTGCCAAGCTTCGCGAGCATCTGGAAAACCAACTGACCAGCCTGCAGGTGCCGCAAATCATCTCGGAAGAAGCGTTCAGCCGCGCCAACGGCCTGATCAGCGAGATAGACAGCCTGTTGCGCGAGCGGCAGACAAAAGAGCTTTTAGAACGCGGTGTATCGCCGCTTAACCCTGTCTATTGGGGCCCAGCCTGGGTCGATATTGTCGAGGCCGTGCGAGGCCTGATCAATGAATCTGCGCTGAACCTGAAAACCAAAATCGTTCAAAAACACCTGAAAGAGCGCGGGCTGGGCATTTTCTTCCTAACCGTCGCTGCGGGGGTTTTGCTGTATTACGGGCGTTACTGGTCCGAGGCTGCCGGTGAATATCTGCGGCAGTTGGGCGGCCGGGGCAGCGGCGTGTGGTCGTTTCTGGTTTCACTGCTGCGGATTCTGCTGCCATGGCTGGGTGTCTGGTTGCTGGTTCAGGCGATCATCATGACTGGCCTGCCGGGATTGCGCGGAACGCTATTAATCCAGAATGTTCCTTATTGGGCCGCGATTATCTTTTATTACGACTGGATCGGGCGTCAGGTTCACATCTCGCAGGCGGCACAGAACTTTAACCGGCTATCCCGCAAGAGTGTCACGCAGTTGCGGGTATACTTGGATATTCTGGCGATCTTCCTGATCGTGTACGAATTCGGGCTGCTGTTTGATCAGATCGAAAACATTTCGGACGCGACCCGGGCCGTTATCAGCTTTCCTGTGGTAGTGGGAACCGCGCTGGTTCTTCTGCGTATCCGCCGGATTCAGACCTCAAAACCGGAAGCCGAAGATGGGCAATCTGGTGAAACGCCGCGAAGTGCCGGGCTGACCCAGCTGATGGACTTTCTGCGCAAGGCGATTTTTTTGCTGGGGATCGCGAGCCCAATTTTGGCGGCTATTGGATATACCAACGCAGCCGAGGGGATCGTTTTCCCGGCGGTGAAAACGCTGGTTCTGTTTGCGGCTTTGACGATCTTTCATCGCTTTATCACCTCGGTTTACGGCTGGCTCAGCGGGCAAGGTGAGTCGGCGCGGGACTCACTGTTTTCGGTGTTGGCCGGGTTTATAATCGCCATTCTGACCTTGCCGGTTCTGGCGCTGTATTGGGGCGCACGAAAGACTGACTTGCTTGAAGTCTGGTCGCGTTTGCTGCTTGGTTTTGACATTGGCGGCGTTACGATTTCGCCCAGAAACTTCTTTACCTTCCTGATCGTGTTTGTCATCGGCTACGGACTGACCCGGCTGCTGCAAAGCGGGCTGCGGAATTCGTTGCTTCCCAAAACCAGTATCGATCCGGGCGGTCAGAACGCTATTACTGCTGGCACCGGTTATGTGGGGATTTTCCTGGCCGCGCTGGTGGCCATCATGTTGGCGGGATTTGATCTATCCTCGCTAGCCATTGTCGCGGGTGCCTTGTCGGTTGGTATCGGTTTTGGTCTGCAGACCATCGTGTCGAACTTCGTCTCGGGCATCATCTTGTTGGTTGAACGTCCGATTTCAAAGGGGGACTGGATCGATGTGAATGGGATGATGGGTTATGTGCGCGATATCTCGGTGCGGTCTACGCGGATTGAGACGTTTGATCGTACCGATGTGATCGTTCCCAACTCGGACCTGATCAGCGGGGTGGTGACGAACTACACGCGGGGCAACACGATCGGGCGTGTTATCGTGCCGGTGGGCGTGGCCTACGGCACGGATACCCGCGTGGTCGAGAAGATTTTAGGTGAGATTGCCAATTCCCATCCGATGGTTCTGGCGCATCCAGCGCCCAGCGTGGTGTTTCAGGGCTTTGGTGCGGATTCGCTGGATTTTGAAATTCGCGCCATCTTGCGCGACGTGAACTGGGTGCTTTCGGTGAAATCGGATATGAACCACGAGATCAATCGCCGGTTTGTCGAAGAAGGTATTGAAATCCCCTTCGCGCAGCGCGATGTCTGGCTGCGCAATCCTGAGACGCTGCGAGGGCAGGGGCCTGCGCAAGAAACCGAACCTGCAACGGAAAAAACACCTACCGAACCCCTGTCTTCCAAGCCTGCGGACATGACCGAGGCCGATCTTGCAGACGGTGATGGGGACGAGCTGTAACGGGGTCTGTGGCGGAACTGCGGAAGGTTGAATTTTCGCTTTAATCGCCCCTTGCAAATCCCTCGGCGATGGTCCAAATATCGCGCGCACGGAGAGGTGGCCGAGTGGTCGAAGGCGCACGCCTGGAAAGTGTGTAGGCGGGAAACCGTCTCCAGGGTTCGAATCCCTGTCTCTCCGCCATCCTTACCTGATTTTCGCATTTGAACTTTGACCTATTAATTGCGCGGAAGTTACATCTCCTTACGGATCAGGATGTCGGCCAGACAAGAGCATGCGTCTTTTGTGCATCGAATTTGACCGCGAGGCAGGTCAAGCACGTCGCCGAGAGTCCCTATTTTGCCCCCAACGCCGCAGACGCCCCGGAAGATTTCGCCATTCCCCCGGACCCGAAGGGATTCAAGCCCTACGTTGCATTTATATCCACGCCAGCGGTTCATATCCCTAAGAAGGAAGTCATTGGGGCGGAGTATCTCAGTGTGGCCCGACCGCGTGGTTGCGCGCATCACTGATCGAGGTTCTTCACCAACCGGGGCCCTGTCCGAGGGCAAACCCATTGCGAGAACCTGCAACTGGTCGTCGGTGTAGTCGTACAGCTGCACTCCGAAATCTTTCCGCAACGGTTTCAAGGAAATCGAAGCGGTGGGCAGCGCCGCGCGTAATTCTCGCGCATCTTCAAGCGTCTGATCAAAACGATCTGGATGCATCGTCACGTTGATATGAACGGTGATACGGTCAGTCATCGTACCCGCCACTTGGATAAAATGGCTCAGCTCCGCAAATTCGGCATGATAGGTCAGGATAACGCTGTTCAGGCGGCTGTTGATCATCTCCCAAAACCGAAGTGTGCGCGACGCATTGCTGATCAGGCTGACCTTGAACCCTATATCGGACGCATGACCTAGCAGATCAATGATGCGAGGATGCATTGTGGGTTCGCCGCCTGTAAACTGCAGCCAGACAATCTTGCCTAATTCATCCACATAGTGTCGATTTAATTGACGGTACAGTTTCAGAACGTCATCGGTTTTCTGCCACTCAAGCGAACCGTCGTGCAAAGCCTTTGGGCAATAACTGCACGCATAGCTGCACGAATTCCCGAGCGTCCAGTCCACCACGACCATGTTGCCACACGCAGGATCGGGGTGATCAATCAGAGTAAATAGGTCCGGATGGTTCTGGATATCTTCCATTAAAATCCATGCGTTTAGCTAAGTTCCTCCGACAGTGCGACCAGAGTGGCCCTGTGGCCCCCACCAATTTTCCACAGCTTAGCTTGAAATTGGAATTGGAACAAAATTTTTGGAACACTAGGCAACAATGGCGCTTTGGTGGACGGTTTCGGATACCTGAGAACCCATTTCACAAGGCCAATTGCCTATGTGACAGGGCGATTGCGGGTTCGGTCGACTTGTTTTCGAGTGGCCATCTTTTTATAGTTTAAACATAATCTTTTAGAATTTACGGCGCTAAGGCGTAATCGGTTTGTCGAATTTACAATAAATTAGGGCCTGTTTCGGCGGCCAGTCGGGGGAATTTATGACAAAGGCTAACGGCCCAAGAACTCGACCTAAAGTTGCCAAGAAAACTGCCAATCAAACGGCGGATATTTATGATTTTGTGCAATCCCCCGAGTGGCAGAAGGTGCTTGAAAAAGCGCGGGTAGAACGAGAGAAAAACCTTTCGGCGCCTGCGCAGCAAAACAAAGAGGGTCAACAACCCAAACCGGTTCGCCGTAGGACCAACCAATCAACCACAAATGAGCGTGCCCAAAGCATGCAAAAGCCATGGTCCGCTCAGGTCGAGGAAGCAAGACACAAAAGAAATGAAGTGCTTGCCCGTCGTGCAGCCGAGTCGAAAAAAGCAGACCCCAGTAGTCCTGAGGCTCGTCAGGGAGATCTGCAAGGCGGAGACAAAGCAACCTCTACACGGACACCCAGACAGAAAGACAAGCCGACCAATCGTGAACAGACTGATCGTGCAGCTGCTAAACCAGACCAAGCAACAGCCAAGAGCGTTCTGGAAGAAAAGGACGCAGGGAGGCCGGGCCCGTCTGATGACGCTCTGGTCAGCGAAGACGCGTCCTTAAGCGCGCTGACGAGGGCAGAGTTAAGTTTAATACTGTCTTCCGAGGAAGTTGATCATCGCCTGTCCAAAAAGCTCCTGCAACAGCTGAAAGATCACCAACGGACGCGGCGCAGGATCAGGTGGAGCTTGGTGGCCCTTGGATGCACCATCGGTGTGGTTGCTTCGTCTTCGATATTTCTGACTTTGTTCGGATTGGGTGTATCGAACCCGATTGAAAGCGCGGCTATTGGGTCTACTGATGGTACAGCGGCAGACGATTTTGGCCAAACCGGACCATCGCAACCTGATGTGCCGAGTGGAGCAGGGGGCGAAGCTGTCATTTCCGCCGATTTGTTCGACGCGTCATCATTGCCGTCGTCATCCGGCGCAGAATTGGAAGAGACGCAGGATTTGAGCAGTCTTGCCTCATCAGCGCCCCTTCAGTCCGAGTTGGCGGAAACGGCCGAGATCGTTGAGCCCGGCACTCCAAGTCTGGCCCCTAGCGTTCTGTCGTATGTTCCGACGCTTGAACCACCGTTACTACCGGTAGGCGGCGCTGGCTATTTGCCGAGACGAGAGGCTAATCCCAGTTTCCTGCCTTATGAGTTCGAACCAGAGTTTTTTACTACGTCGATCGCTTTGCTGGACGAAGTTTCGGCAGGCTTTGATCCAGTGGCGATTTCGATTGACCCGATCCCGCCCTCGCGGCGTACGACTACTGTTTCTTCTAGCACCGAGGTTGTTGAGCCCAGCACCTCAAGCGTGCCGCCTAGCGTTTTGTCATTTGTTGCGGCGCTTGAACCACCGCTGTTGCCGGTGGGTCGGGCTGGTGACCTACCAAAACAAGAGGCAAACCCGAGTTTTCTGCCTTATGAACTTGAACCAGAGCTTTTCGCCACGCGGATTGCCTTGGTGGATGAGTTTTCCACAGAAATTGATCCTTTGACGATTTCGATCGAGCAGATCATTCCCCCGCAGCGCGCGCCCAGCGTGTCTTCACAGCTTGTGTCGTTGCAATCTCCGGTGGCTTTGGAAGCCGCAGAAGATCACCAGTTGCCGTCAATTCGGATCCAGGAACCTCAGCCAGATCGTCCTTTGGCGGGTAATCCTGCTGAGCGTCTTTTGAAAGTCGTTTCATCTGATCCTTCGATCCTGCTGGAAGACGTGGCGCTTAGCCCGCCAATCCCACAGGCGCTTACTTTGAAACAGATGCCAAACCCGCTGGATTCGGCCACGCCCGCGGCATTGCCTGCCGAGGATATTGCGGCGCTACCGGGCGAAGATGCCAAGCCATCGAATCCGAGTGCAAGTGGTGGCGGCGCGTCATTCAGGCTCTACGCGCCAAACAAGATTCCCAATGATGCTGTGGACTCATTTGTTGCTGAATTAACAACGACGGGGCATGAACTTAGCGGAACGGCGCGCGTTGGTTACAAAGTATCCCAATCCAATGTGCGGTTTTATCACAGACAGGATGCGGCCAAAGCTGCCGCCCTTGCTAAGGACGCAGGCGCCTTGTTGCGCGATTTCACTGGATCGAAATCCAAAACACCCACTGGGGTGATCGAATTGTATTTGGCCGGCGAAGGTCTTGGGCAAGCTCCGGTCAAACGGGTGGCCAAGAAAAGCCGCCGGTCCACAACCCAAAGTAGCCCGGTTAACCGCCTTAAAAGTCAGGTTCTGAAAAAACTCAGGACAACGACAAACTAATGGCGCTATTATAGGGTAAGTGCGAAGGACTAAGTTGAATTGTGAAAAGTTAAAAAGTATCGACGGGTTTTTGTAAAATGACTGAAAGCAGACTTATTGGCATAGTAACCGCGCTACTATTTCTGACGACGGCGCAGGATGCGCGCGCTGAGATCACGCTTGAGCATCTCCTTGCCATCGATCAACTCTTGTCGGCCAACGACACCCAGGCGCTACGCTCGTATCTGGAAAGAAATCCCGGATTGCTGACCGGAACCGATGAACTGTCGGTCGAATTGCGCAGCTTTTACGAGGCCGCGTCCACGGGCACTTTGAATTTTGGCTATACCGCCGGACCGACAGCCGGTACCGCGGCTGCTGCGACCGACAACGAGCTGGCGCATTAAAGCTTATGTCGGCGCTTGAGGCCATCAATTGCTCAGCGCGTCCAAAGATCGCCTACATCATTGAATCGCGGTTTTCCGGTGGAACGTCAGCAGCGGTTGCGGCCGAACTGCGGGTGGCTGTGGACTTTGGAACGCTAGAGGTGCACGCGATAACTTCGCGAACTTTTGGTGAAAATCAATATGTTGCGCCGGCACTGCGGCAGGTGTTGGACCAATTGCATATCCCGCTGATTTGGGATGTACCGCGTATTAGTGCAGATTACGTGATCCTGCACAATCCATCGTTTCTAAAGTTCAACGAGGCACTGAACACCAAAATTTTTGCCCGTGATCTGATCGTGGTGACGCATGAAAATTTCTTGCGTCCGGGCGGCGAGGAAGGGTTCGACGTTTCCGGCTGCCTGAACCAGATTGAGGCGTCATCTTTTGTGCTGAGGCGAACCCTGGCACCGATTTCACCCCATAATCGCAAGACCGTGAACGATTGGTTGGACAGCTCGCGCTTGGCAAGGCAGTGGAGGGTTCGGGACACCGACTGGTTCAACATCTGCCATACGGATGTAAGTCTTCCGTGCGAAAAGCCACAGGACCGTCGGGGCAGGCATTCACGACCGGGGTTTGAAAAGTTCCCATCGCTTTCCGACCTCGACATGTGCTTTCCCGAGCATTCTCAAAGCAATGTAATTCTGGGTGCTGATGCCATGCTGAACGCGGGTATTCTTCGGGCCCATTGGACCTTGCTGCCTTTTGACGCCATTAGTGTGGACGAGTTCTTTGGAATGATCGATTTCTACGTCTATTTTACAGCGCCGACCTGGCAAGAGAGCTTTGGTCGCGTCGTGACCGAAGCGCTGGCCGCTGGCAAAGTGGTTCTTACCAATCCGGAAACCGGGGCAAATTTCGGCGATGGTGTCCTTACGTGTCATCCGGGCGACGTGGACCGGGTCATATCTGATCTGGTCGCTGACCCGCAACGATATCATGAACAGGTCTCACGGTCGCAAAAGGTGCTGGAGCGTTATTCGGCAGAGAGTTTCAGGGCAATGTTGTCAAATGTCCTGACCGCAGACAGCGGGGTTATGAAATGATTTTTATCGAGGCCGGCACGCGCTCGCTGCGGACCTTTGATGCGCAATTGATCTTTGCCGATCAGCTGACCGCACGCGGTTTCAACGTGTGTATCGATGCCGAATACTTGCCGAAAGACGCGGGTCGCGGCCGGGTTTACGATGCTGCCAAGTTTTTGGTCGATCCGGGCGAGCATGAGGTCGAAAGGGTATTTGTGCTTGGCGCCGAGGAGATTGATGATCTTCTTCTTGCGTCCCTGCGGCAAAGGCAACTGGCGGCAAACGTACCAGTGGTTGCCACGGGCCGTTTCGAAACGCAGCAAAGTTATATCGGTGCAAAGGCGCGTCTGGCATATGCCCTTGGGCGTGAAGCCACGGTGTTGGACCTTGCGGACTTCCAGCCGCGCTTGATGCTACCTTCGGCGGCCTGTCCCTTGGTCGCCGACATTCGGCCAACGGCCCGTTCTGCGGTCGAAAAGCCAAATGTTGCCGTGGTCTTGGGGTCCATGGAACTTGACGCGCCCGAGACGCTCTCTTGCTTGGCCCGGATGAGCAATCGCAGTGACTATACTCTGCAACTTATCGTCAACGGGGCGCAGAACAAGGTGATCAATGAGTCGCCCTTCTACGATTTGCCTACCATTCTGTATACAGATCTTTCAGCCCGCATCCTGGCAAATACGACAGACGTCTTAGTGATGTTTGGTCATGGTGTCGCCGGGGTTCGCATGGCCGCGCTTGCAGTCGAACTGATCGCCACTGCTGGGGTCGCGATAGATTGCACGGATGATGAGGCCATTGTGTCCTCTGGCGCCCCGGCTTTGATCGGGCCTAAAACGCCGCTTGCGCTGGACGGGTACCTCACAGGAAAGATACTTGAAAACCTTGCCGGGGTGGCTGAACAGGCGACAAAATCCCAGTGGCTGCATTCGGTGGACATTTCCCGTTTGGAAAAGGCAGCAGACCTAAAGCCCCAAAAACGGGAACCTATTCGAACGGCACAGCGAACAGTGTTTTTTCCAACCAACGGGGTTGGATTGGGGCACGCTCAGCGATGCGCTATCATTGCCAAAGAATTGCCGGATGATGTGGCCCCGATTTTTGCGGCCTTTCCCAGCTGCGTTCCACTTGTGCGCCGCGAAGGCATGGACAGTATCCCTCTGGTTCAGCGGACTGAAGTATCAGCCAACTTTAATGGCAACGATATCCTGACTTACCGCCGACTTGGCGCAGCGCTGCAGGAAAATGACAGGTTGGTGTTTGACGGCGGCTATGTCTTTGATTCCGTCTACCGAACGATCCTTGAGCGCAACTTGTCGGCGGTTTGGATACGGCGTGGGTTGTGGCCTGATGGGCGGTCCAGGCCAAGAATGCTCCAGCGTGAGGCCGTATTCGACAAGGTCATAGTGCCATCCGAAGCCTTTGAAGAGCTAAACGACACCTACAGTTACGGCGATCACGTTCGAAACGTTGGCCCGATCTTTCGCCATGTGGTTCAGTCGGGTGATGAACGCCAAGGACTTAGGGGTCGGCTGGCTGAACGGTTTGGGCGTGAGTTTGATCATCTGGTTGTCAGCATGTTAGGCGGCGGCGTGGCGTCGGACCGGTCAGCGCAACTTCAGGCAATTTCCGGGATGCTTGAGGACCGGTCAGATTGTTTGCACCTTGTCGTAACCTGGCCGGGCAGTAAGGTTCAGCCGGCCACCTTCGGTTGGTCAAATACTCACGTCGTTCAGACCTTTGAGGCCACAACCCTTTGCCTGGCCGCGGATTTGGTCATTTCGGCGGCCGGATATAATTCTGTTCTCGAAATCCTTTACAATAAGATTCCGGCAATCCTGATCCCCCAATCAGCACCGTATCTGGACAATCAGGAACGACGCGCCCAGGCGTTGGCTGACCGTGACCTGTGCGCGATCATCACCGAAAAAGAGTTCATGAAACTCGAGCGAACGGTTTCAGACTGCCTGGATCAAGGTGATCTGGAGGTCTATCGGACCGCATTGAATAAAATTGAATTGCCAGAACCGGGGGCGGCGAAAGCGGCCGAAATCATTGCAGAGGCCAAGTACAGAAAATGACAGATATTTCATGGTACGATATCCTAAGCAGAACGACGCCAAAACGGCCGGTTCAATTGGATGACCTGATCTCTGGCGATCAAGGACCCAAGCCGCACGGGATTGTTGTATTTCCTGAAATGAGCCTGATTCCTTCCGTTGCGCTTTGGGAGCGGGATGAGGGCGGGCCAACGCATATCGGTGTTCGGATCGTGAGCCCCATGAAATCAGTGTACAATGTAGCGAGATTTCTTGCTGCAGCTGCGTTGGAGCGCGAGGTGTATCCGGTCATTCTAAGCCGCATAGATTACAGCGGATTTGAGCAGTTCGGCTTCCGCGTTGAGCGCGTACCGGATGAACCGATGGCTGCGCAGTTCGCTGAAGAAGAGATCCGAAAATTCTGGGATCTGGCGATCATTATCGACGGCGACGATATCGGGCTTTGGGCCGGTCAAAAGGCTCAGTCCCAGAGCCCGGCGGATAACAGCAAATGACCGTACAGTGTTATGAGCCGGGGCAGGGCGGTCGCCGGTGTTACACCGACCGTGTCAGCCCACCGTCTACTCGGATGTTCTGGCCGGTGATATATGCTCCACCGTCCGACGCTAGAAAAGCTACGGTTGCTGCGATTTCGTCATAGGCCTTGCCATATCGTTCCATCGGAATACGGGCCTTCCAGTCCGGGTTTTCCGGCAGGCTGTCAATGAAGCCCGGCAGCACGTTGTTCATGCGCACATTGTCAGTCGCATGTTTGTCCGCGAACAATTTGGTGTAGGCTGCCTGACCCGCCCGCATCACACCAGACGTTGGAAACACCGGGTCGGGTTCGAACGCCGCGAAGGTCGAGATGTTGATGATTGCTCCGGACTTTTGGTCGATCATGATCGGGGCGATGATCCGCGTGGCCCTTACCGCGTTGAGGAAATAGACCTCAAGCCCTTCGTGCCAGTCGTCATCACTGATCTCAAGAACCGGGGCGCGGGGGCCGTGACCAGCTGAATTCACCAACACATCAACGCGACCCCAGCGGTCCATGGTCATGTCCACCAACCTTTGCATGTCTGCGCTGGATCTGTTGGTGCCGGTCAAGCCGATGCCGCCCAATTCAGTCGCCAAAGCTTCGCCTTTACCCGATGATGACAGGATGGCGACGTTGAACCCATCAGCTGCCAAACGACGGGCGCTTTCCGCGCCCATGCCGCTGCCGCCGCCCATGATGATTGCGACTTTGTTGTCCGACATGTTGCACCTCATTGTGTCTACTTAGGATGAAAAATGGCGTCAGCGGTGGCGTTTGACCAATCAGTAATTCTGCCTTAACCTTGTAGAAAATCTATCGTGTTGAATCCCTAACCATGCGTAATTTACCCCCCTTGAACGCGTTAAAGGCTTTTGAAGCGTCCGGGCGCCATCTGAACTTCAGTCGGGCCGCTGATGAGTTGGGCGTCACGCAAGGCGCTGTGGCCCAACAGGTGCGGTCGCTTGAGGAAATATTGCAAATCAAACTGTTCCACAGGCAGGCCAGAGGGCTGTCCCTGACTGATGAGGGTCGGGCTTACCTTGCACCGATCCGTCGCGCTTTTGATATGATGGCCGAGGCAACGGAGAACTTATCACCGCAAGACGTTGTTGCCACGATCAGTTCAACCCCTTCTTTTGCTACACGGTGGTTGGTGCCGAGATTGGGGTATTTCGCACAGGATCATCCCGATATCCGGCTACGTCTGGATGCGTCGAACACGCTGGCGAATTTCCAGACGGACGGGGTCGATATTGCGATCCGGCAGGGTAAGCCACCGTTTGGTCCGGGATTGGTCTCCGTGCCTTTGTTTTCTGCAGAGTTGATCGCTGTCTGCCATCCTGATCTCGCGTCAGGGCATAGCCCCATTCAGTCGCCTGCAGACCTGATCAACCATGTTCTGCTCGAAGACACCCATGGCCAGTGGCCTCTGTTTCTGGAGGCCGCTTTGGGAGAGGTGCCTGTATCCGGGCTAAAGACGATGGCGTTCAGCCAGACTTCGCTGGCCATCGATGCAGCAATCGCCGGGCAGGGCATCGCGCTGGCCAACCGGGAATTTGTCGCTGGGGACCTTGAGGCCGGGCGCTTGTGCCAACCCGTTTCTTTTGCAACCCCGGTGCAAGAAGGGTACCACGTCGTCACCCAACGCACGCCCAGACAGGCAAAGGTCGCCGAGGCGGTTCGGAACTGGTTGATCAAACAGGTTCAGGAAGCGTCATCGCCAGTTCAGGCTGAAACAAAGGTGAATTGTCACGGAAATCAGAACGCCCTATGAAGGGCACTGATTTTAGCACTAAGTGCCCCTGCGGCGCACGTTTCTCATGATTGGGACCTGACAGACATGATTGACCTAAGCGGCCACACCCCGCTGCGCGAAAGCCGCAACTACAAGATTTTCCAACACCCTGAAATTGAAGGCGCGTTGTTGAAAGTTCGGGTGGATGAACCTATTCGACATCATACGATTCCGCGATATGCGGCCTGGCGCTATGGCAATCTGCGGCAGTGGAATCGAGAAGCGAACGAATATCTGGCCGCGTTGAATCGCGGCTGCCCGGAAATCGAACGCCTCGCGCGGTTCATGGGGTATGCGCCGACGTCGCAAGGCCCGGCATTGGTTGTTGAAAAACTGACCGGTTCAGATGGTGGGCTTGCGCCGACCCTGCAATCCGAAAAGCGTGCGGTTGCGTCGGACAAGGAGGCGCGCCAACGGCTGCATGATGAGTTCATGGAACTGATGGACGATCTCAAAAAAGGGCAGATCATTGTCGGTGACATGGGGTTTGAAAACATCGTCCGCGCGCAGGAACGCGGCGGAAAGCTGGTCATCATCGACGGGCTAGGGGAACGGGTGATGTTCCCGCTTGTTTTGTTCAGCAAGTTGGCGTTTCACAAGTCGATCGAACGTCGCCGGGAACGTATGTCCAAAGCGTTCAACCTCGGGGCGAGTTAACTTAGCCTGCGCTGGTCACAGGCATCGTGGTCTCAACCTCTTTGCGGATTTCCTGAATGAGAGCTATTGCAGCCGGGTTTCGGCGCTTTAGATGCGTGCGCGCGACAAAGGCGATACGGGGCGGGACAGGGAATAGCTTGTCGATGATTTCCATGTCCGAAGTGATGTGCATACCGTTCAACAATGCGACACCCAAACCCGACCGCACCGCCGATTGGATGCCCGCCGCACTCGGGCACTCCAGAACGTTATCGAACTGGTGCAGCTTTCGTCCCATGCCCCATTGTTTGTAAAAACATTGGCTATCGAAGGATAGAAATGGCACGGGTGAGGATAAATCCAAGTGAAATTCCGGCGATTTGACCCAGTGCAGCGTGTCTTCAAACAGGATCAAATCGTCAGGCAGAATGTCCTGACGAAAGATCTGCATCACCGCCACATCCAGCTCTCCGGCTTTCAACCAGGTCTGCACGTTTAGGCTTTGACTGGTGCGGGTGCGGACACGAATGTCAGGGTACAACCGCGTGAAACGACCCACAATTCGGGCGATGTCGCTTGTGGCGGTGTCCTCGGTCATGCCCAGGCGGATGGTTCCGGTCAGAGGTTTCTTGCCCAAAGATGACAACGCTTCGTCATGCAAATCAGTGATCCGGCGTGCATAGTCGCACAGCCGTTGACCGGCTTCGGTAAACAAGGGGCCACCGGCGCGGCGGGCCAGCAAGTTACAATCCAACGTCTGCTCTAGCCGACGAATTTTGTGGCTGACCGCAGATTGAGACAACGCCAGATGTTCCGCCGCGCGGGTCACGCCACCATGTGCAGCAATGGCCAGCAAGGCGCGTAGGGCGTCAATTTCTAGGCGTTCGTTCATGTGCCGCCATATGACAAAATAAGATCACAGAATGACAATCATTCATTTGAGTCACATGATAACCTTGGTCTAGTCACAGGAAAAGACAAAACGTCAAAGGCCCAAAATGACATTTTTTATCACTAAGCCCGCTCCGATAAACCGCATGACAGGACAGGGGTGAAGCATGGAAAAACTCGAAACCTCGCGTCGCAGTCTGACTACGGTGTTTGAAATCACCGGGTCCGTGTTGGCGATGGCCTATGCCTTGCTGATCGCCTCGAATATCGGGGCGGAGTTGTTGGGTTTTACGCTTCTGCTATTGTCGTCGGGTCTGTTCGCAGCCTGGGCTGTAATCGACCGTCGCTGGACATTTCTGTTGCTACAGGGGTTTTACGCAACATCAGCCATCATCGGGTTGATCCGCTGGGCTTGAAACTTCGCTTAGGGCAACGGCGGATTTCCTGCTAGGACAGGTCCATGCGGACTGAAAACAGAATCGAGATCGGCTTTTTGCTGTTTGATGGCTTTCCCATGGCATGCCTGACCTCGGTGATCGAGCCGCTGCGGGCGGCCAATGAAATCGCGGGGCAAGAAGCGTTCCTCTGGTCGCTGATTTCCGAGAATGGCCAAAAGGTCCAATCCAGTGCAGGTGTCGGATTCGAAGCCGAGCGATCTCTGGCAGCCTGCAAGGACATTGACATTATTTTCCTTCTCAGCAGTCCGACTTCGGTCTTCGACAACCCGAGTTTTGGCAACGGTGCCCTGCGCAGTCTAGGCCGCCACGGGACGGTTCTGGGCGGGATCAGCGCAGGTGTTTTTCCGTTGGTTCGGTCGGGTGTCATGCAGGGTCATCCGGTGTCGGTTCATTGGTGTTATGAGGCCGCGTTCAAAGCTGAATTCCCTGACATGGATGCCCGCAGTGAAGTGATCGTCAGAGATGCGAGTCGAACAACCGTTTCGGGTGCGGCGGCAGGGTTTGATCTGGCATTGCATCTTATTCAGGATAGGCTGGGTGGGGACGTCGCACATGAAGTCGCCTGTTGGTTCCAGCACCCGATGATGCGCGGCGCCGGTGTTCAACAGCAGGTGCCCAGAGCAACTGCGCCCGACACGGGCGATAACCTGCCGCCTCTGGTTTCCCGCAGTGTTGCGTTGTTCGCTGCGCATATGAGCGAGCCGATTTCCGTGGCAGAGGTGGCGCAGCAGATGGGGGTGACGCCCCGACAGATCGAACGGGCTTTCAAACAGGCAACCAGTCAAAGTCCCAGCCACTATTACCGCGCCATGCGCATGAAGGCGGCGCGGCAGATGGTGGTTTATACCAAGGACCCGATCCCCCAGATCGCCTCAGCCGTCGGGTACGGTTCGGTCGCGCCTCTGGTGACGCATTATCGGGCGGCCTTCGGACTAAGCCCCAGCGAAGATCGCCGCAGAATCAACCGTTTTCGCGTTGAAGATAACGCGCCGCTCCCGTCGGTCTGACCGATGGATCAAAGTGCCGAGCGCATCGCCGTCAAAAGGGCATGATGCAGTGAACCGGCCGAGGATCGTGGACCGTAGAAACTGAAGCTCTCGGGTGCACGGCCCAGAACAAAACAACCGATATGATGGATCGAACAGCGCGCCGCGCTGCCTGGGTCAAGCTTGCGCAGATCAAGCTGGCACAGGAGTTCCAGAACCGCAGGAATATGATCTCCGTTCAGGTCGAACCGCGTCCAGCCGTCCGTTTGCTCGGTGACCGAGGCGGCATCTCCCATGGCGGTTTTGACCTGTTCGGCAAGCGCTTCGTGGGTGTCAAAGGGGGCCTCAATCATCCATTGATCGGGGCCGGCCCAGAACGCGCTGATCGTTGTACCCGCCCAGCGACCAATATCGGGGGTGGGGGCATCGATCAACTTGGCCAGAGAAGTGGCGGCTTTGTCTTCCTGCCCCATTCGGGCCGCGACCGAGGCTAGCGCCACGCCGGGCACTTCGGTACATGTGACACCTCCGACGGTGTCCACGTGTGGGTCAGTCCCGCCCAGGGCGGTTATCGCAACAAGATCATGCACGTAGACGCTCTCCTTCAGGGTCGACGAAATGGGCCGAGACAAGTTCCACCTCGACAGTCAGGTCAGTCAGCGGCGAGACCAGACGCATTTTCTCGCCCAGCCGCTCAGCCCCGTTTTTCACAAGGCCTAGACCGATATTGCTGTTGAGGATCGGCGAGTAGACAGCCGAAGTGACATACCCCTGATCATGCGCCGCATCGACCGGGCCTTCGCTGTTCATCAGATGCCCGCCTGCTGTGACCTTATCTTCGGGTTGCAGAGGTTTGATCCCGACAAGTCGCAGGACATCCGGCTCGACCAGAGCCTCGCGTTCGGACAGGACCGAGCCGATGCTGTCTTTCTTCTTCGACACCATTTTACCCAAGCCAAGGTTCAATGCCGTGGTGGTGCCGTTCAGTTCACTTCCGGCAGCATGGCCCTTTTCAACCCGCATCACGCCCAGCGCTTCGGTGCCATAGGGGGTGACGTCAAATTCCTCACCCTCGGCCATCAGCCGCCGCATCAGCGCGTCGCCATAACGTGAGGGCACCGCGATTTCATAGGCCAGCTCGCCCGAGAACGAGATCCGGAACAGCCGCGCCCGTAGCCCACCGCAGACGGTGACGTTGCCGCATGCCATGAACGGGAAGGCGTCGTTCGAGAGATCAAACTCTGGGTCCACGATCTTTTGCAGCAGTTTGCGCGAATTGGGTCCGGCCACGGCGTATTGTGCCCAGGCTTCGGTGGTAGAAATCAGTTGCACATCCATGTTCGGATACAGGCACTGGCGCGCAAATTCCATGTGACGATAGACACTTACAGCGTTCGCCGTGGTTGTGGTGACAACGAAGTGATCCTCGGCCATCCGCGCGGCGGTGCCGTCATCCATGACCATCCCGTCTTCGCGCAGCATCAGGCCGTACCGGGTTTTTCCAACCGCCAGCTTGGCAAAGCCGTTGGCGTAGATGCGGTTCAGAAACTCGGCCGCATCGGTGCCTTGCACGTCGATCTTGCCCAGCGTCGTACAATCGCACACCCCGACTGAGGCGCGGGTTTGACGCACCTCACGGTCCACCGATTGCCGCCAATGGGTTTCACCGGGCAGGGGGAACCACTGCGCGCGCAGCCAGTTGCCAACCTCGACAAACACCGCGCCGCGTTCCTTGGCCCAATAGTGCGAGGGCGTCAGGCGGGTCGGGTGGAATTCCTGCCCCTTCATCCGGCCCGCAAAGGTGCCAATCGGCACGGGCGAATAGGGCGGGCGGAAGATGGTGGTTCCGACTTCGGGGATCGATTTGCCAGCCACCTCGGCCATGATCGCAAGGCCGGTGATATTCGAGGTCTTGCCCTGATCCGTCGCCATGCCCAGTGTTGTATAGCGTTTCAGATGCTCGACCGAGCGGAACCCTTCCTGATAGCTGAGCTTGACGTCCTTGACTGTCACGTCGTTCTGCTGATCCACCCAGGCGCGCTTGCATCCTTGCACATACCAGAATGGCGTTTGCGAGACCGGAGCATCCTCTGCTTCGGGCAAGTCGGGCAGGGCACCTGTCAGTTCCAGCGCGTTGGCCGCGCCTTCCGCACCGGATTGCAGGGCGCCATGTGTCGACATCAACCCGTTTGCCGCCCCGGCAACAGACATGCCAATGGGCAGGTTATCACCGGGCGCAAAAGCGGCCAAAGCGTCATCCCAGATCGGGCGTCCGCGCTGGTGACATGTCATATGCACGTTCGGGTTCCAGCCGCCGGACACGCCCAGCGCCCCGCTTTCCAGAGTACGGGTTGAGCCGTCAGCCAAGGCGACCTCGACAAAGGTCAGCCCGTGGCGGCCTTTGGTATCAATGACTTGTGCGCCTTTCAGGACCTCATAATCATAGCAGGTAGGTGCGTCCTCGCGCACATCCACGACGGCAGTGATTGTGACGCCCTTGGCATGCAGATCGGCTGCGGTGCGATGGCCGTCATCATTGTTGGTAAAGATCGCCACACGTTGCGACGCGGTGGCAGCGAACCGGTTGGCATAGGTTCGCAATGCGCTGGCCATCATGATGCCGGGCCGGTCGTTGTTTTCGAACGCGATGGGGCGCTCCGTGGCTCCGGCACAAAGCAGTGCTTTTTGAGTGTAAATACGCCATAGGATCTGACGGGGTTTGCCCACTGGTAGGGTGGCTAAATGATCCCCAGTCCGCTCCACGGCTCCATAGACGCCATGATCGAACGCGCCGATCACTGTGGTGCGCGGCATCAGTCGGACGTTGGGCAAAGACGATAGCTCTGCAACCGCTTGAGCCGCCCAGTTCGGGGCGCTGTGGTCACCCAGCGCATAGGTCTCGCTGTTTAGACGTCCGCCAAGGGTGAAATCCTCATCCGCCAGAATAACGTCTGCCCCGGCACGTCCTGCGGTCAGGGCAGCCATCAGGCCAGATGGTCCAGCGCCGATGATCAGCAGATCGCAGTGACGGAACCCTTTGTCATATTCATCCGGGTCAGCCTCTTGCGACAACGATCCCAAACCGGCGGCGCGGCGGATCATCGGTTCGTAGAGTTTTTCCCAGAACGCGGCAGGCCACATGAAGGTCTTGTAGTAAAACCCTGCCGACAGGAAGTTCGAGAACATATCGTTCACGGCCAGCGCGTCGAATTTCAGGCTGGGCCAGCGGTTCTGCGAATTCGCCTCAAGCCCGTCGAACATTTCAATCGTTGTGGCGCGGGTGTTGGGTTCCTTGCGGGCACCGGTGCGCAGTTCGACCATGCCGTTGGGTTCTTCGGATCCGGCGGTCAGCAGCCCGCGCGGGCGATGGTATTTGAACGACCGCCCGATCAGCCGCACGTCATTGGCCAGCAAGGCCGAGGCCAGAGTATCGCCGGGATGCGCGGTATAGTTGCGCCCGTCAAATTTGAAGGACAAAGAGGTGTTGCGGTCGATCTGGCCGCCATTCAGCCGGTTTGTCTGCGTCATTTGGATCGCCCCCGTGCGCGGGCCACGTCGCGGGCCAGTTCCACCTTTGAAATCTCATGCGTCAGCGTGTTGCGCGTTACGACCAGCCAGGATCGGTCTCCGGCCTCGTGATACCACAGTTCCTGATGCTCACCGGCCGGGTTGTCGCGGACATAGCCGTATTCATAGAACGCCTCAGCTGCGTTTTCAGACTGCCAGTCCGGGCGGTCGATCAGCGACGCGTCACCCAGATAGGTGAATTCCGAGGCATCGCGCGGACCCAAAAGGGGATGGTTGATAATCATTGTACAGTCCCCTCAGTGCAGATTGGGCTGGTTGCCCACGCCTTTTTCGTCGATCATCCGGCCCGTCTGGAACCGGTCGAGGCGGTAGGCGGTGGCTACCGGGTGCGGCTCGTCCTTCGCCAACAGATGCGCAAAGCAATGGCCCGAGGCCGGGGTTGCCTTGAACCCGCCGTAACACCAACCGCCGTTGAAATAGAGCCCCTCGACCGGCGTACGGTCGATGATGGGCGAGCCATCCATCGACATGTCCATCACACCGCCCCACATTCGCAAAAGGCGGGCGCGGCCGATCATGGGCATCAGGGCCACGCCGCCTTCACAAACATCCTCGACCACGGGCAAGTTGCCGCGTTGGGCGTAGGTGTTATAGCCGTCGATATCACCGCCAAAGACCAGCCCTCCCTTATCGGATTGGCTGACATAGAAATGGCCCGCGCCAAAGGTGATGACACTGGGCAGAACTGGTTTCAGACCCTCGGACACAAACGCCTGCAAAACGTGGCTCTCGATGGGCAATCGCATTCCGGCCATTCCCATCACGCGGCCGGAACTGCCCGCAACCGCACAGCCCACTTTGTTCGCGCCGATGAAGCCCTTAGTCGTTTCAACGCCCAGGCATTTGCCATTCTCAATCCGCAGGCCTGTGACCTCGCAATTCTGGATGATGTCGACGCCGTGCAGGTCAGCCGATCGCGCAAACCCCCATGCCACCGCGTCATGACGAGCAGTACCCGCGCGGCGCTGAACCAAGCCGCCTTTGATCGGAAAGCGGGCATCGTCGAAATTCAGATAGGGATGTTCCTTACGAACCTGATCAGCGTCCAACAGTTCAGCGTCCGCACCGTTCAGGATCATCGCATTGCCGCGCCGCGTATAAGCATCTCGCTGACCGTCGGTGTGGAACAGGTTGATGATCCCGCGCTGGCTCATCATCGCGTTGTAGTTCAGGTCCTGTTCAAGCCCTTCCCACAGCTTCATTGAGAACTCGTAGAACGGTTCATTCCCGTCCAGCATATAGTTCGAGCGCACAATCGTCGTGTTCCGCCCCACATTGCCGCCGCCGATCCAACCTTTTTCGACCACCGCCACATTGCGCTGACCATAGACCTTGGACAGGTAGTGCGCTGTTGCCAGCCCATGACCACCACCGCCGATGACGATGATGTCGTAATGCGCCTTGGGTTCGGGCTCACGCCAGACCGGTTTCCACCCTTTGTGGCCGGTGAGCGCCTCTTTGATGACTCGGAAGCCGGAATATCGCATGAATCGGACCTTTTTCGCCAGAATTCACTAAAATAAGGCCCTTGGATATCCTCAGATGCGACATCCACTTGTTTGAATCAGACGTTAAATGCGACTTATCTCAGGCAGTGCGCCGGAAAACCAATCCAGAAATGCGTCTACCTCGGACGAGCGGCGTTGGACCGCCAGAAAATACCCTTCGGTTGCGGGGGCCGAAGCTTCGGTGGCACGTTTGACCCGACCGGTGCGCAATGCGTGTTCCGCGACCAAAGCGTTGACCAAAGCCACCCCGTTTCCGGTGGTGGCGAGTTGTAGAGCGAGACCGTAAGAATCCACGTAGAAGGTGGGGGTTGGGATTGTGTACCCAGTTGCCTCGGACCAGGACGACCAATTGCCGGATGTGCCGACCGCCTCGATCAAAGGCAGGTCCGGCAAGTCGCCGTCCAACTGGGGAGATTTCACCGCGATCAGGTCATTGGGCAACAGTTCGGTTGCGTCCCGACCCACCTGTTTTGCAGATCCGAACCGTATTTCGATGTCCGCGCGAGAGGCCGAGTATTCATCCGGCCAGATCGTGCTGACAAAACGCACGGATGTGTCCGGGTTTCGCGACCGGAAATGCGGCAACGCGGGGGATATCACCCATTCCAGCACGCTGACCGACGCCGCAACGGTAAGGTGACGCGCGCGTTCCTCGGCCAGATACGGTGACGCCGCCGAGTGCAGCATCTCCAGCGCGGCTTCGACCTGTGGCAGCAGCTTGCGGCCCTCGTCGGTCAACGACAGGCCACGCGCGTGGCGGTGAAACAACACCACACCCAACCGCGTTTCCAGCGATCTGATCTGTTGGCTGACGGCGGATTGCGTCAGGCCGATCTCATCAGCGGCTGCGGTGGAACTGAGCCGTCGTGCGGCGGCTTCGAACGATCTGAACCACGTGAGCGGGGGCAGGGTTTTGGGCATTTGTAACCTACATATTAGAGTCACTAATACCTAAGACCAAAGTTCTTTCGTTTGTCAAAGCAGCCCCTGGCCGAGGATAGTTTGCCAATCAATCACAGGGGGCGTTTGTGCAGCCAAATATTCGAAAAATCGTGACCTACGACGAAGAGGTTCTGGTTGAAGGGTTTCGCAAGGCAGACCGCCCATGGCGGATGTTCGCGGTGGCGGCTGTGGTCACCAACCCGTGGGCCGGACGTTATGTCGAGGACCTGAGGCCTGAGATTCTGCGCTTTGCCCCTGTTTTAGGTGAGGAACTGACCGGACGAATGATTGCGTTGGCTGGCAGCGGCGATGCAATCGAAGCCTATGGTAAGGCCGCTGTTGTCGGGCTGGACGGAGAGGTCGAGCATGCCTCGGGCCTGATCCACACGCTGCATTTCGGTAATCATTTCCGGCAGGCGGTTGGGGCGAAATCCTACCTGTCTTTCACCAATACCCGAGGGCCAGCCAACGCACCGATCATGGTGCCGCTGATGGACAAGAACGATGCCGGTCGCCGGTCGCATTATCTGACGCTGCAATTCGCCATTCCCGACGCACCGCGCGCTGATGAGGTTGTAATTGTGCTGGGCGGGGCGACGACGGGGCGTCCGCACCACCGGATCGGGGATCGTTATCAGGACTTGAAGGATTTGGGTCATGACGTGGACAACCCGGCCTCGGTCTAAGTTCGATGATCTGGCCGCGATTGACGTGGGCGAGGGGCCTCTGGTCGTGCTGTTGCACGGCGTCGGTCTGCGGGCCGAAGCATGGGGCGGGCAGATCGAGCCTTTGGTTTCTGCTGGGTATCGCGTGGTTTGCCCGGACATGCTGGGTCACGGGGAAACGCCATTTACCGCGTCAAGTGGACTGAATAGCTTCGCCGCGCCGATTGCCGCGTTGTTGAACGAGCCTGCGGTGCTGATCGGGCATTCGATGGGTGCGCTGATTGCGACGCAAATAGCGGCCTCGGACAATCGAAATGTCAAAGGGGTTGCGGCCCTGAACGCCATCTACAAGCGCTCTGACGCGGCGCGACAAGCGGTTTTGTCGCGGGCTCATGCGCTTGATGCGCAGCAGCCGAACGACGCCTCGGTCACTCTGCGCCGGTGGTTTGCAGAGAGTGCATTAACGGAACGCGACGCCTGCGCGCGATGGCTGCAAGAGGTCGATCCACGCGCCTATAAGGCGGCCTATACGGTCTTTGCCGAAAGCGACGGCCCGACCGAAGCGCAGTTGGCTGCGGTTACATGTCCGGCCATGTTTGTGACCGGCGCGGATGAGCCGAACTCGACCCCCGTTATGTCGCTACAGATGGCCAGCCTTGCACCAAAGGGGCGGGCAGAGATCATCCCCGGTGCAGCACACATGATGCCGATGACCCATGCGGCGCAGGTCAACGCCACGCTGTTGCCCTTTGTTCAGGAGTGCCTGACATGACCACGTTGGACCCACGCGCCCTGCGCGATGCCTTTGGCAGCTTCATGACCGGCGTGACAGTGGTGACCACCCGCGATGAAAATGGCGTGCCGGTTGGATTCACGGCAAACTCGTTTTCCTCGGTGTCTCTAGACCCGCCGCTGCTGCTGGTGTGCCCAGGCAAGTTCCTGTCCAGCTATGAAGTGTTCACCGATTGCCGTCATTTCGCCGTCAACATTCTGGCTGAAGGTCAGCAAGAGGTTTCGAACACTTTTGCAGGGTATAAAGGCGACCGGTTCGCGAAAGTTCCCCATCATAACGGCGAGCATGACTTGCCGCTGATTGACGGAGCGGTGGCGCAGTTTTGTTGCGAAACCCATCAGGCCATTCCGGCAGGCGATCATACCATCCTGATGGGCCGTGTGCTTGAATTCTCACACGTTGCAGGCGACGGATTAGGCTATGTGGGCGGATCGTATTTCAGCCTGGGTCTTGAGGCCGAAATGGACGCCAAAGTCCCAACGGTTTGCGGTGCGATTATTACTGCTGGCGACCAAGTGCTTCTGGAACGCCATGGCGCTGCGTTTCGCCCGGTTCAAGTCTCGGGTGCTGAGACTGGTGGTCAACGGAACAGGCTGGCGCAGGGGTTGTCGGAACGCGGTATCCATGCGCGGATCGAACAGGTTTATTCGTCGTTCAATGACGCCGAGACCAAGCTGCAATATACGTTTTTCCTGGCGTCAGCAGATCAGCCCTGCGCATCTACGAATGCCCAGTGGGTACCGGTTGCGAACCTGCCCAACCTGACCTTCGCCACCCAAGGCATTCACCACATGATGACCCGCTTTGCACGCGAGGTTCAGACCGGGGATTTCGCCTTGTATCTGGGCGACGCCGAACGCGGCGACATTCACAGTTTTCGCTAAAGGAGCCGATTGATGGAGTTTTCGCTGTTTGCCCATATGGAACGCCTGACGCCGGATCAGCCGCAAGACGTTCTGTATGACGAGTTCGTTAGTCTGGTGAAAATGGCCGATGAGGGCGGCATGCGCGCGGTTTGGACGGGCGAGCATCATGGCATGGAATTCACCATTGCGCCGAATCCGTTCCTGTCTCTGGTCGATCTGGCGCATCATACAAAGAATGTGCGCCTTGGCACGGGTACGGTGGTCGCGCCATTTTGGCATCCGATCAAGCTGGCCGGTGAGGCCGCAGCGGCAGATCAGATCACCAAGGGCCGGATCGAATTGGGCATTGCACGCGGGGCCTATTCCTTTGAATACGAGCGTCTGATGCCCGAGATGGACGCTTGGGAAGCCGGCCAAAGGATGCGAGAGTCTACGCCACTATTGCCGCAAATTTGGCGAGGGGACTGCGCGCATGATGGTGAGTTCTATACCTTCCCGGCCACGACTTCGGCCCCGAAACCGTTGCAGGATGGTGGCCCGCCTATATGGATCGCCGCTCGAGACCCGAACAGCCACGAGTTCGGCGTCCATAACGGATTTAACATTCAGGTCACGCCGCTGTGGCAGGGCATGGAGGAGATCGAAACGCTGATGGGCCGCTTCAACGATGCCTGCGACACCTATGCGGGGCCGCGTCCAAAGATCATGTTGCTGCATCACACCTATGTTGGAAAGGATGATGACGACGTGGCGCAGGGCATTCAGGATTTGCGGCGCTACTATAACTATTTCGGTGCGTGGTTCCTGAATAAACGACCAATCCAGCAGGGCTTGATCGAACCGATCACGCAGGCCGAAATGGACGCCAACCCGATGTATACCACCGAAAAGCTGGGCCGCGATCTGACCGTAGGAACCACGCAGCAGGTGATTGACCGGATCAAACGGTACGAGGATCTGGGATATGATGAATTTTCGTTCTGGGTCGACAGCGGCATGACCAACGAACGCAAACGCGCCTCTCTGGCGCGGTTCATCGACGACGTTATGCCAGCTTTTCAGTGAGGACCACCATGGGAAATCTTCCGCATTTTCAACTGTTCATTGATGGCAAATGGTCCGAAGGGTCAAACGCACAGGTCATGACATCAGAAAACCCAGCGACGGGGCAGGGATGGGCCACGTTCGCCTGTGCCTCGGCCGCGGATGTCGATCGCGCAGTTGCGGCTGCCAAACGCGTTCTGGACGATCCGGCGTGGCGGGATATGACGCAGACCGCACGAGGCAAGCTGTTGTACCGGCTGGCCGATCTGGTGGCCGAACATGCGACTAAGTTGGGTGAACTGGAGACGACCGATAGCGGCAAGCTGCTGGCGGAAACTTCGGCACAAACGGGTTATGTAGCGGACTACTACCGCTATTTCGCGGGTCTGGCGGATAAGGTCGAAGGAACGGTTCTGCCTATTGACAAGCCCGACATGCACGTCTTTACGACCCGCGAACCTATCGGAGTTGTTGCTGCCATCGTGCCATGGAACGCGCAGATGTTCCTGACGGCGACCAAATTGGGTCCGGCACTGGCGGCGGGGTGCTCGGTCGTTTTGAAGGCTTCAGAAATTGCGCCTGCGCCGATGCTGGAGTTTGCGCGGTTGATTGAACAGGCCGGGTTTCCACCCGGCGTCGTCTCGGTCATCACGGGTGACGCTGAAAACTGCGCCATTCCGCTGACCCGCCACCCGGATATTGACCGTATTGCCTTTACGGGTGGGCCAGAGACTGCGCGGCATGTGGTGCGCAACTCGGCCGAGAACTTTGCTGTCACCTCGTTGGAACTGGGGGGCAAATCCCCTATTCTGGTGTTTGAAGATGCCGATCTGGATGGCGCGGCCAATGGTCTAATTGCCGGGAACTTTGGCGCCTCGGGGCAGAGTTGCGTAGCAGGAACACGAGGTTTGGTGCATCGATCCACTCTGGAACCGCTGATCGAACGAATTGAGCAAAAGGCCAACGGCATCCGGCTGGGCGACCCGCTGCAGGCGGAAACGCATGTGGGGCCGCTTTGCACCGCAACTCAGGTGCGACGGATCGAGGAGACGCTGGCCAAAGCGCGCGGGCAGGGCGCGACGGTCCGCTTTGGGGGCGAGATCGCGGATCGACCGGGGAATTACATGAAGCCAACACTGGTTCAGTGCGCCTCGGCTGATACAGAAACGCTGAAGGTCGAAATGTTCGGGCCAGTGATGTCTCTGTTGCCGTTTGATACCGAGGATGAAGCGATCGCGCTGGCGAACAGCACACCTTATGGGCTGGGGTCAGGCGTGTTCACGCAGAATCTCGCGCGGGCGCATCGGGTGTCGAAACGGATCAGAGCAGGGATTTGCTGGGTCAATACGTATCGTGCGATCTCACCGATTGCGCCCTTTGGCGGGTTCAACCAATCGGGCTATGGGCGCGAGGCCGGGGTTGAGGCAATATTGGATTACACCAGAACCAAAACAACCTGGATCAACACCGCGCAGGAGCCGATGGCGAACCCGTTCATTATGCGCTAAGCCTGTGCAAAAGCATGGGGAGAGCGTTGATGAAACTGGTAAACCCGAACTTCGCGGCACCAACGGATGCAGATGACCGCAAGGCCATCCAACCGGTCATTTGCTACCCGCCCGAGACGTTGACGCAACCGGACCTGACCGCGTTGGCCAAACTGCGGCAGGGGGCCAGCAAGACCGCCGAGGCCATCGCAGCGCCACGTGATGCGGCCTGTATCGACGTACCCGCAGGCGCGTTTGTTCGGGTGTTGTCGGTCGATGGGCCGCAGGTCGGCGACCTGAACATGTGGAACAAGCACGACCTGTCCGAGCGGTTCTATTCCGGCAAAACCCGCGCTTTGCACGGCACCCATCTGTCGACCGGGGATCGCATGTGGTCGAGCTTTCCCAACATGCGCCCTATGGCGACTGTCGTCGATGATACGCTGGATTGGTACGGGTTCGACGCGTTCGGCGGTTCGGTCCATGACGTAATCGGCACGCGCTGCGATCCCTATACGGGGCGGTTGTTGTCCGGCGACGATTACCATTATTGCTGCCATTCCAACCTGACCCGTGCGCTGGCCAGCCATTGCAACCTGCCGCTGCACGAGGCCGAGATGCTGGTGCATGACGTCCTGAACGTGTTCATGTGCACCGGGTTCACCCGAGACACCGGGCAGTATTTCATGAAGGCAAGCCCGGTGCGCCCCGGCGACTATCTTGAGTTCTACGCCGAGATCGACTTGATCGTCGGTCTTTCGGCCTGTCCCGGAGGGGATTGTTCGTCGGAGCATTCCTCGGACGCTGCCGCCTGCTATCCGCTGGTGATGGAGGTCTATGATCCGGGCGAGGATGCGCGCGCCGCGCATGTGCAACCCGCGCGCTCGGCCTATAACCGCACACACGGAGCTGGTTAAGCGATCAGGCGGCGGCCCAGGCGGTTCAGCATTCGGCAGCACAGATCAAGCTGCTCGATCTCGACATACTCGTCCGCCTTGTGCGCTTGGGTGATTGAGCCCGGCCCGCAGACAATGGCGTGAACGCCCAGTTGCTGAAACAGACCGGCCTCGGTGGCAAAGGCGACGACGCCGGTGCCATTGGCACCGGTCAGTTCGGTCACCAGCTCGCGCGCGGCGTTTTCGTCCATGGGCTCAAGACCCTCAACCTCGGCCACGGCTTCCTGCGAGATGCTCGCCTCGGGGTGGACGGCCTGCATTTCGGGCAACAAGCTGTGTTTGACGTAATCCGACAGGGTGTTTCTGACCAGTTCGGCGTCGCTGGATTGTACAGGGCGCATTTCCCACGCGACCTCGGCTTTGCTCGCAATAACATTATGGGCAACACCGCCCGAGATCCGCCCGACATTGACCGTGGTCCAGGGTGGTTCAAACGGGCTGCCCTTTGGGGCGCGCGATTTCAAGATATGACGCAGTTCCAGCAGCTTTCCGATATAGCGCGCCGCGTATTCAGCCGCATTGACGCCGTCATCAGGGGCCGAACTATGCCCTTCAAGCCCGACGAAACTGGTGGTGTATTCGAAGCATCCCTTGTGCCCTTCGATCACGCGCATCTCGGTCGGTTCGCCGATGATGGCAATGTCTGGTACGATGCCGCGCTCGGATAGGTCACTGACAAGGTTCTGCGCGCCCAGACAGCCGGTTTCTTCGTCATAGGTAAAGGCGAAATGCAGCGGTTGGGTCAGCTTTCTTACGTCCAGCGTTTCGGCAAAAGCCAGCGCGGCGGCGATAAACCCTTTCATGTCACAGGTGCCGCGACCGTAGAGTTTACCGTCTCTCTCGGTCATCTCAAACGGGTTCGTTGTCCAGTCCTGATCGGCCACCGGAACCACATCCGTATGGCCTGACAGCAGGATGCCGCCCGCCATATCCGGGCCAAGCGTGGCAAAGACATTGGCCTTTTTCCCGGTCGCGTCCCGCGTTTCGATACAGCGCGCGCCCAAAGCCTCAAGGCGGTCGGTCAGATAGCGGATGATCTCAAGGTTGCTGTCAGCGGATACCGTTTCAAAGGCGATCAGATCGGCAAGGATTTCCGTGGTTCTTAATAGGGTCATGGCTTTACGAACAGTTTTCGGGGCCGGTTGCAAAAGCACTCCGCGGCTCCGGTCTCGGTGATCAGGATCGACTCGGTGATCTCAAGCCCCCAGTCGTCCATCCAGAGACCGGGCATGAAGTGGAAGGTCATGCCGGGTTCCAGAACGGTCTCATCCTCGGGGCGCAATGAGATTGTGCGCTCGCCCCAATCCGGCGGATAGCTGAGGCCAATCGGATAGCCGCACCGCGCACCGCGTTCGATTCCGGCGCGTTCCAAAGGGACAGCCAGAGCCAGTGCAATATCCCGCGCCTGATTGCCCGCGCGGGCAGCGTCCAGCCCGGCCTCTAGCCCTTCGACCAACGCCGCTTCGGCTCGCAGCAGATAATCGGGTGGTTGACCCAGAAAAACTGAGCGGCAGAAAGGCGTGTGGTAGCGGCGGTAACAGCCAGAGAGTTCAAAGAATGTGCATTCGCCGGATTTGAACGGCGCACCATCCCATGTCAGATGCGGGGCGGCAGCATCCGAGCCGGAAGGCAACAGCGGCACGATGGCGGCATAGTCCCCCCAATCCTCGCCCACACCCAGGATCGTATCGTGGTAAATCTGCGCGACCAGTTCGTTCTTACGTAGGCCGGGTTCGATCCGGTCAAGCACACCGTCGATAACATGTTCCGAGATCCGCGCGGCCTTGCGCATCAGGGCAATTTCTTCATCCGATTTCACCGCGCGTTGCCAATTCACCAGCCCATTCGCGTCGACCAGTTCGGCCTTCGGTAGTTCGGCCATCAAGGTCAGATGCGCCTTGGCCGAGTAATAGTAGTTGTCCAATTCGACACCGATCCGACCCGCTGACAGTCCACTGTCCCGGATCAAAGCCGCAAGGTCCTGCATCGGGTGGCGGACGGTCGATTGCACATAGTGATCCGCGTATCCGCGAATCCGATCGTCTTTCATCCAGACCGTGCGCCGCGCGCCGTTGGCGTCCTGATTGCGGCCCCACCAAATCGGGTCACGGTCATGCAGAACCAATACGCCCTGATGCACGTAGAATGACCAACCCTCATATCCCGTCAGCCATGTCATATTAGACGGGTCTTCAATGAACAGCGCATCCAGACCAGCTGCTGCCACGGCAGCACGCGTCTTTGCCAGCCGACGATCATACTCAGATGGGCTGAATGCCGGATTGGCATGGGCCATGGGACGCTCCTGTGGTGACCGAGTTTTGTTGACAGAACTTGACGAATCCGATCACGTCAATGGGCAACTCAGGAAAGACGCTCAATTGAAAATCACATCCAACCCTCATCGCGGCGGCCAGAAACTGATCGAGGCCGCGCCGTACCCTTCGACCAATGTCGCGCGCGCGTCAGAATTGATCGCACGCTGCCTGTCGGACAAAGAAACGCCTCTGACCGAAGTGAAGGGGTTGGCCGATGTCGCACACCTGTGGGCAAAGGATGAACGTGGTCGGATGGATCTGGGGTCGTTCAAAGCCTTGGGTGCGGCCTATGTCATCGCGCGCCACGCGGCGGATATCGCGGAAAACCCGGACGCCTCGACACTGGCTGGTCGGACCTATGTCACCGCCAGCGCAGGCAATCACGGCCTAAGCGTCGCGTCCGGTGCGAGCCGTTTCGGGGCCAATTCTGTCGTCTTTATCGCAGACACCGTACCAGAAAGCTTTGCCGAACGCCTGCGTGCGCAGGGTGCTGATGTTGTGCGCGAGGGCGTGGACTATGCCGCCAGCATGGAGGCCGCAAGTAAAGCAGCGCAGGATAACGGATGGATATTGCTGTCGGACAGTTCGTGGGAGGGGTATTACGAACTGCCGCATACTCTGATGGAGGGGTACCTGCAGATGGCCGCCGAAGCTGTGCGCCAATGCCCGCAAGTGCCGACCCATATCATGTTGCAGGCCGGTGTTGGTGGTTTGGCCGGAGCGGCCGCAGCCTATATGAGGACGGCTTGGGGACAAGAACCTCAGATCATCGTTGTCGAACCTGATGCAGCTCCGGCCTTGCAAGCCAGTATTGAGGCTGGCGCTTGCGTGTTCGCCGATGGTCCGGACAGCGTCATGGGGCGTCTCGATTGCAAGGAACCGTCTCTGATTGCCTTGAACGGATTGGCGAGGGATGCCGACAGTTTCCTGACGCTGACCGATGAACAGGTGACTGAACATCTTCCCGCAATGGCCGATGCTGGCATCGCTACAACGGCTTCGGGCGGGGCGGGGGTTGCCGCCGTGATGAATGCGGATGCGCGGGCGGGTCTGGGCATCGAACCAAATGCTCGTGTTCTGTGCATTATCTCAGAGATTGCCGAATGAGGGGCTTTGAAGCGTCCGAATTCCAGTCGCGGACCGAGCGTGCGCAACATCGGATGGCGCAAGAGGGGCTGTCGGCGCTGTTGCTGACCACAGAACCCGAGGTTCGCTATTTTACAGGATACCTGACCCGATTTTGGGAAAGCCCGACACGCCCGTGGTACCTGATCGTGCCCGCAACTGGCAAACCGATCGCTGTCATCCCCTCGATCGGGTCGGCATTGATGGCGACAACCTGGATCGAAGACATTCGCACCTGGAGCGCACCAGACTTGACCGACGATGGTGTTAGCCTGCTGGCCGACGCTTTGTTCGAAATCTGCCCTGCAGATGCGGTAATCGGTCTGCCGGATGGTCACGAAACCCATGCTCGCATGCCTTTGGCCGATCTTAACAGGTTGCAGGAAAGGTTGGGTTCCCGTCGTCTGGGCAGCGACGGAGGTATTCTCCGTGCGTTGCGAATGGTGAAATCCGAGGCAGAGATCGCCAAGATCGAAACCGCCTGCTCAATCGGGGGCAGGGCCTTTCAACGCGTGCCCGAGATCGCCGGAGAAGATGTTGCTTTGGACGAGGTGTTCCGCCGTTTTCAGATGCTGTGCCTTGAGGAAGGCGCGGATTGGGTGCCGTATCTGGCTGGCGGGGCCGAGCAGGGCGGGTATGCCGATGTGATTTCTCCAGCCCGTCCAACCGCATTGGTGCCGGGGGATGTTTTAATGCTGGACACGGGTTTGGTGTGGGACGGGTATTTTTGCGATTACGACCGAAATTGGTCGGTCGGGCAGGCGTCGGCGCAGGTGCGCGACGCTTATGCCACGTTGATCGAAGCATCAGATGCGGGGTTTGAAGCGGCACGCCCAGGCGCAACTGCAGCTGATCTGTTCCACGCAATGAACGCGATCTTGTCCCGAAACAGCGAAGACACCGGTGCAGGGAGGTTGGGACATGGCCTTGGCATGTCGTTGACGGAATGGCCTTCTCTGATCCCATCGGATCACACGGTATTGGAACCCGGGATGGTCCTGACATTAGAGCCAGGCATCGCCGTGGGCGATAAAATACTGGTCCACGAAGAAAATATCGTCATCACGCAAGGCGCACCGCGCTTTATCAGCCCAAGAGTCGGCCCGGAGTTGCCCCAGATATGAGCTATCTTCCCTATACGTTGGATGCGGATGATCCAGCTGCCTCACCAATGGGCCTGATCGTTTTGCAAACGGATGAGACCATTGAGCCAGAGTTCAATGCCTATTTCGCCGATCGAACCTATCCGATCTATGTCTCGCGTATTCCAAGTGGGACAGAAGTTACGACTGATACCTTGGCGCAAATGGAAAAGGCTTTGCCCGCAGCGGCGGATTTGCTGCCGAAAATTCGCCCCTACAAGGTGGTTGGATATGGATGCACATCCGCCAGTTCGGTCATCGGATCCAAACAGGTCGAGCGTATGGTGCAAGAGACCTGCAATACTGCCGTGGTCACCAACCCTTTGCGTGCCGCATCTGCTTGCGCGGCGCATTTGGGAGTCTCAAAATTCGCGCTGCTGTCGCCATATATACAAGATGTGAACGAACCATTACGTCGGGCATTCGCCGAAAACGGGGTTTCAATGGATGTTTTCGGCTCGTTCGGAGAGGCTGAAGAATCGAAAGTTGTGCGCATTTCGCGGCGCTCTGTGGTTGATGCAGCGCTCAAGCTTGGGGCTGATTCTTCGGTTGAAGCTATTTTTCTAAGCTGCACAAATCTAAGAACTTTTGATGCGATCCGTGAGATTCAGGAGCGGCTAGGAAAGCCGGTTTTGTCCAGCAATCAAAGCCTTGCGTGGCACATGCGGGAACTGAATTCGCATCATTGAAGGGGTAACCGTATCTAAAATTGTAGTGCTTCAAATATATTTTTGGTTGCACGGCGCGCCCTGCATGTCCTTAAATGTCCCCAATGGTCTTTGAGATCCGGATAAACCGGGCAACCAACAGACCGCACAGGGAGCCAAGTCGGTATATGTCCAATGACGCTGCGTTCGTCGAGTTTCAACGTGTCCAGAAGTCTTATGATGGTGAAATACTCGTTGTAAAAGATCTAAACCTCTCGTTACCAAAAGGTGAGTTTCTGACAATGTTGGGCCCGTCAGGGTCTGGCAAGACAACTTGCCTGATGATGTTGGCAGGGTTTGAAACCGCCACACATGGCGAGATCATGTTGGACGGGAAACCGATCAACAATATTCCCCCGCATAAACGTGGAATCGGGATGGTGTTCCAGAACTATGCCCTGTTTCCGCACATGACCGTGGCCGAAAACCTGTCCTTTCCTTTGGAAGTGCGGAAAATGGGCAAGGATCAGCGCGAGGAAAAGGTCAAGCGCGCGCTGGATATGGTTCAGATGGGGGCCTTTGGCAGCCGCCGCCCGGCGCAGCTTTCGGGTGGTCAGCAACAGCGTATCGCCTTGGCGCGGGCGCTGGTCTTCGAACCCGAATTGGTGCTGATGGACGAACCGCTGGGCGCGCTGGACAAACAGCTGCGCGAACATATGCAGTTTGAAATCACCCGACTGGCGCATGAGCTTGGGATCACCACGGTCTATGTGACACACGACCAGACCGAAGCGTTGACGATGTCGGACCGTGTCGCAGTGTTCGACGATGGGCGCATTCAGCAATTGGCCCCACCTGATCTTCTGTACGAAGAACCCGAAAATAGCTTCGTTGCGCAGTTTATTGGCGAAAACAATACGTTGGAAGGCGTTGTTAAATCCATCGACGGCGATTCATGCGTGGTGGCTTTGGACGATGGGTCTGAGATTGACGCCAAACCGGTAAACGTCCACAACCCGGGAGATCGGACCAAGGTTTCAATCCGTCCCGAACGGGTTGAGTTCAACAAAGACCGTCTGCACGCAGATGCGCATACGCTGAAGGCAACGGTCAAAGAATTCATCTATATGGGTGACGTGTTCCGTTTCCGCCTGTCTGTTGCGGGGAACGACGATTTCATCATCAAAACCCGAAACGCGCCGGATGCGGTAAAACTGCAGCCGGGCCAAGAGGTTGAAATCGGCTGGCTGGCCCATGACTGCCGGGCGCTTGACGCCTGAGCAGGGAAATACCCGCGCGCTCTGCCCGGACGCGCGGGATATCAGATGATCAGGCACCCCGTGACCTGATCTGAAAAGCTAAAATTAACGGGAATAACAGGGAGTTAACAATGAAAGTTACCAAAACCACTCTATTGGCGAGTGCGGTTGCCGCAATTGCTGGTGGCGCTATGGCCGAAGAGATGACAATCGTCTCGTGGGGCGGCGCGTATTCCAAATCGCAGTTGAAAGCGTACCACGAGCCCTATTCGGAAAAGACTGGTGTCACCATTCTGAATGATGACAGCTCGCCCGAAGGTGTTGCCAAGCTGCGCGCTATGAACGAAGCGGGCAACGTCACGTGGGACGTTGTCGATCTTGAAGCCGCTGACAATATTCGAGCCTGCGACGAAGGCCTGATTATTGAAATCGACCCAGACGTGCATCTGGCCCCTGCGCCTGATGGGACACCAGCGTCTGAGGACTTTGGCGATCAGCTTGTCTCGCCTTGCTACATTCCGACGATTGTTTATTCGACAACCTTCGGCTATCGCACCGATATGGTGCCTGAAGGTGTAGATGCTCCGACCGGAGCATGTGACGTATTCGACCTTGAGAAGTATCCAGGCAAACGTGCACTCAACAAACGCCCGATCGCCAATATGGAATGGGCCCTGCTTTGTGATGGCGTAGCGTACGAAGACGTATACGACACGCTTGAAACTGAAGAGGGTGTTGAACGTGCGTTGGCCAAGCTGGACACGATCAAGGACCAGACGATCTGGTGGTCGGCCGCCGCCGAGCCGGTTCAGCTTTTGGCTGATGGTGAGATCTTTATGGGATCCACCTATAATGGCCGTCTGTTCTCGATGATTGTCGAGCAGAATCAGCCTGTTGGCATGGCTTGGGACTGGCAGATGTTTGATCTGGACGGCTGGGCCATCCCGGCTGGTCTGAGCCCTGAGCGTGAGGCACGGGCCTTGGATTACATCCGGTTCTCGTCCGATACACAGCGTCTGGCGGATCAGGCAAAATACATCTCGTATGGTCCGGCACGTAAGTCCTCGGCGCCTCTGGTCGATAAGCATGCCGATCTGGGTATCGACATGGCACCGCACATGCCGACTGATCCGCGTAACGCGAAAAACACCTTTGTGAACAACTACGAATGGTGGGCTGACTACCGCGATGATCTGGACGCACGTTTCCAGGCCTGGCTGTCGCAGTAACCTTTCAAGTTCAAAAAACCAGTCAGGGGGCGGCACGCTGCCCCTTGACCCATAAAACCAAGGGGCACTGATGACTGACGCAAGCCAAAACGCAGGACCGATGCTGGCCGCGGACGGAACGCCGCTCAAGCAATCTCTGGCACGTTCATTAAGACGGCAAAAGCTGCGCGCTCTGTTATTGATTGCGCCCCTTCTTCTGTTCGTTCTGTTCTCGTTCATAATTCCGATTGCGTCGATGCTGTTCCGTTCGGTGGAAAACGGTATCGTGGAAAAAACGCTGCCTCTGACGGTCGTGGCGTTGGAAAATTGGGATGAAAAAAGCGGCGAACTGCCGGACGAGGCCGTCTATGACGCCTTTGTCAATGACATGATCATTGCGGTTGCTGAAAAGAAACACACCCGGTTGGGATCACGGTTGAACTATGAAGAACCGGGCATCTCGTCCCTGTTCCGTAAATCCGGTCGAAAAATCCGGAAATGGGACCCTGAAACGGATGCGCCGTTCAAAGAAAAGCTTATTGACGCGGACAAAGGATGGGGGGACGTCGAAAACTGGCGTGTGATCAAGACCCATTCCCGAAACGTGACCCCCGGCTATTTTCTTGCAGCCGTCGATTTAAGGCTGACGCCCGACGGCGTTGCTGCGCAGCCGGAAGACAAGCAGATACTTGTAAAGCTGTTTGGCCGTACGCTGTTCATGTCCCTGATCATTACTGGGTCCTGTATCCTGCTGGCCTATCCGGTTTCCTACCTGTTGGCGAATTTGCCGATGCGTGTTTCGAACATGCTAATGATCCTGGTGCTGTTGCCCTTCTGGACATCGCTTCTGGTGCGAACTTCGGCTTGGAAAGTGATGCTGCAACAACAAGGTGTCATTAACGAAACTCTGGTTTGGCTTGGGTTGGTCGCAGATGATGCGCGACTTGTGATCATCAACAACCAGATCGGCACGATAGTCGCGATGACGCATATCCTGCTGCCGTTCATGATCCTGCCGATGTATTCGGTGATGCAGACGATCCCGCCGTCTTATACCCGTGCGGCCAAGTCGATGGGGGCCACCAACTGGACCACCTTCTGGCGAATTTACTTCCCACAATCCATTCCGGGAATTGGGGCCGGTTCGATCCTCGTGTTCATTCTGGCCATTGGCTACTACATCACGCCCGAGATCGTGGGTGGCACCAAGGGTGTCTTCATATCGAACCGGATTGCGTATCACATCTCGTCCTCGCTGAACTGGGGACTGGCTGCGGCGTTGGGGACGATCCTGCTGGCGGTCGTCATGCTTCTGTACTGGTGCTACGACAAGATCGTGGGCATCGATAACGTGAAATTGGGATAAATATCATGGCAGCACTTACACCAATATCCCGCAAGCCGTTGTCGATGGTTCTGCCCACAGTCGCCGCCGCCGGAGGTTTCCTCGGCATGTTCGTCGGGGCCGGGCAGGGCAGTGCCCTGCTGGGCATCCTGATAGGTGCCGCGCTGATGGCGGCGCTGGCCTGGGTCTATATCACGGTTCTGGACAATGAACGTGTCGCACGCTGGATCACCATTCTTGGGATGGGGGTGATCGGTTTTCTGTTCGCCGGATTCACGGGGTTGATCGTCGGCTTGCTGGCCGGTTGGTTCTTTGCCTTCTTCATCTTCTGGCTGTACGAAGGGCGCTATCGGCAAAGGCTGCTGCCCTATTTGACGGGCCAGCAGGTGTTTGGACATTACCTGTTTCGGGTTATCTGCGGCGCGATCTTCGTGTTCCTGATCACGCCCATCCTTGTGGTTTTGCCGCTATCGTTCAACGCGCAGGACTTCTTTACCTTCACGCCTGAGATGTTGCGTTTGGACCCCGAAGGCTACTCGCTCAAGCATTACCGTGATTTCTTCACCAACAATGAATGGCAGCGCAGTTTCAAAAACTCGCTGATTATCGCGCCAATCGCGACCGTCATATCGGTTTCACTGGGGACGCTGGCTGCCATTGGTCTCAGCCAGTCGCACGTGCCCGGTCGTCGGGCGATCATGGGTATCCTGATCTCGCCCATGATTGTGCCGCTTATCATTTCGGCCACGGGTATGTTCTTTTTCTACAGCGACATCGGTCGTTTCATGGAGGGAACATTGGGCATGGACAAGAACTTTGTCGGATACATCAAAGTTGTTCTGGCTCATGCGGTTCTGGGTATTCCGTTCGTTATCATTACGGTGACGGCGACGTTGGTCGGGTTTGACCGATCCCTGACGCGGGCCGCGGCGAATATGGGGGCAGGGCCAGTACGGACCTTCTTCAAAATCCAGATGCCGCTGATCTTGCCGGGCGTAATCTCGGGTGGCTTGTTCGCCTTTATCACGTCGTTTGATGAGGTTGTTGTGGTTTTGTTCGTCGGTTCGGCCAGTCAGAAAACGTTGCCCTGGCAGATGTTCACTGGCCTGCGCGAGCAGATCAGCCCGACCATTCTGGCGGTTGCGACCATTCTTGTTGTGATCTCGATTGCGCTGCTGACCACGGTCGAACTGCTGCGGCGTCGGTCTGAACGCTTGCGGGGTCTCAGCCCGGCTTGACGCGACTCGAAAGCTGATTTAGCGATTTCACCATGCACCTCGGTCACGATGGCGTCGTGACGCAACGCGGGGTGCATGGCTCTCGGTTCCCGAGGCCGCTTGTCCTGAACGCCGGGACTTGTGGCCGGGCTTTGCCTGTCCGGCATTGAGGAGAGAGAAGATGAAAGACCTGATCAATCGCCCCGAGTTCTTCACCAGCCACAATGGTGACAAGGCGCCGTTGCCGTTTAGCAAGGCAGAATATGACCGACGCCTAGCCAACCTGCGTGCGACGATGGCGGCACGTGATATCCCGGCGGTGCTGCTGACGTCGATGCACAACATCGCCTACTACTCGGGCTTTTTGTATTGCGCGTTTGGACGCCCGTATGGCTGCGTTGTCACCCAAGAAAGCTGCACCACGGTTTCGGCGAATATCGACGCTGGCCAGCCTTGGCGGCGCTCGGTCGAAGAGAATGTGATCTATACCGATTGGCAACGGAACAACTATTGGCGTGCGGTGGCCAGCCTGATTGGGTCTGCGGGACGGATCGGTATCGAGGGCGATCACATGACACTGGCGATGCGCGATACGGCGTTGGACATGTTGGGCGGGCCGGAACTGGTGGATATCGCACCGGATACGATGGCTGCGCGCATGGTGAAATCCGCGGAAGAAATTGATCTGATCAAAGGTGGTGCGCGTACGGCTGATGTCGGTGGCGCGGCCATCCACGCCGCGATCCGCGAAGGCGCGACCGAGATTGAGATCGCCATGGCCGGTCGCGACGCGATGGAGGCTGAGATTGCGCGCGCCTATCCAGATGCAGAATATCGCGACACGTGGGTTTGGTTCCAGTCCGGTCTGAATACCGATGGGGCGCATAACCCGGTCACAAAACGGGCGCTGCAAAAGGGCGATATCCTGTCGCTGAACACGTTCCCGATGATCTCGGGCTATTACACTGCGCTGGAACGCACCTTGTTTCTGGGTGAACCCGACGCCGAAAGCCTGCGCATCTGGAAGGCGAATGTCGCTGCGCATGAGTTGGGCCTGAGCCTGATCAAACCCGGCGCGACCTGCTCTGGAATCTGTGAAGAGATCAACCGGTTCTTCGCTGACGAAGGTTTGCTGCAATACCGCTCGTTCGGCTATGGTCATTCCTTCGGCATTCTCAGCCACTATTACGGTCGCGAGGCTGGGCTTGAGCTGCGCGAAGACATCGACACTGTGCTGGAGCCCGGTATGGTCGTATCCATTGAACCGATGCTGTGGATCCCCGAAGGCCAGAAAGGCGCAGGCGGGTATCGCGAGCATGACATCCTTGTGGTCGAGGATTCTGGAGCCGAAAACATCACCGGCTTCCCCTATGGCCCCGAACACAACACGATCAGCACCTGATCGGATCGGCAGGAAGGGCGATCTGCCTTTCCTGCCTCACGTTGACGGCAAGGGTCAGCGTGGTCACGCCCTGGTGGGGTTGATTGTCCGGCTCAGCGGTGTGTATCTGACGACAGTGTTTGAAAGGATGCGCCGTGGGACATTACGAACTGCCATCGGGAGCTGCTGCCTATTTTATTAACCTGGATCGGGTGCCCGAGCGGGCCGAGTTCATGGAAGGTCAGTTCGCCGACACAGGATTGCGTGGCGCACAGCGGTTCAGCGCAGTGGACGGTCAGCAACCCGGCGCACTGGATGACAATTGCTACGTTCCCGGCGCCGGTACCCGATGGGGGCTGACACAAAGCGAAATCGCCTGCTTTGAAAGCCACCGGGCCGTTTGGCGGGTTGCTGTGGATCAGAACCTGAGCAAGGTTGCGATTTTTGAGGATGACGTTGAAATGTCGGCTCAGGCCGGGGCCGCCATCGCGGCTTTGCTGGCGGATGATGCGGGTTTTGATCTGATCAAGCTGGATTATTCGCCACGTTCCATGCGGTTTGGGCCGCTTGAGTCGATTGCAGACGTTCCAGTTCGCCCAATGTTGGAAATGGCCCCCAGTTCTGCTGCCTACATTCTGACGCAAGCGGCTTGTCGCAAACTGCTGTCCTGGTCTGAGGAGTATTCGGACCATCTGGACGACTTTATCTCGCTCCCACGTCCCGACTGGCGCATGTGTCAGTGTTTTCCGGCTGTGGGGGTGCAGATGATGTGGTCCAAGCAGCAGGATCAGACTGCCGAACCCGTAAAGGTCAGTGAGCGGTCGCAGGATCAGAAAACCAACAGCGGGTTGGACAAGGGGCCATTGGGGTTCCGTATACGCCGCGAGCTGCAAGCCGCGCGGCGCAAACTGTATTGGCGCGCAGGCGGGCAGGACAGGTTGTTGGCACAGGGTGGGTTTGCGGGCTTTATTCCCTGCGCCGAAGACCTGAACGTCTAACTTGTTACATAGGCCGCCCAAAGGGCGTTCGTGACCATTGATCTGGTAACCCTCGCATAAGCGTTAACAAAACTGTCAGTTTGATATAAGCTTTCAGTGTTTTTGTGGTTGAAGCTTGGGTGTGCGGTGTGAGTCAGACAATCTATGAAAGATACGGCGGATTCAAAACGATCAGTCGGATCGTTATGACGTTCTATGAAATGGCATTGGACTCCGATCAGATCGGTGGTCATTTCGAAGACATCGACATGCCGCGCCTGATCGATCACCAGACCAAGTTCGTGTCTTCTCTGGTTGGTGGTCCTGCTTCTTTTAGCGATGACAGGATTGAGGCGGTTCATCGACACCTGAATATCTCTCATGCGGATTTTGATGAGATGGCCGAACTATTTGCCGAGGCCCTTTCTATGCACGGTATGGAAGACGGTCACATCAAGATCGCCTTGAACGCCATTGAATCCAAACGCGCAATTATTGTAACCCGTGACGCCGCATGAGTATTTCAGCGATAAACGAACAGTTGCTGCGGGCGATCGGAGTTGGCGTGGCTGTTGTGCGTGCCTCAGACCTGAGTTTTGTGTTTCACAATGGGCCGTTTGCCGAATGGTTTGGGGTTCCGACCGAAGGACAGACGCTGCTGGATTTGCTCCCATCTTTGGATCAGCGTGAATTGGAGGACGTCAAGCAATCGGGGCTTCGATACACCGTTGAATTGCAGATCAAGCCAAAACGCAGAACGCTGATTTTTGCAACGGCTGTATCGCTCGCGAATGGCTTGTCTGAACAGGTTTTGGTTGTGGAATGCCAGAACATTACTCGCATCCGCGAGCTGGAAAGCATGATCGATAGCTACTCGACAATGGTCGAACGCAACACGCGCGAATTGGAGCGTGAGAAAGAGCGTGTCGAGCGGTTGTTGCTAAACCTAATGCCGCGGGCGGTGTACGAAGAGTTCAAGACTTTCGGTGTCGTCACGCCGCAACTATATGATCAGGTGTCGGTGGTGATGCTGGATTTCGTGGGCTTTACCGATTTCGCCGCCAAGACCGATCCAACCGTCACGCTAAGCGAGTTGAATGACATTTTCACCGCGTTCGACCGTATCGTCGAACAATTCGGATGCGAGCGGATCAAGACCATCGGTGACGCCTATCTGGCGGTGTCTGGTATGCCTGACGCGACACCGGATCATGCCACGGCCGTGGCACATTGCGCCGTTCGCTTCCTACGGTATCTGGAGCGGCGAAACGAAAGTCACCCCCATAAATGGCAGGCCCGGATTGGCCTTGGCATGGGGGCTGCGGTGGGCTCTGTCGTTGGGATACAGAAATACGTCTATGACGTGTTCGGTCCGGCTGTGAACATTGCTTCGCGCCTGCAAGTCTTTGCAAACCCAATGCATATCGTCGCCCCAGAAGAGATGAAATTTGCCTTGATTGATGAGTTCCAGGTCGCGGATATCGGGCGCGTGGATATCAAAGGCATGGGGGAAATGGAGTTGATTAACGTCACCTCTGGCCTCAGCGCGCCACAGCCGCTGAGCAGGTTCTGATTGTCAGTCGTCCTGCGGCACCAACCCCAAACCCCGCAAATAAATGCCGATGCCGGATTCCAGCAAGTCTTCGGGTGAAAATGGGGAACTGGCGCCAGTGTTGCGGGCGTAAAGTTCAACAACGCCGTGGCTCATGGCCCAGATATGGGCGCTGAACATGGATGCGGGCGGGCGCTTTTCCGGTGGAATGTGTTGCGACAGATCAGCCGCCGCTTTCTCCAGTACTGATTTGGCACGGTTTGCGGCCAAGGATAGTTCAGGCGTTCGATTGATCGAAATCCCGCTTTCGAACATCGCGATGTAGTGGCCAGGATGTTTGCGGGCAAATGCCAGATAGGCACGGCCTGTCGCCTCGAACGCGGCGAGCGCCGAGGGCTGGCCCTTGTCATAGGCGTATTGCATCAGATCCGAGAACATCTCGAACCCTTGCCGGGCGGCTTCGGCGATCAGGTCTTCGCGCCCGTGGAAATGCCGGTAAACCGCAGCGGGGGTGACGCCGGCGGTTTTCGCAGCTTCGGACAGGGTAAAGCCGGTCGGACCTTTTTCTTCGATCAGAGACAGAGCAGCCTCGATCAAAGCCTGTTTCAGGTTCCCGTGGTGATACCCGCGTTTTGTCATTCCTGCTTCAGGTGCCCTTTTTCAAGTTATAGAATTCATGACATAATTCGCGAAAAGACATTCGTCCACCACCTGTCACGCATCCCAAATCTCTGGCCCGCCACAGATATCGGGGTCATTCGCGCCTATGGCGTCTTCGTCCTTTTCGTCATAGTCCAGCGCGTGCAGAACCGTACGAATGGCCGCCAGCCGCGCGCGTTTCTTGTCGTCGGATCGCACGATGGTCCAGGGGCAGTGTTCCGTGTGGCTGCGCGTCAGGGTTTCTTCGATCGACTGGCTGTATTCATCCCATTTGTTCAGACCCGCGATATCAATCGGGCTGAGTTTCCATTGCTTCAGTGGGTCAGTTTCACGCGCCAGAAAACGGTTGAGCTGTTCTGCTCGCCCGACATTGAGCCAGAATTTAAACAGTTTGATCCCGTCATTCACCAAACCGGTTTCCAACGGCAGGACCTGTCGGAAAAACCGTTCACGTTCTTCTGCTGTGCAAAAGCCAAAGACGTTTTCAACAACACCGCGGTTATACCAGCTGCGGTCAAAGAACACGATCTCACCAGCGGCAGGCAAATGTGCGATATATCGTTGAAAATACCACTGACTGCGCTCAGTGTCCGAGGGTTTGCTTAGCGCAACATTGCGTGCGCCGCGTGGGTTCAGGTTTTCGCGGAACCGCTTGATCGTGCCCCCTTTGCCAGCGGCGTCCCGACCTTCGAAAATAAGCAATATGCGATGGTCGGTTTCCTTGAGCCAGGACTGCATCTTGACCAGTTCGATCTGAAGCATTTCCATCTGTTTTTCGTATTCCTTACGCTTCATTCGTTCGTCGTAAGGGAAGGTGGGGTTCAGGATGTCGCCTTTTTCGGACTTTTCGATGGCCGAACGCACCTCTTTCGGGGCGTCATTCTTAAAGTACTTTTCGATGGAGCCTTTTTCGGAACGGGCCATGTGTTACCTCGCCATAAAATCCATATCCTACTATGGATTAGCGGCGGGCCTAACGCAAACCCGCACGTTGCGCGGCACGGTCGATGGCGGCAGCAACTTCTGGTGCAGCAACGACCTGTGGCATGTGCCCAATTCCAGGCAGTTCAATCAGTTCCGCGCCGGGGATTTGTTCGATCAGTCGATGTGAATGCCAGCCCAACCCAACGGTATCATCGGCGGTACCATGGACGATCTCGGTCGGCACGTCGATCTCGCCGTATCGCGGTTGTAGGGCGCGGACTTCTTCCAGCAAATTGGCGCGCTGCTTGGCATTTGCATGCATCGAGGCCCGGCGCATGGTTAGTCCGGGGCCGAAATGGTCGGCATATCCTTCGGGTGCGGTTTGCGGTTCGAACACCTTGTCCAAAGCTTTTTCAACGTACCATTCGGGCACGAAGGCAGTGATCAGGGGCAGGGCGGTGACACTGCCGGTGGGTGTCGCCGCCAATGTGTTGAACCCGTCCAGAGGTGTCTCCCAGGGGATGGCGGCAGCTGCGATCAGGACCAGCCCCGAGATATTGCCTGGCCGCGTAACAGCCCAAGCAAGTGAGACGGATCCGCCATAGCTTTGCCCTGCGACGATGGGCTTTTCCGCACCTAGTTGCGCGGCAGCCTTTTGCAGGATTTCCGCTTGCTCCTCAATGGTCTCACCGTCCGAATTGAAGCTGGCGCTATATCCCAGACCCGGTCGGTCAAACACAATCACACGGTAGTTTTCCGCCAGGATAGGAGCCAGGGCAAAGGTCATGTCGCGCGTGTTGCCGCTGGACCCATGGATCAGCACAACATCCGGGCCTTCACCCATCACCACCGCATGCACTGGGATGCCATTGACTTCGACGATTTGACCTTCGGGGGGAAAGGCGGCTTCGGCACGGGCTTCATTCCGACCAGCGCGCCAGAGTGCGAGGGCCCACAGCACGACCAGCAAAGTCAAAGCTATGAGGCCGACGCGCATCACCGGATCAGGCCCTCAGATCGGTCTGATCGACACCGATCCGATTGATATCATAGGGCGTTGTCCCATAAATCTCGCTGATCCAGTTGCCATAGAGCAAATGCGCATGGCTGCGCCACCTGTTCTGTGGTGTCTGGCTTGGATCGTCGTCCGGATAGTAATTCATGGGCACGTTGATCGGCGTGCCGTTGGCAACATCGCGGTCGTATTCTTGCTTCAACGTATCGCTGTCATATTCGAAATGGTTGAAGATATAGATGGCACGATGGTTCCGATCTTCGACCAGACAGGGACCGACATCGTCGCTGCCCAGCAGGGTTACCAAACCGTTAGCGGCATCAATCTCATTCTGTTTCATTTCCGTCCAGCGGCTGACCGGAATCACGCAATCATCCGAGAATCCGCGCAGGAACGGCGAGGCCGGATTAAGGTTCGCATGCCGGAAACAACCAAACGCCTTAGCGTCCAACATATGTTTCTTGACGCCATGGAAGTGATTGATCATCGCCATTCCACCCCAGCACACACCAAAGGTAGAATGCACATTGGTCTGCGTCCATTCGAACACTTCGCGCATTTCGTCCCAATAGGTGACGTTGTCGAATTCCAGATGCTCAATCGGGGCACCGGTGATGATCAGCCCGTCAAATTTCTCGTCCTTCACCTCCTGAAAAGGGCGATAGAATTCGGCCATATGCTCGGCCGCGGTGTTCTTGGTGCGGTGTTCCGTCATCCGGATCAGCGACAAATCGATCTGCAACGGAGTCGCCCCGATCAGGCGGGCAAACTGATTTTCAGTCTGAATCTTCTTGGGCATCAGATTCAGCAACCCGATCCGCAGGGGGCGAATGTCTTGACGCATTGCCTGATCCTCGGCCATGACCGATACGCCCTCTTGGGTGAGAACGTCAAATGCGGGCAGGTCAGAGGGGATCTTGATCGGCATCAGGTACAAGCCTTTGGAGTTACAGTGTAGAGGCCGTAATTAAGCCCGGTTTGCGCGGGTCTCAAGGGTGCGTTCGATCAACTCATCGAAATCAGCGGCATCACGGACCTTGTGCATGTCATCAGCGGTGACTGTTACACCCCAATTGTCCGCCATCGCCTGATAGCGGGGTTGCCGATGCGCCAGCGCCTGCGCGTAAGTCCAGCGGATGAACGCGTCGGGGTCTACATCCTCGGATCGGCAGTTATACTGGGTCAGGTAGTCGTCCCAAACACGGACCAGAAATTCCGGCTGATAAGACATCGGTTTGGGCGCTTTATCAAAGCGGCTGATCAGCTCTGCCGTGTGATCTTCATCCCCTTGAATCCAAATCATCAAGGTTTGGCGAGACAGTTCGGACAACACGTGATCTGTAGAATTTTCCGGGTCTACCCATTCGCAGATCGACCCGCCGGTGTCGCAGATAAAATGCGGGTATTCGTACAGACGTTGTGCCCGGTCGATGAAATACTCGGTATCCAGAAGCGCGTGAATTTCCGCCTGCCGGAATTGTTCCTGCCTGCGTTTGTATTCGGGCAGCTTCAAACCACCTAGCGCTGGATTTCCGGGCTTACCCAAATAGGCGGCGACAGGCGTCAGGTTCTCGAACGAGATATTCGAGCCGATAAAGATCGAATCCGACAACAGCAGTTCGCGCAGAAAGGGGACTTTCATCGCCTCGGCTTTGGCGTTGTCGGCTATGTATTCGCCCATGTACCGGGTACCGATGCGGTAATCGATCGAATAGTGGAACCAATCGCCCGAGTCGCGCAGCACGTTCGACACATAGGTTTTGCCCAGGCCCGACATGCCAAAGAACAGCACCTTTTTTCGCGCCGCATCGCGCCAGTCTTTAGCCGAGCCGTAGATCATCTTCCGACATCCCTTTTTCCGACCTTGCTAAAACGGGCAGCGGGTGGCGTCAATCGCGTGTGTCCGAACGGTTTGGGATTAGCCGCCTGACAATGGTCGCACCCCAATAAACTAACCGGCCCCCTCTGGCACGAGATCTGGCTAGTATCGATATACAACTGCTCTCAAATCATCCCGGAAAACGGAATGGCGATGATCAGCAGCCCTATGATCCCAAATGCCATCAAGACGCGCGGGCTGTGCTGTTGAACAGAGTGGAGGAGGTGGGGCCGCTAAGGGGGAATGTCAGACCAAAGCGAAGGGTATCGATATCGCCGCTTGCACGGCCGATTTCGATATCCGTTCTGGCCTGTTCCAGAGACACTTGTCCGAGAGCTTCGCTGGTCTCAAGCAGGTTATAGTCCACGCCGATACCCTGCGTTGTGGAATCCAAATCGAGGTAGCTAAACGACTGATGCACGAGACTGGCGTAAGTTCCCAACCGTTGTTGAATCGATAGTAACCACCCAAGCCGACGCAATACAGATCAAGGTTTACACCACCACCCGGCACATCGCTGCGAACATAGTGACCACCGAATACCGCATTGTCCGACACTTGATAGTGGAAGCGCGCACAGAAATCGGCTCAATCCGTGCTGTTTGGCAGGCTTGAGGATGTATCCAAGTCGCCGATCCAGGCTTCGAGCCCGGCATAGTCGAGGTTGCCACCCAGAACGCCGCAGTTATCAAATTGGTAACCCTGCGTCGCGCCCAGATCTCAGAAGGTAAGATCCCCAGAAACATTGTCGGGATCGGCGTTGTAATACTTGGCGTCAATCCCCAATGCAGACGGTTGTCGAAGCTCAAAGCGACAGTGAAATCTCCGGTGAAGGTGCCGAAATCGCCACCACCGTTGGAAGTGGAAGATTGTCCATAACCCAAGGTTGCAGCACGGTGAAGTTCCTGTGCGCCTGCAATGGCCGAGGTAATTGAAATCTTGGTAACGCACAAAGAAAAACCCCGCCGGAAGGGCGGGGTTCAACGTTCATTGTTTTATGGATCAGCCCAGCGAGTAAGTGATCTGGAAGCCGACGCTCCAAGCGCTGTTGCCGCTGAATTCTCCCCCGGTGGTGGTAGTGGCGTCTCCAATGTCTGTATACCGGACACCACCGGAAATCTGAGCGCGTTCGAGAGAGTAGGTTCCACCGAGCCCAAGACTCCAGAACCCATCTGTCGGGCCCAAATTTGTGACTTCGGAACCAGTGGATGTTTCATACCCAGCAGTTACCGCACCCGAAAACTCTTCCGAGAACTGATAGCCGAGCCCCAGTGTATACGTGAACGTATCATCTTCGTAGTCGACGAGGTTATCCCCGACAATGTTGACATAGTTGGGCGGCGCAAAAACAGTTTGCGGCCAGTCCACCCATCGAATTGAACCAAACAGCAATGTTTTGGGGGCTACACCGGTTTGGAAATCCAGATTGATGGATTGAGGTGATTCAATCTCAGACTCGGTTTCCGCTGTGACCAGCACCGCACTAGGCGGGAATACAGGCGGCACGAAGTTGAATGACTCTGTCTGGGAAAAATCGTGTGTGATTTTTGAGTTGTAAGTCAGAGCCACACGTGCGGCAATTTCTGGCTTTTCCCACGCAACGCCGACGACATACCCAAATGCGATGTCAGAATCTGTGTCGACTTCGTACCCCGCAGCGGCGGGCACAGCCACGTTGGCTTTCAAACGTTGCGCGCGCAGACCTCCGATAGCGCTGAAGCCACCGTCGAACTTATACCGAACAAGCGCAGTAATTGCGTCCACATCTGCTTTGGCGCGCAGAACATCCGTGCGCCCACCAAACGGCGTTGTCGGGTTGATCGACAACGGGTAGTTTGACGGATACTCGATATCCGCGCCGAACGGCTCATCATAGACCAGTGCGAAATCCAGCCTGTCTGTAAAAGCATGTTTATAGGCTAAATGCGGTGTGAAGAATGACTCGGCAACGTTGCCTGAATCTACGCCATTTTGAGTGCCGCTTACGCTTGGATCAGTATAGCCGAGACGGAATTGTACAACTGATCCCTCTTCGAACAGGATATTGACACCCTGTCCGCTACGATCCAGACCGCCGGCGTAAGCTCCTGTTGTCCCAACGCACACCGCGCACGCCTGTAGAAGCGCTTTTTTCATTCTGTCCTCCCAAAAGGTGTCCTGTTATTCAGACCGGACTATCGAGTGGTGAAGGCCGATCTGTCTTGTGGTGCTCGATACTTTCTTGAGGGTTATATTACCGTCAACTAGTGACGGTGCGTTATTCAGGGTGAGTGTGTCGGGAAACTGTTGCCAAACTGTTACGATTTTCGGCGTGCACGTTCAAAAAGATGCCCGAAAAGATCACGACGGCCCCTAGCAGCGTCCAGTGATCCAGCGGCTCGTGGTACAGAATCATTCCGATCACGGCAATTGTGGGCAGGCGGACAAAATCGAACGGTACAACCACAGTCGCAGGCGCAATAGCCAGAGCGTTGGTGATGCAATAATGCGCCAGTAGTCCTGCCAACCCAATCAATACCAGGAAGGGGATCGTGTTCGCGGTTGGCAGAGCGATCTGCCCATCGATCCCTGCGGCCATCAATCCCAGGACAGCCTGCATGACGGTCAGCCAGAACATGATGCATCCAATGCTGGCAAAACGGGTCAGGGTTTTGGTGGAAATCGTTGTAAATGCGAAGAATACCGCAGACATGGCAGCAGCCAAAATACCAGCGCTCAGAGGCACGGCACCGGGGCGGGTAATAAGCAGGACACCGGCAAAACCAATCAAGGCAGACAGCGCGCGTACAGGTGTTAGCCGTTCCTTCAGCAGCAGCGGAGACAGCAGGATCACCCAGATGGGTTGCGTGAACTCAAGCGCAAAAACCTGTGCCAGAGGAATGACGGTTACCGCGTAGAACCACAAATTCTGACCAATAAAATGCGTCAGGTTTCGGACGCCGTGCAGCCCCAGTCTGTATGTCGAGACCTGATCCCATTTGCGCGACAGTGTCAGAATCACCGCTACAACGAGGATGCCGACGAGGCTGCGGTAAAACATGATTTCGAATGTATCGTGGGCCACGCTCAATTCGCGGCCGGCAACCGCCATCGATGAGAAAGAGGCAATTGCCCCCGTCATCCAAAGCGCGGCTTTGCCGATCTGCGGTCTGCTGCTGTCCATTTACCTGCCTGCGGGATTCGCGGAACTCTAATTTAAAACCTATGGGTTTCTTGCAGGACTTAAACAAAAAAGCCGGGTCAAAGCCCGGCTTTTTGTCATTCCCACTCAATCGTTCCCGGAGGTTTCGAGGTGATGTCATAAGTGCATCGGTTGATGCCCTTGACCTCGTTGATGATCCGCGTGGCGGTCTCACCGAGGAATTCGTGGCTGAACGGATAGTAGTCGGCGGTCATGCCATCGACCGAAGTTACAGCCCGCAGCGCACATGCATAATCATATGTGCGTCCGTCACCCATCACACCGACGGTGCGTACCGGAAGGATGGCAACAAAAGCCTGCCAGATATCATCATACAGACCATGTTTGCGAATCTGGTCGATATAGATGGCGTCGGCTTCGCGCAGGATTTCCAGTTTTTCACGGGTGATCTCGCCTGGGCAGCGAATCGCCAGACCCGGCCCGGGGAAGGGGTGGCGCCCGATGAAGCTCTGCGGCAGGCCAAGTTCGCGGCCCAGTGCGCGAACCTCGTCTTTGAACAGCTCTCGCAGGGGTTCGACCAGTTTCAGGCCCATCTTTTCAGGCAGGCCTCCGACATTGTGGTGCGATTTGATCGTGACCGAGGGGCCGCCCGAGAACGAAACCGATTCGATCACGTCAGGATAGAGCGTGCCCTGGGCCAGGAATTCGGCCCCTTCGATCGTATCAGCGTGTTTCTGGAACACGTCGATGAACAGCTTTCCAATGATCTTGCGTTTGGTTTCCGGGTCGGATTGGCCGTCCAGCTCGCCCAAAAACAGGTCGCTTTCATCTGCGTGTATCAACTGAATGTTGTAGTTGTCGCGGAACATACCGACGACTTCTTCGGCCTCGTTCTTGCGCAACAGGCCGTGATCGACAAACACGCAAGTCAGTTGATCACCAATCGCCTCATGGATCAGGATCGCCGCGACCGAGCTGTCGACGCCGCCGGACAGGCCGCAGATGACTTTTTTGTCGCCGACTTGCTCGCGAATCTTTTCGATCATCTGTTCGCGATAGGCACCCATGGTCCAATCGCCGTTGAAGCCAGCCAGTTTTACGAAGTTTTCGTACAGTTTCGCGCCTCTGGGCGTGTGGTGCACCTCGGGGTGGAACTGAACGGCATAGAAGTGCCGGTTGGTATCAGCCGTGATCGCATAGGGCGCGTTGGGAGAGGTGCCGAAGACCTCGAACCCGGGGGCGATTTCGCTGACGTGGTCGCCGTGGCTCATCCAGACTTGTTCGTCGCCATCCGCGAACCAACCGTTCAGAATATCCAGTTGGTTTTTCGGAGTGACAAAAGCGCGACCGAACTCGGCAGTGCCATGGCCGCTTTCGACCTTGCCGCCAAGTTGATGCATCATCACCTGTTGACCGTAGCAGATGCCAAGTATCGGCACGCCGTAGTCAAAAATCTCTTGCGGGGCGCGGGGGGACCCCTCGCGCGTCACGCTGTCCGGCCCACCGGAAAAGATCACGGCCTTGGGCGCCATTTCGCGCACAAAGTCCATCGTGACGTTTTGATAGGGGTGGATTTCACAATAGACATTCAACTCGCGCAGGCGGCGTGCGATCAGCTGCGTCACCTGGCTGCCGAAGTCGATGATCAGAAGGCGGTCATGGGATGTCTGGCTCATGACTGGCTCTTAGGTCGCGCGGCGGTTATGTGCAAGCGTTATGAAGGCGATTTCAGCCAGATGCAGAGGGAGATGGGATCAATGGCCGTCATTCGTTTCACGGATGCAACGCAGGATGACGTCGAGGCGGTCACAGACTGCATTGCGGCGGCTTATGCCAAGGCGCTTAAAAGCATCGCAGATCTGCCCGATGTAACGGGTGGTTTAGCGAAGGACATCGCGGACCATCGCGTGGTCCTGGCCCACAATGATGATGGGTTGGCAGGGGTGATTATCTTTGCGCAACAAGGTGCTGTGATGAAGGTCGTCAACTTGGCGGTCTCACCTTCGGCGCAGGGGCAGGGAGTTGCCGGAAAGTTGTTGTCTTACGCCGAGGCCGAAGCGTGCGAGGTTGGCTGCACCCATATGGAACTGCGCACCCATCGTTTGAAGCAGGATACGAGGGCGATTTACGCGCATCTCGGCTGGATCGAAGCTGAAGTGGCCGGGAATTCGGTTGCTATGCGCAAAAACCTTTGAGGTTTGTCAGCCCGTCAATTTAGATTTCTCATAACCATCTTGCGAAATGCGACGTACCCAAATTCTGTCGCGTAAAGGGGTTTTCGCTCAGCTAGCGGTTAGGCGGTTTTTGCGAATTCGGTTCCATGCTTTTATCATGAGCGTCAGGAATTAGGGGTTCAAACGACATCGAATAGGCGATCATGTCGCTTTTACCCCTATAGCGCCGTAATCCACGTCTGGTGTGATCTGCGGTTCCGGTAACACGATTTGCAACGTGAACATGACTAACGGGATTATCTCATGGCAGAGGCAAACACCCGACGCAGAGCCAGAGGCGGTGGTGGTGCCGCCCGCAGGGCCGAGCGCACCGCAGTTCGAATCGAAACTGCAAAATACATCGAACGGAATATTCCGAATTTCGAGGTCCTCAACGCAGAAGCGTTGGAGATCATTGAAACCAATGCGGAAACCATTCTGGCTGAGGTCGGCGTTAACTTCGTCGACAATCCGGGCGCGCTGCAGCGCTGGAAAGATGCCGGAGCCGATGTCGATGGTGAACGTGTTCGCATCCCGCGCGGTTTGGCGCGCGAGCTGATCAAAACTGCCCCTAGCGAGTTCACACAACACGCGCGCAACCCCGAGAAATCGGTTGTCATCGGGGGCCGCAATCTGGTGCTGGCACCGGTATACGGCCCTCCATTCGTGCGCGACGCGCAAGGTGGCCGTCGCTATGCGACCATGGACGATTTCAACAAGTTCGTGAAACTGGCCTACATGTCCAAGTGGTTGCACCACTCGGGCGGGACTGTGTGCGAACCGACCGACGTGCCGGTGAACAAGCGTCACCTGGACATGCTGATGGCGCACATGACCCTGTCGGACAAGCCATTCATGGGCTCGGTCACCGACCCCAGCCGGGCGCAGGATTCGGTAGAGATGTGCGAGATCTTGTTCGGCAAAGAGTTCGTGCAGGAAAACACAGTGATGACCTCGCTGACCAACATCAACTCGCCGATGACATTCGACGACGTGATGATGGGATCGCTTGAAGTTTACGCGGCTAACAATCAGGCCTGCATTATCTCTCCCTTTATCGTGGGTGGCGCGATGGCACCGGTTTCGGTGGCAGGGACGCTGACGCAGGTTCTGGCCGAAGTTCTGGCCGGTGTCGCGTATAGCCAGATCATCCGTCCGGGTGCCCCGGCAATCTTTGGTGCCTTCGTGTCATCGATTGACATGAACTCGGGCGCACCGACCTTCGGTACGCCCGAGGCGTCGATGGTTACCTATGGTGCGGGTCAGCTGGCGCGTCGCCTGAACCTGCCGTTCCGCTCGGCCGGGTCGTTCTGTGGCTCGAAACTGCCCGACGCGCAGGCTGCTTACGAAACAGCAAACTCGCTGAACATGGGCCTGATGTCAGGCGTGAACTTCATGCTGCATTCCTGCGGTTGGCTTGAAGGCGGTTTGGTTGCGGACTTCGAGAAGTTCGTCATGGATGCGGATCAACTTGGCGTGCTGCACGGCTTGGCCAAAGGCGTGGCTTACGACGAGAACGCGCAGGCGATGGATGCTATCCGCGAGGTTGGTCCGGGCGGCCACTATCTGGGTTGTGCGCATACGCAGGCGAACTTCAAGGACGCGTTCTGGAAGTCGGAATTGCTGGACTACAAACCGTTCGAAACCTGGGAAGATGAAGGCGCGCGTGACACGCGCCAACTGGCCTCTGCCCGGGTCGAGCATCTGCTGGCCAACTATCAGCAGCCACAACTCGACCCGGCAATCAATGCTGCTCTGAACGAGTACATTGACAAGAAAAAAGCATCCATGCCGGATGCCTTTACCTGATCACTGATATTGCGCGGCGTGGCTTGCCTGAAACAGCTGCGCCTCGCCCAACAACGCGATCAGCAGGTCCAAATGACGGACCAGCGAATAGGCTGCGTCCTCTTCTACGCGCTGCGTGTTAACCTCTCGCTCCATTTCCATCAGACGCATCAGTGCCGCGCCCGTGCCGGGTAGTGATCCATAGCCAAGGATGCGCTGCAGGTGCCGATCCCGGTCATAGTCCTGCGCCCCGTGTTTCGCGGCCCGTGCCAACAGGCGAGGGCGGCGGAGGGTGGTAATCATGGTCATCAGGTCCTGCATTCCGGGGTTCCCTTGTGTGAGTGAACGTCCCTGAATGTGTGACACAACCTAAGCGGGTGTTGCCTTGATTGGGTTCGCGCCGAACTCTGACTTCATGAGTGTTTATGTTTTTGAATCAAATCTGGTCCTTGTCGCTGCGGGTTAACGAACGAGTAACGAAAGCAACTCTAGTTAGAATTGGTTAACAAATTCATCGGGGGCGATTGAAAACAGATTGTTGTGTCGACGAGGGCAAGTAACTATGGAAAACAACATGGCATTCACCATTCCGGCTTGGGTACCTGAGGGGGCACAACGATATCTTGCCCACACAGAGACCGGACAGTCGATCCGCGATATTGCGCGATCTGCAGGGTGCCATGCTTCGACCATACTCAGACAAATCAGGCGCATCGAAATGCGACGGGACGATCCCTTGGTGGATGCCGCGCTGCAATCTCTGGCGGAAACGCATTTCTCGGATTCAGCCGATGGCACGGGCTCGATCCAATTCGGGGCCTTGGCTGTGACCGAACAGGAAACCGCCGCCGCCAAGGACGAAGAATTCAACCGCGAGGCACTGCGAATTTTGCGTCGTTTGTGTGAAACGGGGTCAGTGCTTGCAGTGGCTGAGGAAATGGACAAGGCCGTGGTGGTCCGCGACACCGGAGACAGCGGCGCCACACGAACAGCTGTTGTGGATTGCAAGATTGCGCAGGCGCTGGCGCTGAAAGACTGGATTTCCTGCGACAATCCCGGACGGATTTCGCGGTATCGGATTTCTTCGTCGGGCCGCACGGCGCTGAGTCGCCTTATTGCCGAGGCCGAGAACAAAGCGCGTGAGCGTAGTGAATTTGGATTTGGAATGGCAGATGCACAAGCGCCGTTCCAAGCGCAAATGGCGCCCTGTCAGAGCGTGACTGCAAAACCCGACCGGCCTCGGCGGATTCGCTATAGTGCAGCGGAAAGCCCCCTGATCGCATTGGCACGTCGGCGAGATCGGGACGGAAAGCCTTTTCTTGATGAAACACTTGTGGCGGCGGGCGAACGCCTGCGTGAGGATTTCGAACTGGCGCAGATTGGCCCTCAGGTCGCACAGAATTGGGACCATTTTCTGACTGCAGGGGGGCGCGGTGGTTTCAACAGTGAAGCCCATGCTGGGCACGGGGCGTCGGACGCACGGAATCGGGTTGAACATGCTTTGTCAGATCTGGGTCCGGGTCTCAGCGATGTTGCTTTGCGCTGCTGTTGCTACCTCGAAGGGCTAGAGCTTGCGGAAAAGCGGATGGGCTGGTCGGCGCGCTCGGGCAAGATCGTGTTGCGGATCGCGTTGCAGCGGCTCAAGCGACATTATGAAGGGCAGTCCGAGCGCAATCGCATGATCGGTTAACGGTGCGATATGTTTTGGTTGCACTTGGGTGGATGGGTGATAATCAAAGGTTATGAATTTTACCCTTAGACAGCTGAAATACTTCAGTGCAGTCGCAGAACAGCGCAATTTTGGTCGGGCCGCCCAGGTGTGCCACGTGTCTCAGCCCGCCTTGTCCGTGCAGATCAAGGCGTTAGAGGACAGTTTGGGCGGTCCGCTTTTTGAACGTCAGGCGCGTGACATTCTGCTGACCCCGCTAGGGCGCGACGTGCTGGATCATGCGCGTCAGGTTCTTGGAGCGGCGGACAGGTTAGATCAGTTTGCCAAGGATCGCTCTGGGGGGCACAGGTCGTTGGCGATCGGGATCATCCCAACGATCGCGCCGTATTTGCTGCCGGGTGTGCTGGCTGGGTTGCGATCGTCCGATGTGTCGTTGCGCGTGCAGGTGCGCGAAGCCAGAACTGAGCGTTTGCTGACTATGCTGCGCGCCGGGGAAATCGACGCCGGCGTCATGGCTTTGCCCGCCGGTGGGAGTGAGTTGTTTGAGCTGCCTTTGTTTCAGGATCGCTTCCTGTTGGCTGGCAGCTCAGCGCGCTTGAAGGGCATGGTCCCCAACCCCGAAGCATTACGGCCGCTGGACCTGCAGACCGCGCAACTGATGTTGCTTGATGACGGTCACTGTCTGACCGATCAGGCGCTTGAGGTCTGCGGTCGGGATCGAAGCAGCGGCCTGATCAATATGGGTGCGTCATCGCTTGCGACGTTGTCACGATTGGTGGCTGAGGGGTTTGGTCTGACTCTCATGCCCGAACTGGCCGCGCGCGCGGAATCTGACGCCGTTCCCGGATTGAAACTGCTGCGCTTTGGCACGCCGCAACCGGCGCGGACGGTTGGTCTGGTCCGGCGTGCATCGACTGTGAGCGAGGATTGGTTCGACGGTCTGGCTCAGGTCATCCGCCAAGTCGGAGAAGGCATCGTCACCGCAACACGCGCCTGAAATGAAAAGACCCGCCATGGGCGGGCCTTTGCTTTGATTTAGCGCGAAGCTTAGGCCAGTGCGGGCTCTTTGGCTTCGTTCAGGTGCTTTTTAAGGTTGTCCGGGGACGACACGCCATAGGGGTCTTCGGGGCAGTTATCCATCAGGCCGGGCTCTTCGAACCATGCCTCAACCACACCGTCATTGATGATGGCGGCATAGCGCCACGAGCGCATGCCGAAACCCAGATTGTCCTTGTCGACCAGCATGCCCATCTTGCGAGTGAACTCGCCAGATCCGTCTGGAATGACCTTGACGTTTTCCAGACCTTGGTCCTGTGCCCATTTGTTCATGACAAAGCTGTCATTTACTGACATGCAATAGATGTCGTCGATGCCTTTTTCCTTGAATTCGGCATAGCCGTTTTCAAAGCCGGGCAGTTGGTAGGTCGAACAGGTGGGGGTGAATGCACCGGGCAACGAGAACAGGATCACCCGTTTACCGGCAAAGTAATCTGCAGTGGTCTTGTCTTCCCAACGGAACGGGTTGGGGCCTTCGACAGCCTCGTCACGGACGCGGGTGTGAAAGGTTACGTCAGGCAGTTTAGTACCGGATTTCATGCTCAATTTCCTGTGATTCATCTGTGAACTGATGAAGATTTAAAACAGTTCTAAATTGGCTTCAACGTGATTGTTGCTGCGAACGCGAATTCTTGTGAAGTCCTCAAAGCGTGCTGTTTTCAATGAAACTTTGTCGGGATTTTCTGGGTGCTCTTCTGCAATTGCATAGTGCGCTGTTATGGCAGCTATGCATGGGTGGCGTAGCTAACCGCTGCAGTTTATATTATGTCGAAGCAAAATGACCCAAAGTCAGGAAAGCAAACCGTGCGTGATCTGAAGATCCCCGAACAACGTCATCCCGAAAAGGCGCATCGTCAGGACAATGCGCAACCGAAAAAGCCGAAGTGGATTCGCGTAAAGGCACCCGGTGGTAAGGGCTATGCTGAAACTCACAAAATCATGCGAGAGAACAATCTGGTTACGGTCTGCGAAGAGGCCGGGTGTCCGAATGTGGGCGAATGCTGGAGCCAGGGCCACGCCACCATGATGATCATGGGCGAGATCTGTACCCGCGGCTGTACATTCTGCAACATTGCCACCGGCCGCCCAGATGATCTGGACGCGTTTGAGCCCGGACGCGTGGCACACGCCGTGCAGAAACTGGGGCTGAACCATGTGGTCATAACGTCTGTGGACCGCGATGACCTGGCCGACGGTGGGGCGGAGCATTTCGCGCAGACCATTCGCGCCGTACGGCACCGTTCGCCCAAGACAACGATCGAGATTCTTACGCCAGATTTTCTGAAGTGTGACCCCTCGGTTCTGGAAGTTGTAGTCGAAGCCAAGCCGGACGTGTTCAACCACAACCTTGAAACCGTCCCGGGGCTGTATCCCGAAGTGCGCCCCGGTGCGCGCTATTTCCATTCGCTGCGCCTGTTGCAGCGGGTCAAAGAAATGGACCCTTCGATTTTCACTAAATCGGGCATCATGGTCGGTCTGGGGGAAGACGAACAGCAGGTCCGGCAAGTCATGGATGACATGCGCGCCGCTGACATCGATTTTCTGACCATCGGCCAATACCTGCAGCCCACGCCGAAACACCATGGCGTCGACCGCTTTGTCACGCCTGAAGAGTTCGCATCTTATGAGAAAGCGGCCTTTGGCAAAGGCTTCCTGATGGTGTCGGCAACGCCTCTGACCCGGTCGTCCTACCACGCGGGCGACGATTTTGCCCGCCTGCGCGATGCACGTCAGAAGAAGTTGGAGCAAGGGTGACACCTGACACACGCGCGCAGCTTAACCGCCTGCGTCACGAACTGCACCAATCCCCGGAACTTTCGGGCCAAGAAGAGTTGACGGCCGCTCGGATCGCGGACGAATTGCGTGCCCGTGGCGCAGATCAGGTTTTGACGGGAATCGGTGGGCACGGCGTGGCGGGTGTGTTCGACAGCGGGCAGGCCGGGCTGACAGTTGCCATTCGATGCGAGCTTGATGGTTTGCCCATTCAAGAGCTGTCCGGCGCAGCCTATGCCTCGCGCATTCCAGGCAAAGGACATCTGTGTGGGCATGACGGGCATATGGTGATGGTTCTGGGTGTCGCAGACCATCTGAACCAGAATCGTCCTCAGCTAGGCCGGGTGGTTTTGATCTTCCAACCCGCTGAGGAAACCGGGCAGGGGGCCATTGCCTATCGGACCGATCCCAAGTTTCCCGAGGTAGCGCCGGATTATGTGTTTTCCCTGCACAATCTGCCGGGGCTACCATTGGGTGATGTGCAGTTGTGCGAAGGACCAGCGAACTGCGCGTCTCGCGGGATGAAGGTTGTTCTGTCGGGCAAGACCTCGCATGCGGCGGCGCCGCAGGATGGCGTTTCTCCGGCTGGGGCGCTGGCCGCGTTGATGCCGCAAATGGCACGGCTGGGAAGTGGCGGTTCGCTGGACGCCGATTTCGCGCTGACGACCGTGACGCATGTCAATCTTGGTGAACCGACCTTTGGCGTGGCGCCGGGCCGGGCTGAGCTGTGGGTGACATTGCGCACCGTCGCTGATGCGCGGATGCAAAGCCTGATCGATGAGGCCGAAGCGCTGGTTGCCCAGGCGGCTTCGGATCAAGGGTTGGGATATGAGATCACCTATGAAGATGTGTTCGAAGCCTGTGTGAACGCGCCTGACGCCGTCGATATCCTAAGCGGGTCTTGCGCGCGCGCAGGAGTGAACTGTGAAGTGACACCTTACCCGCAAAAGTTCTCGGAAGATTTCGGACAGTTTGGCAAAGACGCTAAAGCGGCGATGTTCTGGCTGGGGTCGGGTGAGAAGCACCCGCAACTACATAACCCGGATTACGATTTCCCGGATGAACTCACACCAGTGGGGGTCTCAGTGTTCGTGGCGACAATCCAATCCCTGCTGAGGTGAACGCTCAGTTTACAAGGTCGCTGACAATTCCAACCGCCTCGATGACGGTTTGCGTATCATTCGAGATCGAGAGAATTTCATCATCGACACGAATATAACGTTGCCCTTTGGGCAGAGGTTTGAGCTTCCAGCCGTTCAAATCATCAAGGTAGTCGAAATCCAAATCGTCAGGCAGTTTCTGGCCGCGCGTGTACCGCTTGATCTGTCCCGGTGGAACAGCGACCCCGTTGTTGGACTTAATCGGCTTTTCGATTTTGGCTTTGTCCGCCCCTTTACCCTTGCCTTTGTTGTCTTTGGCATCGGCAAACCCTGAAAACAGGACTACGGCGCTGGCGGCAAGAATACCTGCTGGCAATAATTTCATGTGCGAAAACCTCCCATAATTTTGCGAGGTTAATCCGCAGTCCACCCAAATGTCCATTAATATTCCGAATTGAGAATTTGTTCGGTGAACTCAATCCTCGGTAAAGCGCACCTTGCCAATGAATGGCAGGTTTCGGTTGCGCTGCGCATAGTCGATTCCATAACCCACAACAAATTCATCCGGAATCTCGAACCCTATCCAGTCGGACCGGAAATCGACCTCGCGCCGGCTGGGTTTGTCTAGCAGAGCAATGGATCTCAGTCGCGCGGGTTTACGGCTTTGCAGCAAATGGGTGACGTGGTTCAGCGTGTGACCTGTATCGACGATATCCTCGACGACCAGAACGTCGCGCCCTTCGATAGCGCCACGCAAGTCCTTAAGAATGCGAACTTCTCGACTACTTTCCATTGAATCGCCATAGGATGAAGCTTCAAGGAAATCCACCTCGATCGGCAGGTCCAGCTCGCGCACTAGGTCGGCAATAAAGACGAAACTACCGCGCAACAGGCCGACCACGACCAGCTTGTCGGTGTCTTTGTATTCAGTGCTGATTTCGCGACACAACTCCTCGATCCGGGCGGCGATGGCCTTCGCCGAGATCATCTCATCTATCACATATGCACGGTCGCTCATCGCTGCCCCCTTGATCTTTGGCGCGCAACATACGAAATCACGCGCCATTGTCACCTGTTAATACTGGACGCCATGCCTACTCATTCGGAAACCCGCCACCTGCCGTATACGGCGCAGCAGATGTACGACCTGATCGCGGACGTGGCGAAGTATCCCGAATTTCTACCCTGGTGTGCCGCGGCCCGTATTCGCCGGACCTATGCCGCGGGCGAGGCGCAGGTGATGGAGGCGGACCTGATCATCTCGTTCAAAGTTTTCCGTGAAAGGTTTGGCAGCCGGGTGACGCTGTTTCCTGATCAGATGAAGATCGACACGGAATATCTGGACGGCCCGTTCAAATACATGAAATCCGATTGGCAGTTCGAAGACGCGCCTCAGGGGGGCTGCAACGTGTCCTTCCATGTGGACTTTGAATTCAAGAACGCCATCCTGCAAGGTATCATCGGTGTTGTGTTCAACGAGGCCATGCACCGGATCGTGCAGGCGTTCGAAACCCGTGCTGCGGATTTGTACGGCTAGGTCTTTACCCGCATACGGCGCACGCTAGACTGCGCCCATGAGCGATTTTTCCACATCACTTGCAGGGTTTGCTGCCGGACCCGTCGAGACGACAATGCAAACGCGAGTCGTCACGTCTTTGTCTGTATTAGACTGGATTGCTGTAGGTCGGGCTGGGGTTGATGAGCCTGTCTCTAAGACGGTGCGTGACCTTGTGTTAGGCGAAGAGGGCGCCGCGCAGGCGCATCTTTTTGGCGGTAGGTCGGCGCCGTTGCGTGGGGCGGCATTGGTCAATGGCACCGTGTCGCATGCATTGGATTACGATGACACGCACTTTGCCCATATCGGTCACCCTTCTGTTGCGATTCTGCCCGCCGCGCTGGCGCTGAGCGAATGGGATGACCGCATCCTGGTCGATTTCCTTGAGGCCGCGCTGGTGGGGATGGAGGTTTCGATCCGTGTAGGGCTGTGGCTTGGACGGGATCACTATCAGGCGGGGTTTCACCAAACCGCTACGGCAGGCGCGTTCGGTGCGGCCGTTGCGGCAGGGCGTATCCTCGGCTTCGACGCGGATCAGATGCAAAAAACGCTTGGGTTGACGGCCACCCGCGCGGCTGGCCTCAAGACGCAATTCGGAACAATGGGCAAACCCTATAATGCTGGGCTTGCGGCCTCGGCCGGGGTCGAGGCAGCGTTGCTGATCGCTAAAGGCTTCACGCCGAACATGAACGCTTTGGAAGGTCAGTATGGGTTTGGTGCGACCCATAGCGGCCAGGCGGATGCGCAAACCGCTTTAGATGGGTTGGGTGATGAATGGCTGTTCGAAACAGTCAGCCATAAGTTCCACGCCTGTTGCCACGGCCTACACGCCGCGCTTGAGGCCGCGCGTGATCTGGACATCGCCGAACCCGAAGTGGCCGAGATCAAGATCAAGACCCACCCGCGCTGGATGAGCGTTTGTAACCAGATGTCTCCGACGACCGGGCTGGGGGCGAAGTTTTCATATCGCACCGTGATCGCCATGCAGGCGCTTGGCCATGATACGGCCTTGCCGGGGAGCTATTCGGAAAAGGTCTGTGCTGACCCGCGACTGATATCTTTACGCGACAGGATCGCGGTTGAGGCGGATGAGACCCTGACGGAAACGCAGGCGCATCTGACCCTGCTGCGCCGTGACGGTGCGCAGCTTGAGGTAACGCATGACCTGATGGCACCGATGACCCTGTCTGATCGCGAAGACCGCGTGCGCGGTAAGGCAGGCAAGCTGATCGGTGGCGAAGAGGCGGACGCGATCTGGTCGATGCTGCGCACCGGCGGTCGCGCCCGCGATTTGGCACGGATGCTGGCGGGTTAAACCACGCGCCAGTGCAAAGCGAAGCCCGGCTCAAACACCGTCACGGGGCCGTCCTCGGTCTCGATTTTGTTCGGGTATTCCACGGGGGCGCCTTTGGTCAGGGTAATGGTGTCTTCGTTCACCGGTAGGCGGTAGAACGCAGGCCCGTTGAGCGAGACGAAGCCTTCCAGCTTGTCCAGCGCACCTTGGGATTCGAACATCTCGGCCACCAGCGACATTGTGTTTGTCGCGGTGAAACAGCCGGCACAACCGCAGGCCATTTCCTTATTGGCATCCGTATGCGGCGCGCTGTCGGTGCCCAGGAAATACCGCGCATCGCCCGAGGTTGCAGCGGCCAGCAGCGCCAGTCGGTGTTCCTCTCGCTTGGCGACAGGCAAGCAGTAATAGTGCGGTTTGATCCCACCGACCAGAATGTGGTTGCGGTTGATGATCAGGTGGTGCGCCGTGATGGTCGCGCCCAGATCAGCGTTGTTCGATTTCACATAGTCCACACCGTCTTTGGTGGTGATGTGTTCCATCACCACGCGCAGTCCGGGTGTCGCCTTGCGGATCGGATCCAGAATACGGTCGATGAACACGGCCTCACGGTCGAAGATGTCGACCTCAGGGTCGGTGACCTCGCCATGGACGCACAAGGGCAGTCCGATCTCGGCCATCTTTTCCAACACCGAGCGGACATTGTCGAAATCCTGCACGCCCGAGGCTGAGTTGGTCGTGGCGCCCGCCGGATACAGTTTGACCGCTTTGACCAACCCGCTGGCATGCGCGGCGGCGACATCGTCGGCATCGGTGTCTTCGGTCAGATACAGCGTCATCAGCGGCTCAAAGCTCATGCCATCGGGCAGGGCAGCCAGGATACGGTCGCGATAAGCGGCGGCCTGATCGCCGCGCACGACAGGCGGCACCAAGTTCGGCATGATGATGGCACGGGCAAAATGTCGCGCGGTTTCGGGCAAGACGGCCTGCAGCATTGCGCCGTCGCGCAAGTGCAGATGCCAGTCGTCGGGGCGGCGGATCGTGATGCTATCGGTCATGGCGCACCGGCTAGCACAGAGCCCGCCGCCGGAAAAGACCTTGTCAACGACTCAGATCACCGTATGTCTGGAAAGGTTATGGCCTTGACGCTTGAACACAGCCATGACCAGTTGAGGCGAAGGAGAAGATTGACATGACACAGCCGGATTCCATCGACGCCGTTCAAAAAATGCTGGGCGCGCAGGGCTATGTCTGCGGGCGGGCGTTGGCTACGGTTGTGTTCCTTTCGCTGAAACTGGGTCGCCCCTTGTTTCTGGAGGGCGAAGCCGGAGTTGGCAAAACCGAGATTGCCAAGGCACTGGCCGCCGGGCTGAACCGGCGGCTGATCCGACTGCAGTGTTATGAGGGGCTGGATGCGTCCTCGGCTGTGTACGAATGGAATTTCCCGGCACAGATGGTGGCAATCCGCACGGCCGAGGCGGCGGGCGGGGCAGATCGCGGGACCTTGCAGTCTGAGTTGTTCTCGGATGAGTACCTTGTCGAGCGCCCATTGCTGCAGGCCATGCGCCCGGACGAAAATGGTGCGCCGGTCCTGCTGATTGACGAACTGGACCGAACCGACGAACCCTTTGAGGCCTTTTTGCTTGAAGCGCTCAGCGATTTTCAGGTCACCATTCCCGAACTGGGTACTGTTAAAGCGCCCCAGCCACCGATCGTGATCGTGACCTCAAACCGCACGCGCGAGGTGCATGACGCGCTGAAACGGCGTTGCTTATATCACTGGGTCGACTATCCCGATTTCGACCGTGAGATCGAAATCCTTCACACCAGAGCCCCCGAAGCGACCGAGGCGCTCAGCCGTGAGGTCGTTGCTTTTGTCCAACGTCTGCGCACCGAGGATCTGTTCAAGAAACCCGGCGTGGCCGAGACGGTAGACTGGGCCAAATGCTTGCTGGCGCTGGACGTGATCAACCTAAGCCCCGAAGTGATCGGCGACACGCTGGGCGCGATCCTGAAATACCAAGACGACATTCAAAAGCTGCAGGGGTCCGAGGCTAAGCGGATTTTGGATCAGGCGAAAGCTGATTTGGAATTGGCCTGATGGCCGAACAACTGCCGCTTGATATCCCCGACGATCCAAAGCTGGCGCAAAACATCACTCATTTTGCGCGAGCCTTACGCAAGGCCGGTTTGCCCATCGGGACAGGTCGGGTGGTTGATGCCATACGTGCCGTTCAAGCAGCAGGATTTACAGAGAAACAGGATTTCTACTGGACCTTGCACGCTTGTTTCGTGAACCGCCCCGAACATCGCACGGTGTTTGCGCAGGTCTTTCGCCTGTATTGGCGCGACCCGCGGTATCTTGAACATATGATGTCCTTGATGTTGCCCGCGATCCGCGGCGTGCAAGAGGAACGCAAGGCCGACGCCGCCGAAAAGCGTGCGGCTGAGGCGTTGTTGGACGGAGTCGAGCGTGACCCGCCAGACGTTGATGAGGACGAGGGCGAAACAGAACTGGAGATCGACGCCTCAAAAACCGCGTCGACCGAGGAATTGTTGCGCAGCCTGGATTTCGAACAGATGAGTACTGCCGAGATCGCGCAGGCCAAACGCATGCTGGCGCGATTGGCTTTGCCCGTAAAGCCGATCGAATCTCGCCGTGGGCAAGCCAGCCATCTGGGGCACCGGATTGACCGTGCGCGGACCTTACGAGCGGCCATGCGCCAGGGCGGAGAACTGCGCGATATCGCCCGCCTGAAGCCTAAGCCGCGTTGGCCCAACCTTGTGGTACTGTGTGATATTTCGGGATCGATGAGCCAATACAGCCGGCTTATCTTGCACTTCCTGCACTCTGTTTCGAACACCAAGGGGGCGGGATGGGCAAAGGTGCATGCCTTTACCTTTGGCACACGCCTGACCAACATCACCCGTCATTTGCAACAACGCGATGTGGATGCAGCACTTGCTGCGGCTGGTGCCGAAGCGCAAGACTGGGAGGGCGGAACCCGGATCGGAGAATGCCTGCACGCGTTCAACCGCGATTGGTCGCGCAGGGTTATGGGGCAGGGGGCGGTGGTTTTGCTGATCTCAGACGGGCTGGATCGCGGCGACCCCGACGCGTTGGGTCGAGAGGTGGAACGGCTACATCTGTCGTCTCGCCGCCTGATCTGGCTTAATCCGCTGTTGCGTTGGGATGGGTTCATGCCCAAGGCGCAGGGCGTGGTGGCCATGCTGCCGCATGTGGACAGTTTCCGCGCCGGTCATTCAATTGCGTCACTGGAAGACCTAGCCGCCGCAATCTCAAAGCCTGATGATATGGGTGAGAAAGCGCGGCTGATGACCGCGCTTTCCGGCTGACCCTTAGCCCAGCTGTTCTTCGTTGCACTTACGCGCCATTTCCATGGCCTTGTAGGTGCCGGTCAAATCAACGGTGAAGGCGAATTCCTTTTCCGGGAACACGATCATGACCTTTTGTTTTGCGATATCCTCAGCGAATTGGGGATCATCTGACAGAACATAGCCGCCAGAATAGCCCTTGGTAATGTTACCCTTCATGCCGGTGGCTTCGCCGACATAAACGTTGTCGCCCAGCAGAATCGCCACGGCTTCTTTTTCGCCACGCTTGATGTCGGTCTTGGCTTTGGTGAATACGCCCACATAGCCTACGCCACGATCTTCGGTCAGCCCCATCTGCACCACGTTTTCAGCGCTATCTACGGCCTCGATCAGGCAGGATTTCTTTTCTTGGTCGATGAAGACCTTCCACCCTTCAACTTCGCCATAACGCAGGAATGTGTCCGCGCTGACTGCGGTTGACGCCAACAGGGCAATTGCTGTTCCGAGTGTAAAAATGCGTTTCAAGTCTCTGTCTCCCTTGCGAAAATAAAATATGCGCATACTAAAATGCACTAGTCGCGCGTGTAAGCTAGAATCAGGCTCCGTGACAATCAATCCCTTGCGGTTATGGCGGGTATCCGGGCTAAATTGCGCCGAAGGTTCCGAACTTCGAACTCACGCACAGAGTTGATGACCGGGTTTCCTTTTCATATGGCGAAACCTGCCTATGTTGGGTCAGAACGCTGGCGGAGAGTGTTAATGGACAGATTCGACAACAGCCCGGAAACGGCCTTGCGCTGGTTCAGTGAAGGGCAGCCCACAGCCCTGGCCACAGTGGTGGAGACCTGGGGCAGTGCCCCGCGCCGTGTTGGTGCGCAACTGGTCATAGGTGCGGATGGACGGATCGAAGGCTCGGTCTCGGGCGGTTGCGTCGAAGGCGCCGTTGTGGTCGAGGCGCTGGAGGCGATCGACGAAGGCGAAGCGCGCCTGTTGGAATTCGGCGTCAGCGACGAGGACGCCTTTGCCGTGGGTCTGGCCTGTGGTGGTACTATCCGGGTTCTGGTCGAGCCGGTGGGCAGCGTGCTGCCCGAACCTATGCTGCGTGAGCTGGTTAAGGCGCGTGCCGGGCGTGACCCCGTGGCATACGAAGTGAACATCGAAACCGGTCATCGAGCCCTGCGCCGCAACGCTTATGCAGACCGGTTGCGTATGGACCGTTCGGGGTTTGAGGAAGATGGCCAAACATTCGTCGCGGTCCATAATCCCCCGCTGCGGCTTATCATTGTCGGTGCAGTTCATATCGCGCAGGCGTTGGTGCCGATGGCGCGGATCGCCGGGTATGACCCGGCTATCATCGATCCTCGCGACGCCTTTGCTTCGGACGCACGATTTCCGGGTGAGAAGATTTTGACCGATTGGCCGGATGAGGCGGTGGCCAAGCTGGGCTTGGACGTGCGCACGGCGGTGGTGCTGCTGACCCATGACCCAAAGCTGGACGATCCAGCCTTGGAATCAGCTTTGCAGGCGGGTGTGTTCTATATCGGCGCCCTGGGATCGACCCGAACTCATGCCAAGCGGGTGGCACGGATGAAAGAGGCTGGCTTTACCGACGCACAGATCGCCCGCATTCATGGCCCCATCGGGTTGGATATCGGGGCTGCGGGGCCTTCGGAAATCGCCGTGGCCATTTTGGCACAAATGACAGCCGTGCTGCGAGGCAAAGCGTGAAGTTCGGCTCCGTTCCCGTCGATCAAGCTGCCGGAGCCATCCTTGCGCATTCCGTGCAGGTCCAGGACGCCAAACTGCGCAAAGGGATCGTTCTGACACCCGAGCATCAGGAACAACTGGCCGCCGCTGGGTATGAGGCCGTCACGGTCGCCCGGTTGGAGCCCGGAGATTGTCATGAGGACAAGGCCGCTGGGATGCTGGCCGATGCCCTGGCGCCCGATCCGAAAGCTGCCGCGCTCAGGGTGACCCAGCCATTCACCGGGCGCGTGAACCTGTTGGCGGACGGGCCGGGTGTTGTGGTTCTAAAAGTCGAAGCGCTTGAGGCGTTCAATCAGGTCAACCCAATGATCACAGTTGCCACCGTGCCGCAACATCAGCAGATGGGCGCAGGAGGTATGGTCGCGACGATCAAAGTCATATCCTATGCCGTTCCAAAAGCGGATGTTTTTGAAGCCTCACAAGTGGCAAAGGGTGCCATCCGCCTTGCCACACCAGTTTACAAAAAAGCCGGGCTGGTGGTGACCGACATTCCTGGCGGGCCTTCGAATGAAAAAGGCATTGCCGCAATCCGGGGCCGGGTCGAGGCACTGGGGATGGAGATGACCGATGTCCGCATCGTCCCGCACCAGACGGATGCGATTGCGCAAGCTGTCTCTGAGATACAAGGCCAGGTAGCGATGATCCTGACCGGGTCGGCCACCTCGGATGTGGCTGATGTCGCCCCTCAGGCGGTGCGGGCTGCAGGTGGGCAAGTGGATCGGTTCGGCATGCCGGTCGATCCGGGCAATCTGCTATTTCTTGGCTCGCTAGGATCGCGACCGGTGATCGGGTTGCCGGGATGCGCGCGGTCACCAGCGTTGAACGGGGCCGATTGGGTGCTGTCCCGTGTCGCCTGCGGAATCAACACGACCGGAACAGACATTGCCTCAATGGGCGTGGGTGGGTTGCTTAAAGAGATTCCGACGCGGCCGCAACCGCGGGCATCGCGGCGATAATTTGCCTTTCTGAGTCAACGTAATACTTATGAAGGCTACCCAAATGACCTCCTGGGCAAATCGCTAAATATTTTTGTTCTCAAACAAAAATTCCCGTGTTTAACTCGGGCCAGGGAGTTTCATTTTGGGAGGAGCGAATGACACAGGTCTCAATGACCGTGAACGGAAAACCCGTGAGCGGTGATGTCGAGGGCCGGACATTGCTGTCCAGTTTTCTGCGCGATCATCTGTCACTGACCGGAACGCATGTAGGATGCGACACTGCACAATGCGGCGCGTGTGTGGTCCATGTGAATGGCGAGGCGGTCAAATCCTGCAACATGCTGGCGTTGGAAGCTGACGGCGCAGATGTTGGCACGATTGAAGGGCAGGCCAACGACGATGGTTCGCTCAACACCATCCAACAGGCCTTTCAGGATCATCACGGGTTGCAATGCGGTTTCTGTACGCCAGGCATGGTGATGAGTACGGCGGCGTTGCTGAAAGACAATCCGCGCCCGACCGAAGCTGAAATCCGCAAGTATCTGGAAGGCAACCTGTGCCGTTGCACCGGATACCACAACATCGTTAAGGCGATCATGGCCGCGTCAGGCCAGGACGTCAGCAGCATCGCTGCCGAATGATGCCGCTGCGGGCGTAAGCGAGACGCCCGTGGGATGACAAAGGGTGCATAAGCATCCGTTAATGGGAGGAGAACAAGCAATGCCCAAAGACAGTGGCATCGGAGCCAGTTCCAAGCGCCGCGAAGACGTGCGCTTTCTGACCGGAGACGGCAATTATACCGACGATATTAACGTGGCCGGCCAGGCCTATGTACATTTTCTGCGTTCCGACATCGCGCATGGACGGATCAAAAGCGTCGACACCTCGGCCGCCGAGGGTATGCCCGGCGTGGTCAAGGTATTCACCGGTAAAGATTTCGAAGGTGTGGGGGGGATGCCCTGCGGCTGGGAAGTCACCGACAAGCATGGCGCGCCTATGCAAGAGCCGCCGCATCCCATTCTGGCGCAAGGCAAGGTACGCCATGTGGGCGACCCGATTGCGGCGGTTGTCGCTGACAGTCTTGAACAGGCACGTGATGCCGCCGAGGCGATTGACGTCGACATCGAGGAATTGCCTGCCGTCATGGATATGAAAGCCGCCGCGCAGGATGGCGCGACGCTGGTTCATGACGATCTGAAGAACAACATCTGCTATGACTGGCAGTTGGGTGAGGCAGATGATGCCAAGGTAAATGAGGTTTTCGCCAATGCGGCGCATGTGACCACATTGGATCTTGTGAACAACCGTCTGGTGGCGAACCCGATGGAGCCGCGCGTGGCCGTAGCCGAATACAAGCGCAGCACGGACGAATATACGCTGTACACAACATCACAGAACCCGCATGTGATCCGGCTGCTGATGTGTGCATTTGTTCTGGGCTTGCCCGAACATAAGGTGCGCGTTGTGGCCCCGGATGTCGGCGGCGGCTTTGGCACCAAAATTTTCCACTATGCTGAAGAGGCGTTCTGCACCTTCGCCGCCAAGGCCTGCAACCGTGCGGTCAAATGGTCGTCCAGCCGGTCCGAGGCTTTTATGTCGGACGCCCATGGCCGCGATCACGTCAGCACCATCGAGCTGGCGCTTGATGCAGATAATAACTTTGTCGGTCTGCGCACCAACACCTTTGCCAATCTGGGCGCTTATCTGTCGACGTTCTCAAGCTCGGTTCCAACATGGCTGCACGGCACGCTGATGGCGGGCAATTACAAGACGCCGGTTATTCAGGTGAACGTGAAGGCGATGTTCACCAATACGGTGCCGGTGGATGCGTACCGAGGAGCAGGGCGGCCCGAGGCGACATTCCAACTGGAGCGTGTCGTGGACAAGGCCGCGCGCGAGTTGGGCGTCGATCCGATTGCCCTGCGCCGTCAGAACTTTGTCACCCAGTTCCCTTATGACACGCCGGTGGCGCTGACCTATGACACCGGGGACTATAACGGGACAATGGACAAGCTTGAATCCGCAGCTGATCTGGCAGGGTTTGCTGCGCGACGAGCAGAAAGTGAGGCGAAGGGCAAGCTGCGAGGTTTGGGCATCAACTGCTATATTGAAGCCTGCGGTATCGCGCCTTCGAACATCGTTGGCATGCTTGGCGCTCGTGCGGGTCTTTATGATGCGGCGACGGTGCGGGTGAACGCCACCGGCTCGATCAGCGTAATGGTAGGAGCGCACAGCCATGGGCAAGGGCATGAAACCGCCTTTCCGCAGGTTGTGGCTGACATGATCGGCATTGACGAGTCGATGGTTGAGATCGTGCATGGCGATACCTCCAAGATTCCATTCGGCATGGGCACTTATGGTTCTCGTTCGTTGGCGGTTTGCGGCTCGGCCATGGTCAAGGCGACCGAGAAGGTGATCGATAAAGCCAAGCGGATCGCGGCGCACCTGCTTGAGGCGTCCGAGGCCGATATCGAGCTGAAGGACGGTCAGTTTAGTGTCGCAGGAACCGATAAATCGGTTGCTTGGGGAGATGTGACCCTCACGGCTTATGTTCCGCACAATTACCCGTTGGAGGTCGAACCGGGATTGGAGGAAACCGCGTTCTATGATCCGGCCAACTTTACCTTCCCCGCAGGGGCCTATGCCTGTGAGGTTGAGGTCGACCCGGAAACTGGACAGGTCAGCATCGAAAAGTTCACTGCCGCGGACGATTTCGGCAACATCGTCAACCCGATGATTGTGGATGGCCAGGTGCACGGTGGTATCGGTCAGGGCATTGGCCAAGCGCTGTTAGAGAACTGCGCATATGACGAGAACGGCCAGCTGCTGAGCGCCTCCTACATGGATTACGCCATGCCGCGTGCCGATGATGTTCCGTTCTATGCGGTCGACCACTCCAGCCAAACGCCCTGCACGCACAACCCGTTGGGTGTCAAAGGCTGTGGTGAGGCTGGCGCGATCGGTTCGCCGCCCGCAGTGGTGAACGCGGTGCTGGATGCGCTGAACTCGGGTGGCAAGGCGGTGGATCACATCGACATGCCAATGAGCCCATCGCGCGTTTGGGCGGCGATGAACAGCTGAGTGGTTTGGGGTGCGAGGGGCCACCCCTCGCGCTCTCCGAAAAAATTACAGCCAGATGAAGGGCGGTTCCGCGCCTTTCGGAAAGGAAGACGAAATGTACAATTTCGAGTTTGAGAAACCCTCGACCATTGCGGATGCGGTTGCTGCTCTGGCGGTTGAGGATGCCCAAGCCCTAGGAGGCGGGCAAACACTGATTCCGACGCTAAAACAACGGCTGGCGGCACCTTCCGCTCTGGTCTCGCTGAGCGGGATAGCCGAGATGAAGGGTGTATGTGTTGACGACGACGGCTCGGTGTCGATTGGGGGAGCGACAACACATGCAACCGTCGCGGCAGAGGCGGCGGGCAGCTATCCTGCACTGGCGGCGTTGGCTGGTCAGGTTGGTGACCCCGCGGTGCGCAATCGCGGCACCATTGGCGGTTCGGTTGCCAATAACGATCCTGCAGCTTGCTATCCGGCGGGCGTTTTGGGGTCGGGCGCGACAATTATCACCAATACGCGCCAGATTGCGGCGGATGATTTCTTTGAAGGGATGTTCTCGACCGCACTGGATGAAGGTGAGATCATCACCACAGTCCGGTTCCCGGTGCCACAGGCGGCGAGCTACCAGAAGTTCCTGCAGCCTGCGTCGCGGTTTGCACTGGTTGGGGTCTACCTTGCACGTTTTGCGGATGGGGTGCGCGTTGCTGTGACCGGTGCCAGTGAAGACGGTGTCTTCCGTTGGTCCGAAGCGGAGGAAGCTTTGAACAAAGAGTTCAGGGCTGATGCTCTGATGGATCTACGTATCAATCCGGCAAACATGATCGGTGATCTGCATGGTAGCAAAGAATACCGCGCGCATCTTGTTGGTGTCATGACAAAACGGGCCGTCGAAGCCTGTATGTGAATGGTAGAAAACCCTAGAAGCCCCGGCCGCAAGTCGGGGCTTTTTACGTACGGCGTAGTTTTGGGGGTTTTGAGGGCTGCCAGTATGCGCCGGTGTCTTCGCGGGCTTTTTGATAGGCTTCCAGCCGTTGACGGGCCGCGTCACCTCCTGCGTCGAAAAGATGACCCAGCAGGCACTCCAGAACGGCCATTGCGCCTGTGAAACAGGAAAACGGGTGCAAGGCGCGGGTGCTGACGGTGAAGGCAACATCAGGCTCGACACCTGGTGCAATCACGTCACTGTCCGAGATCAGGATCAGGCGCAGCCCCTGTTGCTTCGCAATTCGCATCGATTGGATTGTATCTGCCGAGTAGGGATGAACAGTGATGGCGATCAGGCAATCCTGTTGGTCCGCATCCAATAGGTCGTCAGTTGCGGATCCCACATGGCGCGGCACCAGTTGAATGCCCGGATGCGCCATGCGCCCTGTATAGGAAAAATAATAGGCCAGCGCATAGCTGGCGCGCGTGGCCGCCACGAAACACCGGTGAGACGTGTTCATGTACTGGATGGCCTCGCGCACTCCTTCGAGTTTCATAAGGCGCAGCGACCGTGTGACGACGTTCTGTTCGTTCTGCACCAGTTTGGCTTGAAAGGTGCCAAAAGTATCCTCGGATTGAAGGGCTGTCAGCCAATCTTGTCCCAGATCGCTTTCCCTGTCGGTAACCAGAGCATTTCGGAACGGGGTGCGGAAGGCCTCGAAACCATCGAAACCCATGCGTTGCGCCAATCGAACCAGAACATTCGAGCTGACGCCGATCCGGGTGGCTGTGGTACGAATCGGATCAAGGCCGAAGTCTCCGGGGTAGTCGATGATGTATTTGGCAGCAGCTTGCAGGGCAGCTGGCATCTGTTCAATCTCTTGACGCAGATGGTCGATGATCTGGGTTGGTGTGCTGTTCATAGCTGTAAAAAAACAAATGTTATGCAATTAGCAAGTAAAAAACAATTTTTGGCGGATTAGATAGGGCAAGTATTAGCCGAGGAATGTGCATGTCGGACTCGCAATCAAAAATCCAAACTGTTGGACGGCCCTATGTTCTTGTCGCCCCAAATGGCGCGCGGCGTGGGGTGTCGGATCACCCGGAATTACCGGTATCCACTGATCAGATCATCCAGACCGCACGCGCCTGTTTTGCGGCGGGCGCGAACGGATTGCATCTGCATATCAGGGATGCGGAGGGGCAGCATTCTCTGGACGCTGGTCAATACCGGGAAACGATGGCCGCGCTGCGTCAGAGTGTACCCGGGCTGGACTTGCAAATCACGACCGAGGCCGCGGGCGTGTTCGATGTGGTCGCCCAGTTTGCGTGTCTGGAACAGGTGTGCCCGGATTGGGCGTCGATTTCCATACGGGAGATTGCGCGCTCGACTGAATCGGCCGACCGGGTTTACGGCCTGTGTGCTGCGCAGGGGACACGGGTGCAGCATATTCTGTACGATGCTGACGATGCCGACTTGCTGGCGCAATGGCAAAAGGCCGGAATTGTGCGTGAAAATCAGGCGGAGTGTATTTTTGTTCTGGGGCGCTATACGGCCGGCCAGCAATCTACCCCGCAGGACCTGGACAGATTTACCAAAGGGTCGTCGCCATGGATGGTGTGTGCCTTTGGAGCGCATGAACATGCCTGTCTGGCATACGCTGCTGGGGAGGGCGGGGACGTTCGCGTCGGGTTTGAAAACAGCCTGACCGATGAGAGCGGAACCCCTTGGAAAGACAATGCCGAGTCGGTGTCGGCGCTTGTTGCCAAGTTGGAAGGGGTAGTCAAATGAGTCACGTATTTCCACGCCATACAAAATCAGAGCTGCCGATCGCGGCTGGTGGGGACGGGTGTTACCTGTTTGATGCGCAGGGCCGCCGCTATCTGGATTGTGGTGATGCTGCGGTGTCGTGTCTGGGGCATTCCAATCCATCCGTCATCCGGGCAGTGCAGGAACAGGTGGAACAGATCGCCTTTGCGCATACCGGGTTCATGACCTCGGAACCGGCCGAAGCGTTGGCGGATTTGCTGGTCGAGCATGCTCCGGGTGACTTGGACCGGGTGTATTTCGTGTCGGGTGGATCCGAGGCGACCGAGGCTGCGATCAAGCTGGCGCGGCAATACTATTTGGAAATTGGCCAGCCTGAGCGGCGACATGTAATTGCCCGGCGGCAGAGCTATCACGGGAACACTCTGGGGGCTTTGTCAGCCGGAGGTAACGCGTGGCGGCGGGCGCAGTTCGCACCGATGCTGATCGAGATGACTCATATCGCGCCCTGCTATGAATACGCGGAGAAACCCGACGGCGAGAGCAGCTTTGACTACGGTCAGCGCGTGGCCAATGAGCTTGAAGCCGAGATCCTGCGGCTGGGCCCTGATACCGTGATGGCGTTCATGGCCGAGCCGGTTGTTGGCGCGACCTTGGGCGCGGTGCCAGCGGTTGAGGGGTATTTCAAACGCATCCGCGAAATCTGCGACCAGTATGGTGTGTTGTTGATCCTGGATGAGGTGATGTGCGGCATGGGTCGGACCGGGCATCTGTTTGCCTGTGATCACGATGGGGTTGCCCCGGATATTCTATGCATCGCTAAAGGGTTGGGCGCTGGATACCAACCCATCGGCGCGATGATGTGTACCGCACAGATTTTTGATGCGATCCGCAATGGGTCTGGTTTTTTTCAGCACGGCCACACCTATATCGGCCATCCGGTCGCGACAGCGGCAGCCCTGGCAGTTGTCCGCGAAATGACACAACGCGATCTGCCTGCTCGGGTGGCGGTCATGGGTCAAAGGATTCAATCCAAACTTGAGGCTGCTTTGGGCCAGCATCCGAATGTCGGAGATATCCGGGGTCGGGGATTGTTCCGGGGCATTGAACTGGTGGCGGATCGTGACACCAAGGCACCGCTTGACCCCGCGCTTGGGGTGGCTAGCAAGATCAAAAAGGCCGCGCTGGCCGAAGGCCTGATCTGCTATCCCATGTCTGGCACACGCGATGGGCAGCTGGGGGATCACATCCTGTTGGCACCGCCCTTCATAATCGAAGACGCGCAGATTGATGAGATGGTCAGCAAGCTGAGCAAGGCTATTGCGTCCGTGATCTAGCGGTATGGGACAGCGCGCTTGAAATGAAAAAAGCCCCCTTATGAAAAGGGGGCATTAATCATTCATTCTGTGAGAACTTTATTTCTGTGGCAGAGGCCCGATCATCATGATCATCTGACGGCCTTCCATTTTGGGCATGTTTTCGATCTTGCCCAGATCCTTAACGTCTTCGGCCACGCGTTCCAACAACTCACGGCCCAGGTTCTGGTGCGCCATCTCACGACCACGGAAACGCAGGGTGACTTTGACCTTGTCGCCGTTTTCAAGAAACTTGAACACGTTGCGCATTTTCACATCATAATCATGCGTATCGGTGTTGGGTCGGAATTTGACCTCTTTCACCTCGATGATTTTTTGCTTTTTGCGTGCTTCGCTTTCGCGTTTCTGCTGTTCGTACTTGAACTTGCCGAAATCCATGATCTTGCAGACAGGCGGGTTCGCATTGGGCGAGATTTCAACCAAATCAAGTCCGACATCGGCGGCCATTTGCATTGCTTTGGCGGGATGAACCACCCCGACGTTTTCACCTTCGGCGCCAATCAGGCGAATTTCGGGGGCACGGATCTTATCATTGACGCGCGGGCCGGTGTCTCGCTGCGGCGGCGCGTTGTGAGGTCTGCGAGCTATTGGTTCATTCCTTTGATAATTGCAGAATTTCGAGCCCGAAATTTAGACTGCTGCGCGGCCCGTTTCAAGCGCCATCCGCGCGGAAATGGCTGAAATTCACAGGTTTGCAGCGGGTTTATGCGCGAGCCACAGTAATTCCAGCGGCCCGCGACAGAAGATCAGCCCACAAAGGCCTTTTCGATCACGAATTCCTTGGGTTCGGAATTGGCGCCTTCGCGCAGGCCGAACTCTTCCAGGATCGCCTTGATGTCCAGGTTGAAGGCCAGCGAACCGCAGACCATGGCACGGTCGGTGTCAGGGTTGATGCCGCCTCCGATGCCCAGATCGGCAAACACGGTCCCGTCCTTCAGCAGGTTGGTGATGCGGCCCATCTTGGGGCTCTCTTCGCGGGTCGTGGTGGGGTAATAGCGAATCTTGTCGGCAAAGCCTTCACCCATCAATTCGGCCAGCATCTCGTCCTGACGGATGCTTTCGATCAACTGACGGCCGTATTCCAGTTCCGCCACTTCGCGGCAGGTGTGTGTGATGATGACCTCGTCATAATCCTCATAGGTCTGCGGCTCACGCAGCAGCGAAGCGAAGGGTGCAAAGCCGGTGCCGGTGGCGAAGAACCACAGGCGTTTGCCGGGCAGCAGGGCGTCATGGACCAGCGTGCCAACGGGTTTGGGCCGCAGGATGATCTGGTCACCTGGCTTGATGTGCTGCAGTTTCGAAGTCAGCGGGCCGTCCTGCACCTTGATCGAGTAGAACTCCAACTCTTCGTCCCAAGATGGCGAGGCGATGGAATATGCGCGCAACAGCGGCTTGCCGTTGTCGCCCAACAGGCCGATCATCACGAACTCACCCGAGCGGAACCGCAGCGAGGCAGGGCGCGACACCTTGAACGAGAACAGGCTGTCGGTCCAGTGTTTGACGTCGGTTACGGTCTGGGCGTCCGGCAGAACGGGGGCCTTCACGGCGGTTGCTTCGGTCACGGGCTTCATCTCTGTCATGGTTTCACTGTCGGTCAGCGTGACCGGCATCTCCGTTTAAACGTTGTTTCAAGGCAGGAAAAGGGGACAGTTTGCCCCCTTTAGTCACAAGCTGGCGATTGCGATCTCAGCCGCGCAGGCGGTCCTGATAGTGGTGATCTTTCCAGTTGGCGCGGGCCAGCCACTGATCTTCGGTCTGACGCTTAGCAAGCACGTGATCGATTTCAACCTCGTCAAAACCACTGCGGCGGGCCATCGCGTATTGGTCGGCCAGCACATGACCCTTGGCACGCAGGCGACCGGTGTAACCTTTCAGGCGCAGGACACGCGCAATGGTGAAGCCGCGACCATCGGCCGAGGATGGAAAATCTACACGCACCATTTTGGCGTTGCCTAGGCGGTCAAACAACTCATCCGGGTCCGTATCCGAGGCCACGTCAAGTGCGACCACATCATTGGCCGCATCTTCCAGTGTGACAAAGCCATCGGTCCAGTCATCGGGGGCGAACCCCGTATCCGTTACGATTACGTTCATGTTTTCTCTCCTGCGCGCACCATCTTACCATCGACAAAATGGATGCCGCATTCTTCCTTGTTCTGATCGCGCCAACGTCCGGCGCGGGGATCTTCGCCCTCTTTGACCGGCGAGGTGCAGGGCGCACAACCGATCGAAGGGTATCCTTTGGCCACCAGCGGATGCCGGGGCAGGTTGTTCTCTTCCATATAGGCGCGCACATCTTCGGGCGCCCAATGGGCCAGCGGGTTGACCTTGATCCGACCGGTTCCGTCCTCGACCTCAAAGAAATCCAGGGCGGACCGCGAGCCGGACTGGAACCGTTTGCGCCCGGTAATCCAGCCGTCGAATCCCGCCAGCGCCTTTTGCAGTGGGAAGGTCTTGCGCAGGTTGCAGCACGCATCCATGTCGTTCAGCCGCAAAGCACCGTATGGGTCGTCACGCTCAAGGTCTTCGTCCTCGGCCCGAATGATGCGGACATTCGACAGGCCCAAACGCTCGCTCACCTCCTGCTGGTATTCCAGCGTTTCGGTAAACAGCATTTGCGTATCCACAAACAAAACCGGTGTGGCCTTGTTCACCACAGCCGCCATATGCAGCAGCACAACCGATTCAGCCCCAAAGCTTGAGACCAGAGCAAGTTCGTCGATCTCTTCAATCGCGCCGTGCATCACATTATGAGCGCTGTGATGGCGGAACTGGGCGTTCAGTGCTTCGACCTGTTCGGTCAGTTCAGCACGATCTTTACCCAGTTCCGTCTGGATTAGGTCAAGCGGCATTGGCCTGCGCCTCGGGGTAGAGGGCAGCCTTGAATGGTGCCATGCCTACCCGGCGATAGGTTTGCAGGAATTCTTCCTCTGCGCTTTCGCGTTGTTCAAGATACGTGTCAACGATGCGTTCCACGGCAGGCACGATTTCGTCATAGGCAAAGCCGGGACCCGTGCGATCGCCGATGGCCGCGTTCTCGGTGCCGTCACCACCCAGAGTGATCTGGTAGTTTTCGACGCCTGCACGGTCTAGACCCAGAATACCTATATGACCAACGTGGTGGTGACCACAGGCGTTGATGCAGCCCGAGATCTTGATCTTCAGGTGGCCGATATCATGCTCAAGCTTGAGGTCATCAAAGCGTGTCGCGATTTCCTGGGCAACAGGAATTGAGCGCGCTGTCGCCAGGGCACAGTAGTCCATGCCAGGGCAGGCGATGATGTCGCTGATCAGGCCGATGTTGGCGGTCGCCAGCTCGTACTCTTTCAGCTTCGCGTGGATCGCGGGCAGGTCCGACTTGTGGACGTGCGGCAGGATCACGTTCTGCTCATGGCTGATGCGCAGCTCGTCATAGGCAAACTCTTCGGCCAGATCGGCCATCACGCGCATCTGCTCGGCAGTCGCGTCACCCGGTGTCGCGCCGTGTTTTTTGATCGAGATCGTAACAATCGCATGATCCGCGTTCTTGTGCGGCGCGATGTTGGTGTCGACCCACGAGCGGAAGACCGGATCGTCGGTATAGGCGCTTTCAAACGACGCAACCGAACCTTCGCGGAAGGCAGGCGGGGCGAAGTGGCCCTTGATTTCCTCCAGCAGGGCCATATCGGCCCCTTTGAACTGCGAGCGAACCTGCAGGAAGCGCTCGTTAACCTTCGCGCGAATTGCGTCAATGCCGTGCTCATGCACGGTGATCTTGATGCGCGCCTTGTACTTGTTGTCACGGCGGCCGATCTGGTTCCAGACGGAAACGGTGGCTTCGAGGTAAGCCAGCAGATCGTCAAAGGCGACGAATTCGGACAGTTCCTTGCCAATCATCGGCGTGCGGCCCAGACCACCGCCCACGATGACGCGGGCACCCAGAACGCCGTTACGCTCGATCAGTTGCAGGCCAATGTCATGCGCCTTGATCACGGCGCGGTCCTCTTCCGAGCCGGTGATGGCAATCTTGAACTTACGCGGCATGAACTGGAATTCCGGGTGGTCGGTGGACCACTGGCGCAGAAGTTCGGCATAGGGGCGTGGATCGGCGACCTCATCAGCCGCGGCGCCGGCAAAATGGTCGGCTGTCACGTTGCGGATGGTGTTGCCCGAGGTCTGGATGGCATGCATGCCAACCTCGGCCAGCGCGTCCAGCATATCCGGAACGTCGTTCAGTTTCGGCCAGTTGTACTGAATGTTCTGGCGGGTGGTGAAATGGCCATAGCCCTTGTCCCATTTCTCGGCCAGCAGAGCCAGCTGGCGCATTTGCGCACTGGACAGCGTGCCGTAAGGGATCGCGACGCGCAGCATATAGGCGTGCAACTGCAGATACAGGCCGTTCATCAGGCGCAAGGGCTTGAATTCATCTTCGGTCAGCGAACCGTCAATGCGGCGCTCGACCTGGGCGCGGAACTGTGCGTTACGCTCTGCCAGAAAATCGTGGTCAAATTCGGAGTAGCGATACATGTCTAGCTGTCCTTAGTTGCAGCCCCGATACCGAGGGGCCTTGAAGGGGAGAGATTAGGCCAGAGGTCAGGCCCGGGGCTGCGTTGCTGTTTCCTGCTTGCCGTGGGCATAGTTTGACGGGCCGGTACGGCGGAAATCCTCGCGGAAATGGGTGGGTTCGGGGCCGGTTGCGCCAGCGACGGCATCTGCCAGATAGGCACCGACAATCTTGTTGGCCTGGCGTTGGGCATCCAGCAAGCGAACCTGCGCATGTGCTTCGTCAGTGATCAGTTCTGCTTCGCGCAGATCACGCGACCAGCGGTCGTCCTCGGTCAGGTAAATGACGTCACCTTCCAACAGATCGTTGGCGGTCACTACTTTGGGGGTAAAAGCGCGGGCCATCAGGCGTGCTCCTTCTTGAATTCGGTCAGGGCCTGGGCCGCTTGGCGCGGGGCGAGGCCATAAAAGGTCAGGGCGGGGCCGTCCATTTCAGCGGCGGCCAGGTCATTGGGCAGTTGGTCCAGATTGGTAGCCAGAATGCGTTGATCGGGGCGCGAGGCATTTTCGACCAGCGTCACCGGCGTGTCCCGGTCGGCACCGTGCATGATCAGGCGGCCCTGAATGAAGCGGGCGGATTTCTTACCCATATAGATCGCCGCAACGGAACCAGCACGTGCCAGCGCCGCCCAGTCGTGATCGGCAAATCCTTTCATGTCATGGCCGGTCAGGATGCGCACGGACGAGTTGCGGCCACGGCAAGTCAGGCTTTGACCAATCCCGGCGACGGCTGCCGACGCAGCAGTGATACCAGGCACGATTTGCCAGGTGATGCCTGCGGCCTGAACCGCTTCGATCTCTTCATCCAGGCGCCCGAAAACGGTCGGATCGCCAGACTTCAACCGTACCACGCGCTGACCTTTCAGAGCGTAATCCACAAGCAGGGCATCAATGTCTTCCTGCTTCCATGACGGACCAAACCCGGCCTTGCCGACATCGACCAGAACAGCGGTCTTTCCAGCCAGTTCCAGAACCTCGGCGCTGATCAGGCGGTCATGCAGTACGACGTCAGCGCGCCCGAAAGCTTTCAGCGCCTTGAGCGTCAGCAATTCCGGATCGCCCGGGCCTGCGCCGACAAAGTCGACGTGCCCTGTGCCATCATATGAATGCGTAAACTGCATGTTCTGTACCGCTTGGTTTGACTTGACCTGCAATATAGGAAATATTCCCGGTAATGCGCCATATGGGCGACCAAATAAGGACAAATGTTCTTCTGGCATCGCCAATTGGGACGCTGGTTTCGAAACAAAGGGAAAATTGGAATGTCGGTGCGGATAGATGACACGGATCGGAAAATTTTGGCCGAGCTACAGCGCGATGCCAGCCAATCGCTGGATGAAATAGCCGCCCGTGTCGGCAGCTCCAAGACCCCCGTCTGGAATCGAATCCGCAAGCTGAAAGGGGCCGGAGTCATCGGTCAGCAGACCGTTTTGCTGGACGCCGAAGCGCTGGGGTTTGAGGCCACATTCTTCGTTCTGATCCGAACCTCTGAACATGAGGCAGAATGGCAGCGCAAGTTCCTCAAGGCCCTGCGTGACCGGCCCGAAGTGCAAGAGGCACACCGACTGGCCGGTGACATTGATTATATCTTGAAGGTGCGGGTCAAAAACGCGCGGGCCTATGACGTCTTCTATCAGACCCTAATTTCCGAGGTGCGCGTGCATAACGTGACCGCCTTGCTGTCGATGGAAGAGATCAAATCCACCACAATGCTGCCGCTGAATGCGCTGATCGAAGGCTAAAGCCGCTTAGAGCTGAACCATCAACCGGGTCAGCCCGTGGAAATGATAGGTATTCGAATACTCCGGTTCGTCGACCAAGCGCAGTTCTTGGCATCGGTCGAACAACGCTTGTAACGCAATTCGCATCTCTAACCGGGCCAGCGGGGCACCGACGCAGAAATGCAAACCGCCACCGAAACTGGTATTGGTGACAATCGGGCGCGAGGGGTCAAAGCGCCTCGGATCGCTCCAGATCAAAGGGTCACGGTTTGCGGCACCCAGTAGCAGGGCAACCTCTTCTCCACGTTTGAAGTCGTGGCCGAAAACCTCAATATCTTCATACGCATAGCGCGTGAACATATGAAGGGGCGGATCGTAACGCAGGATTTCCTCGACCAACCTGTCCGGATCACAAGTTCGGGGATCAAATCCTAGTTGCAGAACCGTTTTCACACCGTTGCCCAATGAATGAACCGTCGCCTCATGCCCCGCATTCAGCAGCAATATGCAGGTGGCGACCAGTTCATCGTGCGAAAGCTTTTCACCCTCTTCCTCGGCCGCGATCAAGCGGGTGATCAGATCGTCCTGGGGATCGGTCCGGCGCTGTTCGATATAGTCAGTGAGGAAAAGTGTAAAATCACGCGCGGCGTCTGCGGCTTTGTCCTCGGTCTGGCATGTCCGGCTGGCCTGATACATTGCCACCATGGCATGCGACCATCGTAACAGATCCGGCGATATTTCTTCGGGTACACCCAGAAGACGGCAGATGGTGATCACGGGAACCTGCGTGCAAAACGCGTCCAGCAGGTTGAAAGGCGTGCCGGGAAATTGGTCGATCAAGCTGTGGCTGAGGTCTTGGATGGAAGGTTCCAACGCGACAATCGCACGCGACGTAAAGGCGCGCATGACCAGCGCGCGCAGCCGCGTGTGGCGGGGTGGTTCAGCCTCAAGCAGGGAATGCGCCTCGGTCATCAACCAGGGCGCCAAGTGGTCAGGCCCTTGGCGTTGCAGTTCGGTGGGAACCTCCCGACCAAAGCGGCGATCTTTCAGGAAGGCCTGTACAGCCCGGTGCGAAACTGCTGCGACCTTCTGGTAATCCTCCCAATATACAAGGTCCCCATGCGCACGGACGGCGTCATAGAACGGATAGGGGTTTTGAACAAAACCCAGTTCGACCGGGGATTGGAACACCGTCTTCATGCTCGGCAGACTTGCCATGTGGCCCGTCGAATGCAAGACCCTAAGTCATGCAAAGGATTTGGTTGATCTTGGGTTTTCTGTGTGTCGTCGGGCTGTTGTCCGCCGGGGTGTGGTCTTATGGGTATCGGCAGGCGCTGTCACAGCTGAGTGAAAAGGCCGAAGCGGATCTGGAATTGGCTGCAGATCGGCTCAGTACTCAGTTGCAGGTGTATCAGGAGCTCGCCGTTCTAATGTCAGGGCACCCTGAATTGCGCAACCTGAACAATCCTGTGGATTTGGCTGTTGCCCGTGCCTTGTTGCTGGAGGTTGCTGACAAAACTGCGGCTGTCGATGTTTTGTATGCTGATGCTTCGGGACGCGTATTGGCGGCAGCGCATGACGTTGTAGGCGGCAATGTTTCGGGTCAACCTGCGTTCGAACGTGCGATGCAAGGCGCATTAGGCAGTTCCCACGGCGTCCTGCCCAAGATGGGAAGCCGGATTTTCACCTACGCTGCGCCGGACTTTGCACCCAATGGTAAAGTCTTAGGCGCTTTGATCGTCATCGCCGATGTCGAGGGTATCGAGCAGACCTGGCGCGGTAGCACCGAAGCCGTATATTTTGTTGATCGCACCGGCTTGGTGTTCATTTCCAACCGATCTGAATTGTTGTTTTGGCAACGCACAGAGGGGCAATTGGGATTGATCCCTCCGAACGGTGAAAGGGTTGTGTTTTCCGAAACCCGCCTTGGTTCGTTCGAGTTATGGCAGCTGGGGTGGGGGCCATACCTGCCGCAGCGCGCCTTACATCTCAGTCGGGATTTGCCGGTGATCGGTATGACGGGCGAAGTGGTCATGGATGTGGCGCCCGCACGGCGACTGGCCGGATTGCAGGCGGCTACCGTTGCGGCGATCTGCCTGGCCTTTGGCGCCCTGCTGTTTCTGGCGACCGAGCGCAGGCGTACCCTGGCCGAGGCCAATTCGGAACTTGAGATTCGCGTCGCCGAGCGCACCCATGCTCTGACTGCGGTCAATACTGCTTTGCGCCGCGAGGTTCACGAGCGGCAAGAGGCTGAGGCCGCGTTGAAACACGCGCAGGAGGAACTTATTCAGGCCGGCAAACTGAGCGCCCTGGGTCAGATGTCGGCGGGCATCAGTCATGAATTGAATCAGCCTCTGATGGCAATCCGGCAATTTGCTGACAATGGGGCTGCGTTCCTGTCGCGAGGCCGCGCAGAAAAGGCTGGCGAAAACCTGACACGCATTTCTGATATGGCCGCCCGGATGGCGCGGATCATCAAAAACCTGCGCGCTTTTGCCCGCAATGAAAGTGAGCCAATGGGCAAGGTCGATTTGGTGCAGGTGATTGACACGGCTGTGGAGCTGACCGAAGCGCGCCTGCGTGCCGAGAGCGTCACGATGGAATGGCATCCCCCAGAAACGTCGGTATATGCGTGGGGCGGGGAAGTGCGGCTGGTTCAGGTCTTTGTAAACCTGATCAACAACGCCGCAGACGCGATGAGCCAGCAGGATGATCGGCTTATTCGAATTGCAATCAACAACAGAAAGAAGCTGTCTGTTACTGTGCGAGATATCGGGCCCGGCATTGAAAACACGGAAAAACTGTTCGAGCCGTTCTACACGACAAAGGCTGTTGGTTCGTCCGAAGGGATGGGTCTTGGCCTTTCGATATCGTATGGTCTGGTACAGAGTTTTGGCGGTAACATTCGGGGGTCCAACGCCGGAACAGGTGCGATGTTTACGGTCGAGCTTGAATATTACCGGGAAGATAAAGTGGCATGACGCGCAAGGTTCTATTGGTCGATGATGACGCCGCCGTTCGCGAGGCATTGGCGCAGACGCTGGAATTAGCAGAATACCATCCGGTCACGGCGGGGTCGTTTGTTGCGGCCAAGGACCACATTCGTGATGATTTTCCGGGTGTGATCGTGTCGGATATCCGCATGCCGGGGCGGGACGGGTTTCATCTTTTGAACTACGCGAATGAGGTCGACCCGGAACTGCCGGTTGTTCTGTTGACAGGCGAAGGGGATATTCCCATGGCAGTGCGGGCCATGGGACAGGGCGCTTTCGATTTTCTGGAAAAACCCTGTGCGGCTGCGGACCTGCTTGAGGTGTTGAATAAGGCTTTTTCTGCTCGCGCTCAGGTTCTGGAACGGCGAGCCTTGAAGAACGAACTGATGCGCGGAGATCCGGCCGCGCGATTGCTATTCGGTCTATCCGCACAGGCCGAAGCGTTGAGAGAGCGTGTTCGGACCGTCGCCCCCACCGGGGCCGAAGTTTTGGTTACCGGGCCCGCAGGCAGCGGGATTTCGAAAGTGGCCGAGGTCGTTCATCTGATGTCGCCGCAGGTTCATGGCTCGTTCGTGAAACAGCCGTCATCGGGTTTGACGCCTGATGCGCTGGTCCAGGTCTGCGAAGATGCCGCGGGGGGATCACTGTTTTTGGATGAGATTTCAGCTATGCCAGAGGCCACTCAGTATGCCGCGCTGGAGTTGGTCGAGCAGGGCGTGGGCGCGCGTATTTTGGCGGGCACAACGGCTGATTTGGCCGCACTGTCTGCTGAGGGGCGGTTTCATGCGGACCTGTTCTATCGCTTGGATGTGATGCGCGTGCGCATTCCGTCTTTGGCGGAACGGCCTGAGGATATACCGGTGATCTTTCGCCACTATGTGGCTCAGGCCGCCGAACAGTCGGGCATTGCGGAACCCGAGATAACTTCGGATCATCTCGCCACGCTCATGGTCAGAGAATGGCCAGGGAACGCGCGATCCTTGATGTCTGCGGCGATGCGGTTTGTTCTGGGGATGCCCGAAGAGGTTTCACAAGCCGTCGACTTGGGGCTGAGCGAACAGATGGCGCGGGTTGAGAGGTCATTGCTGATTGCAGCGCTGGGGCGGCACAACGGAAAGGCATCAGAGGCGGCAAAGGCGCTGAAGCTGCCGCGTAAAACCTTCTATGACAAACTGGCCAGATATCAGATTCGCCCAGAGGATTACCGCAGGTAGTCGCAGGTTATCCCGCCCCCTTTGACCGCATTATCATGCGGTTAAAGGCGTTGGGCAGGGCAGCCCGCTGGCGCGGGCTGCTGTTGGATCAAGCCAAGAGAGACCTGATTCTTTCGAAGTGATTCGAGAGAAGTGCGAGAATCCGCACAACGATCGTCAGGCGTGTGCGGATATTCACACAGCGGGTCATGTTGCGTTATAGGTTAATCGAAGGTTCACCATTTAACAGACTAATTTAAAAGGGAAAAAATTTGAATGTGGCGCGTTGTAACAAATCGTTGAGCCGTACCTGCTGATTCAGTTCACTTCCCGGCATCCGGCGCTGATCAAGCGCCAATTGGAGTATCTAGGAAGTCCGGGAGGAAAAGGCTGATGAAATTTCTGACAACCGCTGCAACGGCGATTGCACTGTCCGCAATTGCGACGACTGGCATGGCGGCTTGCGACGATGGTGAAATCGTTGTGAAGTTTGCGCATGTGACGAACACTGATAAGCACCCCAAAGGCATCGCGGCATCGCTGCTGGAACAGCGCGTGAATGATGAGATGAACGGCGTGATGTGCGTTGAGGTCTATCCGAACTCAACACTTTATAACGACGACAAGGTGCTTGAGGCGATGCTGCAGGGCGACGTGCAATTGGCTGCACCGTCGCTGTCGAAATTCGAGAAGTTCACTAAGCAGTTCCGCCTGTTTGACCTGCCGTTCATGTTCAAGAACATCGACGCTGTGGATGCATTCCAGGCCTCGGCGGAAGGTCAGGCAATGAAAGACAGCATGCAGCGCCGTGGCCTGCAAGGTCTGGCGTTCTGGCACAATGGCATGAAGCAGATGTCGGCCAACAAGCCGCTGGTTGATCCGTCGGATGCGGATGGCCTGAAGTTCCGCGTGCAGTCCTCGGACGTGCTGGTTGCACAGATGGAGGCCATCGGCGGCAGCCCGCAGAAAATGGCGTTCTCGGAAGTGTACGGCGCACTGCAACAGGGCGTTGTGGACGGGCAGGAAAACACCTGGTCGAACATCTATGGCAAGAAGTTCTTTGAGGTGCAGGACGGCATCACCGAGACCAACCACGGCATTATCGACTATCTGGTCGTAACCTCGGTGGATTGGCTGGACAGCCTTGATCCAGAAGTGCGTGAACAGTTTCTGACCATTCTGGCAGAGGTTACTGAGACCCGGAACAAAGAAGCCTTTTCTGTGAACGAAGCGGCCAAAGCCTCGATCACCGACGCGGGTGGAATCATTCGTGATCTGAACCCCGAACAGCGTCAGGCCTGGGTCGATGCGATGAAACCGGTTTGGGACAAGTTCGCCGACGACGTGGGTCAGGACAAGATCGACGCTGCTCAGGCAATCAACGCCGGGTTCTGATCCTGGTTGAGGCCGCGCGTCAGGGGGCTGGGGAGTTGCTGACGCGCAGGCCGGGCGGGCCGACATAACAGGCCCGCCCGCTATCACTCTCATCACAAAAAATTTGCGGGGACTAAAGAGATGTCTGGTGCGAAATCCGGCCAAGGCGGGCTGGTCGACCATATCGAAGAAACCCTGATCGCGTTGTTGCTGGGCCTGATGACGGCCGTGACCTTTGCCAATGTGATCGCGCGGTTCGTGTTCAATTCCAACATTCTGTGGGCGCTTGAGCTGACGGTGTTCACCTTTGGCTGGCTGGTGCTGCTGGGGGCGTCATATGCGGTGAAAAAGCACGCGCATCTGGGTGTGGATGCCATCCTGAATATGCTGGCCCCAGCGCCACGTCGCGTTCTGGCGTTAGTTGCAGTGGGGTGCTGTCTGGTGTTTTCGCTGCTGATGCTCAAAGGCGCGTATGACTATTGGGCTGTATTCGCTGATCTGCCGCCCACGTCGGGCCGTTGGTTCCCGACAGGTTTCAATTTCGACGCCCGTAGTCAGAGTTTCTACGAGGTCGACGATATCCCCATGGTCGCGCCGCTGCGATTCCTGGAAGCGATGATCAACTACGACGAGGCCTACGAGAAACTGCCTAAAGTCGTCCCGTATCTCATCCTACCGTTGTCGATGCTGCTTCTGGTGATCCGCTTTACGCAGGCCGCCATTCAGATCTGGCGGGGCGAGGCCGATCGCATTGTCGCCAGCCATGAGGTTGAGGACGAGATCGAAGAAGTGCGCGCTCAACAGGGGGAGCATGACTGATGGACGTTGTATTCCTTTTCTCGATGGTCATCGGCTTGCTGCTGATTGGGGTTCCGATTGCGGTGGCTCTGGGCCTAAGCTCGACCCTGTTCCTGCTGATGTATTCCGACAGTTCGCTGGCTTCGGTGGCTGGCACGTTGTTCGAAGCGTTTGAGGGGCATTTCACACTGCTGGCGATCCCGTTCTTTATCCTCGCGTCATCATTCATGACGACGGGCGGTGTAGCGCGGCGGATCATCCGGTTTTCGATTGCCTGTGTGGGCCATTTGCCGGGCGGTCTTGCAATCGCGGGCGTGTTTGCCTGTATGTTGTTCGCGGCGCTGTCGGGGTCATCTCCGGCGACTGTTGTGGCCATCGGCTCGATTGTGATCGCAGGGATGCGCCAAGTGGGTTATTCCAAGGAATTTGCCGCCGGTGTGATCTGTAACGCGGGTACGCTGGGCATTCTGATCCCACCGTCAATCGTGATGGTTGTGTATGCCGCGGCCGTTGAAGTCTCGGTTGGGCGTATGTTCCTTGCCGGTGTTATTCCGGGCCTGATGGCCGGTCTGATGCTGATGATCACCATCTATGTCATGGCTAAGGTCAAGAACCTGCCGAAAGGTGAATGGAAAGGGTGGGGCGAGGTCTTTACCTCGGCACGCGAAGCCGGTTGGGGGCTGTTCCTGATCGTCATCATCCTTGGCGGGATCTATGGCGGTATCTTTACCCCAACCGAAGCTGCGGCTGTGGCTGCCGTCTATGCGTTCCTGATTGCTAGCTTTGTCTACAAGGATATGGGGCCACTTAGCACGGAAGAGGGTCAGGCGAACCTGTCGCTGATCAAGAAACCCTATGCACTGATCACGGCCTTCTTCCACCCTGACACCAAACACACCTTGTTTGAGGCCGGTAAGCTGACCGTCACGCTGCTGTTCGTCATTGCCAACGCGCTGATCCTGAAGCATGTGCTGACAGACGAACAGGTGCCACAGCACATCGCCAGCGCCATGCTCTCGGCTGGTCTGGGGCCGGTAACCTTCTTGATCGTGGTTAACGTGATCCTACTGATTGGCGGTCAGTTCATGGAGCCTTCGGGCCTACTGGTCATCGTTGCACCACTGGTCTTTCCGATTGCGATTGAGCTGGGCATCGACCCGATCCATCTGGGCATCATCATGGTGGTGAACATGGAGATCGGGATGATCACGCCCCCAGTCGGTTTGAACCTGTTCGTGACATCCGGCGTGGCGGGCATGCCGATGATGGGTGTGGTGAAGGCGGCGCTGCCGTTCCTGGCCGTCCTGTTCGTCTTCCTGATCATGGTGACGTATATCCCGTGGATATCGACCTTCCTGCCCAATACCTTCATGGGGCCGGAAATCATAACGAACTAGCGAAGAGAACCCTTCGTTCAGGCCGGGCAGCGCAATCTGCCCGGCCTTTTTCTTTGCCAGCCACTTGAAGTTGTGGCCAACCTTCCCACATCGGTGGCAGAGGACGACCTCCCCATTAGGGTGATCATTCGGGACGACCCGAAGAGTTTCGAGGTGTCCTTATGTCCTGGATTTATCTGTTGTTCGCTGGCCTGCTTGAAATCGTGTGGGCCGTCGCCATGAAGCAATCCGCGGGTTTCACGCGGCTTTGGCCGACCGCCATCATGGGGGTGTCCATGGTTGGCTCGTTCGGTTTGCTGGCCATGGCGATGCGTACACTGCCCTTGGGCACGGCCTATGTTATCTGGACCGGCATCGGCGCAGTAGGGGCGTTTGTTGTCGGAATCATGCTGTTGGGCGAAACAGTAAATGCCGCGCGTATCATCGCGGCGGTTCTGATCGTGACAGGTCTGGTGACAATGAAACTGGCCTGAGCTGCCGCTCAGGCCTTTTGCAGCGCATCAACAATGCCTGAGAAGTCCTGCGCCTTCAGGCTGGCGCCACCGACAAGCGCGCCGTCCACATTCGACACGGCAAAGATATCGGCAGCGTTGTCGGGCTTGACCGACCCCCCATACAGCAGGCGCACAGACCGGCCAACTCCTTCACCGAAGCGCCGCTCCAGACGGTTGCGGATAAAGTCGTGAACCTCTCCGATTTCGTCCAGCGTAGGCACCTTACCTGTGCCGATGGCCCAGATCGGCTCATAAGCGACGATCAGGTTCTCACCGGTCGACTGATCCGGGATCGAACCCGACAATTGGCCGCCGATGATATCCAGCGTATTGGCGGCCTCACGCTGTTCCAGACTTTCGCCGACGCAAATGATCGCCTTCAACCCGGCATCCATGGCTGTGCGGGCCTTGGCGCGGACGGTTTCGTTCTGTTCACCGTGATCTTCGCGACGTTCGGAATGGCCCAGAATGACGGCATTGGCTCCGGCATCGACTAGCATATCCGCGCTGATATCACCCGTGTGCGCGCCCGAGGGCGCAGCGTGACAGTCCTGTCCTCCAGTGGCGACACCGGTCTCGCGTACAGTTTCGGCGGCACGGTGCAGCAACGTTGCAGGCGGGCAGATCAGAATGTCGATCGTCGGCGAAGGAAAGGCGCGGGCCAGAGCGTCCAACTCGCTCAGCGCTGCTGTGGTTCCGTTCATCTTCCAATTCCCAGCCGCCAGCTTGCGCCGCATATCCCGATCTCCTTGAAATTCGTAAATTCTGGAACCGGATAGCATCGCCAGCTCGGGCTGACAATTGCGGTTCCAGCGCAGCCATCAAAACGGCAGCTTCCACCGCAGTCGAAGGCAGGGGGTCGTTAACTTCGGGGGACTTAAGATTGAGAAGACAGTTTTTCGTCGAACTTAATCGATTCGCCACACCCACAAGCGTCAACGACATTTGGATTGCGGAACTTGAACCCGGATTCCAGCAGCGAGACCTCATAGTCGATCTCGGTTCCGAACAAGAACATCTGCGCCATCGGTGCAATCATGATCCGCGCGCCATCCTGTTCTACGACTTCGTCGTTCGTTTCTGGCTGATCGACATAGTCCATCGTGTATTCCATGCCAGCGCAGCCACCTTTTTTGATGCCGATGCGCAGGCCCGCATGGCCGCCAGTATCCATCAGGCGGGCAATCTGCTCTGCCGCCTTAGGCGTCATGGTCACGGCCTGTTTGCCGGGAATGCCGAACATTGTGATCTCCGTTGTCGCGCGTAGCCTTCAATTTAGTGCCGACCGGACAATGGCTCAAGGCATAGCAGCCATTCTTACCTAACAATTCGCGACTTTGGGGATTGTTCTTGCGTTTTTAAACAAGCTGACCTTAGCTGAGCATAGGTTATTTCCGGCAGTTTGATACAGGGTGAAGCAAAATGGGAAAGATAAATTTTACCTGCAAAAGCATTGCGTTGGCGTCGTTTGTTGCTATGTCTCCGTTAATTTCAAGCGCGGCTTTGGCTGAGGCAAAGTTAAAAAGACATCCCGTTAATTGTGCAACTGCCGAAGGTGACTTGCGCGCAATTGCAGCCGAAAAAAAACATGCGCAGGATCAGCAAGTGGAAAGTGTGGTATCAATTCTGCCCGCTGGGGCGCTTTTGGGTCTAATAACAGGAACCGAAAACAAGAGATTGTCCATGTTGTCAGGCGATTATGTAGAAGCCTTGGATGAACGAGCGGCGGAAATTAAATCCAAATGTGGCGTGCAATAAGTTGCGCTTTGGCATGAAAAAGACCGCTCTCGGGCAAGAGCGGTCTAGTGTTCTGGTCGTTAAGCCGGGTCTTTAACGGGGGGGGGCAAGCACAGGCCCGGCCAGCGCTTGGTGGGGTGCAAGCATGGACACGTGGAAACTATCACCAGGTTTTGGTAACGGTTTTTCAACGCGGTGATGACAGAAATATAAAGCTTTTATGTCAGGGGGATATTTGCCCGGCTTACATAAAGCCAAGCTCAAGCCGCGCTTCGTCGGACATCATTTCCATGCCCCAGGGGGGTTCCCATGTCAGCTCGACGTCAACCTCTTTGATGCCTGCGACGGGCTCTACCGCTTCGACGATCCAACCAGGCATTTCACCGGCAACCGGGCAGCCGGGTGCGGTCAGCGTCATGATGATTTTCACTGCGTTTTCTTGACTGATATCGATCGTGTAGATCAGACCAAGGTCGTAGATATTCACCGGAATTTCAGGGTCAAAGACCGAGCGGCAGGCTTCTACCACGTTGTCATATAGGGGGTGTTCAACGCTCGAAGGTGCAATCAGTGGGGTGCCTTCCAGGTGTTCACTCGGATGAGTCATTTGTGCCTCGGGTCTGTTACCTGAGCAATTATATAGGGAAAGCCAACGGCAGCGTCCAGAGGCGCAATGACGCCCCCTGAGGGGCGCCAGAAACTTTTAATCGTTAATGTCGTGCCGGAAGGTTTTCACCTGACCATGGGGCAGGGAATACACCCGGCGCAACACCAACCAGGCGATCAGCGACAGTGCCGCAAAGATCAACAGAAGGATTGGCAGAGACAGTGTGAGACCGGGGATAACCAGCAACACCCCTGTAACAGCGGCCCCTACCGCAAAGCCCAGAAAGATAAAACCGGGCAGTACGATCTCAAGGATACCCAAGGCCAGCGCTCCGGCCAGCCATAGCCACCAGGTCAGCCAGAAGGGATCGGCCATTATTTTCCTCCTTTCAGCATCTTGAAGGCGTCGCCAAAGGCCTCCAGCGCATTGGCGGGCACAACGATCGTTTGCGAACCGGTGCCGTTGCCCAGGGCGTTCAGAGCTTCGACCTGCTTCAGGGCAACCTGATATTGCGCGGCTTCAATGCCGTTGTCCTGAATGGCCTTGGCGACCACGCCGGTTGCATAAGCTTCAGCCTCGGCCTGAATGCGACGCGCCTTGGCGGTTTGCTCGGCGGCATACAGTTCGGCATCTGCCTGCAGCTCGACCGAACGCTTTTGACCTTCGGCCTCGGTTACCTGCGCACGGCGGGCGCGTTCGGCGTTCAGCTGCTGCAGCATCGCGTCGCGGGTGGCCTGATCCAAATTCACGTCCAGAATCTCGGCCCGGGTCACTTCGATACCCCAGTCATCCACGGCGGTTTCGACGCTTTCCTGAATGCGTTCGATCAGTTGTGCGCGGTTCGATTGGACCTCATCCAAGTCCATTTTACCGATTTCCGCCCGTACGATACCGGCCACAGTTGTCGCAATCGCACCGTCTACGTCACGGATACGATACACCGTCTTTTCCGGTTCGAGAATGCGATAAAACACCGAGGTGTCGATCTGCACAAGAACATTGTCTTTGGTAATCGCATCTTGGGTCGCGTTGGGCAACTGGCGTTCCAAAATAGATATCTTGTGACGTGCAACATCCAGAAAAGGAACGATAAAATTGATGCCGGGGCCAAGCACCGAATGCAGGCGGCCAAACCGTTCGACCACGTATTTTTCCGATTGAGGGACGATTTTAATGCCCTTGAAAATGACAACGACGATCAGCACCGCCGCCAGCACGTAAATGATATTGGACGTCAGCAAGCCAATAATCTGGTCTTCGATCATATCTGTCCTCTTTTATTGTGTACTATGGTATACATGTGGGGATTGAGTCGCCCGATTTCAACTCTGGTATGGGGTGAACAGGCGCAGATGCAAATCTTTGAAGCTGCGGATGCGGGGTGGAAATTCAGGAATGTGACCGCTTTGCATCCTGACTAGTTTGCGGTATCGGGCGCTATGAAAATGATTATCGATACAGACCCCGGCATCGACGATGCCATGGCGATCGCTTATGCCGCTGCCGCGCCCGAGATTGACCTGATCGGTCTGACGACGGTTTTCGGTAACACACACATTCACCAATCCAGCCGCAATGCGCGGTTTTTGCTGGACAAACTGGGGTTGGAAGTACCAGTGGCCGAAGGTGCGGCTTTTGCAGTGGGACAAAGCAGTCATGACCCCTCGGATCATGTGCATGGGCCTGAAGGTTTTGGCGATGTGACCGAGATTCCAGAGATTGGGGCCAATCATACGCTGACAGCAGCTGAGTTTTTGGTCGATATGGCGCGTAAACATAAGGACGAGTTAGTCGTTTGCGCAGTTGGTCCACTGACGAATGTCGCCGCTGCTATGCGTTTGGATCCGCAGTTTGCGACAAATATCAAACGGTTGGTGATCATGGGGGGCGCGGTTTACTGCCCCGGAAACGTCACTCAATTCGCCGAAGCCAACATCTATCACGACGCCCTGGCTGCAGATCAGGTATTCGCTGCACCACCACAGACCGTATTGGTGGGTTTGGATGTAACGTTGAAAACCCTTTATGAAACCGCGGATTTCGAGGCGTTGGCGAGCCGATCACCGAATATGGGTGGGTTCCTGCGCGATATCTCTCGGTTCTATTTGAAGTTCTACAAAGAGGTTGGCGGGCTAGAGGGATGTGGGTTACACGACTCGACGGCAGTGATTGCCTACACCCATGAACCAATGTTCGATATGGTCGAAACAGGGTTGCGCGTGGTGACCGAGGGGGCTGAAGTTGGCGCGACTCGTCCCGATCCTTCGCGACCTTTGGTTCGTGTGTGTCGGGATGTAGATGGGGCAGGGGTGGTGAATCTGTTTACCGAGCGCGTCGCCTCGCTTCCCTGACGGGTTGCATTGGACCGACAGATCGGGCAAATGCTGCCCGGTTCAGAGACCCCGAGGCACCCCCCCATGACCGAGCGTTTTTCATTTGACCTGAAAGCCACCGATGGCAAGGCCAGAACCGGTGTGATTAACACGCCGCGGGGCGAAGTGCGCACGCCAGCCTTTATGCCAGTGGGCACCGCAGCGACGGTCAAGGCGATGATGCCGGAAAGTGTGCGGGCGACCGGGGCGGATATTCTGCTGGGCAACACCTATCACCTGATGCTGCGTCCCACGGCGGAACGTATCGACCGGTTGGGTGGGTTGCACAAATTCATGAACTGGGACCGACCCATTCTGACGGACTCGGGTGGGTTTCAGGTCATGTCACTGGCCGGGCTGCGCAAGCTGACCGAAAAGGGTGTGACGTTCAAATCCCATGTCGACGGATCCAAACACGAGCTGACGCCGGAACGGTCGATGGAGATTCAGCGCTTGCTGGGGTCTGACATTGTCATGTGTTTCGACGAGTGCCCCGCCTTGCCTGCCGACCGCGACCGCATCGCTGAGTCGATGCGCCTGTCGATGCGTTGGGCCGAACGCTCACGCGAAGCCTTCGGGGATCGCCCTGGTCACGCGTTGTTCGGCATTATGCAAGGCGGTTTGGAACAGGACTTGCGCGAAGAAAGCGCTGAGGCCCTGAAAGCCATCGGTTTCGAAGGTTACGCAGTCGGTGGTCTGGCTGTGGGTGAGGGGCAGGAAGCGATGTTCGATTGCCTCGACTATGCGCCTGACTTCTTGCCCACCGATAAACCGCGTTATCTGATGGGGGTCGGCAAGCCGGACGACATCGTCGGCGCAGTTGCGCGTGGCATCGACATGATGGACTGCGTCTTGCCTTCACGTTCGGGGCGCACTGGCCAGGTGTTCACTCGCTATGGCGTTGTGAACATCAAGAACGCCCGTCACGCCGATGATCCGCGACCGCTGGATGAGGCATGCTCTTGCCCGGCCTGTTCGAACTATTCGCGGGCCTACCTTCATCACGTGTTCCGGTCTAACGAGATGATCTCGGGCATGCTGTTGACCTGGCACAACCTGCATTACTTTCAGGAAATCATGCAGGGCATGCGAGACGCCATTGCAGCCGGTATTTTCGAGGCTTGGCAGGCAGAGTTTCACGCACAGCGGGCGCAAGGCGATATCGAACCGCTGTAGCGCTGAACCCTTGATGACAGAACGTTGATTTTTTGGTAATCTACAGACTGATTAACCAAGAAATTTTCTGTTTTTCGTTGGGGGTTACGATGCCTCGCCTATTTGGATTCTTACTTGTTCTATCTGCGATTGTGACGTCGGCTTATGCCGACGTCTGGACTTTTGAAACTCCGTCGGAAAACATCCAATGCTCGGTTGGACAAGAGCTGAACACCGCAGATATCTACTGCACCATCATTGAGCGCCGGGGTGATCCAGCCCTGCCGCGCCCGTCTAATTGCCAATCCGATTGGGGGCATGATTTTTTCATGGCAAATACCGGGCCAGTCGAAATGCTGTGCCGTCCTCTCAACCGTCATCGCGACGGATTTTGATCGGGCCGAATATGGTGTGACTGGTAAATTCGGTGGATTTGTTTGCCATTCCTCGAAGACGGGTTTGGAGTGCAAAAATGAGGACGGGCACGGGTTTTTTCTGTCTCGTGCAGTTCAAAGGGTATTCTGACGCACGCATTCTAAGCCTTGTTGGCATGTTTTGTTAAATTCCGTGGATATGTTCGTTGGACGCCTTGCAGTCCGCTAAACCTCGGGCCATTCTGAATCGCGATACATGGCGGTAAGGTTGAAAAAGGGCGATGAGGCCCCACCTTTATCGTCCAAGACAGGAGATGGCCGAGCGTTGCCTGAACAGGGACCGGAGCCATCTTGCCAACGATAAGGATTGAGCATGCAAGAGCCCCTTAATTCCTCATACCCCGTACTTCCGCTGCGCGATATTGTGGTGTTCCCGCACATGATCGTACCGCTGTTCGTGGGTCGGGAAAAATCCGTCCGCGCACTGGAAGAGGTGATGCAGGACGACAAACAGATTTTGCTGTCTAGCCAGATTGATCCGGGTGATGATGACCCGGCAGAAGATGGAATTTACCGCTCGGGTGTTCTGGCCAATGTTTTGCAGTTGCTGAAGCTGCCCGATGGTACCGTAAAGGTGCTGGTCGAAGGTCAAGCACGCGTGCAGATCACCGAGTTCCTTGAAAATGAAGAGTTTTTCGAGGCTCGCGCCGAATATCTGACCGAAATTCCGGGCGATGTCACCACGACCGAGGCGCTTCTGCGCACCGTTGCGGATGAGTTCGAGCGCTACGCAAAAGTGCGCAAAAACATCCCCGAAGAAGCTTTGACCGCCGTAGGTGAAACCGCCGAACCCGCCAAGCTGGCCGACCTTGTGTCAGGTCATCTGGGTATCGAGGTCGAGCAAAAGCAGGAACTGCTGGAAACCCTCAGCGTTAGCGAGCGGCTTGAGAAGGTCTATGGCCTGATGCAGGGTGAAATGTCGGTTCTGCAGGTCGAGAAAAAGATCAAGACGCGCGTCAAATCCCAGATGGAGAAGACGCAGCGCGAGTATTATCTGAATGAGCAGATGAAGGCCATTCAGAAGGAGCTTGGCGACGGCGAGGACGGCAGTAATGAAGTCGCTGAGCTGGAAGTCAAGATCAACGAGACCAAGCTGTCGCAAGAGGCGCGTGAAAAGGCCGAAGGCGAGCTGAAAAAGCTGCGCAACATGAGCCCAATGTCGGCTGAGGCCACCGTTGTTCGTAACTATCTGGACTGGATTCTGTCACTGCCGTGGGGCACCAAATCCCGCGTCAAAAAGGATTTGGGCCGGGCGCAGGACATTCTGGATGCCGATCACTATGGCCTGGAAAAGGTCAAGGAACGGATCGTCGAATATCTGGCAGTTCAACAGCGATCGAAAAAGCTGAAGGGCCCGATCCTGTGCCTTGTCGGTCCTCCGGGTGTTGGTAAGACCAGCTTGGGTAAATCGGTTGCACGGGCAACGGGGCGCGAGTTCATTCGCATCTCGCTGGGTGGCGTGCGCGACGAATCCGAGATTCGCGGCCACCGTCGGACTTATATCGGCTCGATGCCGGGCAAGATCATCCAGGCGCTGAAAAAGGCAAAGACCACGAACCCTCTCATCCTGCTCGACGAGATCGACAAGATGGGTCAGGACTTCCGTGGCGATCCGGCCTCGGCCATGCTTGAGGTGTTGGATCCTGAGCAAAACAGCACGTTCATAGACCATTACCTTGAGGTCGAATATGACCTGTCCAATGTGATGTTCTTGACCACGTCGAACAGCTACAACATGCCAGGGCCTCTTCTGGACCGGATGGAGATCATCCCGCTGGCCGGTTACACCGAAGAAGAAAAGAGCGAGATCGCCAAGCAGCACCTGATCAGCAAACAAGTGAAAAACCATGGTCTGAAAGCCAAGGAGTTTGAACTGACGGATGAGGCGCTGCAAAAGATGATCCGCACTTACACTCGCGAAGCGGGCGTGCGGAACCTTGAGCGTGAGATCGCCAAGGTAGCGCGGAAATCGCTGACCAAGATCATCAAGAATGAGGCGGAAGAAGTCATTGTTACGCCTGACAATCTGGATGAATTCCTGGGCGTGCCGAAATTCCGTTATGGTCTGGCCGAACAAGATGATCAGGTCGGTGTGGTCACCGGTCTGGCGTGGACATCCGTAGGTGGCGACCTGCTGCATATCGAGGCGCTGAAACTGCCGGGTAAGGGTCGGATGAAGACCACCGGTAAGCTGGGCGATGTGATGAAAGAATCCATTGACGCGGCTTCGTCCTATGTGCGGTCAATCTCGCCCCAGATCGGGGTGAAGCCGCCGAAATTCGACACGTTGGATATTCACGTCCACGTGCCGGATGGTGCCACGCCCAAGGATGGCCCAAGCGCCGGTTTGGCGATGGTGACCTCGATCGTGTCTGTGCTGACCGGTATTCCGGTGCGCAAGGATATCGCGATGACGGGTGAGGTTTCACTGCGTGGTAACGCGATGCCGATTGGTGGTTTGAAAGAAAAGCTGCTGGCGGCTCTGCGTGGTGGTATCAAGACCGTTCTGATCCCGGAAGAAAACGAAAAGGATCTGGCGGAAATTCCGGACAACGTGAAAGAAGGGTTGGAAATCATCCCGGTTACACATGTCTCGGAAGTTCTGAAACACGCGCTGATCCGCAAGCCCGAGCCTGTCGAATGGGATGAAGCCGCAGAAGAGGCCGCCGCAGCAGCAGCCAAGGCGGCCGAAGGTGCCAGCCCATCGGCAACAGCGCATTGAGCAAATCAAAGGCGGGGGAGACCCCGCCTTTTTTACAACCCGATGATGGGTTTTTTCGGGTCCAGAATCTCTTCTTCGTCGATGTATTCTTGGAACTTTTCCTGGGGCAGGGCAGAACGTACTGCCAACCCAAAGATCACAGCAGAAAACAACACGCACAACGCAATATCCCACCCAAACGGGATTTGCTTCAGCGCGCCATCCCCGAACTGTCCGAGATATGAGATCAGGCCGACACCCACCAGATAAGGGAGCAGCCATAGCGCTTCGGTCACGTCCATCTCATCCAACCTGTTGCGGAACCGTACCAGCAGCAGGGCCATCCCGATGGCAAGGGCGACACCCAGACGCCAGACCGTGTCCCAACCGCTCCAATAAACCACAAGGGTTGCGATGGCGAAGGCCGAGACCGCAACCAGTTTCACGGCGGGGATGCGGATGGATCTGGGGCGATCCGGCATTAGATGGCGCAGGCACACGACGGCTATAGGACCGACCGCAAAAGACAGCACGATGGCGGCGCCATTCAAGGCGATGACGGTGGTGAAGGGAACCGTCAAAAGAAACAAGGTGCCGATCAGAAAGTTCAGTGCCAGTGCCCAAAGGGGCACTCCGAACGACGACAACATCATCAGGCGCGACGGTAAAAATCCGTTTTTTGCCAAAGCCATAGAGATCCGCGCATTTGATCCGGTTGAGACAAGGCCATTGCCGAACGGACCGATGACCGATCCGATGTTCAGTACGCTCAGGAACCAGACAAACCCGACCGATATGATGACGCCGTCCAACGGGCCCTGACCGCCGAAACTCAAGCTGGCCCAACCGTTGCTCAGCATTTTCGAGTCGAGCGCACCGATAAAGGCGATTTGCAAGCCCACATAGATCAACGCGCAAAGCACGATGGACAGAATCAGTGCGGCAGGGATGGCGAATTTGGGGTTTCGAACCTCACCGGCCATATCAACCACATGACGAAAGCCGATGAAGGAGAAGATAACGCCTCCGGTCGAGACAGCAGCCATGATGCCTTGCAGCCCATAGGGTGCGAATCCATCTGGTTGAGTGAAGTTCTGAGTGTCGAACCGATTGCCGATCAACAAGGCGGCCAATACGATTGGAATCGCGATCTTGGCCCATGTCAGCGTCGCGTTCACCTGAGTGAAGAACTTGACGCCTAACGCGTTAACCGCGACGAACAGCAGCATGAAGAACAGCGCCACGGTGATTCCCGCGCCAGTCAGGTCACCTGTGTCTGCTGTGTGGAGCCAAGGGGCGTAGGGGGCCAGGTACTTCAGCATCGCCTCGACCTCGATCGGGGCGGTGGTGTTATAGCCGATCCAGGCGGTCCAACCCATCGTCATCGAGACGATATTGCCGTGTGAAAACTGCGGCACCCGCGCGATGCCCCCTGGGATCGGCAGCATGGCCGATATTTCGGCGAAGGTGATTGCCAGAATGAACATGGCCGCGGCGCCAATGATCCATGAAAAGATGGCAGCAGGCCCTGCATGTTGCACCGCCAGCAGCGGACCGAATAGCCACCCAGAGCCAATGATTCCACCAACCGAGATGAAGGTTAGCCCAACGAGGCCGATGTCCCGCTTCAATCTGGCCACGTTCCTACTCCATCCCAAGGCGCCACAAAATTATGCGGCCGTTCAAAACAGGATACGCAGCCCAGGAGAAATCTGGCAAGCATCCGTCAAGAAACGGAAATTTGGATGGTGCCTACCAATGAGAGGAATGGTGGGTGATAAGAGATTTGAACTCCTGACATCTTCGATGTGAACGAAGCGCTCTACCACTGAGCTAATCACCCATAAGCGCGCCTAATACAGAGTGTTCCGCAGGCTTGCAAGGGTGCCCGAAGGGTAAATTTTCTATGCTGCGGACACAAAAAAACAGGCAGCATAAACCTGCTGCCTGTTGATTTCGCATACAGCCTTACAGGATGAAGTCGTTCGCTGTCAGGTCATGCAGACCAGATAGCTTGATGACCATCTCAGGATCACTGTCATTGTCTGTGTCAACGTAAACCAGGGTCTGGTCGAATGCCGTGCCAGCGTTGTCCTGCTTGACGAAATAGATCTCACCTTCGTCGGACGATCTGATTGGGGTCGTGCCGTTGAAGACGAAAGCGTCATCGCCAACAAGAACCGTGCTGGCGTCGATACCGCTCAGATCGATCTTGTCTTCGCCTTGGGTGAAATCCGTGATCTTGTCGGCCAGAGACCCTTTGGTACCGCTGTCGGTGATATCATTAAAAACAAACGTATCCGTTCCGATACCGCCGGTCATCGTATCCACGCCGGCGCCGCCGATGATCGTGTCGATCCCTTTGCCACCGAAGATCGCATCATTGCCTAGACCACCGTCAATGATATCAGAGCCGTTGCCACCACGCAGTGTATCCCAACCATTGCCACCGGAAATCGTATCTTTGCCAACGCCACCCTGAAGCAGATCCGCGCCTTTCTGGCCGTCAAGCGTGTCGTTTCCATCGTTACCAATAAAGGTGTTTGCCAGATCATCGCCAGTAAGCTGATCGTCCTGCGCAGTTCCTACGGCGTTTTCGACCAAGGTGATCGTATCCATGCCGTATCCGGTATCCTGAGCGGTCGTAACCGACAGATCCACGGTCGCAGCAGATGAGCCGTTGAACGAGAGGGTATCAATCCCAAGGCCACCTGTGATGGTGTCGTTGCCATCGCTGTCTTTGATGATGAAATTGTCCAAACCGTTGCCGCCGGTCAGGGTGTCGTTGCCTTGACCACCGATCAAGAAATCGTTTCCTTGGCCGCCTTTAATGGTGTCGTTGCCATTTCCGCCTGCAATCAGGTCATTGCCACCATTACCGACCATGAGGTTTGCAACGTCGTTGCCATAAAGGAAGTCTCCGGCGTGGCCACCAGCAGCGTTTTCAATGACAACACCATTGGCGATCGTGAAGCCACCGCTGACGCCGGCCGCGTGCGACGGCGTTCCCCCAGCATCGTGACCTTCCAGATCAGCTGCCTTCAGGCTGATCCTCACGCTTTTCCAAAGGCCACTGGCTGAAATTGTATCAGTTCCACCCGTATCCCAGATCGCCTCCCAATAGGTGCCGGGAGCATTGGACCCTTTCAAAGAATAGACGTTGTTGCCGGTATTGTTTGACGTGGTTCCATAAATCGCTTGAAGCGCGGCGATGTCCAGTGCCATGGGCGAGGCCACGCCGCCGTAGTTGAACGAAGGCAGCGGCACAACCTGCGGGTAGCCAGAATTATAGGACATGATCGTGTAAACGGCTTGGTTCTGACCATCGGTTCCATAGTCATCGAACGCTTGTGTCACACCGTCGAAGACGGTTGATTGTCCACCGTCATCATGCGGATGGGCCAGGCCAAGGCCGTGCATGATCTCGTGCAGAATGGTCGCAAATCCTTCACCGCCTTTGGCCAGTGCAGCTTGGCTGAACAGAGGTGTGTCATAAGCAAACAGTCCAAACAAGGTGTCGATGCCCTGGTTTTCGTAAACCGGAGTGTCGCCAGGCACCTGATGAAAACCCAACGCGCCACCAATATCCTCAGATTTCACAAGACCCCAGGAGATGTTCACGTTGTTGATGGTTCCTTGAGGCGCGAGGAAGTTCGCCTCAACAAAATCAATCGGAATGTATTGCTCGATCACGGCCAAGGCTTGGCGGAACGCTTGTTTTTCATGGGGGAAAAAATCTACCAAACCCTGAACCGACGAGTCCCCGAATGAATAGGTAATCGTGCCAGCCGGTCCTCCGTTATTTGTGCCGAGGTTCCAAGAGGTCCCCCAAATTAATCCGTCAACATACTCATGACCAGTTGGGCTGGCGCCCGGGTAATTTTGGTTTGCAACTGACATTCCGCTAATTCCATAATTAACAACGCAACCCATAGGTCATCACAAATCATGACTTTTGATTGCGTTAAGCTTCCTTCCGATCTCGTAAGCCGAGATTTTGTTATCCGCTGGGATACTTCACTTCGAGACTTGCCTGCGCAAGTTTGCCGGCACGTTTTTTTGATTTTGTGAGGGCGGTGTCGCCTCTTGCACACGCAATGTGGCTGAATAATGGCAGGGTGCCAAGCCTCGCAAAAGGCCGTTGCGTTAGGTTCAGATATATCGAGGATTATGTTCGGGTTTTTCAGAAATCATACATCTTATGCGTGTGCTTCGATGGAATCGTTTGAAAGTATAAATCCTTGGATACCTCAGCATTTCCAATAGAAGGAATCATCTTAGCCAAAGGGTGTTTGGGATCTTGCGGTAGATTCGGAAGGGTTTGGTTCCGAGGAAGCTGGGACGTGATGCCCGGAAACAATTTCTGCCTTCTTTAAAAAAACTTCAAAACCCCGCTTGACGATGCCGGGGCGTGGCCATAATACACCCCAACGTTCAGCAACGAACGGGCAGCGGGCGGTTGTAGCTCAGTTGGTTAGAGTACCGGCCTGTCACGCCGGGGGTCGCGGGTTCGAGCCCCGTCAACCGCGCCATCGCTGCCAGCCTTTGATCCGGGTTAATGGATCGCACATAGACCCTAAATGCGCGGTTGTAGCTCAGTTGGTTAGAGTACCGGCCTGTCACGCCGGGGGTCGCGGGTTCGAGCCCCGTCAACCGCGCCATTTTCCTGAAATACCGAATATTCAATCAACCCCTTCCGGGGCACGCATCGGATCGGGGTCATACTGTCAGGAGATGTCGGCAATAATCCGATTGTTCACACTTTGTTCTAACTTTTCTATTGGAGACTCGGAGCCGCTCGCCTATTTCTAGGACACTTGTGTGTTGGGGGCCAAAATGGCTGAGCTGAAAAATATCGAGGTGCGCGGCGCGCGCGAGCATAACCTCAAGGGCATTGACGTGGATATCCCGCGCGATCAGCTGGTGGTGATCACCGGGTTGTCGGGTTCTGGCAAGTCGTCTTTGGCCTTTGATACGATTTATGCAGAAGGTCAGCGTCGCTATGTCGAAAGCCTGTCGGCTTATGCGCGTCAGTTCCTGGACATGATGGAAAAGCCGGATGTGGATCATATCAGCGGCCTTTCCCCGGCAATTTCGATTGAACAGAAAACCACATCGAAAAACCCGCGTTCGACCGTTGGGACGGTGACCGAGATTTACGACTATATGCGTCTGTTATTTGCGCGCGCAGGCACGCCCTACAGCCCCGCGACCGGTCAACCGATTGAGGCGCAACAGGTGCAGGACATGGTCGACCGTATCATGACGATGGAGGAGGGCACGCGCGGGTATCTTCTGGCGCCCATCGTGCGGGACCGGAAGGGGGAGTACAAAAAGGAATTCCTCGAACTGCGCAAACAGGGTTTTCAGCGCGTGAAAGTTGATGGCGAGTTCTATGAGCTCGATGAGCCGCCCACGCTGGACAAGAAGTTCCGCCACGATATCGATGTCGTGGTCGACCGACTGGTTGTGCGCGAGGGGATGGAAACGCGTCTGGCCGACAGCCTGCGGACCGCTCTGGATCTGGCAGACGGGATCGCGGTTCTGGAAACCGCGCCGCGCGAAGGTGATCCTGAGCGGATTACCTTCAGTGAAAATTTTGCGTGCCCGGTCAGCGGCTTCACCATCCCCGAGATCGAGCCCCGCCTGTTTTCATTCAACGCGCCGTTCGGGGCCTGTCCGGACTGCGATGGCCTAGGGGTCGAGCTGTTCTTTGACGAACGGCTTGTAGTGCCGGACCAGACGCTGAAACTCTATGATGGTGCCTTGGCCCCGTGGCGCAAAGGAAAGTCGCCCTATTTCCTGCAAACCATCGAAGCCATCGCGCGGCATTACGAATTCGACAAGAATACGCCTTGGAAAGACCTGCCGCCAAAGGTCCAACAGGTGTTTTTGCGCGGGTCTGGCGATGAGGAGATCCAGTTCCGTTATGACGAAGGCGGTCGGGTGTATCAGGTCACTCGCAGTTTCGAGGGCGTGATTCCCAATATGGAGCGCCGTTATCGCGAGACCGACAGCGCCTGGATTCGGGAAGAGTTCGAACGCTACCAGAACAACCGCCCCTGTGGGTCCTGCGAAGGGTATCGCCTGCGCCCCGAGGCTTTGGCCGTCAAGATCGCAGGTCTGCATGTGGGACAGGTTGTTCAGATGTCGATCAAAGAGGCTCTGGCGTGGGTCGAGGATGCTCCGAACCACCTGAGCGTTCAGAAGAACGAAATCGCGCGGGCGATTCTGAAAGAGATTCGCGAGCGGTTGGGTTTCCTGAATAACGTGGGTTTGGAATACCTTACGTTGTCCCGTTCAAGTGGAACACTGTCCGGGGGCGAAAGCCAACGGATTCGTCTGGCCAGCCAGATCGGTTCCGGCCTGACCGGCGTTCTGTACGTGCTGGATGAGCCCTCAATCGGGCTGCACCAGCGGGACAACGACCGCCTTCTGGGCACGCTCAAGAACCTGCGCGATCAGGGCAACACGGTGATCGTCGTAGAACATGACGAAGAGGCAATCCGTGAGGCCGACTATGTGTTTGATATAGGACCTGGAGCCGGTGTTCATGGCGGACAGGTGGTCAGTAAGGGCACACCTGAACAGATCGCTTCAGATGCCGCCTCTATGACCGGTCAGTATTTGGCAGGCACAAGGGAAATTGCCGTTCCAACAGAACGGCGCAAGGGGAATAAGAAAAAGGTCTCGGTGGTTAAGGCGACGGGCAACAACCTGAAGAACGTCACCGCCGATTTCCCGCTGGGTAAGTTCGTCTGCGTGACCGGAGTGTCGGGCGGTGGCAAATCGACGTTGACGATTGAGACGTTGTTCAAAACCGCTTCGATGCGTCTGAACGGTGCGCGCCAAACTCCGGCACCCTGTGAGACGATCAAGGGACTGGAACATCTGGATAAAGTCATCGACATCGACCAGCGGCCTATCGGGCGGACTCCGCGTTCGAATCCAGCAACTTACACTGGGGCCTTCACTCCGATCCGTGATTGGTTCGCCGGTTTACCCGAAGCCAAGGCGCGTGGTTACAAGCCGGGTCGGTTCAGCTTTAACGTCAAGGGCGGCCGGTGCGAAGCCTGTCAAGGTGACGGCGTCATTAAGATCGAGATGCACTTTCTGCCCGATGTTTACGTCACCTGCGAAACCTGCAAGGGCGCGCGCTACAACCGCGAAACGCTTGAGATCAAGTTCAAGGGTAAGTCCATCGCCGATGTTCTTGATATGACAGTGGAAGATGCGCAGGAGTTCTTTAAGGCCGTGCCCTCGATCCGCGACAAGATGGATGCGCTGGCACGGGTCGGGCTTGGCTATATCAAGGTCGGTCAGCAGGCGACTACGCTGTCTGGTGGTGAGGCGCAGCGGGTGAAGCTGTCAAAGGAGTTGTCCAAGCGTTCAACCGGGCGGACTTTGTATATCCTGGACGAGCCGACTACCGGTCTTCATTTCGAAGACGTCCGTAAGCTATTGGAAGTGCTACATGAACTGGTCGATCAGGGCAATACGGTTGTGGTGATCGAACACAACCTGGACGTTGTGAAAACCGCCGACCACATCATTGATATCGGCCCCGAAGGTGGCGATGGTGGTGGTGAGATCGTCGCGACCGGCACACCCGAGGATGTGGCTGCAGTGGAACGCAGCCATACGGGGCGGTATCTGAAGCAGATGCTTGAGGGCGCGCGTGTTGCTGCGGAATAGGGGGCTGATCCTCAGTTGAGGATGTCAGCCACCGCACCGATCAGGTTCAGCACTTTTCGTGTATCAGGATCGACGCGATAGACATAGTCACCTGCGCGGATGTAGCTGCCACGGTTCAGCCCATAGCGATACGGGTCGTTGATCCAGCGATAGTCGCGGTTGATGTAGTCGCCCGTGCGATAGAGGTTCTTAACCTGACCCGGCGGCACACACGGAACGGCTTTCTTGGCCAGTCCAGGAGGGCAATGCCCGGCTTTCCCTTTGCCGTTCCCGGCGTCGGCAAGCCCAGCGCTGAGCGCTAGCGCGAGGATTGACGTGGAAATAGTTAAGACTCGCGACATCTAACTTCCCTCTGCAAACATGCCGTATTAAAGACAAATGGCCGTTGGTTCCTGTATGGTCAACCCCGTGGGCAAGAAGCCGCCCACGCAGCGCGCCTAACTACGACCGCGCTTTTCGAACCGCGGCAGCATGGCAGAGAAGTCCATGCCCAATCCCCCCTCAGACTCAACGAACTGTTCATAAAGCGCGGTTGCGGCCTGACCCATCGGCGTATCGGCATCCGAGCTTTCGGCGGCCTGTTGGCTTAGACGCAGGTCTTTCAGCATCAATTCAGCGGCGAAACCGGGTTGGTAATTGTTGTCTGCCGGGCTTTCCGGCCCCACGCCGGGCGCGGGACAATAGGCGTTCATGGTCCAGCTATAGCCCGAGGATGTGCTGACCACATCAAACATCTTTTGCCTGTCCAGGCCCAGTTTATCTGCCAGCGCAAAGGCTTCGCACGTGGCAATCATGGTGACACCGAGGATCATGTTATTGCAGATCTTGGCAGCCTGACCGGCGCCGGATTCACCGCAATGAACGGCTTTTTGACCCATGATTTCGAACAGCGGCGCTGCTTTCGCAAATGCGGCATCGCTGCCACCTGCCATGAAAGTCAAAGTGCCAGCCGCTGCGCCGCCGATTCCACCCGAAACAGGGGCATCTACCGCCAGAATTCCAGCCTGCTTTGCCTGATCCGCGACAGCGCGGGCGCTGTCGACATCGACGGTTGAGCAGTCGATCCACACAGACCCGGATTGCATTGCAGGGATGATCTCATCCCCGACAGCGCGCAAGATTTTTCCGTTTGGCAGCATGGTGATGACGATATCGGCGTTTGCGGCAGCTTCGGCACCCGAACCGGTCATGGCGACACCAGCGACACTGACCTCGGCCATGTCAAAACCAGTTACCTCATGCCCGGCCTTTGCCAGATTGGCGGCCATTGGATTGCCCATGTTGCCCAGACCGATAAACCCGATTTTCATCTCTCAAACCTCCTCAAATGTCAGCATGTCTTTGCCCAGTGGCTGCAGCATTTTCGACACCGCCACCGCTGGTACGGATTGGTCGGCAAACCGCCATTGTGGATTACGGTCCTTGTCGATGATCTGAGCGCGAATTCCTTCCAGAAAGTCGCCATGCTCCATCGCGCGGAACGTATAGCGGTATTCCAGTTCCAACGCCTTGCGCAGCGTCAGGCTGGGCCCCCGTAGGCGATGCAGCGCTTCGATCGTACAAGCCATCGACAGCGGCGAATTGCGGCCCATCAGCGTCAGCGCGTCCGCAGCCATTGCGTCGCTGGAATGGGTCAATGCGTTCAGGACATCGCCCAGGCTTTCCCCGGCGAATAGGGCTTCGATAACGGAGTGCTGTTGTTCCAACGTGCTTTCGGGCGGCGGCGTGGAGTGTTTTGCAATCAGTTCGGCATCACCCGAAGCCTCGAGCATCTCGATTAAGGCGGACCAATCCGATATCGGGATGAAGTGGTCGGCAAAACCGGCAAAGACGGCGTCTCCGGGGCCCATGCGATGACCGGTTGTGCCCAGGTATTCGCCTAGACGACCGGGGGCCATCGCCAGCATCAATGTGCTGCCCACATCCGGCAAAAGCCCAATCGAACATTCCGGCAGAGCAATCTTCGAACTTTCCCCAACGATCCGGTGGCTGCCATGGCATCCAATGCCCACGCCACCGCCCATGGTGAAACCCTGCAGAAAGCTGATGACCGGTTTGGGGTATTCGAAGATCAGCGCATTCAGCCGGTATTCATCGCGCCAGAAGGTACGTCCATAATCGAAATCCCCCTTGCAACCTGACGCGTAAAGGTCGGCGATATCGCCGCCCGCACAAAAGGCCTTGTCGCCTTCGGCGTCCATGATGACCAGATCCACGGCATCATCTTCGCGCCAGTTGCGCAGGGCCGTGTCGATGGCCATGCACATATCATAGGTCATCGCGTTCAGGGCCTTTGGTCGGGTCAGGGTGATGCGCCCGGCGCGACCAGTGATGCGGATGTCGATGTCTGGCATGTGTTCCTCAGTGTTCGGCAAGCATTTGACGGGCGACGATGACCCGCATGATTTCATTGGTGCCTTCCAGAATCTGGTGAACGCGCAGATCGCGCACCAGTTTTTCGATGCCATAATCGGCCAGATAACCATAGCCACCATGCAATTGCAGGCATTGGTCGACAACTTTCGATCCAGTCTCGGTCACAAATTTCTTGGCCATGGCGCAAAACTTGGTGGCATCGGGCGTGCCCTGATCCAGCTTCCAGGCGGCCTGCCGCAGGAAGGTACGGGCGGCTTGCAGTTCGATCTCCATATCCGCCAGCCGGAATTGCAGCGCCTGAAACTGGTCGATCGATTGGCCGAATGCCTTGCGTTCAGACATGTATTGCAAGGTCATGTTGAGCCCGGACTGGGCAGCCCCCAGGGAACAAGAGGCGATATTGAGCCGCCCGCCATCCAGACCCTTCATCGCATATTTAAACCCATCCCCTTCGGTGCCCACCAGATTTCCGGCCGGGATGTGGCAGTCATCGAATTGCACCTGCGCTGTCGGCTGGCTTTTCCAACCCATCTTCTGTTCCAGCGCGCCAAAGCTGAGGCCCGGCGTGCCGTCCTCGACATAAACCGTTGAAATGCCCTTTGGCCCATCCTGGCCGGTGCGCACCATGCAGACATAGGCATCAGAATAACCACCACCCGAGATAAAGGCCTTGGTGCCGTTCAGCGTATAGCCCTCATTCGTGCGATCCGCGCGGGTTTTTAGTGCAGCCGCGTCCGAGCCTGATCCGGGTTCCGTCAGGCAATAGCTGAGGATGGTATTGAGGCTTAGCACATCCGGCATGATGCGGGATTTCAGATCGTCGCTTCCGAAACTGTCCAACATTTTGGCGCACATGTTGTGGATCGACAGAAAGGCCGCGACGGAAGGGCAAGCCATTGACAGCGCTTCGAACACCAATGTCGCGTCCAGACGGGTAAGGCCGGACCCGCCGCTGTCTTCCGAGACATAAAGCCCGCCGAACCCCAGCTCGCCAATTTGCGGCCAAAGGTCTTTAGGGATGGTTCCGTCAGCCTCCCACTGGCGCGCGTTCGGGGCGATCTTGTCCTGCCCGAAATCATACGCCATGTCGAAGATTGCGGTTTGCTCTTCTGTTAGTGCGAAATCCAAGGCTTGCCTCCCACGCTGCCGAATGAATTGAACGACTGTTTATTTCCGAATTCTTACAGAAATTTTGCACGGCCAGCAATCGGCAGGGGCATTAAAGATCGTGATGAAATTCTTCGATCAGGTGCTGCACGACGGCTTTGCCGGGATCATCGCCGCGTGCTGCAGCTTCGGCATGGACGCGGCGCTGTCGGGTGGCCGACGTGCCGGTCTGTGCGATTTGCTGCAGGCGCGCCAGCTCGGTCATGGTGCCCAGTGCCTCGGCGTCTTCAGCCAGCATTCCCATCAGTTCACCCATCAACTCGGGCATGGGTTTTATTGAACGGTCGCCAAAGTCGATCAGACCTTCGCCCACGCCATAGCGCTGCGCGCGCCAACGGTTTTCACTGATCAGGAACTGATCGTAATGCCGCCAGCGCAGATTGCGGTCCTTCAGGCGGCACAGCATGCGGGTCAACGCCTGGACCAGGGCCGCCAACGATAGTGTGTGCTCTAACCGTGGCTGCACATCCATGATGCGCGTTTCCAGCGTGGGAAATCGGTGTGACGGGCGAAGGTCCCACCAGATTTTTGTCGTGTCTTCGATCACGCCCAACTCGACCAGAATGCCGGTGGTGCGTTCATAATCCGACCAACTGGCTAGAACCGGTGGCAACCCTGTGCGTGGCAGGTTGTCAAACACGGTCAGGCGGTAGGAGGAAAGGCCAGTGTCCTCTCCATTCCAGTAGGGGGACGACGTCGACAGGGCCAACAGATGCGGCAGGAAGTAGGATAGCTGAGGCATCAGGTCGGCCCGCAGGGCAGGGTCTTCGACACCAACGTGAACGTGCATCCCGCAGATCAACATGCGCCGGGCCACGCCACCAAGGGCATGTTGCAGCGCGTCATAGCGATCCTTGCGGGTGTGGTGCTGTTTCTTCCAGTCGGCAAACGGGTGGCAGGACACAGCAATTGGCGCGAGGTTGTATTCAGCCGCCCGATCCGCAACGCATGAGCGCAGGCGTTTCAAATCTTCTCGGGCCGATTTGATCGTCGAATGGGGCCGGGTGCCGACCTCAATCTGGCATTGCAGGAATTCGGGGCTAACCTGTCCTTCGAAATCCGCCTGACAGGCCTCCATCAGTGCCGTGGGCGCTTGGGCAAGTTGAAAGCTGTCGCGATCGACCAGCAGATACTCTTCTTCAATGCCCAGCGTAAATTCCTGCTGCATGGCAACCCTCGTGCTACTATTCTGACCAGTGAATACGGAAATTTCTGTTTTGCCAAGCGTTTGGGGCGGCTCTTCTTGCACAAGCCCGGCCTGCAAAGGTATGGAACACACGAACCGCCAAGTGGAGCCGCCCGTGAAACCCAGAAAATTCCCGCAGATCAACGCAGCCCTTGAAGAGTTAGGGGTGAAGCTGGTCGATAAGGTCACGGAACTGGACGAGCGTGCGCGGCTTGAGGCGTTTGAACGGGCAGGCGGGTTGACCCGCCCGGCCTATGCCTTGTCGCCGGGGATGGAGGGATTTGATATCACCGAGCTGGTTGCAGAATATGGTCAGCACGCTGCCGCACTGGAGGCGTTGAAAGACCCTGCGCGCAATCAAACCGGCTATCGCCTGGGCAATGGATATTACGACAGCCCGGATGCTGACGCGTTGTACCTGATGATCCGGCGGTTCGCGCCCAAACGGGTGATTGAGGTCGGCTGCGGCAATTCAACCCGCGTCACCCGGCAGGCCATCATCGACGGTGGTTTGGATACGCAGATCACTGCGATTGATCCGTATCCACGGGCGGATATCGCGCATGTCGTCGATCACTTTGAACAGAAGCGGCTGGAAGAGGTCGATCCGGCGCTGTTCGATCAGCTTGAAGCAGGTGACGTTCTGTTCATCGATTCCAGCCACGTCGTACGGATGAGCAACGACGTGGCACATCTGTTCTGCCGCATCATTCCCGCGCTAAAGCCGGGTGTGGTGATTCACGTACATGATGTTTTTCTGCCCTTCGAGTACCCCAAGCGGTTCTTCTATGATTGCCCCGGCTGGGGAGAGCAGTACATCCTGCATGCTTTGTTGCAATCTGGCGCGTATTCATTGCTTTGGCCGGGGTACTTCCTGCAACAGGATCGTCCTGATGCGGTTGAAGCATTGCCGTTTCTCAAAGACGGGCGCGCGCAGAGTATCTGGATTCAAGTCAAAGAAAAGTGATCCGGGCTGGCTAAACCTCCGTAACCCTTTTCATAACAAGCTGGAGAGGAGATAACAGCCATGTTTCGCCGCACATTCATGGGCGCCGCCGCCGCACTTGCACTTGCACTGCCCGTCAAGGCACAAGCTGCCGACATCGTGGACACCGCCGTTTCGGCCGGATCGTTCAACACTCTGGTCGCCGCTGTGCAGGCCGCAGGTCTGGTTGACACGCTAAAAGGTGATGGACCGTTCACCGTTTTTGCACCCACAGACGAAGCTTTTGCCGCTTTGCCTGAAGGCACGGTTGAAACGCTGCTGTTGCCGGAAAATAAGGATCAACTGGTCGAGATTTTGACCTATCACGTGGTCCCGGCCAAGGTGATGTCAGGTGATATTGCCGGCAAACGCGCCAAGGTTCGCACGGTACAGGGCGACCAGCTGAGCGTGAACGCCAAAAAAGGCGTCAAGGTCAATGATGCCAAGGTTGTTCAGGCGGATATCGAAGCCAGCAATGGCGTGATCCACGTGATCGATGCAGTGATACTTCCGGAATAAACTCGATCCCCGTCAAGTAGAAAGCCCCGGTCCTGATGGCCGGGGTTTTTTTGTCAAACCAGTCTGACCTGAGTTCCAACCTGGACCAGAGGGTACAGTTCCTCAACGTGCTGGTTGTAAAGGCCGATACACCCTGACGAACTTTGGCGGCCAATCTTGCGCGTGTCATGGGTGCCATGCACCAGATAAGCGGGCCAGCCCAGATACATCGCGCGAGTCCCCAACGGGTTGCCGGGATCGCCACCTTCCATGCGTACGGGCAGGGACGGATCACGTTCACGCATAGACGCGGTTGGAGTCCAGCTTGGATTTTCAGTCTTGCGCTTGACCTCGGTATAGCCGCGCTTGGTAAGCTCTTCGCTCATCGGGACTGAGCTGGGGTACAGCTTATACGTTCCGTCCGGTCCCCAGTAATGCACTGCTCGGCTAGTGATATCGGCCAGCAGGCAGCCAACGCCCAGCTCATCGAAGTGATCCTGCCAGTTCTGCTGTGAGAATGATGACACATTGCGGCGTACTGGCAATTGCGTGCTGATGGCCTCTTCATCCACCGGGAAGGCATCAGAGCTTTGAGCGCGCACCAAGGTGGGCGTCGCCAAAAGAGAAGCTGCGCCCAACAGGGCAGAGCGGCGGGTCATGTACGGATTTGACAAAGCGGCCTCCGGTATTCGTACTGCTCGAAACTAGGAAATTGGCAACAAACTATTGTCGCTGTAGTTGCTTTTCCAGTGGCAGAGCTGTGAATTTATCGTGAAGCCCGGATTTTCTTAACCACTGTGGCAATACTTCGCCAAAAAATACCGGCCCGTTGGGGGCCGGTATTGGTGGTAGGCAATTTTGCGGATGCAGATCAGTCCATCGCTTTGAAGTTGAACTCACCACCTTCTTTGATGCCCGACGGCCAGCGCGAGGTCACGGTTTTGGTGCGGGTGTAGAACTTGAAGCTGTCTGGGCCGTGCTGGTTCAGGTCACCAAACATGGACTTTTTCCAACCACCAAAGGTGTGATAGGCCAGCGGAACCGGGATCGGAACGTTGATGCCGACCATGCCGATGTTGACACGGCTCGCAAAGTCACGCGCGGTATCTCCATCGCGGGTGTAGATTGCGGTACCATTGCCATATTCATGGTCCATCGCCAACTTCAGCGCTTCTTCATACGAACCTGCGCGAACGGTAGACAGAACTGGGCCAAAGATTTCTTGGGTGTATATGTCCATGTCGGGTGTGACATGGTCGAAGAGGTGCGGGCCAACAAAGAAGCCGTCTTCATATCCCTGCAAGCTGAAATCGCGGTTGTCGACGACCAGCTTTGCACCTTGTTCAACACCCGAGTTAATCAGGCCAAGAATACGCTCTTTAGCAGCACCGGTTACAACCGGTCCCATATCAACATCGTCCCCGGCGGTGTAGGGGCCAACCTTCAGTTTCTCGACACGCGGGATCAGTTTCTCGATCAACGCGTCGGCGGTCTCTTCGCCTACGGGTACAGCAACCGAAATTGCCATACAGCGTTCGCCAGCTGCTCCGAAACCAGCTCCGACCAGCGCGTCGGCGGCTTGATCCAGATCGGCATCCGGCATGATGATCATATGGTTCTTCGCACCGCCAAAGCATTGTGCACGCTTCCCGTTTGCGGTTGCGCGGGAATAGATATATTGCGCGATCGGTGTTGAACCGACAAAGCTGACGCCTTGAATGATTTCGCTGTCAAGCAGAGTGTCGACCGCTTCCTTATCGCCGTTCACGACCTGGAATACGCCCTTGGGAAGGCCAGCTTCGACGAACAGTTCTGCCAGCATCAGCGGCACGGAAGGATCGCGCTCGGACGGTTTCAGTACCACCGCGTTGCCGCAGGCCAAAGCCGGGCCGACATGCCACAGAGGCATCATGGCCGGGAAGTTGAACGGCATGATCGAGGCGACAACACCTAGAGGCTGGCGCATCGAATACATGTCAATGCCGGGACCTGCGCTGTCGGTAAACTCACCCTTCAGCATCTGCGGTGCGCCGATGCAGTACTCGATCACTTCCAGGCCACGCTGAAGGTCACCCTTGGCATCGGGGATGGTTTTGCCGTGCTCGCGGCTCAGCGCTTCGGCAAGTTTGTCCATGTCGCGGTTCATCAAGCCAACCATTGCCATCATCACGCGAGCACGTTTCTGGGGGTTCGTTGCTCCCCATTTAGGCTGAGCAGCAGCGGCGTCGGCAATCGCTGCTTCGGTTTCGGCAACACTGGCCATCGGGCAATGGGCCTGAACCTCGCCGGTGGCGGGGTTGAACACGTCGGCGAAACGGCCAGATGTACCTTCTACATTCTCGCCGTTGATATAGTGGGTCAGGTTCTGCATGACAAATTCCTTCCGGGTAGATCTGTCGGCAAAATAGACTTGCAAAAATTTGGTGAACAGAGGCAATGTTTCAAAATTGCTTTGCAAAAATGCAAAAGGGAAAATATGAATCCGAACTGGGATGATATGCGGGTTTTCCTGGCCGTCGCGCGCGAGGAAAGCCTGTCATCGGCGGGCCGTATCCTCAAGATTGATCCTGCAACTGTAGGGCGGCGCATTGCGCGGCTTGAGACAACATTGGATGCGCTGTTGTTTACGAAGTCGCAACAGGGATACATCCTGACCGCCGCAGGTGAACGCCTGTTGGACCACGGTTTGCAGGCCGAAGAGGCGATGCGCGCGGCGGCTGGTGTGGTCACTGGGTCGACCAAATCCCTCAGTGGGCAGATACGGATTGGTGCGCCCGATGGCAGCGCCAATTACCTGTTGCCACAGGTTTGTGCGAAAATCAGTGATGCCAACCCTGATCTGGACATCCAGATCCTGGCGCTGCCAAGGATCATAAACCTATCCCGGCGCGAGGCCGACATGGCCGTAACTGTCAGCGCGCCCACAGCAGGAAGGTTGCTGGTCAAGAAGATCAGCGATTATAAGCTGCATATGGTGGCCACGCAGGATTATCTGGATCGCCATGCGCCTATTGGTTCAGTCAACGATCTTAAGGGGCACCGCCTGATTGGTTACATCCCGGATATGATCTTTGACCGAGAGCTGGACTATCTCAACGATATTGGCGTTGACCGTGTCGCACTTGCATCGAATTCGGTCTCGGTTCAATTGCGACAGGTTTCATTGGGTACCGGTGTTTGTGTTGCCCATGACTTTACTTTGCCGTTCCATCCAAACCTGCGGAAAATCTTGACGGATCAAGTGGGTTTGACGCGAAGCTTCTATCTTGTCCGGCATCAGGGCGATCAGCGCAACGAACGGTTAAACCGCTTTGCCGAGGCTTTAACGCAAGGCATCCGTGACGAAGTTGCGCGGCTTGAAGCCGATGCCAACGCTTGACAGGTCGACACAATCGCGCAACGCTTTGGATAAATTCATTATTCCGGAGGTGCTTTCATGCTCGTTCAGGGCATTCTAAAATCCAAGGCGACAGACAGCGTCGTGACGGTCGAGCCTTCGATGACTGTGTCGGAGGCTGCGAAAATCCTTGCGGAAAAGCGCATTGGTACCGTCATCGTTTCCGAAGATGGTGGTCAAACGGCAGCCGGCATTTTGTCTGAACGCGATATCGTTCGTGAATTGGCTGCCAGTGGCAGCGGATGTTTGACGCAGCCGGTCAGCTCTTACATGACAAAGGATCTGATCACCACCACACGACAGGCCACCGTACAAGACATCATGGCCCGCATGACCGAAGGCCGCTTTCGCCACATGCCCGTGGTCGAAGAGGGTAAGCTGATAGGCATTGTGACCCTGGGCGATGTGGTCAAGGCGCAATTGGCCGAGCTGGCGATGGAAAAGGATGCCCTACAAGGTATGATTATGGGTCACTGACAGGGCTGGTTGCGATAGCAACCTCTTGCGCCGACAGCAAAGTTATGTTTGCTGACGCAGAATTTCCAGAACGCAGGAGAGCGTGATGCGGGTTGGTCTATACCCCGGAACCTTTGACCCGATAACTCTGGGCCATATTGACATTATCCGGCGCGCCTCGGCTTTGGTCGACAAGCTGGTGATCGGAGTAGCGATCAACCGCGATAAGGGACCGTTGTTTTCTCTGGAAGAGCGCGTGACCATGATCGAGGCGGAATGCGCGCTTTTGTCTGAACAAACCGGAACCGAAATTGTCGCTCATCCGTTCGAAAACCTTCTGATCGATTGCGCCCGCGATGTGGGTGCACAAATCATTGTTCGCGGGCTGCGGGCCGTGGCGGATTTCGAGTATGAATTCCAGATGGTCGGAATGAACCGTGCTTTGGACGATTCAATCGAAACCGTCTTTCTAATGGCCGAAGCACGGCATCAGGCCATCGCATCGAAACTGGTTAAGGAAATCGCGCGCCTGAACGGGGACGTGTCGAAATTCGTGACGCCCCGCGTTCATACTGCATTGAGCGAAAGGTTAGGCTAACGCGCCCATCGCGGCGGCTGTGTCCAGCATCCGGTTCGAAAAGCCCCACTCATTGTCATACCAGGCCAGAACGCGCACCAATGTGCCGTCGGTGACTTTGGTCTCGGCCAATGACACAGTCGAGCTATGGGAATCGTGGTTGAAATCCATCGACACCAGTGGGCGGCTTTCGGCGGCCAGAACGCCCGGTATTTTGGCGGCGGCTTCGACGAACAGCGCGTTGACCTCTTCTTCGCTGGTGGGGCGCGATACTTCGGCCACCAGATCGACAACAGACACGTTGGGCGTCGGAACACGGATGGCCTGACCGGTCAGCTTGCCTGCCAATTGCGGCAGGACAAGACCGACAGCCGCTGCGGCACCCGTGGTGGTCGGGATCATCGACAAAGCCGCAGCGCGCGACAGATAGGGGTCTTTACCCGCGGCATCGTGAACTGGCTGGCTGGCGGTATACGCATGGACCGTGGTCATGTTGCCATGGACGATGCCAAGCCCGGCATCCAGCGCGGCGGCAACTGGCGACAAGCAGTTGGTGGTACATGAAGCATTTGAAACAACGGTATCCCCGGCTGTCAGCTCATGCTCATTCACACCATAGACGATTGTTTTGACGGCACCTTCGCCCCGCGCAGGCGCAGAGATCAGGACTTTCTTGGCACCGTTTTTCAGGTGACGTTCAGCCGCTTCGCGGGTGCGGAAAACGCCTGTGCATTCCAGAACTACGTCGATATCCGACCAATCTAGCGCTTCGGGGTCGCGCTCGCTGGACAGACGAATGGGGCCTGCGCCAACGTCCAGGCGTTCGTCGGTCAATGTCACCTTGTTGGAATAACGGCCATGTACGCTGTCGAACTCGAACAGATGAGCGTTCATCTCGGGTTTTGCCAAATCGTTGATGGCAACAATTTCTACATCTGTGCGTCCCGATTCCATCACTGCACGCAGAACTCCGCGTCCGATCCGACCAAATCCGTTGATTGCCAGCTTGAGTGTCATGTTCCGCTCCGTCCGAATTTCGACTTTAGTAAAGTTAGCGCTAACAAAGCCAGATGAGCGGAAAAGTCAAGCAAAACCTCTGTCAGCGCCAGAAAGCCAGCCAATCCAGAAAGGCGTAAAGCTTTTTCCCGAGGAAAACCAAATGTTCGGGTCCAAAGATGGCGTAGTCCAGAATCAACCCGCCAAGGATCAAGAGGCCAAGCCAGATAGCGATTTGGTTGGTCATAGCGGCCCCGAACGAAAATGCCCGCCCAGATAACCTGAGCGGGCAAAAATGTTCAAGATTTCAAACCGGTCTTAGTTAAGCCGACCCATGGCAACGGCGACATCGGCCATGCGAACCGAGAAGCCCCATTCGTTGTCGTACCAGGCCAGAACCCGGACAAGGCGGCCGTCTACAACGCGGGTTTGTTCCGGCGCAAAGATCGAGCTTTCTTCGGTGTGGTTGAAATCGGTCGAAACCAGCGGCGCGGGTTCATAACCCAGAACGCGCTGCATCGGGCCAAGCGCGGCTTCGCGAACGATTTCATTGACCTCTTCGACAGACACTTCGCGCGATGAGCGGAAAGTCAGGTCCACCGCCGACACGTTCGGGGTAGGTACGCGGATGGCGGAACCGTCCAGACGGCCTTTCAGGTTCGGCAGAACCTCACCCAGTGCTTTCGCAGCTCCGGTCGATGTCGGGATCATCGACATGGCAGCGGCACGGGCGCGATACAGATCGCTGTGACGGCGATCCAGGGTCGGCTGGTCGCCAGTATAGGCGTGGATCGTGGTCATGATGCCGTTTTCGATGCCGACACCTTCGTCCAGAACCTTGGCAAGCGGAGCAAGGCAGTTCGTGGTGCAAGACCCATTCGAGACCATGTTGTCGTTGGCGGTCAGCGTGTTGTGGTTCACACCAAACACGATGGTTTTGTCGACGTTCTTGCCCGGTGCGGACAACAGAACCTTGCCAGCGCCACGCTCGAGGTGCGTTTTCGCCTTGGTGCCGTCATTGAATTTGCCGGTGCATTCCAGAACGACGTCGCAGCCTTCCCAATCCAGCTCGTTCATGTCGTAGGTCGAGAACATCTCCATCGGGCCGCGGCCCAGATCCATGGTGTTGCCATTGATGGCGATGTCGCGCGGAAACCGTCCATGAACGCTGTCGTATTTCAGCAGATGAGCCGAAGTTTCCAGCGGTCCGGTCGCGTTGACCTTGATAACTTCGATATCGTTCCGGCCTGACGCCGCGATATGCGACAGGGTACAGCGGCCGATGCGGCCAAAACCATTGATGCCGACCTTTATGGTCATGTGACGTCTCCAAATGCGCTTGCCTTGCAGGCCATATAGCCGCGATTGGTGAATCTCAAAAGAGCAAAAGCGGCATATTTTTAATGTGTTAGCGCAAACTTCGTACGATTGCGCTAACGCTTGCACTGGCTGTAAGATTGGGTAGGTTCCTGAGGCGGCAGGTGACAGGAAAGGTAGCGCGATGAGCGGTCTTTTGGCTCTTTTGGATGACGTGGCGGGGATCGCCAAGGTTGCAGCGGCGTCGGTGGACGACGTGGTGGCGGCGGCGGGAAAGGCCGGGGCCAAGACGGCAGGGGTGATTATTGACGATGCAGCCGTCACTCCGAAATACGTTCAGGGTTTTGCGCCTGCGCGCGAGTTGCCAATCATCTGGCGGATTGCGCGTGGATCGGTATTCAACAAGATCGTGCTGTTGCTGCCTGTGGCCCTTTTGCTGGCCAATTTTGCGCCCTGGCTTATTACGCCGCTGCTTATGATCGGTGGGTCTTACTTATGCTTCGAGGGGGCTGAAAAAATATTTCATGTTCTGTTTCCACATGGCAGCCATGCCATTGATGAAGACATGAACGTGCGCGACCCTGGTCATCTAGAGGAGCAGAAAGTCAAAGGTGCGATCAAAACGGATTTCATCCTGTCCGCCGAAATCATGACCATCGCTCTGGCCGCGATCGAGGCGCCGAATCTGTGGATGCAGGCGGCGACTCTGGCGGTTGTGGGCATCGGGGTGACGGTGGCCGTCTATGGCTCGGTCGCGTTGATCGTGAAGATGGATGATGTCGGATTGTTTCTGGCAAACAATGCCCCGACACCTGTCGGGCGCGGGCTGGGGCGTGGATTGGTCAAGGCAATGCCCGGTGTGATGAAGACCCTGTCTATTGTTGGAACCGCGGCGATGCTGTGGGTCGGCGGGTCGATCATCATTCACGGGATGGAAGTTCTGGGCTTCGGCTGGCTGGGCCATCACATCCACGACTGGGCATATGCGATTGGGCATTCCGTGTCAGACGGCTGGGTAGGGGCTGTCGAATGGATTTCCAAAGCAGCAATGGATGGTGTGTTTGGTCTGGCGTGGGGCTTTGTTCTGATCCCTGTAGCCACCAAGGTGATCGGGCCATTGCTATCAAAGAAGACCGCAACACATTGAAATAAAAATAAAAAGGGCGGCTGATGCCGCCCTTTGTCTTATTCTTCGTGTGCTGGATTACAGTCCGAGCAATTCCTTGACCTTAGCAACGGTCGCCTCGGCAGTGATGCCAAAATGCTTGTACAGCTCATTCGCCGGAGCGGACGCGCCGAAGCTGGACATACCGATGAAGCCGGCCTTGGCTTCGCGGCCACGCTCACCCAATAGCCATCGATCCCAGCCACCGGCGCGAACGGCGGCTTCGATACCGACGCGGACCGGACCACCGGGCAGAACGCGCTTGCGATAGGCTTCGTCCTGCTGTGCGAACAACTCCATACAGGGCATGGACACGACGCGAGTACCGATGCCTTCAGCCTCAAGCATCGCTTTGGCTTCTATAGCCAAAGAAACCTCGGAACCCGTTGCGATCAGGATGGCCTGACGTTTGCCTTCGGCATCAGCCAGCACATATGCACCTTGCGCGGTCAGGTTCTTGGCTTTGTGTTCCGTGCGTACGGTCGGAACGCCCTGACGGGTCAGCGACAGAACCGAGGGGCTGTCCTTGAACGTCAGTGCTAGTTCCCACGCTTCGGCGGTTTCCACAGAATCTGCGGGGCGGAACACATAGGTGTTCGGGGTCGCGCGCGAAATTGCCAGATGCTCGACCGGCTGGTGGGTCGGACCGTCTTCGCCCAGACCGATCGAGTCGTGAGTCATCACGAAGACCGAAGGAACCTTCATAAGCGCCGCCAGACGCATGGACGGACGGGCATAGTCGGTGAAGGCCATAAACGTGCCGCCATAGGGGCGAATGCCGCCGTGCAGCGCCATACCATTCATTGCCGCGGCCATGCCGTGTTCGCGGATTCCGTAATGGATGTAACGACCCTTACGATTTTCCGGCAGGAAGACACCCATATCAGCTGATTTGGTGTTGTTCGACCCGGTCAGATCAGCCGAACCGCCCACGGTTTCGGTCATGATCGGGTTCACGACATTCAGAACCTTTTCGGACGAAGCGCGGGTGGCCAGTTTCGGTTGATCTTCCGAGATCTGCTTTTTGAACGCGCGGATCGCACCGGCCAGTTTTTTGGGCGCTTCAAACGCATAGGCGCGGTTGAATTCGGCTTGCTTGCGCTCGGACAATTGCGCGAAACGTTCTTCCCAAGCCTTACGCTCGGCGACGCCGCGGGAACCGATGGCCTCCCATGCGGATTTCACTTCGGCGGGAACATGGAACGCGTCATGCGGCCAGCCATAGCCTTCTTTCGCAGCCTTCAGTTGGTCCTGATCGGTCAGCGCACCGTGACCTTTCGAGGTATCCTGAGCTGCGTGACCCAAAGCGATGTGACTTTCGCAGGCGATCATAGTCGGCTTGTTCGACTTTTTTGCCTGCACGATGGCTGTATCGATGGCTTGCGGATCATGCCCGTCAATCTCGATCACGTGCCAGCCCGAAGCTGCGAAACGGCGCACCTGATCGGTGCGATCAGCCATATCGACGGTGCCGTCGATTGTGATGTTGTTGTTGTCCCAGAAGACGATCAGCTTGCTCAGCTCATGACGACCGGCCAAGGTGATTGCCTCTTGGCTGACGCCTTCCATCAGGCAGCCGTCGCCGGCGATCACATAGGTATAGTGATCCACAACCTTCTTGCCATAATGCGCGCGCTGGATTTCTTCGGCCATGGCAAAGCCCACAGCGTTCGAGATGCCTTGGCCCAGCGGGCCGGTCGTGGTTTCGATGCCATCAACCAGGAAGTTCTCCGGGTGACCGGCTGTCTTTGCACCCAACTGGCGGAAGTTCTTGATTTCCTCAAGGGTCACATCGCCGTGGCCGGTCAAATACAGCAGCGAATAGATCAGCATTGAACCGTGACCGGCCGACAGGATGAACCGGTCGCGGTCAGGCCAATTCGGGGCCGAGGCGTCGAATTTCAGGTGCTTTTCGAACAGCACGGTCGCAACGTCGGCCATGCCCATCGGCATACCGGAATGGCCGGAATTGGCGGCGGCGACGGCGTCAAGGGTCAGGGTGCGGATGGCCGCAGCTTTGTCCCAGTGTTCGGGGTTTGCATTGCGCAGCGCAGTCAGGTCCACGGGCGTTGTTCCTTTGGATTACAGGCAGATGTGGCGCTCAATACCATCCAGCCTCCAAAGTGCAAGTAGAACCGGGATTTCTGATGAGGTAGTGGTTCAAGAAAGCTGCCCAAGTTGTTGAAAGCAAACAGTGGGTATTTTCCGCCTCGTTAGGTTAGACTAGGGCAAGACGTGGATGATATTGATTCGGACTATCCGCGATACAAGGAACCTTGGTTAAGAGGTGGCAGGGGCATGAGCCAGATCGAAGAATTACATCGCCGTATTGTTGCTGCAATGGATCGGATAGGGACCGGCGTCGATACGCTGCGGGATACGTCTCCGGTCAGCGGTGGTGCAGATGACGCTCTGCGGACGGCATTGGATGATGAACGTGTCGCCAATGCGCAGTTGGAAGAACGTCTGAAATCGCTGAAAGAGCGCCACGAACTAGAAGTCGACGCCATGCGTTCGGACATGGAACGGCTGCGGACCACGCCCGTTGAAAGCCCGGAAAACGGGGCATTGCGCGAGCAATTGGCAGAGGCGCAGGCAAAACTGGCCTCGGTTGAGGCCGCCCGCGCCGAGTTGGCCGCGGCCAAGGCCGCGCTGGAAAATCAGGATGAGGTTGAGGCGCTAAAGGCCGAAAATGCACAGCTCAAGGCCGCCGCGGCTGCGACACAGGGTGTCGAAGCCGAAAACGCTCGCCTGCGGTCTGAACTGGCGGACAGCGAACGCGTCTCCGAGTTGAGCGCCGAGCTGGATATGTTGCGCGCTGAGCGATCCAGTCACGGGGCGGCGATGTCCCGTCTGGATGACGATCTGCAACGCATGCGCAAGGCGAATGAACAGTTGCGGCAATCGGTGGATGAACTGCGCGCCGCCGCCGAAGACGGCGTGCCGGATGCTGATCTGCTTAACCGCGCAACAGTGGCCGAACTTGAGGCGACGCGCGCCGCACAAGCAACCGACGCTGCCGAAGCGCACGCAGTTCTGGCGCGGTTAGAGCCGTTGCTGTCGAAGGCGAAACTGGCAGAAGGAGAGGTTGAATAATGCCCGAATTGACTATTCAAATCGGTGGCCGCGGCTTTGATGTCTCGTGCCAGGAGGGGGAAGAGGCATTCCTGCATTCGGCTGCCAAATTGCTGGATGACGAGGCGCAAGTTTTGTCCGATCAGATCGGGCGCATGCCAGAATCACGGATGCTGCTGATGGCCGGGCTGATGCTGGCCGACAAGGCCGCCGGAACCGATGACAAGATCAAGGCGCTCGAGGCAAAGCTGGCCGAGGTTGAGACCGAGCTTCGAACCCTCAGAAACATGCCACAGCCCGAGCCTGAGCGTATCGAGGTGGCCGTGGTACCTCCTTCAGTGACGGACACGCTGGCGGAAATAGCCGCGCGGGCCGAAGCCTTGGCTTCCGTGATCGAGGAGAAGTCAGCGGGATGAACTCTGTAAAGACGGTCGCCTGCGCCGTGGCATTTGCTTTGCCCGGTGGCTTGGCTTGGGCTGAGATCGACATTCTGCCAGTGACATTCACATGCCAGAACGGCGTGCCATTGGAAGTGGCCTATTTCAACGCGCCGGACGGGTCGAGTGCAGCAGCAATGATGGTAGACAACCAATTGGTCACTCTGCGTCAGGTCCAAAGCGGTTCCGGCATACGCTATGAATCCGACGGAGGGACAGGGACGTACATCCTGCGCTCAAAAGGATGGGACGCAACGGTGAGCTTTCTGGCGACAGGATCGGATGCCGCCAGTGAGCAGGTCATTCTGGATAATTGCGTCAGCCGCTGATCAAGCGTTTGCTTCGCGAATCTTGTCGGCTGCTTCTTTGTTATAGCCGACACCGTTGTCGTCAAACAGCGTGTCCAACTCGCCTGACAGGGTCATCTCGGTGATGATATCGCAGCCACCAACGAACTCGCCTTTGACGTACAGCTGAGGCACGGTCGGCCAGTCGGAATAATCCTTGATGCCCTGACGCACGTCTTCATCGGCCAGAACGTTCACGTCAGTGAAATCCACACCCATGTAGTTCAGTACACCGGCCACACGGGACGAAAACCCGCACTGCGGCATGTCCTTGGTGCCTTTCATGTACAGTACAACATCATTGGCTTTGACGGTTTCGTCGATTTGGGTCTTAACGTCGCTCATCTTGCTTGTCCTTTTCGCCCGCATCCGGGGCGGTCGTTTCATTCTGTGACGGGTCAGAGGTCCATCCTTCTTCCTCCAACCGTCGGTGTTCGGCTTGCGCCAGGGCCAGCGGATCCAGCCCGTATCTTTCAATGCCGCCGACCTTACTGATTTTGTCCGGGTCGGGACGCATATCGGCGAGGTTACGTTTCCGGTTGCGTTTCACATAGGCTTCGATCAGCGCGGCGGCAACTATCAATGTTGCGAGTACACCTATCCAAAAGAGCCAGCTGTTCATTTTTTCGGAGCCATGGCTTTGGCATATTGTTGCGGATCGCGAGGGATCGCCATGGCGCTTACCCCACCGCCTTTACCAGTGTCGGTGGTTGATGCAACTAAACTTGAGTCCTGACTAGGGGTCGCACCTTTGGGGGTCCGGGTAACTCGTTTTCGTTCTGATCTGCTACGTCTGAAAATTGCCACCACGTACACACCGATGATGGCTAACAGCACAATGCCCCAAATCGAGTATGCCCAAAAACCTGTGCTCATTCAGGCACTTTCGTCGTCAACGCCAGCGCGTGTAACTCTCCATCCGGGCCGTCCATTTTGCCTTTCAACGCAGCATAGACCGCGCGCTGCTGCTGAACCCTGTTTTTCCCACGAAAGCTCTCGTCCACGACCATGGCCGACATATGCACGCCGTCATGCCCGCCAACCTGTATTTCCGCATCCGGAAAGGCTTCGCGCAGCAAGTGTTCGATTTCGTGGGCGCTCATCGGCATGTAGGTAACTCCTGAAGATCTTTCCCAAGATGTAGAGCGCCGGGGCGGGGCGCGCAAGGGTGTGATGGTTGGCTTGAAACGACAAAACCTGCGCCGGTGTGGGCACAGGTTTTGCGAATAAGTTTCAAGATATGATCAAGCCACGGCAGCGGCAAAGCTGTCGCGGAACGTGTCCGTCAACTCGGCCAGAGGGACCTCGGAATTGCCGACCTTGACGGCGTCACCAGTAAAGCGACCGACCGAGACCAGTGGAACACCGGCCTGACCTGCTGCGATCATCAACGCCTCGGCCTGGTCAAAGTTGCAGGCAACCAGATATCGGGCCTGATCTTCGCCAAACAAAAACTCGGTCGAGGCTTCGTCGAGGTGAACGCCAACGCCTGCGGCTTCGGCCAGTTCGAAAGCCGCCAGGGCCAGACCACCATCACCCAGATCGGTGCAGGCTTTGATCATCTCGCGATTGGCGCGGATAAACTCACCATTGCGCTTTTCGGCGTCGAGATCGACATGCGGCGCGTCGCCGTCTTCGCGGTTGAACACTTCGGCCAGAAGGGCCGACTGACCCAGATGCCCATTTGTTTCGCCGATGACCAGCGCGACGTGGCCTTCGCGGACCTCGTTACCGATGATTTCGTCGGTGTGGTCCAACAGGCCAACCGCGCCAATGGTCGGGGTAGGCAGGATCGCTTGACCGTCGGTCTCATTATACAGCGACACGTTGCCCGACACGATGGGCATGTCCAGCGCGGCGACCGCAGCGCCGATACCCTGAATTGCGCCAACAAACTGGCCCATGATCTCGGGCTTTTCGGGGTTGCCGAAATTCAGGTTGTCCGTGGTGGCCAGTGGTTTTGCCCCGACGGCAGTCAGGTTGCGGTACGCTTCGGCGACGGCCTGCTTGCCACCCTCAACCGGGTTGGCGCGCACATAGCGGGGGGTGACATCACTGGTGAAGGCCAATGCCTTGTCTGTGCCATGCACGCGAACCATGCCCGCACCCAGACCCGGCGTGCGCGCGGTGTCGGCCATGACCATGGTGTCGTATTGTTCGTACACCCATTGCTTGCCCGCATAGTTCGGCGAAGCGAGGAGGGCGCGCAGGCCGTCGATCGGGTCGATCTGCGGAACCTCGGCCAGTTCTTCAGCTTCGGGCGTAGGTTCCCACGGGCGGTCGTATTCCGGTGCGGTGGAAGACAGCTTCGACAGCACAAGATCGGCTTTAACCTCGCCGTTATGGACAATCAGGAAGCGATCTTCGGCGATGGTCTCGCCGACAATGGCAAAATCCAGATCCCATTTCTCGAACACGGCGCGGGCTTCTGCCTCAAGCTCAGGCTTCAGGACCATCAGCATGCGTTCCTGAGACTCAGACAGCATCATCTCGTACGCTGTCATATCCTCTTCGCGCTGAGGGACGTTCTCCAGATCGAGGCGCACGCCCAGACCACCTTTGTCGCCCATTTCAACGGCGGAACAGGTCAGACCAGCTGCACCCATGTCCTGAATCGAAATCACGGCACCGGTTCGCATCAATTCCAGCGTCGCCTCCATCAGGCGCTTTTCGGTGAAGGGGTCACCGACCTGAACGGTGGGACGTTTTTCCTCGATCGTGTCGTCGAACTCGGCCGAGGCCATGGTTGCACCACCAACCCCGTCGCGACCGGTTTTGGCACCCAGATAGACGACGGGCATGCCAACGCCTGAAGCCGCCGAGTAGAAAATCTTGTCACTGTCGGCCAGACCTGCGGCAAAGGCGTTCACAAGGCAGTTGCCGTTATAGGCGGGATGGAATCGAACTTCGCCGCCGACGCAGGGTACTCCGAAGCAGTTGCCATAGCCGCCGATGCCTTCGACAACGCCATTGACCAACTGGCGGGTCTTGTGGTGGCCGGGCTCGCCAAAGGACAGTGCGTTCATTGACGCAATGGGACGCGCACCCATTGTAAAGACATCGCGCAAAATACCACCAACCCCGGTCGCCGCGCCCTGATAGGGTTCGATGTAAGACGGGTGGTTGTGGCTTTCCATTTTGAAAACAACCGCTTGTCCATCGCCAATATCAACGACACCGGCGTTCTCACCTGGACCGCAGATCACCTGCGGACCCGAAGTGGGCAGGGTGCGCAGCCACTTCTTCGAGGATTTGTACGAGCAGTGCTCATTCCACATGGCGGAAAAGATGCCCAGCTCGGTGAAGGTCGGCTCGCGGCCGATGATCTCAAGGATCATGTCGTATTCGTCGGGCTTCAATCCGTGGGCGGCAATCAGATCCGGTGTGATGGCGGGCTCTTGCATCGTCTGTCCTGTTCTCAAGGTGGCCGAGATTGCGCGCCTTTTAGGGCAAGGGCGCGTCGGTGGAAAGGGTTAAGACCGGGGTCTGATGGTTTCCTGTGCCAATCCGATGAAAAAAGGCCGCCCTGAGGGCGGCCTTTGCGTGTTTGTAGTGTCAGTTCGTTATTTTGGCGCACCGTGTTCGGAACCCGATTTCTGACCCTGCTGTTCCGCTTGTTGGTTTGCTGCTTCTCCGGCTGCTGCACCGATAGCTGCCTTTTGCTCCTCGTTCAGGTTATCCGCGTCATCCAGGCCGGGGATCGCAACGCGCACCTCGCGGCGGGCAAAGTCGATGCCGTTTTCCTTGAACGCGGCCTTAACACGGTTGAAGATTTCCTTGCGCAGGGTGAACTGCTTGCCCGGCTTGGCCATGAACTTACCGCGGATAATCATGCCGACATCATCAAAGTCGAACACGCCTTGCGACTTAAAGGGCTGCAGGAAACCGTCCTTGTGGGTTTCGTCCTCCATCATCTCGGCACCGATCTTCTTAAAGATCTTCTTGACCTTGTTGGGGTCGGTGTCGAAGGGCACGGTGAACTTCAGCTTCATGATGACCCAGTCACGGCTGTAGTTGGTCAGCTTTTGAATCTCACCGTAGGGAATAGTGTGAACCGGCCCGCGGTGGTGGCGCAGTTGCATCGAACGGATCGAGATTTTTTCGACCGTACCGGTGGTGCCGCCGACATCCACGTATTCTCCAACGCGGAAGGCGTCATCGACCAGGAAGAAGATTCCGCCCACGATATCCGCCACTAGCTTTTGTGCGCCAAAACCAATGGCCAGACCCAGGACACCAGCACCGGCCAGCAGGGGGGTGATGTTGATCCCCAACGCCCCAAGCGCCAGCAGCACAAAGATGACCGCGATAGCGACCTGAGCGGTCACACGCAGCAGGGGCAGGACGGTGGCCAATCGTGACCCACCCGAGCCACCACCTTCGCCAGCCTCTTCATCCGGGCTTTGATCGGCTGCTTGTTCTTTGGCCAGACGGCGATTGACCCAAAGCGACACAAGCTCGTTGAGGATGTAGCCAACGGCAATAATAATAAAGAACTGGATAACCTTGCTGCCGGATTCATCGCCGCCGCCTGCGATTTCCCGAAGATCAAGGTCCCAGGCGTTGGCGATCATCAAGATGACCAGAATGCCAGCCAATACCCGTCCGATGCGGATATAGCTGCGCTTAGTCGATTTATACGCCTTTTCGGCAACCGGCCCTTCGCCCTGCATCGGTGGCTGCAGATGGCGCACCAAACCACGTATCAGCGTGTCCAGAGCGGGTGCAATCAGCAGCCAGAACATGGTGGTGAAATGGGCACCCTGCAACAATAAGGCCCGTAACATCGGGTCGCGCTGTGCAGCCAGAAACTCGACAAGTAGCCAGATCACCGCCGATACGCCGATGGCGAAATAAGGGTAATAGTGAGCAACCTCCTCGTCGAACTTGGTGTGGTCCGGGTCTGTCCCCAGCATCATCTGGGACAGGCCTTCACGGGCTTTCCAGGCAATCACTCCGATATAGATGTGGATAGCACCGTTCAGCCAGAACCCGATCCGGGTTTCACGCCCGGTGATGCCGTTCAATTCGTTGAAATGGATAATGAACAACGTCAACCCGATCAGGATCAACAGCCCGATCAGATTGCGGTGCAGATATTTTGCCCAGTGGTCGTCAATGTTGACCAGCCGATATTGGGGTTGGTTCGGGGCCAGTATGAACCGCGAGGCAGCCGCGCCCAGGCGTGGAACCCAGATCAGGTAAAGGACGAAAGGTGCGGCGTAGGTCAGTTGTTCAGGCGTCAACAATCCGCGTCCCAAGGCGCGGATCACGACATAAAAAACGACTAGCCCAGCGATCTCGCGGCAAAAGCGGCGAAACAGGAAGCTTACCGCACCCCAAAGGTCACTTTCCTCGGTCGCACTTGCTTGACTGTGCCATCTGTTGGTGAGCAGGTAGAAAAGTTTTTCCGCAATGTAGCCTGCAATCAAAACGCTCAGAATCAAACCCATCAGCGTAAGAGCGCCGCTTGATCCGAATGTGCCTATAAAGTTCTTGGCCGCATGGGCCTGAGCGCTGAATATATTTGGCACCGTGACTACGACCTGCGTCCAGGACGTCACCATTGCCGCCCAAATCGCGCCGATTTCCTTGATGGGATCTTCGCGATCCTCTGCTTCGGCAGCCTTTTGTTCAGCGACCGCGTCCAAACGCTCAAGCAAAATGGCGCGGACCTGATCGTCAGACATACGCGCGACCAGATCGTCCACCTGTTCAGGCGTCAGATCATCGGGAATGCTGATAGTGGTTGAGGAACCGGTCGATCCGCTATCCTGCGCAAGAACCGGCCCTGAAAGGCAAATGACGGAAAGTATCGCCAACAAAAGGCGAAGGGGCTGAAACATCGAATCTGTCCTCGAACACAAGTCTTCGTGAATTTTTCGTGATCATAGGTCTAAGTGCCCGAGTTTCCCAGATGTTTTGCCAGCCGAACACAGCGCGCGTTGCCGAATGGCCAAAAAAAAGGCCGAGCACTAAGCTCGGCCGTAGTCCAACAGGGAGGTATGAAGATGATGAGCGTTTCAGCATCACCGCCTTCAAGAGTTCATTTAGGGATCACTTTGTGAACGATCAAGAGATTTCAGATTGATTGCTGATCAACCCCGCTATGCCAGTGGTGCATAGCTAGAGTTTTCCCATCTGCTTCAATTGTTTGCGTTGTGTTATGATCTCATCCTGAACAAAGTCACGGAAGGCCGCGACGCGTTTGGAATGGCGCAATTCCTCGGGATAGGCGAGGTATACGGGAACATCCGCGCTTTCGATATCCGACAGGATCGGCGCAACATTGGGAAGCCCTTGGGTAACGTAATCCGGCAGGACGCCGATACCCAAGTTATGCAGCACCCCCTGAAGAACACCAAAATAATTGTTCACGGTCAGCAGCGATCCCGGATTGTACGTCATCAGATGGCGCACCATCGCAGCGCCCGCGCCAACCTGCGGTGCCGAAGGTGTCTGACAGATCAGCCGGTGATTTTTAATTTCGTCCAGGGATTTCAGCATACCGCCATGAGTATCGATGTATTCCTGCGTCGCATACAGCTGCATCTGCACGGTCATCAGGCGTTTGCGGACCAGATCAGCCTGGCTGGGCTCTTTCATACGGATGGCTACGTCAGCCTCGCGCATGGGCAGGTCTAGCACGCGCTCTTCCAGCATCAGGTCGATATTGAGATCAGGGAACTGATCATAGAGTTTCGGCAGGCGCGGCGCCAGCCAAAGCGTGCCAAAGCCGTAAGTAGTTGTGACGCGCAGAACGCCAAACACTTCTTCTTCGCTGTCGCGAATGCGCGCAGCAGCAGCGTCCAGACGTTTTGTCATGGCCGAGGTTGCGTCAAACAACAACTCGCCCTGTTCCGTCAGGATCAGCCCACGCGCATGGCGGTGGAACAAGGTCGAATCAAGCGACTCTTCCAACGCTCGGATCTGTCGGCTGACGGCCGATTGCGACAAGTTCAGCTTGTCACCCGCATGAGTCAGGCTGCCTGCATCCGCAACTGCGTGAAATATTCTAAGCTTGTCCCAATCCATCGCCGCAACTTTCGTTATCTTTCGAACTGCCTATATGAAATAGGTAACAACTTCTACAATCAAACGGTGAAATCCTTACGTTTCAGGGGATAAACCCTATGCAGGTCAGTATTTGTGACCTAATATGTTGAAACATGTAGCACACTGATCTGACGAGGGGAGGCGTTTGATGAGTCAGCCACAAATATCGCTGAATGATCGGTTCGATCTGGATAAAAACCCAATTCTGTTGAATGGCACGCAAGCGTTGGTGCGCCTGATGCTGATGCAGAAGGCGAGGGATACGCGGGCGGGGCTGAACACAGCGGGCCTAGTGACCGGATATCGTGGGTCACCGTTGGGTGCGGTGGATTTGCAAATGACACGGGCGCAGAAACAGCTGACCGAAAGCGACATCACTTTTCAGTACGGTTTGAATGAAGATCTGGCCGCCACGGCGCTATGGGGCAGCCAGCAAGCTGGGCTGCGCGGCGACGGGCGGTTCGATGGCGTGTTTGGCCTCTGGTACGGCAAAGGGCCCGGCGTGGATCGGTCCGGCGATGTTATGCGTCACGCCAATATGGCGGGTACGGCCAAGCACGGTGGCGTGCTGGTGGCGATGGGTGATGACCATACCGGCGAAAGCTCGACCGTTCTGCATCAGTCGGAATGGTCTTTGGTTGATATGTACATGCCAATTGTCAGCCCTGCGGGTGTGCAAGAGATTTTAGACTATGGCGTTTACGGTTTCGCGCTCAGCCGGTTTTCGGGGCTTTGGGTTGGCCTGAAGACGATGAAGGACACGATTGAGGTCACGTCGGTCGTTGATGGCAGTGCTGACCGGATGAAGCTTGTCGTGCCCGAGTTCGACATGCCCGAGGGCGGATTGAACATACGTTTGGGCGACACGCCGCACCTGCAAGAAGGGCGGATCATCGACCATAAACGTTTCGCGGCCGAGATGTTCTCGTACGCCAACAAGATGGACAAGCGTGTGTGGGGCAAACCCGGCGCTAAGATCGGGTTTGTCGCGGCCGGCAAGAACTGGCTGGATCTGTCCCATGCCATGTCGTTGCTGAACATCGACGCGGATGAGGCTGAACGGTTGGGGATCACAACCTACAAGATCGGCCAAACTTTCCCATTGGATATGACTGGATTTCACGACTGGGCTGAGGGACTGGACCTGATTGTTATCGTTGAAGAAAAGCGAAAATTGATCGAGGTTCAGGTCAAAGAAGCCATCTTTGACGACCGTCGCGGTCGCCGGGTTTATGGCTGGTACAAGGGTGGGGCCGGGACTCTGCATCGCGAGGAACTGTTTCCAACCCGCGGCGCGCTTGACCCCAACATGATCGCCGAAAAACTGGGCGAGATTCTGATTGAAGAGGGCCACGACACAGAAGGCGTCCGCGCCGGTTTGGCCAAACTGTCCGAGGCCCGCCGAGCCGACAACGCCGAAGAAATCGCGACTCGTCTGCCGTATTTCTGTTCGGGCTGTCCGCATAACAGTTCTACCCGGTTGCCCGACGGCAGTCGCGCCTACGCGGGTATTGGCTGTCATTATATGGTGCAATGGATGGACCGCGAGACCACCGGGTTCACGCAGATGGGGGGTGAGGGCGCAAACTGGATTGGCGAAGCGCCATTTTCGACCACCAAGCACGTGTTCCAGAACCTTGGTGACGGGACGTATAACCATTCCGGTGTGCAGGCGATCCGGGCGGCGTTGGCTGCGGGCACCAACATCACTTTCAAAATCCTGTTCAACGATGCGGTTGCCATGACCGGCGGCCAGGAAAACGAGGGCGGACTGTCGGCGGAACGGATTGTTGCAGAGGTCAAGGCTATGGGCGTGCAGAACGTGGCCGTAGTCTATGATGAAAAGGAAGATGTGAATTTCAAGGCGATGCCTGCTGGTGTGGAAACCTTTGAGCGCGCGGATTTGATGCGGGTACAAGAACAGTTCCGCGAGACCGAGGGTGTTTCGGTCATCGTCTACATCCAAACCTGCGCAGCCGAAAAACGGCGTCGGCGCAAACGAGGTGAGTTTCCTGACCCCGATAAGCGCGTATTCATCAATACTGACATTTGCGAGGGATGCGGCGATTGCGGCGTGCAATCGAACTGCGTCTCGATTGTGCCGAAAGAGACGGAGTTCGGTCGCAAACGGGCTATTGATCAATCAAGCTGCAACAAGGATTTCTCTTGCCTCAACGGGTTTTGCCCGTCGTTCGTAACCTTGGAAGGTGCAAAAATCCGCAAGGAAGCAACCACCGATATCGATCTACCGGATCTACCTGAACCAGTGCTGCCTGAAATCAAAGGGACACATAACGTGGTGATCACTGGTGTTGGCGGCACAGGTGTGGTGACGCTGGGTGCGATCTTGGCACAGGCGGCACAGATCGACGGTAAAGGCGCCGGAATGATGGAGATGGCAGGTCTTGCTCAAAAAGGTGGTGCCGTTCATATCCATTGTCGCTTGGCAAACCGGCCCGAGGATATCAGCGCCATTCGTGTTGCCACAGGTGAGGCACATGCACTGATCGGTGGCGATCTGGTTGTCTCTGCCGGGGCCAAGACGCTGGGTCTGACGCGCGCGGGTCAAACCGGGGCCGTGATCAACAACCATGAGACGGTGACCGGAGATTTCACCCGCGATACCGATTTCCGTATTCCGGGTGACCGGCTTGAACTGGCCTTGCAGGCGCGGTTGAAGGATGACGTCTCACTGTTTGACGCAACCGATCTGGCGCGCGCGGTGATGGGCGACTCGATCTATTCCAACATGATGGTTTTTGGTGCGGCCTGGCAGAAGGGCTTGCTGCCCATCAGCCATGATGCCGTAATTCAGGCCATCGAACTGAATGGAACTGCGGTCGAGCGCAACAAGCGTGCTTTTGACATTGGCCGTTGGGCGGTTCTGCACTCGCAGGAGGTCGCAGGTATTTTAGAGCCTAACGTGTCAGATATGCCAAAATCTTTAGAGCAAAAGATCGACTATCGTGCGCAGCACCTGACAGCGTATCAAAGCGGTCGGTTGGCCAAACGATATCGCAAAATGGTGGACATGTTTGATGATGAAGCAATCCGCGAAGCCGTGGCAAAAGGCTATCATAAGTTGTTGTCTTACAAGGATGAATACGAGGTTGCCCGGTTGATGTTGGACAGCCGCGAAAAAGCCGTGGCCGAGTTTGACGGGGATTTCAAAATGACCTTTCATCTGGCCCCGCCCATCCTTGGCGGAACTGGTGCTGACGGACGTCCGCGCAAACGTTCCTTCGGTGAGTGGATTTTGAAGCCGATGAAACTGCTCACGCGGTTGAAGTCACTGCGGGGAACACCTCTGGATATTTTTGGTTACAGTGCAGAACGGCGGATGGAACGCGCGTTGATCAAACAATATGAAAATGATCTCAATGAGATAAAGCCTCTTGTTACACCTCAGACCCGCGACGCAGTGATTGCGCTGGCGCAATTGCCGCTGGACATTCGCGGGTTCGGGCCGGTGTTGCAGGCCAACGAGGCCAAGGCGGCCAAACGGCGCGAGGAATTATTGGCCACCATACGGAACGGAGGACCAGAGCTGCGCGCTGCCGCCGAATAAACCGTAACGGGATTGTCACGAAACCTAGGCAAAATTGCCGCTTATACTTATCTTGCAGGCCGCAAACTCTCGGAGAGTCGTATGCCCTCGCGCCGCCATATCGCTCGTGACATATCCTATGCCTATTCCGCCGCAACCAAAGGGGGGCGGATGGTGATCAAGCTGATAGAGAACACCACTGGGCGTTTGCGCCTAATCAAGCGCGCAGACGGTTATGAGAAAGAGGTCGCCAAAGGGCGCGACTTTTGGTCGGTCATGGTGGGTCGCTATGGTCTGTCGCTGGATATTGTCGACGGTTCGTTGACGAATATTCCGACGACCGGGCCTCTGATTCTGATTGCCAATCATCCGTACGGTATTCTGGACGGGTTGATGATGGGCCACATCCTGTCTCAGACACGTGGCGATTTCCGAATTTTGGCCAATCACGTGTTTCGCAAAGCCGAGGATCTGAACAAGATCGTCCTGCCGATTGCGTTTGACGAAACCAAAGAGGCGATGAGACAGAACCTTGAGACGCGCAAAGCGGCCTTGAAATATTTGGGCGAGGGCGGAGCCATCGGGATATTTCCGGGTGGTACGGTCAGCACCGGGCTCAAACCCTTTTCACACCCGATGGATCCGGGCTGGCGTGGGTTCACGGCAAGAATGGTGGCCAAATCGAACGCCACTGTAGTGCCGGTCTTCTTTGACGGCCACACGTCGCGCTTGTTCCAGATCGCCAGTCATTTGCACAATACTTTACGCATGGGACTGCTGATCAAAGAGTTCAAAAAACGCGTGGATACGCCTGTCAAAGTGGTGATCGGAGAGCCCATCGGCCGCGACGTTCTGGACCCATTGGCCACGGATACGCGCAAGATGATGGATTTCTTGCGCAAAGCCACGTATGAGCTGTCCCCGACGCCGTTGAAATCTTATGATTACGGCTATGAATTCGAGGAACGGCATCGCGCCTAAAGAGGCTAATGGCAGTAGGCATTTTTGATTCTGGTTTGGGCGGTTTAACCGTTCTTGACGCCGCGCAGAAACGTCTGCCGGACGTGGATTTTCTGTACTTTGCGGACAGCGCGCATGCGCCCTATGGCGTGCGGGACGCCGAGAACATCTATGATCTGACACGGCACGCTGTTTACAACTTGTGGGACCGTGGCTGCGATCTGGTGATTCTGGCCTGTAACACCGCCAGCGCCGCCGCGCTGCGTCGGATGCAGGAAGAAGGTGTGCCTGCCGGCAAGCGTGTCTTAGGCGTCTTCGTGCCCTTGATCGAGGCATTGACTGAGCGGCAGTGGGGCGACAACAGCCCTCCGCGTGAGGTTGCAGTAAAGCACGTTGCTTTGTTTGCCACGCCCGCAACGGTGTCTAGTCGAGCCTTCCAGCGAGAGCTGGCGTTTCGCGCGATTGGCGTGGACGTCGAGGCGCAAGCCTGTGGCGGCGTGGTCGATGCCATCGAAGACGGCGACATGATCTTGGCCGAGGCACTGGTACGCAGCCATGTAGATGCGCTGAAGCGGAAAATGCCAGAACCGCAAGCAGCCATTCTGGGTTGCACGCATTACCCGTTGATGGCGGAAACCTTTCAGGCCGCCTTGGGTCCGGATGTTCAGGTCTACAGTCAGGGCGCTTTGGTTGCTGAAAGCCTTGGGGATTACCTTCAACGTCACCCCAACATGCAGGGTGAAGGCAAGGGCGGCTTCTTGACGACTGGAAAGCCAGATTTTGTCAGCGACCGGGCGACGCAGTTCCTCCGACGACAGATTTCGTTCGAAGCTGCCTGACTTAGGTCAAGGACGCTGCTGCGCGCTCTCCATTATTCGAAGACTGTCACATAGGCGGTCGTGATTTGTGACACACTGGAACAAGAGGTCTGACATGACCCATAAAATCGCAATTTTGGGCGCATCCGGCTATACCGGCGCCGAACTGGTGCGGCTGATCGCCGAGCACCCGAATATGGAAATCACTGCCTTGGCCGCCGAGCGGAAGGCCGGCATGTCAATGGCACAGGTCTTTCCGCATCTGCGCCACATGGATTTGCCAGACCTGTGCAAAATCTCTGAGATCGACTTTTCGCAGATCGACTTGTGTTTCTGCGCCTTGCCACACAAAACCAGCCAAGAGGTCATTCGTGACCTGCCAAAAAACCTGAAGATTGTCGATTTGTCTGCAGACTTCCGCCTGCGGGACCCGGACGAATACGAAAAATGGTACGGAAACCCGCACGCCGCGCTGCAACAGCAGGAAGAGGCCGTCTATGGCCTGACCGAGTTCTACCGGGATGACATCCGCAATGCGCGGTTGGTCGCGGGAACCGGGTGTAATGCAGCGACGGGTCAGTATGTGCTGCGCCCGTTGATTTCTGCAGGTGTTATCGATTTGGATGATATCGTGCTGGATCTGAAATGCGCCGTTTCCGGCGCAGGCCGGTCGCTGAAGGAAAATCTACTGCATGCGGAGCTCAGCGAAGGCTACAATGCGTATGCCGTTGGCGGTACGCACCGGCATCTGGGTGAGTTCGATCAGGAATTCTCGGCACTGGCGGGGCGTACGGTGCATGTGCAGTTCACGCCGCACCTGATCCCGGCTAACCGGGGAATTCTTGCGACGACTTACGTCAAAGGGGACTCGGCAAGTGTGTATGAGACACTTGCCAAAGCCTATGAAGATGAACCCTTTATTCAGATGTTGCCGTTCGGCGAAACACCTTCGACCCACCATGTACGCGGTTCGAATTTCTGCCATATCGGTGTTGTCGGCGATCGGATCGAACGCCGCGCCATTGTGATTGGCGCATTGGATAACCTGACAAAAGGTAGCAGCGGCCAAGCCTTGCAGAACGCCAACCTGATGTTAGGTGAAGGTGAAACCCGGGGGTTGATGATGGCCCCGCTATTCCCGTGAGGACGGTATGAAAACGCTCAAGAAACGTCGTCGAGTACAAGTCATTCTTCTGGCCGTCGTGGCTTTGGTCTTGGCGACGGGGTTGATTGGGTTTGCGATGCGCGATGGCATTAACTTTTTCCGCTCTCCCAGTCAGGTGATTGCTGAACCCCCGAAACCGACAGAAGTGTTTCGTATCGGCGGTCTGGTCGAGGAAGGCTCGATCATTCGCGGGCAGGGCGAGACGGTGCGTTTCGTCGTGACCGATGGCGGTGAAAGTGTGCCGGTGGCGTTTACCGGGGTTCTGCCGGATCTGTTTGCGGAAAACCAGGGCATGGTGGGGACGGGTTCTTACGTGAACGGTGTATTCGAAGCCACAGAAATTCTTGCAAAACACGACGAAACATACATGCCGAAAGAGGTGGTGGATGCCTTGAAAGAACAGGGTGTTTACAAAGAGGCTGGTGAAAGCTGATTTACCTTAGCTAACAAGCAAGAACTGATGGGCGTTGCGCATGCAGCGCCCTTTTTCATTGCGCCAAATTAACCGGTTAGCCTCAGCGTTTGGTCAACGGCAGGCGGAGGGTGCGATGCAGACGGTGCGACAGATTGCAACTGAGATCGTGGCGCGAGAAGGTGGCTTTGTGGACGATTCGGACGATCCCGGTGGCGCGACGAAATACGGGGTGACCATTCACACGATGCGGCGTCTCGGGCTTGATCTTTCAGGTGACGGGATAATCAACCGCACCGATGTTCGGATGCTCGGCAAATCTCAGGCCATTGATATTTTCGTGCAGCATTATTTTGAACAACCGCGGTTGGACCTCTTGCCGCACGAATTGCGGGCTTCGGTTTTTGACATGTATGTCAACGCTGGCAGTCACGCGGTCAAAATCCTGCAACGTCTGTTGCGCGATATGGGGTTCGAAATCGTGATTGATGGGGCAATTGGTCCCATAACCGCGCAGGCCTGCCGGGATGCGGCTGATCCCGATCCGGATGCACTCAGGGATGCGTACGGTGTGGCGCGGCGGAACTACTATTTCCGTCTGGCAGATCACCGGCCTGCGTCACGCAAATATGCCCGCACACGGGCGGGTCGCAAGGGGGGGTGGATACGCCGGGCCGAGGAATTTGTTTCGCCGACTTACCACCTGAGTGACGCGGAATTTCAAGCGAGGGTTTCAGGATGGGTTTGATCTCGGACGTGTTGACGTTTGTGTTTGGCGGTGGCCGTAATGTCGTGCGGGAAACTGCTGAAATATTTAGGGAAAATGCTGAAAACGGGGCAGAGCGTGGTCTGGCTTTGCGACAGCAGGCGATGGTTCAGTTCGGAGATGAATTTGAGGGCCCGAATAAGGGCGCGTTTGACCGATTCATGGATGGGCTCAACCGTCTGCCGCGACCGGCTATGGCACTTGGTACTTTGGGTTTGTTTGTCGCGGCGATGGTTGATCCGCTGTGGTTTGCGGCCCGAATGCAGGGGATTGCCCTGGTGCCGGAACCCCTGTGGTGGTTGCTGGGGGTGATTGTGTCCTTCTATTTCGGCGCGCGTCATCAGGCCAAGGTGCAGGATCTGCAGCGAGAGATCACCGCCACGATGCAGCGCACGCCTCAGGTTTTAGAAAACCTGCAAGCCCTGAAGGTAATGCACGGCGACGCTGTCGGCGCAGCAAATCCCGGAACGGACGCCGCGTTGGCGGAAAAAGCAGGCCGTCCTGATGCAAATCCGGCGCTTGAGGATTGGCGACGCAATCGCGTGACCTAAACCGCGACACTATGCTCGCCTCAAAGGGGCGAAAGTGATTGGTGCTTGCCCCGGAACAGGAATATACCCGGGCCATGATTACCGAACTTGGCCACTTTGCCCTGATCCTCGCTTTTCTGGTTGCCATCGTGCAATCGGTGGTTCCACTGATAGGCGCAGCGAAACGCTGGCCTAGCTGGATGAATTTCGCTGAACCGGCGGCAATCATTCAATTTACGATGGTTGCCTTTTCGTTCGGTGCGCTGGTCTGGGCCTTTGTGACGTCCGATTTCTCGCTGAGGATCGTGGTTGAAAACAGTCACTCGGCCAAACCAATGTTGTACAAGATCAGCGGAACATGGGGTAACCACGAAGGCTCAATGCTGTTGTGGGTTCTTATCGTGTCCTTGTTTGGCGCGATGGCCGCGTTTTTTGGGGGCGGTTTGCCGCCGACTTTGAAGGCGCGGGTATTGGCGGTGCAAGGAGCAATTGGGGTCGCGTTTTTCGCGTTTATCCTATTCACCTCGAACCCGTTTGACCGGTTGATCGTGGCCCCCTTTGACGGTCGCGATCTAAACCCGTTGCTGCAAGACCCCGGTTTGGCCTTTCATCCGCCGTTTCTGTATCTGGGCTATGTGGGGCTGAGCATGGCGTTCAGCTTTGCCGTCGCCGCCCTGATCGAAGGGCGCGTAGATGCCGCGTGGGGCCGCTGGGTACGCCCATGGACGCTGGCGGCTTGGGTGTTTCTGACCATCGGTATCGCGCTGGGGTCCTGGTGGGCCTATTACGAGCTCGGCTGGGGTGGGTTCTGGTTCTGGGATCCTGTCGAAAATGCCTCGTTCATGCCATGGCTGCTGGCCGCTGCGCTGTTGCATTCGGCCATCGTCGTGGAAAAACGCGAGTCGTTGAAAAGCTGGACGATCCTGCTGGCAATCATTGCTTTTGGCTTTTCGCTGATTGGTACCTTCATTGTGCGTTCGGGCCTTCTGACTTCGGTCCATGCGTTTGCCAATGACCCCGAGCGTGGAGTATTCATCCTGATTATCCTCGTGATCTTCATCGGCGGCGCGCTGACCCTGTTTGCCGCGCGGGCGCAGGCGATGGAGGCCAAGGGCGTTTTTGGTATGGTTAGCCGAGAAAGCGCGCTGGTGTTGAACAATATCCTGCTGGCCGTCAGCTGTTTCGTCGTATTCGTCGGAACAATGTGGCCGATGGTGGCTGAGATGGCCTTTGAGCGCAAACTCTCGGTCGGCGCGCCGTTCTTCAATTCGGCATTTACGCCCTTCATGGTGGCGTTAGGGATTGCATTGCCAGTGGGTGCGATGTTGCCGTGGAAGCGCGGCAAGCTTGGCAAAACTGCCTATTCGCTGCGCTATGCCTTTGTTCTGGCCGTTGCGCTGGCATTGCTGGTCTGGGCAATGCAAACAGGGCGCAGTGCGCTGGGTCCGGTTGGGCTGTTCCTTGGCGCGTGGATCACCTTTGGCGCGGCGGTTGATTTGTGGAGCCGTACGGGCCGCAAAGGCAATCTGAAACGTCTGTTTCGTTTGCCCGGTGCGGATTGGGGCAAGGCCGTTGCTCATACAGGTATGGGCGTGACCATGTTCGCCATCGCCGGGTTGACCGCGTGGGAGGTCGAAGACATTCGTGTTGCACAGCCAGGTCAGCCGTTCAAGGTGGGGCAGTTTACTCTGACCTTGGAAGACGTCCGGCTTGTGGAAGGGCCAAACTATTTCTCGACCACTGCTGACGTTCGGATCGAAAAGCATGGACGGCCTATGGGAACATTGCATCCTGAAAAGCGCGATTACCCAGTGGCACGGATGCCCACGACCGAAGCTGCGATTGATTATCGGTTCCTGGGGGATCTTTACGTGGTAATCGGCGATCAGCAAGCGGATGGTGGCTGGGTGATGCGGACCTATATCAAGCCGCTGGCCAACTGGATCTGGGGTGGGTGTATCCTGATGGCTCTGGGCGGGCTGCTCAGCCTGTCGGACCGCCGGTTCCGTGTGGCGGCAGGTGCGCGCAAGGCGCCATCGGGCGGAGTACCTGCGGAATGAAACGTCTGATCCTGATCCTGTCCCTCATCGCGTCGCCCCTGTTTGCCGTACAGCCGGACGAAGTGCTGGACGATCCAGCGCTGGAACAGCGGGCGCGCGACCTTAGCACCGGCCTTCGCTGTCTGGTTTGTCGCAACGAGAGCATCGACGAAAGCAACGCCGAACTGGCCCGTGACTTGCGCCTGTTGTTGCGTGAGCGACTGGTGGCCGGGGACACGGATGACGAGGCAATCGCTTTCATTGTCGATCGCTACGGTGAATATGTCTTGCTGAAGCCAACCACTTCGGGATCGAATCTGATGCTGTGGCTTGCGGGCCCAATCATGTTGTTGATCGCAGCCGTCGTGGGCTGGAGTTTCCTGCGCAAACGGTCCCGGGTTCAGGTCACGGGTGAAAAGGACACTCTCAGCGACGCTGAGAAAGAGCGTTTGCGCCAGATTCTTGAAGACTGACCCCGCGTTCATCTTTTCCTTCCCCTCCATTTCGGTCAGGGTTCCGAAAAGTTTGGAATTGGGGGAAGGTTCATGGAGTACGAAACAATCCTTTTGGACATCACGGATGATTTGGCTGTTGTCACCCTGAACCGGCCCGACAAGATGAACGCGATGACCGCGCAGATGCGGGCCGAAGTCACTCATGCAATGAAACATGCGGCGCGTCATGCAAGGGCGATCGTTCTGACCGGAGCGGGAAGCGCCTTTTGTTCAGGACAGGATCTGGGTGATGCGTCCAGCACCGGCAAGGTCGATTTAGAACGCACGCTGCGCGATGAATATGAACCGATGCTGGAAACGATTTATGATTGCCCGGTGCCCACAATTGCGGCTGTGAACGGACCGGCAGCCGGGGCAGGGGCAAACCTTGCGCTGTGCGCTGATGTGGTGATCGCTACCGAAAGCGCATACTTCCTGCAGGCGTTCGCCCGGATCGGGTTGTTGCCGGATGCGGGCGGTACGTGGTTCATGCCTCGTCAGATGGGGTTCGCCAAAGCGATGGGGGCCGCCTTGTTCGCTGACAAGATCAGCGCGCGGCAGGCAGATGAATGGGGTCTGATTTGGGAAGCCGTGTCCGACGACACATTCGATGCCCATTGGCGCAAACGTGCAGCCTATCTGGCGAATGGTCCCACAGCCGGTTTTGGCGCGATCAAACAGGCCATCCGCGGGACGTATGAGAAAACGCTGCCACAGCAATTGGCCGCCGAAGCACATTTACAAGGGGAATGCGGGCGCAGCCGTGATTTTGCCGAAGGTGTCGTCGCCTTCATGGAAAAACGCCCCCCGAAATTCGAAGGGCGCTGAACCGTTCAGGCGCGGCGGCGACGGCGCGTGCGCCGCTCGGGTGCGTTGGCTTCGTCGCCGGTACCATCCGAGGCCGAGGAAAACGGCCCCAGGGCATCCGTAATCTGATCCAAGGTCGGGCGTGACCCGCGCGGTTTTGTGTCCAACGCTTCGCGCATCTTGCGCAGGTGATCGGGCATGGTGCCGCAGCAACCACCGATGATTGTGGCTCCAGCATCGCGCGCCATGGCGGCGTATTCACCCATCAACTCGGGCGTCCCGTCATAGTGGATGTGGCCATCCACGTATTTCGGAATACCGGCATTGCCCTTCGAGATCACGGGCCGCTCGGTGCCTTGTGCTGCAAAGCCCAGAACGGTGCGCAGGATATCAGACGCGCCGGTGCCGCAGTTGGCCCCGAAAGCAATCGGCGGGTTGGGCAGGGTTTCGACCAGTTGAGCCAAATCGGACGAAGTAACACCCATCATTGTACGCCCGGCAGTGTCAAAGCTCATGGTGCCGCACCAGGGCATATCGGCCAAAGCGAACGCCTCAGCGGCAGCGCGGAATTCTTCGGGGGCGCTTATGGTTTCCAGCCAAACAACATCGGCGCCACCAGCCTTGAGCGCATCGGCCTGTTCATGGAACATTTCGACAGCGTCGGCATGGGTCAGACTGCCAACGGGCACCAGAATCTCGCCGGTTGGGCCGACCGATCCGGCCACAACGATCGGGCGTCCGGCTTTGTCAGCAACCTCACGTCCCAACTCGGCACCGATCCGGTTCAATTCGGCCACGCGGTTTTGCGCATCATGCAGCTTTAGCCGGGCCGACGTGCCCCCAAAAGTGTTGGTCAGGAAAAGATCACTGCCTGCGTCCACCGAGCTTTGATATAGAGCGCGGATCTTATCCGGCGCGTCCACGTTCCACAATTCGGGCGCATCACCCGATTGCAAACCCATGTTGAACAGGTTGGTCCCAGTTGCACCGTCTGCCAAAATGGCATCTTTGGTCTTGAGAAGTTCGGTCAATGCATTTGTCATTGGGGTTATCCGGAAAAAGGCGCAATTGGCCTGATAATAACAGAGGCGCCCCGTGTCTCATGACCGGGACGCCAAAGCAAACTCATAAATCTCATGAAGATCATGAGGTGGGGCAAAAGCCCTTAGTCAGTCTCGCTAAGAATCTGCGACTTGGCTTCGGGCAGAAGCTCGGCCATCTTGGCGCGAATTTCATCGTCAGACGACAAAGTACCTAGATCGCCGGAAACCTTGCGCACGACGTCTTCGTGACCGGCTTCTTCAAAATCAGATTTCACGACTGCTTTGGCGTATTCTTCCGCTTCGTCACCGGTTTTGCCCAGCTTTTCCGCGGCCCATAGGCCAAGCAGTTTGTTGCAGCGGGCCTGTGCCTTGAACTGCATCTCTTCATCATGCGCAAACTTGGCTTCAAATGCGTATTCGCGTTCGTCAAACGTCGTCATAGGTTGGGGACCTCTTCGAGTAACATATCGTTGATGTTGATATGACCATACAGAACGCCGCGTGCAAGGGATTTGCGTTGTATCAAAGTCTTTCTTGTGTGCGAACTTGCGGGAAAGGGGGGCTTGCACTATGAGGACGCCAACGTGAGGGGACTCATTCCCTCTTACCAGACTGGAAGGGTCGCTTATGGCGCGTCGCAAGAAAATCTACGAAGGTAAAGCTAAGATTCTGTATGAAGGCCCAGAGCCGGGCACCATCGTGCAATATTTCAAGGATGATGCCACCGCGTTCAACGCCGAGAAAAAGGACGTGATCGACGGCAAGGGCGTGCTGAACAACCGCCTGAGCGAGTTCTTCATGAACGGCCTGACCCAGATCGGCGTGCCGACCCACTTTATTCGCCGCCTGAACATGCGCGAACAGTTAGTGCGCAGCTGCGAGATCGTGCCGCTGGAAGTGATCGTGCGTAACTATGCCGCCGGTACGATGTCGAAACGTCTTGGCATTGCCGAGGGAACGCAGTTACCGCGCCCGATCGTGGAATACTGCTATAAGGATGATGCGCTGGGTGATCCTCTGGTAACCGAGGAACACATTGCCGCCTTTGGCTGGGCCAGCCAACAGGACATGGAAGATATCCTGAGCCTGGCGCTGCGCGTGAATGATTTCCTGAGCGGCGTGATGCTGGCCGTGGGTATCCGCCTGGTCGATTTCAAGATTGAGATTGGCCGCGTTTACGACGGCGACTATCAGCGTCTGATTATCGCGGACGAGATCAGCCCGGACAGCTGCCGCCTATGGGATATCGAAACCGGACAGAAACTGGACAAGGACGTGTTCCGCCGCGATCTGGGCAATCTGACTGATGCCTATTCCGAGGTCGCACGACGTCTGGGCGTTCTGCCTAAAAGCAACGTGACCAAGCCCACGCTGATAAACTAAGCCGGTTTTTGGATGTAAATTCTGTCAAAAGCGCCGTTTCTAAGACGGCGCTTTTTTCTTTTGCTCTGGTGGTTTGACAGACGGTCCGCACCTTCGCATTGTCGGGGCAGGTGCAATCAAGGATAGTCCCGAAATGGCCGAATTGTTCGATCAGGCGGTTTTTCTGAAATTCCTCGCGGCGTTACTGGCGATCTTCAATCCGCTTTACGGTATCCCGATCTTTCTGAGTATGACCGAAGGCTACTCGGGTCCCGAACGCAAGCGCGTGGCACTGGTCGTAACCGGAACAGTGGTTGTCGTGGCCTTGATCGCGGTATTGGTTGGCGAAGAGATTCTGGCGGTCTTCGGCATCGACATTCCGTCCTTCCGCATTGCCGGCGGGTTGATCATTCTGGGGGTCGGCATGTCGATGCTGAACGCGTCTGACCTGCCAAAAGGTGATCAAAGGGCGGTTGCAGAGGGCGAAAAGAAGAAAAGCAACATTGCCGTCGTGCCGTTGGCAATACCCTTGACCATCGGACCCGGCACGATTGCCACGACCATCGTGTTTGCTCATACGCTTTCGGATGGGGCCGAGATCGTGACATTGGGCTCAGCCGTATTGATCGCCTGCGCCATCGTCGGGCTGGGGTTGCTGTTCGCCGACCCGATCTCGCGGTTTTTTGGGCCAACCATGATCAACGTGATCACCCGCGTTATGGCAATCATTCTTGTGGCCGTGGCCGTCGAAATGGTGCTGACCGGTACGTTTAACGCCATTGATGCGCATTACCCCGGATTAACCGGCAGTGGCTGAGCGTCACACCTGCGGCAAACTGTGTGCGGACAAGGGTTGTCGAACGCGGTTTGTCGCGTTATCCCCCGCGCAACGGAACGGGCCCGGAACCATGGCCCTTAGCTGGAGTTGCAGGAATGAAAGCACGGGTGCATGTGATGCTCAAGAATGGGGTCCTTGACCCGCAGGGTGAAGCAGTGCGGCACGCATTGGGCGCTATGGGCTTCGATCAGGTCGAAGGCGTGCGTCAAGGCAAGGTGATCGATCTTGAGCTGGCTGCAGGTGCGACCGAGGCCGACATCACCGAGATGTGCGAAAAGCTGTTGGCCAACACGGTCATCGAACGCTACGAAATCGAACTGGTCTGACTCTTTACCCCGGAGGCCCCGCCATGCGCGCTGCTGTTATCGTATTCCCTGGGTCCAATTGTGACCGGGACCTTGCCGTCGCTTTTGAACAGGCGGGGTTTCAGGTCGACATGGTCTGGCACAAGGATGCCGCGCTACCCGAGGGCATCGACATCGTGGGCGTTCCCGGCGGGTTTTCCTATGGTGACTACCTGCGTTGCGGCGCGATTGCCGCGCAATCGCCGATCTGCAAAGCGGTTGTCGAACATACCAACCGTGGTGGCTATGCCGTGGGTGTCTGTAATGGCTTCCAGATTCTGACAGAAACTGGCGTTCTGCCGGGTGCGTTGCTGCGCAATGCGGGTCTGAAATACATCTGCAAAACCGTCGGTCTGAAGGTGGAAACCAGCGACAGCGCGTTTACCCAAGGTTACAACGCCGGTGATGTGATCGGTATTCCGATTGCACACCATGACGGCAATTATTTCGCGGATGACACCACTCTGGCTGCTTTGCGGGATCAGGATCGGATTGCATTCACCTATACCGAGAATCCAAACGGCTCGATCGGCGATATTGCTGGTATCCTGTCAGAAAACCGTCGGGTGTTGGGGATGATGCCGCATCCCGAGCGGGCGGCGGATGAAGGTCACGGCGGCACTGACGGAACGGCATTGTTCCGCGCATTGTCGGGGGTCCTCGCACCTGCGTGACTTGAGGTTGCGATCAAGCCCGCGTAATTTCCCGGGATGAGTTCTGATGTACGCTCTGGCTGGTCCATTCTGACAAAACCTTTTCGCGGCGCGCCCCTTGGGTGGCGCCTGCGATTGGCCGTTATTACCCTTCTGGTGGTCGCTGTTGCGACGATCTGGATCACAAACCGGCTGCTGACGGACAGATTTACTGAGTCCACCCGCAACCGCGCCGAGCTGCGTCTAGCCCTGTACTCCGGCAACCTGCTAAGCGAACTACGCAGAAATGCTATTGTGCCGCAGCTGCTTTCGCGGGATCCAACGCTGATCTCGGCGCTTCAATCCAGCGATTATTCTCTGTCGACCCAACGCCTGATCTCATTTGTGGAAGAAATTGGAGCAGCCTCGCTGATGCTGTTGGATGGGGATGGGCGTTCGGTCGCGTCCACCGATCGCAACCGTTTGGGTGAGGCACACAGGAGTTTGCCTTATTTCATTGATGCTGTACGCTCGAACGCCACGATCTTTACGGTAATCCCGAAGGAATCCGGCGGCTATAGCTTTGTCTATTCGCGTCGTATGGAAGCCAACGCCGAAATCCTTGGCGTCATCGTGGTTGAGGTCGATTTGCACAAATTCGAACTGGCCTGGGCAGGGATTTCGGACGCGGTGATGGTGGCGGATAGTACCGGCACGATCATCTTGTCGACCGAACCACAGTGGCGCGGCGTGCAAGAAGGCGAGGCGATGCTGCGTCAGCCGCCCGAAGGGGCCATCCAGCGCGCAATCCGGGCAACGACCGATTGGACCGCCTTGCCGCCTGATGCCTACCTGCAGGGTGAGGCCGTGATGCGCATGGAGACGCGCATTCCATTCCGCGGTTGGCAAATGACGTCATTCACCACCTATGCGTCGATCCGGGAAAAGGTGAACAGCGTTCTGGCGCTTGAGATTATGGGATTCGCGATTCTGCTGGCGCTGGCCTTTTACGCGCTGAGCCGCCGAGCGACGTTGCGGATGGCCTTGTTCCAGCGCGAGTCGGCAGAGCTTCGCGCATTGAACATGCGGCTACAGCGGGAAATTGCTGAACGTGAACGGGTTGAAAAGACACTGGAAGTTGCCGAGCAAACGCTGGCGCAGAGTTCGAAACTTGCAGCCTTGGGTGAGATGTCGGCCGCTGTCAGCCACGAGCTGAATCAACCGCTGGCTGCAATGAAAACTTATCTGGCTGGCGCGCGTCTGTTGCTGCGCAGAAACCGCCCCGAAGAGGCGCTGGCCAGCTTTGGTCGCATCGACGGCTTGATCGAACGGATGGGGGCGATCACCCGACAGCTTAAATCCTATGCGCGCAAGGGCGCGGATGCGTTTTCACCAGTAAATCTTGGCGAAGCGCTGGCTTCCAGCCTGTCAATGATGGAACCTCAGCTGCGGCAGCGGCACGTTAAAATAACGCAGATCCTGCCCGAAGAACCCGTTATAGTGATGGGGGACCGGATGCGGATCGAACAAGTGATGGTGAACCTCTTGCGCAATGCGCTGGACGCCACCAAATCTGTATCAGAGCCGGATGTTGAAATCATCCTGGCAGCTGGTGACATGGCGGTGCTGACCGTCCGCGACAATGGTCACGGGATCGAGAATATCGAGAATCTGTTCGAGCCCTTCTATACCACCAAGCAGCCCGGCGATGGGGTCGGGTTGGGGCTTGCCATCTCGTCGGGTATCGTGAACGACCATGGGGGACGGTTGACTGCGCGCAACGGCCAGCACGGCGGCGCGGTGTTTGAGATGCAATTGCCGATACTAGGAAGCGACGGCCTGGAGGCCGCTGAATAACAAAGGAATGACTATGGCACAGGCCATGAAAATCGCCATTGTGGATGACGAACAGGACATGCGCCAGTCGATCAGCCAATGGCTGGCACTGTCGGGATATGACACTGAAACGTTCTCGAGCGCCGAGGACGCGCTGAAGGTACTGGGACCGGAATATCCGGGCATTGTGATCTCGGACATCAAGATGCCGGGAATGGATGGCATTCAACTACTGAAAAAGCTGATGGGGGCTGATAGCACCTTACCGGTCATCATGATCACCGGTCACGGCGATGTTCCGATGGCGGTTGAGGCGATGCGCGTGGGCGCGTTCGACTTTCTTGAAAAGCCTTTCAACCCGGACCGCATGTCAGAACTGGCAAAACGCGCCAGCAATGCACGCCGTCTGACATTGGACAACCGGGCCTTGCGGCGCGAACTGTCCGGCGGCACTCAGATCATGAACAAGCTGATCGGGGCCAGCCCGGTGATGGAGCGCTTGCGAGAGGATATCCTGGATTTGGGGCAGGCGGACGGCCATGTTCTGATCGACGGTGAGACCGGCACGGGTAAAACCCTGGTTGCGCATGCTCTGCATGCTGTTGGCAGCCGGGCGGGCAAAAAATTCGTTCTGGTTTCGTGCGCAGCGCTGGAAGAAGAGGCGCTGTCGAAACGTCTGTTCGGTCCGATGATGCCCGAAGACGCGCAACTGCCCGCGATTGAAGAGGCGCGCGGTGGTACGTTGGTGCTGGAGGATGTCGAGGCGCTCAGTGACACGCTGCAGGCCCGACTGCTGAGCGTCATGAACGATCAGGGCACACCGGCCGAGACCAGGATCGTGGCAATTTCGAACCTGCAAGAGGCAGGTAAGACAAGCGAAGATGTCCTGCGTCCGGACCTGTTTTATCGCTTGGCGGCGTTGCGGATCACCATGCCGCCCTTGCGCCAGCGCGGCGAAGATATCCTGACGCTGTTCACCCGTCTGAGCGAGCAATTTGCAGAAGAATATGGCTGTGATGCCCCGCAGGTCAGCGCGCAGGAGGCCGCGCAGTTGCTGCAGGCCCCGTGGCCGGGCAATGTGCGTCAGCTGATCAACATCGCCGAACGCGCCGTGCTGCAATCTCGCCGGGGTTCCGGGACGATTGCCTCGTTGCTGATGTCGGATCACGAAGAAATGCAGCCGGTTATGACGACTGAGGGCAAGCCGCTGAAGGAATATGTCGAGGCGTTCGAAAGGATGCTGATCGACAACACGATGCGCCGTCACAAGGGCTCGATTGCGTCTGTGATGGAAGAGCTATGCCTGCCGCGACGGACGTTGAACGAGAAAATGGCCAAATACAGCCTGCAGCGTTCGGATTACCTGTAAACACCAGAGAGGGGGGCAGCCCCCTCTCTTGGCCTTTTGGGCCAATTTACTCCCCCGAGGTATTTTTGACCAGATGAAGCGATCCTAGCCGGTGTTCGGAGTGAACCGTGCAGTTTGCCCATTGTCTTTTCCACAGGACTGCCTTTATGGTGGCGGGACGGGCCGGGCCTTTTTACGCCCTTAAGCCCCAAGCTTTGAGTTTCGCTGCTTTGCCGCGGATGGTGATGATCCCCACGAGGCAAAGCAGACCGATTATGCCCTTAACCGGGCAGTTGAACGCCTGAGCCCGCCTGAGCGGGCGAAAGGAAAAAATGGGCAGGACGCGGCATTCCGCACCTGTCGGAGAAGAACCGCGATGACGCGCGCGCAACGATCGAGAGTACGGGCAGGGGGCCAAAGCGCCAGACCCTGCCGCGCGCCGTCCAATATCGCCCTGACAAGACACCACCCCAAAAGCGCCTGTCCTCCCGGACGGGCCAGGACAACGCGTTTGGCGCGGTGCACCAAGGACAAATGGCTAAGAAAATGCTTATCGATGCCACCCACGCGGAGGAAACCCGCGTTGTGGTGGTCGACGGAAACAAGGTCGAGGAGTTCGATTTTGAGTCCGAAAACAAACGTCAGCTTGCTGGCAATATCTATCTAGCAAAAGTTACGCGAGTAGAACCGTCCCTTCAGGCGGCCTTTGTGGATTACGGCGGGAACCGGCATGGGTTCCTCGCGTTCTCGGAAATCCACCCGGATTACTATCAGATTCCGGTCGCCGACCGCGAAGCGCTGATGGAAGAAGAGCGCGCCTATGCCGAGGCGATGAAGGCGCGGGACGAGGCGGAAGAAGCCAAGCCTAAAAAGCGCCGGTCCCGGTCGCGGACCAAGGCGGCGGATGTGAAATCCGACGACGCAGTCGAATCCATCGAGGTTTCGTCTGAGCCAACGGGCATGGAAACGATTGATCTGGATGAGGGCGAAGAAGGGGCTGATCTGTCTGTTCCAGAAGGCACCTCTCCGATGGATCATGTCGCTGAGACGCCGGTTGAGGAACCCAGCGATGACGCAGAAGCCTCGGATGAAGTTGAGGCACTTGCCGCTGAGACAGAAGAGCCTGCGACCGCGGAGGAGCCTGCTGCCGAGGCTGAGGACGCCGCCACGGAAGAGGAATCTGCGGAGCCTGTAGAAGAAACTGCAGACGTAGAGGCGAAAGATGCCTCTCCCGAAGGGGAGGCTGAAGCCGAAAGCGCTGCGGACGACAACGCAGACGACGCGCCTGCTGCGGAAGCCACCAAAACCGACGCCGAAGACGAAGACGAGGCCGAAGAAAAACCTCGTTCAGATGCATCGGCTAAGGATGACAGCATTGAGTCAGTTGCTGATGAGGACGACAGCGAGGACATCCGTCCGCCGCGCAAGCCACGTCCGCGCCGGTACAAGATTCAAGAAGTGATCAAGGTACGCCAGGTTCTGCTGGTACAAGTCGTCAAGGAAGAGCGTGGCAACAAGGGTGCCGCGTTGACCACATACCTGTCGCTGGCGGGTCGCTATTGCGTTCTGATGCCCAACACCGCGCGTGGCGGTGGCATCAGCCGCAAGATCACCAATGCCCCGGATCGTAAGAAACTAAAGGAAATCGCGGCTGAAATTGACGTGCCGACTGGTGCGGGCCTGATCATTCGGACTGCGGGGGCCAAGCGCACCAAGTCCGAAATCAAACGCGACTATGAGTATCTGCAGCGCATGTGGGAGCAGATCCGCGAGCTGACGCTGAAGTCCATCGCGCCCGCCAAGATTTATGAAGAGGGCGACCTGATCAAACGCTCGATCCGCGATCTCTACAATCGTGAGATTGATGAGGTTCTGGTCGAGGGTGAAGGCGGTTACCGCATCGCCAAGGACTTCATGAAAATGATCATGCCGTCCCACGCGAAGAATGTGAAACGGTATGAAGACGCACTGCCGCTGTTCGCACGCTATCAGGTCGAAAGCTATCTGACCGGCATGTTCAACCCGACGGTGCAGCTGAAGTCCGGCGGGTATATCGTGATCGGCGTGACCGAAGCGTTGGTGGCGATCGACGTGAACTCGGGCCGGGCAACCAAGGAAGGCTCGATCGAGGAAACCGCGCTTAAGACCAATCTTGAGGCCGCTGAAGAAGTGGCGCGGCAACTTCGGTTGCGCGATCTTGCTGGTCTGATTGTCATCGACTTTATCGACATGGACGAGCGTAAGAACAACTCGGCCGTTGAAAAGCGTTTGAAAGACAAGCTCAAGACAGACCGCGCGCGTATTCAGGTGGGTCGGATATCCGGCTTTGGCCTGATGGAGATGAGCCGACAGCGTCTGCGCCCTGGCATGCTGGAGGCGACAACACAGCCGTGCCCGTCCTGTCATGGCACCGGATTGATCCGGTCGGATGACAACATGGCACTGACCATCCTGCGTCAGATCGAAGAGGAGGGCACTCGCCGCCGCTCGCGCGAGGTTCTGGTGCGCTGCCCGGTCAGTATCTCTAACTTCCTGATGAACCAAAAGCGGGAACATATTGCGCAGATCGAAGCACGTTATGGCTTGTCAGTTCGCATCGAAGGCGACGTGCATCTGGTCAGTCCCGATTTCTCGATGGAGAAGTTTAAGACCGCCAGCCGTATCGTGCCCGAGGCGACAGCGCCGGTTGTATCCGTGGACGCAACGCTGATGGATCTGGTGGATGCGGACGAGGACGAAGCCGTCGAAGAAGAAACGGCGGTTCAGGCCGAAGAAGAGACTAAGCCCAAGCGCAAACGTCGCCGCCGTCGTCGTAAGAAAAGCAACGGCTCGGGGGATACACCCGAAACTGGTGCAGAGGACAGTGAGGCCGCAGCCGAAGCTACGGATGAAGCATCTGCTGAGGCTCAATCCGAAGAACCCGCTGCGGAAGAAAAGGCTGAAAAACCGAAACGCCGCCGTGCGCCGCGCCGTCGTAAGAAGGACGCGGAAACGGTTGAAGCAACTGACGAAACACCCGCTGATAAAGCTGAGGAAGCAGTCGCTAAGAAGGCCGAGGAAACCGCTGCAGAAGAACCTGCGCCGGAACAAGCCGTTGAACAGCCCGAAGCTGCTGAGGTGGTGACCGAACCGGTTTCAGCGGAAACCGATGCGCCGACAGCGGATGAGGTAACCGAGACAGAAGTGATTACCGAAGTTGCTGTCGAAGCTGAAGAAGCTGTGGAAGAGGTTGCCGAGACTGTCCAGACCGCTGAAGTCGAAGTAGCGCTGGAAGAGCCGGTTGCAGAAACGCCTGAGCCTGTTCTGGAAGTTGTGGCCGAAGAGCCTGAGCAACCCAGCGAACCGCCCAAGCCGAAACGGCGCGGGTGGTGGTCCTTGGGGCAATAAATAAGAAAGGCGGGCTTTGAGCCCGCCTTTTTCTTGAACCAGACGTGTTTCCACCTCAGCCTGATTTTTGTATCAGGTAGATCTGATGTCCGTCCGCATCCTCTTGTGACACCAGCTGGTGCCCACTTTCGGTGCAGAAATGCGGAACATCGATGATGGCGGCAGGATCATCGGCCAACACGCGCAAAATTGCCCCCGAGGGCATAGATTTAAGGCGTTTTCTGGCTTTCAGGACGGGCAAAGGGCACAAAAGACCCAGCGCATCCAATGTTTCAGTGGGGCTAGACATAATGTGCAGATATTTCCAAGTTGACGCAGTGTCCAGCGTCCAAGCACGGGGATGTGACCGAATGGCCCCGTGACGTGGCGGGGTTGATACCATATGTGCTGATTTATGTTCGGAATTGATATCATAGACGCGGGCCTGCTGCCCGCCATGTTCATCGCGATGCTGGGCGGGCTGATCAGCTTCTTGTCGCCTTGCGTTCTGCCCATCGTGCCACCTTATCTGGCGTATATGAGCGGTGTGACCATCAACGAGATGCAGGATGAGGCGCGTGCGCGGCGTAAGGCGACGATGTCGGCGCTGTTCTTTGTGCTGGGTCTGTCCACGGTGTTCTTGTTATTGGGGTTCACAGCATCGGCCTTTGGGGTATTCGTGCTACAGAACCAAGTGCTTTTCGCCAAACTCTCCGGTGCAGTGGTGATTGTCTTTGGTCTGCATTTCCTGAATGTTTTCCGCATTCCTTTCCTGGATCGTGAGGCGCGGATCGAAACCGGAGATTCCGGCGGCTCAGTCTTTGGTGCCTATATCCTGGGTCTGGCCTTTGCGTTCGGCTGGACTCCGTGCATCGGACCGCAACTGGGTGCGATCCTGTCGCTGGCGGCGTCCGAGTCCTCGGTTGCGCGGGGTACGTTGTTGCTGGGTGTTTATGCGGCAGGTCTGGGTATTCCGTTCCTACTGGCCGCGATGTTCCTGAACCGGTCGATGTCAGTGATGAACCGGATCAAGCCTTACATGGGAACGATTGAAAAGGTCATGGGGGGTCTGCTGCTGTTCGTCGGCATCATGCTGATCACTGGCCTGTTCACCGAGTTCAGCTGGTGGCTGCTGGAAACCTTCCCCGCACTCGCCAATTTCGGATGATCTGACTTACCTTGGCGGCAAGGCTGCGTTAACCTGCGCCGCAGAAGGTAAGGCCATGAGCAGTCACACAAATCAGCCTCAGGTAAGACGGCGTCGGGTTTTCTACATACCCGGCTACGATCCGATTCACCCTCGGCGATACCGAGAGCTGTACCGAAAAGAAGGTCGGGCGCAGGCGGAAATCTCAGGCTACGAGATCTCACTGTCGCCCAAGTCAGGTGACGGTCCGTACGGCTGGCATGTCCGCTCGCACCAGGATGGCGTCGACGTCGAGGCAGATATCGAGGTCTTGGTCTGGTCGGACATCGTGCGCGACAGCATGTCGAATTCGATCCCCGCGGCCTACTTGCAGCTTGTGCGCACGGCCTGGATTTACATTGGGTCAGGGGCATTGTGGCGCCTTATGCGCTTGCGCAAAGGGCCAGTGATTGCAGCGTTGTATCCTGTCGGCATGCTGATTGCGCAATTGGCCTTGTCGCTAGGCGTGCTGTGGATATTTGCGGCGTTGCTATGGCCTGTTGCTGGGTGGGTGGCGTTGGTGCCGGCAATAGCGGCCGCTTATGGCTTGCTGCATTGGTTTCGCAAGATCGATAATCGCTTGTTTGCGTACTACCTGATGCATGATTATGCCTATTCGGCTGCTTCGAACGGCTCCACCCCAGCCGAGTTACGGTCACGTCTGGCCGACTTTACCAAACATATTCAACGCGTACTTGAGACGGATGTGGATGAGGTTCTGGTCGTTGGCCATTCATCGGGGGCGCATCTGGGTGTGATGGTATTGGCTGATCTGATCCGTTCGCAAAACCTTCCCAATGACGGCCCGATCCTGTCCTTTCTAAGCCTTGGGCAGGTGGTGCCTATGGTCTCATTCCTGCCGGACGCCAGGGATTTGCGCACCGATCTGCAATTTCTGTCGACCCTAAGTGAACTCACCTGGGTTGACGTGTCCGCCCCGGGGGATGGGTGTGCCTTTGCTCTATGTGACCCAGTGGGCGTCAGTGGCGTTGCCCCCGATCAAAAACGTTGGCCGCTGGTGCTGTCCGCAGCCTTTACACAGACTCTGTCGCCAGAACGCTGGCACGAGCTGCGCTGGCGGTTTTTCCGGCTGCATTTTCAGTATCTCTGCGCGTTTGATCGCCCCGGCGATTATGACTATTTCCGCGTTACCGCAGGGCCGCTTTCATTGGCGCAAAGGTTTCAAGGCCGTGATCCGTCAAAATCGCGTATCGACCAGCCGGTTTCGAAACACAGGTCGGTTCTTCCGTGAAGCCGCCCAAACCAACATCCCGCCCGGATAAGGTCTCTCTGTGGCGCTATCTGAAACTGTTCCGCAAGGACCTGTTATCGGCCCAACCACAGCGCCTGTACCGGGCCTGGATGGCCGAGTTCCGAACGCCGTTCTTTCGGTCCTACATGATCAACCAGCCCGAGCTTGTAGAAACCGTCCTTAAGCAGCGCCCCGACGATTTCCCGAAATCTGGTCGCATAAGCGAGGGGTTGCGCCCGCTATTGGGTGACTCGGTCTTTCTGACCAATGGTGAGACCTGGAAACGGCAGCGCCGCATCATCGACCCGGCCTTTGAAGGCGGGCGGTTGAAAGACACGTTCCCAGCCATGCTGGAAGCTGCGCAAGCCTGTGTCACGCGGTTGAAAGGGCAAGCGGGGCAGGTGATTGAATGCGAGGAGGTTACCAGCCACGCCGCGGCGGACGTGATTTTCCGAACGCTCTTCTCAGTTCCGATTGAACATGAAGTAGCCGCGCAGGTGTTCGAAAAGTTCCGAGCCTATCAGCGGCAACAGCCTTTGTTGAACCTGGCGGCCTTTATTCCGGTACCGAAGTGGGTGCCCCGGTTGCATGCGCGCAATACACGCAGAAACGCGCAGGATATCCGGGCTTTGATTTCGGGTCTAATAGCAGAGCGTGCCGATCTGATCGCAACGGGTCAGGCGCCGGACGACTTGGCAACCAAGATCATGAGCACACCTGATCCGGAAACCGGTCGTTGTTTCGACACGCAAGAGATGGTGGATCAGGTCGCCATCTTTTTCCTGGCTGGGCATGAAACCAGTGCATCAGCGCTGGCCTGGACGCTGTATTTGATGGCGCTTTACCCCGAATGGCAGGAAAAACTAAGCGCTGAGGCGGATACTCTGAATGATCCCAGCTTTAGCGCAGTGTCCAAATTGAAGCTCAGCCGCGATGTATTTCGCGAGGCGCTGCGCCTGTACCCTCCGGTACCAATGATGGTGCGCGAGGCGACGTGCCCCGAACAATTCCGAGGGCGGGACGTTCCCAAGGGCGCGCAGATCGTCATCAGCCCCTGGCACCTGCATCGGCAAGAGCGTTTGTGGGAACGACCCGATGATTTCGATCCTACTCGATGGTCTACCGAAAACGGGAAAACCTGCCAGCGCCACGCATATATCCCGTTTTCCGCCGGTCCCCGCGTGTGTACCGGGGCCGGGTTCGCCATGGTCGAAGGGCCATTGCTGTTGTTGATGTTGTTGCGAAATTTCCGGTTCGAACTGGTTGAAGATCGCACACCAGTGCCAGTGGCGCATCTGACGGTTCGGTCCAAAGATGGCATCTGGCTGCGCGTGGTTGAGCGCTAACACGCTACCATCGCCCGCCGCCTTGCTGTATGCGAGTGCAAAATGCGGAATCATTGTTAAACGGGAAAGTCTTATGTCCAAAGCAGAACAGCGCGAGCAGATGTCCAACGGCGCGGGTTTCATTGCGGCCCTGGATCAAAGCGGCGGGTCGACGCCCAAGGCGCTGGCTCTTTATGGGGTTGAGGCCTCGGACTATAGCTCGGACGAGGAAATGTTCGGTGAAATCCAGAAGATGCGCGCCCGCATTATTCTGGCTGACGATTTTACCAAGGACAAAGTGATCGGCGCGATCCTGTTCGAACGCACGCTGGGCGAGGAAATCGATGGCCGCAAAGTCGCCGATTACCTGTGGTCGCAGAAAGGTATCGTGCCGTTCCTGAAGATCGACAAGGGTCTGGAAGATCAGGCCAACGGTGTACAGATGATGAAACCGATTCCTGGCCTGACGGAAACACTGGCCAAGGTGGATGGCGTGTTCGGCACCAAGGAACGCTCGGTGATCCATGAAGCCAACGCCGAAGGAATTGCCGCCGTAGTTGCCCAGCAATTTGACGTCGCGCGCGTGGTTGTTGCCGCAGGCATGGTTCCGATTGTCGAGCCCGAAGTGAACATCAATTCCGCCACCAAGGCCGAGGCCGAGGAAATTCTGAAGGCCGAAATCCTGAAGAACCTCGATCAACTGGACGAGGGGCAGGACATCATGCTTAAACTGACCATCCCTACCAATGCCAACCTGTTCGACGAACTGGCCGACCACCCTCGTGTTGTCCGCGTAGTGGCTTTGTCTGGTGGTTATTCAACCGAGCAAGCCTGTGATCTGCTGAACCAGAACGGCAAGATGATTGCGTCGTTTTCGCGCGCGTTGACCGAAGGGCTGTCCAAACAGCAATCAGATGCTGAGTTCAATACGGCTCTGGGCGGCAATATTGACAAGATCTTCCGCGCCTCGGTCTAAGAGGCGCTATTCCGGCTTGATGAATTCGCGGCGCATCTGCGCCGCTTTTTCACGCATGGTACAGCCGATTGCGTGGTCGTTGACCAACCCCATGGCCTGCATGAAAGCAAATACCGTGGTTGGACCAACAAACTTCCAACCGCGTTTTTTCAAATCCTTCGACATTGCAATGGACTCGGCGGAGGTTGACGCAGTTTGCGGCGCAGGCGGGTTGTCGGCCTCGTATCGCCACACATAAGCGGCCAGAGAACCCTCGGCCACGATAAGGTCCTGCGCGCAGCGGGCATTGTTGATCACGGCCTCGATCTTGCCGCGATGACGTATGATGCCTTCGTTCTGTAAGAGACGCTCGATGTCTGCATTAGTAAATGCAGCTACAGCGTTAAAATCGAATTGATTAAACGCTTTGCGAAAATTCTCGCGCTTGTTCAGTATTGTTCGCCAACTAAGTCCGGACTGAAAGCTTTCAAGGCACAGCTTTTCGAACAATCGCTGATCGTCCGCGACCGGATAGCCCCATTCTTGATCGTGATACTCAAAGAACTCAGGGGCGGCTTGGCACCAAGCGCAGCGCGGTTGTCCATCGGGTCCGGTTACAGTCTTGCTCATATGATGTACCCCTTTTGTTCCGGATCAGGGTACATGCAAAGGAAACAGGGTGACAAGCATCAATCGCGGGTGCGGTACCAATTCAGAACATAGACGCGAATGGCTGAAGCTAGACCGATATCGGGGTCACGTTCGACGTCAATCTCAGCCGCCAACGCATTTATTGCCATTTCTTTTTCTTTCGAAATGTCGCGAAAGGCTTGCCAGAACTCATCCTCAAGGGACACCGAAGTGCGATGACCTTTCAAAGTCAGTGAGCGTTTGACCGGGCGACCGCTCATTCATCCAACTCGTGATTGTCCATGTCGCGGCGCTGTTTGTCCTGCTCGAACTTGGCCTCGGCCTTTTCGACCTTGTTGCGCCCGAATTTTACAGCGTTCTGGTCGGCGCGGGCCTTTTTCTCGGCCCGAGCCTTTGCTTTTCTGTACCGGTTCAGATTGACCGGCTTACCCATCAGTCTTTCGGGCCGATCATATGTTCAGGACGTACGACTGCGTCAAAGGTTTCTTCGTCGACAAAGCCCAGCGCGATGGCCTCTTCCTTGAGGGTGGTGCCATTTTTGTGCGCGGTTTTGGCAACCTTTGTGGCGTTGTCATAGCCAATCGTCGGGGCCAGAGCGGTCACCAGCATCAGCGATTCCTTCATCAGCTTGTCGATGCGCGGCTCATTAGCCTTGATGCCCAGCAGCATCCGCTCAGTAAAGCTGTCGGTTGCGTCGCCCAGCAGTTGAATCGATTGCAACAGGTTATAGGACATCATCGGGTTATAGACGTTCAGCTGGAAGTGCCCCTGCGAACCGGCAAACTTCATCGCGGCATCATTGCCCATTACATGGGCAGCCACCTGAGTCAGAGCCTCGGCCTGTGTCGGATTCACTTTGCCCGGCATGATCGACGAACCGGGTTCGTTTTCCGGCAGGATCAACTCACCCAGACCTGAGCGCGGCCCCGATCCCAGCAGGCGGATATCGTTGGCGATCTTGTAGCAAGAGCCCGCGATGGTCGCCAAAGCACCCGACAGGAACACCATTGCGTCATGGGCGGCCAGTGCCTCGAACTTGTTCGGTGCGGTGATGAAGGGCAGGCCGGTGATGTCTGCCATGTTCTTGGCCACGGCCTCATCCCAGCCGTTATGGGTGTTCAAACCAGTACCAACAGCCGTACCACCTTGCGCCAGTTCATAAATTCCGGGCATCGACGCATGGACACGGGCGATACCCTGACGGATCTGGTGCGCATAACCGCCAAATTCCTGTTCCAGCGTCAGTGGCGTCGCGTCCTGAGTGTGGGTCCGGCCGATTTTGATGATGCCTGCAAACTCTTTTGCTTTGGCTTCCAGCGCCGAAGCGAATTTTTCAAGACCCGGCAACAGCACATCGCGCACGCTCATCGCGGTAGCGATATGCATGGCGGTGGGGAAGGTGTCGTTCGACGATTGACCCATGTTGCAGTGGTCGTTGGGGTGAACAGGCTCCTTCGAACCAATAACGCCGCCCAGAATTTCGATCGCGCGGTTGGCGATCACCTCGTTCGAGTTCATGTTCGACTGCGTACCCGAACCGGTCTGCCAGACGACCAGAGGGAAATTGTCGTCAAACTTGCCTTCGATCACTTCGCCAGCGGCTTGAATGATGGCATCTGCGATCTTTGCATCCAGCTTACCAATGGCTTTGTTTTCCATCGCACAGGCTTTTTTGATCACGCCCAGCGCGCGCACGATGGCAACGGGTTGCCTTTCCCAACCGATCGGGAAGTTCATGATTGATCGCTGCGTTTGGGCACCCCAATACTTGTCAGAAGGAACCTCCAACGGGCCAAAGCTGTCGGATTCGGTGCGGGTCTGAGACATCTATCACTCCGTAGTGTATACGTTCGTATGCCATTTACCCGCAACATAGTTGCAGAGCAATCGGCCAGTTGCGCGCACCATAAACTTAAGGGTGCCAGAGGTATAGGTGGAAGGGACGGTGAAATTTCTTGTGAATCGCATTGTGCGTGCATACGTGTCCGCTACAATAATAGGATCACCATATTGGAGGCTCCGGTGGGCAAATTGGTTCAGACTTATTTCTTGAAATATATAGTCTTTTCGCTGTGCTTCCTGTTTTTGATCGCATTATCTGGCGTTCCTGTCCAAGCGGCGGATATTTCGCCTTTTGTCGGCGACTATGTTGGATCTGCAAGTGTTGTCGATGATGACGGTACCGAAACGCCACGCGACATGAGCGTGTCGATTCACGAGATGAAGAACGGTTTTAACATCAGTTGGACCACAACGACCTACAAGGCGGATGGCCGCATCAAGGAACAGAAATTCTCGATTGATTTCAAACAGTCCGACCGGGCAGATGTATTTTCGGCTGCGATGAAACGCAATGTGTTTGGACACGAAGTACCGCTTGACCCGATGCAAGGCGAACCTTTTGTCTGGGGCCGGATCCAAGGTGATACTCTAACCGTATTTTCGCTGTTTATCGGCGAAACCGGCGACTATGAATTGCAGCAATACGACCGTACATTGGCTGAGGGTGGTCTGGACCTGTCGTTTTCGCGGTTCCGCAATGGGGAAAAGTCCCGTTCGGTCGAGACTTTTCTTAAAAAACAATAGTCTATTGAGCAATTATTTACGGAAACTGTCCAGCGAGACGACCTCGGCGTCTTGTTGATCTGCCCCTTCCTCAACCTCGATTGATTCCTCGACGATGGGGTCGGCTTCTTCCTCATCATCGGGGCTTTCAAACCGCAAGCCGAATTCGACGGATGGGTCGACGAAGGTTTTGATCGCCGCATAAGGGATGTATAGCGGTTCCGGTGCGTCTCCAAAGTTCAGCGTGATGGCAAAGCCTTCGTCGCCGACCTCTAGATTTTCGAACCAGTGCTGCATGACGATTGTCATCTCTTCGGGGTACCGCTCGCGCAGCCAATCCGCCAGCTGAACGCCATCCTGACGCGTATCAAAGGTGATAAAGAAATGATGCGTCCCAGGCAGGCCATTATCGGCAACGCTGTTTAGAACGGATTTGATGAGCCCGCGCATCGCGGTGTGCATCAAGTTTCCATAATCGATGTCTTGCGACATGTGTCATCCTCAAAAGTGGTTACCCTCAGCATAGGGGATTTCGACGGAAACGAAAGACCGGGTATGCGAGGATTGTTCAAAGGAAGTGAATTCCCGTTCCAATCATGGCCATGATGGCCAGAGTTGTTGCCATCCCAAATTTAAACCTAAAAATCAATAGCCCAGCCAATAGTGTCAGGATCAGAGCGGCAGGATCCAGGGTGGCTGGATCGGGCCTGGGGATGGTCACCGGACCCCAGGACTGTTGGGGAATAGTCTGAAACAGAACGTTCAGGCTGAACCACACTGACAGGTTAAGAATCACACCTACCACAGCGGCAGTAATCCCGTGCAGCGCGGCGGACAACCTTGGACGGGACGCCAATTGGTCCAGATAGGGGGCGGCCAAAAAAATCCAAAGAAAACACGGTACAAATGTGGCCCAAAGGGCAACCGCTCCAGCCGCAATCGCAAGCGGCGCCCCGCCGTTGATTTGACCGGTCAACATGGCGACAAACTGTGTCACCAGAATCAACGGCCCCGGAGTCGTTTCGGCCAGACCCAGCGCGTCGATCATCTGATCTGTGCTGACCCATTGATATTTTTCAACCACGGTCTGGGTCATATAGGCCAGAACGGCATAGGCCCCGCCAAACGTGACAACGGCAAGGCGAGCAAAAAACCAGCCCAGATCGCTCAACAGTTTTTGTCCCGCCAAGGTCAATGCCAACAGTGGCCCCAGCCACAGGGCCAGCCAGATTGCGGCGGTGCCGAGCATGCCTTTGGCCTGTGGGGCAGGGGGTGCATCTGCGGTAGTGACCTCGCCGTTAAAGGTGACATAGCCCCAGATTGCTGCCGCCAGAATGATCAGCGGAAAGGGAAGGTTCAGCGCGAAAATCGCAAGAAAACCCAACCCTGCGATCACTCGATGCTGCTTGTCGGTCAGCGCTTTGCGCGACAGGTTCCTAAGAGCCTGAAGAACGATGACAATCACAGTTGCTTTCACACCCAAAAACCCAGCCTGCACCACTGGCAGGTCGCCAAACGCAGCATAAAGCCCCACGAGAATGGCGATGACAAACGCACCCGGTAGTACGAAAAGGGCACCTGCGATCAACCCGCCGGTCACACCACGCAGACGCCAACCGGCATAAGTGGCCAGTTGCATGGCCTCGGGGCCGGGCAGAAGCATGCACAGGGACAAGGCGCGCAGATAAGCCTGTTCGTCCAGCCACGGGCGTCTCTCGACCAGTTCCTGGTGCATCAGTGAGATTTGCGCGGCCGGCCCTCCGAACGACAACAACCCGATGCGGCCAAACACCCGGACAAGTTCTGAAAGGGATGGCGTCATGATTTGCGATCCGTTGGCCAGTCGTGACCCTCGTCAAACGCGTCCCGTGCCCAGCGGTACAGCGCGTCATACAGATGCAGCCCAGCCTCGAGGTTCTGGTGATCATCGCGGTATTGACGTGACAGGCCGACCGAGATTGCCAATAGTCCGGTAGCTTCGGGGGCGAGATCATGGCGATTGGTGTCGGCGGCCCGAACGACCGTGGCTAATCGGTCAAGCGCGGGCATGTGCAGCTGAAACTCGTCCAGCATGGTGTCAAAGGTGCAGCGATCCTGTCTGTGGGACCAAAACGTATCCTCTATATCGAACGGCGTTGCGTCAAAGGCCTCGGCGGTGGCTTGCACCTCGGACGGTGCCACGAATAGAAACTGCGCGTCCGGGTCGACAAAGCGGCGGATCAGCCAGGGGCATGCGATCCGATCGATTTTGGGCCGGTGACGCGTGACCCAGACGGATCGACCACCCTCGTGCCATGGTACGGCCGAGGCTGGAACCCGCGGCGCGTCGGGCATTTCCCGCCAGCCAAACATACCACCTTCCAGGTATTCCGCCACACAACCTTTGCTGCGCAGCCAAGAGACAACCCCTTGGCTGAGCTTTTTGCCCTTTTGGCAAATGATGACAGCCGCACGGTCGCCAATCTTTTCGGCGATCCCGTCGATATCTTTGGCGGAATGACGCAATGAGCCGGGGATTAGATAGGGGTCAGCTGTGAAATCCTCATCGAGACATATGTCGACCAAAACCGGAGCCTGTGGTGTTCCGATTAGGCGCATCAGCTGTTTAGGTGTAATTGAATTGGGCGCAGGCATAGCATGTCTCCTGTTTTGGGCGGATACATGCGAAACTTGGGCTGGCGCCTCACGGGGCGTTCGCAATCTTACCCCATGATCTTTGCTTACGGCTAAGCGCCAAAGGGGTCAAGATTGCCTGAACCGTGTTACGCCCAATCTAGCCTTTGACCTGTCATGCAGACAGGCAAAGTGTCTTGCGGAAACTGCCCGAGTTGTTCGAACAAAGAGATGAAGTCGAATTGGTTATAAGCCTCGACCATGCGACCGTCCTTGACCCGCGCGAACACACTGCCCGTGGCCTTTAGTGGAGCGCCATTGTCCGCCCGCGTCGTGCTGACATGCAAAATGGCAGAAACCCAGTCCCCATCTTCGACGATCTTTGGAATTTCAACCTTGATGTCCCCAAGAACGTGACGAAATGCCATGACCAGATCGCGGAAATCATCCGCGCCGACTTGCATTTCGGGGATCAACCCTTCGGCCATCGTATCAGCGCTAAAGTACTGATCTATCGCATCAAGGTTCCCGTTTTCCCAAACCTCGGAATACCATCCTTTGACGACATCTGTATGGGACATCCCGACTCTCCTTTTTCTGTCGGGGTCAGCATGAGACCAAAGGGTGAATAAACTCTGAACGTGAACAAGATCAGAGATAAACCGCAGACATTAGGGAGAAAATGCAGGTTTCTGTTGCCAGGTACCTGCGAACCCCGCCTTACGCGGCTAGGCGCAAGGACTTAAGTTTCGGTCTTGTTACTGCTTACGCAGCAACTGCAACCGGAGCACGATTGTCGTTTGCAATTGTACTATTTTCGCCGGTAACGGTGGCAGACAGCCGAGACAAAGCTAACCCCTTTAGACGTTCGTCGATCCTATTTCGGCCCCAAAATCCTCAAACGAAGGATGGTTGGTGGAGCCGCCGGGTACCGCCCCCGGGTCCGATCCGCTTATTACGAGCGCGTTTATGTCCATAGTCCCGAAAGACATATCCTATATAGGTGAGCGCGCGCGTGGATGCAAACCAGGAATTCCAATCTACGCTTGCTTTAAAAACAGATGCTTACGCAGCCCTGTTGATGTTCGCCAAGATCAACCACAGCGCCAGGGCCAATTCGATTCCTCCGAATGTCATAGCTTTGATGAGTGGCGGATTGTCAAAAATGACCGAGACAAACCTCCCAAGCGCCGCGCCCGCATAAACAACGCCCAACATGGCATAGGCCATGGGATTGTTCAGCCACAGCACCACCGCGCCGGTTACGACAAATAGCCCACCGACTGATGCACGCATCTCGCTAAGACCCATGTTGCTGTCGGTTGGTGTCAAATCCAATGAGGCCGCAGTGAACGCGGGCGCCAGAAAACCGAAGAGGCCAAAACCTATGGTCAAGAGGGCGGCAATTACGTTCAGAGCTGTTGTCATCTGTCCCTCATCAAGCAGGTTTACGATGTTGCTGGGCGACATCCTGGGCCAGCTTACGGGTGTATTCTTCTAGCTCAACTAGTTTTGCATCTACCTTTGCCGCATCCCTTTCTTCCAGCGCATCGGCAATCTGATTGTGCAAGGAGATGATTTGTTCACGCGATCGGGCGGTGAAGGTGATCATGTTCATCAAGGGCTGCATGGCCTCGACAGCGCCGGCCAACTGGTAAGAGAGCACCGGGTTGTCGGCACCATCTACCAAGGCCCGATGGAATGTGACGTCTGAAGCGCAAAAGGCCTCATCCGAAAGCCCAGGCTGTGCCTGACGGAAAATCTCGGCCCGCATGGTGGCCAGTTGATCCGAAGTACGGCGTTGCGCAGACAAGGGCGCGCAGGCGCGTTCCAACGAAAATCGGGCCTCGCAGGCAGTATCAAAGCTGACCGCATTCATCGACAACAACAGTGTTGAGGTCGTGATTTGCTGCGAATACGCGTCCTCAAAGCTGATCCGATTAACAAAAGCCCCCCCGCTGGCGCCCCGCTGCGTTCGGATCAAGGATTGCGCGGCTAGACGTTTCAATGCCTCGCGCACCGTGGGGCGTGAGACCTGAAACTGATCGGACAGTTCTGCCTCGGACGGCAAACGCTCATCCACGATCAATTCACCCGAGATGATGGCATCACGGATGGCCTGCGCGATTTGCGCAGACAAATCGGCGGGTTTTCGTGGGTCGATTTTCATATTCCGGGGACCGTTGGTAAGATTTTATTTGTCTGACATTTAAAAGTCTGACATTTGAATTGCAAGGACTGAGTCGGGAGGGACGCATGAGTCGCGCAGTTCTACGCAGCGGTTTGTGGCTTGGGTTTTACAGCCTGATTCTGTGGGCCTGGTGGATGATGTTCACCATGAGCCGCGGAATGGATCTGGATTGGATCGGGCGCCCCGGCCCAATGGGGCAAGCGATGGCCGCCATGGATCCGCGCATGGATATGTACATGCCGATGGCCGAATTTAGCCCGCTGTTCTGGATGTGGGCCATCATGATGGCCGCAATGATGTTGCCGACCCTTGTGCCGACCTTGCGCAGCTATGATGACCTGATCCACAGCGCAAATGGCACACGAGCTGGTTGGCTGGGCGTTCTGGCGGGGTATTTCATCGTCTGGGTCGGGTTCGCGGCGCTGATCACGGGGGTTCAGCTGGTTTTACTGTTCGGTGGCGTTGTCGACATGCTGGGCATCGCCAAATCCAGCTTTGTGGCCGGTGGTTTGATGATCGCAGTTGGCGCTTTTCAGTTCACCCGCGCGAAAGAGGTCTGCCACGGAGTTTGCCACGCGCCCATGACCTATTTTCTAGTTCATTGGAAAACCGGTTTCACAGGCGGGTTGCGCATGGGCCTGGGGCTGGGTGCCTTTTGCGTCGGATGTTGTTGGGGCTTTATGGCGCTGGGTTTCGTTGGAGGCGTCATGAGCTTGCTTTGGATGGGGTTGGCGACTCTGTTCATGGTTTTGGAAAAATTGCCTCAGATCGGTCACGCAGTGACGCGACCAATGGGGTTTGCTCTAGTTGCAGGGGGAATTCTCCTGTTGATCTATCCCTTTATTTTCGGAGGATAAGTATATGGCTAAGAACAGAAAACCTGAAGCCGACAGGTTGCCTATCAGCCAACGTATCGACAGTCGTATGCCAAATCCCAAGCGGCGTGAGATGAGTCCGACTGATTGGGTCATCAAGGGAGAGTTGATCCTCAACTGCTCGTGCGATGTGTTTTGCCCCTGCGTTGTATCGCTAGGGGCGCATCCTCCGACCGAAGGGCATTGCCACGCGTGGATGGGGGTCATCATCGATGAAGGCCATTACGAGGGCGAGGACCTGTCGGGTTTGAACGTTGGTCTGCTGGTCGATATTCCCGGTCGCATGGGCGAGGGCCAGTGGAAAGTCGCGGCTTATGTCGATGAACGCGCTAGCGGCAAGGCCTATAACGGTCTGCTGCAAATCTTCAGCGGGCAGGCGGGCGGTACAACTGGTCTGTTCACTATGCTGGTCAGCGAGATCATCGGGGCCGAGCGGGCCCCTGTCCAGATCGAACGCGATGGCAACAAGCGCCGCATCGTAATCGGTCGCAAGATTCAGGGCGAGATTGAGATGTTAGCGGGTAAAGACCCCGAGCATCCGGTGATGGTTTCGAACTCGAAATACTGGATGGGACCGGATATCATCGTAGCGCGTGGAACCAAATCCAAGGTGCGTGATTACGGCCGCGTCTGGGATTTCGGCGGTAAGTCGGCCGAGATTTGCCCGATTGAATGGCATGGACCAAAATAATGATCACCGGGGCTTATGCACAGGAAATGGCGCGGTATAATCAATGGCAGAACAGCCAGTTGTCCGCTTTTCTTCAAGACCTGACGCCCGAGGAGTTAGCGAAAGATCGCAGCGCTTTTTTTGGCTCGATCATGGGGACTGCTAACCATCTTTTGTGGGGTAACTGGATTTGGATTTCGCGTTTTGATCAGGGCGATGGTCCAGGTGGCGGCATCCCGGAAAGTGTGTCTTTGTGCGCTGATCTGGCCGAGTGGTTGCCGCTGTGCAAAACAGTCGACGCCCGCATCTCCAATTGGGCTGGATCGCTTGAAGAGGACCTTCTGACTGGTGAATTCACGTGGTTCTCGGCGGCAAAAGAAGCTGACGTTACATTGCCTTACGCACAATGCGTCATCCATATGTTCAACCATCAGACCCATCATCGCGGGCAATTGCACCAAATGCTGACCGAGACCGGATCAGCCGCACCTGTTAGCGATTTGGTGTTTATGCCAAAGGAGGTTTGAATGCCGCAAATTTCCTTATCCCGCCGGTTGCGGCGCACGCCCTTCTCAGACGGTGTCGAGGCTGCGGGAGTTAAAGCATACACGGTCTATAACCGCATGTTATTGCCCACAGTTTTCGAAAACGTCGAGGCAGATTACAGGCATCTGAAATCCCACGTTCAGGTCTGGGATGTTTCCTGTGAACGGCAGGTTGAGCTGCGCGGCCCGGACGCGGGCAGATTGATGCAAATGCTGACGCCGCGTGATCTGCGGGGGATGCTGCCGGGGCAGTGCTTTTACGTGCCCATCGTCGATGAAACCGGTGGGATGCTGAACGATCCTGTGGCGGTGAAGTTGTCCGATGATCGTTGGTGGATTTCCATTGCCGACAGTGACCTGCTTTTTTGGGTCAAAGGGGTCGCCAACGGGTATCGGCTGGATGTTCTGGTGGATGAACCCGACGTGTCGCCCTTGGCAGTTCAGGGGCCCAAGGCGGATGATCTGATGGCGCGCGTTTTCGGGGATCGCGTGCGGGATATCCGGTTTTTTAAATTCGATATGTTCGACTTTGAAGGTCGCGACCTGGCCGTGGCTCGGTCGGGTTATTCGAAACAGGGTGGGTTCGAGATCTATGTCGAAGGCACTGAAATAGGCATGCCGTTGTGGAACGCCCTTTTTGCGGCGGGTGAGGACCTACAGGTACGGGCGGGCTGTCCCAACCTGATCGAGCGGATCGAAGGTGGTTTGCTGTCTTATGGCAATGACATGACCGACGACAACACGCCGCACGAATGTGGTTTGGGCAAGTTCTGCAATACTCACACCGCGATTGGGTGTATCGGTCGGGATGCATTGTTGCGTGTGGCTAAGGAAGGCCCGGTACAGCAGATTCGCCCAATTGCGATTGAGGGCAACGCAGTGCCGCCCTGCGATCGACCGTGGTCTGTGTTCGCAGGTGGAAGGCGTGTGGGGCAGGTGACCTCAGCCGCGTGGTCCCCGGATTTCGGGACGAATGTCTCAATCGGTATGCTGCGATTAAGCCACTGGGAAGCAGGAACGATTGTCGAGGTTGAAACACCAGACGGCATGCGCCGCGCCACAGTGCAGGAGCGTTTCTGGATCTAAGGGAGGGTTTGGGCGTCGCCCTCGTCGCTACACGGCGCACCCGAACTCATTCAGCCAGGCGTAGAACGGCCTGGCGCTAGGAAAACGAAAGGAAATCGGATGTTCAACGCATTGGTGATGGAAAAGGATGAAGAGAGCGGCTTGGCCAGCCCCTCGGTCAAGCAGTTGTCTCTGGATGATTTGCCAAATGGTGACGTGACCGTGGCGGTCGAGTATTCGACGGTGAATTACAAGGATGGTTTGTGTACGTCGCCAAAGGGTGGCGGGCTGGTGCGCAACTACCCACATGTACCGGGCATTGACTATGCCGGGACCGTCGAAGCGTCATCAGATGACCGCTATAAGCCCGGTGACAAGGTAGTTTTAACCGGCTGGCGCGTGGGTGAGGCGCATTGGGGCGGGTATTCGCAAAAAGCCAATGCGCTGGCCGATTGGTTGGTGCCCTTGCCCGATGGCTTGGATGCGCGCCAGGCAATGGCTGTAGGCACGGCCGGATTTACTGCGATGCTGGCTGTGATGGCGCTTGAGGATCACGGAATGACACCCGATCACGGGCCGGTTTTGGTAACCGGGGCCGCAGGTGGGGTCGGATCTGTGGCCACGGCCATTCTGTCCAATCTTGGCTACGAAGTGGCGGCTGTTACCGGTCGGCCCGAGGCGGGGGATTACTTGAAATCTCTGGGGGCCAGCACAATCGTCCCGCGGGAAGAGCTGAACGAAACCACCAAGCGGCCTCTGGAAAGCGAAAGCTGGGCTGGCTGCGTGGATGCGGTCGGAGGAGAGATGCTGGCGCGTGTCCTGGGGCAGATGAAATACGGCGCCTCGGTCGCGGCTGTGGGGTTGGCGGGTGGTGCTGCTTTGCCTGCGACGGTCATTCCATTCCTTCTGCGCGGCGTAAATCTGCTGGGCATCGACAGCGTGATGCAGCCTTATGAAAATCGCGTCCGGGCGTGGCAACGTATCGCCACCGATCTGCCGATGGATAAGCTTGAGGCAATGGTTCAGCCAGCAACCCTTAACGATCTGCCTCAACTGGGCGCCGATATTCTGAAAGGTCAGGTCAAAGGCCGCGTCGTCGTTGACGTAAACGCCTGATCGGAAAAGCTTCCTTCAGACCCGCCGACTAGGATGTCGGCTGGTCTGTTTGGTATTTTATCAACCGAAAAAATGCTGAAGACACCTCTGGTCAATGGCGCATTTCCACATCATCATTGCTATACATCCCAATTGCAATGGCTTAGAAGCCATGCAAACAGCACCTGAATATGGGGAGTGAGCAGCATGTCTGACGATTTCGAACTGGATACCGATGATCTGAAACGGCGCATGGAAGGCGCCATGGCCAACCTCAGAACCGAATTCGCCTCGCTTCGGACCGGGCGGGCGTCGGCCTCGATGCTTGAGCCGGTGATGGTGGATGCCTATGGCTCGATGACTCCGATCAATCAGGTTGGGACGGTGAATGTACCCGAACCGCGCATGGTGACCGTCAACGTCTGGGACAAGGGTCTGGTGGGCAAGGTCGAAAAGGCGATCCGCGAAAGCGGGCTGGGGATCAATCCGCAGCTGAACGGTACGATCATCATGCTGCCGATCCCGGAACTGAACGAAGAACGCCGCCGCGAATTGGGCAAAGTTGCCGGGCAATATGCTGAACACGCCCGTGTCTCGATCCGGAATGTGCGCCGCGACGGGATGGATCAGGTCAAAAAAGCCAAAGCGGACGGTATGTCCGAGGATGATCAGAAATTCTGGGAATCCGAGGTTCAGGACCTGACCGATGAGATGATCAAATCTGTAGACGCCGCGCTTGAGACCAAGCAGGCCGAGATCATGCAGGTCTGAGACAGGGAATGCTCAACACCCCTCATACTTCGCCCGCGCTTGGGCCGCGCCATGTCGCTATTATCATGGACGGAAATGGTCGCTGGGCGCAGGCGCGTGGTCGGCCAAGGCTGTTTGGACACCACGCCGGGGCGCGGCGCGTGCGCGAGGTGGTTGAGGCCTGCCCGGAACTTGGAATCAAATACCTGACGGTTTTTGCCTTTTCGACTGAGAATTGGAAACGCACGCAGGCTGAGGTTGCCGGGCTGATGAGCCTATTTCGGCGCTACATCATCAAAGAAACCCGGACTCTGAAGGAAAATGGTATCCGGGTTCGGTTCATTGGGGATCGCGTTCGATTGGACGCCAAGCTGATCGCCTTGATGGACGCGCTGGAAGAAGAAACCAAGAACAACGATCTGGTACACCTGACGGTCGCCCTGAATTACGGCGGTCGGGATGAGGTTGCGCGGGCCACCAAACGTCTTGCGCTGGACGTAGCCGAAGGACGGTTGCGCCCCGAAGAAGTTGATGAAGAAACTCTGCCCAAGTATCTGGACACGCATGTTCTTCCTGATCCCGATCTGGTTATCCGGACCAGTGGTGAGGCGCGGATATCGAATTTCCTGCTGTGGCAATCGGCCTATTCCGAATATGAATTCATCGACACGCTCTGGCCGGATTTCACAGCGGCCGAGCTGGAACGGCTGTGCCGCAACTTTGGCTCTCGCGAGCGCCGGTTTGGGGCAGTGCGGGTATGAGCGACGGCCGATGGTCTGACCTAAGCGCCCGGATTCTGTCCGCAGCCGTTTTAATTGCCATCGGTTCGGTCGAGGTTTGGCTGGGCGGCCTTTGGTTCGAAGCATTCATCGCAATTGCCTGCGGTTTGATGACCTGGGAGCTGGTGCGGATGATCGACCCGGACAAGGTCGGCGTGCGCGTTCAGCTTGGCATTCTGACCGGAGTGGCCGTCTTGATCAGCTACCACGTGCCGCCGCTTTTTAAGCTTCCGGTTCTGGTGGCTCCGGCTTTGGTTGGGGCGGGGCAGGTCGGTCGTTCGAAAACGATTTATGCGCTATTTGCCGTCTGGATTGCGGCATCTGGTCTGGGCTTCATCTCTATCCGCGAGACGATGGGTTTTGGCTGGATGGTTTGGCTGATTTCGGTGGTCGTAGCGACGGATGTAGCTGGGTATTTTGTTGGCAAAACCTTTGGGGGCCCTAAGTTCTGGCCCAAGGTCAGCCCCAAGAAAACATGGTCGGGCACTGCCGGAGGCTGGGCCGCAGCAGCCATCGTGGGGGCTGTTTTTGCGATCTATGCCGGATTTGGGTTCATGTTTGTTGTGATTTCGGTTTTGGCCTCGATGGCCAGTCAAGCCGGAGATATCGTCGAAAGTGCGACCAAACGGAAATTCGGGGTCAAGGACAGTTCGAACCTGATCCCGGGACATGGCGGATTTCTCGACCGGTTTGACGGGATGATGGGGGCGGCCTTGTTCGTTCTGATCGCGGGAATGATTTACTCCCCCGGGGGCATGTAATGCGCAGAGTTTCCATTTTCGGCGCGACCGGATCGGTCGGACAGAACACAATCGACCTGATTGACCGGAATCCGTCGGCCTATGACGTGGTGGCATTGACCGGCGGTGCAAATATCGAAAAGCTGGCCGACGATGCACGCCGACTGCAGGCTGATTTGGCCGTGACCGCGCATGAGGATCAGCTCGAGGACCTGCGTGCTGCACTATCCGGCAGCGGTGTCGAGGCTGCGGCCGGACAGGCTGCGCTGACCGACGCGGCAGCGAGGCCAGCGGATTGGGTTATGTCAGCCATCGTCGGTGCGGCCGGATTGCCACCGGGTCTTGAGGCATTGAAACAAGGTGCGACCCTAGCCCTGGCAAACAAGGAAACGCTCGTTTGTGCCGGACCGTTGGTGTTGGAAACGGCGCGAAAACACAATGCCCGACTTTTGCCGGTGGACAGCGAACACTCTGCCGTGTTTCAGGCGCTGGCGGGCGAGGATATGGATGCAGTTGAACGGATCATTATCACCGCCAGCGGTGGCGCGTTCCGCGATTGGCCGTTGAGCGATCTGGTCAATGCCACGGTCGAGCAAGCCTCGAGCCATCCGAACTGGGATATGGGTCAGCGGATCACCATAGATAGCGCTTCGATGTTCAATAAAGCACTCGAAGTGATCGAAACGCGGGAATTCTTTGGTGTTTCCCCTGATCAGATCGAAGTGTTGGTGCATCCCGAATCCATCGTGCATTCGCTGGTTGGGTTCAATGACGGCGCGGTCATGGCTCATATGGGCGCACCGGATATGCGCCATGCAATTGGCTATGCGCTGCACTGGCCGGATCGGCGCAAGCTACCGGTCGAACGTCTGAACCTGGCGAAACTGGGTCAGTTGCGCTTTCAGGACCCGGACGAGACCCGCTATCCAGCGCTGCGCCTCGCCCGTAACGTGATGCAACGCGGCGGTCTGTCAGGTGCGGTGTTCAACGCCGCGAAAGAGCGGGCGCTGGACCTGTTCATCGCACGCCGGGTCAGTTTTCCAGAGATGGCCCAGATCGTTGAAAGTGTATTGGACAGATTTGAGACGTCAGACGGCCTTCTTGATGCCTCTTTAACCCTTGATAACGTACTGCAAACGGACCATCTGGCACGTAAGTGGGCAGAAGAAGCCGTGATGCAGAAAGCAGGATAGAAACTTGGACGTACTCTCTCTGATCCCTCAATTCGGCAACTTGCTTTATACCATCGTTGCCTTTGTGATCGCCTTGTCCGTCATCGTCGCGGTACATGAATACGGCCATTATATCGTCGGGCGTTGGTCCGGCATCCATGCCGAGGTGTTCTCGGTCGGGTTTGGCCCGGTATTGTGGAGCCGTATCGACAAACGCGGAACACGTTGGCAGATCGCAGCCTTGCCTTTCGGCGGGTATGTCAAATTCCTTGGGGATGCCAACGCCGCATCCGGCAAGGACGAAGGCGCGATGCAGGAAATCACCGAGCAAACCCCCGAAGAGCTGCGCCGCACCATGCACGGCGCGCCCTTGTGGGCGCGGGCAGCCACTGTTGCCGCAGGGCCGGTGTTCAACTTTGCTATGTCCATTGTGGTGTTTGGCCTGATTTTTATGTCTCAGGGCGTTACGCGCGACCCTTTTACAGTCGGCGAATTGCGCTCGTTGCCTGGTTCGGTGCAGGAATTGCAGGACGGGGATGAAATCGTCGCAATTGCGGGTCTTCCCGTTCCTGATTTTGATCAGCAGGGGGCCTGGTCTGATTTTACGGATGCACTGCCTGTTGAACCGGAGTTGGATTACACGGTGATCCGCGATGGGCAGACACTGGATGTATCTGGCCCCTGGTTGTTCCCGGCGCTGATCCAACAGGTCGTTCCACGCAGTGCAGCCATGGATATCGATCTGAAGTCGGGCGACGTTATCACGGCCGTCAACGGCGATCCTATCTTTGCCTTTGAGCAGCTCAAAGAACATGTAGAGGGATCGGACGGCAAGGTTCTGTTGCTGAACGTTTGGCGCGACGGGGCCGAGCTTGAATTTGCCCTGGCCCCGCGTCGCACGGATGAGCCGCAGCCGGAAGGTGGCTTTGTGACCCATTGGCGCATCGGGATTGTGGGTGGAATGGCTTTGGAACCAGCGACGGAACCCGCGGGCCTTCTGGCATCTCTTTCCGGCGGTGTGCAGCAGACCATTCGCATTGTTGACGGCTCTTTGTCGGGCGTCTGGCATATGGTGACGGGGGCAATCAGCACCTGCAACATTTCCGGTCCCATCGGCATTGCGGAAACTTCGGGCGCTATGGCCAGTCAGGGTGCTCAGAATTTCATTTTCTTTATTGCCGTTCTGTCGACCGCAGTAGGCTTGCTGAACCTTTTTCCCATTCCGGCATTGGATGGGGGCCATCTGGTATTCTATGCGTATGAGGCTATTGCAGGCAAACCACCCAGCGACGGTGTACTGCGCGTGCTTATGGGGGTTGGCGTATCGTTGATCCTTGGACTTATGGTCTTTTCGGTTACGAACGATCTGTTCTGCTGATTGTGGCATCGATCACAAGAAAATGCCCCAATTCCGCCTCAATTCCAGCTTAGGTTAATAGCCGGTAATTAAACCGTGTCAGAGGTAGTTATGACAAAGGCCCTGCGTAAATCCGCCAAAAGCTTTGGGTGCTTGTTCGTGTTGAACTGGGATACATTGCTGTTCTTCGGTGTGACTGCCGTGGCAATGGGCGGTTGGGCCTATTTGATCACTATGTGATTCTTAAGACCTGTTATTGAAACTACACAAGGCGGCCCACGGGCCGCTTTCTGTTTTGGTCTTTTGACAAGGCTAAATATTCTCGCTAATCAGCTTTAAAGTCCAAAAATATTGGGTAGTGAAAAATATGACTGATAGGCGAGGCGCGGGCACATCCTGCGGTGGGCAGAAGCCGAAAAACAAGATTTTGTGGCGGTCACTAACGTTATTATTCCTTCTTACATTGGTAGGTTTTGTACCGTTTCCACAGGCCGCGTGGGCGCAAAATTTCGTCTTTAATTCGTTTGATGTCGAAGGCAACCGACGTATCGAAACCTCCACCATTATTGAACGTACAGGAATCGAGCCGGGCCAGTCGGTCACAGCGGGCGAATTGAACGATGCCTATCAGCGTTTGCTTGACAGTGGTGTTTTTGAGACAGTCGAATTGACGCCGCGTGGCAGCACGCTGGTGATCGAAGTTGAAGAATATCCGACAATCAATCAGATCAGCGTTGAAGGTAACAGCCGCGTAAAAGATGACGTGCTGCTTGAAGCAATCTCATCAGAGCCACGCCGCGTCTTTACACCGCAAGTCGCGGAGGCTGACGCCGACCTGATCGCCGAGATCTACTCGTCTCAGGGACGGGTGTCTGCAACGGTCATTCCCCGCATCATTCGCCGCAGTGACAACCGTGTCGATCTGGTATTCGAGGTCGCAGAAGGGACCACGATCGAAGTCGAGCGTGTGAGTTTTGTCGGCAACCGAGCTTATTCTGACCGGCGCCTGCGCAGGGTTCTGGAATCGAAACAGGCGAATATCCTACGGACGTTTGTCAGCAGCGATACTTTCATTGCTGACCGGATCGAATTCGACAAACAGGTCATTCGGGATTTCTATTTGTCGCGTGGTTATGTCGATTTCCGCGTGAACAGCGCAAATGTGGAATTCACTCGCGAGCGCGACGCTTTCTTCTTGGTGATGAACATCACCGAAGGTCAAAAATTCTCATTTGGGCAGATCAGCACTGTCAGCGAAATTCCGGGTGTGGATCCTGCTCCGTATCAGGATGCACTGAAAATTCGACCGGGAGTGACTTACACTCCGATGCTGATTGAAAACTCGATTGCGCGGATGGAACGTCTCGGCATCAAGCAGGGCGTCGATTTCCTGCGTGTGGAGCCGCGCGTGACGCGCAACGCACGTGACCTGACGCTGGATGTACAGTTTGTTCTGACCAAAGGCCCAAGGATTTTTGTAGAGCGGATCGATATTGAAGGCAACACAACCACGCTTGACCGTGTGATCCGCCGTCAATTCGATACGGTGGAAGGCGACCCCTTTAACCCGCGTGAGATCCGTCAGGCCGCCGAACGTATCCGGGCCTTGGGTTTCTTTGCTGCGGCCGATGTCGAACCGCGCGAAGGGTCTTCGCCCAGCCAAGTGATTGTGGATGTTGATGTCGAGGAACAACCGACAGGCTCGCTGAGCTTGGGTGGTAGCTACTCGGTGTCTGATGGTTTCGGGGTAGCGATTGGGCTTCAGGAATCTAACTTCCTGGGACGCGGGCAAACGGTTGGCCTTACTTTGTCAACCGCACAGGACTCTGAGCAGTACATATTGAACTTCACGGAACCTTACCTGTTAGGGCGTAAACTGCGGTTCGACTTGGGTTTGGGTCTTTCTACGACCAACTCAAGCTTTGCCAGCTACGACACTGAAACTTTGTTTTTCCGACCTCAGTTGAGCTACGCGATCGGCGAACTGTCGGCTTTGCGCCTGCGCTATACTTGGGAAAACAGCGAAATGACCCAGCAGGACGATGAGATCAACGGTGCGGTCATTGCTTCGGAAATTGCTCAGGGTGAGCGTACGACCAGCTCACTGGGTCTTTCCTATGTCTACGACAGCCGAGTTGGAGGATTGAATCCGAATGCTGGCGTCCTGTTTGAGGCCGGTATCGATGCCGCGGGTCTGGGCGGTGACAACGAGTTCTTCAAGACCACGGCTCGCGGTATTGCACAAACTCGCGTTTGGAACGAAGAAGTTGTTTTGCGGGCCACGATGGAAGTCGGTGCGTTGCACTGGCGTGGTGATGATTTCAGCCGCACGCTCGACCGCTTTTTGTTGGGGCCCAGTGTCTTTCGCGGGTTCGAGCCCGCGGGTCTTGGTCCACGCGACTTGTCCAATGGTCAGGATGATGCAATCGGGGGCAATTACTATTGGGTTGCGCGTCTGGAATCGGACTTTCCACTGGGTCTGCCTGAAGAATTCGGCCTGCGTGGTGGCGTGTTCTATGACTTTGGTAACCTGTACAACCTTAACGACGTCAACACGGCCGGAGCCGATATCGTAGGTGAAGACGGTTCTATCCGCCACGTACTTGGTGTGTCGGTTCTGTGGGAAACTCCGTTTGGTCCGCTGCGCTTCAACTTCTCGAAAGCGTTGAAAAAGGAAGACTTTGACAAAGAGCAGAATTTCGACCTGACGGTTCAGGCTCGGTTCTGATCCTGAATGTTGAAAACTGTGTTCATGAATCTGCAGGGCCCTTTATGGGCCCTGTGTGTATTTCTGACCCTTGTCTTTTCGGAGTCAGTAGCGGCCCAACAATTGGGGGTTCCGCAAAGCAGTGTGGTGACGTTGTCCAGCGAGCGTTTGTTTGCTGAATCTGCCTTTGGTCAACGTGTCCTGCGAGAGATCGAGGCCGAAGGCGTTCTTTTAGGGGAAGAAAACGAACGGATCGTGGCCGAGCTGAGCCGCGAGGAAAAGGTTCTGACGGAACAGCGTGCGACCATGACGGCCGAAGAATTTCGCCCCCTGGCTGATGCCTTTGACGAAAAGGTTCAGTCGCATCGGGAGGGGCAGCGCGCAAAACTGGACGTGTTGGCACGACGCAGTGAAGAGGCTCGGCAGATGTTTCTGGAACTTGCACGGCCGGTTTTGATTGACCTGCTACGCGAATCCGGCGCTTCGATCATTATTGAACGATCCAGCGTTTTCCTCAGTTCGGATCGAACCGATATCACCGATGCCGCCATTGCGCGGATCAATGCGGAGATCGGCGACGGCAGCGCCGCTGAAAATGGGGCCGGTGAATAGGTTTGCTTGCCCTTAGGGCGCGGTATTGCTAACCACGCCGCAAACAGAAATCCAGAATGGGACTACAACACCATGAGCACGGAAACCAAAAGCGCCGACATCCAGTTGATCCAACGGATTTTGCCGCACCGCTATCCGTTTCTGCTGGTCGACAAGGTGGTTGATATCTCGGGTTATCAATCGGCCGTTGGCATCAAAAATGTCACAATGAACGAACCACATTTTCAGGGCCATTTTCCCGGAACGCCGATCATGCCCGGCGTGACCATTGTTGAAGCGATGGCGCAAACTGCAGGTGTGATGCTGGGCGTCGGTATGGACGTGATCGACAGTGAATTGCTGATCTATTTCATGAACATCGACAAGTGCAAATTCCGCCGCAAAGTGATCCCTGGCGATGTGCTTGAAATGCACGTGGATACCGTGCGCGGTAAGAAGGGTGGCAAGATCTTCAAGTTCAGCGGCCAGGCGACGGTTGATGGCGAAGTCGCAGCCGAAGCCGAATTTTCGGCCTATGTCGACTGGGACATGGAAAAGACAACATGAGCGGCATCCACCCAAGCGCAATCATCGAAGACGGTGCGCAGATCGGTGAAGGCTGCTCCATCGGACCATTCTGCTTTGTCGGCAGTCAGGTTAAGCTGGGCGACCGGGTCGAATTGAAGTCCCATGTCGTCGTGACCGGCGAAACCCAGATCGGTGATGAGACCGTGATCTTCAATTTCTCGGTGATCGGAGAAATTCCGCAGGACCTGAAATTCGGGGGTGAGGATACACGGCTTGAGATCGGCAAGCGTAACCGCATTCGTGAACATGTGACGGTGAATACCGGAACCGAGGGCGGCGGCGGTGTGACCCGGATCGGCGACGATTGTCTTTTGATGGCAGGTGTGCACGTGGCGCATGACGTTCAGATCGGAGATCGTGTGATCATGGTGAACCATTCCGGCGCGGCAGGTCATTGTGTCATCGAGGATGATGTGATCGTGGGCGGAATTTCCGGCCTGCATCAATGGGTGCGCGTGGGCCGTGGCGCGATCATCGGCGCACTGACTATGGTGCCCAATGACGTGATCCCATATGGCCTGGTTCAGGCGCCTCGGGGTGAGTTAGACGGACTGAACCTGGTTGGCTTGAAACGGCGCGGTGTCTCGCGCGAGGATATCTCGGCCCTGCGTGCTGCGTTCCGCGAATTGTCGACCGGCGATGGAACGTTCATGGAACGCGCGCACCGGGTAGGTGTGGACAACGAAAGCGAATATGTGCAGCGGATCGTGGATTTCGTGACCGGGCAATCGGATCGCTCGTTCCTGACACCGAGGAAATAAACTAATGCTGGCATTGATTGCTGGAACAGGCGCATTGCCGGGCGAAGTGGTTGCCCGTCTTTCCGACCGTCCGCTGATCTGCGCGATGGAAGGTTTTACGCCTGACGCTCTGATCGCGGATATCGTCTTTCCATTGGAACAGCTGGGAAGCTTCCTTGCAGATTTGAAAGCGCGCGGCGTGACCCAGATCTGCATGGCTGGCGCGGTGCGCCGTCCCGCTATCGATCCATCGCGGATTGATGCGGCCACGATGCCTCTGGTTCCAGTACTGCAACAGGCGATGATGTCCGGGGATGACGGGGCATTGCGCGCCGTGATCGGCATATTCGAAAACTCTGGACTGACCGTTCGTGCCGCTCACGAAATTGCCCCGGCGTTACTGCCGGAACTAGGTTGCCTTACCGAAACGCAGCCATCCGAGGCTGAACTGTCCGATGCAGACAGGGCAGCGGGTATTCTGCGGGCCATGGGAGCTGCGGATATCGGTCAGGCTTGTGCGGTGTCCAAAGGGCAGGCGCTTGCGGTCGAAAGCATCTACGGCACAGATTGGATGCTGCAATCCTTGACCCAAAGACCGGATGCGGGGGGTGGCGTTTTGTTCAAAGCGCCGAAACCCGATCAGGACCGACGTGCTGACTTGCCGACCATTGGCCCTGGGACCGTTTCTGGTGCGGTGGCAGCTGGGCTGGCGGGTATTGTCATCGAAAAAGGTGGCGTGATCGTGTTGCAACAGGATCGTGTGATCGACGAATGCAACCGTCTGGGCCTGTTTCTGTATGTGCGTGAGCGGGCGATCTGATGCGCGTCTTCCTGGTCGCCGGTGAACCTTCGGGCGACCGTTTGGGCGGCGCCTTGATGGAAGGATTGCGCAGTCTCGTACCCGATATCCAGTTCGATGGCGTTGGCGGACCGCTGATGCAGGCACAGGGTTTGGACAGCCGCTTTCCAATGGCTGAACTGTCGGTGATGGGGCTGGTTGAGGTTTTGCCCAAGTTCTTCCACCTGAAACGCCGGATTTCTGAGACCGCTCAGGCCGTTCTGGATACGCAGCCCGATGTATTGATTACCATCGACAGCCCGGATTTTTCACTGCGCGTCGCCAAGCAGGTAAAAGCGCAGAGTGATATCAGAACGGTGCATTACGTCGCCCCCAGTGTCTGGGCATGGCGCCCCGGGCGCGCGGACAAGATGGCCAAGGTGATCGACCATGTTCTGGCGTTGTTACCATTTGAACCGCCCTATATGGAACGTGCGGGGATGGAGTGTGATTTCGTTGGTCATCCGGTGGCCAGCGAACCGATAGCTTCGGATCAGGATATCCAGGATTTTCGCGCGACCTACGATCTGGGCGACGCACCGATCATACTGGCGCTTCCTGGTTCGCGTGGAGGCGAGATTGAGCGTCTGGCTCCGATCTTTGGTGAGGCGCTGCGCCTTTATCTGAATGAACGGCCGTGCGCACGTATTGTGGTGCCCGCGGTTGCGCATATGGTGGATACCGTCACCGAGCATATGCAAAGCTGGCCCGGAAACCCTGTTGTCGTCGATCCGCGCGAGATGCCTTCGGATCAGGCACAAGCACAAAAGCGGGTCGCGTTTGCGGCGGCAGAGTTGTCACTCGCCGCTTCGGGGACGGTTTCGTTGGAACTGGCCGCGCAATCGACGCCTATGGTGATAGCGTATAATCTGAACTGGCTGACCACTCTGATTGCCAAGCGGATGGTCAAGCTGGATACTGTAACGCTAGTCAATCTGGTGTCCGAGACCCGAACAGTCCCCGAGTGTTTGCTGGATGATTGCCAGCCTGAACAGATAGCGGAGGCGTTGAAACGGGTCGCGTCTGCCCCCGATGCGCAGCGCGATGCCATGACCCTCACGATGGAACGTCTGGGGCGCGGAGGTGAGGCCCCCGGTTTGAGGGCCGCCCAAGCCGTTCTTGATCGGATGACTCCGTAATGCTGGATTTCGTGCTGTTCGGACTTTCCGCCTTTATGGCTCAGATTCTGACCAATCTGGACAATCTGGCGGCGCTGCTGGCGCTATCGCTGGTGTCGGGGGCCAAACGCGCGGTCTTTGGCTTTCTGCTTGCGCAGGGGGTCGTGATCAGCGCAGCGCTCTTGCTGGCGTTGGGGGTTGAGGATGTCGTGCCGCACTGGTCCGGGTATCTGGGTCTGATACCTCTGAGTTTGGGCATCTTAGCCTTGATCCGGCAAAGGCGGGGAACCGAGACTGAAACGCACGCAAATCTGGATGCCGGGGCGTCGGTGATCATGGTCACGCTGCTGTTCATCAGCCTGTCGATGGATACGTTTGCCGTCCTTGCGCCTCTGCTGGCCGACTCGGCCCCCACGTTCAGAACGGCTGGTGTTATCGGGGCCGTGTTGGCGGCACTTGGTCTGGCAACCGTTGCGCTGTTAGGGGCCAAAGCGCCGTTCATGAGCGGCACGCTGGCCCGGCGGTTGGAACGACTGGTTCCCTATGTGATGATTTGCGCCGGGCTCTATATCCTTAGCAACTCGTGGACGGACGCGATTTAGTACCCGCGCCAGATCCAGCCGCCGCCAAAGATACGGCTGCCTTCCGACGCGTAAAACACACAGGCCTGACCGGGTGAGACACCTTCTTCGGGCGTCAACAGCTCGACCTCGGCCGTGGTATTGGACAAAGGTCTTACGATCGCCTCGCGCGGGGGGCGGGTCGAGCGGACCTTGACCAGAACATGCCATTCATCTCGTGAAGTGAAGGGTTCATCCCCAAGCCAGTTGATTTCACGCACAGGAATGGTTCGGGTGGCCAGCATCTCTTTGGGGCCAACAACGACTTGTTTCGCATCCACGTCCAGTTTTACGACATATAATGGCTCGCTAAGGCCACCGATGCCCAGACCGCGGCGTTGTCCGATGGTATAGTGGATCACGCCGTTATGTTGCGCCAGAACGCGACCGTCCGCATGCACGATCTCACCGGGTTCTGCCGCACCGGGGCGCAGTTTTTCGATGACGCTGGCATAATTGCCGTTGGGCACGAAGCAGATGTCCTGACTGTCCGGCTTGTCTGCCACGGCCAGCCCGTATTGCGCGGCCATCTCGCGGGTGGCGTCCTTCGAGGGCAGGTGACCCAGAGGGAAGCGCAGGAAATCCAACTGCTCTGGCGTGGTCGAAAACAGGAAATAGGATTGGTCCCGGTTCGCGTCCTCGGCGCTATGCAACTCTGGCCCATTGGGACCCATTTTGCGTTGGATATAGTGACCGGTGGCCATGCAGTCGGCCTCAAGATCCTTGGCGGTCTCCAGCAAATCCTTGAATTTGACCCTTTCGTTGCAGCGGATGCAGGGCACCGGAGTAGCACCTGCCAGATAGCTGTCAGCAAACTCGTCGATCACCGCGTCTTTGAAGATGTTCTCGTAATCCAGAACATAGTGGGGAAAGCCGCGTTCCTCGGCCACACGGCGTGCGTCATGGATATCGATCCCGGCACAGCAGGCACCTTTTTTGGCCAGCGCCGCCCCATGATCGTAAAGCTGAAGCGTTACGCCAACCACGTCATAGCCCTGGTCGGCCAGATGGGCCGCCACGACAGAGCTGTCTACGCCACCGGACATGGCAACAACCACCCGCGTTTCCGAGGGCGGTTTGGCAAAGCCAAGCGAATTGAGTTGGGTCTCGGCAGCGAGGGCCATGGTGATTCCAGTGCGGGTTAAGAAAGACCGGCAGAATATAGGAAAATTCTACACACTCTCAAGGGGCGGTTTCACTCAGCATTAAGTAGGGTGGTGTCAGCTTTGTCGCAGCACGAAGAGGGTCATAAAATGTTTTTGCACAAAGTTGAGGGTCCAAGATCCATAACCCTACCGGATGGAACGGTTTTATCGCGCACCGATCTGCCGCCAAAGGATACGACACGCTGGGTCGCATCGCGCAAGGCAATCGTCGTGCGGGGGGTGGTTTATGGGCTGATCACACTGTCAGACGCCAAGAAGCGATACGGCCTCAGTGATGAGGAATTTAACGCATGGGTTACGGCCGTCGCAGAACACGGCACAGACGCTTTAAAGGTGACCGCGTTAAAAAAATATCGACAACCTAAGGATGAAAGGAAATAAACAATTCAACGGTAACGTCAGATTAACCATTTTTGAGCAGGCTCAGTTTGAATTGGTAAATTGACCCGAATTGGAGCAGTAAATGCGTATACTTCTTGTCGAGGATGATCCGACTACGTCCAAAAGCATTGAATTGATGCTGACACACGCAAACCTCAACGTCTATGCAACGGATTTGGGTGAGGAAGGTATCGATCTTGCAAAGCTTTATGACTACGATCTGATCCTGCTGGACTTGAATTTGCCGGACATGAATGGGCATGAAGTCCTGCGTCAATTGCGCATCGCTCGGGTGGAAACACCGATCCTGATCCTGTCAGGCGCAGACGACACGGAAAGCAAAATCAAAGGTTTTGGCTTCGGTGCCGACGATTATATGACCAAGCCCTTCCATCGAGAGGAGTTGGTGGCCCGAATCCATGCCATCATCCGCCGCTCAAAAGGGCATTCGCAATCCATCATCCAGACCGGGCGTGTGGCTGTGAACCTTGATGCCAAAACGGTCGAAGTGGAAGGCAAGGCAGTTCATCTGACCGGTAAGGAATATCAGATGCTTGAGCTGCTGAGCCTACGTAAGGGCACCACGCTGACCAAAGAGATGTTCCTGAACCATCTTTATGGCGGCATGGACGAGCCCGAGCTGAAAATCATCGACGTTTTCATCTGCAAGCTGCGTAAGAAACTCAGCAACGCCACCAGTGGTGAAAATTACATCGAGACAGTTTGGGGCAGGGGCTATGTCCTGCGTGATCCGCAAAGCAACAGTGTTGACGAAACGCGGATGGCGGTTGGGGCCTGATTTGAGCATGGTCGCCCGTGGTCCGGGGCGACCGCTTTCACTCACTGAACAGCACGTCTGGACCTGACCATGACCTCGCCCTATCACTGAAGTTCAAGACTAAGTGACAGGGCGAGGCCATGAGCAAATTGATTCCGGTATCTGACCTGACTGAACAGGCCGCGCGCGCTGAGTTGGCGCAATTGGCCGAACAGTTGGCGCGGGCAAACACGCTGTATTACGGCGAAGACGCCCCCGAGATTTCGGACGCCGAATATGATGCGCTCAAGCGTCGAAATGCTGAAATCGAAACGCGGTTTCCGCAACTAAAGCGCGCCGACAGCCCCTCGGATCAAGTCGGCGCTCGCCCGTCTGACGGTTTTTCGAAAGTCACCCATGCTGTTCGCATGATGTCGCTGGGCAATGCGTTTGACGACGAAGACGTTCAGGATTTTGACCGCTCAATCCGAAAGTACCTCGGGTTGGAAGCATCTAAACCTTTGTCTTACACGGCTGAACCTAAAATTGACGGTCTGTCGCTTTCCTTGCGGTATGAGAAGGGCAAATTGGTTCAGGCGGCCACCCGCGGAGACGGCGAAGTTGGTGAAAATGTCACACCAAATGCCCGGACGATTTCAGATATTCCCCAAACCTTGGAAAATGCGCCCGACATTTTGGAAGTTCGGGGCGAGGTCTACATGTCGCATGAAGACTTCGAAAAGCTGAACGCGCGGCAGGAAGAGGCAGGAGAAAAGCCTTTCGCCAATCCACGAAACGCAGCAGCGGGCTCCTTGCGGCAATTGGATTCGTCCGTCACGCGGGCCCGTCCGTTGCGGTTCTTTGCCTATGCCTGGGGTGAGCTGTCCGAACCGTTGGCAGAAACCCAAATGAAGGCGATCGACCGGTTGCGCGGTCTTGGTTTCGCCACCAATTCCCTGACCCAGCTGTGTGAAACGACAGATCAGATGCTGGCGCATTACCGCGAAATCGAGGCCCAACGATCCACCTTGGGTTATGATATCGACGGCGTCGTCTACAAAGTGAACGATCTGTCCTTGCAGGGGCGTCTGGGGTTTCGCTCCACAACCCCCCGCTGGGCGATTGCGCACAAGTTTCCAGCAGAACTGGCTTGGACCCGACTTGAAGCGATCGACATTCAGGTTGGCCGCACTGGGGCGCTCAGCCCGGTTGCCCGGTTGCACCCGGTCACGGTGGGTGGTGTGGTCGTGTCGAATGCCACTTTGCACAACGAAGATTACATTGCGGGTCGTGACGCCAAAGGTGGTACTATCCGCGACGGCAAGGATATTCGGGTCGGTGATTGGGTGCAGGTATACCGCGCCGGTGATGTGATCCCGAAACTGGCCGATGTCGATATCTCGAAACGACCCGAAGGGGCAGAGCCGTTTCAGTTCCCCAAGACCTGCCCCCAATGCAACAGCGACGCGGTCCGCGAAGAGGGGGACGCAGTGCGCCGCTGTACCGGGGGTGTAATTTGTCCGGCACAGGCGGTTGAAAAGCTGAAGCACTTCGTTTCTCGCAAGGCCTTCGACATCGAAGGTTTGGGCGCCAAGCAGATCGAGATGTTTTACGATGACCCGGATCTGCCAGTCAGAACGCCGGTCGATATTTTCACCCTGCAGACACGCGACGCGGCAAACCTGAACAAACTGGCCAATCGCAAAGGCTGGGGGGCGCAAAGTGCAGGTAACTTGTGGGAGGCCATCGACGAGAAACGCAAAATTCCCTTTGGTCGGCTACTGTTTGCACTGGGCATCCGCCATTTGGGTGAGGCCGCGTCGAACCTGATCGCGACACATTATGGAAACTGGGGTGACTTTGAACGCGCCATTATCTCTGCGGCGGGGTTCGAAGGCCCCGAATGGGACGACTTGTTGGGCGTGGATGGCGTCGGCGAGGTTATGGCCCGCGCCCTCATATCAGCCTTCGCGCAAAAGGCCGAGCGCGCCAGCATTGATGCGCTGGTCGCCCAGCTGGACATACAAGAGGCGAAACGCCCCGACACAGCCGGCAGTCCGGTCGCAGGCAAAACGGTCGTCTTCACGGGCACGCTGGAAAAGATGACTCGCGCTGAGGCCAAGGCCCGCGCCGAGGCATTAGGGGCTAAAGTCTCGGGTTCGGTCAGCAAGAAAACCGACATTCTGGTTGCAGGCCCCGGTGCTGGCTCCAAAGCAAAAAAAGCCGCCGAACTGGGTATTGAAACATTGGATGAGGATGGCTGGTTGCAGCTGATCGGAACCGCATGAGCGGGCGCCCGGAAAGCCTGTTTCCGCTGTTCGCGGGGTTGGAAACATTGGATGGGGTTGGGCCGAAGACAGCTCAGGTCTTGACCCAAGCGGGGACGGAGTCGCCGCGCGATGTGCTGTTCAGCCTGCCATATGCCGTCATTGACCGCCGTCGCCGCGATACGATTCAGGGTGTTGACCTGCCGACCACACTGACAGTTGAAGTGACTGTTGGTACGCACCGGCCCGCCCGCAATAAGGGCGGCGCTTACCGGGTGCATGTCGAGGATAGCCAGGCAGATTTCCAGTTGGTGTTCTTTCACGCGCGCGGTGACTACCTGAAGCGTATTTTGCCGGAAGGTTCACGGCGGGTGATTTCGGGCAAGCTCGAACTGTTCGATGGCATGGCGCAGATGGTCCACCCGGATCATATGGTGCCTGTGGAAGAGGCGCAGGAAATTCCGGATTTTGAACCGGTGTATCATCTGACACAGGGGATCACACAGAAAACGGCCTATAAAGCTGCCCGCAGCGCGTTGGCGCGGGCCCCGGAATTGGCTGAATGGATCGATCCCACCCTGGTGGCTAAGCAAGGGTGGTCAGCCTGGGCCACTGCAATTGCAGCTGCGCATAACCCGCAGGGGGCAGATGATGTGGCGCCTCATGCTCCGGCACGGGAACGTCTGGCCTATGATGAGTTGTTTGCGCATCAATTGACGTTGGCCTTGGCCCGTCAGCGAGAGCGGAAAGCCCGGGGTCTGGTCAGTGTCGGAACGGGGACTTTGCAGGCCAAGGTTTTTGCCAGCCTGCCATATCAACCTACCAAAGCGCAGTTGCGGGCCATTGACGACATCGCTGGCGATATGGCTTCGGACGCGCGTATGAACCGGTTATTGCAGGGCGACGTGGGTGCGGGCAAGACGCTGGTGGCCTTTATGGCCTTGCTCATCGCGGTCGAGGCCAAAGGCCAGGGCGTCATGATGGCGCCTACCGAAATTCTGGCCCGGCAACATCTGGAGGGATTGCGCCCGTTGGCCGAAGAGGCTGGGGTCTTGCTGGAAATCCTCACTGGCCGGGACAAGGGCGCGGAACGACGTGCAAAGCTGGCGGCGCTGAAGAATGGCGAAATTCAAATCCTGGTCGGAACTCACGCGGTTTTTCAAAGCGATGTTGAATTCAGATCGCTCCGGCTGGCGATTGTCGATGAACAGCACCGGTTCGGTGTTCGGCAACGAATGGAGTTGTCGGAAAAAGGGCAGGGCGCGGATGTGCTGGTGATGACTGCCACGCCGATCCCACGCAGCCTGGCCTTGGCGCAATATGGTGATATGGATGTTTCGGTGCTGGACGAAAAACCGCCAGGACGAAAACCTATCAAAACGGCCATCATCAGCACAGATCGTATGGACGATGTCGTTTCGCACCTACGTCGCGCGATTGATGAAGGGCGCCAGTGTTACTGGGTGTGCCCGTTGGTCGACGAATCCGAAGTTTCAGACCTGACGGCGGCCGAAGAGCGTTTCAAACGCTTGCGCGCCATTCTGGGCGAAGGAGTGGTCGGGTTGGTGCATGGCCAGATGCCATCGGTCGATAAAGATGCTGCCATGAAGGCATTTCAGGATGGGCAAACCAAGATACTTGTCGCCACAACCGTGATCGAGGTTGGGGTAAATGTCCCAAACGCCTCGATCATGGTCATAGAGCGCGCTGAGATTTTTGGGCTTGCGCAACTGCACCAGTTGCGCGGACGCGTTGGGCGTGGTGAGGCGGATTCAACCTGCCTGCTGATGTATCAGCCTCCGCTCAGTGAAAGCGGGCGGAAACGATTAGAAGTGCTACGCGAAACCGAAGACGGGTTTCGTATTTCAGAAACTGATCTGCAAATGCGTGGCGCGGGTGATTTGATCGGGACAGCGCAATCCGGGTTGCCGAAATTTCGGATCGCAGACCTGGAACGTCAGGCAGGGTTGATGGCAACGGCGCAGACTGATGCCCGTGCGTTTCTGTCTGCTGATCCCCGTTTGAAATCGGACCGGGGGCAGGCGGCACGTGTTCTGCTGTGGCTTATGAAACAGGATCAGGCAATCCGTTTGATTTCAGTAGGTTAGAAATTTTGTTCCACTACGTTCACAAATGTTCTCAAAAAGTTCTTTACCGACTCATCAAAATATGAGAACAAAAGGTCAACAAAGGATTAAATCTCGACCGGAGGTGAGACCATGCTGACCCAGATCAAGACCGCCCTGAGCCGCTCGCAATCGACGATTTTGCAAGATGCTGTGGGGGCCGTGTCTTTGGTGGTCATGTTGATGGTTGCCCTGCACCTGCCCGGAGCATTCTAAGCCTTTCTGCCTGCGATCTCGTGCCGATCATACCGCGCTGTCATCCCCATTTCAGTCAAGGGTGACCTGCCTGTCCCAATTCCCTTGAGGGGCCTGCCTCGGCCCCGTGCGGCTATCCGGACCCCACGCGAGACACGCACAACCTGCCGCCGCCCTTTCCGCCCGGAAGGTGCGGCGGTTTTTTCTTATAACTGCCCGGTTTTCATGATCTCAAGAAGCGCGGACAGAACGGAATTCACTGCGACCGAAGCCAAGATCATTCCCATGACCCGGCTGATAATCGCAGCACCCGAAGAACGGATGACACGGATTATCGGGTCCGCCAGCAGCATAAGAACAAACGAAATCAGAATAACGGACAGCATGACCAGCGCCGTAATACCCTGATCCGCGGCGCTGTAACGGTTATTGTCGGTGAGAATGACAATCGCCAGCATTGCACCGGGTGACGCCAAGGACGGTACTGCCAACGGGAAAATCGCCGGATTGGGTTTGTTGGCGGAAATCTCCATTTCCTCTTCAGCTTCATGCTGTTCGACGACTTGTTTGCTTTCGCCAAAGATCATTGTCAGCGCAAAAAGGAACAGGATGATACCACCAGCGACCTGAAACGAATTCAGTCCGATATCCAGCGCCTCGATCAGCAATTGGCCGAAAATCAGAAAGAACAGAAGGACACCAGCACTGACCAGCGCGGCGAGCAGGGCAGTTTTGCGACGGGCCGCTGCAGTCAGGCCCGCTGTGACGGCTATGAAAACAGGGATTGTGCCAATCGGGTCAATTACGACCCAGAGTGTAACAAAGTGTTCAAGCAATTTTTCCATCCAATCCCCCCAACATCATGCGGGGTGATTAAACCGGATTGCCCGCAAAAATTCCAATGTTATGCGCAATTTGCCTGTTCAGCTTGCCGCATCGCTTCGGCGGTGGCCTCAAGGGCCAGCAGTATCGATGCGTGGCGGTTCTTATAGTCCCGCGCAGGGATCAGAACTTCGAGCCCATCAAAAGGTGCATCAGGTACGGGCCCGTCTTTCTTCAACATGGCGGCCAATTGATCGCGTGCAGTTTCCACCTGCGCCCGAGTCGCCCCGATGATGGCACTGCCCACGACTGAGGCCGAAGCCTGGCCCAAGGCACAGGCTTTGACGTCCTGCCCGAACTCCGAGATCTTGCCGTCCTGTATTTTCACATCCACGGTCACCGTCGACCCGCACAGGGGTGAGCGTTTTTTCACCGTAGCATCAGGATTCTCAAGCCTGTCCAGATGCGGAATATCCGCAGCCAGCGCCAGAATGCGGCCGGAATAGAGCTTTATCAGGTCATTCTCGCCGGACATGACTTTCCCTCGTTGTCTGTTCCCCATACATAGTGAGCATCTACCGGGATGCAAAAGGTTTTTCTCATGTCTGCCACCGTCGCGTTTGATCCGTCCTCGCTGAAGTTTAATGAGGCCGGGCTGATCCCTGCCATCGCTCAGGATGCAAGCTCGGGTGAGGTGTTGATGATGGCTTGGATGAATATTCAAGCCATTGAGAAGACGTTGGAAACCGGGCGCGTCACATATTGGTCGCGGTCGCGTCAGTCGTTTTGGATCAAGGGCGAAACGTCGGGCCATGTGCAGGAATTGGTGGATTTCCGCTTTGATTGCGACCGCGATTGTTTGCTGGTTCTAGTGCGTCAAACCGGTGCTGCGTGCCATACAAATCGCCGGACCTGTTTCTATACCGCGGTACGAGACGGCGACGAGGTCGAGCTGATGTCACCCATGGAGTAACCGGTTCACAGTCCAACCATCGCCCGGATATCTGCTGGCGACGCCCCCTCGGCCCGGTATTTCGAGATCGCCCGCGCGTCGTCACGCTTGGCCAAACGTTTTCCAACATCGTCGCGGATCAACCGGTGATGAAAGTACTGTGGTGTCGGTAGACCCAGCAACGCTTGCAGCACAACATGAATACGGGTCGCTTCGAACAAGTCCTGGCCGCGTACAACATGGGTAATACCCTGTGCGGCGTCGTCCAAGACCACTGACAAGTGATAAGACGTTCCCATATCGCGTCGCGACAGGACAACGTCGCCGATTGTGTCTGTCAGCTCGCCTAAAGAAAACGGGATGGTGCCCGTCTCTCCATTTGGTCCCGCGCCGGATTCGTGAAATGCGCCGACTTTTGCACCGGGTTGGGCCGAACCCGTAAGCACGCGGCCTGCAGCGGCCATATCCAATCTCAAAGGAATGTCCGTGGGACGTTGTGTGTCTCGACGTTTGCCACGGCACGTCCCAGGGTAGATGATCCCATCAGGCCCGTGCAACGGTGCACCTTCTTGTGGGGCACTGGCCGCAGCGGCGATATCTTTGCGGTTGCAGGTGCAGGGATAAAGCAGGCCCCGCGACCACAAGTCATCCAATGCTCTGTCATATACTGCCAACCGGTCGGACTGACGCATTATGGGTTCAGGCCACCACAGCTCAAGCCACCGCAGGTCATCATAAATTTGTTCTTCCCAGTGGGCGCGCGATCGAGATTGGTCGATATCCTCGATCCGCAGCAGGAATTGACCGTCTTCAGACCCGGCCAGATCATGGGCGAGCATCGCTGAATACGCATGTCCCAGATGCAACGGACCTGTGGGAGATGGCGCAAATCGGGTTTTAAATATCACGCTTTTTCAACGATATATACGTCTGACTTAAGGTCCATTCCTGGTAGGTGAGGACCGTATTCCCGAAACAGCAAACGAGCTGCCCCCATATCAAGCCAATCATTCAAGCGTGAAGTGTAAGAGACGTCCTCAAGCGCATGATCATTAAAGGAAAAGCCAAGCAGGCCACCTTCGGGAAGCGCGCGCATCAGCATATCGAAAACCTCGGGCGGTGCTGCGCCAACCCCAATGACACCGATTGCGGTGATCGCCTTGTAGGCTCCTTGATCCAACGGATCGGGATTGGTGATCTCAAAGGTTGAAAGACTTCTATAGACCCCCTTGGCCAGAGCGCCTTCTAGCATCTTCGGAGTTGGATCAACGCCGTCAATCACTTCGAAACCCGCCGCACGCAAGGCTACACCGGACAATCCGGTGCCACAGCCATAATCCAGGATCGGTGTTTGCGGCTCGGGCAGTCTTGACCATAACGCCTCGGCCACCCGCCCGGGGGTCGCATAGCCATGCGCGCCAACCTCGGCATCATAGGAGGACGCCCATTTTTGATAGTGCGCATGCGTCTCTTGCGGGGTGTCCAGATTATAGACGTCTTTGAGGTACTTATCGCTCATACACGGATACTACGCTGCATGAGCCAACAGCGTCCAGTCAACACTGCTCCAGCCAGTTAGTCCACTCGGCCTTGGCGCGATCGGTATAAGCTTTGTAGCGGTCCTTGCGACCGCGCCGACCGCCTTTTAGCCCGTCGACTGGTCGGAATAAGCCGAAATTGACGTTCATGGGCTGAAAAGTCTTGGCCTCGGCCCCGCCGGTGATGTGGTGGATCAGGGCGCCCATGGCGCTGTCCTGCGGAACCTCGGGCAGGGTCCGGCCCAGAATCTCGGCCGCGGCCAGACGACCGGCCAACAGGCCCATCGCCGCGCTTTCGACATAACCCTCGACCCCGGTGATCTGCCCCGCAAAACGGATATTTGGTTTCGATTTCAACCGCATCTGCGCATCCAAAAGCGTCGGAGAGTTGATAAACGTATTGCGGTGAATACCGCCCAACCGCGCAAAGCTGGCGTTTTCCAGACCGGGGATCATACGGAACACTTCGGTCTGCGCGCCATATTTCATCTTGGTTTGAAAGCCGACGATATTGAACAGCGTGCCAAGGGCATTGTCGCGGCGCAGTTGCACCACCGCATGCGGTTTGACGTCAGGCTGATGAGGATTAGTAAGGCCGACCGGCTTCATCGGGCCGTGGCGCAGCGTTTCGCGACCACGCTCTGACATCACCTCGATCGGAAGGCAGCCGTCGAAATACCCCGCCGTTTCGCCTTCGTGAAACTCAGTTTTGTCAGCGGCCAGCAGAGCGTCGATAAATGCCTCATACTGATCGCGGTCCATTGGGCAGTTCAGATAGGCGGTGCGTTCTTCCTCGGTCTCGCCTTTGTCATAGCGCGATTGCATCCAGGCTTTGCTCATATCGATGCTGTCGGCATAGACAATCGGGGCAATGGCGTCGAAAAATGCCAGGGACTCTGCACCCGTTTCGGTTCGGATGGAGTCACCCAATGTTGCCGAAGTCAAAGGACCAGTGGCAAAGATCCAGTGGCCGTCATCGGGCAGGGCGGTGACTTCTTCCCCTGTAACCTCGATACGCGGATGGGCCTGCAGTTTGGCGGTAACCGCCTCTGCAAAAGGATCGCGGTCTACAGCAAGCGCACCACCCGCGGGCAGCCGGTGCGCGTCCGCCGTTGTCATGATCAGGCCGTTCGCGGCGCGCATTTCCCAATGCAGCAAGCCAACGGCGTTCTGTTCATCATCGTCTGAGCGGAAAGAGTTCGAACACACCATCTCGGCCAGATTGCCTGTTTGGTGCGCAAAGGTGCCAACCTTGGGTCGCATTTCGTGGATCACCACATCTACGCCCATTTCCGCCGCCTGCCAGGCGGCCTCGGACCCGGCCATGCCGCCGCCCACGATATGCAGTTTTTGTGTCATGCGCTGCCACATAGGACAGTGAACCGTGCAACGCAACACAGGCCGCTTAGTTTAAGAATTTAAGGGAATTTTGGGGTCGCCGCTGCGGGAATGTCGACGCCGGTGAGAGAAACCAGCTTGGAGGGACCTTCCGCCCACGGCGACCCAAAAAGTGTATCTAGAGCCATAGCCCTGTCCCAGCATTGCCACAGTGTCGCCCTTTTGGGAAGTGCAAAATTACGAACAATCGTAAAAATTGTTGACAATAATCGCTTTATTGGTGCCAGTTCGGCGGCCTTTTTTCGATAAATGCAGATATGCCTTCTTCGGTATCGCGATGCAGCATATTCTGCGCCATTACGTCTCCGGTATAATCATAGGCCTGCTCCAGAGGCATTTCCAGCTGCTTGTAGAAGGCCTGTTTGCCGATTTTCACAGCCGAACCCAATTTGGCCGCAAGCTGATCGGCAAGCGACACGGTTTCATGCTCCAACAGCATTTCGGGCACGACGCGATTGATCAGACCCAGCTCGGCTGCGGTTTCGGCCGAGATAAAGTCGCCAGTCGTCAGCATCTCGAACGCGCGCTTGCGCGAGATGTTCCGGCTGAGGGCAACCATCGGTGTCGAGCAGAACAAACCGATATTCACACCGTTCACGCCAAACCGCGTACCTTCAGCCGCGACGGCCAGATCGCAGGTGGCAACCAACTGGCATCCCGCAGCGGTGGCGATACCGTGGACCTGTGCGATGACCGGTTGGGGCAGGGACCGGATTGACAGCATCATCTGGGTGCATCTGGCGAACAAGCCTTGGAAATAAGCTTTGCCGCCGTCCTCGGCCTGACGTCCGGCTGTCATCTGTTTCAGATCATGACCCGCACAGAACGCTTTGCCTTTACCGCGCAGGATAACCGCCCGAATCGCGCTGTCATCGCACAGGCTGTCGAACTCGGATTGCAGGGCAGCCAGCATTTCGTCGCTCAGGGCGTTCAGACGATCGGGCGCGTTCATTGTCAGTGTGGCGACTGCACCTGTGTCGTTACGTTCCAAAATTGCCATCTTGCCCTCCGTAGCGATGTTGGGCCAACTCTAGGTCGGCAAGTCGAGGAGGGGAAGCATGTCATTGGCCATGAGCCGGGAAGACCTGATGGAATACCTGCGGCAAATCTTCCCACAGGTACATCGGGATTTCGTCGTGGAAAAGTTGGATGAGGAGTCGATCGAGATGCGATTGGTTGTCGAAGATCGCCATCTGCGCCCTGGCGGTACAGTTTCAGGGCCATCCATGTTCGGGCTGGCGGATGTTAGTGTCTATGCGATGATCTTGGCGCGCAAGGGACGCCAATCCTTGGCCGTTACCACGAACAGCTCCTTAGATTTTCTAAGAAAACCCGAGGGCGGCAAAGATATTATTGCCCGATGTCGACTGCTAAAGCTGGGCCGTAGTCTGGCTGTTGGGGATGTGCTGATGTTTTCAGAAGGGTCGGACAGACCCGTCGCGCGCGCCACGATGACCTATTCATTACCTCCCGAAGGATCGGCCGCGGCGGCCTTCGGATAAAAAAGGCCGGGCGAAGCCCGGCCAGGAAGAGGTCCCATCAAGGGACTGGGGAAAACTCAACCCTGCCAGAATGGGCGGGTGAATTCCTGTCGAGCCTGATATCTTGTCAGACCGACATCCTTAAGAAGCCTGTCATCCAGCTTGGACAGATTGAGCCGGCTACGGCGTTGACGTTCCCATTTCGTGACCGTCGCCGCAAACCGCACGGCCAGCGCGGCGATCAGCGGCAGCCGGGGGCTGTCGTTCAGCAGCAAGAGGGCGGGGTTGTGCATCGAGCGTGTCATCAGGGTATCCTTTCAAATTGTATTGACACAAAGTTAAAGTGTTCGGTATATGTGCTTGATACATTCAGGATTGTGCCAAAATCAAAGGAAGAATTGTAATGGATACAATTTGGCCGGAATCGCTGCCAAAATCCAAGGGGCCGAAATATACTCTGGTCGCTGATACAATCAGAAAAGCGATTGATAACAAGTTGCTGGAGGTCGGGACAAAGCTGCCCCCAGTGCGTGAATTGGCGTATCGGTTACAAATCACGCCGGGCACAGTTGCGCGGGCTTATACGATTCTGACGGATGAGGGATTGTTACACGCCGAGGTCGGACGTGGTACATTTGTCGCCCCGCCCAAATCGCCAATCCTGGATGATGTCTGGGCCCGTCAGCTGCATTTGCAAGACAACAAGTACAATGCCAATGTCAGTCTTTTCAGCCCACGATTGGCGGATGTTGGGCAGGTCTCGCTAATCCGGGAGTGCCTGCAAAAAGTGGCCCAGGCTGATCCGGGCCTGTTTTTGAACTACCCGACCCGCGACGCCTATCAACCCATGCGGCAGGCGGTGGTAGAGTGGCTGTCTGACCTACCTTTGGGTGCATTGTCGCATGACGATATTGTGCTGACGCATGGGGGGCAAAATGGGCTGTGCCTTGTGTTTCAAACAATCCTGCGGGGGCCAAAACCGGTCGTTCTGGTCGAAGACCTTTCCTATGCCGGGTTCCGCCGGGCTGGGGAATTGATGCGCGCTGATGTGGTTGGCGTGAAAATGGATAAGTGGGGCGTAGATCCGTCCGCGATGGAACATGTCCTGCGCCAGACACCAGCACAAGCCATCTGCGTTTCACCAGAGGTACAGAATCCGACCGGCGCGCATACACCGCTTGAACGTCGGAAAGAAATTGTCGACGTGGCCCGGCGCTTTGACCTTCAGATCATCGAGGATGATTGTTATCGCATGGGTGACGCTCGTGAACCCAGCTTTCGTGCTTTGGCACCGGAACGGGGGTGGCATGTATCTTCAATCTCGAAAACTCTGACACCTGCGCTGCGTGTTGGGTTTGCCATTGCCCCGCGTGAGCGGAGCGTCGACCTGCGGCGTTCGGCGGAATACGGGTACTTTGGTTTGGCGCAGCCGTTGGCGGAATTGACCAGGTTGCTGCTGTCTGATCCTCGTACGCTGCAGATTGCAAGGGACGTGCGGGTTCGAATGGGTGAATATGTTCGCGTTGCGGTCAACGCCTTGGGCGGGTTCGATTTGAACTGGGCGCCGGATGTGCCTTTTGTATGGCTGAACCTGCCTTCGGGCTGGCGCGCCGCAGCCTTCAGCCGTGCGGCTGAACGAGAGGGGATACAGCTCCGGTCTGCCGATGAGTTCGCTTTGCGGGACGGACGAGCCCCGAATGCGGTTCGTATCGCCATGAACGGGCATGTGTCCCTGGAGCGGTTTGAGGATGCGATGCACAGGTTGCGGCGTCTGCTGGACAATCCGCCGGAACAGATCAGTGTTTGATCGTTCAATTCAGTGGGGCCGGATCACCAAAGAAACCCGCCAAATCGGATATTTTACCCTCGGCATCCAAACGAACAAAATCGTGACCTGACACAACGATACCGCCATCCGGACCGATCATGTGCCAAGTAAAATGGACAACATCGTGATGGTTGGACGGTTCGCTTGTCAGTTCAACACGTCCACCAGAACTCAGTAGAACTTCGCCAATATGATCGCACAGGTTCACGCGGCCATTCACTTCGGCGGTCGGGTCGACATAGCGACCGTTTTCAGCAAAGCACTTTGTCAAAAGCACTAGGCGCTTATCCGGGTCCGTCTCTTGCCAGGATGCGCCGTAGTCAGCGATGGTTTGTTGCCACTCCATAGTAGTCACGCTCCTTGAATCGATTTGCTTATTCAGTATAGCGGGCGAGGCGGGGCAGGGGTAAATGGGCTTAATTATGGGGTAAAATAATACCTATTTTATAACTCATTGATTTTAAAATATTTAAAAGAGTTTAGTGTTGTTGACCTGCGCTGCGGGGGCCTCTAAATACGCTCCATCGAATTCGGGCCGCTCTGATTTGGGGCGGTCTTTCACATCAAACAGGACTATCCTGCCATGAAAACCTTTTCTGCAACACCTGCAGACATCGACAAGAAATGGATCCTGATCGACGCCGAGGGCGTTGTTCTGGGCCGTCTTGCCTCGATCGTCGCCATGCGCCTGCGTGGCAAGCACAAAGCGTCGTTCACCCCGAATATGGACATGGGCGACAACGTCATCGTTATCAACGCTGACAAAATCCAGATGACCGGCAAGAAGCGCGAAGAAAACTTCTACTGGCACACTGGCCACCCGGGCGGCATCAAGTCGCGCACCAAGCAGCAGATCCTCGAGGGTGCACACCCCGAGCGCGTCGTGACCCAAGCGGTCAAGCGTATGCTGCCGGGCAACCGCCTGTCGCGTCAGGTTATGACCAACCTGCGCGTTTACGCCGGTGCCGAGCATCCCCACGAGGCGCAAGCGCCCGAAGTTCTGGACGTTAAGTCCATGAACAAGAAAAACACCCGGAGCTAATGACCGATGGCTGATCAGATCAATACTCTCGAAGAGCTGAGCGCCGTCGCAGGCGTTGAAACCGTGGCCGAAGAAGTCATCGTGCGCGAACCCGTGCGTGACGAGCTGGGCCGCTCTTACGCCACCGGCAAGCGTAAAGACGCTGTTGCCCGCGTTTGGATCAAGCCGGGTTCCGGCAAGGTCACCGTAAACGGCAAGGATCAGGACAAGTACTTTGCTCGTCCCGTTCTGCAGCTGATCCTACGCCAGCCGTTCCAGGTTGCTGGTGTAGAAGGTGAGTTCGACGTTGTCGCAACCGTCAAAGGCGGTGGCCTGACAGGTCAGGCCGGTGCGGTCAAGCACGGCATCTCGAAAGCGCTGCAACTGTACGATCCGTCGCTGCGTGGCGCACTGAAAGCCGCTGGCTTCCTGACCCGCGACAGTCGCGTTGTGGAACGTAAGAAATACGGTAAGCGCAAGGCGCGTCGTTCGTTCCAGTTCTCCAAGCGTTAATCGCTGCAAAATACAAATTTCAAACGGTCGCAAGAAATTGCGGCCGTTTTCTTTTGGGCAATCAATATTTGACCGATACCCAGTGAGTATTTTCTTTGGCCAAAGAGAGGTTTGTTGACTAACGCTCTGACTTGGTGAGCAAAGCGTTCTCGGCAACGGTCGTAAATTTCTCTCTGATCTGATTGATCTTGCGCCGGTTCAAAGACCGAAACCAGCGGCGAACGGGGATGATCTGCTTGCTACCAAAACTGTCTATCCACACCCAGCGGCCAGACCCGTCAGAAAACGTTTGATAGACAATATTGCCGGTATTCTTGTTGCTGATAAGGACCTGTTCTTCGATCAACATATCGAAGTGTTTGTGCAGGGAAGCCAAATGTTCTTGCGTCAAGCCCCCGCTTTTCGCCAATTCCTTCAGACTGGGCGACAACTGCCCATCGGGTTCGGAAATTCGTTCATAGACGAGGGCAAGGCCGATATCGGTTTGCACAACACCCCGGACCTCACAAACAGGAATAGCCTCATCCCTGTGCTGGTAACGCACCATAAGGTCAAAGGATTCGTGAAACTCGCGCAGGAAACCTTTGAATACAGTAGATCGCCGAAACGTTCGATCGAACCAAGTGTCACCCAAAAGACCGTCCTGGCCATCCGTCGTGTCCGGTTGCGGGACTTTTAGAAGCGCGTCGGACGCATCAGGGTGTTGGTAAACAAACTGCCGATTACCCTGAGCTATCACCTCAGAGTTTTTGAGCCTTACCAAGTTTTCGATTCGAGCGGTTGCCATGCCGCCAAATTATAACAGTTTCGTGAAGGTGCAAGCCGAGGTCGTGCCTCAGAACATCCCCCCGAAAAACACAGGTGATCGGATGAATTTCTGTAGTTGAAATAAGTCACATAATACGTTGTTAAGTAAGTATTAACAGTAATTTTGTTCGAATTTAGGCGAAGTCGGAGTACGAGCTTCGGCCCGCCGATCATCAGCAACGCGCTGACCGGTCAAACCCTCTGGCACAGCGAGAACAACACTCTAAACGCGCCGAGCATACCCCCCTCAACCAGAGCGTCTTTTTGCTAAGGCGAGATGATCACCTTTCCATCGCTCTTTTTCGAAGCACTGGTCAAGCTTGAGACCACATCTTTCAAAGCAAGCCGTTCTGAAACGTCGGTTTGCCGGCGTCCATCGGTGAAACGGGTTTGGACCTTGGCCGCAACCCGCGCCTGATTTTCGTGCCGGTGGCCTCAGCGGAATGTCCGTCTTGTGTCAGATCGGTTCCGAACATGGTCGGGGGCAGGGTGGTCATAGTCGCTCTTTCCGATTGAGCGGCACAGCGGCAATGGACTTGGTGTGCGTTCCGCTAGTTCGCAACCAATCAAATGCGGTGTGGAAGACCAATCGACACGCAAGATGACGTGATTGGAATAATGATCACGCCAAAAGAGGACGGGCTGCCCCGAATGGCAGCCCGCCGAGTTTCACTGTCCTGACAGCAGATTGCTGAGTTCTTGGATCTTTGTCGCGATCGTTTCAGGCGATGCTTTGATATCGTCCAGAATTTGGATGGCTTGTGTTTTAAGGTTCTGCGCCAGATCGCTTTCCTGAACCGAGGCAACCAACGTGTCATAGTCAAAATTATCAAGGGTCAGTGTGCCGTCTTCAATCCATGAATTTAGCAGATCCTGGCCCTGAGTTGCCAAGGCGGCAACTTGATCACCGGCCTGATCAGCCAGATCCGTGGCTGTTTGCCCTGCTTGTTCAGCCGCGTCTGAGGCCTGTTCCGAGATGGAGGACGCGGCCTCACTGGCTTGCTCGGTCACAGAGCTTGCCGCTTCGCTAACAGCCTCAGAAGCGTCCTCTGCCGCCGATTGCAATTGTTCGGCGGGTGTGGGGTCTGGTTGGGTAGTGTAAAAATAAATTCCTGCGCCAGCGGCAATGATGACCACGGCCAATATGATAGTACGCGACATGTGTCTCTCCTTTGGAAAATGTGTCGCCGAGATGGGTCAAAATTACCCGAGTTCAAAGGGGAAATCCCGGAAATTCTTTTCAAATCCGTGGATTGAGCCATGCTATGCCTATCCGCGAAGAGCGAGCGGCAATAACACGCCGCCATACATTAAGATGCGCGGTTTCACGGCTCAGCATACGGATTCGTCCGTTTTAAAGGGCGATTGGAAGCTCAAGCGTGATGCTTGCTCCTTTTTCGACTTGGTTGATCGACACCGATCCCCCATGCCGTTGAGCCACGGCTGAAACGATTGACAAACCCAACCCGCTGCCTTCGGAATAGTCCAGCTGCGAAAACCGACTGAAGGCCGCTTCGCTTTGATCGGGCGAAAGGCCCGCTCCGTCATCCGCTACGGTTACACTGACCGCGCCTTCGTCACGCTGCAGCACAACAGAAATTCGGCTCAACTTGGTGCCGCCGTGCTTTACTGCGTTGTCCAAAAGGTTCTTCAGGGCCTCAGTTAAAAACACCCGATCACCGGACACCATGATCGCCGCCTCGGGCATCGTAACGTCAAACTCGATACCCTTCGCCAGGATGTGAACACCCATCTCGGCACAGGCTTCTTCCACAACCAAGCGGAAATCAATCTCATCCATTTGATCCTGGTGCGTCGGTTGCCTGAGCCTTTCAAGTGACAACAGTTGTTCGGCCACCGTTGCCGAGTTCTTTGCGGCCGCCACAAGCTCGTGGATGCGTTTTTCTCGGTCATCATCCGTTTTCGCATCCCGAAGCGCCTCGGCCATCGACTGGACTGCGGCCGCCGGATTCCGCAACTGATGAGCTGCTTCGGATATGAAAACCTGGTGGGCGTTGATGCTGTGTTCGACCTGCCCAAAGAGCCGGTTCAAAGTCTTTACAACACCTTGCACTTCGTCCGGGACAGGACGCTTAATCTCACTTAAATCATCTGGCGAACGAAGGTCGATCGCGTCCTGCAAATCCAGCAATGGTCTCAGGCCACGCGCTACGCCGAACCATACCACAACAGCCAAGGTGGCCAGCAGGATGCCCATGACAATTCCGGCGCGAATGGACAGTTCATTGGCAAATGCGTTGCGATCCGCCATCCGTTGCCAAACCGTGACCGTCGCATCACCTACAAGATTTTCCAAGGTCACACGTTCTGTCATCTTTAAAACGCGCACTGGTTCATCGCGGTAGATCGCTTCGAAAAACTGTGGCTTGTACACCTCTTGCACCGACGAGTTCGCGGATGCCGGAGGGTAGGCATAACCCGTCACGTAAATGCCGCCGGGGCCAGTCACATGATAGAAGATCTCACCGCCCGATGCGTCGCGGATCAGACTGCGTGTGGTGGGCGACAACGCATCACCGCCCGAAATCGCCACATCCCGAGAAATTGCCAGGCCAGCTGAGAGTAGACTGTCGTCAAAAAGCTCCTGAGCGGTCTTCTGGGCAACCATAAAACGCCAAAACCCAAGCAGCACTGCAAGCAGCACCAAAGGTGTCAGGATAAGAATGAACAGCCTTAGCCTGAGCGAGCCGTGGTTGATCACTTCTGCACCTCAAGCAAATACCCCAGACCGCGGGCTGTCTTAATCTTTATACCCAGGTTTTGAAGGCGCTTTCGCAGTCGCGACACATGAGGTTCAACAGCCGAAACCTCGACATCCGCCCCTACACCATAGACGTAATCAGTTAGTTGGCTTTTGGGAACGATCCTGCCCCGACGCTCCAACAGGCATTCCAGCACCGCTATTTCCCGTCGCGGAATATCCATCACCTCACCCTTAACGCTGACCTGACGAGCAGTGCGGTCGAACTCTAGGCTGCCGATGCTTTCCCGCGCTCCGTAATCAAGCTGTTTGCGGCGTGAAAGCGCCCGGATGCGTGCCTCCAACTCGTCCATTTCGAAGGGTTTGACCAGATAATCATCGGCCCCCATGTCCAAACCAGACACCCGGTCGCTTGTCTCAGTGCGTGCTGTCAGCAGAATTACGGGCGCACTGTCTCCACGGTTGCGCAGCGATTTCAGGATTTCCAACCCGGACCGACCTGGCAGGTTGATGTCCAGAACGATCAAGTCCGCGCTTTCCTGTTCAAGATACAGGTCCGCTGCGTCGCCGTCGGTCAGTACATCTGCTGCATGTCCGCGGTCTCGCAGACGATAGGCAATTGCGTTGGCAAGGGGTTCATTATCCTCGACGATGACGATCCGCATCGGGTCTCCTGCAAGTTTCGCGCAAGGTTGGCACTCCATGATTGCCAGATGGGAGGGGGAATCAACCCCACAGTTCTATTTACGATCATGGTGGCGCGACAGTCGCTGGCGTGGTTGTCTGGTCAACAGGGAGGAACCAATGGCCATTACCAAATTCACCCGTCGCGCCGTCGTGGGGCTGATTGCCGCCGCCGGTCTCACGGCACCCGCCGCAGCCGAGGTCGACTTCTCAGGCAAGACTATCGAATGGGTCATCCCGTTCTCGGAAACGGGCGGTTCGGCCAAATGGGCCAATTTCTTTGCACCACTTCTGTCCGAGGCTCTGCCAGGACAGCCAACCGTGGTTGTTAAGTTCATGCCCGGCGCAGGTTCGACCAAAGGTGCCAACTGGTTCCAGGAACAGGCGCACGATGATGGAACTTTGCTGTTCGGCACCTCGGGTTCTACACAGTTCCCGTATCTGCTGAGCGATCCGCGCGTCCGCTATGAATACAATGACTGGATTCCGGTGATGGCGTCCGGCACCGGCGGTGTCGCTTATCTGAACGCCGAGGACGGCGCCAAGTTTGATGGTTCCGCAAATGCACTGAAAGACACCAACTTCATTTACGGTTCGCAGGGTGCGACCCGGCTGGACCTCGTGCCGCTTTTGGCATGGCAAATGTTGGGTATGAATGTTGAGCCGGTATTCGGCATCAAGGGTCGTGGCGACGGCCGACTGATGTTTGAGCGCGGTGAAGCCAATATCGACTACCAGACTTCGTCCGGGTATCTGGGCGGTTCGGCACCGCTGGTCGAGGCCGGTCAGGCCGTGCCAATGATGACGTGGGGCGCACTGGACGCTGACGGTAACATCGTCCGCGACCCGACCTTCCCGGACATTCCGACCTTCAAAGAGGTTTGCGAGGCCACTGATGGTTGTGAAACCAGCGGCGAGGCCTGGGACGCATGGAAAGCCTTCTTCGTTGCGGGTTTCCCGGTGCAGAAACTGGCCTTTCTACCCGGCGACACACCGCAGGAAGTGGTCGATGCTTATACCGCAGCATTTCTGGCTGTGACCGAGCGCGGGGATTTTGCCGATATCTCGTCCAAGCGCGTTGGGAAATATCCGGTTTTTGTCGGTGACGGTTCAAAGTCGGCGCTGCAGACGGCAACCAATGTCGACGACAATGCCAAGGAATATGTCCTGAATTGGCTGAAAGAGTCCTATGGCGTCGAGCTGAACTAAGCCGATAAGCCGCAGCGCGCGCCTGTAACGAAGGGCGCGCGCTTTTCCATACACAATACAATTTATGAAAGGCGGCCGCTATGGAGGTTTTCGCCACCGCTCTTCCTGCGCTTGGAGAGGCGTGGGGTCTGATCCTGCAACCCATCGTTCTGGGTTACCTTGTTCTGGGTGTTGTCATGGGGCTGGCCGTCGGAGTTTTTCCTGGCCTCGGTGGAATAGCCGGTCTTTCCCTGTTGCTGCCATTCATGTTCGGCATGGACCCGATCCTGGGGCTGGCGCTGATGATCGGGATGGTCGCAGTTGTGCCCACTTCGGACACGTTCGCATCTGTCTTGATGGGTATTCCCGGCAGCTCTGCTTCGCAGGCCACGGTGCTGGACGGGTTCCCCATGGCGAAAAAGGGCGAGGCTGCGCGGGCCTTGTCAGCAGCCTTTTCGTCTTCGTTGTTTGGCGGGCTAGTTGGCGCGACCTTCCTGACCATGTTCATTCTGATCGCGCGACCAATCGTGCTGGCCTTTGGCCTGCCCGAGATGCTGATGATCACCATTCTCGGCCTGTCGATGGTCGCTATTTTGGCGGGGCGCATTCCGCTGAAAGGCGTCGCCGCTGCGGGTTTGGGCCTGATGGTCGGCACCATCGGTGAGGCCGATGCGGGCGGGTCGCTGCGGATGGCGACTTACGACATTCCTTATCTGACAGACGGGCTGAAACTGGTCATCGTGGGCTTGGGTATTTTTGCCGTCCCTGAAATCGTCTCTTTGCTGCGACAGGATCGATCTATCGCCAAGGGGGCCTCGCTGGGGGCTGGATGGCTGGATGGTGTAAAGGATTGGGCTGCGAATATCTGGCTGTCGGTCCGGTGTTCGATCATCGGTGTGGTTGTCGGTGTCATCCCCGGCCTCGGAGGTTCCGTCGTCGACTGGATCGCCTATGGACACTCGGTGCAAACCACCAAAGACAAGAGCAACTTTGGCAAGGGCGAAGTGCGCGGGGTCATTGGCCCGGAAAGCTCGAACAACGCGAAAGAGGGTGGTGGGCTTGTTCCTACTCTGCTGTTTGGTATTCCCGGTTCGGGATCGATGGCGATTTTCATCGGTGCAGTTGCATTGTTGGGGTCTGGCGACATTGAGGTTGGCCCGAGCATGCTCAAGGACAATCTCAACATTACCTATTCCATCGTCTGGCTGTTGGCCTTGGCCAACGTCGTTGGAACCATTCTGTGTATCGCCGCTTCGGGCGGTATCGCCAAGCTGACAACCATCCGCTTCACCTATCTGGCGCCGTTCCTGTTCATGCTGATCAGCTTTGCGGCCTTTCAGTCTGGTCAGAATTTCGAAGATCTTCTGGCCTTGTTTGTCATCGGTCTGATTGGCATCTTCCTGCGCCGTTTCGACTGGTCGCGCCCGGCTTTCCTGATCGGTTTTGTCCTGTCAAACCCGGTTGAGAAGTTCACCAATCAGGCGTTCCAGATCGCCTCTTTCCGGTTCCGCAAAAGCTTTGGTGAGGGGATGGAGTACGTGTTCAGCCCAATCGTCATCGTGCTGATCGTGGTTACGGTTGTTTCGATCATTCTAGGTATTCGACAAGCCAAGATGATCATGGCCGAGGGTGAGGTTCAAGCAGGCACCAAACGTGCGCCGCTTATCTTCCTGCTGGTGATCATGGCCTATCTGATCATCGCTTTGGTGAACGCCAATATGATCCCCAACTACAACATGACCGACAAGATCATCCCGCTGGTGATCGGCAGCGTGTCTTTGTTCTGTTGTGTCATTTTGTTGGTCCAGATGATGAGGCGGCCAGAAGGTGATCCAATCTTTGCCGACAAAGAGATTGCCGGCGAGGACGCGAGCGCGCCTCACGGCCTCTGGTCTACCTTGGCATGGTTCGCCAGTTTGATCGCGGCCACTTGGGTTGTGGGTTTCATCCTCGCCTTGCTTGGGTTCCTGATCGCCTTCTTTCGCATTCGTTCCGGGGCGGACTGGCGGTTAACTCTGATCCTGACCGCCTGCGGCATTGGCTTCATGTGCTTCATGGCAGGTGCTCTGAACCGGGACTTCCCGCCGGGTCTACTGCAAGACATGGTCAGCTTGCCATGGCCACTGAAGTAAGCGGTCCAATGATGCCCGACCTGATGAACAGCACGCAGCACGGGGCTGAATTCACAAAAAACCTCACACGGTTTGTAAAGGACGGTTCGCTATGACCCAGACAGCAATCCCGTATATTTTCATGCGTGGCGGCACTTCGCGGGGGCCTTATTTCCGCCGCTCTGATCTGCCCGAAGATCGGGACAGGTTGGCTGACGTTCTGGTCGCGGCCCTTGGGGCAGGGCAATCAATCAACATCGACGGGATCGGTGGTGGCACAGCGGTGACCACAAAGGTTGCAATGCTGTCTGTCAGCGATGATGACTGGGCCGATATCGACTATTTCTTCGCGCAGGTTTCGGTTGAAGAGAAGTTTGTCGATTTCAAACCCACCTGCGGCAACATCCTGTCCGGCGTCGCTCCGGCTGCAATCGAAATGGGTTTGTTCCAACCAAAAGGTGATGTGACGGAGGTTCGCATTCGCGCAGTCAACACAGGTGCCCGTGTTGTAGCCAAAGTGCAGACGCCGGGGGGTGAGCTGGTCTATGAAGGCGATGCAGAAATCGCCGGAGTACCCGGGCAATCAGCGCCGATACAACTTAGTTTCATGGGGGTTGTAGGATCAGCCACTGGTGCATTTTTGCCCACCGGAAACCTGCGCGATGCAGTGCAGGGGATTGAGGTGACCTGTATGGATGTTGCCATGCCAATGGCCATCGCGCGGGCCTCAGATTTCGGCCTGACAGGGTATGAAAGCGCTGATGAGTTGGATGCCAACCGCGGTTTCTTTGACCGGATGGAGGCGGTTCGGATCGAAGCCGGAAAATTGATGGGCATGGGGGACGTGTCAAAATCAGTGACACCCAAATTCGGCCTTGTCGCGCCCGCCAAGAAAGGTGGAACCCTAGCAATTCGGTATTTCATGCCGTGGAGGACTCATCCGACCATGGCCGTTACCGGCGCACAATGTATGGCGTCTTGCGCTTTGACACCCGGAACAGTCGCCGACAGTCTGTTGGATCGACCCGAGGCAAGCCCGGCTGATGTTGTGCTGGAACATGCATCAGGCAACATCGACGTGTTGGTGGACTTTTCAAATGGCCAGGAGTTCAAAGTCAACTCAGCAGGTCTGGTGCGGACCGCGCGGAAGTTGGCGGATGGACATGTCTATGTGCCGGAATCTGTATGGAACGGGAGTTGAAATAGGGATCATAAGTTGGTATACTTCGGTATACAATTTAGGGATGCCGCGATGGATGACTATTCTGAATGCCTTGATATTGCGCGTCAGGAACTCAGGTTGGCGCAGGCGGCCCTAAGGCGGGACATGTCGGAATACCCAACACCGATCGCCGGATGCGATGAGCAGTTCAACCATTTACTTGATCAAAGCGAACGCGTTCGAAATGCGCTTGCCGCACTCGACGCACAGCATTTTGTGCCGACACCAAGAAAGCTGACAACAGGGCAGGGTATAGAAAGCCGATGAAGGTTCACATTCTGGATGATTGGTTTGATACGCTGCAGGGTCTGCCCTGTTTTGGGAAGCTTTCCAAACATGACGTGAAGGTCTGGACCGATCATGTCGAAGACACCGACGAACTGGCCGCGCGCTTGCATCAGGCTCAGGCGCTGGTGCTGTTTCGCGAACGCACCAAAATCAGTCGCGCCTTGATTGAAAAACTGCCCGACCTGAAACTTATCAGCCAGCGCAGCGTGTACCCCCATGTCGATGTGCAGGCATGCTCGGACCACGGCGTACTGCTGTGTTCGAACATGCATGGCGGGACGCCCTCATATGCCGCTGCCGAACTCACCTGGGCGCTGATCATGGCCGGAATGCGCGATTTACCTGCACAGATAGCCTCGGCCAAGGCGGGGCATTGGCAGGCCGGAGTAGGCAAAACACTTAGGGGGCGGCAGCTGGGCCTTTATGGCTATGGCCGTATTGCCCGCGCCGTCGCTGGTTATGCCGAGGCGTTCGGTATGAACGTCGTCTGGTGGTCTTCGGGCGAAGGCCGGGCACGGGCACAAGCAGATGGAGTACAGGTCGCGCCCGACCGCGACGCGTTCTTTGCCAAAAGTGACGTCGTCTCGATCCATGTGCGCCTGAAACCAGACACGCATGGGATAGTCACGGCGTCAGATTTCGCGCAGATGCAATCAGACGCGCTGTTTGTGAATACATCCCGTGCAGGGCTAATTGTTCCCGGTGCGTTGCTTGACGCGTTAAACGCGGGTCGTCCTGGCAAGGCCGCAATTGATGTCTTTGATACAGAGCCCCTTACAGATCCGAATGATCCGTTGCTGTCGCATCCCAACCTGATTGCAACCCCGCATATCGGATTCGTCACCGAAGATGAGTTCGACCTGCAATTTGCCGACATCTTCGATCAGGTGAACGCCTATGCCGAGAAAGCTCCGATTCACATGATCAATCCCGAGATTTGGACCAACGCAAGATAAGATTGGCCACGATGGGCGCGCCGATGATGACCAGAACGATCCGCGTCAGGTGGTGGGTGATCACAAAGCCAAGATCTGCCCCCGAAACGATGGCTAGAACCGTCATTTCGGCCTGCCCGCCGGGGGCGAAGGCAAGGAATGCCTCAACCGGCTGACCGAAGCCCAGTGTGGTGACGACAGCAGTAAAGGCGGCCGCAAGTATGGCTAGCACGACGACATAGGCAATGCCTGCTGCCACAACCCTGCGCAATTCAACCCATGTGACGCCAACAAATTTCACACCGATCCCGCAGCCGATAAAGAACTGCGCTGCAAGGATGGCCTCGCGCGGCGGGCGGGTATGAATGAAGTCCCCCAGAGACAACGCCGCAGTCAGTATCATTGGTCCCAGTATGGACGCGCCGAACAGGCCGATCCGTTCACCACCTTTCCAGCCGACAATGGCCGCCAGAACCATAAGCGCCAGTTCATGCAAGGGCAGGTCGCGGGCGGGCTCTCCGATTGGGTTGGTGAGTTGTGCGTCGTAAAACACGGTTAAAAACAAAGGGGCCAACGTCACGATGATCAGCACACGCGTACCATGGATCAGGGATAGGGTACGCGGGTTTGCCCCGGCCTCGGAACCGAAGATGATCATGTCCTGCAATCCACCGGGCATAGCCGCGTAGAAAGCGGTTGTGGTGTCAAAGCCCCAGACTTTTCGAAAGAATGGCACCCCAACCAGCGCGATCAAAAGGATGAAGAACGGGATCAGCGCGATCGATGCTGCCATCTTTGGCAATTCAACAAACAGGGCCGGTGTAATAGACGCCCCAACCGCCACACCCAATATTGTGCGAGCCGCGACTGAGACCTGACCGAAACCCGCCATGGGGGCATGAGCCAAGGCAGCAATCAGACAAGCGCTCATTGGGCCGAATAGAAAGGGCAAAGGCAAGCTCAATGCCCAGAATACTCCCGTTCCCAATACTGCAAGGCCGAGTGTTACGGCCCGTCTTAACAACAGAGAAGATGTCTTTAACTGGTCGGACAAGGGAAGAATTCCGGCGTTGTTGACTCACAATGTATCCATTTGTATACATCAGGACACACAATGACAAGAGAGCCCGCAATGACAATTCAGGACGACCCTTTCCAGCCCGGTCCGCAAGGAAATTCCGCGTATAAGCGTTTGCTGGAAGAAATTCGCGAAGGCACGCTTTTGCCCGGCGAACGCCTGCGCGAGGTCGAGTTGTCCGAACGGTTAGGCGTCAGCCGTACCCCTGTACGTGAGGCGATCCGGCACCTAGAGGCCGATGGTCTTGTCACCCATGTTCCCCGGCAGGGCGCGACCGTTCGAAGTCTTGATTACGCCGAGATCATGGAGCTCTATGAAATGCGCGCGGTGTTGGAAGGTACCGCGGCCCGGCTGGCAGCACGCGCGGCGTCAGAAGTCGAGCTGGATGAGCTGGACGTGCTGACAGACCGGCTGGCCGAAGCGGGCACCGGCACAGATACGGCACGGATTAACAGAGTTTTTCACGCCACTTTGCTTGATGCGGCCAAGAACCGGTTTATGACGAAATCCATGCTGTCGCTTCAAAAGGCGCTGTTGATCCTTGGGCCATCGCAACTGTTGGATGGTGACAGGGCTGAGGCGGCAGTGGCCGAGCATCGACGCATCATGATCGCGTTGAAGGCCCGTGATGGTGCTGCGGCCGAGACGGAAATGCGTGCGCATATTCAGGCGGCGCAACGGATGCGGATACGTGCGTTGCAGGAACGCGACCGCACAATTGACGAAAGCCAGTAGGTAGTCAGGACATGCCTCCCCAAAATGAAGCTTACGATATCGTTGTGATTGGCGGCGGCAATGCTGCCCTCTGTGCCGCGATGACCGCTGCCGAGGCAGGCGCCCGAGTTCTGATCCTTGAAACGGCACCAAAACCGTATCGCGGAGGAAACTCTCGCCACACGCGTAATTTCCGCTGCATGCACAGATCTCCTCTTGGTCCACTTATCGAAGAATACAGCGAAGACGAATATCTCTCGGATTTGATGAAAGTCACCGGCGGAAAGACCGATGAGCATCTGGCCCGGCTGGCAATCCGTTATTCAGAAGAGTGCCTAACGTGGATGCAGGAACATGGGGTTCGCTTTCAGCCATCATTGTCAGGAACGCTGTCTTTGGCACGGACCAACGCATTCTTCATGGGGGGTGGCAAGTCGTTGGTGAATGCCTATTACCGCACGGCGGCTAGTCTGGGCGTTAATGTGCTTTATGAGGCTGCGGTTACGCATCTGGAACTGAGCGGTGACCAAATCGAGTGGGTCGATTACACCTTTGAAGGCCAGTCGCATCGCATCACACCCAAAGCAGTGATTGTCGCCTCGGGCGGGTTTCAGGCCGATACCGATTGGCTTACGCGTGCCTGGGGAGAGCCAGCAAAGAACTTTTTGATCCGGGGAACGCCCTATAACCGGGGTGTGGTGTTGGCAGACCTTCTGGATCAAGGCGTCGAGAGCGTTGGAGATCCGACTCAATGTCACGCCGTTGCCATCGACGGACGCGCGCCGAAATTCGATGGCGGGATTGTCACTCGTCTTGATTGCGTGCCGTTTTCCATCGTTGTGAACAAAGATGCCGAACGATTTTATGACGAGGGTGAGGACGTCTGGCCAAAGCGCTATGCGATCTGGGGACGACTTGTAGCAGCCCAACCGGATCAGGTGGGCTATGTGATTATCGATGCCAAATCGCTGAATTTGTTTATGCCGTCAGTGTTCCCGCCGTATGAGGCGGATACGTTGGAAGAATTGGCCGGGATGATGGACCTGCCAGCCGACAAGCTGACCGGGACTGTCAGCAAATTCAACGCAGCTTGTGGTGACACAACGGGCTTTCACCCAACTGAATTGGACGGTGTTACAACCTCTGGCCTGACACCGCCCAAGACCAACTGGGCCCGCCCGATCACCGAGCCACCGTTCTATGGTTATTCGCTACGCACCGGCGTGACCTTCACCTATCTGGGGTTCAAGGTAGACGATACCGCTCAGTGTTCGACCCCTGACGGAAAGATAAAAAACCTTTGGGCCGCCGGAGAAACCATGGCCGGGTCGATCCTTGGACAGGGTTATCTGGCAGGCTTTGGCATGACCATAGGCACCGTTTTTGGACGCATCGCAGGACGTGAGGCCGCCGCTTATGCAAACTGAACTGATTCATGAGGCCCGCCGTCAGGCCGAAATTTGCAACGCCTGCCGGTATTGCGAAGGCTATTGCTCGGTTTTTCCTTCTTTGCATGCCGAACGCGCGTTTTCCGATGGGGATATCACGCAGTTGGCTAACCTGTGCCACAACTGCCGGGGTTGTTATTACGCTTGTCAGTATACAGCTCCGCATGAGTTCGACCTAAACCTGCCCAAAGCTTTGGCCGAAGTGCGGCGGAACAGCTGGGAATGCTTCGCCTGGCCGCAACCTCTGGCGCGTCGGTTCCACACCCATGGTGGCACCATAGCCCTGGCGCTTGTAATTGGATTTGCCATGCTGTTCTTGGCCATTCTCGCCATTGGATCGAGCGGAGGCGAGGGGTTCTATGCTGTCCTGTCGCATAATGCGATGGTCGCGATCTTTGCACCTGCCTTCCTGCTGCCGCTCTTTAGTTTAGCCATAAGCCTAAGGCGCTATTGGGTCGAAGTCGGCGGCAAACCTGTTCAAATTGCGGACGTGACAGCTGCTTTCAAGCGCGCAGGAAAGATGCAGGATCTTGCTGCTGGGCACGCAGAGGGCTGCAATTTTGAGGACGAAGACCGCTTCAGCCAAGCGCGGCGACACATTCACCAAGCTATAATGTATGGCTTCCTGTTGTGCTTTGCGTCAACTTCGGTCGCAACTGTGATGCACTACGGCTTTGGCATGCATGCGCCCTATGGGTTCTGGTCATTGCCTAAACTGCTTGGGATTCCCGGTGGTGTTTTGCTGACAGTGGGGTGTGGTGCTATGGTGTATCTCAAACAAAAATCCGACCGCGATCTCGGTGACCCTATGGCGTGGGGAGGGGATATCGCCTTTACCCTTTTGCTTGGATTTGTTGGGTTGAGTGGACTTGGTCTTTACGCCCTCGGTTCAACAGCCATGATGCCAGCGCTGCTTGCCGTCCATCTTGGATCGGTCCTGACGTTCTTTGTTTTGATGCCGTATACCAAGATGGCGCACGGTTTCTATCGGGTTGCAGCTCTTATCAGGGATGCGCAAAGGAAAAGAGATTTGATTTCAGCCGGTAAAAAACCAGTCTCTGCCGGGCGCAGGGAGGGCCGTTTCGCATCATTGGTCCGAAAGTATCGTAGCCAAGGGACATAATGCCGGAGAGACAGGGATTCGAACCCTGGGTGGGCTTGCACTCACAAAAGTTTGCGATTCCGATTTCGACATCAAACGGAAGTCCTTGGATCAATACAACAAGGGCTTTGTGACGGCAAAAATAGTCAAGCACGGCGCTGAGGGCAGTCATTCGCGGCCATTGCATACGGCTATCAATTCTAAAGATAAAGCGGGCAAACAGGCTATTACGAGTTTGAGAAAAACAGCGAGTAATTTGCCACTGACCGGAGAAGGCGAGAATTTGGGGCGCACTGAATACGGTTGTATCCGTTGAAGCAACGCAGATGGCAGTTGGCGTTCAAATGTGACGGGCGGCGGAGTAAGCACTTTACCGCCCGTTACGCGGTCACGACCTCAGTCCACCGCAAGCTCTGTGATTTCGCGGCGGAATGGCAAGTCGTCACCAATATCTTTACCGTCAAGCTCACGCGCATAGCGGTGGCCGGCATAGGTTGCCCAGGCGATTGGGCCCGGTGCGTTGGCATCCCCAATCAACTTGACCGACTTGATACCTGCGTCCGCCCATTCGACCTCGCGGGCTTTCAGGTCATTGAAAACGGTGTTGTTTTCAAGACGTGACGCCACCACCACAACCGCATCCGCCTCGATCTTCCAGGTTCGGTCGGTGTAGACGCAGTTCGAGACCACGTGATCCGGGTGGATTTCGGTGACACCCTGGTTGAGGACGATTTCGACACCTGCATCCACCAGCCGCGGGTGGATTGCGATTTGCTCGAGCGTGTTGTTCGTCCAGTCACTGACATAAGCCGACGGAGTGATCAGTGTCACCTGCGCACCGTTTTTGGCCAGAAGTTCGGCAAGAACGCCGCCCATGTAATAGTGGTCATCGTCATACACCACCACGCGGCCCGATGGGATTGTGCCATCCATCAGATCGTCCGGTGTATAGACCTTGGCGCCTTCGGCAATCGGCATTGGCACGACGTGCTGACGCGAGACCCCGTCGTTGCGCCATGTAGATCCCGTGGCGATGCAGACATTTTCAAAACCGAACTCCAGAATGCTCTCGGCACCCAACTCGCTTTCGCGATAGATTTCCACGTTCGGACGTTGGCTAAGTTGATAGTCGCGATAGTCCACGACACGGCCCCAGGCCGACAGCCCCGGAAGCAGACGTTCGCGGGCCACGCGACCGCCGATCACATCACGCGCCTCGGCCACGGCGACGTCATACCCCCGGCGACAAAGAGCCCAGGCAGCCTCAAGCCCGGCGGGGCCAGATCCTACGACAAGCACGTTCGAGCTATCCCCCTTGTCGTTCATCTTCTCCGGGTGCCAGCCTTTGCGCCATTCTTCCATGAAGGTCGGGTTTTGGGTGCAGCGGCTGATTGACATGGTCATATCGCCAGTGATGCAGATGTTACACCCGATACACTCTCGGATGTCCTCGATCCGGCCCTCTTCGATCTTTTTCGGCAGAAACGGGTCAGCGATCGACGGTCGGGCGCAGCCGACGAAATCCAGTGTGCCAGACTTGATCATCTTGGCCATAACATCGGGCGAAGTGAACCGACCGACCCCAACGATCGGTTTTTCGGTCAATTCATGAATGCCACGCACCAGTTGTTCCTGGGCAGCCTCTTCTTTGAACCGCGAAGGGCCAGAGCAATCCTCCCAAGTACCCTGCGCAAGATCCCAGAGGTCGGGCAGGTCTTTGTTCATTTCGATGTAGTCACGCACCTCGGCATTCGAGAAACCCAGATCGCCAATGGTCTCGTCCAACGACACCCGAAGCGTGATCGCCATCGTATCGCCCACGGCGTCGCGCATATCGGCGATAACCTCCTGGCTGAATCGGGCGCGGTTTTCCAGTGAGCCACCATATTCGTCGCTGCGCTGGTTGGTTGCCCTGCTGAGGAAGTGTTGGAAGATACCAAACCCATGCGCGCCATACAGGCAGATCAGGTCGAAACCTGCTTCTTTCGAGCGTTTTGCGGCATTCACGAACCACCGGCGCAAATCCTTGATGTCCTGCTTGTCCAAGGCGCGCGCCTGCACCGGATCATTGGTAAAGGTCCGGATCGGCATGGCAGAAGGGGCCAGTGGCACCTCTTTGGTATAAAGGTTGGGACCGTTGATGCCTGAATAGGCAAGCTGAATGCCAGCCAGGGCACCATGGGTTTTCATGCGCTCGGACATCTTGCGCAATTGGGGGATGTCTTTGTCTTCCCAAAGGCGAAGCTCGATAAATGGGGTGATTTCAGACGTATGGTGCATTTCGCACTGTTCGGTAAAGATCACGCCCCAGCCACCCTCAGCCTTGATGCCTCGCATCGCAGCCGCCGCCGATGGGTCGCGATATCCACCACCGTTGCAGTGAGGCACCTGATAGAACCGGTTCTTGGCTGTTAGGGGACCGATTTTCGTCGGTTCAAACAGGATGTCATAGCGTGGATCGCGCATAGCTGGCTCCTTATGGATGGCTAAGATGATGAAGGGGCCGTGCCGCCCCAAATGCGGGATTACAGACCAGCGGCGACTTCGGTGATGGCGTCGCGCAGGATGGCTTCGATACGGTCGATCATCGGCTCGTCCATGATCAGCGTCGGAGACAAGATGAGAACGTTGCCGAGCTGACGAGCAATCAGACCGCGTTTCTGACAAGCGCGTGCGACTTTCAGACCAACTTGCGCCTCTGCCGGATGGCCTTCCTTTGTGTCGCGATCCTTGACGAATTCGACCCCCATCATGAAATGGCTGCCACGCACTTCGCCGACCATTTCGATATCGGTCAGGCCGCGCAGGTTGTTTTCAAACTGCTTCCCGGTTGTCTGCACACGCTTAGGAATTTCTTCACGCTCCATAATTGCGATATTGGTCAGACCCGCTGCCGCAGCAGCTGGATGGCCCGAATAGGTCATGCCGTGCAGGAACATACCGTCGGGGCCTGAGATGACCTCGTGAATATCGTCAGAAACGATCGTAGCAGACAGCGGCTGATAGCCTGAGGTCAGACCTTTGGCCGTGGTGATGACGTCGGGCACCATGTCAAACACGTCTTCTGATGCAAAGAAATGCCCAAGGCGCCCAAAGGCGGTAACGACCTCATCAGCAACGTATTTGATGTCGTTGGCTTGACAGACCTGCCACGCGCGCTTGTGGTAACCAGCTGGCGCGGTCACGACACCACCCGCGCCTTGGATCGGTTCGGCGATGAAAGCACAGATGTTCTCGGCACCAATACGCTCAATGCTTTGCGTCAGATCGTCGATCAGCGCGTCGAGGAACTCGGCCTCGGTCATATCACCGCCTTCGCGCCAGTAATGCGGCGAGCGCAGATGATGCACCAATTCACTGGCCGCGTGCCAGCCTTCGGAATAACCGGGCGTGGTCATCGCCATCGCCAGATGGGTCGAGCCGTGATAGGCCCCGTGTCTTGACAGAACCAGTTTCTTTTCCGGCTTCCCTTTGCGGATATTGTAGTGATGCAGCATCCGAATGGCACTGTCATTGGCGACGGAACCGGAATTGCCAAAATACACGGCATTCAAATGACCCGGTGCAAGTTGCGCAATCTTATCAGCCAGTGCTGCCGCTGCCGGGTGCGTGAAATTGTAAAAGGTCGAATAATAGTCCAGCGTTTTCAGCTGATTGGAAATCGCCTCAATCATTTCATCATTGCCGTGGCCGATATTGACACACCACAAACCGCCGATGCCGTCGATCAGTTCATTGCCATCGCTGTCGTAAACATATGCGCCCTTTGCGCGCGAGATCACGGTGCGCGCGCCTTGTTGCTTAAGTGCGTTTAGATCAGCGAAGGACTGAATCAGGTGTTCGTCCTGTGCAAGAATGTCGAGTGTATCTTTGGCCATGATCAACCCCTTTGTTTTCGCGATGCAATTCCGCTGATCCGGTGAGGCTTGTTAGGAACCACCAACGTGTTGGCGACTGCATACCACCTATATTCATATCAAAGGTTACTTAGGCTCATTTGAGGGGTATATACCCCCAAGGGGGTATTCGAAATGTCAACTGTAGAAGCACCAGACGCTCTATCAGCCGCAATAACGGCAATCGGATCAGAAGGGTTCGGTGATGCGCTCTACAGGTGGCTGGATGCAACCTGTTCCTTCGACAACTTCGCAATCATCGCATTTTTTCGGCGCAGCAGCCCGGTGGTACTAATGACTCATGCCCGCGACAGCCGCGTTTTTGAACGGATCGACAGCCACTATGTCAAAGGCGCTTATCTGCTGGATCCGTTTTATGGCCTGCATCAAAGCCGCGCGGCGGACGGTCTTTACAGATTGACCGATGTTGCCCCGGATCAGTTTCAACGGAACGAGTACTTTAAATCCTATTACACAAACACGACGCTGACGGACGAGCTGGCCTTTTACGCCGGTCTCAACCCCATGAGTTCGATCACTGTTTGTCTCGGCAGGGACGCAACCACCGCGTCGCGTTTTTCCAGCAAGGATTTTGCCATCGCAAAAAATGTCGCGCCGATCGTCAATGCGCTGGTGAGAAGGAATTGGCCTGATCTGAAGCCCTCGAATGAAAAAAAGCCGGAAGATATCGTCGCGCAACTGCGTCAGCGTTTGTCTGTTGAACAAGATATCGGTTTAAGTCCGAGGCAGGCGCAGGTGGCGTTGTTAATCCTGCAGGGTCATTCATCGATTTCTATTGGACTGACACTGGGTATCAGCCCTCAGACCGTCAAGGTTTTGCGTAAGCAACTCTACCGGAAATGTCATATCTCTTCGCAGGGTGAACTATACTATCTGATCGCGCCGTATCTGTCGGAAAGCGGACAACCGGCTGGGAAACAAGGGCAATTCCCGGCGGGTTAGTCAAAGCCTAATTAAGAGTAAGTTAGACAGTAATTTCGTCTGTTCCCAACTTGTGAAACCTTTACCCGGAAACGTGCAAAACGTGCTGGAGTGGCACAGGAAACGGAACGCCAAAGCGGCCCTTGTTCGGTGTTGGTCGATGCGATGGCTCCGCTCTGATGTCTTCTGTTTTGAAAGTGCAAGGTCTTCGGCCCGTTGTGGTCGTTCGTCCGTCCAGGCAGCGCAAGATGCACGCGCACAACGACCATTTCAGGTCAATTCGAGACGCAGTAATAGGGAACCGACACATGTCCATTGAGAAAACGGATACGCTGGTTGTTGGCGGCGGGCAGGCGGGTATCGCGCTAAGCGAGCACCTTGGAAACAACGATGTGCCCCATATCATTCTGGAAAAGAACCGAACTGCCGAGGCGTGGCGCACCGGCCGTTGGGATGCATTGGTTGCGAATGGACCATGCTGGCATGACCGTTTTCCCAGCCTCCAGTTTAACGGGGATGACCCGGATGCGTTTGTGCCAAAGGACCGTGTCGCCGAATACCTGGTTGAATACGCGGAAATGGTGAACGCCCCAATCCGCGAGGGTGTTGAGGCGCTGAACGCCGAACGGTTGCCCGGCGAAGGTGGGTTCCGTGTTAAGACGACCGCCGGTGAAATCCATGCCAAGCGCATTGTCGCCGCAACAGGCGCTTTCCAGCACCCGGTTATTCCGCCCATTGTGCCGGAAACGGCCGGCGTCGAGCAACTTCATTCCTTTTACTACAAAAACCCCGAGCAACTGCCCGAAGGGGCGGTGATGGTTGTGGGCGCCGGCTCGTCCGGTGCTCAGATTGCGGATGAGTTAAATCGCGCCGGTCGCAAGGTGTTCCTGTCTGTTGGTCCGCATGACCGGCCCCCGCGTCGCTATCGTAGCCGCGATAATGTTTGGTGGCTGGGCGTTCTGGGACTCTGGGATATGGCTGCACAGAAACCAGGTACTGAACACGTCACGATCTCGGTCAGCGGCGCGAATGGCGGCCACACGATGGATTTCCGCCGCTTGGGAAATGAAGGGGTGACCCTTACCGGGATGACCAAAAGCTTCGAGAACGGTATTCTCAGCTTTGCCGATGATCTCCAACGCAACGTCGCTGCGGGCGATGCCAACTACCTTGAAATGCTGGACATGGCGGACGCCTATATCGCTCGTACTGGTATTGATTTGCCCGAAGAGCCAGAGGCACGAGAGCGGTTTGCTGATCCCGATAGCCTAACCAATCCCCTGACTTCAGTCGATTTTGCTAAGGAAGACATCACGACAATTATCTGGGCGACAGGCTTCCGTCAGGATTTCAGTTGGATCAAGGCCGACGCCTTTGACGCCAAAGGCGCACCGATCCATCAGCGAGGCGTGTCTGTCGAGCCCGACATCTATTTTCTGGGCCTGCCTTGGCAATCGCGACGCGGTTCAACCTTCATTTGGGGCGTCTGGCACGACGCGAAATACATCGCCGATCAGATCGCTATTCAACGCGCTTATGCCGAATACGACGGCGAAGCTGCGATCATCGCCCCCGCCGCGGCGGAATAAGTAGTCAGGACTTCGAAATGGCCCATACACGCATTCGCAAATTCAACACCAAGGAAACCTATCCTGAGCAAAACCTGGACAACGATCTGTGTCAGGCCGTTGTGACACAGGGCGGCAAAACGGTTTACTTGCGCGGTCAGTGCCCGCAAAATCTGGATGATGCGGTAAATATCGACAGTCATGATCCGGTCGAACAGACCCACAAAGTGATGCAGAACATCAAACAGTTGATCGAAGAGGCCGGCGGCTCGATGGAGCATCTGGTCAAGGTGGTCGTCTACATAACCGATGTGCGCCACCGTGAGGCTGTTTACCGCACTATGGGCGAGTACATCAAAGGTGTTCATCCTGTTTCGACAGGGCTGGTCGTTCAGGCGCTGGCGCGTCCCGACTGGTTGGTTGAAATCGACGGAACCGCCGTTATTCCCGATTGATCCACCAGATCAGCCACCTTAGCCGGACCGCGCCACTTGTTCTCCTCCAAACAGGCGCGGTCCGGACTTTCTATTTTCAGGAGATCCGAATGACTTTTTCACTGGTCGCCCGCTGCGCTGAAACCGGAATGTTCGGTCTGGCGATTTCGTCATCGTCACCCGCCGTGGCTGCGCGCTGTTCTTTTGCGCGGGCAGGTGTTGGCGCGGTTGCATCGCAGAACGTTACAGACCCGAGCCTCGGTCCGTTGACGCTGGACCTGATGGAGCAGGGCAAGACAGCACCTCAAGCAATCGAGGCCATGACCGCAAAGGCAAAATTCATCGAATACCGGCAGGTTCTGGCGGTGGATACCGCCGGGCGCACGGCGATCCATTCCGGTCCCAACAGCCTTGGTATCTGGACGCAAGCACAGGCTGAAAATGTTGCCTCGGGCGGCAACCTTTTGGCCAATAACGGGGTCCCGCAGGCCATCGTCGATGGCTTTCTGTCGGCCTCGGGCCATATCGGCGACCGTCTGATCGCCGCCATGCGCGCCGGATTGGCTGCAGGGGGCGAGGCTGGCCCGGTGCATTCCGCAGGCATGAAGATTGTCGACAAAGTCAGTTGGCCTGTCGCCGATCTTCGCTGTGACTGGACCGAGGATTGCCCCATTGAGGCCATCGCGACCACCTGGGACATCTATAAGCCGCAACTTGACGCCTATGTCCAGCGTGCGCTCGACCCGCGCGAGGCACCGTCTTATGGCGTCCCCGGCGACGAATAATCAGGGAGAAACAGAATGTTGGACAATACCCACGCGGATTGGAAAAGCCTCGCCGCCGGTCTGTCGTTTCGGGGGCAAGCCTTTATCGACGGTAAATTCACCGATGCTGCGTCAGGCAAGACCTTTGACAGTATAAACCCGGCAACAGGTGCGGTTCTGACACCGGTCGCCGAATGTGACGAAGAAGACGTCAATCGTGCCGTTGCCGCAGGACGTGTTGCCTTTGAGGATGGCCGCTGGTCGCGTATGGCTCCGGGTGACCGTAAGGCAGTGATGCTAAAGCTGGCTGACTTGATCCGAGAAAGTCTGGAGGAGATGGCGCTGCTGGACAGCCTTGATATGGGCAAGCTGGTAACTGATGCGGCGACTATCGACGCGCCGGGCTCGGCACATTTCTTTCAGTGGTACGCCGAGGCCATCGACAAGGTCTATGATGAGGTGGCCCCAACTGGCCCTGGCGATCTGGCGCTGGTCAGTCGTGTGCCGCTGGGCGTTGTTGGTGCCGTGACCCCTTGGAATTTTCCACTGGACATGGCGACTTGGAAAGCCGCCGCAGCGCTGGCTGCGGGAAACTCGGTTGTGCTTAAACCCGCAGAACAATCGCCCCTGTCAGCACTTCGCCTGGCAGAGCTGGCGGCTGAAGCCGGTGTTCCGGATGGCGTATTCAACGTTGTTCCCGGTTTTGGGGTGACTGCGGGCAGGGCACTTGGCCTGCATATGGATGTCGACTGCCTGGCCTTCACTGGTTCTACCGCAATTGGTAAAATGTTCATGCAATATTCGGGCCAGTCGAACCTGAAACAGGTCTGGCCGGAAACGGGCGGCAAAAGCCCCAATCTGGTCTTCGCCGACTGCGAGGATCTGGACGCCGCCGCGGACATGGCTGCCTTTGGCATCTTTTTCAATCAGGGCGAAGTGTGTTCGGCCAACTCTCGGCTTTATGTGGAGCGCTCGATCAAGGATGCGTTTGTCGAAAAGCTGATAGCCCGCGCGCAAGCAATGCAGCCTGGCGACCCGCTAGACCCGGCATCGAAGATGGGAGCGATCGTCGATGAGAAGCAAACACAAGGCATCATGCGCTTTGTGGACGAAGGTAGGAACACGGCCAATCTGGTGACAGGGGGTGAACGTGTTACCGTGGACGGTAAAGGTTGTTTTGTTCAACCGACCATCTTTGACGACGTGACCCATGACAACCCATTGGCGCGGGATGAGATTTTCGGCCCCGTCTTGTCGGTGATCCCGTTTGACACCGAAGAGCAGGCGGTCACGATGGCAAATGACTCGATCTATGGATTGGCCGCGTCAGTCTGGACTGACAACCTGTCACGCGCTTGCCGGGTGTCTGACAAGCTGATGGCGGGAACCGTCTCGGTCAACACGGTGGACGCATTGTCAGCCATGACACCATTCGGAGGCATGAAACAGTCAGGTTTTGGACGCGATTTGTCATTGCACTCACTTGAAAAGTATACTGCTTTGAAGACCACGTGGATCAAGTACAAGGCTTAATCCACGGCCAAGCGGAGATGTACCATTGCCTTTCAGATACACGCTGCGACAGCTTGAGTATTTTGTTGCGGTCGGGAAGGCGGGCAGTATCGCTGCGGCCAGCGACAAGCTGAACGTGTCGTCGCCGTCGATTTCGGCGGCGATAACTCAGCTTGAGGTCGAATTCGGCGTTACGTTGTTTGTGCGCGAACATGCGCGCGGTCTGTCGCTGACGAAGGCGGGACACAAGATCATGGAACGAACCGAATTTGTTCTGCGTGAAGCCGAACTGCTGGCCACGCTTGCTGGGGAAATCACGGGTAAGGTTCAGGGCATTCTGTCCGTAGGGTGTCTTGTGACTTTCGCGCAGATCGTCTTGCCGGGCTTGCGGCGCGAATTCGAGGACAGCTACCCTAATGTACATATCGAACAACGTGAATTGAATCAGGCTGACATCTTCAGCCAATTGCGCCGGGCCGAGCTGGACATTGCACTGACATACGATCTGGACATTCCCACTGATCTTGAATTCCAACCTCTGCACGCGCTCCCGCCCTATGTGGTTTTGGGAGAAGACCATCCCTTGGCGAAGCAGGTCGAATTAACGATTCCAGACCTGCAGGACAGCCCGATGGTTCTGTTGGACCTTCCATTCAGCGGTGAGTACTTCTTGTCGTTTTTCCGCGAGGCCAACATAAAGCCCAATATCGCGGAAAGAACCGCAGATATGTCGGTGATGCGTTCACTGGTTGCCAACGGATTCGGCTTTTCCATTGCGAATATTCGCCCCTTGAACAGCTTGTCACCGGACGGAAAGAAACTGATTTTTGTGCCTTTGGCTGGAGAGGTGCGCCCCATGCGCCTTGGTCTGCTGCGCGCCCGGGCCGAGAATGAAACAAACACTCTGAAAACCTTTGTCGATCATTGTGCGCACGCCGTGAAATCGGGAACCCTCCCGGGTTTGTGCATTCCAGAGAACGAGTGATCGCAGGTCCTTAGAATTCTCCTAACCTCTGCTTCGTCATTCCCAGATTTAAGTATTCTGCCTGTCGTATAGGCTAATCTACAATCCCGAACGCAGAGGGGATCAAACCGGTCGGCAATCCGAAAAGCAGGTTCAAGTCGCATGACGTCTACACTGGGTATTCTCGATAAACTGGTTGGCTTCGATACTGTCAGCAAGAACTCGAACCTCGAACTTGCCGCTTATGTCGAAGAGTTTCTAGAGGCGCGCGGCTTTGCGGTTCATCGCATCACCGATCCCGGCGGCGACAAAACTGGGCTCTACGCGGAAAAAGGCCCTGACGGTGACGGAGTTCTGCTGTCTGCGCACACGGATGTTGTCCCAGTCGAAGGCCAAAGCTGGACCAAAGACCCGTTTTGCCTGACGCAAGAAGGTAACCGTGTTTACGGTCGTGGCACCACAGATATGAAGGGTTATGTGGCGTCGGTTATGGCTTTGGCAGACCGGACTGCCGGGGTTGACCTGCGAGAACCGCTTAAGATCGCGTTGTCCTATGACGAAGAGGTGGGATGCGTCGGTATTCAACACATGCTGGATCGGCTCGCCCCAATGCTGGGTCAGCCCCGCGCGTGTTTCGTCGGCGAACCGACAGAAATGCAGGTCGCTATCGGGCACAAAGGCAAAGCTGCGCTGCGCGCTGTTTGCCACGGTCAAAGCGGGCATTCCGCGCTGGCCCCTAAATTTGTCAATGCACTGCATCTTGCAACCGATTTTGTGGCCGAGTTGCGTGCGCTACAAGACGTTTACGCCAAGAGTGGTAACAGCGACCCGGCTTACTCGGTGCCCTATACGACCTTCCACGTGGGTATACTGTCGGGCGGCAGAGCCCTGAATATTGTGCCCGACCGCGCTGAGTTGACCTTTGAATACCGTCATCTTGCTTTGGATCATGGCAAGGATATTCTGTCACAGATACAAGACGCAGCGGTCAGGGTAGGGGCCCGGTATCAGGCCCTATGCTCGGAGGCGCGCATTGAGGTCGAACAGTATAACGCCTATCCCGGACTGGATGTTGATAAGACCGAGGGTGTCATCGCTTACGCCCAGAAACTTGCGCAAAGTAACGCCACCACCAAAGTCGCCTTTGGCACCGAGGCCGGGTTTTTCAGCGAGTTGGGGATTCCAACTGTTGTCTGCGGGCCGGGTTCCATGGAACGTCAGGGACACAAGCCGGATGAATACCTTGAAATCGAACAGCTGAACGCGTGCGACGCGATGATGGATCGCATCCTCGAAGACATCAGCCGCTAAAAAACAGACACTTACTGAAACCGAAAAAGCCCCCGGAAAAACCGGGGGCTTTCGCGTCAGGAATAGGGCCTGAATTACTTCTTCAAGTTGGTCCAGATTTGGTCATAGACCGCCTGTGTTTCCTCATCACATACTTCGATGAACACGCCCGAGCCTGCATTGGCATGAGGGTTCTTTTCGGGTTGTTCAGCCAGCTTCGGGTCTAGGAATTCACCCACACCGTTCACACCGGCGTTGTACTGCGCAAAATTGGACACGGCTGCGATATTCTCGGGCTCCAGCAGAAAATCCATGAATATCAGCGCGTTCTCGCGGTTGGGGGCGTCTTTTAGCAGAACGACATTGTCCATCCAGGCGATATAACCTTGTGTCGGAAAGGCGTATTCCACATTGGCGCCTTCCTCGCGCGCTTTGGCAGAGAACCCGTCATAGATCTGGCCTACGGCTGCGTCACCGGAAACCAGAACCTCTTTCGCGGTATCCGAATTGAACGACGCCCAGTGCTGCTTAGCTTCTTGCAGCATGGCATTCAGCGCCTTCAACTGCTCGCGGTCAGTGGAACATTGCGGGATACCCATATGCAACGCGGCCATGGCCATCACTTCTCCCTGGCTGTCCAACATGTTGATACGACCTTGCAGTTCAGCTGGCGGATTGAACAGAATATCGGTGGTTTGAATATCGCCGTCAAACGCATCACGGCTGACTGCAAAACTGGTCGAGCCCCACTGATACGGGATCGAGGACTGCCGACCGGGATCAAAACCGGGATCGGCCCATTCCTCGGCGATGTTGCCTTTGTTCTTCAATTCACCGTCGGCGATTGTGTCCAACATGCCTTCGCTGGCCATGATCGACACCATATAGTCGCCCGGAACCGATACGTCATAGGTCCCGATACCACCGGCCTTGAGCGAAGCCAGCATCGCCTCGTTCGAGTCGTAGGTGTCCATGGTGACATTGATGCCGGTTTCTTCGGTGAACTTGTCCAGCAGCTCTTGCGGGATGTACTCAAACCAATGGTACAGAACCAGTTCACCATCGGCGGCGGCAGCGTTCGCGCCAATAGCCAAAGCAATGGCAGCAACGCCGCTTCTCATCATATGTTTCATGTGTCTCTCCATCTGTTGGTTATTTTGTGTTGTCAGACTTGCTGACGAAATAGCTGATCGTGACCATGAGGATGGACACACTCAGCAACATGGTCGAAATCGCCATGATATTCGGTTTGATCCCTTGTTTGACCGAGCCAAAGATCGCCGTTGGCAAAGTCTCGACCCCGGCACCTTTCACAAAGTTGGTGATGATGAAGTCATCCAGGCTGACGATGAAGGCCAGCAGAAAACCTGATATAATGCCGGGCATCATCAGCGGGAGGAGGATCTTAGTGAATGCTTGCCGTTTAGTAGCATAGAGATCCAGTGCGGCCTGCTCATAACTGTCCTCGATCCCCTGCATACGGGCCGAGATCGGCAGATAGGCAAACGGAATACAAAAGGCGATATGGGCAAGTAGGATGGTAAGTAGCCCGCGTTCGAATCCGATCGAATTGAAGAAGATCAGGGTCGCGACGGCCAGAACGATCTCGGGCACCATCAGCGGCAGGCTGATCAACCCAAAGGACAATGTGCGAAAGCGGAACTTGCCACCTCGAACCATGCCAGTTGCGGCCAACGTTGCAATTGCGGTTGCCGTGGTTGAGGCAATGATCGCAATGATAAAGCTGTTCCTGGCAGCCGTCTTGAACTTACCGCTTTCAGGCCCGGTAAAAACATCCGCATACCAACGGAGCGAAACGCCTTCCCAGTTGGTCAGTGATTGGGATGCGTTGAAGCTGTAGATCGTGACCACAACCAGCGGCGCATAGAGAATGACCAGACACAGCAGGGTGATCCCCTTGAAGCCAGTGTAAGACTTGATGTCGAATTGCTTGCTTGCCATGGATCAGCCCCCCGCCTTGTCGGCTTTGGCCTGCTGACGGGCCGAGAACATCAGGATGATCAAAACCATTGTCAGCAGGATCATCGACGCGGCCGCGCCAAACGGCCAGTTGCCGGCGTTGCCTTTGAACTGCTCCTCAATCAGCGAGCCGATCATAAAGTTTTTGGCGCCACCCAGAAGGTCGGGTGCAAGAAACGACCCCATCGACGGAACAAACACCAAAATACAACCCGCAAATACTCCGGGTTTGACCGCGGGAAGAAGCACGCGGTGCAGTGTGGTCCATTTCGACGCGTAGAGGTCGGCCGCGGCTTCGGAAAGGGCAAAGTTGTACCGTTCAACCGCTGCATAGATCGGCAACACCATGAAGGGCAGATATGAATAGAACAGGCCGAGCTGCACCGCAAAATTGGTGTTAACGATATGCAGGGGGCTGTCGATCAGGCCGATATTCATCAGAAAGTCGTTCAACGGCCCCTGATCGCGCAGAAGGAATTTCATCGACACGGTCCTGATCAACAGGTTCACCCAATAGGGGATGGTAATCAGGAACACCCAAACCGGACGCATGCTTTCGGATCGGGTGGCGATGAAATAGGCCGTTGGAAAGCCGATCACGAGGCTGAGCAATGTAGCAGCACCTGCCTGCCAGATCGAGCGCCAGAAAATCGTGATATAGGTCCATTCTATCTTAGGGGGGTCGTCACCGAACAATCCTCGATCAAAGAAGAATTGATCATAAGCCGCCAGCGAGAATTCCCAAATGACGCCGCCCCGGAACTCTTTTGTCAGGAAAGAGTAGATCAGCATCATGATGACCGGCGCCAGAACCAGAATGGCCAATGTCACCCATGCGGGCAGCAGAAGCCATGTTCGCGCCTCTTTATAGGTATCTGTCGTTGCGCTGCCGCCGCTTGCCGCACCCGCCGCCATTAGTCGACCAGGAGGCGACCAGCCCCCAGCTCCATGTTGACATACATTTCGGTGCCCGGCTCAAAAATCCGCTTGTTGCCGCGGTCTGAGTTTGAGGTGCGTACGACAAAATCTGGGCCATCCTGCAAGTCCACGATGGTTGTGATATCTGTGCCGACAAAGATGTTTTCCTTGATCCGCCCTTTCAGGCTTTCGGTTTCGGCGGGGCTGTCCGACATAAACAACCGCTCTGGTCGGATTGACATGTGAACCTTGGAGCCAACGCCAACCCCCTCAACCGAGTTGCAGGTCAACTCATGCCCACCGCCAAGGTGGCAGATTGCACGGCCATTCGAGATATCGTCAACGGAAACCTCCAATAGGTTGGTCTCGCCAATAAAATCAGCCACGAACATATTGTGCGGACGCTCGTAAATGTCCGTCGGAGACCCCAGCTGCTGCAGCTCGCCAGCGGACATAACCGCGATGCGATCGGACATGGTCAACGCTTCTTCTTGGTCGTGGGTCACGAAGATAAAGGTGATCCCGGTTTCACGTTGCAGATGCTTCAGCTCAAGCTGCATTGCTTTGCGGAGCTTCAAGTCCAGTGCAGACAGGGGTTCGTCCAATAACAAAACCTTGGGCTGAGGCGCCAGGGCACGTGCCAGCGCAACACGCTGTTGCTGGCCACCCGACAACTGGCTGGGCTTGCGGGCCGAGAACTGAGAGAGCTGTACCAATTCCAGCATCTCACCCGCTTTCTTACGCGCTTCGGATTTCGAGGCCCCCCGCATTTCCAACCCGAATGCAACATTGTCCAAAATGGTCATGTGCGGAAACAAAGCATAGTTTTGGAAAACTGTGTTCACCGGGCGCTTGTTAGGAGGCAGGTTCTCGATTTCATCTCCGTATAGGTAGATCGCACCTTCGGTTACGGCCTCGAACCCGGCGATCATTCTAAGGAGAGTTGTCTTGCCGCAGCCAGACGGACCTAGAAGGGTAAAGAACTCATTGTCCATGATCGACAGCGAGATCTTCTTGAGCGCCGTAAAATCGCCATAACGTTTTACCGCGTCCCGCACGTCAATCGCGATATTTTCTTTGTCAGACAATTGCGCCTCCCCTGAGCATCGCGAAATTCCATTCAGGTATATACGGGCTGCGTTGCCGTCCTAAGAATTGACTTCCTCACTAAACATTAGGATTTGCCTAATCATTTCTATTATCGTTTATAAATCAATGCGCTATCCTGGGTCATCAGTTTTTCAGCAAAAAGAAAAACCCAGTGAACATATGTGAAGTGTCGCATTTTTCCCTGCGGTGATCTCGCCAACAATGGGAGCAACCGCTATTTAACGCGATAGATTTTCAGTGTCCTAAATTTCGGAGCTTTTGTTCTCCACCTTCAATTTCGCGTCTGATGGCTGAAAGAAGTTTGTCTGATTGGTGCGTATCCTGCGGCTTGGGGCAGAGCGTTTCACGCACCTAAACGTAGTTTTATGAACTGTCTGGCAAATTAGCTTTCAGAACATTTCTGGCGGTTGCCAAGGTTCCCTTAACTAATATTGGTCGGGAAGGGGAGTTCAATAAGTAACGCCCGCCATGCGCCGTCGATCACACCGGTCTACGCGCCCATACGTATTGGTGACATCGCAAAGATCTGTGCGGACGTTAGCGCTCTTAAACTAGCCACGGGATGGGAGCCCGTTCACAGCGAGCTTGACAGGATTATGGTTTCTATATCGGATCCTTCGTAAAGAGTAACAACTCAGACCGCTCTACGCGAGGCATGTCTTACTGCAGCGGTCACAAACGAATTGCCACAGGCCGTTACTACCTGAGATACCTGACACAGGAAGAAATCGCTCAGGTTAGGGCAGAACAGCGACAACGGCTTTCGCTGAAGCCTTTAACCCCGCAACATTTAACAGGGATCCCGCAGACGCAGGATCCCTATTTCGTTTGCCTGATTGCAGCTTGGAAGGGTGTCAATGTGTCATAGTCTGCGCCAAAGGGCCGTAATTGGCATAGCCGGAAGTCCTAAAATGGGGCGCAGTAGGACACCAATGGCCGTACCTGTCGACTAGGGCAGAAAGCACACTACACCCTGAATTTCTATTACTAGCTTTCAATTTCAAGAAGATAGTGGCGGAGAGACAGGGATTCGAACCCTGGGTGGGCTTGCACCCACAACGGTTTTCGAGACCGTTTTGACATCAAATCGGAAGTCGTGACATCAATAAAACAAGGGCTTTATGGCAACAAGATAAGCAGTTTCGGCACAGAAAGCGGGTAGGGGTGTCATAGGAAAGCGTCATACTGATTTGAACTGTGAACTCAACGCTCAGTCATAAAGGACAGTCCAGAAACGAGTTGTCTCAACCCAAGCGCCGCACCGGCGAAGATGGCAGCGAATGTTACAGGCGCGCTGTAGGCCAAAAGTGAGAAGGCAGATATACCTTGTCCGACGCTGCAACCGACTGCGATGATCGCGCCTGGCCCCATAATTGCCGCGCCAAGCATTTGACGCTTGAGTTCACGTGGATCTTCGCATGCTTCCCATCGAAAATGACCCTTGGACCAGGATCCCAAAAATGCGCCAATGAGAACGCCGGAGACTGATCCGACCGCAAAGGACAAAGTGTTTCCGGAGGCTGTCATAAGATAGAATATTGTGTCGCCAAGGGGTGCAGCGAAGGTATGGGTTTGAACTGGCTCACCATCGAAACCATGCGTCGCAACCCAATTCGTGCCGAGCCACCCTGATACGATCGCCAGTCCTACTACAGATCCCCAGAACACCTGTGCGGGATTGCGGCGGAAGCGCCGGTTTGCCAAGGCGAAAATCATCAACGCAACCCCAATAACAGAGCCAATGAGCCAGGCTGGGATAGAGGTCAGTTGTTCGGCAAGGAAGCTAATGCTCTGGGGGCCATTAAGATCCATTTCCTCGGGGAAGACCCAAACGCGCAAATATGCAAGGGGCCCGGACATGACAACGTAAGCAGATAGACCCATAATCAATACGATGACAAATGATCGAAGGTCGCCTCCTCCAAGCCTGGCCAGCGCGCCATAGCCACAGTTTCCGCTGATGGCCATTCCGTAACCGAACATGAGACCACCTATAATCGACCCAAGTGGGTTCCAGGTCTGCGCAAGATACCTTGTTCCAAGAGGGTCGAGCCACCCTAAAGCCATACCTAAGTGGCTGCCGACAATTGCTACGCCGATCGCAATTGCCCACATCCGCAGCCGCCGGTCATCGCCTGCGTAAAGGTAGTCTTCGATTGCACCTAACGTGCAAAAACGGCCAATGCGAGCGGCCAAGCCCAACACAATACCACCGATCAACCCGATCAGGGCAACGGTGTTGGCGTCTCCCAATGCTTCAAACATTGCCAGTCTCCTCCCAAAGCTGGCGGGTATTTTTGGCGGCTTCTACTTCTCCCTGCAAAATAGATCGTAAACGACTTCCAGGATCTGTGTCGATCGATCATCCGCCAATCTGTAGTAGATCGTTTTCCCCTCGCGTCGCGTTTTGACCAAGCCCTCAAAGCGTAGGCGAGATAGTTGCTGAGAAACGGCGGCCTGGCGCGCCGAGAGCATTTCTTCCATCTGCGTGACAGATTTTTCACCCGAGGACAAATAGCACAAGATCATCAAGCGCCCTTCATGGCTGATTGCCTTAAGGAAACTTGACGCCGTCTGAGCATTTTCCATCATTCTGTCTATGTCTTCGGCGCACATGTCCGGGTCGAACACGGGCAGTTTCGAAGATTTGTTCAACAAGATCGCCTCGCTTTCATAGCTTCACGCATTCATAACAGTTTATGTAATGCGCCACAGTTTATCCAGAGGTCTCAATCGGCACCCCCGCGTCACGCAGCAAAACGCCCAGCAACCCCCAGAAAAAATCTTCGCCGGGATAGCCTTCGATCCGTCCAACCTCTTGTCCATCGTCCAGCAGAACAAAGGTTGGCGTGTAGTGGAGAGGCCGCTCCAACGCGATGCCTTCAGGCATAGCTGCATGGATATCGACGCGGTGAAGTGGAGCGGCATGTCCTTCAGGTGTCTTGGGGTAGATCTCCGAGATTTCACTGTCCCAACGGGCGCACCAAATACACCCATCTTCCTCGGCCATCAGAAGCGTCATTTCTGCCCGTGAAATCACCGGAGAAACAAGCAGCGTGATTGCAAGCAAATGCAGAAGTAGGTGGCGCATTTTAAGCTCCGATTGACCACAGCGACATATCTTTATTATTTTGAATATGTGAATGATAGCGTGCCAGAACAGGTTTGACCATGCTCGACATTACATTTGCGGGAGCTTTAGTCGCAGGGCTATTGTCGTTCCTATCGCCCTGCATCCTACCTATCGTGCCGTTTTATCTTAGCTATCTGGCCGGCGTCGGGATTGATCAGATATCTGCGGGGTCAACACTATCCGCCGGCGTTCGTCGCAGGGCAGCGCTTTCTGCGATAGCATTTGCAGCCGGGATCATTACGATCTTCATGGCGCTGGGTGCGACGGCTTCGATCTTCGGGCAACTGGTACGAGAGTATTTCGACATACTACGCTGGATTGCAGCGGCCATCATCATTGCGATGGGGCTGCATTTCCTGGGGTTCTTTCGCATCGCGTTCCTGTATCGTCAATTTCGTGCGGACGTCGGTGAGACATCAAGCGTTAGCCTGATTGGGGCTTACGTTCTGGGCTTGGCATTTGCTTTTGGTTGGACACCTTGCGTCGGGCCTGTGCTCGCTGCGATCTTGTTTACAGCGGCCGGAACCGAGACGGCTTGGCGTGGAGCAGTGCTTCTATTCGTCTACGGGGTTGGAATGACCGCGCCGTTTGTTCTGGCGGCCTTTTTGGTCCGCCCTTTCATGCAATGGATGGCGCAGTTCAGAAAGCACTTGCCCCTCATCGAAAAGGCCATGGGTGGCTTTCTGGTGCTCTTCGGCATCCTCATCGCAACCAATTCCATCAATTACATCGCACAATGGATGCTCGACTATATGCCTTGGCTCGCAGCCATTGGGTAATTCGGGAGGAAGACATGAAACGAGTTTTGTCAGTATTGATCGCGTGCCTGATCGGCGGGGCAGTTTTCGCCGCTGAACTGGGCGACGACGGTCTGCATAAAACACCGTGGATGCGCGACACGTTCAAAGATCTCCGCGAGGATCTTGAAGAGGCCTCAAGCGAAGACAAGCGGTTAGTTTTATTTATTGAGCAACAAGGCTGTATCTACTGCAAAAAGATGCATGAAGAGGTGTTCCCTCAGCCTGACCTTGCAGCTTTCATCGAAGAGAATTTCTTTGTCGTCCAACTGGACCTGCATGGTAGCACCACAGCTACCGACTTTGACGGGGAAGAAAATGAGCAAAGAGCGCTGATGCGAAAATGGGGGATTCTGTTCACCCCGACGCTCGTATTTCTGCCGGAAGAGGTGCCGGAGGATGCCACAGCCATTGACGCTGCGGTCGCTGTGATGCCGGGAGCTTTCTCTAAGGGGACAACCTTGGATCTTTTCACCTGGGTCGACGAGAAGCGATACGAACTTGATAATGGCGAAGATTTTCAACGGTATCATGCCCGGCGCATTCAGGAGCGAAATAATATTTCTCAAGATTGAGCTCCATCATTACAAATAAAAAAATTCATTATGATGAATTTAATGTTGCGACAGGCGGCACTCGTCGACTACGGTACACAAATGCTTTGGGTCGCAAGGCGCCGCCGGCGTGTTAGCAAATGGGAGGGATCATGAAGCTGAGACTCTTAACATTGGTCTGCGCAATGACGGGCGTCGCCGCATTTGCGGCAGATACAGACCCGAAAGACGTAACCTATGACGACTATGGCGCTATCGAAGTCTCTTTGACTGGCGCTAATGGTGATGCGGCAAATGGCGCGCTTATCGTTGGCGACAAATCAAAAGGCAATTGCGTGGCATGCCACGCGGTCTCGGCTTTGGCCGAAATACCGTTCCATGGCGAAGTTGGTCCGATGCTGGATGGCGCTGGCGATCGTTGGACCGAAGCGGAACTTCGCGGATTGGTCGCAAATGCAAAGATGACATTCGAAGGCACGGTGATGCCTGCGTTCTACAAGGATGACGGATATATCCGCCCGGGCGACGCCTATACCGGAAAAGCCCCGACCGCGCCTTTGACGTCGATCCTGACAGCGCAAGAAATCGAGGATGTGGTCGCGTTTCTTGCGACCCTGAAAGAGGAATAGTCGCGCTTTAAAGCGTGAATTTTCGAAGTTTCAAAGGAGATTGAAAATGGAACTCTCTCGCCGCGAGACACTGGCCCTTGGGCTGGGCGCCGCGTTCCTGACAATTATGCCGCTTCGGGCAAATGCAGCTGCTGAAGATGCCATCGCGGCATTTACAGGCGGCGCAGATGTGGCTGACGGCGGTGTTACATTGACTGCACCGGAAATTGCTGAAAACGGCAATACTGTGCCAATCGAAGTCCGTGCTCCGGGCGCAGCTGCAATTCTAATCGTGGCTGCAGGTAACCCCGAACCTGGCGTTGCAACATTCAATTTCGGTCCGTTGGCGGCTGAACAAGCCGCATCAACCCGCATCCGTCTTGCCGGAACGCAGGACGTCATTGCCGTGGCGAAGATGGCAGATGGCAGCTTCGCCAAAGCGTCCGCGACCGTAAAAGTGACAATCGGCGGCTGCGGCGGCTGATCGCCACGCGCCCTGAAGAACAGGAGATTAGCCAATGGCATCCGGTGTAAAACCACGCGTCAAGGTTCCAAAGACAGCCGCTGCTGGTGAAACCATAACGATCAAGACACTGATCAGCCACAAGATGGAAAGCGGCCAGCGTAAGGATAAAGAAGGAAACGTCATCCCGCGTTCGATCATCAATCGGTTCACCTGCGAGTTTAATGGGGAAATGGTGGTTGACGTTACCATGGAGCCGGCGATTTCGACCAATCCGTACTTCCAGTTTGAAGCAACAGTGCCAGAAGCCGGTGAGTTTGTTTTCACCTGGTACGACGACGATGGCTCTGTCTACGACGAGAAGAAAACGATCGAGATTGCTTAACGGCTCGACCACTAAGGAAGGTCAGCGCTGGTTGCGAATTCTGGCGCTGGTCCACTAAGGGAGGAACGCAATGAATACCAAGGCACTAACGGCGATCGCGGCAGTTCTGGTTTTCCCAGTGGCAGCAATGGCTGGTCCTGACGAAGAGAATCTTGTGATCAATGATGAGCTGGACATGACCTCGGTCACTGAAGCTCCGGCACATCTGGAAAATTTGGACACGATCTACTCGGGTTGGCATTTTCGCACGGATGAAACGCAAGCGCTTCAAATTGATGACTTCGACAACCCTGCAATGATCTTCGTCGATCAGGCCGCCGATCTCTTCGAGACCGTCGATGGTGCCGCGGGCGAGAGCTGTGCCTCATGTCATGATGGGGTGGAGAGCTTCAAAGGATTGCAGGCGTCCATGCCGAAGGTGGATGCCGAAACTGGTAAGCTGGTCGTCATGGAAGATCTGATCAACAATTGCCGTACGGACCGCATGGAAGCCGATGCCTGGAAATGGTCCGGGGGTGATATGCAGGGCATGGTCGCTTTGATCGGTCTGCAATCACGCGGCATGCCAATGAATGTCGCGATTGATGGCGATGCCGCCCCGTATTGGGAGCAGGGCAAAGAGATGTATTATACCCGCTATGGTCAGCTGGAGCTTAGCTGTGCCAATTGTCATGAAGACAACTGGGGCAACATGATCCGTGCCGACCACCTGAGCCAGGGTATGATCAACGGGTTCCCAACATATCGTCTGAAACAAGCAAAGCTGATTTCGCGCCACAACCGTTTCCGCGGCTGTATTCGCGATACGCGGGCGGAAACTTTTGCCGAAGGATCGGACGAGTTTCGCGCGCTTGAGCTTTATGTGGCCTCGCGTGGCAACGGGCTTTCAGTCGAAACTCCTGCAGTACGGCAATAGTGAACGACCCGCGTGGACAGTGTCCTGCGCGGGTTTTTCCAGGAAAATTACATTCACACATTTATATGTGTTATAGGAAAGCTGATAGATGATTTCTCGACGTGACTTCTTGCAGGTTTCAATGGCTGCATCGGCTTTGTACGGGGCGTCCGGGTTCGGAAACTGGGCCAGACTTGCCGCGCAGCAAAGCCTAACGCAGGATCAATTGCTGGAGTTCGAGACCTTCGGAAATATCAGCCTGATCCATGTCACCGACATCCACGCGCAACTCAAGCCGATCTATTTCCGCGAACCCGAGATAAACCTTGGTATTGGCGATGCACGAGGGCAGATGCCGCATGTCACAGGGGCGGCGTTCCGCAAGGCCTACGGGATCGAAGAGGGAAGCCCGTTGGCCTATGGGCTGACCTACAACGATTTCTCTGCGCTGGCAAAGACCTACGGTCGGGTTGGTGGATTGGACCGGGTCTCAACTGTCATCAACGCCATTCGTGCTGACCGCCCTGATGCCCTTTTATTGGATGGGGGCGATACCTGGCACGGTTCATACACCTGCTATCAGACGGCCGGTCAGGACATGGTCAATGTCATGAACGCGCTGAAACCCGATGCAATGACCTTCCATTGGGAGTTCACGTTGGGCAGCGACAGGGTTAACGAAATCGTCGAAGGTTTGCCCTTTGCGGCCCTTGGGCAGAATATCTTTGATGCTGAATGGGACGAACCCGCTGAACTATTCCAACCCTACAAGTTTTTTGATCGGGGCGGTGCAAAGGTTGCTGTTATCGGGCAAGCGTTTCCTTACATGCCCATCGCGAACCCAGGCTGGATGTTCCCAGAATACTCTTTCGGTATTCGAGATGAAAACATGCAGGCAATGGTGGACGAGGTTCGTGATGCCGGTGCCGATGTCGTTGTCGTCCTCAGCCACAACGGCTTTGACGTGGACAAGAAGATGGCGGGTCGGGTGCAAGGGATCGACGTGATACTCAGCGGTCACACCCATGACGCGCTTCCCGAGCCGGTTCTGGTCGGAAAAACGCATATCATCGCGTCTGGCTCGAACGGCAAATTTGTCAGCCGCGTAGATCTCGACGTGAGGGACGGGCAGATGATGGGGCTGAAGCATAAGCTGATCCCGATCTTCTCTGACGTCATCGCTCCTGATCCTGCGATCACCGCTCTGATAAATGATCAGCGCGCGCCGTACGAGGCTGCGCTGAGTGAGGTAATTGGCAAAACGGAATCGTTGCTTTACCGCCGCGGCAACTTTAACGGCACGTGGGATGACCTGATTTGCGATGCCCTGATCAATGAGCGTGAGGCTGACATCGCGATGTCGCCCGGCGTCCGTTGGGGGCCGTCGATCCTGCCGGGGCAGGAAATTACGCGCGAGGACATTTGGAACGTCACATCGATGTCGTATCCCAATGCCTATCGCACAGAAATGACAGGCGAATTCATCCATGTGATCCTCGAGGATGTCGGTGACAACCTGTTCAACCCCGATCCTTATTACCAGCAGGGCGGCGATATGGTCCGCGTCGGTGGGCTTGGCTACCGCATCGATGTGACCAAACCACAAGGTCAGCGGATCAGCGAAATGACTTTGCTCAAAACGGGTGAAGTAATTGATCCATCAAAAACCTACGTCGTGGCTGGTTGGGCCAGCGTAAACGAAGGTACTGAGGGCCCGCCGATCTGGGATGTTGTCGAAAACCATGTTCGCAACCTTGGCACCGTCACGGTGCAAGAGAACACCAGTGTTGATGTTGTCGGCGCTTAAGAAACCGATGGAGACCTAAGAGATATGGATGACGCGTTCAAACCGTCCCGCCGGGCCTTCCTGAAAGGCAGTGCTGCGGTCGCCGCAGGGTCAGTTGCGGGTGCGGCAGCGGCAGATACGCCCGACCCACTGATAACAGAGCTTCAGGAATGGGCGTCTTACACGGGTGCCGGTGTCGATGAGTCACCTTATGGCATGCCGATCAGCTTCGAATCTCATGTCGTTCGGCGCAACGTGGAATGGCTGACCGCCTCTCCGATTTCGTCGATCAACTTCACACCAATCCACGCGCTTGATGGCACAATCACTCCGCAAGGATGCGCCTTTGAGCGTCACCATTCGGGTGCGATCGAGCTGCGCAAGGAGGATTATCGCCTGATGATCAATGGGCTGGTCGATCGCCCGCTTGTGTTTACTTATGAAGATATTGAGCGTTTCCCGCGCGAAAATCATGTGTATTTCTGCGAATGCGCTGCGAACACCGGTATGGAGTGGGCGGGGGCGCAACTTAACGGCGTCCAATTTACCCACGGCATGATTCACAATATGGAATACACCGGTGTTCCGCTGCGCACGCTGTTGCAGGAAGCAGGTGCGGATGTCTCATCGGACAAATGGGTCTATGTTGAAGGCGCAGACGCCTCATCCAATGGCCGCTCCATCCCGATGGAAAAAGCACTGGATGACGTGCTGGTGGCTTTCAAGGCAAATGGTGAAGCACTACGCATGGAACATGGATACCCCGTGCGACTGGTTGTTCCGGGTTGGGAAGGCAACATGTGGGTCAAGTGGCTGCGCCGCGTCGAAGTCGTCGATATGGCGGTCGAAAGCCGAGAAGAAACATCGAAGTACACCGATGTCTATGCCGATGGCACAGCCCAGAAATGGACGTGGGTGATGGATGCAAAGTCCGTCATTACGTCACCCAGCCCGCAAATGCCCATCAAACACGGACCGGGACCCTTGGTCATTTCCGGGCTTGCCTGGTCAGGCCACGGGCAAATTACGCGGGTCGATGTGTCCAAGGACGGTGGGATCACCTGGGAGACGGCGCGTCTTGGCAAGCAGGGCGACAGCAAGGCTTTGACGCGTTTCTATCTCGATACGAATTGGGACGGAGCACCAATGTTGTTACAGGCCCGAGCGATAGACGAGACTGGCTATGTGCAGCCAACCAAAGACCAGCTACGCGAAAAGCGCGGAGAAAACGCGGTCTACCACAACAACTGTATCCAAACTTGGTTTGTGAGCGCAGAAGGGATCGCTGAGAATGTCGAAGTCTCTTAGTCATGTTTTCCTGCCCGTATTTGGTGGCATAGCCTTGGTGCTTGCGGCTGCGTTGGTATTTGCCAATCGGAACTACGGCCAGTCGAAGATAGACACTTTGGAAACCCGGATAGGTCAGGTTGAAGCGCATGCAGCATCAGCTCTGGAAAATGCGCAAGCGGAGGCCAGGCGAGCAGCTGAACTTGAGACCAAAGTCGAGGAAATCCAAGCGGCCGCTGCTGAACGGGTTGCAAATGGTGCGAAACTAACTGCACCGGCGCCCAGTCGCGACGGTACTTTTGGGCTTGGACGTCCTGCACTGGAGGAAGAGATCGCGGCCTGGGACGTTGACATCTTGCCCGACGGGCGTGGCTTGCCGGTTGGATCAGGCGATGTCTGGACTGGAGAAGAAGTGTTTGTCGACCGGTGTGCGTCCTGTCACGGAGAGTTTGCCGAAGGCGCCGACAATTGGCCTGTTCTGGCCGGCGGCTTCGACACGCTTGCGGACGAAGATCCTGTGAAAACCGTTGGGTCTTATTGGCCGCATTTGTCGACCGCTTGGGACTACATTTCCCGCTCAATGCCATTTGGTGAAGCGGGTACGCTTACGGCGGATGAGACCTACGCAATAGTCGCCTATATCCTTTATTCCAATGATCTGGTAGATGACGATTTCGTTCTCAGCAATGAAAACTTCGCCGAATTCGAAATGTACAACAAGGATGGATTTGTCGTCGATACGCGACCTGAGACTGAGTACGCAGAATGGCGAGACGAGCCCTGTATTGAGAGCTGCAAAACAGAGACCGTGGTTACTATGCGCTCAGTCTTTCTGGTTGAGACGCCACCGGAAGGCGGTTCGAATTCGGTCATGAATGCAGCCAGCGCGGACGAGTTGCCGACGTTCACGGCGGAAGGGCCCTCTTTCATTCCAGTCGCAGCGCCAAAGCCTGAGGAAGAAGCTGCCGCAACGCCGGCTATTCAAAAAATCGACGAGGCTGACCAGACTACGGAACTGTTCGCAGCCGGAGAGAAGGTCTTCAAGAAGTGCAAATCATGCCATCAGGTTGGTGACGGTGCAAAGGATAGTACGGGGCCGGCGCTGAACGGGGTTATCGGGGCCAACGCAGGGTCGGTTGAAGGGTTCAAATACTCCAAGGCCATGAAAGCCGCTGCCGAGGCTGGTCTCGTCTGGACCGAAGAAGAAATGGCCGCCTTTCTTACGAAGCCCAAGGAATACATGAAAGGCACACGGATGTCTTTTGCAGGCCTTAAGAAACAGGACGATATCCAAGCTTTGATCATCTATCTCAAGACGTTTGGAAGTTGACGATGCGTTGGCCGAACGCATTGATCTTTGCCGCGTGTTTTGGGGCTATTGCTTCATCGACCGACGCAGCAGAAGACCTTGGTGATGCTGACGCAGGGAAAGTGGTGTTTGCCAAATGCATAGGCTGTCATCAGGTCGGAAAACGAGCCGAAAACACAATTGGTCCGCATCTGAATGGTGTCTTTGGGCGGAAGGCCGCAGGTCTCGATGGATTTAACTATTCCAAGAGTCTCGTGCGCGCGGGCAACTCGGGTCTGGAATGGCACGCTGACACTCTGTCTGCCTACATCGAAAACCCACGTGCATTTGCGTCTGGCACCAGGATGAGCTTTCGTGGTCTGAAAGACTCGGAAGACCGCGCCAATGTGATCGCCTATTTGCGGGCGTTTTCCGACAATCCTCAGGACATCCCGGAAGCGGACCCGACGGCAATAGGAACGGATCATTCTATCGACCCCACGATTCTCGCGATTCAAGGAGATCCTGAGTACGGCGCATATCTCAGCAGCGAATGCACAACGTGTCACCAGATCGAAGGTGGCGATGAGGGCATTCCCTCGATTGTGTATTGGCCTGACGACGACTTCGTGGTCGCCATGCACGCTTACAAAGACAAACAGCGGCCACATCCGGTCATGCAAATGATCGCCGGGCGGCTGAGCAATGACGAGATCGCGGCATTGGCCGCCTACTTCAATAATCCAGAATGAAAGTGCCTAAGGGGAGGAAACGCGATGACACTCAATAGACGAGTATTTCTTGGAGCCGCCGGGGTAGTGGCCGCCGGGCTATCTGCTCCGATGGTGCTGGCTCAAGGCAAACCCCGTGTAGTGGTTGTCGGCGGCGGTGCGGGCGGTGCGACTGCCGCGCGTTACATAGCGAAGGACAGCAAAGGTGAGATTGACGTGACGCTGATCGAGCCGTCTCGGACCTACTACACCTGTTTCTTCTCAAACCTTTATTTGGGAGGTTTTCAGGAGCTATCGGACATCGCCCACAGCTATGGCACGCTTGCCGCGAACTACGGTATCAACATCGTGCATGATTGGGCCACTGGGGTCGACAGCGACGCTAAGACGGTGTCCTTGGCAGGTGGCGGATCAGTTCCTTATGACAAGCTGATCCTTAGCCCGGGTATCGACTTTGTTGATGGTGCGGTAGAGGGCTGGGACCTCTCGGCCCAAAATAAGATGCCGCATGCTTACAAAGCTGGTTCTCAGACAGAGCTTTTGAAAGCGCAGATCATGGCGATGCCCGAGGGCGGTACCTTCGCGATGGTCGCTCCTCCTAACCCGTACCGTTGCCCGCCCGGGCCGTATGAACGGGTTTCGATGGTGGCGCATGTGCTGAAGGCAAACAACCCAACAGCAAAGATCATTGTAGCCGATCCGAAGCCGAAATTCTCGAAAATGGCTTTGTTCCAAGAAGGCTGGGGAAACAACTACGAAGGAATGGTCGACTGGATCGGCGAAGATTTCGGCGGTGGTAATGTATCCGTGAATCCGGATGCAATGACGGTGACCATCGACGGCGAAGAGACAAAGGTCGATGTCTGCAACGTGATCCCAGCGATGAAAGCTGGACGCATTGCGGAAATGGCGGGAGTGACCGATGGCAATTGGGCACCGGTAAACGCAGCGGACATGTCCTCCAAAGTCGATCCTGATATCTATGTTCTTGGTGACGCCAGCCAGCAGGGTGACATGCCGAAATCCGGTTTTTCGGCAAACAGTCAGGCAAAGGTCTGTGCGAATGCGGTACGAGGTGCGTTGACAGGTTCCAAAGTGTTCCCTGCCAAGTTTTCTAACACGTGCTGGTCGCTCATCAACACGGATGATGGTGTGAAGGTGGGCGCAACCTACGAGGCGACGCCTGAAAAGATCGCCAAAGTTGACGGCTTCATCAGCCAAACCGGCGAAGATGCTGATCTGAGAAAAGCGACTTACGAAGAGTCTCTGGGTTGGTACGCCGGTATCACCTCAGACATGTTTGGTTGAGGCATTCGGAGGGTTTGACCGGCGTCAAAGACCCTGATGAGCAATCTGAGAAAATGCGGTTCAGGAGGAGGACTAAAACCATGAAACATTTTATCGCTGCAGCCGCGTTTTCCGCTGTTCTGGCGGGCCCAGCATTTGCGGAGGAGATAATCACAGCTCCATTTGACGGAAGTTTTGATGATGCAACTTTCGCGGTCGAGTCCGCGATTGTAGGTCAGGGACTGGTCATCGACTATGTGAGCCATGTTGGGGAAATGCTGAATCGAACAGGCGCAGATGTCGGCAGCGACAAGCAGATATTTGCGGCCGCGGACATCTTCATTTTCTGCTCGGCAAAAATTTCGCGCGAGGTCATGGAAGCCGACCCGATGAATATCGGCTTCTGCCCCTACGGAATTTTTGTCGCTGAAGACGACAGTGGCGTGATGGTTGGGTACCGAAGCTACCCTGACGGGCCAATGCAAAAAGTCCAGACTCTGTTGTCCGAGATCGTAGAAGAGGCTGTCGGGAATTGAAATGAACTACCAACAGTATTTTCGTGATCAACTTGTCCAGCTTCAAGAAGAAGGGAATTACCGGGTTTTTGCGGATCTCGAACGACAGCGCGGCGCATTCCCTACCGCACGCAGTCACACGGAGCATGGTCCAGAAAAGGTCACTGTCTGGTGCTCAAATGACTATCTCGGTATGGGGCAAAACCCCAGTGTTCTCAAAGCAATGCACCAGGTGATTGATGAGTGTGGTGCTGGGGCGGGAGGAACGCGGAATATCTCTGGAACCACCCACCAGCATATTTTGCTGGAGCAAGAGCTTGCTGACTTGCATGGCAAGGACGCTGCTTTGCTGTTTACGTCCGGTTACGTTTCGAACTGGGCCGCGCTGGGAACTCTGGCGTCTCGCATTCCTGGCATCACAGTCTTGTCTGACGAGTTGAACCATGCCTCGATGATCGAGGGCATTCGCCACAGTCGGTGCCAGAAGCGTATCTGGAAACACAACGACGTGGCGGACCTTGAAAGGCACCTTGCTGAACTGCCTGCCGATGCTCCTAAGCTCATTGCGTTCGAGAGCGTCTATTCCATGGATGGCGATCTTGCACCAATTGCCGAGATCTGTGATCTGGCGGATCGCTATGGCGCGATGACCTATTTGGATGAGGTTCACGCGGTGGGGCTTTATGGGACGCGCGGCGGAGGCATAGCTGAGCGCGAAGGCCTGATGGATCGGATAACCGTCATCGAGGGGACATTAGGCAAAGCGTTCGGCGTAGTTGGTGGATACATCGCCGCGTCGACAGAGCTTGTCGATTTTGTCCGATCCTTTGCCAGTGGGTTTATCTTCACCACTGCGTTGCCTCCCGCCGTGGCCGCAGGAGCTGCCGCTTCGGTTCGGCACCTGAAGCAAAGCAATGCGGAACGACATTTGCACCAGCAGCGCGTGCGCGACGTGCGAGACAGGCTGGACGATCTGGGCATCCCGCATACACCGAACCCAAGTCACATCATTCCGGTCATGGTAGGCGATCCGGTCAAGTGTCGCTTCATCTCTGACGTGCTGATGCGTGACTATGGGATTTACATCCAGCCGATCAACTATCCGACCGTCCCCAAGGGAACAGAACGTCTACGGATTACACCTTCCCCAGTGCATTCCACCGAAGACGTGGATCGACTGGTATCTGCCTTGGGTGAGTTATGGACCCAATGCCAATTGGCCCGCAGGCCAATGGCTGCGCAGTGACAATGACAACTTGACCGAAGACAAGGACGCGCAAGCAACGAAGTGAGAGTTTCTGTTGATGGAAAGGCTCATCGATTTGTTGGGAGACCCTGGCGCTTTGGCATTTGCCGGTGCGCTTGTAGGTCTCCTGTTCGGCGTGACGGCCCAGAAATCTCACTTTTGTTTGCGGGCGTCGACCATCGAGGTCGCCGAAGGCGAGCTTGGTCCTCGCCTGGCGGTTTGGCTGATCGCCTTCACCGCAGCGCTCACCTTAGTACAGGCGTTTGTCGCGTTTGAGTGGTTAAACCTTTCCGAGACACGCGCGATCGCGTCGACGGGTAGCCTCAGCGGAGCAATAATTGGCGGGGCGCTGTTCGGTGCCGGCATGGTTCTGGCGCGTGGGTGTGCATCTCGCCTGTTGGTATTGGCCTCCTGCGGTAATCTGCGCGCCCTGATTACAGGCTTGGTTTTAACCTTAGTGGCTCAGGCTGCTTACACGGGCGTTCTTAGTCCCGCCCGCGAATTGCTTTCCGGGATCTGGACTGTCTCAGGAGGCGCCTCGAGAGATCTTTCAGAAATTCTTGGATTTTCGCCAGCGGCTTATTCAGCCGTTGCAGCGATGGGAATGGTGTCGGCAATTGCATTTGCATTCCACCGGCGAGTTGCGCCTATCAGGATCGTAACAGCCGCAGGCGTTGGTGTGACGGTGGCGCTCGGCTGGTTAATGACATTTGCGATCGCGCAAGCATCTTTTGACGTCGTGCCCGTGTCGTCAGTCACGTTCACCGGACCGGCTACGGATACACTGATGGCGTTGGTTGCGAAGCAAAACGTCGTGTTGTCCTTCGGTATCGGCCTTGTTCCAGGCGTAGCAATTGGTGCCGCAGGCTCGGCCCTAACTGCAGGGGAGTGGAAGATCGAACGTTTTGGCCCGGATACTCCGATGGAGCGCTACCTTGTTGGAGCTGTCCTCATGGGGTTTGGAGCCATGCTGGCCGGAGGTTGCGCAGTGGGTGCAGGGCTTTCAGGAGGGTCCGCCCTGTCATTGACGGCATGGCTTGCCGTTTTCTTCATGTGGGTTGGAGCGATCAGCGCGCATAGGTTAATGCGCCGAATCCCTGTTCCTCAAACGTCCTGAGTTATTCGAATTCCATCTGCTCAAATACCCGCCCGGCATTTTTTGTCGCCAGTTCCTCATACGTGTCCAAATGGGCATACGGTGACTGATCGACATAGTAAGCCTCTGCCAGATCGCCGCCGGCATCCATGTGCTCTTGGATCTTGCCGCGCAGATAGACCAGGTAGTCGCGTGTATAACGGCGCACCTGATCCATGTTCGTCGGATGACCATGTCCGGGGATGACATATTTGGCTCCCAAAGCTTCGAACTCGTTGTCCCATGTTTCAAGCCAATCCGCTGTATAGGTCTCTTGAAAGATCGGCAGCATTCGCTCGTGAAACGCCATATCACCCGCGATAACAAGGCTTTGGTTCGGCAGCCAAATCGAGATATCGCCGGGACTATGGGCCGGCCCGAGATATTTGGCCTCAATCCGGAAATCACCCATTTCAACCACGTATTCATCCTCGAATGTCTCGGTTGGGCCAGCCAGGAAGGTTCTTTCAGCCTTGTCCTGGTTGTACCGCTGCATACCTTCAAGGATCTGTAGGCCGTATTCCTCGAATTCAGCCGCAGCATCTGAATGGGCGATGATCGGAATACCGAGCTCTGACCAGTAGGCGTTGCCAAGCGTCGCGTGCCCCTGACCATTTTCGTTGAAGACAAGCTTAACCGGCTGATCCGTGATTGCCTGAATTTCCTGGTGAAGCGCTTCAGCAAGCACATAGGCTGCGCCGCCGTTTATGACGATCACGCCCTCTCCGGTAACTATGAAGCTGAGGTTGTTGTTGTGACCAGAGTTTTCGTAGGTCGGCGGGGCGGTTGCGCCAATGGCAGAATAGACGCCTGGGATGTATTCGACCGGTTTGGAATACAGCACACTTTGCGGGTATTGGTCTGCAATATCCTCGCTTGCCCAAGCTGGTGTGCCCAGGGCCAAGACAATCGCCAGCGATCGCATCATTATGGTTCTCCAATGAACTTATAAGCAGACCCAGTCTTTTCGACCCGGCCGATCCCACCATTCGGAAGGTGGAAACCAATTATTTTCATTTGCTCGTGGGAAATCTGATCCAGCAGCGAATTCCGAGTTGCTGCGGCCGCCTGTTGATCCTGATCCGTGCCGCTGAGCCAGTCGGGGCGTTCAAAAGCTACGTGTGGATTTCCCAACGCGTCGCCGGCAACCATCACGGATTCACTGCCGCCTCGAACTTCGAACGCCATGTGGCCGGGTGTGTGTCCAAAGCTTGCGCGTGCGGCAATACCGGGAAGGATCTCTTGTCCGTCGTCAAAGAACGCGACTTGATCCTCAATTGCTGCCATACGCCGCTTCGCGCCCACAGCGAACGCAGCGCGATCTTCTCCAATGGTATCCACCGTCGAGGGGTTCCACCAATAATCCCACTCATTTCGGCCAAAGTGATGCGTGGCGTTGGGGAAAAGAAGGTCGTCGAAATCATCCAAAACGCCCCAGATGTGATCCGGGTGCGCATGTGTGAAGATCACGTGCGAGATATCTTCGGGCGACAGGTTGATAGTTTCAAGAGTTTCCAGAAGTTTACCGGAAGTGGGCATGAAATCGGGTCCAGCCCCCACATCGAACAGCACCGTGTTTTGATCATCTCGATAAAGCGCCACGTTGCACTCTGGCTCGTACTTTGTCGCGTCAACCTTGTAGCTGTCCAGAAGCTGCCTGAGTTCTTCCTTCGGCATGGTGCCGAAGACCATTTCCGGAGGCAATGACAGGTATCCGTCTGACATGGTTGCAATCCGAACCGAAGAACCGAGTTGTAACTCTGCCCACGCGATTTTGGATTGCGCTCCAAGCGCTGTAATACAAGCGGCACCGTACAAGAAACTGCGCCGCGAAAATGCTTTTTCATACATTCACAATCAATAAAATGAATGTTTTAATTTGTAAATGACGAATGATGGAGATGGGGGCAATGCCTCTTTCGTCAGGATCACAGCGTGTCTCAGTTAAACGCTGCCATCAGCTTTTGAACAATTGTGTGTCAACGGTCATTTGATCCCTGAAAAAAAATGGCGAACTGTCGCTGAGCTTCCACATTTCAATCAAATGTTCCGCAAGGAACCTCGCGATCAACATAGTGGTGAGGCCCATAACAGCCTTCCGTACCGCGGCTATGCCAATTACCCTGGTGGTGTCTGCCTGTGCATCCGGACAAAGTTATTATCACGGCTATTAAGGTGACCATTTTGCGAGAGCATCGTATCCATTGGATCTGTTCCATGTGCCAACGACCGTATCGGCAATGAGGACATCGGTACCTTGACGCAAGTGAAAGCGCGCGCTGGTATTGCGACCTTCGCCATTGTTAAGCTGACAACTACCGTTGATAAAAAGTACCAGTTTGTCGGTGATTTCTTTCGAATTTGATAAATGGTTGGAGTTTTTTCTCGAAAGTTGAAAGCCTGAGAGACCAACGTACTCTTCAATGGGTCGCAAGCAGCACGGGTTGATGAGATAAATGCTGAACAGAAGACACTTACTTGCAACTTCTTTGGCCATGCTCGCACAGCCTGCGTTTTCTTCCTCTGCGTCGGCATCTACTTCTTCGCATTGGTCGGCATGGGATGCCAGGGTGATGCCGCCCAATTTCGATCCCGCGTCATCCAATCCCTGGGGGTTACACCCACGTTTCCTACCTCAGCGTGTGCAAACCAACCGAGCGCTTGTTCCGGGTGACATCCATGTCGATGCGGTAGCGCGATATCTGTATTTCATCGAAGACGGTGGCACGGCAATGCGCTACGGCGTAGCTATTGCGCGGGGTAATCTCTATGAGCCCGGTGTCTACACAATCAAGCGAAAGGCCAAATGGCCGCGTTGGACTCCCACCGCTGAAATGATTGAGCGTGACCCTGATGAATATGCGCAATTCGCAAATGGTGTGCCGGGTGGGCCAACAAACCCATTGGGATCAAGGGCGCTTTATCTCTACGAAGGTGGTCGCGACACATATTTGCGAATTCACGGAACACCCTATCCAAGATCTATAGGAGGTCGTGCAAGTTCCGGCTGCGTAAGGATGGCGATGCCACATATCATCGGATTGTATGATCGTGTCAGGCCAGGTGCCACGGCGCATCTCTACCCTCCCGAGCGGCATTTGACCGCGACCCGCTGATAGGTGCTTGTCAGGCGCGCGTGCAGATTGGGCGCCCTTCAATAGTCCTGAGTGGCAGGTAGGTCGTTTCAACAGGCCCCACGTAGCGATACCAATAGCAACCGTCCTCAGGCATGATTTTCACGGCGTTCAGGTCCTGGCCCGGAGCAGCAATCTGGGCAACGGCTTCAGGAACTCGGGAATGCGTTCCGGGCTCGCTATCTGCAGATATTGACGTTGTTTCGGAACAAGCGCCAACAAACAAAAGTATGCCCAGTGCTTGGAGTGCTTTCTTCAAGGACATGGTGTTTCGCCCATTGTGATTATCATTTTGTAGTATCTGATACCTTCGCATCGGTGGGTGATCACATCAATTCACCAATATCTAAGCGATTGTTAGCGTTGCTTTTTTGTGATCGGCCGATACAAAAAAAGCCAAGTTTTTCTCAAAGCAACACGGGGTTATGCCGAAGAAAAGTTGCTTTTTCACAATGGCTTGATGATGTGAAGCCACCTTAAGATCCGCGTCGTATTATTGCGACAAGCGGCGATCGACATCCTCCTTCGCATTCCGAGCTCCAATTCGTCTCCATACTTATTTTGGAACCGGAGCGATCACGGCTACTACAAGGATGCCTCGAACCTGTTCTGGGAATACGGGCAAGAAACTGGATTTGGCTCACGCCTGCATGATATCCGGCACAAGTTCGCGATCGAACGTCTGCAGCAGGGCTGGAGCATCTACCGGGTCAGCCGCTATATCGGCCATGTGTCGGTGAAGACGACCGAGCGCTATTACTTCCGGTATCTGACCCAGGAAGAGCAAGATGCCGCGAGTTACGATGGGGACAACGGCTTCCGGTAAGTCTTCGCTGGCTCATGACCTAAAGACGGGCCTCGCAGATCTGCGGGGCCCGTTTCCCTTTGTCGATCTTCGATCAGCAATGGCTATCTGAACGACGCATTTGCCGTGAAAATTGGATTGGACCGATGACATAGCCGGCGCAATCGGAGCTCGAAATGTGACATAGTATGTCAAGTTTCGGGATTGTAAGGTCTGGCATGGGCACCTGATGCGTCGCCGTGTTGGCGATAACTATTCTTACTTATCAGGGATATAGTGGCGGAGAGACAGGGATTCGAACCCTGGGTGGGCTTGCACCCACAACGGTTTTCGAGACCGCCCCGTTCGACCACTCCGGCACCTCTCCGCGGGGGTCTGTGAGGGGGGGATTTAGTGAGGAACGCGCGGGGGTGCAAGCAGAAAATTCCCGAAATTCACTATGACGGGATTTTCCATTGCCAGACGGCACAAAACGCCTAGGCTTTGAAGTATGACTTATTCTCTTCGCCGCTCCGCTCTGACCCTATTCTTGTTGCTTCTGGCACTGGCCATGGCGCCTGTGTCGTCCTTTGCCGCCGGGCGAGACAGGATCGAAGCGTTTCTGACCACAACTGGTTTTGACGTGGCGCTGGAAAGTATCGCGCTCTCTTCTGCGTCGGCGCCGCAGATGCTGGGCATAGACCCGGATGGTTTCGGCTCCGATTGGGCCCGACTGACCGAAGAAGTATTCGACACTGAAGACATGCATGAAACCGCCGTGTCGATTCTGGAGCAGACACTCAGAGACGAGGCGCTGCTTCATGCAGTAGAATTTTATGCCTCGGACCTGGGGCAGCGTCTGGTCGAAGCGGAAAACGCCTCGCATATGCTAGAAGATGACGAGTCCAAGCAGCAGCAGGGGCAAGAGATCGTGGCCGAGTTGATCAAAGACGGCTCGCACCGTGTTGAAAGCCTCAAACGCATGAATAGGGCCATTGATTCAAGCGGGACTGCCCTGCGAGCCCTGCAAGAGATTCAACTGCGGTTTCTGCTGGCCGCCAGTGCTTCGGGGGTAATTGATCTTCAGTTGGATGCTGATCAACTGCGCCTCATGATGCGCCAGAACGAAACAAGCATGCGACAGGCGTTGCAGTTATCGGCCCTGGCCGGGGCTGCCTATACGTATCAGAGTTTTTCCGATGCCGATGTGAACGCTTATGCCGATGCGCTAGAGCAGCCGCTGATGCAAGAAGTCTATGAACTGCTGAATGCCGTTCAATATGAAATCATGGCCATGAAATTCGAAATTCTTGCCACTCGGATGGCGGACTTGCACCCGGCACAGGATATCTGATGCGTTTTATCGCGACGTTCCTGGCGTTGTTCGTTTGGACCACGCCTTTGCAGGCCGAGGAAAAGGTCGAACAACTTATGCGGGCCCTGCAAGTGGACGCGGTCATCGACATCCTGCGGGACGAAGGCAGTTCACTTGGCCAGGACCTTCAGCAAACCTTTCTGAACAACAATGGCGGCCCGGTCTTTCTGGATCAGGTAGACCGGATTTACGACGCGGACAGAATGCGTGATCAGGTCGAAAGTGTATTCGCGGAAACCCTGACCGAAAGCCAGATGGACCGCGCCATCCTGTTTTTCGAAAGCGATTTAGGGCAGGCTATCACCTCGCTGGAATTATCCGCCCGTGTCGCCTTGGCAGATGAAGCCATCGAAGAAATGGCACAGGACGCCTACAAAAACGGTGATCGCAGCACGGAGCTATATCGGCTGGTCGACGAATTTATTCAGGTCAACAACCTGATTGACGAGAATGTGCATAACTCCATCAGTGCAGATTACAATTTTTTCCGTGGGATGAGCCTGGGGGTTGGCGGAGACGACGGGGAGCTTTTGGCACAGCTGCTTGAGGAAAAAGACAGCATGACCGAAGACACACGAACGTGGCTGTATTCCTTCTTTCTGCTAGCCTACAAGCCACTGACCGACAGTCAAATGCGCGAGAACATCGCCTTTTCACGCACTGAAACGGGCAAAGCGATCAACACGGCCCTGTTTGAAAGCTTTAACCGGATGTTCGACACGATCTATTATCAGCTGGGTCAGGCGGTCGCTCAGGTGCTGAAAGGATCGGACCTTTAGCGTCGCATTTGATGTTGACTTTCCCCCGCAATCTTTGGATAAGCGCGCATCCCGGCCGGTTCTTCCGCGCCGGGTCTCGTTATTATTGACCCAAAGGGCTTTTCCCACGGGTCGTCACACAGCCCGGAAAAAGGGCGCGCTGTTCGAGGTGGCGAAAGCCAAAACACCCAAACGGGGACCACAGAACGCGGTTTGGAAAAGGAAAGACGCATGTTTGCGGTCCTCAAGACTGGCGGCAAGCAGTACAAGGTTCAGGCGGGCGATGTGCTCCGTGTTGAAAAGCTGGCTGCCGACGCAGGTGAAAAAGTTCAATTCAACGATGTTCTGATGCTGGGCGGTGACGCACCGGTTGTTGGCGCACCTTTCGTTGAAGGCGCAGGCGTTCAGGCCGAAGTGATCGAACAGATCAAAGGTGACAAGGTCATCAACTTCGTCAAGCGTCGTCGTAAGCACAGCTCGAAGCGTACCGTTGGCCACCGTCAGAAACTGACTCTGGTCAAAATCACTGACATCCTGGCATCGGGCGCTGACAAATCGGGCATCAAAGCTGCAACTGGTTCGGCACCTGCTGGCGAAGCTGCTCCGGCAGCGAAAAAGCCTGCCAAGAAAGCTGAAGCCAAAGCAGAGGCACCTGCCGCTGCTGCTGCTGCCGCTGATGATCTGACAGCCCTGAACGGTGTCGGTCCCGCCGCCGCCAAAAAGCTGGCCGACGCCGGTATCGAGAGCTTTGCCGCTCTGGCCGCCTTGTCGGACGAGCAGATTGCTGCTATCGACACCATCAAAGTGAAACCCGAATGGGTTGAGCAGGCCAAAGAACTGGCTAAAGGCTAAGGAGAGAGAGAATGGCACATAAAAAAGCTGGCGGTTCCTCCCGTAACGGTCGCGACTCAGCTGGTCGCCGCCTTGGCGTGAAACTGTATGGAGGCCAGGCCGCCATCGCAGGTAACATCATCGTGCGTCAGCGCGGCACCAAGTTCTGGCCGGGCGAAGGCGTAGGCATGGGCAAAGATCATACAATCTTTGCAACTGTCGACGGCGCTGTGAAGTTCCACAAAGGCCTCAAAAACCGCACCTTTATTTCGGTCCTGCCAGTGGCGGAGGCCGCAGAGTAAGCCGAAACCCATAAGGTTTGAAAATTCTTGGGGGACCGGCAGAAAATGCCGGTCCCCTTTCTCGTTTTAACGTAGTTTTGATTGAACGCACCTATGCCCGTCGCAACCACAAGTTTCCTGATTTTCGCCGCCAGTCAGGTTGGCACCCCAGGACCCGCCAATATGGTCCTGTTGGGAACTGGTGCGCGCTATGGTTTTCGGGCGGCACTTCCGTTTGTCGGGGGCGTCATTGTAGGGAAGCAATTGATCATCTGGCCTGTGGGCTTTGGCCTGCTGCAACTGGCCGATCAGGCTCCGGGCGTATTTACAGCGCTGAAATACGCGTCAGCAGCCTATATCATGTGGCTGGCCTGGAAGATCGCCAACACACGCCTGTCGCGTCAGCAGGCTGATGGCAAAGCACCCGGGTTCTTGGCTGGTTTGATCGTTCATCCCTTAAATCCAAAGGCTTGGGCGATGATCATTGCAGGGTTTACCGGGTTTGTGGCGGCAGGGACGCCCAGTATTGAGGCCACAGTAACGATTGCTCTCTGTTTGTTGTTTTGTCAGGTCATTCTTCATCCAATTTGGACATTTGCGGGCGATAGAATTGCCCACGCGGTTGAAGGACGGCCAATTGAAAAATATCTGATGTGGACGTTAGCCAGTCTCACCGTTGCGTCCGTGTTATTCGTGTTGTTCGGAGGAGGAACGCACTCATGAAGCTTGAGGCAATAATAAACCAGCCGGTCATTGAAACCGAGCGGTTCGATCTGCGACCATTGCGCCGGTCGGATTTGGGTCTCATTGAACATTATGCAGGTGATGAGCGCGTGGCGCGCATGACCACAGCAATTCCACATCCGCTGCCACCGGGTTCGACCGAAGCTTTTGTGACGCGCGCGATGTCCGAAGAACGCGATGAAGACGTCTGGGCAATGGATGCCACCAAAGATGGCGGTCCCGAGCTGATCGGCCTGATCTCGCTGACGCGCCTGGATCGCAACCAGTCCGAGGTGGGCTATTGGGTCGCGCCGGTCTATTGGAACACGGGCGTTGCATCGATGGCGGTCGAAGCGCTGGTCAATGCCAACCCGTTGGAAAACGCCACCATGTTTGCCAGCGTTTTTCAGGACAATCCGGCCTCGGCGCGGGTGTTGACCCATTGCGGGTTTGAATATCTGGGCGATGCCGAAACCTATTCGGTGGCGCGTGATGCGAATGTGCCCACCTGGACGTATACTAAGAAACTCTGACTTGTGGCCGATGGGGCCTTTGCAGTAGGGGACACACATGAAATTTCTCGATCTTGCAAAGGTCTACATCCGGTCCGGGGCCGGAGGTGGCGGCTGCGTCAGCTTTCGGCGCGAAAAGTACATCGAATACGGCGGTCCCGATGGCGGTGATGGCGGTAAAGGCGGATCTGTCTGGGCCGAGGTCGTTGACGGGTTGAACACCCTCATCGACTTCCGCTATCAGCAGCATTTCTTTGCCAAGAACGGTCAACCCGGTCGGGGTCAGCAGCGCACCGGCAAGGACGGCGACGACATTGTCTTGCGGGTGCCGGTTGGTACCGAGATTCTGGACGAAGACGAAGAAACCGTCATCTGCGATCTGACTGAGGTCGGTCAGCGGGTTTTGCTGGCCAAAGGCGGCAATGGCGGCTTCGGCAACCTGCACTTTAAATCTGCCACCAACCAGGCCCCGCGCCGGGCCAATCCGGGGCAGGCGGGGATCGACCGCACCATCTGGCTGCGGCTGAAACTGATCGCTGATGTGGGTCTGCTGGGCATGCCCAATGCGGGTAAGTCGACTTTTTTGGCCGCAACATCCAACGCCCGTCCGAAAATTGCGGATTATCCCTTTACCACGCTGCACCCGAACCTGGGTGTGGTCGGCGTTGATAACGTCGAGTTTGTCGTGGCTGACATTCCCGGCCTGATCGAAGGCGCCCACGAAGGCCGTGGGATCGGAGATCGTTTTCTGGGTCACGTGGAACGCTGCGCCGTTCTGCTGCATCTGGTCGATGGAACGTCTGAGACCGTGGCTGATGACTATCGGACCATTATTCACGAGCTTGAGGCTTATGGCGGCGAACTGGCTGAGAAACCTCGCATTACGGTGCTGAACAAGGTCGACGCACTGGATGATGAAGAACGCGAAGCGGCTAAGGCCGAGCTGGAAGAGGCCGTCGGCGGCCCCGTCATGACAATGTCCGGTGTGGCGCATCTGGGCGTGACCGAGGTTCTGCGCGCATTGCGTACCCAGATTGACGAAAACCGCCTGCGGCAAAAGCCCGTTGAGGAGGCGAAGACGTGGCAACCCTGACCTCAGCCAAGCGTCTGGTGGTCAAGATCGGGTCCGCCTTGCTGGTGGATCGGGACACGGGCCTTTTGCGCTCGGACTGGCTGCACTCCTTGGCGCAGGACGTAGCTTGGCTAAAGGGGCAGGGAACGGACGTCATTTTGGTGTCATCCGGGTCTATCGCGTTGGGTCGCGGGGTCTTGGGCTTGCCGATGGAGGCATTGCCGCTGGAGAAGTCTCAGGCCGCCGCTGCTGTAGGTCAGATCCGGCTGGCTCGCGCGTACGAGGAGGCGTTAACGCCGCACAAGATCACTACCGCGCAGGTCTTGGTGACGTTGGAGGACAGCGCTGACCGCCGCCGCTATCTGAACTCACGCGCGACACTTGAAACTTTGCTGGGTTTGGGTGTCGTGCCTATCGTCAACGAAAACGATACGGTCGCAACGGATGAAATCCGCTATGGCGACAATGACCGCCTTGCCGCACAGATCGCTGTCACGGTGGGCGCGGATCAGTTGATACTGCTATCCGACGTGGACGGTTTCTATACCGGCAACCCGAATGAGGACGCCTCGGCCACGCGTTACGACGTGATCGAAGAAATTACGCCTAAGATCGAACAGATGGCGGGTGACGCCGGGTCAGGCCTGTCCAAAGGCGGAATGAAGACAAAGCTGCTGGCTGCAAAGATGGCGACAGCCGCCGGGTGCGATATGGCGATTACTGAAGGATCGCCGCTGAACCCTCTGAAATCACTTGAAAACGGCGCGAATTGCACTTGGTTCACCGCGACCCTGGACCCACATGCGGCCCGGAAACGGTGGATCTCGGCGATGAAACCGCGTGGTGAAATCGTGGTGGACGCCGGCGCAGCCCGGGCACTTGGCAACGGTAAAAGCCTGTTGCCTGCCGGGATCGTCGAAGTGACCGGAGACTTTGGCCGTGGCGATCCTGTGGCCATTCTGGACCCGGAAGCGCGACGCTTGGCACAGGGCCTCAGCCGCTATACCGCGCAAGAAGCAGACGCGATCAAGGGGCGAAAATCCTCAGAAATCGAGGCGACTCTGGGTTATCCGGGCAGGGCCGTGCTGATCCACCGAGACGATTTGGCGCGGTAGCCGAGCGATGTTAGAACACCAAAAGAACGACTGAAAGGCATCTGAGATGAAGGATTTCGACAGCATCCCCACACTGATGGCCGATCTTGGAAAACGCGCCAAGAAAGCCTCGGCCGAATTGGCTTTTGCCAGCGCCGGACGGAAACATGCAGCCCTGATCGCCGCCGCTGATGCGGTTTGGGCCAACCGTGCCAGAATCATCGAGGCCAACAAGAAAGACCTGGAATTCGGTCGTGAAAAAGGTCTGAGCCCGGCAATGATGGATCGCCTGATGCTGGACGAGGCGCGCATTCAGGGCATGGTTGACGGGCTGCGCACGGTCGCGGATCAGGCTGATCCTGTGGGCGAGGTGTTGACCGAATGGGACATGCCCTCGGGACTGCATATCCAGCGTGTGCGTACGCCTTTGGGTGTGATCGGTGTGATTTACGAAAGCCGCCCCAATGTGACAGCAGATGCCGGCGCGCTGTGCCTGAAATCGGGCAACGCGGTGATCCTTCGTGGCGGGTCCGAGAGCTTTCATTCTTCGGGCGCCATCCACGCTTGTCTAGTCCAAGGGCTAAAGGCCGCAAACCTGCCCGAGGATTCCATCCAACTGGTGCCGACGCGAGACCGCGCTGCGGTTCAGGAATTGCTCACCCTGACGGATTATGTCGATGTTATCGTCCCGCGCGGGGGTAAAGGCCTGGTGGGGCTAGTGCAGCGCGAGGCGCGTGTACCTGTTTTCGCACATCTTGAAGGCATCGTGCATATCTACATCGACAAAGCCGCCGATCCGCAGAAAACGCTGAACGTGGTGATGAACGCTAAAACCCGGCGGACCGGAATCTGCGGCGCAGCCGAATGCCTGTTGATTCATCAGGATGTGGTGGAAACACTGGGACGCGACGTTATCGCCGCTCTAATGGCCGCAGGTGTTGAGGTTCACGCCGAAGGCGCGCTGGCCCAGAATGGCACCGTGGCTGCGACGGCCGATGACTGGGGCAAAGAATTCCTCGACAGTATCATAGCGGCGAGACCGGTCGCTGATATTGACGAAGCCATCGCGCATATCCGTCTCAATGGCTCGGACCATACCGACTGCATCATGACCGAGGACGAGACCGCTGCTGCGCGGTTCTTCGAGCGGCTCGACAGTGCAATCCTGATGCACAATGCCTCAACCCAATTCGCCGATGGGGGTGAGTTTGGTATGGGCGCTGAGATCGGCATTGCGACCGGTAAGATGCATGCGCGTGGCCCGGTGGGTGCGGCGCAGCTGACCAGCTTTCAGTATCTTGTGCGCGGGAATGGAACGACCCGGTCTTAAAACCGGATCACAACGCGGGTTGAGGTGGTTTCCGCCACAACCCGCCGCCCCACCGACGTGGCAGTCTTTGGCAAAAGAGCAAACTGCACCTGTGCGGGCGTGACTTTATTGGGGTATCGCCCTGTCGGCAGGTTTTTCCAAAGGTCATTATCCACATTCAGCTTGTCGGCTGATCCTGTGACCGTCCAGTTTTCACCATTTTGATTGATGGTCACTTCGCCCCCAAAAGGCATGGCGCTTTCGCAGCACATCAACGCCAGAAATGCCAGCTTGACCTGATTACGCGGCACCGCCTCGGTCAGGTGCCAGTTGACGCGCACGCGGCCTGCGCGTTCGACATCCTTTAACAGTTCCGAGACCTCGGTTCGGCCCAAAGGCTGATCGCTGGCTGAACCAAACGCCACGCGGAAAAACCGAATCCGCGCCCCGGCACTGCCAACACTGCCCGAGATAAGTTCCATCTCAGGCCCCTGGACTGCGCCAACCATCTCAAGCAGCTCCAGACCGTTGGTGATCGCCCCGATGGGGCTGATCAAATCGTGACAGATCCGGGACCCGATCAACTCGGCCAGGTTGACTGTGGTGTCGCTCATGCGTACCTCCTGCTGCATCTGCCGCCGGACCGGAGCCCTCGCATGACAGACCTTAATGCTATTCTTGCACCGGGCATGTACGTCCGCCACCCCGATTACCCCGATTGGGGCGTTGGACAGGTGCAGTCCAACATCGGGGGCAAGATCACCGTGAACTTTCGCGAGCAGGGGAAAGTGGTGATTGACGGAACGCGCATCGCCCTGATGCCGGTCTTTGATCTGTGAAACTGGTTTAGGAAAGGTTAACGGCCGCGCATTCCGCTCTTGTTGCCATCCCTACGGAAACTGCGGTATCAGCGCGCAAACAAGAACGGAACCATCAATGCCGGACGCAGGCCCTTCCTTTACCGTCAAACTTGCACAGACCGAGGACGAACTGCGCGCTGCCCAACGGCTGCGCTATGACGTGTTTGTTCGCGAACTGGGCGGTGGCGGAGAGATGGTAGATCATGACGCCGGACTGGAGCGCGACAAGTTCGATCCGTATTTTGATCACATGCTGGCGATAGACGACCTGACAGGCGAAGTTGTTGGCGTTTACAGGCTATTACCGGGCGAACGTGCTGCGGAACTGGGGCAGTTTTATTCCGAAGATGAATACGATCTGACTGTTTTGAAGCAAAGCGGTCGCAAGCTGTTGGAACTCGGCCGTTCATGCGTCCACCGTGACTATCGCGGGGGCACTGCGATGTATCACCTGTGGAACGGATTGGCGGCCTATGTAAACGAGCGTGATATCGAAGTTCTGTTCGGTGTCGCCAGCTTTCACGGAACGGATGTTCAGGAATTGGCGCAGCCCTTGTCGATGCTGCATCACAACCATCTCGCGCCGCCTGATTTGAGGGTGAGGGCACAACCAGAAGTATTTGAATCCATGGATCTTGTTGCGCCCGCCGATCTGGATCGCCGAGCTGCGATAGTTCAGGTTCCGGCATTGATCAAGGCCTATCTTCGCCTAGGAGGTTTCGTGGGAGAAGGCGCGTTCATCGACCATTCATTCAACACCACTGATGTTTGCCTGATCCTCGATACGGCCCGCATGAACGAGCGGCAGAAACGCATCTATGGCGGGGCATAAATTGGTGAACGAACCGCTTTGGAACAGCGAGGATGAACCAGACCCCATCAAACTGGGGTTGGTGGGGTGGATGTTGGTTTTTCTCCGCGGATTACCACTGGCCGTATTGGTGTTTGGAGGTTTGCTAGTTCTATTAGTGGTGCGCTTGATCGAGCGTCCGTTGTACGGCGTGCGCCGCCCCGTAACGCCGTTTATTTCGCAATTTGTCTGCCGCAATGCGTTTCGGATCCTCGGGATACGGTTTCGAACCTCGGGCGAATTGATGCAACAGCGCGGCGCTGTGGTTGCAAATCACACGTCATGGCTGGACATTTTCGCCTTGAATGCACGCAAGCGCGTCTATTTCGTGTCCAAGGCCGAGGTGGCCAAATGGCCCGGTATCGGCTGGCTTGCCCGTGCAACAGGAACCGTGTTCATCGAGCGGGACCGCAAGAAAGCAAGAGAACAGACAAGAATATTCGAAACTCGCTTGAAAGCTGGTCATAAGCTGCTGTTTTTCCCCGAAGGAACCTCGACCGACGGGCAGCGCGTTTTACCTTTTAAAACAACTCTTTTCGCCGCGTTCTTCGCAGATGAATTGCGAGATTTCATGTATGTGCAGCCAGTCTCGGTTGTGTATCACGCGCCTAAAGGGCAACCCGACCGGTTTTATGGCTGGTGGGGAGATATGGATTTCGCCCCACACCTTTTGAAAACGCTGGGTGCGCGCAAGCAAGGGGCGGTCGAACTGATCTATCACGCCCCTGCCAAGGTCAGCGATTTTGAAAGTCGCAAGACGCTGGCGGCGCATTGCGAAGAAGCTGTACGCCACGCGCACGCACTCGCGCGGCTTGAAAAATAAGGGCGAAAGCCCTTGCACTACCTGAAAACCTGCCGTATACGCGCGCCATTCAAACCCGCAGGCGGGGTTTGGGCTTTTTGAGGGAGACATCCTCATTAAGACCGCCGGTTGGAGCATCCGCTTCTTTCACCCCCGCCCAGGCGTAAACCGGAAAAGGAAAATAGCATGGCTCTTCCCGAGTTCACCATGCGTCAGCTGCTGGAAGCTGGCGTTCACTTTGGTCACCAGACACAGCGTTGGAATCCCCGCATGGGCCCGTTCATCTACGGCTCGCGCAATGGTATCCACATCATGGACCTGACTCAGACCGTTCCGATGCTGGATCAGGCTCTGCAAGCCGTTCGTGACACCGTCGCAAAAGGTGGCCGCGTTCTGTTTGTCGGCACCAAGCGTCAGGCAGCTCAGCCCGTCGCTGAAGCAGCTGAAAAGTCGGCTCAGTACTACATGAACCACCGCTGGCTGGGCGGCACGCTGACCAACTGGAAAACCGTTTCTCAGTCGATCAACCGTCTGAACCAGATCGACGAAGCCATGGAATCGGGCGCCGAGGGCCTGACCAAGAAAGAGCGTCTGGGCATGGAACGTGACCAGGGCAAATTGCAGGCTTCGCTGGGCGGTATCCGCGAAATGGGCGGTGTTCCTGATCTGCTGTTCGTCATCGACGTCAAAAAAGAAGCACTGGCCATCGCCGAAGCCAACAAACTGGGTATCCCGGTTGTGGCCGTTGTCGACACCAACTGCTCGCCCGACGGTGTTGATTACATCATTCCCGGCAACGACGACGCGGCGCGCGCGATTGCGCTGTACTGCGATCTGGCCGCACGGGCCGCTCTGGACGGTATGACCGCGCAGATGGGTGCAGCAGGCGTTGATCTGGGTGCGTTCGAAGAAGCTCCGGTTGAAGAAGCCGTTGCGGAAGAAGCACCCGCAGAAGAAGCCGCGCCGGAAGCCAAAGCCGAAGCGTAAGCTGCCCGTCACCTAAATGACATATGGGGCAGGGTAGACCTGCCCCAATTCCGTTTGAATTGAGGAGAGCCAAGAGATGGCAATCACAGCAGCAATGGTTAAAGAACTGCGCGACTCGACCGGCGCAGGCATGATGGACGCGAAAAAAGCGCTGACCGAAACCGAAGGTAACATGGACGAAGCCGTTGACTGGCTGCGCACCAAGGGCCTGGCCAAGGCGGCCAAGAAATCGGGCCGTACCGCTGCAGAAGGTCTGGTCGCTGTTCACGTCAACGGTGGCAACGGTGTTGCTGTCGAAGTGAACTCGGAAACCGACTTTGTCGCGAAAAACGCCGAGTTCCAGGAAATGGTTGGCAAGATCGCGTATGCCGCAGAAGGCGTCGACAATGTCGAGGCGCTGCTGGCTGCTGATCTAGGTGGCAAGAATGTTGCGGACACCCTGACCGACAAAATCGCCACCATTGGTGAGAACATGTCGGTCCGTCGTATGGCCAAGCTGTCGGGCGACACTGTTGTGTCCTATGTCCACAATGCGGCCACCAACGGCATGGGCAAAATCGGTGTTCTGGTTGCTCTGTCTGGCGGCGATGAAGCCATCGGCAAACAAGTTGCAATGCACATCGCAGCTGTGAACCCGGCGGCCCTGTCCGAGGCAGACATGGACCCGGCTGTTGTTGAAAAAGAAAAGCAGGTTCAGATGGACATTGCCCGCGAATCCGGCAAGCCGGAGCAGGTGATCGAAAAGATGATCGTTGGTCGCATGAAGAAATTCGTCGCTGAATCCACATTGCTGAACCAGTCTTTCGTTGTGAACCCTGACCTGACCGTTGAAGCAGCGGCGAAAGAGGCAGGCGCAACCATCACCGGCTTTGTCCGTCTGGAAGTTGGCGAAGGCATCGTTGTCGAAAAAGAAGACTTCGCAGCAGAAGTTGCTAAAGCCGCACAAGGCTAAAAAAGCACTCCCAAACTCTGCAGAGTTCGGGGAGCCAAAGAAACCGGTCGCGCAAGTCGTGGCCGGTTTTTTTAGGCCACTCAAGCCATTAGCCAATAAAAAAGGACGCACTCGCGTCCTGAACCTTTCTGAAAAGGTATGAGGGGCCCCGCATGATGGGGATGGTCGAGGCCCCTCAAAATTCCGACAAACTGACGCGGACAAATAGGCGCCTTTATGTCAGAGCGATTGGAGAGCCTTGGTATTACAAAGATCCAACCAAATGTTCCCTGGCTAAAGCCACCACTCACGGAACACTCTCACTTTGCAACCAGCCCCCCAGATTGGAAAGTCATGATTTCCTTACCTAGGGTAAATTGACGCTCCTGAGCGTCAATTCTCGGACCTTAGACCTCCATAACGAACATCTGATTCTGTAGTGACGCCTTCAGAACGGCCTGAGCGGTGGTTTCCACCGACAGCGCCTCGCGCGCCAATCGCAAATGTTTTTCTACCGTAGCCGATGTCAGCCCCATCAATAGGGCAATGTCCTGGGTGGTCTTGCCGTCACCGACCCATTGCAACGCTTCACGCTGGCGCTTGGTCAGCGCTCGGTTCGGCGCGTTATAGGGCAGGGTGAGGATTTTAAGATGCGCAACATTGTTCATCAGCAGGATATCGTCACCATGCTCAACCCACATCGCATCCACTTCGTCCTGGCTGGTCGCATTTCCTGCGGAAAGGGAAATCGCCCCTTTGGAACGCATCGAAACCGAGGTGAAACTGACCGTATATCCGAACGCAACGCCGTGCTTTCGATTGAATTCCAGAACGTCCAGTTCTTGCTGTGTTAATCCGCGGTTGGACACCAAATCCTGGGCGATATTCCAACTGGCGGCACCTTCGTTGCTTAGCGCCCATTTCAACATCGGAGCATGAAAATACAGGCCACCTCGCAGGAATCCATCCAGATAGGACTTTCCATGATTGGTCAGAATCACGAAATCCTCTGGATCACCCAGCGATGTTTCGGTGCGGTATTGGGTGTAGCCATAGATCAGCCGATCAAACCCGTATTCGGCCATCTGACGGCAATGGGCGTCCCAAAGCTCTTCCAAAGTTTTGGTATAGCTGAGAAAGTGCAGGTATTCGCTCAGCTTCATGCAGTCGACCCGCCTTTCAGATGCGTCGCCAATCCGTCCAGAGCCATCACATAGCCCTGCGGGCCAAAGCCACAAATCTGGCCGATCGCCACCTTCGAGATATAGGACACGTGCCGGAATTCTTCGCGGGCATGGATGTTGGACAGGTGGACCTCGATCATTGGAAGTTCAACGGACGCAATCGCATCCATCAGGGCGATTGAGGTATGCGTATAAGCACCTGCGTTCAGAACAATACCGTCCTGATCCCCCTTGGCCGCGTGGATGGCATCAATCAGGGCACCTTCGTGGTTTGACTGAAAGCACGACACGTCAAGACCGATGGAAGATCCGTGGCTGACGCACAGATTCTCAACCATCTCCAGCGTGGTGCTTCCATAAACCTCGGGTTGTCGGGTGCCCAAAAGGTTCAGGTTCGGGCCATTCAAAATCAGAGCTTTGTGCATTATTTCACTGTTCCCATACCAGTTTCTTAAACGCGAACAGGTGGGAATGTCCACCGGCCAACGCGCGTATAGGGCGAGCGATTAAAGAAACCGTCAATCATGTTCAGCCCTTGCAGGCATTGTCACCACGATTTTACCAAGGGCAGAACGGTTGGCCAGATGAGTCAGAGCTTTGGAGGCAACGTCGAACGGATATTTGGCGCTGATCCGCGGTTTTATACGAGCATCGACGTATAACTTGAACAAATCATTCACATTTTTAGAATGCCCTACAGGATCACGTAGCACCGATGCGCCCCAAAAAACCCCTACAATTTGGCAGCTTTTCAGCAATGGCAGGTTCAGGGGTATTTTGGGAATGCCCGCCGGGAAACCGATCACAAGATATCGCCCGGCCCAGGCCATACTACGCAGCGCAGGTTCCGCATAATCTCCACCTACAGCATCATAAACGACATTTACACCTAACGGCCCTGCCAAATCTTTGATTCCCGATGAGAATTCTTTCTGTGCGTCTTTGTTCATCTCACGGGAGTAGATAAGCGTTTCATCCGCCCCCAAATCTCGGCAAAAATCCGCTTTGTCGGGCGAGGAGACTGCGGCGATCACACGTGCGCCCATGGCCTTGCCCAGCTCGATCGCGGCAGACCCTACCCCTCCGGCAGCGCCCAGCACCAACAGGGTTTCCCCGGGCTGCAGGGCGGCGCGGTCTTTCAACGCGTGATAAGACGTGCCGTAGGTAAAGACAAAGCAGGCCGCATCCTCGTATGGCATCGAGCTTGGGAATTTAATGGCGGTTGCAGCGGGGATTGTTAGATGTGTTGAATACCCGCCATGCCCGGTCAGCGCCAGAACACGGTCTCCAACGTTGAAACCCGTTACACCTTCGCCAAGGGCTAGAACGTCCCCGGCGATTTCACCGCCCGGCGCAAAGGGGCGGGGTGGCTTGATCTGATAGAGGTCCTGAATGATCAGTGTGTCGGGGAAATTAACGCCTGCGGCCCTAACCCCGATCAGCAATTCGCCTTTACCCGGTACTGGATCAGGCAGGCTGGTCAGCTCTAGTGTATCTGGCCCGCCCGGCGCGACGCTGAGTAAAGCTTGCATATTAATCCCGTTATACCTGTTATTCGGATATGAGGAGCTTTGGCGCGGACCAATGAGTTGTCAAGAAATCAACCATTTCCCAGACGTGCCTATAGCCACTTTACCGAGGAGCAGACCATGACCCCCGACACGTTATTCTCATTGCAAGGCAAAACCGCACTGGTCACCGGTGGCGCAACAGGCATCGGGCGAATGGCGGCCGAGGCTTTGGTGCGGGCAGGGGCGCGTGTTCTGATCGCATCCCGCAAGGCAGACGCCTGCGAAGCCGTTGCGGCTGAGCTGAACGCTTTGGATGCGCCCGGTCGTGCCGAAGGATTCGGCGGAGATGTTGCAACCAAAGATGGAATCGCGGCGCTTGTATCCGAGGTTAACAAGCGAACAGATCGCCTTGATATCCTAATGAATAATGCAGGCGTAACCTGGGGTGCGCCTATGGGACAATTCCCACATGAGGCCTGGGACAAGGTTATGTCGGTCAATGTCGCGGGTTTGTTCGAGCTGACTCAAAAACTGTTGCCGATGCTGATGCAGTCTGGCTTAGTTGACGACCCGGCGCGCGTGGTCAATGTCGGTTCGGTCATGGGTGAGGTGCCGATGGGCGATGGGGCCTATAGCTACTCGGCTTCGAAAGCGGCAGTGCTGCACCTGACCAAGATCATGGCAAAGGAGTTTTCGCCCTACCACATCACGGTCAACGCGCTGGCACCGGGGCCGTTCGTCTCGAAGATGACTGCCTTTGCCACGGCCGATGAAGAGACACGCGAAAGGGTTGGTAACTCGGTTCCTTTGGGTCGGGTTGGGCGTGATGAGGATATCGCCGGCTGTATGCTATTCCTATGCGGTCGTGGCGGCAGCTATGTCACCGGTGCAGTGATCCCGGTGTCCGGTGGGATCAACGTCGAGACGGCCGGGAACATATTTGCCGAAGCTTTGTGAGGATTCAGGCGTAGATGGACAGTACGAGTTTGGATCTGACGGCCGTGGATGCGTACCTCAAGTCGCATCTTCCGAGCTATTGTGGGCCGTTGCAGGCGAGAAAGTTTGCGATAGGACAATCCAACCCGACCTTTTTGCTGAAGACCCCCGATCAGTCTTATGTTCTGCGTCGCAAGCCTCCGGGTGCGTTATTGAAATCTGCCCATGCGGTGGATCGGGAATTCCGTGTTCAAAGCGCGTTGGCCAACAGTGCCGTACCGGTCCCCAAAATGTACCTGCTGTGCGAGGATGGCGATGTCATCGGGTCGGATTTTTACGTTATGGAGCATCTGGAAGGGCGCGTATTTTTAGAACCTACATTGAGCGGGGAAACCGATGCCACCCGCTCCGCAGTGCTGGATGAAGTGAACCGTGTACTGGCCGACCTCCACGAGGTGGATATCGATGCCGCCGGACTATCTGACTATGGCCCGCCCGGAAACTACTTTGAACGCCAGATTGCGCGCTGGATCAAACAGTACCGCGCCTCTGAGACCGCAAATATCCCCGAGATGGATGCGCTGATGACCGCCCTTGAAGGTTCGATACCCGCAGATGACGGCCAAAGAACGCTGGTGCATGGTGATTACCGTATCGACAATCTGATGTTTGAGAAAGACGGTACACATTGCATCGGGGTTCTGGATTGGGAATTGTCGACGATCGGGCATCCGTATGCAGATTTGGCGGCAGTGATCATGCAGTGGCAGATGCCGCCGGGTGCCGAGGGCAGGGGTCTGGCCGGAATTGATCGGGCAAGTCTAGGCCTGCCCTCAGATCAGGCATTTATCGATCAGTATTGCCAGCGTCGTGGCCTTTCCGGGATCGACAATTTCGGGTTTTATCTGGCCTTCAACTTCTTTCGTATGGCCGCAATTTTGCAGGGTGTCTTCAAACGCGCGCAGGACGGAAATGCTTCCGACCCGGAAAGGGCGACGATCCTTGGGTCGTATGTTCCGATGTTCGCACGCCACGGGCTGGACGCGATAGAAGGTTAAGGCGTTTTTGACAGCTCCAACCCAAGATTTCCAAGGCTATTTTTGCCAAAGAACATCTCGGACCCCGCAAACATGCTGGGAACGCCGAACACACCGCGTTTTACGGCGGCCTTGGTCTGGTCTTTCAGTTGTTGCTTGATATCGACGCTGGTCATCGCCTCGCGTATTTTACGCGCTGGCAGATCGTTCTCTTGCATGATTTCCGACAGAACACCCAGTTCATCGACCTTCTGACCATGCACCCAAATCGCATCGAAAACAGCGTTCATATATTTGTCTTCCCAGGGTTTTCCGGACGCAAACACAGCCCCACGCATGGCAAATTTGGTGTTAATCGGAAAATGAGGACTCATGTGAAAGCTCAGGCCCCGCGTGCGCGCAAATCGATGCAGATCATGAGTCAGATAGGCCGATTTCTGACGGTTTTCCGAAAAGGCCTGAAACGGGCTTTGGTTGTTGGTCACCTTGAAAACCGTCGACAGCAGGACCGGCACATTGTTCACCTGCACACCGTGTTCGCCTGCCAAGTCCGGCAAGGTCTTAAACGCCAAAAATGCATTGGGACTGCAAAAATCATAAACGAAATCTATATGTTGCGCCATGTTGCTCCTCCGAGAATTTGAACACTAGAAATGAACCAACTCGTGACAAGCGAATCCGCTACGACCCTAGTGTAACAGGCTTGCAGTCCGTGTGGTCGATTTCCCTGTCAATTCAGCACGTAAGCCCGCAAGATCGCGCCCATGTACCAAGGGGTTAATCATCAATGACAAACTTCGACGCGAACCGCCTGAGCCGCATTGCCGACTGGATGCAGCGTTATGTCGATGAGCGAAAATACGCGGGCAACTCCCTGTTGGTGAAACACAAGGGTTCCGAGGTGTTTTTCAACGCCTGCGGCAAAAGAAGCGTTGAAGATGATCTGGATTTTCAGCGCGATACAGTTGTGCGCATTTATTCAATGACCAAACCGATCACCACTGTCGCTCTGATGATGCTGGCCGAGCGGGGTTTGTTTCACCTCGATGCGCAACTATCAGAATTTCTGCCAGAATTTTCCAAAATGCAGGCACTGATTCCGGGGGCCGCGCGGTTAGATCAAACCGAAGACGCACCTACGCCGACGCTGCATCAACTCCTGACGCATACAAGTGGGTTCAGCTATCCCTTCAACCCCGGAGTTCTGCCGCTAGCGATGGATGAACAGGACCTTATGTTCAAACCAGATCAAGGTCTTCTAGCCGATCGCGTCCGCGACCTTGCTGCTCTGCCTCTGGCGTTCCAACCGGGCACTCGCTGGGAATATTCAGTGGGCATCGACGTAATTGGTCGCGTGATCGAGGTTGTTTCGGGCCAAACTCTGGACCAGTTTTTCGCGACGGAAATTCTTGAACCGCTTGGAATGAAGGACATCGGATTTTCAGTACAGAAAGGAGCAGGGGATCGATTTGCGTCGCTGTACACTCCGTTGGCCGGGGACGCGATGGCCTTGAATTCGGCACAAACCGGTGCCGAGACCCTGCGGCTGGTTGATCAGGCCAAAGGGTCTCCGTTCGAAAACGCCACGACGTTTTCGGGTGGTGGCGGCTTGGTTGGCACGATCGACGACTATTCACGGTTTGCGGAGATGTTGCGAAATCGCGGGCAGGGCGCGGGACACCGCATTTTAGGTCCCAAAACTGTGGACTACATGATGCGCAACCATTTGCCAGGCGACATCGCCTCGATGGGTCCGCAAAGTTTCGCAGAACAGCCCATGGAGGGTACCGGATTCGGCTTGGGCGGTGCTGTGGTGATAAACCCCGGTCGAACCCGAGTGCCAGGCTCATTGGGGGATTTTGGCTGGGGCGGCATGGCGTCGACATACTTTTGGATCGACCGGGTCAACGACCTGACCACAGTCTTCTTCACCCAGTTGTCACCCTCCAGTTCATACCCATCGCGGGCAGAGCTAAAGGCGCTTGTCCTCGGGGCATTGATTGAATGACGTTCTGACCGCTGATACCCAAGACTTAAAACACCCGGAGACCGCAACATGACCGAAGCAGAACGTATCCTTCTGGACCTTTTGGACATCGAAAGGCTTGAGGTTGATCTGTTCCGTGGCACAGGATCCGGAGGTGAAACACCAACACGCATATTCGGAGGTCAGGTGATCGCTCAGGCCCTAGCAGCGGCTTATCGAACTGTCGAAGATCGCCTGTGCCACTCACTGCACGCTTATTTCATTCGCGCTGGTGATCCGTCTATTCCTGTTATTTATCAAGTTGATAGAGCGCGTGATGGAGGTTCCATGACCACACGTCGCGTCGTTGCGATCCAACACGGCAAACAAATCCTCAACATGTCATCCTCGTTTCATGTTCATGACGAAGGATGGGATCACCAGCACGCCATGCCGCAGACCAAAGCACCCGAAGCTTATCCGGCCCGCGAGGAATTGCGCCAAAGATACGTCGACCAGGTTCCCGAAAAATTACGCGACGAACTGCTGCGAGAACGTCCAATCGAGGTGCGCGAAGTGGTTCACCAAAATCCATTTTCCCCCGAAAAATCAGACGACCGAAACCAGATCTGGTTTCGCATGAAAGCTGCCGCCGGAACTGATCCGGTGACGCAGCATCTGATTCTGGCTTATGCGTCTGACATGTACCTGATGACGTCCGGCCTGCGCCCGCATGGGCTTAGTTGGTTTGCCGGAGACGTCAACGGAGCAAGCCTGGATCACGCTTTGTGGTTCCACGCGCCGATACATTTCGAAAACTGGCATCTATACGCAATGGATTCTCCCTGGAGCGGGCAGGGACGTAATTTCAATCGTGGGTCCATTTATGCCCAAGACGGCACACTGGTCGCTTCGGTGGCGCAGGAAGGTTTGATGCGCAAGGTGCGGCACAAACCTTAGGTATCTTCGATAAACCGCTGATTTAGCTGTTGCATTCCGGACAGCCAGCGATCGTAGTCACCAGCTTTAAGTTGCATGTAATCCCGAACCTCGGGATGCGGCAGGACCAGAAATTGCTCGGACTGAATAGCTGAAAGACAGGCATCAGCCACTTCTTCAGGCTCTAACATGCCGTCTATTGCAGCGACCGAAGTTTCATGTCCGCGCGTCATTTCGGAGCGAACCGCCTGTGGGCATAGAACGGACACACGCAAACCTTTCTGGCCGTATGTAATTGACAGCCACTCGGCAAATCCGACTGCCGCATGCTTTGTGACGGCATACGGTGCGGCGCCGGGTTGATTTAGCAAGCCAGCCGCAGACGCCGTGATCATGATATAACCACCGCCACGCGCAACCATACGCGGCACCATATGGCGCGCGGTCCAGACGTGGGACATGACATTGATCTTCCAGATGCGATCCCAATCCTGGTCATGAACATCCAGACCGCCAAGTGTCAGAATACCGGCATTGGCACAGAAAAGATCAATGGGTCCAATTTCGTTTTCAACAGTGTTGATCAGAGTTTTGATATCGTCTTCGCTCGACACATCGCATGCCAGTCCGTGACCTCCGATTTGTGAGGCCACGGATTTTGCGCCGCGCTGGTCGATATCTGAACAGACAACAGTGGCACCGTCTTTGGCGAACCGCTCAGCCAGACCTTTGCCAATACCCTGAGCGGCACCGGTGACAACCACAGTTTTTCCGCGCAGTTCCATTCAGCTTATTCAAACGACGGTTCAGTGAACCGTCGTAATCCATTGTTAAAATGGTGTAATTTGCATATCAGGCATATCATCTTTTTACCATAATACCAATTACACGCTAACCTTAATAGAATGCCTGCAACCCGGTTTGAGCCCGTCCCAGGATCAGCGCATGCACATCATGGGTCCCTTCATAGGTATTCACAGTCTCAAGATTGACCATATGGCGAATGACATGGAACTCCAGCGAGATACCGTTACCGCCGTGCATATCCCGCGACATCCGAGCGATATCCAGTGCTTTACCGCAGTTGTTGCGCTTGACGATCGAAATCATCTCGGGTGCGGCGTTCGCCTCATCCATCAGACGGCCAACACGCAGGCTTGCCTGCAAGCCCAATGAGATTTCGGTCTGCATGTCTGCCAGCTTGCGTTGAAACAGCTGCGTCTGCGCCAGCGGACGATTGAATTGTTTTCGATCCAACCCGTATTCGCGCGCGGCGTACCAGCAGTTTTCAGCCGCCCCCATCACGCCCCAGCTGATGCCATAGCGTGCACGATTCAAACAACCAAACGGACCTTTCAGCCCCTGTACATGCGGCAACAGCGCGTTTTCGTCGACCTCGACGCCGTCCAAAACGATTTCGCCGGTGATCGACGCCCGTAGGCTCAGCTTGTTCTGAATTTTCGGAGCGCTCAGTCCCTTAAGACCTTTGTCCAAGACAAAGCCACGGATCTTACCGTCATGGGCATCAGACTTGGCCCAAATCACGAACACATCCGCAATCGGAGAGTTCGAGATCCACATCTTGCTGCCGGTCAAACGGTATCCGCCATCAATTTTCTCGGCCCGGGTTTTCATACCGGCCGGATCCGATCCTGCATCAGCCTCGGTCAGACCGAAACACCCGATCCATTCACCGCTGGCCAGTTTCGGCAGGTATTTCCGGCGCTGTTCTTCGCTGCCATAGGCATAAATCGGGTACATCACCAATGAGCTTTGCACTGACATCATCGAGCGATAGCCCGAATCTACACGCTCAACTTCGCGCGCGACCAGACCGTAGGACACGTACCCTGCCCCCAGTCCGCCGTATTCCTCGGGGATCGTGGTGCCCAGCAGGCCCATTTCACCCATTTCGCGGAATATCTCGGGGTCGGTTTCTTCGTTCTGATAGGCCTTGGTCACCCTTGGTTGCAGCTTTTCCTGCGCATAAGCGTTGGCGCTGGCGGCGATCATACGTTCGTCTTCCGTCAGTTGATCGGACAAACGAAAAGGATCATCCCATGTGAATTTACCCATATCAGGCGCATCTTTGGCGCGCAGAGTTGGCTTGGTGTCAGGGGCGTTCATGGTGCTTCTCCGCTCAATCAGCTTCGCGGCAAACTAACCCGGCCTTTCAGCAAAAGACAGTAAGAGTTTGGCATCTGACTATGAGCAAAACTCATACCCCTGCCCGGCCTTCAACCCAGAGCGTAACCGGCGCCGCGAACGGTTCGAACCGGGTCCTTGCCGCCATGCTGCGTCAGCGCTTTTCGCAACCGACCGATATGGACGTCTACGGTGCGCGTATCGACATAGATATCGCGGCCCCAAACCCGGTCAAGCAGTTGCTCGCGGCTCCAGACGCGGCCGGGTTTTTCCATGAATGTGCTCAGCAGGCGAAACTCGGTCGGGCCAAGCTTTAATGGTTTGCTGTTACGGCTCACCTTGTGCGTTTCCGCGTCCAGAATGATGTCGTCAAATTCAAGACGTATACCAACCGTTGCCGGGCGGACCCGGCGCAGTTGCGTGCGCACCCGCGCCATTAGTTCTACCACTGAATACGGTTTGACAACGTAATCATCTGCGCCGGTTTCCAGACCGCGCACCTTATCGATCTCTTCCGTGCGCGCCGACAGCATAATGATCGGAATAGCGCGTGTATCAGGGCGCATCTTCAGACGGCGACAGACCTCAATCCCGCTGAGATTCGGCATCATCCAATCCAATACGATGATGTCAGGCTGTTCCTCATCGACCAACAGCATGGCTTCGTCGCCATTGGCGGCCTTGGATACGCGGAACCCTTCAGCTTCGAGGTTATAGGCCAGCACTTCACGCTGGGCCGGTTCATCCTCGACCACCAGAACGGTTGGTTGATCAGCGGACATTCGTCTGAACTCCTAGGCGGATTGAGAGGTTATATCGGCTTTCGGGCGCGCCTCGGTCGGGCGCTCGCCGGTGACGAAATACACGACCTGTTCTGCAATCGCGGTGACATGGTCGCCCATACGCTCGATGTTCTTGGCGATGAAATGCAGGTGCATACAGGACGAGATATTGCGCGGGTCCTCGGCCATGAAAGTCAGCAATTCGCGGAACAGACCGTTATACATCTGGTCGACCTCTTCATCGCGGTCGATCACCTCGGCGGCCAGTTCGGCATCACGCTGAATATATGCGTCCAGTGCGTCGCGCAGCATGCGTTCAACCTCGCGCGCCATACGACGCAAGGCAGCCGCGCTGCCGTTGATATCCCCCCCACTGGCCAGAACCGTGGTGCGCTTGGCGATGTTTTTGGAATAGTCGCCGATGCGTTCCAGGTTGGCAGATACCTTCAGAACTGACAGCACCAGACGTAAATCGCTGGCGGTCGGCGCACGCAGCGCGATCAGGCGGGCGGTTTCTTCGTTGATCAACTCTTCCAGAGCGTCGATGGCCTTGTCACCCTGACGGACCTGCTGGGCCAGTTCCTCGTCTCGTGTTTCAAGGGACCGGGCCGAGTTCATGATGGCGGCTTCGACCAGACCGCCCATCTTCATGATATGGGCCTGAATGGCTTCTAGGTCGCGGTCGAAGGCGGATGCAATATGTTGTTCGCTCATATCTGAATACCTGTGTTCAGCCGATCCGGCCGGTGATGTAGCTTTCCGTGCGGGGATCGACGGGATTGGTAAAGATTTGTCCGGTTTCCCCAAATTCCACCAAATTACCCAGATGGAAAAACGCAGTCTTCTGGCTGACCCGCGCGGCCTGCTGCATCGAGTGTGTGACGATCACCACTGAATAGCGCGCGCGCAGGTCGTCGATCAGTTCTTCGACCTGTGCTGTTGCAATCGGGTCCAGGGCTGAGCATGGCTCATCCATCAGCAGAACTTCGGGCTCCGTCGCCACAGCGCGGGCGATGCACAGGCGCTGTTGCTGACCGCCGGACAGACCGGTGCCAGGGGCGTCCAGGCGGTCCTTTACCTCGTCCCAGATCGCTCCGCGGCGCAGAGATTTTTCCACGATTTCATCCAGTTCCGCCTTGTTTTTCGCAAGACCGTGAATGCGCGGACCGTAGGCCACGTTGTCATAGATCGACTTTGGGAACGGATTGGGTTTCTGAAACACCATGCCCACTTTTGCACGCAGTTGTACTGGGTCGACGCGCTTGTCATAGATATCCTCGCCATCCAGCAGGATATCGCCCTGCACCCGGCAAATGTCGATCGTGTCGTTCATCCGGTTCAAGCACCGCAGAAAAGTGGACTTGCCGCAGCCCGACGGCCCGATGAATGCCGTGACGGTTTTGTCCTCGATTTCAACATTCACGTCTTTGATGGCGTGCGTATCGCCGTAATGGACCTGAACGTTATTCGCGGCGATCTTGATGTTTTTGGAGTCCACGGTTCTCTCCACACTTGTCATCTGGTTCATCTTGGGCCCCTTTTACCAGCGGCGTTCAAAGCGGCGGCGCAGAAGTACCGCGATGGTGTTCATTGTCACAAGGAAGATCAACAGAATGATGATGCCCCCCCATGCGCGTTCATAAAAGGCCGGGTCGGCGCGCTTGGACCATTCATAGATCTGCGCCGGCATGGCCGAGTTTGGCGACAGGAAGCCCGCGACGATGCCATCCGGTGGGTTCGAGGCGATAAAGCCCACCATTCCGATCAGCAGTAGGGGTGCGGTTTCCCCCAGCGCCTGCGCCAGGCCGATGATCGTTCCAGTCAAGATGCCGGGCGCGGCCAGAGGCAGAACGTGATGGAACACCGCCTGCATTTTCGAGGCCCCTACCCCCAACGCTGCATCACGGATCGACGGCGGAACCGCCTTCAGCGACGCGCGGGTCGATATGATGATCGTCGGCAAGGTCATCAGCGTCAGCACCAGACCACCGACCAGCGGAGCGGATGTCGGCAGGTGCATATAGTTGATGAACACGGCCAGACCCAGAATACCAAACACGATGGACGGCACGGCAGCGAGGTTCGAAATGTTTACCTCAATGATGTCAGTCAGTCGGTTCTGCGGTGCGAATTCCTCAAGATAGATTGAGGCCGCAACGCCAATCGGAAGCGCTAGCGCAAGCACCACGAACATCATGAACAGCGAACCCAGCATCGATACACCGATCCCCGCAGCCTCGGGCCGCTGATCAGATGCGTCCGAGCCAAAGATGAAATCAGGGTTGAAGGCTTTGTACAGCACGCCCGCATCCCGCAACTGATCAACGAAATCAAGTTGTTCGACCGTGATGCTCTTATCGTTGGCAATCGACTCACGTGTGACACGGCCCTTCAAATAGCCATCGACGCGGCTGTTGGTCAAAAAGCGGAAACTGACCGTTTTGCCGATCTCATCTGGGTTGGCGATGACGTAATTGCGCAGCTCGGCTTGCGCTGCCTTGGACAGGATTTTACCCATTGCCTTGGGTTTCAGATCGGTCTGAATGCCCAGCTCTTGAACTTCGGCTTCCAGAGCCGATGCAATAAGGGGCGCGTAACCGAAGGTCGAAACCTTCTTGATGTCCTCAATATTGCGGTTGCCCTTCTTATCAAGCTTGTCGGCCTTTAGCTCGACATTCAGTTCAAGATAGGTCTGCTGGAAGGCCCCGGTCCCAGCGGTCACAATATTCGTGACCAGCACGACCAGCATCAGCAACCCGATACCGATTGCGGCGACACCGTACATCTTGAACCGACTTTCAGCCGCATTGCGCCGTTTGGTGCGCGCGTCCTTTTCAAACAGCGAACCGCCCTTGGGTTTCACCGCAGGAGCAGCGCCAGGTGTTTGGGAAATATCGGTCATTCGTACTGCTCCCGGTATTTGCGTACGATGTAGAGGGCAAAGATGTTCAGCCCCAGCGTTATGATGAACAGTGTCAGACCCAGTGCGAAGGCCACCAGTGTCTCGGGGCTGGCAAAGTCGGTGTCGCCGGTCAGCTGGCTGACGATCCGGGTTGTAATGGTGGTCATTGCCTCGAACGGGTTGCCCGAGAATTTGGCGATTGCACCGGCGGCCATCACCACGATCATCGTCTCACCAATGGCGCGGCTGGCGGCCAGCAGGATCGCGCCCACAATCCCCGGCAGCGCGGCGGGCAGAACCACCTGACGCACGGTTTCAGATTTCGTCGCGCCCAGTCCAAGCGAGCCATCCCGGATCGACTGCGGCACCGCGTTGATGATGTCATCAGACAGCGATGAGACAAACGGGATCAGCATGATACCCATCACTAAACCAGCGGTCAGAACGGCATTGGAACTTGCCATCCACCCCAGCCCTAACGCGCCGCCATTTCCGAACAGGGACACCAGCGCAGGCCCCACGGTCAGCAAGGCAAACAGGCCGTAAACGATGGTTGGAATACCCGCGAGGATTTCCAGCAAAGGTTTCGCGACCGACCGCGTCACGGTCGAGGCGTATTCTGACAGATACACAGCCGCAAACAGGCCAATCGGCACCGCCACCAACAGGGCAATCACCGAGATATAGAGCGTACCCCACAAAAGCGGCAGGATCGACAGCTCACTCCCACCGCGGAAATTCGGGGCCCAGGTGCTGCCGAAGAAAAAGTCTTTCCACGAATGCAGTTGGAAGAAGTTCAACGTCTCGAAGAACATCGACAGGACAATGCCAACGGTGGTCAGAATGGCAATCGAAGCGGCCAGCACCAGCAAGGCCAGAACGCCTTGCTCGACCACGTTGCGCGCGCGGAATTCCTTATTCGTGCGAACATAAGCAAAGGCCGCACCCAACAAGGCCAGCGCCAGCACTACGACCTGCATCGCCACAGACCCGCTGCTGGTCATGCTGCGGTATTTCTGAGCGGCCATCAAGATTGGCTGGGTGATATCTTGCGTCAGAACCTGGCCCGCGTCCTTCAGGGCCGCGGTCAGTGTATCAATATCCGCATTCGTGTTCTGCGCTTGTGCCTCGGTCATCGTGCCAGCGGCAACAGCACCGTTCAGGCCGTCAGCCACGCGGCGCACCTCGCTCATAACAAGGCCGCGATCCGACCCTTCGGCGATCGCGTTGTCAGGGATCAAACCGGATATTGCGTTGTCGATGATCATTGGCTGCACCAAAAGCCAGATGATCAGTACGCCCAAGGCCGGAACAAGCGCCGTAAAGGCAACATTGTAACCGTAATAAGACGGCAACGAATGCAGTTCGCGGGCGTTACCCCCCGCGCTAGCCAGGGCTCGGGAACGGCCCGTGAAATATCCGATCACTGCCAGCGCAAGCAGGATTAGCAACAGCCAGGATAACGCCATGAGAACTCCGTGAGGATGGCAGTGAGTGGAGTCAAAAAGAACCGGGGCGTGAAAAAAACGCCCCGGTTCGGTCTTCGATATGGATTAGGAACCACCGCCCAGAACGGCTTCGTTTGCAACGGTTTCCTGAACCTTGCCCAGCTCCGGGTCAGAGACCAGGCCGTACTCGGCCAGCGGGCCATCGGGGCCTGCAATCTCATCCGCGACAAAGAACTCAGCATATTCTTTCAGGCCGGGAACCACGCCGATATGCGCTTTCTTCACGTAGAAGAACAGCGGGCGCGACACCGGGTATTCGCCCGATGCGATGGATTCGGTCGACGGAACAACGTCTGACATGGTCGCAACCTGCAGCTTGTCAGTGTTGTTTTCGTAGAACGCCAGACCAAAGACGCCGATGCCGTCCTTATTGCTATCGATGCGCGCCAGGGTCTCGGTATAGTCGCCGTCGATGTCGACCGAAACGCCGTCGGTGCGCAGAGCGATACAGGCTTTCTCAGCCGCCTTTTTGTCGTCGCCGTTGGCCGCTTTGTAGACGTCAAAGTCGCCCAGATGCTCACAACCAGCCAGGATCACCTTGTCTTCGAACACTTCACGGGTGCCGTGCTTGGTGCCCGGGATGAAGGCTGCGATGGGTTGCGCCGGGAAATCCGGGTTCACGTCGGCCCAGGTTTTGTTCGGGTTGTCGACCAGCTCGCCGTCCACAACGATCTGCGCGGACAGGGCTTTGTACCAATCTTCCGGCGTGAACTCGAACGTGTTGCCGTTAATGTCCGAGGCAAACACGATGCCATCATAACCGATCTGCACTTCAATGATGTCGGTCACACCGTTTTCGGCACAGGCTTTGATCTCTTTTTCACGGATCGCGCGCGATGCGTTTGCCACGTCGATGGTGTTTTCGCCAACACCTTCGCAGAACCGCTTGAGGCCCGCTGACGAACCACCCGACTCGACAACTGGTGTCGGGAAGTCAAAGTTTTCACCGAAGGCTTCTGCAACAATCGAAGCATAAGGCAGCACGGTCGAAGAACCCGCGACCTGAACTTGGTCGCGCGCAGCAGCAGCGGTGGCCGATACGGCAGCGATAGCAAGCGCCGAAGCCGACAGTTTTACAAAGGACATTCCAGTCTCCTTGATCATATCAGTTTGTGATCATCCCCATGATGATCTTGCGCCAACGTCTAAAAGTCGCGCGTAAGCCTTTTGTGACAGGTATGTAACAGCTTTATGACAGATCGCATGAAAACAGGCTGTTGGAACGCAAAGCTGCAATGCGCTTTTTACATGACAGGCAGACCACGGCTGGCAAGCTTCTGTTATCGCGGCAATATTACGGTAAAGGTTGAACCCTTTCCAGCTTCGCTTTGCATCCGCAAACGCCCGCGATGGCGGTTGATTATGTGTTTTACAATCGCAAGGCCCAGCCCAGTTCCGCCCAGCTGTCGCGATCTGTGGCTGTCGGCGCGGTAGAATCGCTCGGTTAGGCGGGGCAGGTGTATCGCGTCAATGCCGGGCCCCTTGTCACTGACCAAAACCCTGACAGCCGGACCACGCATGAAGGAATCGCGTTCGGATGATTCCACCCGAATGTCGACGCTGCCCCCACTGCCACCGTATTTGATGGCGTTCTCGATCAGGTTGGTGAAGACCTGACGCAGCTGGTCGCCATCCCCGATCAGCGAGACAGGCCCTTCTGGCGCGTTCAAGCTCACCTCGACGTTGGCACTCTCGGCCAGCGGGCGCAGTGAGTTCAGCGTTGATTGCAACAGCCCCGTCAATTCAAGCTGATCTTTGGGCCGCACACGTTCTTCGCTTTCGACACGGTTCAGTGACAGCAGATCCCCCACCAATCGGTTCATACGATTGGCTTCGTCGGCCATGATCTCAAGAAACCGCGCGCGCGCGGCGGCGTCATCACGCGCCGGACCACGCAACGTTTCGATGAAGCCCATCAACGCTGTCAGCGGTGTGCGCAACTCATGACTGACATTCGCCACGAAATCCCGCCGCATCTGGCTGGCCTGCTCGACATGCGAGACATCTTGGAAAGTCGCCAGCATGGCACCGCCGGACACCGCCCCTACACCGTTCAGATAACGGCATTCGACCTCGAACGTGGTGTCCTGCGCTCCGTCATTAGACAGGTGGCGCGCCTTTGCCGGACCATTGGTATGCAGGCACTGTTCAATTGCGTCAATCACCCCAGGCTGCCGCAGAATCGTCGCGAAATGCCGACCGACGATATTCTGCGTCAGAAGGGTTTTGGCATCGTCATTGGCGGCAATGATCCGTTCGGTCTGGTCGACCATCAAAGCCGGCATCGGAATGGCCGAGACAAATTCGGCAAGCAGGTCGTCTGACATTCTTCAGACCCTTCCCGGCAAGTTAGGACACAGGCTTCATCTCGTCACGGAACCGGCGCATATTCTGTTGATAATGTAACGCGCTGAGCGTGATTTTCTGCGCCGCGGCTTCGTCCAGTTCCCGCACGACCTTGCCCGGCGTTCCCATGACCAGCGAGTTGTCGGGGATTTCCTTGCCTTCAGTGATCAAGGCCCCTGCCCCGATCAGACAATTCTTACCAATCTTTGCCCCGTTCAACACGATGGCTCCCATGCCGATCAGCGTGTTTTCTCCGATCGTACACCCATGCAGCATCACCTTGTGGCCGATGGTACAATTCCTACCGATGGTCAGAGGATAACCGGCGTCGATATGCATGATGCAATCTTCCTGCACATTGCTGCCTTCGCCCACGCGAATCTCTTCATGATCAGCGCGGATGGTGCAGCCGAACCAAACCGAGGCCCCTTCTTCCAGCACTACTTTGCCAATCAAGTTGGCATCGGGTGCAACCCAAGTATCGTCTTGGATCTGTGGTGCGTGTTCGCCCAAGGCATAGATGGTCATGACAAACCTTCAAATTCGTTCTGTAAGGTGCGTACGTGGTCTTGCAGTCTTGGTTGTTGGATACGGCGCATACGCTCTGCGCTGACGATGGTTTTCAGCTTTTCCTCGGTTGTATCCAGGTCATCGTTGACCAGCACATAGTCGTAATAGCCCCAGTGACTGATTTCATCCCAGCTTTTGAGCATCCGCTTGGCGATCACATCCTCGCTGTCCTGCCCGCGGGTTTCCAGACGGCGGCGCAATTCGGGGATCGAGGGTGGCAGGATGAAAATCGACAATGCGTGCTTACCCAGATCCGAATTGCGGATCTGAACCTCACCCTGCCAATCCACGTCAAAAAGAACATCGCGGCCCGCATTTATCGAGTCCTGCACCGGGCCTGCCGGGGAGCCATAGAAATTCCCAAACACGTGCGCATGTTCCAGCATCTGACCCTTGGCAACCTGCTGTCTAAATTCATCCTCTGACAGAAAGTAATATTCCCGTCCGTGTTCTTCGCCCGGACGAGGTGCGCGGGTTGTGGCCGACACCGAGAACTCCAGACCTTCATCCCAAGCCATAAGCCTGCGGGCCAAAGTGGATTTCCCCGCCCCGGAAGGCGAAGACAGGATGATAAGTAGGCCGCGGCGATCTGCCATGTCAGTTGTTCCCATCGTTATTCAACATTTTGCACCTGCTCGCGCATCTGATCTATCACGGCCTTCAGCTCAAGCCCAACCGAGGTCAGCTCGGCGCTTTGCGCCTTTGAACACAGCGTGTTGGCCTCGCGATTAAACTCCTGCATCAGGAAATCCAGCTTGCGCCCCACGGCCCCGTCCTGCGACAGCAGATCGCGTGCGGCGTTCACATGCGTTTTCAGGCGGTCAATTTCTTCGGTGATATCGGATTTGACCGCGATCAGCGCCAATTCCTGCGCGACCCGGTCCGGGTCAGCCCCTTGCGCATTGTCCAGCACACGGGTCAGATTTTCGCGCAATGCCTCGGCGGTCTTGTCCCTGCGTTGTTCTGCAAGCTCGGCCGCTTGCGCCGTTAAGTCGGCGACCTGAGCAAGCTGCCCGTCCAGAATGTCTGCCAGAGCCTTGCCTTCTGTCTGGCGCATGTCGACGAAAGCTGCCAACAGGTCGGCAAATTCGTTCGTCAACTCCTTGACCAAAGGCGCGGGGTCGTCCACTTCACTGCCAGCCTCCAACATTCCTCTCAGCCCTATCAGGTCCGCCGCGGTCGAAGGTGCCAGCGCGACGCCGCTTTCTGCCGCCATTTCCTGCGTACGGGCCAGCGCAGCAAGTGCCGCGCCCATGGCGTCTTCATTCAGAACCAGATCAGGGGCAGTTTCTTCGCGGCTTAACCGTAAGGACAAGGTGACATTTCCCCGGCTCAGTGATTTGGACAGCTGGCCGCGCAAGGCAGTTTCAAGCCCGGTCAGCCACTCGGGCATGCGCAGCCGTATGTCCAGACCCTTGCCGTTCACGCTGCGCAGGTCCCACGTCCAGCTATGCGGTCCATACGCCCCTTTGTCTGCGGCGAATCCGGTCATGGATCTGATCATGTTGGCTGTCCTTGTCTGCTCAGTTGTCGCACCTAATGCCATCGGCGGGCGCAGGGCAAGAGTTTGCTGGTTTTCGGCCTTCGTCCATATGTTAACCATTCGTTAAAGAATTCCTCCAAAATTGACTCAACTCGTGTCAATTTGGCTTTGGTCAGGGAGGATCGGACCTGAAGGATCCCGATATCTGGAATTTTAGATAAATGACGGGCGATTGGCGCTAGGGTGATGTAAATGAAAACGTTTTTCGGTAACAGGTTCGGATCGAACTCTGGAAAGATCGTCGCAATGGATCGTTTTGACAGCGGGCGCAGCCTCTCGCCCATCCGACAGGTCGAGGCGTACTGGACCGCGCTGTTAACCGGCGACGGTGTCCCCAAACGTGCGCAGATCGATCCGCGCGGGCTTGAGAACGTTCTGGAATACACGTTCATTCTGGAACGTATCGCGCCCGGTCTGGCCCGGTTTCGTCTGGCTGGAAGCCAACTAACACAGCTGGCAGGCATGGAAGTGCGCGGCATGCCGTTAACCGCGTTTTTCGAACCCAGCGCTCGTGGCCAGATATCGGACGTATTGGAGCAGGTCTTTGCCCAGCCGGCAATTGCCGAGCTTGGATTGGTCGCCGCCGGCAAACTGGGCCGCAGCCAGTTGCAGGCACGTATGATCCTGTTGCCCCTGAAAAGCGATCTTGGCGATGTCAGCCGCGTGTTGGGTGTCATGATGTCCGACGGTGCAATTGGCGCGACGCCTCGCCGTTTCTCAATCCCCGACACCAGAGTGCGGGCTGTTTCAGACATTCAGGCACCGCAACAACCGGCGCAACAAATCTCGGCCGGGTTTGCGGAAGAGCAAGCAGAATTCAAGAAACCCGGATCACATTTACGGCTGGTTGCGTCACGGGACGACTGACAAAAAAGGCGGACCAATGCAGCCCGCCTTTTAACCTTAAAGACAGCAAGTCTTAGCTGGCTTCACGTTTGTTGCGATCGCGGCGCAGGTTGGTCAGTTCTTCGGCAACCAAAAAGGCCAGTTCCAGCGATTGCGTCGCGTTCAGTCGCGGGTCGCACGCAGTGTGGTAACGATCCGAGAGGTCCTCCTCGGTCACGGCACGCACCCCACCGGTGCATTCGGTCACGTCCAAACCGGTCATTTCAAAATGCACGCCCCCAGGGATGGTGCCTTCGGCCTGATGCACACCAAAGAAGTCGCGCACCTCGCGCAGGACTGAATCAAACGGACGGGTTTTGTAGCCCGTCGCCGATTTGATCGTGTTGCCGTGCATCGGGTCGCAGACCCATGTGACCTTGGCGCCCTCTTCCTTGACGGCCTTGACCAGACGCGGCAGATGCTCACCCGCCTTGCCCGCACCAAAGCGCGCGATCAGGGTCAAGCGACCTTCCTCGTTTTCCGGGTTCAACTTGGACATCAGAACCTTGAGGTCTTCTGCCGTGGTCGAGGGACCACATTTCAGACCAATCGGGTTCAGGACGCCGCGGCAGAATTCTACATGCGCCCCGTCCGGCTGACGGGTGCGGTCACCGATCCAGATCATATGGCCCGAACCGGCCAGCCAGTTGCCAGAGGTGGAATCAAGACGGGTCAGCGCCTCTTCGTATTCCAGCAGCAGGCTTTCATGGCTGGTGTAGAACTCAACGGTCGAGAACTCATGCGTGGTGTCCGCCGTGATCCCCGCCGCGCCCATGAAGTCGATAGTGTCCTGAATACGGTCGGCGATTTCCGAGTATTTCTGTACGTCCTGTACATCGGTGAAGCCCAAAGTCCAGGAATGCACCATGCTCATATCGGCAAAACCACCGGTCGAGAAAGCGCGCAAAAGGTTCAGGGTCGCAGCCGCCTGAGTGTAGGCCTGCAGCATCTTGCCCGGATTCGGAATCCGTGCTTCGGGTGTGAAGGCCAGTTCGTTGATGATGTCACCACGGTAGCTGGGCAGCTCAACGCCATCCACCACCTCGGTCGGGGCGCTGCGCGGTTTGGCGAATTGGCCGGCCATGCGGCCCACTTTGACCACCGGTACCTTGGCACCATAGGTCAGAACCATTGCCATCTGCAGCATCACCTTGAACGTATCACGGATCGCATCCGCGCTGAATTGTTCAAAGCTTTCCGCACAATCCCCGCCCTGCAACAGGAAGGCCTCTCCGCGACCGGCGGCGCCAAGATGTTGCTTCAGACGCCGCGCTTCGCCCGCAAAGACCAGCGGGGGATACTGTGAAAGCTGAGCCTCGACTTTGGCCAGCGCGGCCGCGTCGGTATAGTCTGGCATTTGAACCCGGGGCTTGTTGCGCCAGTTCGTTTTTTGCCATTCAGTCATAGCTTTGATCTCCGCTGAAGTATTCAGGTTGCTTCTATACAAAATGCATTGAAGACTGACCATATACGATTTGGCCCTCTTGACGCAGCAAACAAGCTTTGATCAAGGTGGCTGCCAAATCTGACGTCGGACAAAAAGTCGCCGGGCGCCGAATCAAGGACACCTCGCCATGCAAGAGCAACGCCAAGTTGTCACGGTGGAAGACACTGCGGCCAACTCCCGCAATTTCGTATTTGTCCTTTTGGACAAATTTTCTCTGCTGTCGTTTGCTTCGGCACTAGACAGCCTGCGCATAGCCAACCGTATGGCGGACAAAACGCTGTATACGTGGACATTGATGGGTGAAGGTGGCGAAACAGTCAGCTGTTCGGCCGGAACTACCTTTGCGCTGGATTCAGACCTGGTTGAGCTGCAGCGCGACGATGTTGTCATGATCTGCGGTGGGGTCGACGTTCAGGCGGCGACCACCAAGAAGGTGTTGAACTGGGTGCGCCGCGAGGCAAGGCGCGGCTTGCGCATCGGTGGCCTATGCACAGCGGCCTATACTTTGGCCAAGGCCGGACTGTTGGATGGCAAACGCGCAACCATTCACTGGGAAAACTCCGACAGCTTTGTCGAAGAATTCGACGAGGTTGAACTGACCAAGTCCGTCTTTATCGTCGACGGCAACCGGATGACGACGGCAGGCGGCACATCTTCCATCGACCTGCTGCTTAAAATCATTGCTGATGACTTCGGCGAGGATTTGGCGAATGCCGTTGCGGATCAGATGATCTATTCCTCGATCCGCACCGACCAAGACACCCAGCGTCTATCGACACCAACTCGGATCGGCGTGCGCCACCCGAAACTGAGCCAGGTCATCCTGATGATGGAAAAGAACATCGAGGAACCGATCTCACCCTCGATTCTGGCCAAGGATGTCGGCATGTCGACGCGGCAGTTGGAACGTCTGTTCCGCCGCTACCTCAGCCGTTCGCCCAAACGGTATTACATGGAGCTGCGCCTGCACAAAGCGCGCAACTTGTTGATGCAAACCGATATGAGTGTGATCAATGTGGCGCTGGCCTGCGGGTTTGCCTCGCCAAGCCATTTCTCGAAATGCTACCGGGCACATTACAATACCACGCCATATCGCGAGCGTGGAGCGCAGGGCGACCGGTTGTCGGTGTAAGTTACTCAGGGGTCATACGATAGACGGCCCCTTCACCCACGGAAATGAACCAGATTGACCCGTCAGGGGCCTCGACTATGTCGCGCACCCGATTCGTTTCAGGGCCCTTGATCTGTTCAACCTCGCGCAGCGGCGATCCCGCCAGCCGCGAGATATAGTCGAACTTGAGCGAACCAACGAAGATATCCCCTTTCCAGTCCGACCAAAGCTTGCCGGAATAAACCATCAGACCCGAAGGGGCGATGGAAGGGTCCCAATAATGCTCTGGTTGTTCCATACCCGGCTTCGCGGTGCCTTCTCCTATTTTGTCGCCGGAATAATGCACGCCAAAGGAGATGACTGGCCAACCGTAGTTTAATCCCGGCTGAACCAGATTGACCTCATCCCCACCTTTTGCCCCGTGTTCCGATATCCAAAGGCGGCCCCTTGCGTCCAAACCGGCCCCTTGCGGATTGCGATGACCATAGGACCAGATCTCAGGCCGCACGCCGCTTTCCTGAACAAAGGGATTGTCACCGGGAACCGATCCGTCACGGTTCACGCGGATCACAGTGCCATTATGGTTGGACCTGTCTTGCGCCTTGGGGCGTTCCCCCCTGTCACCGATCGTGACAAACAAAGTTCCATCCTTAGCTTCCACCACGCGGGAACCGTAGTGACGCCCAGATGAGCCACCCGGGACAGCCTCGAAGATCACACGCAGGTTGGTCAGCCGATCACCGCGTTCAGACAATCGGGCCACCGCAAGGGCAGTTCCAGCACCGCCGCGCTGTGGTTTGGAAAAGGTCAGGAAAATCTCGCGTGTTTGGCTAAAATCACGGGCGACCGTCACGTCCAACAATCCGCCCTGCCCTTTGGCCAAAACGTCGGGCACACCCTTGACGGATTTGGCTTTCCCATCCGCAACATAAAGCAGTTTGCCATCACGTTCGGTGACCAAAACCCCCTGGTTCGGCAAAATACCAATTGCCCATGGGGCGTCCAATCCTTCGACCATCGGCGTCACTCGCACAGGGCCAGAAGAAGTTTGCAGTACGTCGGCACTGAGCAGCCCCGCCTTAAAGACAAGAAACAGAATCGTGAAAACTCTCAACATTCAGCTCTCCACCTGCAGCATGCCAGCCGCCAGAAACGGGACAAACCCAACAAAACAATCAGAACTTCAGGTGGCAACCACACAATTGCGTGAGGACTTTTCTTTTCCGAACAGCTTGCCTAGGGTCGTGCCCAGAACGAACACGTTCCAATTTGGGAGTAACCACATGAAAAAGCTGCTTACTGCAACCGCAGCAACCGCACTGTTGGCCGGCACCGCCATGGCCGAAGACGTTAAACTGGGCATTATGTTCGGTTTCACCGGCCCGATTGAATCGCTTTCGCCAGCAATGGCGTCCGGCGCTGAGCTGGCGATGAAAGAGGTTTCGGAATCCGGCAAACTGCTGGACGGGTCCACCGTAACGCCCGTACGTGCTGATACGGGCTGCGCTGACAATGCTCTGGCCACCGCTAATGCGGAACGTCTGGTTGCCGAAGGCATCAACGGCCTTGTTGGCGGAGACTGTTCGGGCGTAACCGGTGCCATTCTGCAAAACGTCGCCGTGCCGAACGGTATGGTCATGATCTCACCTTCGGCCACCTCTCCGGGCCTGTCAGTAATGGAAGATAACGGCCTGTTCTTCCGCACATCCCCGTCGGATGCGCGCGAAGGTGAAATCATGGCCGACATCCTGAAAGAGCGCGGGGTCAACTCGATCGCGCTGACCTATACCAACAACGACTACGGCAAGGGCCTGTCCGAGGCGATCAAATCCTCGTTCGAGGCGCTGGGCGGTGAAGTGACCATCGTCGCCGCGCATGAAGACGGCAAAGCCGACTATTCGGCCGAAGTCGGCGCGCTGGCATCGGCAGGTGGCGACATTCTGGTCGTTGCGGGCTATCTGGATCAGGGCGGTCTGGGCATCATCCAGTCCTCGCTGGACAGCGGCGCATTTGACACCTTTGGTCTGCCGGGTGGCATGATCGGTGACTCGCTGCCTGAAAACGTCGGTCCGGATCTGAACGGCTCGTATGGTCAGGCCCCGGGATCGAAAAGCGAAGCTGCGGATTCGTTCTTTGCCATGGCCGAAGCCGAGGGTTTTGACGGCTCGTCCATCTTCGTGCCCGAGTCCTATGATGCAGCGGCGCTGTTCCTGCTGGCCATGCAGGCGGCGGGTTCCAGCAACCCGGCGGACTATGGCGGCAAGATCATGGATGTTGCCAACGAACCGGGTGAAAAGATTTATCCGGGTGAACTGGCCAAGGGTCTGGAGCTGCTCGCAGCGGGCCAAGAGATCGACTATGTCGGCGCCTCGGGTGTTGAGCTGATCGGCCCCGGTGAAAGCGCCGGTGCATACCGAGAAATCGAAGTCATCGATGGTGAGATGAAGACGGTTAACTACCGTTAAATCCTCATCTGACAGAGCAAAACCGAACAGCCCGGGCCTTGTGTCCGGGCTGTTTCAGTGACAAAAGGCTGCACCTCTGTTTTCGGGGAAAAGGCAAGGGAAAACCATGATCGTCGTTGAGGACGTGCATAAGCATTTTAGCGGGTTCCACGCGGTGGACGGTGCTTCGCTGGAAATCCAAAAGGGCTCGATCACTGGCCTGATCGGACCGAACGGTGCGGGCAAGACAACCCTGTTCAACGTGATCGCGGGTGTGTTGCCGCCGACCAGCGGCAAGGTTTTTATGGATGGCGAAGATATCACTGGCCTGCCTCCGCATGAGCTGTTTCACAAAGGGCTGCTGCGCACGTTCCAGATCGCGCATGAGTTTTCTTCAATGAGCTGCCGCGAGAACCTGATGATGGTGCCCGGCGCGCAATCGGGTGAATCACTGTGGAACACCTGGTTTGGCCGCAAACGCATCGCCGACGAGGAACGCGCCCTGCGCGCCAAGGCGGACGAGGTGTTGGAGTTCCTGACCATCGAACACTTGGCCGACCACAAGGCAGGTCAGGTTTCGGGCGGGCAAAAGAAACTGTTGGAGCTTGGCCGCACCATGATGGTCGACGCCAAGATCGTGTTTCTGGACGAGGTCGGCGCAGGCGTCAACCGCACCTTGCTGATGACCATCGGCGACACCATCCTGCGCCTCAACAAAGAACGCGGCTATACATTTGTCGTCATCGAGCATGACATGGATTTCATCGGCAAAATCTGCGACCCAGTCATCTGCATGGCCGAGGGCAAGGTTCTGGCAGAGGGCACTTTGGATGAGATCAAGGCCAACGAACACGTGATCGAGGCTTATCTGGGCACCGGCTTGAAGAACAAAGACAAGCTGGAGGCCCAGACATGACCGCGGGCGCAAGCGACAACCCTTATCAGGACGATCACGGCAACAAGGACGCAACAATTGCCAATACCAAGGGCATTGGCACAATGACCCCCGCGCATCCAACCAGCGGAGAAACCCACAAGGTCAGTGGCGGCCCCTTCCTGATCGGAGATACCATGACCGGTGGCTACGGCAAGGGTCCCGACATCCTTCACGACTGCACTATTGCCGTCGACAAGGGCGAAATTGCAGTGATTGTCGGCCCCAACGGCGCGGGTAAGTCCACCGCGATGAAGGCCGTGTTCGGAATGCTGGACGTGCGCGCCGGCGCAGTACGGCTGGACGGAGAGGACATCACCAAGCTCTCACCCCAAGACCGCGTGATCAAAGGCATGGGGTTTGTGCCGCAAACCCAGAACATCTTCACGTCTATGACGGTCGAGGAGAACCTAGAAATGGGTGCCTTCATCCGCCGCGACGATATCAGTCAGACGATGGAACAGGTCTACGACCTCTTCCCTATCCTCCGCGACAAACGCAACCAAGCGGCCGGAGAGCTTTCGGGCGGTCAACGCCAGCAGGTCGCCGTCGGCCGGGCGCTGATGACCCAGCCCAAAGTGCTGATGTTGGACGAACCCACCGCCGGTGTCTCACCCATCGTGATGGATGAACTGTTCGACCGGATCATCGAGGTCTCACGCACCGGGCTACCGATCCTGATGGTCGAACAGAACGCCCGTCAGGCGCTGGAGATCGCGGATAAAGGGTATGTGTTGGTTCAGGGGCGGAATGCGTATAGCGGCACGGGTAAGGAACTGCTGGCTGATCCCGAAGTTCGGAAGAGTTTCTTGGGGGGGTGATGAAAAAATACGCCGCTACTTCATTATTTCTTGCAATTTCATCATCTGCTGTATTGGCGTATTCGGGGCCGCAAAGCCATTTTGTAGAATTCGATTGCACCATAATTCAAAAGTGCGACCACCAGTTTCTTTGTAAGAAAACTGATGAATCTACTCAAATAGCTTACACGGCATTGGTTCACGACTTGTCAGTTTCCAAGTCGATAACTCCGATTGATTACCCGTTTGACACTTGGCAGGAAGTAACAGCTTGGGTGGATTTCATAAATCCTCGTGCTGGTAAGCTCCCATTGCCTGTTTGGTATCTGGACGATGCTGGTTTTGATCCAGAGATAACCTTCCGTCTGGAAGATTGGCTCAATGGGCAACAAGATTCCCCTTACAACGTAAAAGGTTATGCGCTTGTTATGACTGGTGACTTAGAAGAAATTAGCTATAGTAGAGCCAATTTAGACAAGGATGATGATTTACCCTGGGAAATAACCGTATATAGAAAATTTTGGGGTGAACCTGGCAAATACCACACTCAGAAATTACTTTGCGATTCAGACTAATAACGAAATTAAGCTTCCTAGCTGCACTTGTTGCGCTCTCCAGCTGTAACCATATGCAGGGTGAAAAACCAAATCTTGAAGCACGGAATTCGTGTTGCCAAAATAGCTTTAAGTTTTCGAGGTGAGAAAACGGGACCTTCTCTCGTCAGCCCTGTCTTCACCACCCATACACCTGATTTCAATCACCCAATCGGATCACCACAAGACCCGAAGTCCTGCGCAGCATGCGGGCCTTTGATCGACATGTCATAATTCAAGTCCTCGAAATCCACGACAAAGGTCACGACATCCTTGTCCATGATGTGCAGGAAGGTCAGCGAGTTCAGACCCGCAATGATCGTCGCCTCTCCGCGGATGTCATCAGTGACGATAAATCCCTTATCCGTGGCTCCGGACCTCGCCAATGTCACCGCGCCGCCAGTATTGTCCGACACGCAATTAACAACGAAATCCGCCCCGTCCAGAGGGTCGCTTGTTGCGGCTAGCGCCATTGCTGGCAAAGCCGCGCTCAATATCACTACTGCACAGATTTTCATGATGTACCTCCCATTAGTCAGCGCCCTCGGGCACAGGGCAAGATCATCATTTAGCTAAATAACTTCAACAGGCTGCACGACAGCCCTCACTTTCAGTTGATCCCAGGTGAAAGGCTGTGTTCGCGTGTCAACGCCTCTTTGAAAAGGTTAAAACGCGCGCTTTCAGGCAACCAATCGTGGCGAGAAAATGGCGTTTGCAGCTTTGCGCCATTGGTCGGATAAACAACCTCCAATAAAACGGTTTGTTCCCGGCTGGTTACTTCTTTCACGCGCGGAATGGAAAAATCAGCCCGTTCAGAATTCCGCCCTGTCTCGGCTCAATTTCCGCCACGATCCGCGCCTAATCACGAACGCGCGAACAGCGGGAATCCTGATTGGATTCTCAAATATTTCGGGCAATTGCCCCCTTCAGGAGACATATTATGAAATATCTGGCTGCGCTTGCCGCCATCGTTCTGCCTGCGACCGCGCAGGCCGTGTCGCAAGCCCCCGCGCAAGGTGAATTTGTTTACGAGTGCCAGATTACCGAAACCTGCAACCCCGGTGGGTGCAATCCAATTGAACCAGCCCACCAGGTCGTGCTGAAACAGATCGAGGGGCAATCCAAAGGTTTGCTGCTGGCCGAGGGTCAAGAGCATGAAGTCCTTGTGATCCCCGGCCTCGGCGCGCAGGAATTTCTACAAATTCTAAGCAACGGAAGTGTGGGATACACGGTTGCATCAGAGACCGGCCACCTTGAAGTTCGCGCCTCTGGCGGGCAACAGCGCAACGAACGCGGGGTCTGTACACTCAAAAATTGACCACATTTACTATCCCAAGAACAGCAAAGCTGAACCAGCGACGCGTCTGACGGACATGATCCTGTCAGGCGCGCATTGAATGCCCGAAAGGAACGCTGCCCATATGCAGTTTTTCTTCGGAATTCGACCGTCCATAACCGTTGAAATATTGTGTCTTTGCGCGCGGGTATGCCATAAGGCCGCACCCGGCGGAATGAGAAGGTGAGATGGACATACTGAACGCGCTTGTCGCGCTTGCGAATTTTGTGTTGGTGCCTGCAATTGCTTATGGCAGCCAGCTGGCACTGGGGGCGCTGGGGGTCACGCTGATCTACGGTATCCTGCGGTTTTCCAACTTTGCCCATGGCGACACGATGGCCTTTGGCGCGATGATCGCCGTTCTGGTCACCTGGGGGCTGCAGGCCGCTGGGGTCAGTTTTGGTCCGCTGCCGACCGCCCTTTTGGCTCTGCCCTTTGCCATATTGGGCTGTATCGTTCTGGTGCTGATCACCGACCGATTGGTCTATCGATTTTATCGCGAGCAAAAGGCCAAGCCGGTCATTCTGGTTATCGTGTCGATGGGCGTGATGTTCATCATGAACGGTCTGGTGCGGTTCATCATCGGCCCGGACGATCAGAGGTTTTCGGACGGTCAGCGGTTTGTGATCTCCGCACGTGAATTCAAGGCCATGACCGGGCTGAATGAGGGGCTGGCGATCAAGACATCTCAGGGCATTACCGTCATCGTTGCAGTTGTTGCCGTTGTGCTGTTGTTCTGGTTCCTCAACAAAACCCGCACTGGCAAATCGATGCGTGCGTATTCGGACAACGAAGATCTCGCCCTGCTGTCCGGTATCAACCCCGAGCGGGTGGTGATGATTACATGGATCATCGTGGCGGCGCTCGCGACCACGGCCGGGGTCCTGTACGGGCTGGACAAGAGTTTTAAACCTTTCGTTTATTTCCAGCTGCTTCTGCCGATATTCGCCTCGGCCATCGTCGGCGGTCTGGGCAGCCCTGTGGGGGCCATCGCGGGTGGATTCATCATCGCCTTTTCCGAGGTCACGATCACTTACGCCTGGAAAAAGGTGCTGACCTATCTTGCCCCGGAAAGCCTGGAGCCGTCGGGATTGGTGCAATTCCTGTCCACCGATTACAAATTCGCCGTAAGTTTTGTCATTTTGCTGATCGTGCTTCTGTTCAAACCAACGGGTCTGTTTAAGGGGAAAGCGGTATGACCGAGCCTGTCAAAAATACGCTGCTTTTCGCTGTTGTCGGTGGCCTGATCCTGCTGACCGGGTTCACGCAAAGCTGGAACGCCGCGATATTGATCCTGAACATGGGACTGATCTCGGCCATCATGGCGCTTGGGGTGAACCTGCAATGGGGGTTCGCCGGTTTGTTCAACGTCGGGGTCATGGGCTTTGTTGCGTTGGGTGGGCTTGCCGTTGTGCTTGTCTCGACCCCGACAACACCTGGCGCCTGGTCTGCCGGAGGTTTCGGTATTGTACTGGCCCTGCTGCTGGGCGCCGCAACCGTTGTGGCCACAGTTCTGGTGGCGCAGAAGATGCCCAAAGGGCGGGTTCGGACTATGTCGATCATTGCCATTCTCATCATCGGCTTCTTTGTTTACCGCGCTGTCCTCGACCCCAATACCGCAGCGGTCGAAGCCATTGAACCGGCTGTTGCGGGCAACCTCGGCGGCCTGAATCTGCCTGTCCTGCTGGCCTGGCCCGCGGGTGGACTGCTGGCGGCTGGTGCAGCGTGGCTGATTGGTAAAACTGCTCTGGGCCTGCGCTCGGACTATCTGGCGATTGCAACGCTGGGGATTGCCGAGATCATTATCGCAATACTGAAAAACGAGGACTGGTTGGCCCGGGGCGTCAAAAACGTCTATGGCATCCCGCGCCCTGCTCCGGTCGTTGGATATGAGGTCGATCTCCAGAATAACCCTGGCTTTATCGCTCGCGCCGAATGGTTGGGGCTGGATACAGTCACGGCTTCGACGCTGGCAGTTAAGCTGGGCTATTCGTTTCTGTTCCTGATCGTTCTGCTGGTCCTGCTCTGGATGGCGCAAAAGGCGCTGAACAGCCCGTGGGGCCGCATGATGCGCGCCATTCGTGACAACGAGGTCGCGGCCGAGGCGATGGGCAAGGACGTGACCCGTCGCCATTTGCAGATCTTTGTGCTGGGCTCGGCCATCTGCGGAATTGCAGGTGCTATGATGACAACGCTGGACGGCCAGTTGACCCCCAGCGCGTATCAGCCATTGCGGTTTACATTCTTGGTCTGGGTAATGGTGATCGTCGGTGGATCAGGTAACAATTTTGGCGCGGTACTGGGCGCGTTCGTGATCTGGTTCCTGTGGGTTCAGGTCGAACCTATCGGGCTGTGGCTGATGAACCTGATCACCGCTGGATTGCCTGATGGCAGCGCGCTTAAGGCACATCTGATCGAAAGCGCCGCGCATATGCGCCTGCTGACCATGGGGTTGATCCTGCTGATTGTTCTCAGATTCAGTCCAAGGGGCTTGATCCCCGAGAAATAGATCACTTTCAGGGGAATATTCGGAACCGCGCCTCAAAATCGGCGCGGTTTCTTGATTCATGAACCGAACCTTAATAGACCGAATTATCGTTGGGCAGTTTCCGGACCTGCGCCAGATCGCCTTCACGGTTAATTAGTCAGTTGACGCTGATACTACAGGTCACCTCTCGAGAGTAAGAAGACGACACATGAAAACTTCGTTTATCCCAAAAATCCTAATGCTGACAGTTGTTGCCAGCCTGGCCGCATGTATCCCGTCACCCGAAGATCTGGAAACCGATCCAGTTCAGGTCCAGACCTCAAAGGGTGTGGTGACGTGCCAGTTGTACCGCCCGGATCGCGTCATCTGGGATCGTGCCATCGACTACCCCGCGACAAAGATGTCTGTGGCCGAGGCTGACGGTTACTGCCGGCAGGAAGGTCAGCGTCGTCTGAAGTAACCTAAATAGCGCCGCGCAACGAAACCGCTGTGCGGCGCCTTGGGCTTACCTAGCGCGGAACAACCCGCCCAAAATTCCACGAACAATGCGGCGCCCGGTTGTTCCTTTTAGCTCTTTGATGACGGCCTCGCTCATTGCTGTAGCAAAGGTATCTTTCTGCCGCTTAACGCGAGAGGAAGATCGCCCGACCCTGCCACCGGAATAGCGCCTGGCCGTGGCGAACTCGCGTTCAGCAACAGATTGTGTCTCTTCTTGTTCTTCTGCTTTTGCAGCAGCCTGCGCGGCCTGATCGGCGCGTGCCTGCAGAATTTCAAAGGCCGATTTCCGATCCTTCAATGTCCCATACTTGACCTGCATCGGTGACGCCGTCATGACCGCCTGACGCTCGGACGCGGTGATTGGCCCAAGTTGTGTTCCCGGTGGACGGATCAGCGTCCGTTCAACAATACCTGGCACGCCCTTCTTCTGCAGCATCGACGTGACCGCTTCACCCACGCCAACCTCTCGGATTGCGGTTTCGGTGTCGAAGGCCGGGTTTTCACGATAGGTTTCGGCCGCCAAACGCAGGTTCTTGCGATCCCGCGCGGTAAAGGCCCGCAGTGCGTGCTGCACCCGATTGCCGAGTTGCCCCAGAATATCTTCGGGAATATCCGCCGGGTTTTGCGAGATGAAGTAGACGCCGACACCCTTGGAACGGATCAGCCGTGCGACCTGCTCTACCTTGTCGACCAAAACCTTGGGCGCATCTTCGAACAACAAATGGGCCTCATCAAAAAAGAACACCAACTTGGGTTTGTCGGGGTCGCCAACCTCGGGCAATTCCTCGAACAGCTCACTCAACAGCCACAACAGGAACGTCGCATAGAGACGCGGCGACCCCATTAGCTTATCCGAGGCCAGGATGTTCACCATCCCCTGCCCGTTCGCATCAGTACGCATCAGATCGGCCAATTCCAGCGCGGGTTCTCCGAACAAATTGGTCCCGCCCTGATTTTCCAACACCAACAACCGCCGCTGGATCGCCCCAATCGAAGCGGTCGAGACATTGCCATAGCGAAGGGATAACTGTGTGCGGTTCTCACCGATCCAGACCAGCAGGGCTTGCAGATCCTTGAGATCTAGCAGCGGCATCCCTTCTTCATCCGCCACTCGGAAAGCAATGTTCAAAATACCTTCCTGCGCCTCGCTCAGGTCCATGAGCCTAGACAACAGCAATGGCCCCATTTCTGTAACGGTCGTTCGAACAGGATGGCCTTGTTCGCCGAACAGATCCCAGAATGTTACTGGGCATGCGGCATAGATATAATCCTGAAAGCCGATGCGCGCCGCGCGATCCTGAAACGCCTGGTGCAACTTGTGACTTTCACTGCCCGCCATTGCCAACCCGGACAAGTCGCCTTTGACATCGGATAGAAACACCGGGACGCCCGCAGCCGAGAACCCCTCGGCCAGGATTTGCAACGTCACCGTTTTGCCTGTGCCCGTCGCCCCTGCGATCAACCCGTGCCGGTTGGCATATTTGAGGGTCAGGTTTTGAGGCTGGCTGTAATCTTCACCCGCGCCGCCCAGAAAAATGTTTTTGTCCATGTAGGTAAGGCCTTAATTCCACCGATCTGGACCCAGCATACAAAGTTAACCTTTGACTGCGATAGTCATTTTGCTGCCCTCGCTGTCAGAGGTCGGGGGCGGCAAACTTCCTCCCTGTCGACTGACCGCGCCTTCGGGCGCGGTTTTTTTAAAGCAATGCTGGTTCTTCCATTAAAATTTCAGGTTTTCAGTTGACGCATGCGACCGCCTTTCGTAACGTCTGCGCATAACTAAGTCGGCCAGTCCGACGGGGAGAAAATTTTATGAAAGGGAGCCGCTCCACCGGTTCCCTTTCTTTTTTGTTTCATCCAGGTTTCAAGCACTGGAAAGCGGCAAAAAGCTGACTACGGTCACCCATTTGTGCAGCTTAATGCCTGACACCATGATCCAAGGATGATAGACGGGTCAAAAAGCTCAATCACATTGCCGAGGCATTCATGATCAAGAACACTCTATCTCTCAGCCTTGTGGCCGCTGCGCTTTGGTGTGGTGCCGCTTATGCACAAGAAGCAACGCAGGATGCCGAGGCTCCGCAAACCCAAACCGGTGCTGACCTGGATCTTGGGGAATCCGGCCCGCGTATTGGCGAGCAGTACCTTAAGGAAGAGACCGGCGACTGGGCAGTCATGTGCATCAATACAGGAACTGACAGCGAACCTTGTGTAATGCGACAGATTCTGACCGGTCAGCAAGACCAGCCCATTGCGGAAATTACGATTGAAAAGCTGCCCGAAGAAGCTCCGGCCGTAGCTGCTGCGATCATCGTTGTGCCCCTCGAAGTGCTTTTGCAAGCTCAGATATCCTTGTCGATCGACGGAGCGCCGGGCAAACGATACAACTATCACCACTGCAACCCCATTGGGTGCCTTGCGCAAGTGGGCTTTACCCAGCAAGACGTCGAAGCTTTGAAGAGTGGGACCAAAGGTACCTTGTCGATGGTTTCTGTTCTGGCACCTTCGCAGGCGCTGCAATTGGAAATATCACTAGCAGGGTTCACTGCCGGGTTTGACCAGTTGGAAGTCATCAAAAATTAATGACTAGTAAAACAGAAAACGCCGCCCAGTCCTTCGGGCGGCGTTTTGTCGTTTTGCTTCCGAAGTTTCAGACCCGTTTCAGAGCCAAAACCGCGTTCAACCCGCCAAAGGCAAACGCATTGCTAAGCGCAACATCCACCTTCGCGTCCCGCGCCTCATTTGGCACCACGTCCAATGCACATTCGGGATCTGGATCTTCATAACCGATGGTTGGGGCGATAACCCCGTCGCGCAACGCCATGATACATGCCAGCAACTCGACCGCGCCAGTACCCCCAATCAAGTGCCCGTGCATGGATTTCGTGGACGATATCATCAGGTCGTCTGCGTGCGGCCCGAACACACCGGCCACCGCCGCGCATTCGGTCTTGTCGTTCGCCGCTGTGCCCGTCCCATGCGCATTGATGTACCCGACCTGGTCCGCATTCAGGCGCGCATCGGTCAGCGCACCTGACATGGCACGCGCCGCGCCCTGCTTACTGGGCATCACGATGTCAGACGCATCCGAGGACATGGCAAAGCCGACAACCTCACACAGGATATCTGCCCCTCGTGCGCGCGCATGTTCGTATTCTTCAAAGACAAAAGCCCCGGCCCCTTCGCCCTGCACCATTCCATTTCGGTTGGCGCTGAACGGGCGGCAAGCGTCCTTGGACATCACGCGCAGGCCTTCCCAGGCTTTGACGCCGCCGAAACACAACATGGATTCTGATCCACCCGTGATCATTGCAGGTGCTGCGCCGCTGCGAACCATCTGAAACGCCAATGCCATCGCGTGATTGGATGAGGCGCAAGCGGTTGAAACCGTAAAACTTGGCCCCTTCAGGTTATGTTCCATAGACACATGGCTGGCCGCCGCGTTGTTCATCAGTTTGGGCACCACAAATGGATGCACACGGTTTTTACCGTCCTCGTAGACGGAACGGTAATTATCGTCCCAAGTGGACACGCCGCCACCGGCGGTGCCAAGAACCACACCGGACCGAGCAGCAAGATCTCCGTGAAACTCGATCCCGGATTGGTCAATCGCCTCTTTCGCGGCGGTCAGCGTGAATTGCGTAAAGCGATCGTAAAGGCTCATCTGCTGGCGATTAAACCGCCCTTCGGCCTCGAACCCGCGCACTTGGCCGCCGATTTTGATGGAAAGCCGCTCAACATCGCGGAATTCAAGTTGCGAGATACCACAACGCCCTTCGCGCATAGCTTCAAGCGTATCAGGGACAGAGTGACCCAGCGAATTAATCGTCCCGGCCCCGGAAATAACAACGCGTTTCATAACTTCAGGTCAGACCTTTTCCGACACAAGCTTTTCGATCCCGGCAATGATCGCTGCCACATTTGAGATATCGAAATCGCTGGCTTGTGGTTCATTCGCGTTGAACGGGACCGAGATATCGAACTCTTCTTCGATGGCGAAAATGCTCTCGACCAGACCCAGGCTGTCGATACCCAGATCTTCAAGTGTACTTTCGGGCGTGACGTCCGAAGGCTCCAGCACGGCCTGCTCAGCAATGATTGCGATGACGCGGTCGGTGATGCTCATGTCGGTCCTCTGATTTTCCCGTTGCGGATGATTTAATCACTCGGGGGCTGTTTGAAAACAGCCTTTTTCAACGCCTCGACGTCACGCGCCATGCGGGGCAAACGACGTTGTGCTTTGTAGATGTCGGTATGGGTTTCCATTTTGATGGCCGGATATCCCATTAGTACCCGACCTGCAGGAACGTTGGACAGGATTTTAGTGCCGCCCGCCGCTATCACGCCGTCACCGATAAAGATGTTGTCGACCACGCCGGTCTGGCCACCCAGTACCACGTTATTGCCAATCTCGACCGAGCCGGACACGCCAGCCTGACCACAAATTAGACAATCCTGCCCAACCCGTGTGTTGTGCCCCACATGCACAAGATTGTCCAACTTGGACCCGTTTCCGATGCAGGTATTCCGGATCGTTCCGTTGTCGACGGTACAATTGGCGCCGACTTCAACGTCATCCCCGATCTCAACTGCACCCAGCGAATGAATGCGAAGCCAGCTTTGCGCCCGCGCATCACCTTTGTCGCCCATTGTTTTGCGGACATTCTCAACATCCGAAACCTCGGGGGTAACAAAGCTGAACCCGTCGCTCCCTATCCGTGCGCCGGGTTGGGCAATGAAACGATCACCGATCTGCGCCCTGGACCCGATGCTAACCATCTCACGTAACATGGCGTTTTCGCCCAGAACCGTATCCATGCCAATCACGCAATGCGGTCCTATAACTGCGCCTTTGCCAATACGAGCCCGCGCTCCGATAACGGCCAAGGGACCAATGGCCGCATCTTCTGCGATCTCTGCTGTTGGGTCGATGACGGCTGAGGGGTGAATGCCCGGCGCAACGCCCTGCCCGCGGTCCAGCATTGCGGTGACCCCGGCCATCGCCATGCGCGGACGGGGCACGAAAATAGCCGCCTCCAACCCTAGCGCTTGCCAATCCGCACCTTCCCACAACACGGCTGTCCGTGCCGAGCTGCCGCTCAGCGCCTCGGCATATTTCGGAGACATCGCCATCGCCAGATCGGTCGCCGCTGCATCACCCGGCTCAGCCGCGCGTTCAACGATCAGGCCAGTATCGCCCTGGCAGTCTGCCCCAAGAGCGTCGGCGATTTGCTGGATGGTATAGTGCATATCGGGCTTCCCGGTTTAAGGATCTGCCCCGCTGATTACCCCTGAACGTCCGGCAGGGCCACCCCTGCTTTCTGCAAGGCCTCCCAGATTTTCCGATCACGCTCATAGACATCCCGGCGATACTGAACCTCCCCCTTGGGGCCGACATAAGCCGTGCGGTAGATCAGGTGAACCGGAACATGCTGTTCCAATTGCACCGTGGTTTCCTTACCCGTGGCCAGAACACGCTGAAAAAACGCCTTTGGGTTTTCTTCCTGCTTGGCCAACAACGCATAGGCGAAATCAAACGGATCTGCTAGGCGGATACACCCGTGCGAGAACGCCCGCACCTCACGCGCGAACAGACTTTTCTGAGGCGTATCATGCAGATAGATGTTGTACTTGTTGGGGAACATGAACTTCACCAGCCCCAGCGCATTGCTTTTGCTGGGCGGTTGGCGCATCGCAAACGGAAAGTTCCGCGCGTTGAACTGGGTGAAATCCACCGCGCCGCGATTGACCTGCCGACCGCTGCGGTCGGTGATCTGGATATGGCCAACGGCGTTGGGATTTGATTGCAGTTGGGGCAGGTATTCCTTGGTGATGATCGAGCGCGGCACATACCAACTGGGGTTGATGACCATATGCTCCATCTCGTCCGAGAACTCGGGGCTGCGTCGGTCATGTGTGTTCTTGCCGATCACCGTGCGCGTTTCGAACGTGACCAAACCGTCATCGACAATCTTGGCCGAGAAATCAGCCTGATTTACCAAAATGTGCCGCTCACCCCGTTCGCGCGGCAACCAGCGCTCGCGCTCCAATGCGACATAGACAGCCTTTAGACGGTCTGCGGCGCTGCGGTTCAGCTCAGAAATCGTGCCCTGACCGGCCACACCGTCCGGCGCAAGACCATGATCTGTCTGGAATGCTTGCACGGCACCCAACAAAGCCGCATCGAAATCCGGATTGGCCGTCGGACGCAGATATCCCATGGAAACCAAACGGTTCCGCAGCTTTATTACATTGGGCCCAGTGTCACCATACTCCAACTTGGCAACAGGAACCGTCGCGCCCCAACCGCCTTGATGGATGAGGTCCTGCAGCACCAACTTCTGCTTCATCAACGCCCGGTACTGGGTTGTTTGCGGGGCCAATTGATCGAAATACGAGCCATTTTCCCCTGCGATCAACCCCTGCAAGTGCTCCTTTGTCGAAGCCCTTTGAACCTTGCGCACTAACCCATCATCAATCTGGGATGGGCGCAGCGCGCCCGACTGAAGATTGCGCGCGTATTCAGCGAAAGCGCGGGTCAGACTGATCTCAACAGCGCCCAGATCGCGCGTCGTACGGGCCTCTTGCATCTGTTCCACAAGGGACTGGGCGCTCTCCGAACCCTGCGGCAATCCATGCATATCAGTCGATGACAAGGCCTGGATCAGCCGTGCGCGGCGCGCCGAATGTAGCGGCGTTTCGCCAACCCAGACCGGGGCAAAACCATTCTCGCGGTAAAACTCGGCGATTCCTGACCCCGAGGGCGCAAATTCGGCAACAGCCATCTGAAACGCCGTCGCTGGCCGGGTGTCTGCATTCACTACGGAAGCCGAAGCCAGAAAACATGCGGTGAATATAATACCAGAACGGGTCCGAATACCTGAGAACATTGGATGGCCTTGATTATTCATTATTTTACGCAGCAGAAATGTGCGCGGATCAAATATGGTTACGCCTTGGGCGCGTTGTCTATTCACAAACGTATCAACCTGGTGCATCTTTCGGTGCGTGATGCGTCTTTGCATCGCCCGGCGGAAACGCGCCGCCAAATGTCTCAATATTATACATATTCGCATCACCTGCGCAAAAAACTGCCGAAAATTCCCCCTTGAATTGATGAATCCGAAAGACTTCTTGGCGGACAAATCCGACTGTGTCATAAATCCCGCATCTGGGATGGGAAAAAATTAATATCGCGCGCGTAACATCGTGTGCAGGCAGGAACAGTACGGGACGAAACTGAAATGACGATGAGCAGTACATCGGGCTTGACCCGGCGTGCCCTTCTGGGCGCATTTGCAGCTACGGCAGTTGTGGCCGCACCGACCTATTCCAATGCAGCAGGTTTCCTTCGAGGCGGCGGCGATATCCGCCGTATTCGTATGTATTCCGGTCGCACCGGCGAACGGATTGATATGATTTATTGGGTCGATGGAAAATACATCAAGGACGCTGTCAAAGAAGTGAATCACTTCATGCGTGACTGGCGGACCGATCAGAGCAAAGACATGGATCTGCGCACGATCGACATCATGGCTGCATCGCATAACCTTCTGGATGTAAATGAACCCTATATGCTGCTGTCCGGCTATCGTTCTCCGCAAACCAACGCGATGCTTCGGTCTCGTTCTCGTCGGGTTGCCAAGAACTCGTTGCATATGAAAGGCCAAGCGGCTGACCTGCGCCTGTCGTCGCGTTCAGTGTCGCAAATGGCCAAGGCTGCAATGTCCTGCCGCGCTGGTGGAGTGGGCAAGTACTCCCGCTCGAATTTCGTCCATATGGACTGCGGTGAGGTCCGTAGCTGGGGCGGTTAACACTTCCAAAATCTTAAAAAACAACGAGTGCCTCTGGGCGCTCTTTGTTTTTAAGTAACCTAGAATTATTCCTTATGAAAAGAACAACTCAACCTTGATGAACTGCGATCCATCGACCAGATATTGTCGCTTACCGGACTGTATCAGAACCAGTCATCATAGCGTCAAATTAAAGGACGCACTCTCCAATATAAGACACTCAGAATAACTGCTAATGCGAGGTGGTATGGCGCACCTGAGAGGATTCGAACCTCTGGCCTCTGCCTTCGGAGGGCAGCGCTCTATCCAGCTGAGCTACAGGTGCCTTGGCCGTTAGCTATCCTTGTTCCGATCCGGGTGCAACTGAAAATCCACCCGGATCGACCAGCTTTTAGGCAAACAAATCATGCGCCAGTTCAAGGGCATCAACCAGCGTGTCGACCTCATCTTTGGTGTTGTACAGTCCAAAGCTGGCGCGGCAGGTGGCGGTCACGCCGAAGAAATCCATCAGTGGACCAGCGCAATGATGACCGGCCCGCACGGCAACCCCTTTTTTGTCGAGGATCGTCGACACGTCATGCGCATGCCCTGCCCCATCCAGCGTAAAGCTGAAAATAGCGGCCTTATCGGGACGTGTGCCTTGTACCTGCAGCCAGTTCAAACCGGTCAACCGCTGCATCGCATAGTCGCGAAGCGCGCCTTCGTGGGCGGCGATGTTCTCCATCCCAAGGTCCATCATATAGTCAAGCGCCACGCCCAAACCAATCGTTTGCACGATACCGGGTGTTCCGGCCTCAAACTTCATTGGGGGGTCGTTGTAGATCACCTGATCTTTGCTGACCTCTTTGATCATGTCGCCGCCACCGATGAAGGGGCGCATCTCGGCCATGCGTTCGGATTTGATATAGATCGCGCCCGAACCGGACGGGCCATACAGCTTGTGCCCGGTGATTGCATAAAAGTCGCAGCCGATATCCGACACATTGACCGGCATATGCACGGCACCCTGGCTGCCGTCGACCAGCACCGGAACGCCTTTGGCATGCGCACCTTCGGTAATGGCCTTAACATCCACCACCGTTCCCAGCACGTTCGAGCATTGCGTGACCGCGACCAGTTTGGTCTTAGGACCGATTGCATCGATCACGGCCTGCGGGTCCAGCCCGCCATCCGCATCGATATCGACCCACTTCAGGACAACCCCCTGCCGTTCGCGCAGGAAATGCCAGGGAACGATGTTGGCGTGATGCTCCATGACGCTAAGGACAATCTCATCCCCGGCCTGAAGGCGCGGCATCGCCCAGCCATAGGCCACAAGGTTGATCCCCTCGGTCGTGCCCGAGTTCAGGACGATCTCATTCTCATCCGCCGCCCCAAGGAAACGGGCGATGGTGCCGCGGACGGACTCGTACTTTTCGGTCGCGAGGTTGGACAGGTAATGCAGGCCACGATGCACATTCGCGTATTCCTCGGCATAGGCGCGGGTCACCGCGTCGATCACCACCTGAGGTTTCTGCGCAGAGGCACCATTGTCCAGATAAGTCAGCGGTTTGCCGTTTACCTCACGCGACAGAATCGGAAAGTCCGCGCGGATTTTTTCTACGTCATACATGGTCTTCATATCCCTATACCGGGCCGCTTGGTGTTAAAGCGAGGACAAAGGGGGCTGCGATCAACGCAGACAACACTATGACCCCAAAGGATTTCCAAAGCGTTCCGAACTTATGCGCTTCATTGAGGAAATGCAGCGTGACGTAAAGGCTCACCAGCGCTGTGGCAAACAAAAACAGCACCATCAAAACCGGAACGAAAATTGCCAGCACAAGCGTTACGAACATCGCCGCGCTTTGCAGGAACTGCAACCAGACCGTCAGCGTCATGATCTCGTCGAATGACGCGCGCCCGCCCAGCAAACGCCCGACGAACAGGAACGCCGCAATGCTGAACATCATTAGGGCGGCCGAGCGGATAAGGCTCATGAAAATCGGTTCGGGTGCAGGAACATTCAGGCCTTCCGGCGAAGGAACCAGATGTTCGATCCCAAACTGCACCAGCCCATTCAAAACGACGGCCAGACAGAAGGCCAGCCACAGAACTTCGCGCCCGACGCGAAAGGATAATAGGTGCCGGGCCGCTTCAGCCGGGTTGACCAGCGTCAGGACCGCAATGTTACCTAGGGTCGAGAAATTCATTCCACCTGCCTTTGTGTTTGTCTCAGGCCCGCCAGCCAGAACCAGATAAACACGCCAAACCAGGCTGCCCCTACCAGGGTTAACGCAGGTCCTGGCCCGATGAGACCCGCCACCAGACCGTTCAACAACACCAATGGTGTCGACGACAGTAAAGCCCAAAACAAAGCCAGACGAGCACCGTAAGCCGTGCCGCGACCGCCAACCAAACGAGCGGCCCCGTATGATACGAACGCCAGAAGGTAAAACAGCAACGGCAGTATGAAAACAGTGCCTAGCAAAGCCGCGGCCATCAGCGCGTTCAGCTCAAGCCCTTCCAAATGCGCCCGCCGCGCGAGGCCGGGAAGCTGTGCGATGAAAGCCACCACGCAAAACCCCATGACAAAGACCAAGGCCCTGTCTTCCCGCTGCCCCAAATCCAGAAGCCGACGCACGACGCGCCCCGGCCCCCGGTACGTGGCCACGATATCCGATGTGACTGGCATCAGCTGCGGCGCGCCAGCCAATCTTCCAAACGGTTCACGATCTTTTCAGCAACTTCGCTGTCTTCGATCTCGTCCACCGCTTCGGCCAGAAAGGCCAGTGTCAACATGTTGGTTGCGTCTTTGACCGGAACGCCGCGTGATCGCAGGTAGAACAGAGCCGTCTCGTCAATCGCGCCCGAGGTCGAGCCGTGTGAACAGGCCACATCATCGGCATAGATCTCAAGCTCGGGCTTGGCGAGGAACTGGCTGTCGTCGTCCAACAGAAGCGACTGGCTGATCTGATAGCCATCTGTCTTCTGCGCGCCTTCTTTCACGAGGATCTTACCCTGGAAGACGCCGGTCGCACCGTTGCGCAGAACCTTCTTGAACACCTGGCGGCTTTCGCAGTTCACCGCGTCATGGGTGATAAACACTGTGTCGTCATGGTGAAAATCACCGTCTCCGACACATGCACCTGCCACATGGGCAACCGCATCATCTCCGGTCAGTTCCACGACCTGCTCATTGCGGGTCAGAACGCCGTTTGCGGTCAGGGTAAATGACTTATAGGTCGATTCCGTTCCCAGACGGGCGAACATATGAGTCATTGCCCGACGTTCATGATCGCGACCTTGCGCGCGCACATGATGCAGCGTCCCATTGTCGGCGATGTCAATCTCCATCACCTTGTTAAAGCGCGACGCGGCCGGACCAACCTCAAGCACGGTGACTTCGGCATCTGGTTCGACGCGGATCACGTGATGCAGCATCGCGTCCGATGTTTCCGAGGCGTGACGATACATCAGGCAGATCGGCTTGGACGGTTTGCCTGTCACATGGATGGCAACACCATCTTTGGCAAAGGCTGTGTTCAGCGCAGCTAGCGGACGTGGCACCGGGGTCTGGCCACGGCTCTCTAACGCGCCATACAGCTCTTTGGCCCAGTGAATATCCTTGCCGCAGATATCCTCGATCCGGTCGATCATCACACCCTCAAGTGTCAGATCATCGGATTCCTCGGGGCTGAATACTCCGTCGACGAAGACAATTTTCAGATTGTCCATGTCTTCGAAAATCATGGGCTCGCCCGCGTCGAAAACCTCGGCGCGCGGTGCTTGAGCCGAGATCAGCGTATCAGGACGTGTGTACTTCCAGTACTCATCGCGACGGCCAGGCAGGCCCATCTCTTGCACACGCGCAAGCGCATCCTCGCGTGCGGCACGGGTGCATCCGCACATCTCGGGCATGGCCAGGGATGCCAGCCGCTCCTCGGTTGCGGTCAGTTTCTCTTGTGGCAAAGCCATCAGTTCACCTCGGCCAGAATGTCGGCATAGCCGTTATGTTCAACTTCCAACGCCAGCTCGGGTCCGCCGGTCTTCACGATACGACCGTCAGCCATGATGTGTACGACGTCCGGTTTGATGTGATCCAGCAACCGCTGATAGTGGGTGATGACCAAAAAGCTGCGACCTTCGTTGCGCAGCGCGTTCACGCCTTCGGACACCAGCTTCATCGCATCCACGTCGAGACCCGAGTCGGTTTCGTCCATGATGCACATCTTGGGTTCCAGCATAGCCATCTGCAGGATCTCGTTGCGCTTTTTCTCACCGCCCGAGAAACCAACATTGACCGGACGCTTGAGCATATCGGCGTCGATTTTCAGCGTCTTGGCCTTGGCGCGCACTTCTTTCAGGAAGTCTGCCGCTGACAGCTCCTCTTCTCCGCGCGCTTTCCGCTGAGCGTTTACCGCCGTGCGCAGGAAAGTCATGTTGCCAACGCCGGGAATTTCGACCGGATACTGGAACGCAAGAAAGACGCCAGCGGCAGCACGCTCTTCTGGCTCCATGTCCAGCAGGTCTTCGCCTTCCAAAGTCGCCGTACCTTCGGTGACTTCATAGCCGTCACGTCCTGACAGCACATAGCTGAGCGTCGATTTGCCCGAGCCGTTCGGTCCCATGATCGCGTGTACCTTGCCAGGCTCGACCGTCAGGTCCACACCCTTGAGGATTTGCTTATCTTCGTCTTCAAGCTGTACGTGCAGGTTCTTGATTTCCAGCATGTTTTCTCTTTCTGCCCCGATCAGGGAGCGCGTATCGTTTCAGGTTGTTTTGTGCAATTGGTCAACATAACTATTCGCGGATTCCTCAGAAATTTCTCCACGTTTCAATAGTTCTGTCAGTGAAAGAGCCGCGACATCGAAGCTTTCGAATACCGAGTCGGCCAGAATGGCGAGATGCTTTAGTTTTTCGCTTTCCACTTTATCCAAGTTCAACAAGTTTCGCAGAAACACTGCGTCCCCATCGGTCAACTGGTTGGCGTGAAACCTTGGGCGCAGGCGTTTGGACAACTTGCTTCCATGCAGCGCTCTCGGTTTGAAGAAGAGAAACTTGTGAAGAGAGTATCCGTATCTTTCCAAAACAGACATCTGAGCATTCAACAGTGGTTGGTCCTGGTAGATGGGAATCGCAGCCACTTCAGAAATAACCGCGCATGCCTCGCTCAGCTTTTTGCCACCTTCTTCAAAAATCTGGGTCTCGGCACCTTGAACGTCGATTTTGAGCAAATCAAACTCGGGCAAGCCTTCAATATCGTCCAGACGATGTCCGACAACATCCAACTTTTCCTTAAGCGTGAGTTGTTTGTCCCACTTCCCTAGAGTTGCCAACCAATCCGGGTTTGGCTCGTAAAAAGACGTAAAACCACTGCTCCTGTACACGTTGAGCGTTTGTTCACCTCCGCACCCCACAGCATACGGTAGATAGTGTTCCTGCGATCCTGCTGACTCAACCAATTGGGCATATGCCTCTGGTTGAGGTTCAAAACCCCACACTTCACACAGCTTCGCATCTCTGAGTTTGTAGTACGGTGATTCATCCAGTGGATTGGCTCCGATATCCACAACGCGCGTCAATCTTTCCGGACCGAGAAGATCGATCAGGTGGTGCAACCTGTTGATGTCAAAAAATTTTGGCATTTCACAGTAGTCCCAGAGGAAGCCTTTTCCAGAATGCTTCTACCCAACCGAGCCTTCCAGCGAGATTGCAACAAGCTGCTGCGCTTCCATGGCAAATTCCATCGGCAATGCCTGCAGCACGTCCTTGCAGAACCCGTTGACGACCAAGGCCACGGCTTCTTCCTCGTCCATACCGCGCTGGCGGCAGTAGAACAGCTGATCGTCGTCCACTTTGGATGTCGTCGCTTCGTGTTCCACACGGCTCGAGTTGTTCTTGACCTCGATATACGGAACCGTATGTGCGCCGCATTTGTCACCGATCAGCAGGCTGTCACACTGCGTATAGTTCCGGCTGTCCTTCGCCTTGGGGTGCATCGAAACCAGCCCGCGATAGGTGTTCTGCGCCTTGCCCGCGCTGATGCCCTTGGACACGATGCGCGACTTTGTGTTCTTACCTAAGTGAATCATCTTGGTGCCGGTGTCGGCCTGCTGATAATTGTTGGCAATCGCGATCGAATAGAACTCACCTTGGCTTTCATTGCCACGCAGGATGCAGGACGGGTATTTCCAGGTCACGGCCGAGCCGGTTTCGACCTGCGTCCACATCACCTTGGACCGGTCGCCCCGGCAATCCGCCCGCTTGGTCACAAAGTTATAGATACCGCCCTTGCCGTTTTCATCACCGGGGAACCAGTTCTGAACGGTCGAGTATTTAACTTCAGCATCTTCTTCGACGATGATCTCAACCACAGCGGCATGCAACTGCGCGGTATCACGTTGCGGCGCGGTGCAGCCTTCCAGATAGGACACATATGATCCCTTATCGGCGATGATCAGCGTGCGTTCGAACTGACCAGTGTTTTCGGCGTTGATGCGGAAATAGGTGCTCAGCTCCATCGGGCAGCGAACACCCGGTGGGATGTAAACGAACGATCCGTCCGAGAATACGGCCGAGTTCAGCGTGGCATAGAAGTTGTCGGATACCGGAACCACAGTGCCCAAGTATTTCTTAACCAGTTCAGGGTGTTCCTTGATCGCCTCAGAGATCGAGCAGAAGATCACACCAGCCTTGGCAAGCTCATCCTTGAAGGTTGTACCAACAGAGACCGAGTCAAATACCGCGTCCACAGCGACCTTACGGCCTTCGGCGGGCGCATTCTCGGCGCCTTCGACGCCGGCCAAAATCATCTGTTCTTTCAGCGGAATGCCCAGCTTTTCATAGGTGGCCAGCAGTTTGGGGTCGACCTCGTCCAGCGATTTTGGCTTTTCTTCCATCGACTTGGGACGGGCATAGTAATACTGGTCCTGAAAGTCGATCGGCGGGTAATGTACCATCGCCCAGGTCGGCTCTTCCATCTTGGTCCAGCGTTCAAAGGCCGACAGACGCCATTCGGTCATCCATTCAGGCTCTTCGTTTTTGTCAGAGATCAGTCGAACGATATCCGGGTTCACACCTTTGGGCGCGTACTCCATTTCGATATCGGTATCCCAGCCGTATTTATAAGTGCCAGCCTCGCGCACCGCGTCCACGGTTTCCTGATCGACACCTTCTTTTACCTGGGTCTGGTCCAAAGCGGCCATTTCCTTCACTCCGTCAAGTCACGCGGCACGCGCGCGATGCTTTTTCTCTTTTTCCAGCCACGTTTCGGCGAAACGCAGCACATCTTCTTTCGTCGTAAAAGGTCCCAGCGAAACGCGTATTGCGCTGGCTGCCGTGACCTCATCATACCCCATTGCCGTGAGGACCGTGCTGGCGCGCACCTTGCCACTGGAACAGGCAGAACCCGCGCTGATGGCAAACCCCGCCAGGTCCATTTGCATGACCTGCGTTTCGCCTTTCCATCCCGGGGTGGCAAAACACAATGTGTTAGGCAGGCGATCCTGATCCTTCCCGACAAAAATAGTCAATTTAGAACCGGCCTCAAGGGCATTTTCTAGAATATTTCTAATTTCTTTGACCTTGTCCCAAACCCCATTGGCAAGATCCCGTGCAGCGGCTTCTGCTGCGGCCCCGAAGCCCGCGATTCCAATGACATTTTCGGTACCCGACCGGCGCCCCATTTCCTGACCACCGCCTTGAATTTGGGCAGGCAAATCCGTGCCGCGTTTCATCACAACAGCGCCGACACCCTTGGGGCCACCCAATTTATGCGCTGAGATCAGCGCCATTTGGGCACCCAGCCAGTTGAAGGCCACCGGTAGTTTTCCAAAAGCCTGCGTCGCGTCGGTTACGGCAAGCCCCGCAGGCAAAGCCTGCACGATACCGGTTTCCGAATTCGCCAGCTGCAAGGTCGATTGAGCAGGATCGGAGACTTGAACGCGGCCCGAGGCGTCCGCTGGCAAGTCTTCTGTAATCCAGGATCTTACCGCGTCATGCTCAACAGCAGATCCATGCAGGCCACGCCCGCGTAAGGTCAGCGCCGCCCCCTCGGTGGAACCCGACGTGAATACGATATCCGCCCCATCCGCACCAAAGGCCGCCGCGATTTGCGCCCGCGCCTTCTCGATCAAGGCCTTGGCGGCACGTCCCTCGGCATGCACCGAAGAAGGGTTGCCGCAAACCTCCATCGCCGCGATCATCGCCTCTCTGGCCTCGGGGCGCAAAGGAGTCGTGGCATTATGATCCAGGTAAACACGACTCATAGAGTCACCTTTTCACGAATGCGAAGTGGTATCGCGTTTTCATAGACCAAGTGCATAATCTCACTCGTCCACCACTGCAAACAGGCTCGGAACCGCGGGACACGGGGCCAAATCGTTTCTGATTACGTCCGACAGTCGGGTTTGATGTAGAAAAACATAAACATGGGCACTTAGCCCTTCCCACAAGCGGTTGCTTAGCGATTGCGCCCGGCTTCCTGATGACGCACCCGACGCCCCTGCGCCTTTTTGCAGCGCATCCACTGTTTCGTCGACCGCCGACAGAATCTCGACCACGCGAATTTCCGAAGGCGACCGCGACAACCGATACCCGCCACCCGGTCCGCGAACCGATGAAACCAGATCGGCTCGGCGTAGTTTCACGAACAATTGCTCAAGATAAGGCAGTGAGATGTCCTGCCGCTCAGAAATCTCACTCAGCGTTACAAGCGTATCTGTCGGTTGCAGGGCGATATCGGCCATAGCTACCATCGCGTAGCGACCCTTGGTCGAAAGCTTCATTCTCGTCCCCTTTTGGTCGATACCGCGCGAAAACATTGACGCCGCCGCTGCCAGTGCGTATCTCCGACGGGCAGCGCATTGCGCAATGCAAAATTATTAGAACCGTTCTAAGGTGCCTGACGATAACCGTCAAGTATATCCCGGCACCAAGAAGAAAAAGACAGGACCAAAGCACACATGCCCGAGGTGATTTTTCCCGGACCCGAAGGCCGCCTGGAAGGCCGCTACCACCCGCAAAAGGAAAAAGACGCACCGATCGCCATCGTGCTTCATCCGCATCCTCAATTTGGCGGGACCATGAACAACAAGGTGGTCTACAATCTGCATTACGCATTCTACAACATGGGCTTTACCGTTTTGCGGTTCAATTTCCGTGGCGTGGGTCGCAGCCAGGGTGAATACGACCAGGGTGTTGGTGAGTTGAGCGACGCAGCCTCGGCGCTGGATTACCTGCAGTCAATGAACAACAACTCGAAACACTGCTGGGTCGCGGGTTTCTCGTTTGGTGCATGGATCGGCATGCAGTTGTTGATGCGGCGCCCGGAAATCACCGGCTTTATCAGCGTGTCACCCCCTGCAAATATGTACGACTTTTCGTTCCTGGCGCCCTGCCCGTCCTCGGGCCTGATCATCAACGGATCAGCCGACCGCGTGGCACCACCTGCGGACACAACCTCGCTGGTGAACAAGCTGCACGAACAAAAGGGAATCACCATCACCCATAACGAGGTTGATGGCGCCGATCACTTCTTCCAGGATCGTCACATGGATACTCTGATGACCGATGTCAGCGACTATGTGAAACGCCGCCTGACCGAGAACACACGCTGATGTCTGACACCATCACCACCCTGGCCGCCAAGCTGGCCGAGGACACAATGAAAGTGATGGATGAAACCGGCGACGACCGTTTCTTTGTCGAAGTGGGCGAACATCTGGGAGCGTCCTCGCAGACTTTGGAAGAGGCCTTCCTGACCGAAATTCGCGTGCGCTTGGCCGAGCGCAAAGCCCGCAAGTTCGTGATCCAGAGGCTCTCGGATCACCGCTCCAAATTGAAAGCGATCGAAAAACAATGACGAACAGACTGTCCGCGCAAATCGAATTTCTCAAACGCGTGGACAGGCTGAAATCGGTCAATCGCGCGAACTTTCTTCTGGATCAGTCCCGCGCTGAAAACGCCGCTGAACACAGCTGGCAACTCGCGCTTTGGGCGCTGGTTATGCAACCCTTGGCTGATGAAGGTGTCAGCATTGATCGGGTCATCCGCATGCTGTTGCTGCATGATTTGGTCGAAATCATTGTCGGCGATCATCCGATCCATCTGCAAACCGATTGGCAAGCGGTCGAACGGGCCGAGCAAGCCGCCGCATCAGAATTGTTCGATCTTTTGCCCGAAGATCAGGCCGAGGCTTGTCTGAACCTGTGGCAAGAGTTCGAGGCCGATCAGACCCAAGACGCCAGATTTGCGAAATCCCTTGATCGCTGCCAGCCGATGTTTCAGGTCCTCTGCGCCGCGGCCCCGAGGGCGGATCACAAAGCTATTGTTCAGGACAATCTGAACGGCGGGCGGGCCGCTTATCTGAAGACCGAATTTCCAGACGCCTATACCACAGCGCAAAGCCTGCTGATCGGAGACACCCCTGCACAGACTTCATTCTCAGCTCGCCTTGGATTTCTTGCCGAAAGCGACCAACTGAAATCCGTCTACCGGGCTTCGCGCCTGCTCAGCGGTGAGCGGTTCGAGAATTCGGCCGAGCATTCATGGCACATCATGCTGTACGCTTGGATTCTGTCCGAATACGCAGCACCCGATGTGTCCATTGACCGCGTTTTACAAATGCTTCTGCTGCATGATGTTGTTGAGATCGACGCCGGGGATAACCCCATTCATGGTCATGTCGACCACGCGGCCCAAGAAGCCGAAGAGCAAGCCGCAGCAGAGCGCCTGTTCGGGATGCTACCGGATAATCAAAAGGCGACCTTTCTGTCTCTGTGGCATGAGTTCGAAGCAGCCGACAGTCCCGATGCCCGCTTTGCCAAGGCAGTTGACCGTTTTCAGACACCAGTCGGAAACCTGGCAACGGGCGGCGGATCATGGGTGGATTATGATGTCAGTTATGCGCAGATCGAAACCCGTGTCGGCACTCCGGTCAAACGCGGCGCACCAGACTTGTGGGCGTGGCTGCAACCCCAGCTAGATGCCTATTTCGCCGCCATGGCCACCACGTAGGAAAAGAAAAAGAGGCGCAAAGGCCTCTTTTTCCCTTGTTTCGGCAGGCGCTCAAACCTGAAAACTATCTAACCGTTCAACAAACTTGGCCGCGTTTTTGTCGACGGACCCCCCGCCAGCAAGCCACCCAAGCGCCACGATCAAAGCCGAAACAAAAACTATTATTCCTGCAAATTTAGTCATGCGATGTAACCTGGAAAACAAAAATCATTAAAAAACAACGCGTTTTTAACATAACCCAGGGTCAAAAAATAGTCAGGTTATCCATACTTCCTAAATGGCTAGTGTTTTTGCCTTAACGTCATTGCGCATGTCGAGATTCCGAAATTTTGCTTGCTCGCTTTGCCGTTTTCATGCTCAACCTCGCAAAACATTTGTCGAGATACTTACCGTGCCCAAAGCCTATCTGATCTTGTTGCTGGCGGTCATCGCAGAGACCATCGGCACAACGTCCCTGCAAGCCAGCCAACAGTTCAGTCGTTTCTGGCCCTCCGTTCTGGTGGTTGTCAGCTATGGCATTGCTTTTTACCTGCTGGGCCTGACGCTAAGATACATGCCGGTCGGAATTGTTTATGCGATCTGGTCCGGGCTTGGCATCTTTCTGATCGCGATCATCGGCTTCATTGTTTTCGGGCAAAGGCTGGACTGGCCAGCCGTCATTGGGTTGATCATGATTTTGGCCGGAATCCTGATCATTCACCTGTTTTCCAAGACGGCCGGCCACTGATCGCCGGTTAGGGCTGGTCTATTTGGTCAAACCACGCTATGCGCGCGGCAACTTCCCGTTCAAAGGCTGACCTCTCATGGACCTGCGCAATATCGCAATCATCGCTCACGTGGACCACGGCAAGACGACCCTGGTGGATGAGCTGCTCAAACAATCCGGCGCGTTCCGGGAAAACCAAGCTGTGGCTGAACGCGCCATGGACAGCAACGATCTTGAACGCGAGCGTGGCATCACCATCCTGGCCAAAGCCACCTCGGTCGAGTGGAAGGGCACGCGCATCAACATCGTCGACACCCCCGGGCACGCCGATTTTGGTGGCGAGGTTGAGCGGATTCTCAGCATGGTCGACGGCGTGGTACTGCTGGTCGATGCCGCCGAAGGCCCGATGCCACAGACCAAGTTTGTGACCTCCAAGGCGCTTGCGCTGGGACTGCGCCCGATCGTCGTTTTGAACAAAGTCGACAAGCCCGACGCCGAACCCGACCGCGCGCTGGACGAATGTTTCGACCTGTTCGCCAACCTTGGCGCTGATGATGACCAACTGGACTTCCCGGCAATGTACGCATCGGGCCGTTCGGGCTGGGCAGATATGGAACTGGACGGACCGCGCAAGGACCTGACTGCGCTGTTCGACCTGATCGTTGATCACGTCCCTGCCCCGCAACAGGCCGAACGCAAGGACGAACCGTTCCGCATGCTGGCGACCACGCTGGGCAGTGATCCCTTCATCGGCCGTATCCTGACCGGCCGCGTGGAAAGCGGCACGCTGAAAGCCGGCGACAGCCTCAAGGCGCTGTCACGCGATGGCACCCAGATCGAAAACTTCCGCGCGTCGAAAATCCTGGCGTTTCGTGGCCTCGCGCAACAACCCATCGACGTGGCCGAAGCTGGGGACATCGTTACCATTGCAGGGATGAGCAAGGCCACGGTGGCGGACTCGTTGGTATCCCCGCAGGTCGAAGAAGCCCTGCCCGCCCAGCCCATCGATCCACCGACCATCACTGTGACCTTTGGCATTAACGATTCCCCTCTGGCAGGTCGTGACGGCAAAAAGGTCCAATCCCGCGTTATTCGTGACCGACTGATGAAAGAGGCCGAATCCAACGTCGCCATCCGCATCACCGATACCCCCGGCGGCGAGGCGTTTGAGGTCGCGGGTCGTGGCGAATTGCAAATGGGCGTTCTGATCGAGAATATGCGCCGCGAAGGGTTCGAACTCAGCATTTCGCGCCCGCAGGTTCTGTTCCGTGAGGAAGAAGGCCAGCGTCTGGAACCTATCGAAGAAGTCACTATCGACGTCGATGACGAGTTTTCGGGCTCGGTGATCGAAAAGATCACCGGTGCACGCAAAGGTGAATTGGCCGAAATGCGCCCCGCCGGTGCAGGCAAAACCCGGATCATCGCACACGTCCCTTCACGCGGGTTGATCGGGTATCATGGCGAGTTCCTGACAGACACACGTGGCACCGGCGTTCTGAACCGCGTGTTCCACGGCTGGGCCGCGCACAAGGGCCCGATCCCGGGCCGTCGCGCAGGCGTTCTGATCTCGATGGAGAAGGGTCAGGCCGTGGCTTATGCCCTGTGGAACTTGGAAGAGCGTGGCCGCATGTTCGTTGCCCCACAAACCGACGTTTACCAGGGCATGGTTATCGGTGAGCATTCGCGCGACAATGATCTGGAAGTAAACCCTCTCAAGGGTAAAAAGCTGACCAACGTTCGCGCAAGCGGATCTGACGATGCCGTACGGCTTACGCCCCACGTTCAGTTCTCGCTGGAAGAGGCGATTGCTTATATCGATGATGATGAATTGGTTGAGGTCACCCCAAACGCTGTTCGTCTACGCAAACGCTTTCTGGACCCGCATGAACGCAAGCGTATGGCGAAGTCTGCTTGAGTCTCCCTTAAGTATAGTTGCCGCAATTGCAACAATGCCACACATCTGACAAATTTGTGCGCGCATGAACTGCGCAAATATACGAAAAGCCCGCCGTTTTGGCGGGCTTTCTCTTTGTTTTAAGTGTATTTTTTTCGCGTAAAATTTGTTCCTAAAATTAATTCAAATTAAACACCCCCTGTAAATGTGACCCAAAATGGGTGTAATTATGGTTGAAGTATGGCACAATTGATGTACCAAAACGTAAAGCACAAACTGTAGTGCAATAGTGTTAGTAACGAGTTCTGAAGGAGCGGCGCCATGCGCGTGAAATCCCATTTATTATCTTTTGTATTTGTCTCAGCAACATTACCGTTCATCACCGCCAGCGCGGCGCAGGCGGAAAGATGCAACATCAAAACAGCCCGACAATCGGTATCGACAGAAACGTTGTGCGGCTGCTCAGTCGTCGATACGCGCATGTTGCGCTATATCCAACGCCGAGCTGATTTCGAGGACATTCTGGCCCGTACACTTGATAGTTGTCCGGCTTTTGCGGCTGTCCTGACTGATTTGCCAACGGCGTCCACGGCTGCATCTGATCGCGATAGTGACAGCGACACCTTTGGCGCTTCAGGCAACGGTGATAACGGCGGCGGCAGCAGTGACGACGGCGGCGGCAACAATGGCGGCGGCGGCGGTGGCGGCGGCAATAACGGCGGCGGTGGCGGCGGCGGCAATAACGGCGGCGGCGGTGGCGGCGGCGGCAATAACGGCGGCGGCGGCAATAATGGCGGCGGTGGCAATTCCGGTAACGGCAACGGCGGCAACAATGGCGGCGGTGGCAATTCCGGTAACGGCAACGGCGGCAATAATGGCGGCGGTGGCAATTCCGGTAACGGCAACGGCGGCAACAATGGCGGCGGTGGCAATTCCGGCAACGGCAACGGCGGCAACAATGGCGGCGGTGGCAATTCCGGCAACGGCAACGGCGGCAACAATGGCGGCGGTGGCAATTCCGGCAATGGCAACGGCGGCAACAATGGCGGCGGTGGCAATTCCGGCAATGGCAACGGCGGCAATAACGGCGACGGTGGCAATTCCGGCAATGGCAATGGCGGCAATAATGGTGGCCCGGGCAATGGAAACGGGAACGCCGGAAACAGCGGTAATGGCGGCGGCAACAACGGTGGTTCAGGACCGGGCACCGGCAATGGCGGCAGCAATAATGGCCAAGGCGGCGGTAGCGGCAATGGCGGTGGCGGTTCCGGGAACGGCGGCAGCAATGGCGGCGGCACCGATGGCGGCAGTGGCAACGGCGGCAATAACGGTGGCCCGGGCAATGGGAACGGGAACGCCGGAAACAGCGGTAATGGCGGCGGCAACAACGGTGGTTCAGGACCGGGCACCGGCAATGGCGGCAGCAACAACGGACAAGGTGGCGGCGGCGGCGGCAACGGTAATGGCGGCAGCACAGGCGGCGCTTCTGGTGGAAATGCTGGCGGCCCCGGCAGCGGTGGAACGTTTTAACCGAACTGCTGGATCTGACTTGCGTCCTAAGATGCTGAATTAATGATCAGATCAAGCTAAAAACCATGGAATGCACAAAGGGCGACCTCCGGGCCGCCCTTTTTTTCTTCAAGCCTGATGGGCATTTGAGAAAAGCCTCAACTACGACCGTAAACACCAACCCAACCGCTGGGTTTCCTTGGGTTTTGCATGCGAAGGAACAGATATTGCGTGGCGGCCCACGGTTTTATTTGATTGGTAAGGTTATCCAGGACCAAGTCTCCGGCTGCCGAGCGATAGACAAGCACGGCATGTGAATTGCGCTTTGCATCTAACACAGTCGCGATAAGCAATTTACTGGGATCAACCCCGGCCCGAATTAAATCGCGTTTCTTAAGCAGCGCAAAATCTTCGCAATCTCCACCACGAGAGGTCGGCAAGGCCCATCTTTCCGCGGTCCGATATTGCGACCGATCCGTTACCGCGCGTGTCGTAGCATTCACCTGACGATTTACCCGTTGAATAATCTGCATCTCTTTCTGGCTGGACATGGACACAGTTGCTTTGGTCGAACACGCCCATCTGTATTGACGGCACAATTGCCGAGCGCCTGACGGCGGCGGCGACACGGCTGCAATCTGGATAAAGCGTCCCTCGGTTGCTTGTGCATCGGTGCCAACACCCAAAGTTCCTAACGCCAATGCGGATACAGCAACCAGTCGACCAATTGATGAGATCAACCGTGCAGATACATCTCTGAGTTCATTGCTCAACAGCTTCATGCCTGTTCCTCGACCATTATTCATCCTCGCAATTGCGGACAAACAGGACCGTAGATCGTTTAGCTTAACTATCAGTAGACGGGACCGTTTGCGCAATCTGAGGTGAAGTTGCAAGGAAAAAGAGGCGGAAATTCGTTCCGCATTTTGACCATTTCAGGCAAGAATTGTGAGGGCTTGGCCACAATCCAAAAGTTACGCCAGGTTAACTTAGCGTAAGCTTTTAAAGGCAAATAACTGTAATATATATAAATATTGCGATATCAAAAAAGTCAGGCGACTCATCAAGTTGCCTGACTTATCCATTGGCTAAATTCCGCCTACACAACCAGAAGTTGGCCAATCTTTGGCGGTCGAGCTTTATTCAGTGGTCTCGACAATCAACAATTCACGTTCACTAGCCCCGCGTGCATGGTCCAGCGCCTGTTGATATTCGGGTGAATTGTAGCATTCCACTGCGGCCTCGACCGAGGGGAAACGGGCAACAACATTGCGTGGGCGCTCTTTCCCTTCAAGCTGCACATACCGTCCAGCACGTGCGATGAACGAGCCCCCGTGCTTGGCAAGCGCCGGTCCTGCCAGTTCAGCATATTTGCCATAGGCCTCGTTGTCCGTCACGGTCACGTGGGCAATCCAAAGTGCCGGCATTTTATCCTCCCAAAACTTGTTCTGCGGCTTTGATTGCCGCTTCTGAATTTGACGCATCCCGGCCACCGCCCTGCGCCATGTCCGGGCGTCCGCCGCCACCCTTGCCACCCAGTTCGACCACTGCAGCCCGTACCAAATCAACGGCTGAAACCTTGTCGGTCAGGTCCGATGTTACACCAGCAGCCACGGCAGCCTTGCCACCGGCATCCGCAATCAACAGCACCGCGCCCGAGCCCAGACGGCTTTTGTGTTCGTCAATCAATGCAGGTAGATCCTTGCCCGAAACTCCGCTCAGCGCCTGCGCCAGGAAAGGCACACCGTTCACTTCGCGCGTCTCGGCTCCGCCGCCCTGCCCTGCACCACCGGCCATCGCCAGATCACGGCGCAACTGAGCAACCTCGTTTTGCAAGGCTTTGCGTTCATCCAGCAGAGACTTGACACGGGTGACCACATCATCCGGCTGCGCTTTCAATTCCGAAGCAATCTGACCCAGCCGCTGATCTTGCGCCGACAGATGCCGGAATGCCTCATCCCCGGTCAGCGCCTCGATCCGGCGCACACCGGCACTGCTGGCACTGTCACCCAGTACAACAAACGTGCCGATATCACCGGTCTGACGCACATGCGTGCCGCCACACAGTTCGATGGACCATGTATCACCGTCATGACCCTTGCCTGTCTGAGCTTTACCCATCGACACAACCCGGACTTCGTCTCCGTACTTCTCACCAAACAACGCCTGCGCACCCAGTTCGCGCGCATCGTCGGGCGTCATGATTCGCGTTTCAACGGTCGAGTTCTGGCGAATGAATTCATTCACTTCACGTTCAATCTTTTGAATCTCATCAGGGCTAAGCGCTTTGGAATGGCTGAAATCGAAACGCAGCCGATCTGATGCATTCAGCGAACCGCGCTGTGCCACGTGATCACCCAGCGTTTCACGGAGCGCCTCGTGCAGCAAGTGCGTGGCCGAATGGTTGGCCCGGATCGCTGTTCGACGGGCATGATCAACCTCAAGCTCAACAGCATCGCCCTTCGACAAAGTACCCTGACTTACCGTGACCCGATGCGCATAAACCTTACCTTCTGCAAACTTGCGCGTGTCTTCGACTTGCGCCACGTCTTGCAGGTTCTCAAGACGCCGAATTTCCCCGGTGTCACCAACCTGACCACCAGCTTCGCCATAGAATGGCGTCTGGTTCACGACAACCCATCCCGAGCCGCCCTTTTCAATCTTGTCAACCAAAGCGCCATCAACCACCAGAGCTGCCACCTGCCCTTCGGCTTTTTCGGTGTCGTAACCCAGAAAATCGGTGGCGCCCGCTGCATCCAGCACATCAAACCAAACAGCCTGATCCGCTGACTCACCGGACCCGGCCCAAGCGGCGCGGGCCTTGGCTTTTTGCTCGGCCATGGCCGCATCGAACCCGTCCGTATCCACAGTCCGGCCTTTTTCACGCAATGCATCTTGCGTTAAATCCAGTGGGAAACCGTAAGTGTCATACAGCTTGAACGCCGCTTCACCAGACAATGCACTGCCTTCAGGCAGGCCAGAGACCTCATCATCCAACAGCTTCAGACCGCGATCCAGCGTCTGTTTAAAGCGGGTTTCTTCCAGCAGCAGCGTCTCTTCGATCAGGGCTTGCGCCTGACCAAGCTCGGTATATTGCGCGCCCATCAGTTGCACCAGCGCGGGCACCAACCGGTGCATGACCGGGTCTTTCGCGCCCAGCAAATGCGCGTGACGCATGGCGCGGCGCATGATCCGCCGCAGAACGTAGCCTCGGCCGTCATTCGACGGCATCACACCATCTGCGATCAGGAACGATGTCGAACGCAGGTGATCCGCAATCACCCGGTGATGCACGTTCTGATCACCATAAGGATCAACGCCCGTGGCGTCCGCCGACGCCTCGATCAGGGTTTTGAACAGGTCCGTGTCATAGTTGTCATGGCTTCCTTGCAGCAGCGCCCCAATCCGCTCCAGCCCCATGCCGGTGTCGATCGACTGCATGTCGAGTTCGACCATCGAGCCGTCTTCGAACTGCTCGTTCTGCATGAAAACGATGTTCCAGATTTCAATGAACCGGTCGCCGTCTTCCTCGGCCGATCCGGGAGGGCCACCCCATATGTGATCGCCATGATCATAGAAAATCTCGGTACACGGACCGCACGGGCCGGTGGGGCCCATCTGCCAGAAGTTGTCATTGGTGGCGATACGGATGATCCGGTCTTCTGGCACACCAACCTTCTTCCAGATTTCAAACGCCTCATCATCGGTGTGATAGACAGTGGTCAGCAGGCGGTTCTTGTCGACACCGAATTCCTTAGTGATCAACTCCCAGGCAAACGGGATTGCCTCGGGTTTGAAATAATCACCGAACGAGAAATTCCCTAGCATTTCAAAGAACGTGTGGTGCCGTGCGGTATAGCCCACATTGTCCAGATCGTTGTGCTTGCCGCCCGCGCGCACACATTTCTGAGCGGTGGTCGCACGCTGATAGTCGCGGGTTTCCACACCGGTAAACAGGTTTTTGAACTGCACCATCCCCGAGTTCACGAACATCAGCGTCGGGTCGTTGCGCGGGACCAGAGGGCTGGACGGCACCACTTCGTGCCCCTGTTTGTCAAAGTAGTTCAGAAATGTTGATCGGATATCATTCAGCGTGGGCATAAGGCTCTCTCGGCGCGCAATCATATTGTGTCAAAACGGGTTTATCCCTGTCCCTGCGGATAGTCCACAGCGTTGGACTCGCAGAACGAAACAAGGCGACCCCGATGGACCGCCTTGTTTCGGATTTTCTAAGCACTGGCTGTGTGACGCGGAATTTTTTCCGTTCCCGTCAGCGAGCGTTTATGCCTCGAGGATATCATCATCCTCAGTCGCGCCGGGCGGCATTTCGAAATCCAGACCGTGTGCTGCGCGAATCTTGTCTTCAATCTCAAGCGCGGCGCGGCTGTTGTCGCGCAGGTATTGCTTGGCATTCTCTCGCCCCTGCCCGATCCGTTCGTCGCCATAGCTGAACCATGAGCCCGACTTTTCGACCACGCCAGCCTTGACGCCCAGATCCAGCAGTTCGCCCATCTTGCTGATGCCTTCACCATACATGATGTCGAATTCGACCTGTTTGAATGGTGGCGCCACCTTGTTCTTGACCACTTTGACGCGGGTCTGGTTGCCCACAACCTCATCACGATCTTTGATGGCGCCGATACGGCGGATGTCCAAGCGGACCGAGCTGTAGAATTTCAGAGCGTTACCACCGGTCGTGGTTTCCGGGCTGCCGAACATCACGCCGATTTTCATCCGAATCTGGTTGATGAAGATTACCATGCAGTTCGAGCGGCTGATCGAACCGGTCAGTTTGCGCATCGCCTGGCTCATCAAACGGGCCTGAACGCCGACATTGCTGTCGCCCATGTCGCCTTCCAACTCGGATTTCGGCGTCAAAGCCGCAACAGAGTCGACGACAACCATGTTCACCGCACCCGAGCGCACCAACGTATCGGTAATCTCAAGCGCCTGTTCGCCGGTGTCGGGCTGTGAGATCAGCAACTCGTCCAGATCGACGCCCAGCTTGCGCGCATATTGCGGGTCCAGCGCATGTTCCGCGTCAACAAAAGCGCAAACACCACCACGCTTTTGCTGTTCGGCAATGCAGTGCAACGTCAGCGTCGTCTTACCAGAGCTTTCTGGCCCGTAAATTTCAACGATCCGGCCCATCGGTAGGCCGCCAATCCCCAGAGCAATATCCAGACCCAGAGAGCCGGTCGAGCTGGCCTCGATGTCCTGCTTGGAATCCTCGCCCAGCTTCATGATCGAACCCTTGCCGAACTGGCGTTCGATCTGGGCCAGCGCGCTGTCGAGCGCCTTTTGCTTGTCTGCGTTTTTCTTGTCGCTCATCGTCAGAAGATCCGCCATTGTCCTGTCGCCTTCCCTTTTGTCACACCCTTGAACGGGCGGCAATCGCTGCTTTGTTCGCCTCTTGTTCCTTATGGGACCAAAAAGAGAACATTTCAACTAAAACTTACAATACTTACTGTTGGGCAATTGTGTTAAAGAGTCGTTTACGCCAATCTGCACCCGTAACAAAGATCGGCAAAAGGCAAATAAATGCTTGTTTTCTATAAGGAACGCCTCGCGTTTCTGGCTGTTCCAAAGACCGGCAGCACGGCCTATCACTCAGCCCTGCGCGAGCGCGCCGATTTTGTCGTAGCCGGTCCACCGGATCTGAAGCACGCTCCTGTGCGGCGCTATGACCGCTTTTTTCAGAACATTTTTCGGAAAATGTACGACACCGAAATGGAGGTCATGGCCGTCGTACGCGAACCGATCGACTGGCTGGGCAGTTGGTACCGATTCCGCAGCCGCGATGACCGGGTCGGGCATCCACATTCAACTCGTGACATATCCTTTGACGATTTTGTGCAGGCCTATATGAAATCTCCGCGCCCCGATTTCGCGGATGTGGGCAGCCAAAGTCAGTTTTTCCGCACCCGAAGCAACGGTTTTGGTGCAAGCCATGTCTTCAAATACGAAAATCAGGATAAGATTTTGAACTTCCTTCAGGATCGTCTGAACATGCAGATTAACCTGCAGCAGGAAAATATCTCACCCCGACGTGAGCTTGCCCTGTCACTTGAAACCGAGCGAAAGTTTCGAAAACGCCACGACGCCGAGTTCATATGCCACGACGCTGCACTTTGATTTGGTCAGTTAATCTGTTGAAACACCGCTTCGGTCAGCTCATTCAATGAGAATGGTTTCGGCAAGAAGGCCGAATGCGCGATTTCCGGCCCGGAATCACCAAAGGCCCCTTCGGTATAGCCAGACATGAAGATCACCCGTACATCCGGACGCGTTTTCATCGCCTGACGCACCCAAGTTGGCCCATCCATCCCGGGCATGACCACATCGGTGACAAAAACATCGACATTCAACGCCCCGTCCTCAAGCAAGCGCAGTGCCTCTTCTGCCGACCCGGCCTCAAGAACGGTATAGCCCTTCAACCTTAATGCGCGTGTTGCAAAGGCACGCACCGGGGCCTCGTCTTCAACCAACAGCACAACACCCTCACCCTGCCGAGCGCTCTGCATTTCGACCGCGGGCAACAACTCTTGCTGAACTTCCTGAGGCGCGGCGGACACCGGAAGGTAGACAATGAACTCAGTTCCATGTCCCGGAAGGCTGTCGACAAAAATGAACCCGCCCGTTTGCTTGACGATTCCATAGACCGTGGACAAGCCCAACCCCGTACCTTCGCCAGTGCGCTTGGTCGTATAGAACGGCTCAAATACCTTTTGCAGCTTGTCTGCCGGGATACCAGTGCCGCTGTCGATTACCTTGACGGTCACGTATTCCCCCGGCTGAACCGTGGCACGGTCGCGTGTGAAGGGTTGGCTCAGCACGACCACCTCGGTCTCAATCCGAACCTCGCCGCCATCCGGCATGGCGTCGCGCGCGTTCACAACTAGGTTCATCAGCACCTGCTCTAGCTGTCTTTTGTCCGCCCGGACGGGTTTCAGAACCGGATCATGGCTGAGTATCAGACGCACTTTTTCGCCCACCAATCGGTTCAGCAGGTGGATCAGATCCGAGATCGTATCGCGCAGATCCAGCACCTCGGGCTGCAAGGTTTGTTTGCGCGAAAACGCCAGCAGCTGACTGACCAGAGCCGCAGCCCTGTTGGCATTCTGGTTGATCTGAACCAGATCGCCGTAGTTCGGGTCATTTTGGTCGTGCCGCAAAAGCAGCAGGTCGCAATGCCCGGAAATGGCTGTCAGCAAATTGTTGAAATCATGGGCAACGCCACCGGCCAACTGGCCCACCGCCTGCATTTTCTGACCCTGCACGAACTGTGCCTCAAGCGTTTTGAGTTCAGTAGCGTCATTCAACACCGCAATCAGGCAGACCTGCCCGTTGTTTACCACACGGTTTAAGGTGACCTGAACAAAAATCTCTTTGTCCTGGCGGGTCAGCCGCAGAAACTCGGACCGCATCGTGGGTTCTTGTGCGGCGGTCCGCCCCAACCAATCCAAGATTGGATGCCCCAGCCCTTGCATGATCTGATCGACATTGGTTTCGTCGGGCTCGATATCACCGATCAACTTTACCGCCAGCCGGTTCGCCTCGAGAATACGACCATCGGGGGCAAGGCGCATGATCGGCACTGGCAAATCGGCAAAGGATGTACCACTGCTGGCTTGCCGGTCCTGCGCCACAGGCAACACAAGCAGGTTTCGCACAGTGCCGGACCAGCCGAGTTCGCTTACAATGGCTGAAACCGCACCCCTTGTTGTCTGAACCTGTACAATTTCACCCTGCGTATGAGAATCGCTCGTGAGCACTTCGTTCAGCGCGTCCGGCCTCTGCCCCAGCATATGCGCCGCTGCATCATTCACCCGCAGCAAAGTGCCGTTGCGCCCCTCGGTCAGGACCGGGATGTTGACCTCGTCCCACTGTCCTGGCGTATCCAGATGAAAACGCCAGCAAAACCGACCCTGACCAACATTGAACACTGAAACCGGGATCGTTGACCCAACGGTCACAATGTCTTCGCGGGCTTTGCCATAAATTTCAGCCGATGACTGCAGTCGAAGCAAAATAGCCGGAGGGTTCGCGAACAGGGATTTCAGGCATTGCTCTAACCGACTGCCCGGAAAGGCCTGAAACTGCGCGCGTGCCTCGGGGTTGGCGGCCAGAATTTCGCCTTGGGCATTCGCAATCACGCAGGGAAACAGATCTTGCTCTGCGAAAACGGCCATGGTTTTCACCGCCTGCTGCGCCAAATAGTCCGTGATCTTCCCCCGAAGAACCACCAGAAACGAAGCGGCCAGAAGGGATACGCCCGCAACCATGAAGCCTGTATGCCAAACGTCGGGCAACAGCCCTAAAACCGGCGTCAGGCTTAGAAGCGCACCGATGACAACCAAAGAGGCAAGTCGCAGGCCGGATGGGGTTTTGTGGTCAGACGGATCGGCGAATACTTCCGTAGTGTCAGTCATAAACAACTCAAGTCGATGGGCTTTGGCGTAGTCAGCCCAAATAAGGTTAATGTCCGATTAAGCGAAACCGGATACTCTACCTAAAGTTGCTATGCTCTGACGCACTATCGCGTCAAGTGTGCAGTGAAGAAACCATCAGCTCCGTGCGAAACAAGCCACGTTTTGCGAAATGCCTCGGACCACTCTGGATTGGCGCACAGAAAGGAGGCGACGACAGCGCCGTTTTCATCCTCCAACATCGAACACGTCGCATAGGCCAAGACACCGCCCGGCGCGACCATTGTCGATAACTTATCCAGAATGGTCGATTGAATTCCGGTAAGCTCCTGCAAGCGACTTTCGGTTAGCGCCCACTTGCCCGCAGGCGCACGTCGCCACGACCCGCTGCCCGAACATGGCGCATCCGCGAGAATGACATCAAACGGCTTTTGCTGTTCGAGTTGGTCCGTGGACACGATCTGAATCCGCACCCCCGCACGTTCCGCGCGCGCAGGCAAGTCACGCATCCGGCCTGCGTTTACATCATGGGCAAACACCTCGACCCCCTGATGCGCGGCCAGGGCCAACGACTTGCCACCCCCACCTGCGCAATAGTCCAGAACCCGCATCCCCGGGCGCAGATTCAAAGCGGCCACAACGGCCTGACTGGCGGCGTCCTGAAGTTCGACCAGCCCCGTTGCATAGGTCCGGCTTTGGGCGATCTTGCGCGCGCCTTGGGTCACTTCCAAGGCTGTTTCGCAAGTTGGATGCGGGGCGGCTGTAATGTCTTCAGCCGCTAGCGATTTGCTTGCGAAAGCTACATCCGTTTTGACCAGATTAACCCGCAGATGCACCGGCGCGCGGTGTTGCAGCGCCCGCGCGACGGCAACTGCCTGATCTCCCAGTGAGGACTGAAATCTGGGCCAGAGCCATTCGGGAATGTCCAAAGACTCGGCATCCGAACGAAAATCACGCCCGACCTCACACTCAGATAAAATCGCGGGCGCGTGACGGGCGCCTGTGAACAAATCCTCCGGCCGTTCGCCAGAGGCGCGAAGCGCACCGATCATCAAACCTCGGCCAGTGTCAGCACCACCCAGCGCCGCATAGGACCGCTGACACCGCAACGCATCAAACACATGATCACGAACCGCAGCACGATCCTTGGATCCGGCAAACCGGCTGCGTCGCGCCCAGTTGGTCAGTGACTTCTCGACAGGCATACCCAAGAGAATCTGGTCAAGGATTTCAATCGAAGCCTGAATACGAGCGGCCGGGGTCATGGTGTATTCCGATGCTGTTGTCTTGGCGCGTAAAGATGCGCTGAAAACGCAAAACGGCGCCCTGATCCGGACGCCGCATTACGCATTGGATGCAATTACATCACCCGGTAGTTCGGGCTTTCACGGGTGATCTGCACGTCATGTACATGGCTTTCTTTCAGGCCCGCACCAGTGATTTTGACGAAATTGCAGTTCTTGCGCATCTCTTCAACTGTGGCGCAGCCAGTATAGCCCATCGCCGCGCGCAAACCGCCAACCAATTGGTGAACCACCGCACTGGCCGACCCTTTGTAAGGCACCTGCCCTTCGATCCCTTCGGGAACCAGCTTGTCGTTGGCCGCATCCTTCTGGAAGTAACGATCCGCCGAGCCGCGCGCCATCGCGCCCAGGCTGCCCATGCCGCGGTAGGATTTGAATGAACGGCCCTGATACAGGATCACCTCGCCCGGGCTTTCATCGGTGCCCGCGATCATCGAGCCGACCATCGCACAGGATGCACCCGCCGCAATCGCCTTGGAAAAATCGCCCGAGAATTTGATGCCACCATCTGCAATCACCGGAACCTCCCCTGCGGCCGATGCGCAATCCATGATCGCTGTCAGCTGAGGCACCCCAACACCTGCGACCATCCGCGTGGTACAGATCGACCCCGGCCCGATACCGACTTTGATTGCATCCGCGCCCGCGTCGATCAGCGCCTTGGTCGCCTCACCCGTTGCTACGTTACCTGCGATGATCTGAACCTCATTCGACAGCGTCTTGACCCGTTTCACTGCGTCCAGAACGCCTTGCGAATGACCATGCGCCGTATCCACCACAATGATGTCGACACCCGAATCCACCAACTGTTCCGACCGTTCAAACCCGGCATCCCCGACCGAGGTCGCCGCAGCCACACGCAGACGGCCCAGACGGTCTTTACAGGCCGTCGGGTTCAGCACCGCTTGTTCGGTGTCCTTCAACGTCAGCAGGCCGGTCAGCTTGCCCTCGCCATCGACCACCAGCAGCTTTTCGATCCGACGGGCTCGCATCAGGCTTTTGGCCTCTTCCAGATCGGCGGGCTCTTTCAGCATCGCCAGATTGTCCGAGGTCATCATCGCCTTGATCGGCGTGTCATCCGAGGTCGCAAAACGCATGTCGCGGTTGGTCACGATGCCAACGACGCGACCTTGGTCATCAATCACCGGAAAGCCAGTAAAGTTGTAACGCTGCACCAGCGCCTGCGCATCTGCCAGCGTCTGATCCGCACTCAGGGTCACCGGATTATACACAATGCCGGATTCAAACCGCTTGACCCGCCGCACTTCGCGGGCCTGTTCCTCGGTTGTCAGGTTCTTATGAATAACGCCAATGCCACCGGCCTGCGCCATGGCAATGGCCATGCGCGCCTCGGTCACCGTGTCCATGGCCGAGCTGAGCAGCGGGATGTTCATGGTAATCTCTCGGGTCACGCGCGTGGTCGTGTCCGCCGTCGCAGGCAGCACCGCCGATGCCCCCGGAACCAAGAGTACGTCGTCAAAGGTAAGTGCCTCACGAATCTGCATCTGCTAACCTCATGCAAAAGCCCGTTTGGCGGTGACCCTATTACATGGATTCATCCCAAGGAAAAGCCCCTGACCTAAACTAGTTTTCCCCCGCAAGCCGCTACCACGGTAAAAAACGACGTTCATTATCCAAAACGTGCCGCGGAATGCCCTTTCCCTTTGCGCACAAACCCATATCTTGCCGGCAAACGCGCGAATACAAAAAGGCAGGCCAGATATGACCACCGACCCCCTTGTTGTCTTTACCCCCTCGGGCAAACGCGGGCATTTCCCCGTCGGCACCCCGGTTTTGACCGCTGCCCGTCAGTTGGGCGTCGACCTGGATTCGGTCTGTGGTGGCCGTGGCATCTGTTCGAAATGCCAGATCACGCCCAGCTATGGAGAGTTTCCCAAGCATGGCGTCACCGTATCTGAGGACGCGCTGAGCGAATGGAATGCGGTCGAGCAGCGTTACGATGATAAGCGCGGCTTGAAAACCGGTCGCCGTCTGGGTTGTCAGGCGACGGTTCAAGGCGACATCGTGATCGACGTCCCACCTGAAAGCCAGGTACACCGTCAGGTCGTCCGCAAGGCTGCCACCGCGCGCGCCATCACCATGGACCCGGCAACCCGGCTGTATTTTGTGGTGGTGGAAGAGCCCGATATGCACTCACCCACCGGCGATCTGGAGCGGCTGGAGCGTGCCTTGCGCGAACAGTGGCACATCGATGCGGTCACAGCCGATCTGTCGCTGATGTCCAAGCTGCAGCCGGTTCTGCGCAAAGGTAAATGGGAAGTTACCGTTGCTGTTCACAAAGGGCACAAGGATTCGGTCGCGAAGGTCGTTGAAATCTGGCCCGGCCTCCATGAAAGCGGGTTGTATGGGCTGGCTATTGACCTCGGCTCGACCACAATTGCGGCCCACCTGACCGATCTGGAAACAGGTGAAGTCAAGGCATCATCGGGCCTGATGAATCCACAGATCCGCTTTGGCGAAGATCTGATGAGCCGCGTATCATATTCGATGATGAACCCCGGCGGCGATCAGGAAATGACAAAAGCCGTGCGCGAGGCGATCAATGACCTGTCCACCTCGATTGCGGATGAAGCTGGGATTGATGCCGACCTGATCGTCGAAACCGTGTTCGTCTGCAACCCGGTCATGCACCATCTACTGCTGGGGCTGGACCCGGTTGAACTTGGTCAGGCGCCGTTTGCTCTGGCCACGTCGGAAAGCATGTCTCTGCCCGCGCGTGAGATGGACCTGACGAAAATGAACCCACGCGCGCAGGTCTATATCCTGCCCTGCATCGCGGGTCATGTCGGCGCCGACTGTGCCGCCGTTGCCCTGTCCGAGGAGCCCGGAAAATCCGAAGACCTCGTTCTGATCGTCGATGTCGGCACCAACGCCGAAATTCTGCTGGGCAACACCAGCCGCGTTCTGGCTTGTTCCTCGCCCACGGGTCCTGCATTCGAGGGCGCGCAGATCAGTTCCGGCCAAAGAGCCGCCCCCGGAGCCATTGAAAGGATCGAGATCGACCCCGTTACCAAGGAACCCCGCTTCCGCATTATTGGTTCCGAGAAATGGTCTGACGAAGATGGCTTCGATCAGGACGTTGCCACCACCGGTATCACCGGCATCTGTGGTTCGGGCATCATCGAGGCGGTCGCTGAAATGCGCATCGCCGGGTTGCTGGATGAAAGCGGTCTAATCGGGTCGGCCGAGCAAACTGGCACCACGCGCTGCGTGCCCGAAGGCCGCACCCATGCCTACCTGATCCATGACGCCAGCGCCAAGGGCGGCCCGCGCATAACCGTGACCCAAGGCGACATCCGTGCCATCCAGTTGGCCAAATCCGCGCTTTATGCCGGTGCGCGCCTTCTGATGGATGTCATGGAGGTCGATAAAGTGGATCGCGTGGTACTGGCCGGAGCTTTCGGTGCGCATATTTCGACCAAACACGCGATGGTTCTGGGCATGATCCCCGACGCGCCGCTGGACAAGGTCTCAAGCGCGGGCAATGCGGCGGGCACCGGTGCGCGGATTGCGCTGTGCAACATCACCGCCCGGTCGGAAATCGAGCGCGTCGTGCGCGAGATCACCAAGGTTGAAACCGCGATTGAACCCAAGTTCCAGGATCATTTCGTCGCCGCAAACGCTATCCCGCACAAAACCGATCCGTTCCCGGAGCTGTCGCAGGTGGTCACCCTGCCCTCACCTACCTTCAACTCGGCCGGAGGGGCCGATGAAAAGTCTGGTCGCCGACGCCGACGCCGGTCATAGTCGCGTCACCTGAGGTAGGCGATCATGCAAGCAGCGAACGAAGAACAGGCCGAATTTTGGAGCAATTCTCCCTCTGGCGCCAATTGGCTCACCTATGAAGAGCAGATGGATGAAATGTTGGCCCCGGTTCTTGATCTGGTCCTAGACCGAGCCGGGCTACAACCCGGCATGCGGGTGCTGGATATCGGCTGCGGCACCGGTGCAAGCAGCGTCAGGGCGGCAGAGTCCGTAGGCGAAAGCGGTCACGTACTGGCGGCGGACTTCTCGCAGCCATTTCTGGACCGCGCGGGGCAACGGGCCATCGAAAAAGGGTTGTTAAACATCGACCTCCAACATGCCGATGCCCAGACCCACCGGTTTGTCGAGGCAGATCACGACGCAATGATCTCGCGTTTTGGGGTGATGTTTTTTGAAGACACGGTCGCTGCCTTTGCCAACATGGCACGTGCGTTGAAGCCGGGTGGTCAGATGACCTTTGCCGCCTGGGGACCATTAGACGGAAATCCCTGGTTCAAGACACCGCATAGCATCGCATGTGCCCGACTGGGCAACCCACCTGTAATGGATCGAAACGCCCCCGGCCCATTGGCCTTTCATGACCACGAACGGGTCTCTCGCCTACTGGACCAGGCTGGCCTGACCGATATTCGTGTCGAACAAGTACATGTCTTACTGCGCATTCGCGGAACGATCGAGGATTGCGCAACCTTGTGTACACGTATCGGTCCGGCGGCCCGTCTGATCGCCTATTTTGAAGGGGATGCCGAGGACGTATTGAATATCCAGCAAGGAATTACAAAGGCATTTCAACCGTATGCGTCTGAAAAAACGGTCGAAATCCCGGCTTTGATCAACCTGTTTCAGGCGCGAAAATCTGAGTAATTGGAGCGGGTAGCGGGAATCGAACCCGCGCGTTCAGCTTGGGAAGCTGACAGGCTACCATTACATCATACCCGCCGCGTGGCGCTGAATAGCACCGGCGATTGATTAACCGCAAGCGTCTTTCCATCTCAGCTCCCATTTTACTCGGTCCGGGCACGCAGGTCGTCGATCAGGGATTGATCCACATCCAGCGCCTCGCATGCCGCATCCAGCGTGCGCTGATCCAGATGCTGGGGGTTCAGGTCGATATCTTTCGAAAACGCGTCAACAATTGCCTGCATTGCTTTGATTCTTGCATATTTCTTGTTGTTGGCAGGGATCACATACCATGGCGCGACATCGGTTGAGGTACGGGCCAACATTTCATCTACGGCAACTTCTGCTTCGGCCCACCGCTCTCGATTGCGAAAATCTTCATAGGTCAGTTTCCACCGCTTCATCGGGTTGCGCAGACGTTCGGTAAACCGCTCCATCTGTTCTTCCTGAGATATGTGAAAAAACAGCTTTACGATGCGGGTGCCGTCATCCACCAGCATACGTTCGAAATCATTGATCTCACGATAGGCCGCGCGCCAGCGCTCTTCGGGGGTGAACTTCTCGATCCGTTCCACCATTACCCGGCCATACCAACTGCGATCAAAAGCCGAGATCGCGCCTTGAGGTGGTAGCCTCTCCCAAAACCGCAACAGGTAGTGACGGTTCAGATAATAGTTCCGTGGCGCCCCAATCGGCCACACTTTGAAACTGCGTGGATCCAGAGCCTGACTGATTCGTCGGATCGTGCCGCCCTTGCCTGCCGCGTCCCATCCTTCAAAGACCAGCACGCCCTTGGTTCCGTGAAACAAAAACGCCTGTTGGATCAGCGCCAACTGCGCCTGCAACTCGGCCAGTTTCTTGAAATAGCTCTGCTTGCCCAATTTCAGGTTCAAGTCCGCGTCGGCGAGCTTTGGGGGGTGATGTCGGGTCATGATTGCGCTGGTCCTTCGTCATCTGTCCTAGTCAGTCTGACCCGCCACCCTCGCCTTAGCCTTGATTGGTATCAAAAACGAAAAAGGCTGGGCGCGAGGCCCAGCCTTTTACTGTATTTGGTGTCCGGTTCAGGACGCGCGGCGACGACGACCACCACCGCGACGGCCGCCGGCGGCGCCTGCGGCCCCAGCTTCGTCCGGCGCTTTGTTGAATCTAATCCACTCACCGCCATGCGGGTCGTTGTTGGTCAGCAGGTTGGCGGCACGAATGGCCTCCATCTCTTTACCAGCGCGCGGCTTGGTCGAACCCAGACCAAACATCTGGACGAAAGCCTCGTCATCCATGCCTTCGGGCAAGATGATGCCAGCGGCTGTGACGGCCTCTTTCTTCTCGGCAATCTTTTTCTGCGTCACCGGCAAGGCGACCGGGTTCATAATCGCCGAGGTCATGCCAGCGCCCATTGCCATCGGCAGGAACGCGTTATTGATGCCGTGACGGTTCGGCAGACCGAACGAGATGTTGGACGCACCGCAAGTGGTGTTCACGCCCAGTTCCTCGCGCAGGCGACGGACCAGAGCGAACACCTGCTGGCCTGCGGTTGCCATCGCACCGATGGGCATAACCAGCGGGTCAACGACGATGTCATGGGCCGGGATGCCGAAATCAGCGGCACGCTCGACGATCTTTTTGGCAACCTCGAACCGCACATCGGGATCTTCGGAAATACCGGTGTCGTCGTTCGAGATCGCAACGACTGGAACGTTGTACTTTTTGACCAGCGGCAGAACCATTTCCAACCGCTCTTCTTCGCCGGTGACCGAGTTCAGCAGTGGACGACCTTCCGCGGCTTCCAAACCCGCTTCCAAAGCGCCGGGAACTGAGGAGTCAACGCACAGCGGCACATCGACCAGCCCCTGTACCAGCTCGACAATCTTGCGCATCAGCGGCGGCTCGGTCTCGTTCGGGTTGGGGTTCGAGTTGTAGACAACGCCTGCGTTGATATCCAACACGGTGGCCCCTGCGGCGACCTGTGCGATGGCGTCTTTCTCAACGGTTGAGAAATCGCCCGCTTCCAGCTCTGCGGCCAGCTTTTTACGACCGGTCGGGTTGATCCGCTCACCGATGACGCAAAACGGTTCGTCAAATCCCAGGACGGCTGTTTTTGTTTTTGATTCTACGACTGTACGGGTCATGTCCGTTCCTTAAGCGTTTGCAGGCTTTGCCGAAGCGCCGCCGTTTTTGATCGCCCAGTTGGCGTTGGTCTTGATGCCACCAAGCGGGAAGAAGTGTACGTTGGTGATGTTGAAATCCGGGTTGGCCGCTTTGTGGTTGGCCAGCTCAGTCACAACATCGGTCGGTTCATACGGCAGCAAGAGCTTCGAGACATCCATAGCGCGCTTTTGCAGAACCTTCAGCGACGGGCCAACACCGCAGGCGATGGCGAATTTGATCAAGGTCTGCAGCTTGGCCGGGCCCGCGATGCCGATATGGATCGGCAGATCGATGCCCGCTTCTTTCAGGCTGTCGGCCCATGCGATGATCGGCTTAGCATCGAAAGCAAACTGGGTTGCCAGAGCCATTTCCGCATCCGTGGTTTCGTTGAATTTCTGTTTCCAACGCAGCGCGTCGTCGACATTCTTGGTCGAGCCGTCCGGGTCAATGTCCTTGTTGCCCTCGGGGTGGCCCGCCACGTGCAGACGCTTGAAGCCTGCCTTGTCGAACAGGCCGGATTCCAGCAACTGCATCGAGCTGTCGAAATCACCGTGCGGATTTGCGACACCACCGGCAAGCAACAGCGCCTGATCAACACCCGCTTCGCCCTGATACATCGAGATCCAGTTTTCCAGCGTGGCGGCATCCTTGATGATCCGCGCCGGGAAATGGGGCATCACGGGATAACCTTCGTCGGCGATCCGCTTGGCGGTCTTGACCATATCTTCGATGGGCGTGCCCTCAATATGGGCGATGTAGACGCGGGTGCCTTCGGGCAACAGCGCGCGGAAATCTTCGACTTTTTCGGCGGTGCGCGGCATCACCTCGATCGAATAGCCTTGCAAAAAGGCTTCGACGGTCGGATTCACAGGGCCGTTTTCGACCGCATCACGTTTCTTGAAGTTCAGCAAAGCCATTGCGGCCTCCCATATAGATTTTGGGCTCATGCCCAACCGTCATTGGCGATCAGAGCCTTGATGCGGTCCTGATCGTATTCCGTTTCCAAACGCACGGCCTCGGCCTCGGCAATCTCGGACGGGTCGCCCTCGACAGCAAAGGGTTCGGCCTTGCGCCACTCGGCCAGATAGGCATCGCTGTCCTTGGCGTTCACTTTCATCGCAGCCCGGTCGATGGCTTGTTCGAACCGCTCCTCCAACTGCCGCTTTGCGCCACGACGGCCTTTGCCGACGATGACTTGGGCGGGAATATCGCGCCAGTATACGATGGTGACGTCAGGCATTGCCGTTGATTCCTCCTAACCAGATGGATCGGTTCTAGACTTCTATATGGGTCAAAGTCGGTCGATTTTCGACACAAGCAGTCTTTCAAACGACGTTTTTGTCCCCCACAGGATACGGCGCTTGTACTCAATTCTCGCGCAAATGCGCACATCAAAATACTCATCACTTTAATGAGCGTCTTGCACGAAACATTTGGCCGACCTATGGTCGGGGTAACTCGAAAATCGGAGGGCGTTGAAGATGGCGCCCAAGCGTCCCAAAGGTGCGGGCGCGTTCCCCAAGGCGGTCGAAAGCCCCGCGCCGGCAAGACCCGATCCAGATGCGTTATATGCGGCGCTGGATCTGGGAACAAATAGCTGCCGCATGTTGATAGCCCAACCCAAGGGTAGCGGGTTTCATGTGGTAGACAGCTTTTCCAAATCCGTGCAACTGGGCGCGGGGCTGGAACGGACCGGACGGCTGTCTCGGTCGTCGATGGCGCGCACCATTCAGGCACTGCGCATCTGTCAGCAGAAACTGAAGCGAAACAAGGTCAAACGGATGCGCCTGGTCGCGACCGAGGCCTGTCGGCGCGCCAAGAATTCTCGCGACTTCATCCGGCAGGTAAAACGCGAGACTGGCCTGACTCTGGAAATCATCCAGCCCGAGGAAGAGGCCCGCCTGGCCGTGATCTCGTGCGCGCCGCTGGTATCGACCAAGACCGAACAGCTATTGGTCGTAGATATCGGCGGCGGTTCGACCGAGTTGGTGTGGATCGACGTCTCTTCCGTACCGCGTCGGGATCGTCCGGCGGCGATTATGCGGCTGCACCACGGGTTCCATACAGCCGATAGCCCTTTTCCGGCAGCAAAAGTGGTGGATTGGATCAGCGTTCCGTTGGGGGTGGCCACTCTGCGTGATCAGTTCAATGATGTCGAAGACGACTCGGCTCGTTTCGCGCTGATGAGCTGGTTTTTTGAAGAAAACCTGGCCGATTTTGCCCCCTACAAGGACGAACAGGCCCGCGAAGGGTTTCAGATTGTCGGTACTAGCGGCACGGTAACGACCGTGGCCGCCTCGCATCTGGGGCTAAAGCGTTATGACCGGACCAAAGTGGACGGTTTGCGCATGACCAGCGATCAGATTGACAAAGTCATACGGGGATACTTAGAACTCGGCCCACTGGGGCGGCGGCGAGATCCGCGTATCGGCGATGACCGGCAGGCCCTGATCATGTCCGGCTCAGCCATTTTGCAGGCATTGCTTCGCTGCTGGCCCACTGACCGCCTTTCCGTGGCGGATCGTGGGCTGCGCGAAGGCCTGCTTTATGCGCAGATGAGTGCGGACGGTGTATTGGAAGACGGACCGTTCTAATGGCGAAGACACCAAGTGGCAAAAACAACTCGGGCCGCGGACAGCGCGACCTGAAGGTCAAGGTCAAGACTGCGCGCGGGCGCAAGCTCAGCTCGACCCGTTGGCTTGAGCGGCAGTTGAACGACCCGTATGTGAAGCGCGCGCAAGCGGATGGCTATCGCGGACGTGCGGCCTATAAGATTTTGGAACTGGATGACAAGTTCCGCTTTCTCGTTCCCGGTGCGCGCGTGGTCGATCTGGGTTGTGCGCCCGGTGGCTGGCTGCAGGTAGCCGTTAAACGCGTCAATGCGCTGGGCGAGCGATCTGGCAAACGGATTGGAACCGTTCTGGGCGTCGACTTACAAGAGGTTGAACCGGTCGCAGGTGCCGAGGCGCATGTGCTGGACTTCATGGAAGACGATGCCGACGAAATGGTCAAAGCCTGGCTGGGCGGCAAGGCAGATGTCGTGATGTCCGATATGGCGGCGTCGTCGTCCGGGCATAAGCAAACCGATCACCTACGGATCATGGCCCTGTGCGAAACCGCGGCCTATTTTGCCTTCGACGTGCTGGAAGAAGGCGGCACGTTTGTCGCCAAGGTTCTGGCCGGGGGGGCCGAGGGCGATCTGCAAAAGTTGTTGAAGCAAAAGTTCGAAAAGGTGGCAAACGTAAAGCCCCCTGCGTCACGGTCTGACAGTTCCGAGAAATTTGTTGTCGCCACGGGATTCCGCGGCTGACTTAATCATCAAGCCAGCTTCGATCACCGGTCAGGAATTGCTCGCGCAGCGACGCGGCAGCTGTGCTTTGCAACAGCAGGGCTTCGCCATGGTTGATATATTCTGGCTTTCTCGCCTGCAGTTCAGCGATCCTCTGGCCCAGGGACAAAGGATTTTGCAGCTGCGATGTGTGAACCGGTTTGTCAGACATGGGTCACCTTAGGGTCTGGCGGCGTTTCTACCTTGACCCATGGTTAACCCAATAATTAGTCGGGAACGTGGCAAAATCCGGGCCACGCCATGCCGGTTTACGGGGTCAGCTGAGCCTTGAGCTGCAGCAATCCCGGATCTTCGGGCAGTATGTCTAGCCCCTCTTGCAGTACGGTGCGCGCGGCCTGTAGCCCACGATTAATCTGCGCCAACTGCACCAACATTGGCCAGGCCTCGGCGCGCTGTGGGTCCAGGGTGACAACTTCGCGAAAGGCTAGCTCAGCCGCAGGTGCGTTGCGGAACGTCAACGCCATTCCACCTAAAACAAGATGGGTTTCAGGGAAATCCAGCCGGTTCCCGATTGCACCCTGCCATTCGGCCATGCTCTGCGCAACTTGTGTTTGCTGATCTGGCGTCAGCGCCTGAGCTGGGATGTTCAGGAACTCTTTGGCTGCCGAAATACGCACGTTGCGCATCGGGTCAGAAAGCAACGGTTCCAACCGCCCCACCCGGTTTGGCAGCGCTGCCTCACGTTGCAACGGTGCTGCGTTGGCGCGCACTAAGGGGTTAGTGTCCGACAACAATGGTGCCGTTTTTACCGCAACCTCGGGCGAGGCGAAGGGCTGCAATAGATACGCCGCCGTGGCGCGCACGATGCCAGCCATGTTCGGGTCAGTTGCTATTTCCAGCAAAGCCTCTGGCCCGTCAGCCTGCCCGGTCAGAGCCACCTGAAACGTCGTCCCGAAATGCTCACGACGTTGGGTGGAGTCAGGAAACCACCCTTGGATTTGTCCCGCGGCCCAGGCTTGATCTTCGGATTGGTGGCAATCGGTACAGGCGTCCTGCCCCAACCCCAGATCAGGGCGCGGGATGCGAAAGCTGTGATCGCGTCGCCAATCGACACCCATATATACCCGCTCGATCATATGACAGGATACGCACTGGGCGCCTGCGCTGTCGTCCGGGTGATGATGATGCGCCGGTGTATCGTAATCTTTGGCCGTCAGGGTCGGGAAAACTGGATTTCCCGCCGGGGAATGGCACTGGGTACACACGCCATTGCCTTCGGCTTTCAGTTCGGCACTGTGCGGGTCATGGCAATTCATGCACCCGACGCCCTGTGCATACATCTTGGACTGCAGGAATGAGCCGTAGACATAGACCTCGTCCAAAATCTGGCCGTCAGGGTGATAGAGGCCTGGGCGTAGCACCGACAGGTTGTAAGCGTCATGATAGGGTGTTCCCGGCACCGGGTTTCCATCGCCGTGTGCTTCACGCCGGGAATGACAACCGGCGCATTGCTGGATTTCCGCCTCAGTCTGGCCTTTTCCCCAATCCATGGTGAACCCAAACGCGCTCAGATCAGCGCTGATGTTTTCTCCTTGCGTCCAGTCGATATGGGCCGAGGATGGGCCATGGCAGGCTTCGCACCCTACCCCAATCTCAGCCTGAACTGAGCTGTAATTGCGGGTCTGCCCATCGTAATTCTTTTCAAACCCTGTCGCGTGGCATTCAGCGCAACGAGCGTTCCAATTCTTATACGGCCCGGTCCAGTGCAGACCATCATCCGGGGGAAGGTCCTGATCGGGATAGAGGTGATACCACCGCTGTTCGCTTGTATCCCAAACCACATCGAAACTCTGCAAACGGCCGGGTTCGGTTTCGAACAGGTATTGCTGCAACGGTTCAATACCAACCACCGAATGCAGATCGTAAAGAGTTGTAGTGCCATCCTTTTCGGTCACACGGGCCTGCACCATATCGCCTGTCTGGCTGAACTCGACAAACATGTCGTCATGATCAAACCGCGTTCCATCAAAATCAGCCGCGACGTGCCCGTCTTCTACCTTGGTCCAGGCCAAAGCGTGATGGGATGCAGACCAGGCCTCGGCCTCAGCCTTGTGGCACGCGATACATTGGTCCGAGCCGACATACTCGGGCGATTGAGCAAATGCGTAAACCGGTGCCAGCACCCCGAAAAGGAATACTGCCGACCTCATGCCGCTTGCCCGTCCAGCTCATCCTGCATATCCATCAACGCCCCGTTATATTCGGCACCCAGGATCAGCATCGCGGCACACAGATACAGAAAGATCAGCGCGGCCATCGCCCCGGCCAGACCTGCGTAGGTGGCGCTGTACGAGGCGAACTGCGCGATATAAACCGAAAACCCCCAACCTCCCGCAGCCCAAAGGGCAAGCGTCAGCACAACGCCCGGCAGAATCTGGCGCAGCTTGTGCCGTCCCGTTGGCAAGACCAGATGTGCCAGGACAACAACACCTGCGGGAACGGCTACCGTGAAAGTCCAGCGCAGACGATCCACCGACAACCAATCGGACACGTTCACATCCGTCTTCTCGGACACCAACTGCGTATAGACTGGCAGAACCACTTCGACCGCCGCTATGATCATGATTATAAGACCACCAACAATCACCAGCACCAGACACAACAGCCGCGTTTTCCAAAACGGCCAGCTGTCGTGGTCGTGATAGGCTTGATTCATGGCCTTGCGCACGGCCAATACCCCGTTTGAGGCAAAAAACACCGCCAGCAAACCGCCCAAAGTGATTACCCCTGAACCAGATTCCGTCAGGACCGAGCGCAGTTCAGCCACAATCGGCCCGGCCACATCTTTTGGCCAGGCACCAAAAATCAGCTCGATCAATTCGTCAGTGACGTAATCCTGTGACAGTGAACCTGCCAAAGCCACGGTAAACAGGGCAAACGGAAAAAGCGCCAACATTAGAGACATGGCGACATGGCTGCTCATGACGAAGCCGTTCTTGGCGTCAAAGCGGACAATAGCCACCCAAAGTGCCCGAACCGGTCGGCTCAAATAAGGAATCACACGCGCGTTCATTCCCAAAGCCTAACCTGCCTGTGGCACCCAAAGAACCGGCAATCCCGCGATCTACCCAAATAATCTCAGACAAAGGTTTGGACGCATTGCATAATCCGGCTCTGCTGTGCAGGATCGCTATACGCGCTAAGGACAGTTCCCGAGACAGGCCAAGCTATGACACTGGACAATGACGAAACCACAACACCGACAAAGCTGAAGCTTTCCGTTGTGCGCGACGTGTCGATTGTGGCAACGCTGCTGGTGCTGGGGCTATACGCTGGTTCCGCGTTTCTGATCCCGCTGACAATGGCCTTGCTGGTCAATGTCCTGATCATCGCACTGAGCGACCGGATCATCGCCCTGACCCGCATGCCGGTGTGGTTGGCCAATGTGGCCGGTGTCACCGTCGTTTTGGCCGGGTTGTTCGTGATCATGTATATTTTGGGCAGTCAGGCCACCCAATTCGCCCGCACGATCGGCACTTACGAAAACCAGTTCGACGAGACGGTCAACCGCGTAACCGGTTGGGTTGGCAATGACGTGACCACATTTATCCGCGACAACCTGATCAACATCGACATGTCTTATATCGCGCGCGTTCTGTTGGGCAGCGCTACATCCCTGCTGAACCAGTTTTTCCTGATCAGCCTTTATGTTGCCTTCCTGATGGCCGAACGATTGGCCTTTCGCAAAAAGATTCAACTGGCCGCGGGCGATCCCAAAACGGGTATCGAATTCGCAGCCATTCTGGATGCGATCTCGTTCAGCCTGCAACGCTATGTCGGGGTGAAAACACTGATCAGCCTGATCACAGCAAGCATCAGCTACTCAGTCTTCAAGATACTTGGACTGGAATTCGCCGAGACCTGGGCCGTCTTGACCTTCGCGCTGAACTTCATCCCGTCCATCGGCTCGATCATCGCGGTGATCTTCCCATCCCTGATCGCGTTAGTGCAGTTTGAAAGCATCGGACCATTCCTGATGATCATCTTGGGCTGCGGCACGCTTCAATTCCTGATCGGCAACTTTCTGGACCCCGCGCTGCTGGGACGTTCGCTGAACATGTCCACTTTTCTGGTCATTCTGGCACTGATGTTCTGGACCACGATCTGGGGTTTGATCGGGGCGTTCCTCAGCGTGCCGCTCACCGTTTGTATCCTGATCGTCTTTAGCCATATTCCGGCCCTGCGTCCGATTGCGATCCTGATGTCTCTGGACGGAAGGCTGGGGGAAGACGTCCGCCATGGTGTCGTTAGCTAGACGATGCCTGCGCCCCTGTTCATCGGATCCGAGATCTATCGCAGCTCGACCTATGGTTCAAAACACCCGCTGGCCATTCCGCGCGTGTCTACCGTCATGGATCTGTGCCGGGCGCTAGGGTGGTTGACGAGTTCGAATTATCGCGTCAGCCCGTGCGCAAAACCTGCTGCACTTCACGCATTTCATACACCCGATTATATCGAAGCGTTGCAACAGGCTGAGCGGGATCAGGCCGTTTCAGATGAAACGCGGGCGAAATACGCTCTTGGCACATTGTCGAACCCAGTATTCACCGAAATGTACAGACGTCCCGCCACCGCCGCTGGTGGATCAATGTTGGGTGCAGAGCTGGTCCGTGATGGAGGTATCGTCTACAGCCCGGCCGGCGGCACGCATCACGGCCTGCCGAACCGCGCCAACGGGTTTTGTTATCTGAACGACCCGGTTTTGGCGATCCTGACCTTGCTGAAGAACGGCCTCGACCGGATCGTCTATGTTGATATCGATGCGCATCATTGCGACGGGGTCGAGGCCGCCTTTCGCGGTTCAACTAAGGTTCGCATGATCTCGGTTCACGAAGCGCGGCGTTGGCCGTTCAGCGGAACTTTGATCGACAACGCAGGTGGGGCCGCGTTCAACCTTCCGGTTGGGCGAAACCTCAATGATGACGAATTCGATGCCATTATTGATCAACTTATCCTACCCGCGACCGCATCATTTCGACCACAGGCCATCGTAATGCAATGCGGCGCGGATGCCGTGACCGAGGACCCGCTGTCGCGTCTGACGTTGTCAAACAACGCCCACTGGCGCACCGTTGCCAACCTGCGCGATATGGCGCCCCGACTGTTGGTCCTGGGCGGTGGCGGATATAACCCCTGGTCCGTCGCACGGCTGTGGAGCGGCGTTTGGGCGACCCTGAACAAGATCGACATACCCGAGACACTGAATGCCACAGCGCGATCGGTGCTGGGTGAACTGACCTGGAGCCGCGCGGCTGGAAAACGCCTTCCGCGACACTGGCTCGAAACCTTGTGCGACACGCCGAACCACGGCGATATTCGCCCCGAATTGCAGAACGACCTGCAACAATTAGCGGCCCGGATTTCATAGTGGATTGGTGGCGATAACGCTGCTAACCTTCGATCATTATTAAATATTCCTGACCATTCCGCTTCGGCGCAGCCCTGATATGTCTTTTTCTGACATCTGGCCACGATTGGACCAAATAAATGAATGCACTTACTCAGATAAATGATCTCAAAGCTCGCATGGGCAAGTCAATTATCGGGCAGGTCGAGGTAATTGACCGGCTGCTAATTGGATTGCTGGCGAACGGAAACCTATTGATCGAAGGTCTGCCGGGTCTGGCAAAAACTCGTGCGGTCAAAGCCATGGCGCGCAATCTTGATGCAGATTTCAGCCGGATACAATTCACACCAGATCTGCTGCCATCCGACGTAACCGGCACCGAAGTATTCCAACAAACCAGTGACGGCGGCACGTTCCGGTTCGATCCTGGCCCGATCTTTGCCAACATCGTGCTGGCCGATGAAATCAACCGCGCGCCTGCCAAAGTCCAAGCCGCGCTGTTGGAGGCGATGGAGGAACGGCAAGTCACCGTTTCAGGCACCACACACAAAATGGAGCCTTTGTTCATCGTGATGGCTACGCAAAACCCGATTGAGCAAGAGGGCACTTATCCCCTGCCCGAAGCGCAGATGGATCGGTTCCTTATGCACGTTCAGATCACCTACCCCCCGGTCGAAGACGAGGTAGAGGTTATACGGCTGGTGCGCGGTGAAGAAGTCGCCGCCGGGACCGGCGTATTCAGAAAGACCCGAACCCCGATCCCGCAAGACGCCGTTTTTCAGGCACGGCTCGAGATAGGGCAAATTCATGTGTCCGACGCAATGGATCGATACATGGCTGATTTGGTGCAGGCGACCCGCACACCCGAGAAGTTCAGCGATGAACTGGCCAGTTGGATTGAAATTGGCGCCAGTCCGCGCGCCTCGCTTGCGCTGGACAAGTGCGGACGCGCGCATGCCTGGATGAATGAACGCGATTATGTGGACCCCGCGGATATTCGCGCCGTTGCCCACGACGTGTTCCGCCACCGCATCACGCTTAGCTTTGAAGCGCAAGGAAGCGCCAAAACACCGGATGACGTGATAACGGAAATCCTGCGCCTAGTGGCGCTGCCCTGATTGATCGGAGAGAAGTTCGTGGCCCAGACCGCCACATATCCTAATGACCCACGCATTCATGTGGATGCCCAACACCTGTTGCGGCTTGGCGCGAAGTCGCGCGTGCTCAGCCTTTTGCCGAGACAACCTGCGCGTTCAATCCTGAATGGCCGCCATGCGTCGCGGCTGCGAGGGCGCGGTCTGAATTTCGAAGAACTGCGCGGCTATCTCCCTGGCGATGACATACGGACTATCGACTGGAAAGTGACGGCGCGCACCGGAAAACCTCATGTTAGGGTCTATACCGAAGAACGGGATCGCCCTGCCCTGCTGCTGGTCGATCAACGCGTTTCGATGTTTTTCGGTACCGAAGTGTATATGAAATCAGTCATCGCCGCCGAGGCCGCCGCGATTGCGGCCCATCGCGTCCTGTCGCAAGGTGACCGTGTCGGCGGCATCGTCTTTGGCGACACTGATCTGGCCGAACACCGCCCGCAACGCCGCGCCGCTGCCTTAACGCGGTTCTTATCCTCGGTCGCTGCGTTGAATGGCGATTTGAACGCGTCCTTGCGTCCTGATCCGACCATCGCGCTGAATGACGTGCTGAGACAGGCGGTCGGTATTGCACATACCAACGCGTTGATCTGTGTGTTTTCGGATTTCGATGGTCTGGACAGGGCATCAGAACGCCTGCTGAGCCGCTTAGCGCAATCCAACGACCTTATTCTGTTCAATATTTCCGACCCTAGTGCGCATCAACTGACCGCAGGCTTGAAGATGACAGTTTCGGATGGGATGAAACAAATCGAGCTCGACAGTTCCGACCCGGACCTGTCCAGCCGTATCAAGGCTGCAATGGATAATAGGTTGGCGCAATTGCAACTCTGGTCACGGCGCTATGGCTTCCCGATTGTCCCGCTGACAACGTCCGAGCCGGCCCTTGATCAATTGCTGAAATTGTTCGGTCATCCCGGAGGACGGACATGAGCGCCGAGGTGGACGGCAAATCCCTGGTAGAGCTTCTCGATATGCTGGTGCCCGCGCCCGTGCCCGAACCAATTCCAATGACACCGCAGACCTGGGGTTGGCTGGCTCTTGCAGTCGTTGTAGTGGCAGTCATTGTTGTGGGACTTCATTTGTTTCGCGGACATCAGCGATCCAACGCATACCGACGCGCCGCACTTGCCGATCTACAAGCCGCGAACGATGACCCCGCAAAAGTCGCAGAGATTTTACGCCGTACGGCACTTGTTGCATATCCACGCGCGAAGGTTGCCAGTTTGCATGGGCAAGAGTGGCTAAACTTTCTGCAGCAAACTGCTGAAAAAATGCCGGTTTCCTCTCCGGCATCTCGCCTACTACTCGAAGGGCCCTACAGAATAAGCCCATCAAGCCCGGAACTGTCACATATGGCACGGGTCTGGATACAAAGCCACAAACCTGAAGGAGGGCGCAGATGATTTCATTCGCCGCGCCCTGGGTTTTTCTGATGTTGCCCTTACCGCTGTTGGTCTATTGGTTTGTTCCACCGCATCGTGAACAGACCAGCGCAATTCGCATCCCGTTTTTCCGCCATGTCGCCAAGGCTGCACGGGCTGATCCGCAATCGGGGTCTATGATCTCACAGCGGTCAATGCTGCAAGCATTCGTGGCCATCTTGATCTGGCTGCAGCTTGTTACAGCCCTTGCTCGTCCTGAAAAACTGGCTGATCCTATTGTCGTCGAAAAATCTGCGCGGGACGTTGTGTTGGCTCTCGACATCTCAGGGTCGATGGATCAGCGCGACTTCCAATCCACAGATGGAACGCCCAAGCAGCGCCTTGCTGCTGTCAAAGACGTGTTGCGCGCATTTATTGCCGAGCGCCAGGGTGACCGGATGGCGCTTATTATCTTTGGTACCCGCGCCTTCGTACAGGCACCATTTACCGAAGACCTTAATAGTTTGAATGGGTTCCTGGATCAAACTCAAGTCGGCATGGCGGGTCCGAATACGGCTTTGGGTGATGCGATCGGGCTTGGAATACGTATCTTTGACTCAAGCGAGGTAGATCAGCGTTTGATGATTGTACTCAGCGACGGCGCGGATACGTCCAGCCGCATGACGCCCGCCAACGCTGCAGCCATCGCAGCGGATAATGGTGTGGTCATTAATACCATCGGCGTTGGTGATCCTGACGCCACTGGCGAAGACCGTGTGGATCTGGACGCGCTGCAAGCCATCGCGGATCGTACTGGTGGCCAGTATTTCTTTGCCAACGATCAGGCTGCGCTGAGCGACACATACCAGAGAATTGATGAGCAGAACCCCAGAATTGTCGAAACCCAAAGCTACCGCCCACGCGAAAGCCTGACGCATTACCCGTTGCTGATGGCGCTGATCGTTTTTCTTTGCAGTTCGGCCGGCTTTCATTTCGCACAACGTCACAGGAGAGCGACATGATCGACGCTGTGACTGAATTTCATTTTATCAGAGTAATTTACCTTCTATTCCTAATCCCAATCGCAGTGCTGTGGTGGGCGATCCGCCCGAAACACAAGGGGCTATCTGACCTGCCTGCTGGTATAGCTCCTCATTTGGCTAAAGCACTTTTGTTAGGTGCCGAAGCAAACCGCCGGATCTATCCGATCGACGTTGCCATGACCGTCGCCGTTCTACTCACGCTGGCCGCTGCTGGTCCGACCTGGACGCGGGCGGCCAACTCTCTGATCGCGGATACGGCCCCCCTGGTGATCGCCTTGAAAGTTACCGACAGCATGGAAGAGACCGATCTGACCCCGTCGCGCCTGCAACGGGCGAAATTTAAGATCACCGATATCATCGACGCACGGTCTGGCGCACAGACCGCTTTGATTGCCTATGCAGGCTCATCGCACCGGGTTGCACCCCTGACAGAGGATGCGAACATCTTGCGTCCATTGTTGGAGGGCCTGACCCCTGCCGTGATGCCAAAGTCCGGAGATGCCGCAGGAGACGCTTTAGTACTGGCGCAAAGCATCTTGGATGAAAGTCAGACACCAGGCGCAGTGCTGTTTGTTCTGGATGATCTAGACCCCTCGCAGATTCCAGAGTTCGAAACCGCGTCATCGCAGATTTTTTTTCTGACATTGCTGCCTGACAGCCAGGAAATCGTTCAGCTCAACACCCTGAAAAACGCCGAAGTGGTCCCGTTTTCAACTGATGACCGGGATGTCACGCGACTGCTGAGGCAAATACAGACAGCTTATGTCGATGCTCTGGATGACGAGGACCGGCTTGATTGGCAAGACCGAGGGTGGATTCTGGCCTGGCCAGCTGCGCTGTTGTCCCTTCTTTGGTTCAGGCGGGGTTGGGTCATTCGGTGGGCCATGCTGGGGCTATTCCTTGTTCAACCGTCTGGCCCGGCCAATGCCGACGGATGGCGCGATTGGTTCCTGACGCCCGACCAACAGGGCCAGATCGCCATGAACCAAAAACGCTTTGCTGATGCGGCAGAGTTGTTCGAAGACCCATATCACGAAGGTTACGCTCGTCTAAAAACAGGCCAATACCCCGAGGCCGCGGCGATCTTTGCGGAACTTAAAACGCCTGAAGCAGCCTTCGCCGAGGGAATGGCACGCATCCGAAACCGGGAATACAGACCAGCTATTTCGGCCTTTGAAACTGCGTTAGAGCGTCGCCCTAACTGGCCGGATGCGCAACATAATCTTGAAGTTGCCACAGCCATTTTGGACTATGTTGAAACCACTCGCGAACAATCTGATACCGGTGAAGAGGCAGGTATCGGCGCGGATGACACCGTATTCGACAACGACGCAGGTCGGGGCGAAAACACAACCATTCAAGCCCAAACCGACGGCAGCCAGCCCCTTTCCGCGGATCAATGGATCAGCGCCATCGACACAGACATGCAGGACTTTCTGCGCAATCGGTTCTTGTTGGAAAATCAGGAGCGAACGCAATGAAGCGCCTTCTCCTCCTGCTGCTTTTGTTACCTAGCGCAGTGCTTTCGCAAGGAACAACTGCAGTCCAACCTCAAGTGACGGTGGAGACGCCGACCGAAGACGTGATCGTGGGGCAACCGGCGATCGTGCGCATCAAGGTACTGGTTCCTACGTTCATGCCGTCTCCACCCGTCTTCCCGTCACTGGAACAGGAAAACCTGTTGGTCCGGCTTCCTGAACGCGCATCAGGTCCCGTCAGTGAGCCCGTGAACGGTGAAACATGGTCCGGGGTTCAGCGCAGCTATCGCATTTACCCTCTACTTGCCGGGCAAATCAGCCTTGGCGTCACCGACATGAAGGTGACGTTTGCCGACCCTGAAACGAATGCTCCAATACAAGTCTCGGTCCCGCTTTCACCGATAGCAATCAATGCTGTTGTCCCAGACGGTGCAACCAACCTGAACCCTCTGATCATCGCGACGGGTTTTGAATTGGAGCAAGAGGTTGAGGGCGTGACTGAGATGCAGGCCGGAGATGCAATTACACGGCGGTTAACAGCACGTATCACCGGCACCAGCCCGATCCTTATTCCGAAACTTATTCCTGAATATCAAGAACCTCTGCTGCGCCCTTACCCCAAGGACCCACGCTTAACTGAAACCGAGGATAGAGGTATTCTGTCCGGCCAACGGGTCGAAGAGGTAGTGTACCTTGCCCAAGATGGCGGCCAAGCGCAGCTGCCGCCCGTGTCTTTTCAGTGGTTCAATCTGTCAACTGACGCGGTCGAAAACGTGGAAGTACCGGGTGTGGATCTGACGCTCACCGCGCCCAGGTCGAACCCTCTGACGACGGACAGGATGGTTGAATATGCGCTTTGGTTGGGATTGGCGGCAATTGTTATTTGGGCGTCTTTGCGTTGGGGCGCACCGCGCTTTCGCACTTGGAAAGACGCGCGGCACCAAGCATATAGCGCATCGCCTGCATTTGCTCTGGCGGAATTGCAACGCGCGCTAAAGGCCCATGATCTGTCCGAAGCTTATTCAGCGCTGGAAACCTGGAAAACCCGCAGCAGTGATCCACAGGGGTATCGGGAACTTGAGGCACAGTTGGCAAGGATCGGCTGTGCACGGTATGCATCTGATACCAATCAGAAAACACCGGATTGGTCCGCTGCAATTTCGGCCATGAAGGAACTTGCAGAAACACCACAATCGCAGGCTCAACCGCTTCCACCGCTGAACCCTTAACGCTTAGGTCTGGCAGTTCGCGATCAGCGCCTGTCTGTTCTTCAACCGCACCCGTCCATAACCGAGTTCAATCAAGTCCAAATCAGCAAGGCGGTGCAGGCTGCGATGCAAAGTAGGTTGTGACACAGCGATCATCTCGGCCAATTCTTCCTGTGACACGACGATCCATCCATCACATTTCGAGGTGCCTTCATCCAGATGCAGCAGCCTGAGAACTAACCTCTTTTCGCTGCCCGTGACCGCCAGGTTTGCCATGATCCGAAGGGCGGTTTGCATATTCTCGTGGGTCAGCGCGTAAAAGTCCCGAACGTAGTCAGGCTTGGACTGAACCAACTTGGTCACGCGGCCGCTTGGGAAGTACACCGCGTGCGTCTCTTGCGTCGTTACGACACTAATCAGACGCGGTTCATCCGCAAACAACGCCAGATCCCCGACCCAAAACCCCGCGCCTTCGCGATGCAGAACGAATTCCTGCCCGTCATCCGCCGGAGCGGTGATCTGCACGCCACCGCTGAGGACAGCAAAGACCCCGTTGGACGGATCGCCATGGTGATACAGCGTTTCCCAGGCTTCATAGGTTTTCGGGACCCCGCACTCCAACAAATCACGCTGAAATGCGGCGGAACGTTTGCTGAACCAGCCTCCGCCCTGCAAGAGTTTCATATTATTCGCTTTGTCAAACATTAGAATTTTTCAATATCATCATATGATGAGTTTTCAATCTCATTGATCGCCTAACCTGAGCACGCTCGATTCCCCTACGGGTGATGTAACGCCGTTCAGAAATCGACCATTTCTTGGCAGCTTATTGGCTGAAACAGCCAGCCTCCAACTAATTTTCACCTCCGGGTTTTTTCGACCCTTTCAAATCAGGAGTACATCATGTCACCACCACGTTCGATTGCATACAGTTGGCGCAGAGGCTTGCGCCGGGTTGCTGTGGCTACATTCGCCGTTGCGTTGGCAATTCCCGCCTGGGCGCAGGAACAGAAACCCAACATCCTGGTCATCTGGGGGGACGATATTGGACAATCCAATATTTCGGCCTACACGATGGGGTTAATGGGCTATCAGACGCCCAATATCGATCGCGTCGCCAAGGAAGGGATGATCTTCACCGACTATTATGGCGAGCAATCCTGCACCGCGGGCCGGTCATCCTATATCATGGGGCAATCAGTATTCCGGACCGGGTTGTCCAAGGTTGGATTGCCGGGTGCCGATCTGGGTATGCAGGTCGAAGATCCAACCATCGCGGGCTTGTTGAAGGACCACGGCTATGCCACTGGTCAATTTGGTAAAAACCACCTGGGCGACAAGGATGAGCATCTTCCGACAAATCACGGATTTGATGAATTTTTCGGAAACCTGTATCACCTGAATGCCGAGGAAGAACCGGAAAATGAAGACTATCCCGGCGACGCGGTTCTGGCCGATGGGCGCACCTTCCGCGAAGCGTATGGCCCGCGCGGTGTAATCAAATCCAAGGCGGACGGCACCATAGAAGACACCGGCCCCCTGACCCGCAAGCGCATGGAGACGGTAGACGAAGAGACCGTTGCCGCTGCAATTGACTTCATCAAGCGAGCCCATGAGCAAGGCCAGCCCTTCTATGTCTGGTGGAACGGCACTCGGATGCATTTCCGCACCCACGTCAAGGATGAAATGCGCGCGCAAGCGAACGATATAATTGGTGGCGTTGCAGACGAATACACTGCGGGCATGATTGAACATGACATGCATGTAGGGCAGTTGCTGGACCTGCTGGATGAGCTTGGAATCGCAGACAACACGATCGTCCACTATTCCACCGACAACGGACCGCACATGAACACATGGCCGGATGCTGCCATGACACCGTTCTGGGGCGAAAAGAACACCAATTGGGAAGGCGGATGGCGCGTTCCATCGATGGTGCGCTGGCCCGGTCAGATCGAGGCTGGATCGGTCACCAATGAGATCGTGCATCACATGGACTGGCTGCCGACCTATCTGGCCGTCGCTGGTGATCCAGAGATCAAGGAAAAGCTGAAGGCTGGCTATAGCTCCTCTGGTATGGGCCGCGATTACAAGGTGCATCTGGACGGTTATAACATTCTGCCTCTGCTGACCGGTGAGGCCACGGAAAGCCCCCGACGTGAAATTTTCTATTTCTCGGATGACGGTGACCTGACCGCGCTGCGTTTTGACGATTGGAAGTTGATCTTCCTAGAGCAGAAGGCGTGGGCCACCCTGCGCGCCTGGATCGAGCCTTGGACTGAACTGCGTATTCCGCTGATCGTGAACCTGCGCCGTGATCCGTATGAGCGCGCATATCGGACCTCGAACACCTACTATGACTGGCTGTTGGACCGGGCTTATTTCCTAGTGCCAGCACAGCAATATGTCGGGTCTTTCTTGGAAACCTTCCAGGAGTTCCCGCCACGCCAGAAAGCGGCAAGCTTTAATCTGGATCAGGTGATGGAGAAACTGGTCACGCCGACCAACAACTAACTCCCTCGGAAGCTTAGGGTCGCCGGTTCAACGGCGGCCCTTTTCACGTTGAAGAAAAAGGAATTTCTCATGAAGACCGCCCTTCTCGCTGCTGCCGTTTTCATGGCCCCGTCGATTGCCCTGGCCGATCCGCTGCCCAGTTGGGGAACCTCTGCGTCGAAGGATCAGATTGTTGCTTTTGTTGACGCCGTCACCGATCCGGACAATCCCGATTACGTGACACCAGCAGACCGGATCGCCGTGTTCGATAATGACGGGACGCTTTGGGCGGAACAGCCGGTGTATTTCCAACTGACCTTCGCCATGGACCGCCTTGCCGAAATGGCCGCGGTTGATCCTTCGATCCTGACCAGCCCAACGCTGGAAGCTGCGGCCAAGGGGGATATGGAGGCAATCGCGGAAGGCGGCCATGAGGCCTTGATCGAAGTCCTGAATGCCTCGCATTCCGGGGTCAGCGTCGAAGAGTTTCAGGCCTCGGTCACCAAATGGCTGGACACCGCGCGTCACCCCGATACCGGGCTGCCCTATGACCAGATGACCTATCAGCCAATGGTGGAACTGCTACGCTATCTCAGGGATGAAGGGTTCCGCACTTACATCGTTTCGGGCGGCGGGCTGCATTTCATGCGCGTGTTTGCAGAGGACGCCTATGGCGTGCCGCCAGAGCAGGTACTGGGCACCTATACTGCCACCACTTATGAAACGGCCGAAGGCAAACCCACGATCATCAAGGCCCCCGGCATTGCCTTTATAGACGACAAGGAAGGCAAGCCGGTTAATATCGAACGCACCCTTGGCAGGCGCCCCATTCTGGCCGGTGGAAATTCGGACGGGGACTTTGCCATGCTCGAGTGGACAACCGCCGGGCACGGACCGCGTTTGGGCGTCCTGATCCATCACACCGACGCTGAAAGAGAATGGGCCTATGACCGTGAAAGCCCGATCGGAAAACTGGTCGACGGGTTGGAGAAAGGCCCCGATATGGGCTGGGTCATCGTGGATATGGCGCAAGACTGGAATCGCATCTACACTGGGTCGGAATAAGGTACTCAGAGAACGATAACCTCATGTGGACATTGCTTGTTTCCGCTGCTGTCCTCGTCCTGTACGTGACAGCAGTGGTCTTCGCGATACGGGCGGCACAGACCGCCCGAACACCGCAGGGCGCGGTTGGCTGGGTGGTGTTTCTGATCTCAGCTCCGATGATTGGCGTACCCATGTACCTTTTTCTGGGCCACCACCGTTTCCGCGGGTATCGCATTGCGCGAAAGCACAGCGAACGCGTCGTTGAAGGCATCAAAAGCTTTGCAGATTTTTCAATGCCCGAGCCCGGCTCAATGCCGTTCAACGCACGGCCATTCGAGGTTCTGGCGCACCTGCCGGTATCGCGTGGAAACGGTGCCAATTTGCTGATCGACGGCAAGGCCACGTTCGATGCCATTTTCGAGGCAATCGACGCCGCGCAAAGTTATATCCTGATCCAGTTCTACATTGTCCGCGATGACGACCTGGGCAAACAGTTGCAGTCCAAACTGATTGCCGCAGCCGAGCGTGGTGTCTCGGTCCGCTTTATGACCGATTCCGTCGGCAGTTATGGTCTGCCGACCGCCTACCTTGACACCTTGCGCGCCGCCGGGGTCGAGATTGCAAACCCGCGCGACCGGCGCGGACCACAATATCGCTTTCAGCTGAACTATCGCAACCACCGCAAGACCGTAATCATTGATGGTGAAACGGGCTTTATTGGCGGTCACAATGTAGGGGTCGAGTATCTGGGCCAGAGCAAACATTTCGGCCATTGGCGCGACACACATCTGAAAATGACCGGCCATATCGTCCGTCAATTACAGTTGATTTTTGTCGAGGATTGGCACTGGGCCCACGAAGAAGATCTGATTGATCAGCTCAACTGGGCCGGATCAGAATCCGAACAGGACATGAATGCCCTGCTGGTCGCCACCGGTCCGGGGGACGAAACGGAAACTGGTGCGATGATGTTTTTCTCGGCCATCACTGCAGCCAAGGAACGGATATGGATCGCCTCACCCTATTTTGTTCCTGATATCGACGTCATGACGGCCCTGCAGCACGCTGCCCTTCGAGGTGTCGATGTGCGCATCCTTGTACCCGAGGTGATTGACCACCGCCTGCCCTGGCTGGCTGCCTTCGCTTATTTCGACGAAATCCGCGACTGCGGTGCGCGGGTGTTTCGGTATACTGAAGGGTTCATGCATCAAAAGGCATTCGTGGTCGATGACACTCTGGCTGCTGTGGGAACGACCAATCTGGACAACCGATCATTCCGGCTGAATTTCGAAGCCATGGCACTGTTTTTCGACCAACGCGCGGCTGAAGCGGTGGACAAAATGCTGCGCGACGATTTTGAAAACAGTTATGAATTGACCCGCAAACTGCCCGAACAACCCGGCTATATTCGGTTCGGCTCGCCGCTTGCGCGCTTGTTCGCACCCATCCTCTAAGACATCAGCTCTTCTTTGAAAACCTGGGTCATCAGCGCAACCATAAAGGCCGTCGACAGGCCAAACGCCAGCAAACCTGTGACCGAGGCAAACGCGCCAAAAATGCGCAGTGGCTCACCCAACACAATGTCGCCGTACCCTAGGGTGGTGAAAGTCACCAACGAGAAATACAAGGCCGAATTCCAGTCAGGCAGAACATCCCCCAACACCCAGACGATCGCCCACAACCAGACTTGAAACGTGTGAATTGCAACGATGAATGCTAGTGCGATACAGATGGGACCGGCGATGGCAAGAAACCGTTTCGTGTTCTCAAGCCGGGGTACCGCGTGCCGGATGACCTGCGTACACCACGTCAAAAGGATGATTTCGATTAGGAAGCAAATCCCCAGGTAGATACTGCCCCAAACAATCTGCTGCGCTAGTGTCATAAACTCGTATCCCGGCCCGGAGAAGTTCTGACACAATGGCGACTTAACCAAAAAAGAACAAGGCTGTGACAATCGCAAAAGATTGCGCCCGGATGCTGGACTCTGTGGGGTGGCGTTGCACATTGTGACAGGCACTGTCCAAGGGGTTTGCATGCTGCTGAATATCGACAAGGTCCAGAAATCCTATCCCGGCGGGCGGCCGGTGTTGCGCGATGTGTCACTGGCTTTGGATCAAGGTCAGACGCTGGCTCTGACCGGTGAAAGCGGCAGCGGCAAAAGCACGCTTTTGAACCTTGCTGCCGCTTTGGACAGCTTTGACGGCGGCGAGATTACGCTGGACGGCACCGCCCTTTCTTCGCTGGATGACCGTGGTCGGGCCGCGTTGCGCCGTGAGAGCGTGTCGTTGGTGTTTCAGCAATTCAATCTGATTCCATCGCTGACGGTCGCTCAGAACCTCTCATTTCACGCCCGATTGGCGAACCGTGAAGACACCGACTGGACCGCGCAACTGGCTGAACGGCTTGGTTTGTCCGACTTGCTGACGCGCTATCCTGAAAACCTGTCAGGCGGTCAACAACAGCGCGTCGCCGTCGGCCGCGCTATGGCCCCCCGGCCTAAATTGTTGCTGGCGGACGAGCCAACCGGCAATCTGGACGAAACCGCCAGCGCGACCGTGCTGGATTTGATGCTTTCGCTAGTTGCCGAGACAGGTGCCGCCTTACTGTTAGTTACGCACTCGCCAGACATCGCGGCGCGTCTGGATCGGCGGGCGCATCTGACCGGTGGCCATATCGCATGACTGGGGCAATCATACAGGCATTGCTGTCGCATTGGCGACGTCACTGGCTGCAACTGGCAACGCTGTTGATTGGCATCGCGTTGGCGACCGGGTTGTGGTCGGCGGTGCAGGCCATCAATGCCGAGGCGCGCGCCAGCTATCAACAGGCCAATGATCAGCTTGCGCTGGGTCTGTTTGATGAGCTGCGCGACCCGTCCGGCCCGATCCCGGTTGAGCGTTATGTCGCGCTGCGCCGTGCAGGTTGGCAAGTGGCAGCTGTTTTGGAAGGCCCCCTGCGGATTTCGGGTCGCACGGTACAGGTGATGGGCGTTGACATGGTCGCCTACCCGGCCCTGCCCGCCGTGACCCAGATTGAGCAAAGCGAAACGCCCCCCGACCCGGCCGACATGCTGACCGCACCGGGCCGCTTGCTGGCTGCGCCTGATCTTGCACAGGTGCTGCGCGGGCAAAGCGGTCTGCCGCCGATTCTAACCTCTGACACGGTTCCGCCTGATCTGATCCTGACCGATATCGGCGCTGCCGAGACACTTCTGGACAAATCCGGGCAGATCTCGCGCATGATAGTGCTTCCGGATCAGCCGCTTGGCGTACCACCGCTATCCGAGATCACGCCTGAACTTGAACGGATTGCAGCTTCGGCGCAGTTGGATGCGGCCAGTCTGACGGATAGTTTTCATCTGAACCTGACCGCATTTGGACTGCTGTCCTTTGCCGTCGGTCTTTTTATTGTTCATGGCACCGTCGGGCTGGCCTTTGCGCAACGAAGGGCGATGATCCGCACCCTACGGGCTCTGGGTGTCTCAATGCGGCGTTTGATCTGGGTGATCATGGCTGAATTGACCGCGTTGGCCCTGATCGGCGGCACCTTGGGCCTGATCCTTGGGTTCTTTCTCGCCGGAGCGCTGCTGCCCGACGTCGCGGCCACTTTGCGCGGGCTTTACGGCGCACCTGTCGACGGGCAAATGTCCTTGCAACCGCAATGGGCGCTGGCGGGGCTGGCGATGGCATTAGCGGGCACAATGTTTGCCAGTGGCCACGCCTTGTATCGATTGGCGCGTATGCCCTTGCTGACTGGTTCCGGAGTTCAAGCTTGGCGTGGTTCAGCCTTGGGACAACGCAGCGCGGGCCTGATCGGTCTGACCCTGATCGGGGGTGGCTTTGGCATAGGGTTTGCCTTTAACGGGTTGGTTGCCGGGTTTGTGATGGTCGGCGGCATTCTCACCGGAGCGGCACTGACTCTGCCCTATCTTCTGTCCCTCGCCCTATCGGTTTTTCATCGGCGCGCCCGAGGGCCGATCGCACAATGGGTCTGGGCCGATATGCAGGCGCAATTGCCGGGTCTGTCTTTGGCTTTGATGGCACTGCTGCTGGCTTTGGCCGCGAATATTGGTGTCGGAACCATGGTTTCCAGCTTTCGCCTCACCTTTGTTGGCTGGCTGGATCAACGCCTGACGTCCGAGGTTTACGTGACCGCCACTGACAATCAACAAGGTCAACAGATTGCCCAATGGCTAGGCCCGCAGGTGGACGCCGTGTTGCCAATCCGCAGCGTTGAACTGATCCACGAAACCGGGCCGTTGTTCTTATACGGAATTGTGGACCACCAGACTTACCGCGATCACTGGCCTCTGATCGCCTCTTCAGATGATGTCTGGGATCGCGTCCTGACGGGTGACGCCGTTTTAATCAATGAACAGCTCGCCCGCCGTGCGAGTTTGTGGCCTGGGGATACGCTGACCCTGAATGCAGGGCATGCGCTGACCGTGGCAGGTGTTTATTCGGACTACGGCAATCCAACCGGTCAGGCGATCGTATCAATGCCGCAGCTTGACCAAATCGCCCCGGGGGCCGACACGCGCAGGTTCGGTATCCGCCTTGCACCCGAGCGCGCCACCGAAGTAACGCAGGCGTTGCGAGACCAGTTTGACCTACCTCGGCGGGCCGTCGTGCAACAGGCCGCCATGAAAGCGCAATCGCTGGCGATCTTTGACAAGACCTTTGTGGTGACTTCCGCACTGAACGTACTGACACTGGGGGTGGCGGGATTTGCCATCCTGACCAGTTTGCTGACATTGTGGACGCAGAGGCTGCCGCAGGTTGCCCCGGTTTGGGCGTTGGGGCTGACACGCGCGCAACTGGCACGGCTAGAGGTGTTGCGCAGTGTGCTGCTGGCGGCGTTGACGGCCGTGCTTGCCTTGCCACTTGGGTTGGTTCTGGCCTGGGCGCTGTTGGTGGTGATCAACGTACAGGCTTTTGGCTGGCGACTGCCGATGTTTCTGTTTCCTGCTGATTGGGTCTATCTGTTTGTGCTGACCCTGTTTGCCGCCTTTGCCGCCGCAGCCTTGCCCGCATTGCGCTTGATGCGTTTGCCACCCGCCGACCTTCTGAAGGTATTTGCCAATGAACGTTAAAGCTTGGCTGTTTGTCCTGATCCTATTGCTGCCCTCTGCCTTGCACGCGCAGGGTTATGCCGGGCTGGGCGGGTCAGCCGACGGGTTCGACATCCCCAAGCCTGGCTACCAGTTCGAATTTCCGCGGGATCACGGCCCGCACCCGTCCTTTCGGATCGAGTGGTGGTATCTGACTGCCAACCTGACCGGAGAAGACGGGCGCGACTACGGCATTCAATGGACCTTGTTCCGATCCGCCCTGAAACCGACCGAGGCCGAAGGTTGGCAAAGCCCTCAACTGTGGTTGGGACATGCTGCTGTGACGACTGAGGAAGCGCATTATTTTGCCGAACGCCTGTCGCGTGGCGGCATAGGTCAGGCTGGGGTGACTGCCGAACCATTCGAGGCCTGGATCGACGAATGGCATATGCGCGGGCCTGATCCCCGCGCCTTGTCCTTGTCCGCGAGCGGCGCCGAATTTTCCTATGACCTAACCCTGACAACTCAAGGTCCACTGGTGTTTCACGGAGAGGACGGATACTCGGTCAAGTCCGCCGATAGGCAGGCCAGCTATTACTATTCTCAACCCTTCTATGACGTCGAAGGTTTACTGCGCCTACCCGATGGAGATGTCGCTGTCACCGGTCAGGGCTGGTTGGATCGTGAGTGGTCCAGCCAGCCTCTTGCTGCCGATCAAAGCGGATGGGATTGGTTCTCGCTCAGCTTTGATGATGGCAATAAGCTGATGGCATTTCGCCTGCGCGGCGGGCGCGGGGATTTCACAGCGGCCACTTGGATCACAGCAGATGGCACCGCGACGCCCCTGCCCGACGGGTCCGTTTCGTTCACACCGCTGGATACAGCACGAGTCGCTGGTCGGGACGTGCCCATCCAGTGGCGCGTGACATTGCCTGATCGCGATTTGCAGGTCGACGTATCGGCGATCACACCCGATGCCTGGATGGCGACGCGGTTCGAATACTGGGAAGGCCCCGTAAGGGTCTCAGGCAGCCACTCTGGGCGCGGCTACCTTGAAATGACCGGATACTAGCGCACCACGTAAACCGAGACCGTCGAATGCCGCACGACCCGCGCCGCGTTCGGACCCAGAAGATAGTCCTTGAGGTCCGGTTTGTGTGCGCCGATCACGATCAGATCGCTGTTCGCGCTTTCAGCGGTCTTCAAGATCTCCTGATAGGCCGTTCCGGTGGCGACGACGTGGCGGATTCTCTCGTTCCGCTCTGCACCCAAAGTTGCCGTACACATATCGGTCAGTTTGGTATGCGCCTCATCCAGCGCCTTTTCGTGGAAATCCGGTTGGAAAAAGCCAGATACCCAGCTTTCCCCAAAATCCGGCAACACAGTCACAACGTCCAACTGCGCATTGTCCTGTTCAGCCAGGGCCGCCGCGGTCTTCAACACATGTACGTCCAGATCGCCATTGCTGATATCAACGGCACAAAGAACAGAGTTTGTCATGCGGGCACCTCTTGTCTGGCGGCGCGGCCGCGTTGAAGGAAAGCGATCAGCCCCAGCAGAATCATCGCCGGGATATAGATCAATTGCTTCGGCGGCTGACTGGATGGCAGGCTGACCGAGGTCAGACGCACCGCGTCATCCGCGTAATAGTCGAAGTTATCCAACTCATCCGCGACCGGGGTGCCAAACATCGGTTCGTCCAGTTTGACCAGACCGTCCTCTTCAATCAGCATCAGGCCCATGGCGTCCACACGCGCGGCGCCACCCTCTTCGCTGCCAACCGGCACTACGACCGTAGTGTCCGTCATCTCCAGAGTGTCAAAATCAGGGCCGCTAACGACAAGGCGGACTTCTGTTCCCGGCGGCGTTTGCCCGATCGTTTCAACGAAGGCCGACGGTTCAACCGACGCATAGGGCGGTGAAAGCCGATCCATGAAGAAGTCGGGCCGGAACAGCGCAAATGCAACGAAGATCAGCGCGACGCTTTCGTAAATACGGCTGTGCGTCACGAAATAACCCATCGTCCCCGCAGTAAAGACAAGGATGGCTATGGTTGCGAATATCGCGACGGTTATCCCTTCAACCCAGGTGACGTCGATCAACAGCAGGTCCGTATTGAAGATGAACACAAACGGAAGTGCCACGGTGCGCAGGCTGTAGAAGAACGCGGTGAAACCGGTTTTGATCGCATCGCCGCCTGACACAGCCGCTGCCGCAAAGCTTGCCAGCCCGACCGGAGGCGTCACATCCGCCATGATCCCAAAGTAGAAAACGAACAGGTGCACGGCGATCAGCGGCACGATCAGGCCGCTCTGCGCGCCTAGTTCGACAACCACACCAGCCATCAGCGAGCTGACAACGATGTAGTTCGCCGTGGTCGGCAGGCCCATGCCCAGGATCAGGCTTAGGATACCAACCATCACCAGCATCAGGATCAGGTTGCCGCCCGACAGGAACTCGACCAGATCGGCCATCACCTGCCCGACACCAGTCAGGGTAACCGTGCCAACGATGACACCTGCAGTCGCGGTCGCAAGGGCGATACCGATCATGTTGCGCGCGCCGTCAATCAGGCCCTGCCAAAGGTCGGCGACACCATCGATAAAGCTGGCGTTCAGGTTACTCTGCCCACGGAACAACGCCTTGAGGGGCTTTTGAGTCAGCAGGATCACGAACAGTAATGCGGTGGCCCAAAACGCTGACAAACCCGGCGATTTCTGTTCGATCATCAGGAAATAAACCAGAACGATGATCGGCAGCAGATAGTGTAGCCCAGCCTTATAGATATCAGCGATGACAGGTAGTTGTACTTCTTTGGCGTTCGGATCATCGGGTTCCAGATCCGGCACCTGAGCCGCCAGATACAGCAGCACCACATAGACCGCGCAGACAATCAGGCTCAGGACCAATCCGGCCGCCGAGGGCACCCAGCTGGTGACCGCATCGACCGGGTATTGCGAGCCATAGCAAAGCCCCGCAAACACAAGGAAGAACATCAACATTCCAACGACAGTGCGCGCCAGATGCACGTCGCGATCACCCAGTGTGGGCATGTTCCGCTTCACCGCTTCAAGATGAACGATATAGACGAGCGCGATGTAGGAAATCGCCGCTGGCAGGAACGCGTGGGTAATCACCTCGACATAGGAAATGCCCACATATTCCACCATCAGGAAGGCCGCAGCGCCCATCACAGGCGGCATGATCTGGCCGTTCACTGAGGAGGCAACCTCAACCGATCCGGCCTGTTCACTGCTGAACCCGACGCGCTTCATCAGCGGGATGGTGAAGGTACCGGTGGTCACAACGTTGGCGATGGACGAACCTGAAATCAGGCCGGTTGCCGCAGAGCCCACAACCGCCGCTTTGGCCGGACCACCGCGCAGGTGGCCAAGGGCACCAAACGCCATCTTGATAAAGTAGTTCCCTGCCCCGGCCTTGTCGAGCAAGGCGCCGAACAGCACGAACAGGAAGACGAATTTGGTGGAAACACCCAAGGCGATGCCGAACACGCCCTCGGACGTGATCCACATGTGGCTCATGGCCTTTTTCAGGCTTGCGCCTTTCCAGCGGATAACCTCGGGCACCCATTCAGATGAGCCAAAGAACACATATGCCAGAAAGATCGTCGCGATAATGGCCATTGCAGGCCCAAGCGCACGGCGCGCGGCCTCGAACAACAGCAGCAGGCCGGCCAATGCGACCCACTTGTCAGTGTCATCCGCAAGACCGCCCGCATCGACGATCTTTTCGTAGAAGAAGTACCCGTATAGCGCAAGAAACGCGCCAGCGACCCCCATAATCCAGTCCTGAACCGGGATATAGTCACGCGGGCTGGATTTCAGTGCCGGATAAGCGGCAAAGGCCAGAAACATGGCAAAGGCCAGATGAAACTGACGTGCATTATTCACGACGCTGCCCGGCAACACATAGTTGGCGATAGGCGATGCTAAAAGCACCTGAAAAATCGACCAGATCGCCGCCACAACGGCCAGAAAAATCCCGACATTGCCGACCGGATTACGCCCACCCGCATCGGACGAAGCTACCAGTTCCTGCAGCTCTTCTTCGGATAGCGGACGATTGGATTGTGTGTCGGAACTCATGCAAATGTCTCCCCGTCGTGGCCATTTTGGCCTTTTGAACCACCCGTTATTTTACGGGCTTTAGGTTGCAGGGCGCCCGTGGGCACCCTGCGTCAGGTCTGGTTTACTGAATCCAGCCTTTTTCTTTGTAGTACTTCTCGGCACCCGGATGCAGCGGAGCCGACAGGCCGTCCGCGATCATCTCTTCGGGCTTGAGGTTTGCAAATGCCGGGTGCAGCTTTTTGAAGTCGTCGAAGTTTTCAAAGACCGAGCTGACAACTGCATATACCGCGTCTTCCGACACGTCTGCCGAGGTCACAAAAGTCGCGCCAACACCAAAGGTTGCGGTGTCACCGTCAGAACCGCGATACATGCCACCGGGGATGGTTGCGGTGCGGTAGAACGAGTTGTCGCCAACCAGCTTGTCCACGGCGTCGCCGCTGACATTCACCAGCACGGAATCACACGCGGTGGTGGCTTCTTGGATCGAACCCGAGGGGTGGCCAACGGTGTAAACCATCGCGTCGATCTGGTTGTCGCACAGAGCAGCAGACTGTTCAGCCGCCTTCAGCTCGGTCGCCAGTTCGAAATCGTCGGTGGTCCAACCCATTTCGCCCAACAGGACCTCCATGGTGCCGCGCTGACCGGAACCGGGGTTGCCGATGTTGACGCGCTTGCCCTTCATGTCTTCAAAGTTCGTGATGCCGGAATCGGCACGGGCAACAACGGTGAACGGCTCGGGGTGTACCGAGAAGACGGCGCGCAGACCTTCGAAGGGACCAGCCTCTTCGAATTTCGAGGTGCCGTTAAAGGCGTGGTACTGCCAGTCGGACTGCGCCACACCAAACTCCAGCTCGCCTTCGCGGATGGTGTTGATGTTGTAAACCGAACCACCGGTCGATTCGACCGAGCAGCGCACGCCGTGCTCTTTGCGGCCTTTGTTGACCAGACGACAAATCGCGCCGCCTGTCGGATAATACACACCGGTCACACCACCGGTGCCGATTGTGATGAATTCCTCTGCATACGCGGCCGGAGCCATAAGGGCCGCGGTGACGACCGCGCCGAGGCTAAGCTTGCTGCTGTTTTTCATTTTCGTGAACTCCCAATTCTTTTGGTGGATGGGAGACTGTTAGCGGTCCCATCCGGGACCTGCCGGTACGCCAACTGCACCTGTCTTGCAACAGGCACAAGCGACTGAATTTCCAAATTCTCCCAACACCTTCGACGTTTCATTCAGATACTCAACTTGTCAACCCCCGTACTCGGCCTGACACGCCCACGCCGCATATCTGAGGGCTTTTTCCGAACTTTCCCCCCAGAATGTCCAAATCTCAGGTCTTTTGGTGGTCAGGAACAATTCTTTTGAAACTCGGTTCGGTGATCTCTAGTGTCAAACCGACATTCACAGACACCTGTAAGCGCAGGGCTGGAAAGGAATTTGTTCTGCAACTGCCAGGAAAGGCCGTTTAAAATGAAGCCAGCGTCACCCAGCCCGTTGCTTGTCATCGCTCTGACCATCAGCGCAGCGATTGCGGCCTGGGGTATAGTCGACCCGCAAGGGCTGGGGCAGCTTGCATCCGCAGCGGTGGCTACGCAGTTCAACAGCCGTGGCTGGTTCATCATGCTTGAGGTCAGCGGCCTGCTGTTTGTCACGCTGTATCTGGCCTTGTCCCGATTTGGCGACATTCGCCTTGGGCCCGACGGGGCCGAACCTGAGTTTTCAACGCCTGCCTGGATCGCCATGCTGTTCGCAGCTGGCATGGGGGTTGGCCTGTTATTTTATGGCGCGGCCGAACCCCTGACCCATTTCGAGGTTCTGCGCCAATACAACCCCGATCCCATGGCCGCCGGTCATGCCTTGTTCATAACCTATCTGAACTGGGGATTTCACGCCTGGGCCATCTACGCGATCGTTGGTCTGGTCATCGCCTATTTTGCCTATCGTCGAGGGCGCACGCTACTGCTGAGCGCCCCTGTAACCGATACATTGGGTGAGGCCCGCTGGACCAAATCTCTGGGATGGGTTTTCGATCTGCTCTCGATTGTTGCGATTGCCGTCGGCTTGGCCGGGTCGCTGGCGATGGGCGTATTCCAGATTCAAACCGGCCTAGCTGGTCTGATCGGGATTGATTCACCTGGCGTGCTAACCCTGCCCGTTTTTGCCTTGCTGTGCGTAGCTTATATCATTCCGCTGCGCCGCGACCTTGGCGAAGGGATGTCTCTGCTGTCCAATATCGCGATGCTGATTGCGGTTGGAATGATGGTCTATCTGCTGATCCTCGGCCCCACATCGTTCATGATGGACGGCATCGTGTCAGGCTTCGGACGCTACCTCTTCGGCGTTCTTCCAGCTGGATTCTCTACAGCTGAATTCTTCGACGACATCATCGTCGACTGGTTCCACGGCTGGACGCTGAACTATATGATCTGGTGGTTGGCCTGGTCGCCTTTTGTGGGCATTTTCATCGCCCGAATCTCACGTGGGCGCACGATCCGAGAGTTTTTGGTCGGTGTCATCGTTGCCCCCACCTTGTTCTCGATCTTGTGGTTCGGCATTTTCGGTGGACTGGGTTTCTACGACACTCTGCGTCAGGACGGTACCCTGTCCGCCGTTAACGCCGAGAATCTGGACGCGACAACTTTTGCCCTGCTTGCAAAATTCCCATTGGGCGGTGTGACGCAAATCGCCACTGTTTTGGCCGCGTTCCTGTTCGTTGTAACCAGCGTCGTAAGCGCAGGATTCACACTAGCAATGATCGGCACTGGAGGTGACGAGAACCCGTCGCCCCGCATCCGCACAATCTGGGGCATTATTTTGGGGGCACTGGGGCTGGCGATGATTCTGGTGGGCGACATTTCCGTGGTCAGATCAATCATCGCACTTTCGGCCATGGCGTTCGTCTTTATCGTACCGATCCTCGTGATCTGCCTGTTCAAAAGCCTATCGCGAGAGGACCGAACATGAGCGGACAGTTTGTTGATACCATGCTGAATGTTGTCGTTTTCGCATATATCGGATTCCTGATCTGGTTGATCTTCACAGGCTTTCCCAAGGCATCCAAACCCGCCGACTCTGAGACTCAGGCAAAACGTCACCAAAACGAATAGATGTGATTTGGCAGTGTGTGCAAACGCAATGCCGAAAAAGAAAAAACAGAGAGCAGGTTTCCCTAACCCTCTGTTTTTACTTTGGTACCCAAGGCCGGACTCGAACCGGCACGGTATCACTACCGGGGGATTTTGAATCCCCTGCGTCTACCATTCCGCCACTTGGGCCACGACCATTGGATTAGCGCCCATAACCGGGAAGGTCCAGAGGCAAAAAGCAACCAAAATCCAGTTTGTATTCGCGGTGATGCTTGACGCCTTGCCGGGCGCGTGGTTTGGCTTGCGCTACGTTAGAACAGGATTTTAGCATCTTATGTTGCGATCGCTTTATGACTGGACCATTCGTCTGGCAGAACATCCGCATGCATTGTGGGCGTTGGCCTTCGTGGCTTTTATCGAAAGTTCGGTCTTTCCGATCCCACCTGATGTTTTGATGATTCCCATGATTCTGGCCCGCCCGTCGCGGGCTTGGCTGATTGCATCGGTCGCACTGGTCTTTTCGGTGTTGGGGGGCTTGCTGGGCTATGCCATTGGCGCGTTCTTTTATGAAAGTCTCGGCCAACCGATTCTCGAGTCGATGGGCAAAGCCCACGCCATGGAAGAGTTCAACACCCGCTTCAACGATTTCGGCTTTTGGGCCGTACTTGCGGCTGGGGTTACCCCCTTCCCCTACAAGGTCATTACGATCATGTCCGGTTGGACTGGTATGCCGCTGGGAACTTTCATCGCCACCTCTATCCTAGCCCGTGCCTTGCGGTTCTTTATGGTTGCCGGTCTGCTTTGGGGCTTTGGAGAACCGATCCGGGCCTTCATCGAGAAGCGGCTGGGCCTTATGTTCACTCTGTTCGTCATCCTGCTGTTCGGCGGATTTTTCGTGGTGAAATACCTATGACTCGCAAAAACACTCTGATCCTGATCGCTACGGCAGGGTCTGCGGCACTTCTGCTTGGGGCGTGGGGTTTTCAGTACCTCGGCGGCTTGGCGCCTTGCAAAATGTGTATCTGGCAACGCTATCCGCATGGCGCCGCCGTTCTAATCGGAGCAATGGCTTTGGCCCTGCCACGGGCAACGCTGTTGCCATTGTTGGGAGCGCTTTCGGCCCTAACCACGGCTGCAATCGGCGTGTTTCACTCGGGGGTCGAGCAGAAATGGTGGGAAGGCCCGTCTAGCTGCACATCCGGTGACATCGGCGGCCTGTCGACAGAGGATCTGATGGAACAGATCATGTCCGCCCCGCTGGTGCGTTGCGATGATATCCCCTGGCAGATGTTGGGCTTGTCGATGGCAGGTTGGAACGCTGTCCTGTCCGGCGTGTTGGTGCTGGTCTGGATCGCAGCCTGGCGCGCTCGTTAAAGTTCGTCCAGTTCCGCATCCCAATAGAGAAAGTCGATCCAGCTGTCATGCAGGTGGTTCGGCGGGAACTTGCGCCCAATATTGCGCAACGCCTCTGATTCCGGTTGGCGCGGAGGCTTGCGCAACGTCATCCCCGCCTGTCGCAGTGACTTTGACCCTTTTTTTAGGTTGCACGGGCTGCAGGCCGCCACGACATTCTGCCAGCTTGTGACGCCCCCTGCCGCACGCGGTACCACATGGTCAAACGTCAGATCACCCCGGCTCCCACAATACTGACAGCGGAATTCGTCCCTCAAAAATAAATTAAAGCGCGTGAAGGCCACGCGCTTTCTGGGTTTTACATAATCTTTCAGGACAACGACCGAAGGTATTCGTATCTCGGTACTGGGGCTTCGGACGACTTCGTCGTATTCAGCCACTATGTCCACCCTGTCCAGCCAAGCAGCCTTGATCGCCTCTTGCCACGGCCACAGGGATAACGGGTAATAGGATAAGGGGCGATAATCGGCGTTCAAAACCAATGCCGGATGATGCCTGAGCGCACCGGGTTCCCTGACAAATTCGGTCCTGAAGTCTCCATCCATCTCAGAATCGCTCCTCGCTCTGCTCTGCCCGTTTTTGACATCAGAGCGGGGAACACCCGCCCCGGCCTTAACTTAACTATATATCGTGTTAAATCTCTGACAAGCCCTGAGTTTCCACAATATCTCGGGGATTGGTTAATCCGAATCTGTAACACCTGCGTAACAGTTATCCACAGGTTGCGCCTCACTGACCTGCGGGCTATGGCGTTTGTCATGTCCTGGTTCATTCGCTTCAACAAACCTTTCGATGTGCTGCCGCAGTTTACCGACCGCGCCAACGCAGATTCGCCCCGCCGCACTCTGTCAGACTATATCGATCTGCCAGGCGTTTACCCGGCCGGGCGGCTGGATCGGGACAGCGAAGGCTTGATGCTGCTGACCGACAATGGGCGACTGCAAGCGCAAATATCGGATCCAAAACACAAGATGGCCAAAACCTATTGGGTTCAGGTCGAAGGTCTGCCGGATGACGCTGCCATGAAAGCCCTGCGAGACGGGGTTGAACTGAAAGACGGCCTGACCCGACCTGCCAAAGCCCGGTTGATGGATGAACCGCCAGGGCTGTGGCCCCGCAATCCGCCGATCAGAGTGCGCCAGACGGTGCCCGATTGCTGGATCGAACTGACCATCCGCGAGGGCCGCAATCGGCAGGTGCGGCGGATGACAGCTGCCGCCGGTCACCCGACCCTGCGCCTGATCCGCGCCCGGATCGGCGACTGGTCGCTAGAGGGGCTTGAGCCAGGCCAATGGGACAGCCTACCGACGCCAACATTGAACTCTGCCCCGCAAGGCAAACGCGACCGTCGTCCACGCCGGTGACAAAAACTGCATGTTGTGATAGGCTTACAGCATGAAAGTCACACCCGACATTCCAGTACCAACCGGCATTCTTGAGGCCGCTCTCTATGTCGACGACCTGGATGCTGCCGAACGGTTTTATGGAGAGATCCTGGCGTTGGAGAAAATCCAGCGCGTGACGGATCGACACGTATTCTTCCGGATCGGCAGTTCGGTCTTGTTGTTGTTCAACGCGGAAGAAACCGAGAAACCGCCGGGTAATCCCGACTTGCCCGTTCCCCCCCATGGTGCGCACGGGCCTGGCCACGTTTGTCTGATCCTGACACGCGCGGAGATCGACACGATGCGCAAACATCTGCTGGATTGGAATATCCCCTTAGATGCCGAGTTTGACTGGCCAAACGGCGCACGCTCTCTTTACGTGCGCGATCCGTCAGGCAATTCGGTTGAATTTGCCGAAGGGCATTTGTGGGGCTGACCTCTCAGAGTGCCGCGCCCACCGATAGATCAAACCTTTTGGATATTCTATCAACCAGCGTGCCATCCTGCAGTGGCACGCCATAGGCGACCGAGTAGTCGCGAAACCCCATCTTGTCGTAGTAGCCAAGACCCATCCCATTATCGGCGCGGATGGTTGCATTAATCGCTGTAAACCCTATTGCCGCCGCGAATTTCGAAGTTTCCGCGAACAAGGCCCGGCCCGCCCCTTTCAGCGCAGGATGACGTCTGGTGAAGGTCGCGATATCGGCGCAATCCTGTGGCAACGCGTCGTGCATTCCCAGCCACTGAAAGCCAGCCACCTCTCCTTGATCGTCCAAGGCGACGTGGGTGCAGATTTTGTCAGCGCCCTCTAGGTAGCTTTGAACGAACAACGCGTCAGAGAACGGAATTTCAAACGCGGTGCTGCCCCCGATTTCGATGATCTCATTGAGGATGCGGCAGGCTGTGGCCACATCCTCTGGCATCATGGGGCGGACCGCGATCATCCCTACAGACTCAGTTTGTCGCGCATAAAGGCCAGCGCGACACTCAGGCCGTCCGGCGCAATTCCGTGGCCGGTACCCTTCATCACATGAGCGTAAACCTCTTTGAACCCGGCCTCTTGCAGCGCTTCGGCGGCGGCAGGCAAGGATTGCGGCGGCACCACATCATCGACGTCACCATGAACCAGCAGAATCGGCATCCGGCTGACCGTCTCGTCGGGCAGCAGATCGGGTTCTAGCAACCGTCCCGAAAAGGCAACGATGCCGGCAACCGGATCCTCGCGACGCGGTGCGACGTGCAGGCTCATCATCGTGCCCTGGGAAAACCCGAACAATACAACCTGTTCCGGCAAAACATCCTCGTCCACCATCAGCGCATCGAGGAAGGCGTTGAAATCCTCAACCGCCATTTCCATGCCGCGTCGGGCCTCTTCTTCGGACGAACCGTCAATCCATGGGATCGGAAACCACTGAAACCCATTTGGCATCCCGGGGATCTGCTCGGGCGCATCGGGGGCGACAAAAAGCGTGTCGGGCAAGTGTTCGCCTAAAGGATCGGCCAAGCCCAGCAGGTCGGCCCCATTGGCCCCATAGCCGTGCACGAACACAACGACCGAGCGTGTGTCGCCCGAAACCGGCTCTTTTCGGAGCGCATTCAAAACCCGTGTCATCTGATCCCTTCTCGTTCTTTAGCCACCCGGTAATAGGCCCACAACACACGCGCCGCAACCGATCGCCAGGGCGACCAAGCTTCGGCCATTTGGCGCAGTTCTTTGTCCGTGGGACGTTTGGGCAAGTCATAGAGGATGCGCGCTGCCTCTTGCAGCGCCAGATCGCCCGGTGCGATCACATCGGCGCGCCCCAAAGAGAACATCGCGTATATTTCGGCTGTCCAGACACCGATCCCCGGCACCTCGGTCAAAGTCGCGATGACATCCGCATTAGAAGCGTCGCGTAATGTTTTGTAATCAATACGCGCCTCAGCCAACGCGCGTGCGTAGCGTATCTTTTGACGGCTCAGCCCCACGGCCCGCAAATCGTCATCGGTCGCCCACATGATCTTGCGTGGTCCGGTCAGTTTGGCATCCTGCATGCGTTTCCAAATGGCGCTGGCCGAGGCCACGCTGACCTGCTGGCTGACAATAGCGCTGAGAAGTTGGGCAAACCCATCCGGACGGCGACGCAGGGGCAAAGGCCCAGTCTGATCCATCGCCCAGGCCATCCGCGGGCATTCCGCGGCCAGCCATTCGGCGCCCTCTGCGACACAGTCAGGTGATTCAATGATGCGTCCGACAGACATGGGCCCTCCGGGAAAATGATATCGCGCTCACGGTAGGTTGCTTTGTCGCAGATGCAACCCGCTTGTACGACTGGCTTTTCAAAGATACGCATTGGCGCATGACACTAACGACGACAACCCTCGACACCAGTCGCGCCAAGCGCAATGTCGCCGTTTTGGTGGCGGCACAAGCTGTACTGGGCGCACAGATGCCGATGCTCTTTATCGTGGGCGGGTTAGCTGGGGATTCACTGGCTACAAACGCGTGTCTGGCCACCCTGCCGATTTCGCTCATCGTGCTGGGGTCGATGTTGGCTGCCACGCCGATCTCGGCGATCATGCAGCGCTGGGGACGGCGCGCCGGGTTTCTGGTTGGTGTTACTGCGGGGGCTTGCGGCGGGGCGGTCGGCGCATACGGGTTGTTTCTGGGCTCGTTCCCGGTCTTCCTGCTGGGAAGTCTGCTGACCGGCATTTACATGAGCGCGCATGGATTTTACCGCTTTGCAGCCGCTGATACGGCGTCTGACGCGTTTCGGCCCAAAGCGATTTCATATGTCATGGCAGGCGGTCTAGCAGCGGCGATCATCGGTCCGCAGATCGTCAAACTGACCTCGACCGCATATGTGATTCCGTTTTTTGGTACCTATCTGGCTGTCATCGCGATGAATGTCTTTGGGTCAGTGCTGTTTTTCTTCCTCGATATCCCGACGCCCGAAAAGCCAAAGGAAGACGCGCCCAAAGGACGATCCCGGCTTGAAATGCTTAGAACCCCACGCATCGCCGTGGCGATCATTTGTGCGATGGTTTCCTACGCTTTGATGAATCTTGTCATGACCTCGACCCCGCTTGCGGTTGTGGGGTGCGGTTACAGCGCCAACGATGCCGCTGATGTCGTCACTAGCCATGTTCTGGCGATGTATGTGCCCAGCTTTTTCACGGGCCAGTTGATCGCGCGGTTCGGAGTCGAAAAAATTGTAGCCCTCGGTCTCGCCATTCTGGCCGGCGCGGGTGTGGTTGCTTTGCAAGGCGTCGAGTTGGGCAATTTCTTTATCGCGCTGATCCTGCTGGGCATTGGCTGGAACTTTGGCTTTATCGGCGCCACGACGATGCTGGCCGCGTCGCACGACGTGAACGAACGTGGGCGGATGCAGGGGCTGAACGACCTGCTGGTGTTTGGGGGCGTGACACTTGCGTCGCTCGCTTCGGGTGGGTTGATGAACTGCTCGGGTGGTTCACCAGTCGAAGGCTGGACCGCCGTGAACCTGGCCATGATCCCACTGTTGACGCTGGCAGGTGGTGCGCTGCTGTGGTTGGTTCTGAAACCCTCTGAGCCGGAAACGGTCTGACGCCTACCAGCGCCCGCTGGCAACGGACCACATTAAGGACGCTCTGCGGCGAATTTCACCCTGTGCGAGGTCCCCGACGGCGACGCGCTCTGGGCGAGTTACGACACGCCGCAAAACCCATTCTGCCTGCCATCCCGCAAAAAGCGCGGGGCGGGCATCTGCTGAAACACCTGCACTGTTTGACCGTGCGCGCTGAAGTTTGTCCAAGGCCTTTTGCGCCAGTGACCGAACACCATCAGACGTGCCGTCAAGCAAAGGAATACGACCACGCGCCTCAAGATCAGGAATCGCCCGAAACCAGCTCGCCACCCCTACGCCATAGCCGAAATCGCGCAGCACAGCTTCGTCCGCTTCACCCAGAACCTGCGCGGCTGCGACCATTAAGGATCCGGCGCTATGGTTGATGTAGGTGTCGAAATGCGCTTCATCCTCAAACGGATCACGGTAAATATCCCAACGCCTTACGGCCACATACTCATTCAACGTAGCCGCCAGATCGGGCGATAGGACCTGCGACAGAGGCGTCACAACCTCATGCCGACGTACTGCCTTACCTTCGGCAATCTCTTGCAGCGCATCGCGCCACCATTGCAGGCGCATCTCAGCGATCATTGTCTCTTGCGTGACCCAAGGGGCCCGAGCAACCTCGACATTCAGCGCATAGAGCGGAAACAGTTTAGGCCGTACCGCAACGGGTGCCGCCATGACCGCCATGAACCGATCAGGATCGGCGCGATGCACCAATGCTGCGCAGGCCTTAACGTCATCATCAAAATCTACGCTCACTCGGCCACCGCCGTCTGTGACCCGCAATCGCGCACCAGTTTCCACTGTATCGCGTCCAACAGCGCCTCGAACGAGGCATCGACTATGTTCGCGCTTACCCCCACGGTCGACCAACGCCGCCCCTGCCCGTCTTCGCTGTCGATTATCACGCGGGTCACCGCCTCAGTGCCGCCCTGCGTGATGCGTACCTTGAAGTCGACCAGACGCATGTCGGACAAAATCTGCGAATACTGCCCCAGATCCTTGGCTAGCGCTTTGGCCAGCGCGTTCACCGGCCCCCGGTCACTGCCGTCCTCGTCCAAAGACTCGCTAACCGACAGTTTCTTTTCCCCGTCGACTTTCACAACAACGACGGCTTCGGATAGGCTGACCATCTTGTTGTACTTGTTCTTGCGCCGCTCAACGGTCACCTTATAGCGCTTGACCTCAAAGAACTCGGGCAGCTGCCCCAACTCATCACGTGCCAGCAGCTCAAAACTGGCCTGCGCAGTGTCATAGGAATACCCCTCGGCCTCGCGCTGCTTGATCCGGTCCAGAATGCGCCCCAGCGCCGGGTTGTCCATTTCGACGGACAGACCGGCCTCGGTCAAGCGTTTGCGCAGGTTCGACTGCCCCGCCTGGTTCGACATCGGAATGATCCGCGCATTCCCGACAGAGGCCGGATCGACATGTTCATAAGTCGATGGGTCCTTGAGGATCGCGCTGGCATGCAGCCCTGCCTTATGTGCAAAGGCCGAGGCGCCGACATAGGCCGATTGCTTGCTGGGCACCCGGTTCAGGATATCGTCCAGCATCCGGCTGATGCGCGTCAAACCGGCCAGAGCTTGCTCACTAACACCAATATCGAAACCCGACGCATAGGGCTCCTTCAACAGCAAAGTCGGGATCAGAGCGGTCAGATTCGCATTACCGCATCGCTCACCCAACCCGTTCAGCGTGCCTTGTATCTGCCGCGCGCCCGCATCGACAGCGGCCAGAGAGCAAGCCACCGCGTTTTCGGTATCGTTGTGGGTGTGGATGCCCAGCCGATCCCCCGGCAACCCGGCGGCAATCACTTCGGTCACGATCCGCGTTACCTCGGCGGGCAGTGCGCCGCCATTAGTGTCGCACAGCACAACCCAGCGCGCGCCAGCATCCAACGCCGCCTGACACACCTGAACCGCATAGCCGGGGTTGTCCTTGTACCCATCAAAGAAGTGCTCGGCATCGAACAGCGCCTCACGCCCCTGCGCCACGATATGCGCAACCGAGGCGTGGACATTCTCGACATTCTCCTCCAGCGAGATTCCCAGCGCGTGGGTCACGTGGTAATCATGCGACTTGCCGACCAGACACACCGCCTGCGTGCCCGCATTCATTACAGCGGCCAGCACATCGTCATTCTCAGCCGACCGGCCCGTGCGCTTGGTCATACCAAACGCGGTCAATCGGGCCGAGGTCTTGGGCGCAACTTCGAAAAACGCGCTGTCGGTCGGGTTTGCGCCGGGCCAGCCACCTTCGATATAGTCGACCCCTAGTACGTCCAACGCCTGCGCGATCTGCACCTTCTCAGAGGTCGAAAACTGTACGCCCTGTGTCTGCTGCCCATCGCGCAGCGTGGTGTCGTAGAGGTAGAGGCGGTCTTTGGTCATCACACCCCCTCCAGCTTGGCAGCGTCGAACCCAGCACCGGGCACCAGTTCGACACCATCCTTGCTCATACGAACCTCAAGCCCAGCAGCCAGATAAGCGGCTTTGAGACGGTCCACTTCCGAGAAGTCCTTGCTTTGCATCGCAATGACCCGCGCATCTGCCAACCGGTCCGCATGTGCCGACAAATCCGTCGATGTGGTATCCGCCCACGCCCCCATCTCGGGGGTCAAGAGACCAAGCAATTGTGTGCTGGCCAACAAACTAACGGCATCTCCATCCGCAGCCAGACGGTGGAGTTCAGCCAAAGCGCCCGCAGTGTTCAGGTCGTCACTAAGCGCTGCGATAACTGCAGGTGCCGCGCTGGCGGCGGGCTCGATGCCCGACGTCAGCGCCCGCCACTTGCGCAGCGTCGCCTCGGCTTCACGCGCCTTCTTCTCAGTCCAATCCATCGGCTTACGATAGTGGGTTTGCAGGAAGACAAAGCGGATCACCTCACCCGGGACGCCCTGCTCCAGCAGATCATGGACGGTGAAGAAATTGCCCAAAGATTTGGACATCTTCTTGCCTTCCACCTGCAGCATCTCATTGTGCAGCCAGACCTTTGCGAACTCACCATGCGGATGGGCGCACTTGCTCTGCGCGATCTCATTCTCATGATGCGGGAACATCAAGTCATTGCCACCGCCGTGGATGTCAAAACTCTCGCCCAACAGCTCATAGCTCATGGCCGAGCATTCGATGTGCCAGCCCGGACGCCCCCGGCCCCAAGGTGACTCCCACCCCGGCAATTCGTCGGTTGAGGGTTTCCACAACACAAAATCCATCGGGTTTTTCTTGTAGGGCGCAACCTCAACCCGAGCGCCCGCGATCATGTCGTCGACGGACCGGCCCGACAATTCGCCGTAATGCTCTTTCCAGCTGTCCACGGCAAACAGAACATGGCCCTCGGCCGCGTAAGCATGGCCCTTGGCGATCAGGTCTTCGATCATCGCGATCATCTGCGCAATGTATTGCGTAGCGCGCGGCATTTCATTGGGCTCTAGCGCCCCAAGCGCGCCCATATCGTGCAGATACCAACCGATGGTCTCATTCGAGCGTTCCTGAACCAGCTGCTCCAACGTGCCTTCAGCCCCCGCCTGTTGCCGTGCCAGCGCGGTCGCGTTGATCTTGTCATCCACGTCCGTAAAATTGCGCACATAAGTCACGTGATCCGCACCATAGGTGTGTCGCAACAATCGGTAGAGCACATCGAACACCACTACAGGCCGTGCGTTGCCCAGATGGGCGCGGTCGTAAACTGTGGGCCCACAGACATACATCCGCACATTGTCGGCACTGATCGGCACGAAATCCTCTTTCGTCCGCGTCCGGGTGTTGTGCAGTTTGATCGTCGTCATCGGTCGGCTCCTAAAGACAGCATGGCTGGTCGCGTTAACGCGGGCTTAGCAACTTGTCTCAGGGATGAAAACGAAAGAAACCGGCCCGCTTGAAGTATCAGCAGGTAATGCAGCAAATAATGATGCAGGTCATCGGGTTCATATTGTCCCAGTATCACGGCGACCGCCTTTCGCCAAGCCTTGAGTTCCAACCATCTGTTTCGCCGATTGACATTCTACAACGGCTCTGGCCCTTTCGGCGCAGAACACCAGACGGAGGCGGGTCATGAAATTGTCGCAGCGTATTACTCATCTGACCGGCGGCGGCAGTGACGGTTGGGACGTGTTCTATCGTGCCCGTCGACTGATCAGTGACGGCTATGCTGTAGTCGAACTGACCATTGGTGAACATGACGTCCGAACCGACCCATCGATTCTGGAAGCCATGGACCTTTCGGCACGGCAAGGCCACACCGGATACGCGATGGTGCCCGGCACGGATTTGCTGCGCGATACCGTGGCCGCCCGGCTGCAGGCGCGCACCGGAGTTCCCACTACCAGAAACAATGTTTTAATCACGCCTGGTGGGCAATCCGCCTTGTTCGCTGCCCATGTTGCAGTCTGCGATCCGGGCGATGTTGGTCTGTATCTGGATCCATATTACGCCACCTATCCCGGTACGATCCGCGGTGTCGGAGCGGAAGCGCGGGCGATTCAGACAACCGCCGAAGACGCATTTCAACCGCGTGCCGAGCAGATTGACGCGGTCGCGGATGGCGCTGTGTCCCTGCTGATCAACACACCAAACAACCCCACCGGGGTCGTCTATTCCCGCCAAACGCTTGAAGGGATCGCCAAGGTCTGCCGCAAGCGTGATCTTTGGCTGATTTCGGATGAGGTTTATGACACACAAGTCTGGGAAGGCTCACATATTTCGCCGCGCACTCTGCCGGGTATGACCGAACGTACGCTGGTGGTTGGGTCGATGTCCAAGTCGCACGCCATGACGGGTTCGCGTTGTGGATGGATTGTTGGGCCAGAGGATGTAATCGCGCATCTGATCAACCTCGCTACGCATACGACCTATGGGGTTCCCGGGTTTATTCAGGACGCTGCTAGTTTCGCCCTGAACGCAGGTAAAGTGCTGGAAGATCAAATCGCTGCGCCGTTCCGCAGGCGGCGCGCACTCGCCGTGGGTATTCTGAGCGCTCAGAACACTGTCGGGTTGGTTCCAGCGCAGGGGGCCATGTACCTGATGCTGGATATCCGCGCCACGGGTCTCAGCGGAGAAGCATTCGCCAACGCGCTGCTGGATACGCACGCCATTGCCGTGATGCCGGGTGAGAGTTTTGGGTCCGCCGCCGCCGGCCATATCCGTGTGGCCATGACCATTGATGACGAACGGTTCGGGTCCGCTTTGTCAACGATTTGCGAATTTGCAACGGAAATAGCCGGTCGTCACGCCGCGGCCAGTTAACGGGTGTCAGAACCGGAATGAGGTTCGCAGGTTAAAGACATTCGAATCCAGGGCGCCATCTGATCGGGTGACATCGTCGAACTCCTGCCGCAACGCCTCGCCGCTGATGACAAAGCGGTCGCCGATGGGATAGGCCACGCCAATTCCATACACAGCAGCGGTATCGTTATCGACTGAGCTATCGACCCGCGACGCACCGATCACAACATAGCCCAAAGCCGGGCCAAAATCATAGCCGCCGCGCAGCTTCAGGCGGGTCATGCTGTCCAGGGAACCCTCGCCCTGCCCCAAGTCCAAAGACAGGCTATTGTATTCAAGCTCGCCGCCCAAAACAAAATTCCCGAAGTCGCGGTCATAGCCAATATGTGGCGCGAAGGTCAGATCATCGCCGCTGGAGCCATTCGGGCCTTCGGCATCTGCATATCCAAAGCTAAAACCTGCATAAGCCCCGGTCCAATCCTCAGCCAATACCGGGGTCGCGAGGGACACCAATGTTGTGAGACTGAGGGCCTTAAGGGCTTTCATTAATCTCTCCTAAAAACCTTTCGCCGCAGAGACGTTCGGTTAAGTCATGTTAACTCAAAAATTTGGTACATGATCGTTAAATTTCAATTGAGATCACGAACCACTCTTAAATAAGTGAAGGAACTATAACAGATTTTCAGGTGCCAAAGAAAAAAACTTGAGCAGACAAAAGAAGAGTGTGACATCTTCATGAATACTTCGCTTTTAGGCGCTCAGGTCGCAAACAGAACAGATTGTGATCAGGTACATCGGGAAACTTCAGGTCAATAGGTGAGGACCTGCATGCAAAACGACGTTTGGAAGATTCGACTGGTCAGCCGCACCATTGGTGCGGATCGTGGTCGTGCGGCACGTGGGCGGCCGTCAGAGGCTTAGATCAACCCTTCTGACAGCCAATTACCCATCGGAATCCGAACCATGAACGATCAAACCCGCACCTCATCCCGCACCGGCGGTCGCGCCGCGCGTCGTGCTGCCCGTGCAACTGCACTGCCCGAACATTTGCGCCCTGTCCGTGCAGGTATGGAAGGCGGCACTCTCAATGTGCTGACCCAAGCCCAAATCGAGCGCATCCACGAAGCCGCCTTGACCGCATTGGAAACCATTGGTCTGGCGGATGCCCCGCCAAGCGGCATCGACTACCTGGTCGGCGCCGGGTGCATCCTGGGTGACGATGGTCGCATCCGGTTCCCGCGCGCGTTGGTGGAAGACACGATTGCCAAGGCCAACCGCTCGGTCACCCTGTACAGCCGCGATGGAAAGACCGACCTAGAGTTGTCGGGCACTAAGGTTCACTACGGCACCGCCGGTGCTGCCGTCAGCATGGTGGATGTACACGGGCGGGAATACCGCGACTCGACCGTTCAGGACCTGCACGATGCTGCGCGCATTTGCGAACAGCTAGAAAACATCCATTTTGTTCAGCGCCCCATGGTTTGCCGCGACATCTCGGACAATCTGGAAATGGACCTGAACACAATCTACGCCGCCTGTTCAGGCAGCTTCAAACATATCGGTACGTCCTTTACCGAACCCAGCCACGTTGCCCCCGCGGTGGAAATGCTCCACATGATTGCCGGCGGCGAGGACAAGTTTCGTGAGCGGCCCTTCGTGTCGAATTCGAACTGTTTTGTCGTGCCTCCGATGAAATTCGCGACCGAAAGTTGCGAAGTGATGGAAGAGTGCATCAAGGCCGGGATGCCGGTTCTGCTATTGTCTGCTGGCATGGCAGGCGCGACCGCGCCTTCAACCATCGCCGGAGCAATCACGCAGGCCACTGCGGAATGTCTGGCCGGACTGGTTTACGTAAATGCCGTAAGCCCCGGCGCACCGGCAGTTTTTGGCACCTGGCCATTTGGTTTGGACCTGCGCACAGGTGCGATGTCCATCGGTTCGGGCGAACAGGCCCTGTTAACGGCCGGCTGCGCGCAAATGCATCGGTTTTATGACCTGCCGGGTGGTGCTGCGGCTGGAGCATCGGACTCGAAGCTGCCCGATATGCAGGCCGGGTGGGAGCAGATGTGTTCCAACGTCATGGCGGGCCTGTCAGGTTTGAACATGGTATACGAAGCGGCGGGCATGCATGCCTCGTTGCTGGGCTTTTGCCATGAGAGCCTGATCCTGAGTGACGACCTGATCGGTCAGGCACAGCGCTGTGTGCGCGGGATCGAAGTGACTGACGAAACCTTGGCCTTGGACCAAATCGCCGAGGTCTGCATTGGCGGGCCGGGTCACTATCTGGGCACCGATGCCACGCTTAGCCGGATGCAAGCGGACTATGTATATCCCGTTTTCGGTGACCGCACCTCACCCAAGGAATGGGCCGAGCTTGGCAAGCCCGATCTGATCGAAAAGGCGATCAAGCGGAAGGAAGAGATCTTGTCGATGCCGTCCCCGGCGCGTTTTGATCCACTTCTGGATGCTGAAATTCGGACCAGATTCAATATTCACCTTCCCCAATAAGATACTAAAAAGCGGCCAGAAATCCTCTGGCCGCTTTCTTTAATGTGTTAGCCGTCTGTTGGCGGCAGCAATCCTGCTTCCTGTGCCACGGCAATCTCGGCCTCATCCAGCGCGCCGTCGCCGTTGGCATCCATTGCCGAGAAACCATCCGTGTCCACTTCAGGCAGAACCGCCTGCACTTCTTCGATGGTCAAAACGCCGTCTCCATTTGTATCTGCCGAGGATTGTGCGACGGCCAGCGTCGGCAGTCCAAGGGCAAGGGCGGAAATAGCGGCCAGAGTTTGCGGTTTCATTGTGATGCCTCCTGATTGAGTTTTTTGCATGTTTGCGTCCGGACAAGCCCTACAAACACCGCACGCCGGGCTGCTGTCACCCGCATTGCGGGACTAAGCCACTTTCGCGCCAATCTTTGCGTGTTTTTCCGAGTCGCGTCTGCGGCGAGCCGCTGGGCAAAATTCCCCCATCACGTCTCGGCGGGTCTTGCCCGATGAGGAATGCACAATCCGGCAGAACCCTGCCTAATTTCCCATTCACGGTAAAAAAAAAGAAAGGGGGCCGAAGCCCCCTGTCAGTTTCGCCTTCCAGGCTCATTTCGTTGACCGCCCGGTGTTTTTTTGCCTGCGGCCTGGACTGCGCATGGGACGAGCGCACCCGCCCCGTGAAAGAGTGGGAAAGAGCAAATATTCCGCCCCACCCTGTTCCCGGCCGACACGGGCATGTCGACCGAGTGGAGCAAGACGCCTAGTGGTAAGTCTCAGGCTATGCCTTGCCCCGTATTCGTCGGGACCGAATATCCGAGGGGAAATTCAGGTCCCTACACCCCGCCTGGCGGGGCGTTTGCCTTAGCTACACCCGCTGGTCCCGCCGCAGGTGTTGCATTTCATGCAGGTGCCGTTGCGCACCAGCGTATAGTTTCCACATTCGCCGCACGGGTCTCCTTCGTAGCCCTGCATCTTGGCCTTGGTGCGAGCATCCATGCCTGTGGCAACCGCTGTTTCCGCGACCGGAGCCTCGAACGATGCGGCGGTTTCTGCCATGCCGTTCACCTCGGCCTGACCGCCGTTAAAGACGACAAGGTCCTGCGGCAGACGCTTGCGAAGATACCCGGTTGAGCTGATTTGTTTCAGCACTTCCAAAGACTTAGTCGCTGCACTTTCACTGATTTCAGAGACGTTTGAGACACCCTCTTCCTCGCCCCGGCCCAGATCATCGAAGGTTGCACCTTCGGGTTTCACATGGGCCAGATCGGTACGGTCCAGATAAGACACGGCCAATTCGCGGAAGATGTAATCCAGGATCGACGTCGCGTTCTTGATCGAGTCGTTGCCCTGCACCATTCCCGCCGGTTCGAACTTGGTGAAGGTAAAGGCATCGACGAACTCTTCCAGCGGCACGCCATATTGCAGGCCAACCGAGACAGCGATGGCAAAGTTGTTCATCATCGCCCGGAAGCCAGCGCCTTCCTTGTGCATATCGATGAAGATCTCGCCCAACTTGCCGTCTTCGAACTCACCGGTTCGCAGATAGACCTTGTGGCCGCCCACGATCGCTTTCTGAGTATAGCCCTTGCGGCGATGCGGCAGTTTCTCGCGGTGGCTGCGGATGATTTCCTTGACCACAACCTTCTCGATCACCTTTTCGGCCAGAACGACGGCCTTTTCCTGCGCCGAGCCGCTTTCCAGCACTTCGGCCGCCTCGTCATCATCCTCGACCAGCGCTGCTGCCAGCGGTTGCGACAGTTTCGAACCGTCGCGATAGAGTGCGTTGGCCTTCACACCCAGCGACCACGAAAGCTCATAAGCCTTTTGGCAATCCTCGATGGTCGCGTCATTCGGCATATTGATCGTCTTCGAGATCGCACCCGAGATAAAACTCTGCGCCGCCGCCATCATGGTGATGTGGCTATCAACCCCAAGGAAACGCTTGCCTTTCTTGCCGCACGGGTTGGCGCAGTCAAAGATCGAATAGTGTTCTTCCTTCAGATGCGGCGCGCCTTCCAGCGTCATGGTTCCGCAAACATGGTCATTGGCTGCTTCGATATCCGCGCGGGTGAAGCCCAGATGGCGCAGTAGGTCGAAGGTGGGATCGTTCAGCTTGGTTGCCGGGATGCCCAGAACGCCGGTGCAGAAATCCTCGCCCAGTGTCCACTGATTGAACACGAACCGGATATCAAAGGCGCTTTCCAGCGCGGCGTCCACCTTGGCCAGCTCATTCGGGCCAAAACCGTGACCGGTCAGCGAGGTGTGGTTAATCCCCGGCGCGTTGCCGATAGTGCCGTGACCAACCGCATAACCGACGATTTCTTCGATCTGCGACGAGGAATAGCCTAGCTTTTCCAGCGCGGAAGGCACCGAACGGTTGATGATCTTGAAGTAACCGCCACCAGCCAGCTTCTTGAACTTTACCAGCGCAAAGTCAGGCTCGATCCCAGTGGTGTCGCAATCCATCACCAGACCGATGGTGCCTGTCGGCGCAATCACGGTGGCCTGCGCGTTGCGATAACCGTTCTTCTCACCGAGGCTCAGCGCCTCATCCCAAGCGGACATGGCCAGATCGATCAGACGCTTGTCCGGGCAGTTACCATGGTCCAGTGGCACCGGCTTTACGGCCAGTTTCTCATAACCATCGGTCACGCCTTGCGATGCACGACGGTGGTTGCGGATGACGCGCAGCATGTGGTCAGAGTTGCGCTCATACCCCTTGAAAGGTCCAAGCTCGCCTGCAATCTCGGCCGAGGTCGCATAGGCGACACCGGTCATGATCGCGGTCAGCGCGCCACAGATCGAACGCCCCTCGTCCGAGTCATAGCTGTAGCCCATGTTCATCAGCAGGCCGCCAATGTTGGCGTATCCCAGACCCAAAGTACGGAAATCATAAGACAGTTGCGCGATTTCCTTGGATGGGAACTGCGCCATTGTCACCGAGATTTCCAGCGTCAGTGTCCAAAGGCGCGAAGCGTGCATGTACTCCGCCGCCTGGAATTCACCATCCTTGAGGAAGGTCAGCAGGTTCATCGACGCCAGGTTACAAGCCGTGTCATCGAGGAACATGTACTCCGAGCACGGATTCGAACCGCGGATCGCACCATCTTCGGGGCACGTGTGCCATTCGTTAACTGTGTCATGGAACTGAATGCCGGGATCGGCGCAAGCCCATGCGGCGTGGCCAACCTTTTCCCACAGATCCCGCGCCTTGACGGTCTTCGAGACTTTGCCATCGGTGCGGTTGATCAATTCCCAATCCGCGTCTTTCTCGACGGCGGTCAGGAATGCGTTGGTCACACGGATCGAGTTGTTCGAGTTTTGGCCCGACACCGAGCTATAGGCTTCCGAATCCCAATCCGTATCATAGGTCGGGAACTCAATACTGTCATGGCCCTGCTTGGCGTAATCCAGAACGCGCTTGATGTAAGTTTCTGGGATCGCAACCTTTTTGGCTTCGCGAACCGCTTTCTTCAGGCTGTCATTCTTGTTGGGATCATACGCGTCGTCCTGAGCGCCGTCCCAGCTGCGGATGGCCTCGAAAATGCCGTTCAGCATCTTCTCGTGCATCTTCGATCCGGCAACGATCGAGGCCACCTTCTGCTCTTCGATCACCTTCCATTCGATGAATTTTTCGATGTCAGGGTGATCAGCATCGACGATTACCATCTTTGCTGCTCGACGGGTTGTTCCGCCTGATTTGATCGCGCCAGCGGCGCGGTCGCCGATCTTGAGAAAGCCCATGAGGCCCGAGGATTTGCCGCCACCCGACAGCGCCTCGCCTTCTGCACGCAGATGGCTGAAGTTGGTCCCGGTACCCGAGCCGTATTTGAACAGGCGCGCCTCGCGCACCCAAAGATCCATGATGCCGCCTTCGTTCACCAAATCATCATCGACGGACTGGATGAAGCACGCGTGCGGCTGCGGATGCTCGTATGCGGATTTAGATTTGGTCAGCTTGCCGGTCTTGTAGTCGACATAGTGGTGACCCTGCGCGGGGCCATCGATTCCGTAGGCCCAGTGCAGACCTGTGTTGAACCACTGCGGGCTGTTCGGCGCGGCGCGCTGAGTCGCCAGCATATAACGCATCTCGTCAAAGTAAGCGCGCGCATCCTCCTCGGTCGAGAAATAGCCGCCCTTCCAACCCCAATACGCCCAAGCGCCCGCCAAGCGGTCGAACACCTGCTTGGACGAGGTTTCGCCACCGAATTCTGCACCTTCTGCAGGAACTGAGCGCCACAGAAATTCGGGAACGTCCTTTTCCTTGACCTTTTTCAGAGCCGACGGAACGCCAGCCTTACGAAAGTATTTCTGAGCGATGACATCACTGGCGACCTGGCTCCACTTTGCGGGGATCTCGATTTCGTCCAGTCGGAAAACAATGGTGCCGTCCGGGTTCCGTATCTCAGATGTCGCAGAGACAAAATCCAGTTCTGCGTATGCATCTTGCCCCGATTTGGTGAATTTCCTGTCAATCTTCATGTCCGCAGCCCTAGATTCAATCAACTTGTCCGTTCGCGTCAGATGCATTTCAGCGATCCGCACGCCATGCCTGAAAATTGGGCGCAAATGACCGGTCGCTGTCTTTAACAGCGCGAAACCGCTTATACGGTTGCACGTTTAATAGATGTGCTTTCCGACCCTCGCCCTATGCCTTACCCTGGTTATGCTACCAGATTTAGTGGCATGTCTTTCGGCCCATACAACTTGGCGTATTCGGCCATAGATCGTCAACGCCATTTTCATTCATTTTTGAAATCTTTTTTGTTGACCAAACGGTTCCAAAGGGTCCGCGGGCGTTGGATTCCGATTCCTCCACAGGTTCATCCACGGGATAAAGCACTGCACTTGAAAATCGCGCAACAGGATTAACTGTTTTTATCAGCAGAGTTACCGGCATTTGATAATCCCGTTGTAAGGTGGATAGGCCGAATGAGAATCACAACACCACCGGTCGCGTGGCCAGACAGGAGGTATAACGTGCAGAATAGAAAATCGAGAGTGTCAAAGGGGATGACCGCGTTTCGATTTCTGCCCGCAATGGCCCTTATCGTGGCCTGCGCACCACAAGATATGCCCCCTCCGACCCGTAGCGCGCAGTTTGAAACATATCCCGAACGGCTGTTTGACACCTTTGAGACTCAGTGCGCTGGGCCAGGAGAAAAGTTCGAGAAAGTGGGGAATCGGGTGTTTGAGTGCCAGGAGTTTCTTCCTCCGGACACCACCGCGTTTCTGATTCTCAATTATGATGGCTACCCGCAAGACCTGCCCAAAAGCGTCATGCGCATGACGTCGACCAAGAACACTACCGGGTATCGCGTGGACGCCGAATTGTACTTTAGTGTGCCGCAAAAACAGGGCCCGGCCGTCAAAGTTCCCGTAGAGAGCAAAGCACTGGATCAAGCGTTGGGCGCGCTGTTCCAAAAGATGGGTGGTTCACCAACATAAGAGGAAGAAGTGGTCGGGGCGGCAGGATTCGAACCTACGACCCCCTGTACCCAAAACAGGTGCGCTACCAGACTGCGCCACGCCCCGGACCGTGCGCCTTCCTAACGTTGCCATTCTGATTTGAAAAGCCCTAACAGGGCCAAATTGCAGGACCTTGCGAAAAAATTTCGTGCTGCATCTGTGTTCCTTGGGTGATCAGGTAACGCGCCGCCAATCCAGCGTTGATTTCCAGGACTGCATACACCGAATCTCCGCCTTCGATCAGTGATTCATCCCCGGGAATCGCGTTCTCATGCACATGTACAACAGCTCCTGTGCGATCCAGAAAAATGATATCCAAGGGAATCAGCGTGTTTCTCATCCAAAAGGCGACTGGCTGCGGCGGATCGAACACGAACAGCATTCCAGACCGCTGCGGCAGCGACTCGCGAAACATCAATCCACGCGCCCTATCCTGCGGACTGATTGCAAGCTCGACGTTGAAACTGACCTGAGTTTTGTCGTTCCGCAGCCCGACACGATCCACCTGGCACGCAGCCAGCACGTTACCGGCCCACAGCATTGTCACACTTGCAAGAACCGTTAACAGTCTGATCATCTGGTATTATTCGTCCAGTGCCGCTTCCCAGGCCAGGACCTGAGCCGCCATACGCCCGCGTTTGCCATTAATGACGCGCATCGCCAACGCTTCGCCTGGTTGCAGATCAGCCAGACCAGATCGACGCAGCACCTCGATATGCAGGAAAACGTCTTCGTCCCGACCAAAAACATTGGCAAAGCCAAAACCCTTGCCCTTGTCGAACCATTTCACCCGCGCCGCTTCCAAAGGAGCCTCGGCGATCACAACCGGATCAAGTTCCGCGAAATCCGCCAACATCATTGAGTCGGTGCGCGCCGGTGGGTCTACGCTGACAACCTCAACCGCCTGAACGCCGCGGTCAGTGCGATGCGTCATGATCTCGATCCCGGCGCCATCGGCGACCGAGCTTTGACCAAAGTTACGTAACACGTTCACATGCAACAGAATATCCGGGCCACCTTCGTCGGACACAACGAACCCGTACCCCTTAGCGGGGTCAAACCATTTCACGTGTCCTCGAACGCGGTACATATTGTTCAGGTCTTCCGGCACAGCATTCCTATCGCGAAAATTAATAGTTCGTTAAGGGTCCGATGTGTATGGGATTGGCTCGCAAATTCAAGCTGAAAAAATCCTTTGATTTCTTTGTGTTGCATTTCACGATACGCGAATGTCATGGATTCAACCTTTGTACATCCCATGCCGAGTCTTCCTGATCCCGGCGCCACTGAAACCTGTCGTGCAACCGGAATGCACCATCGGCCCAAAACTCGATCTCGCTCGGCACTAACCTGTACCCGCCCCAGAACGGTGGTCGCGGTGGGTTCGGCCCCAATTTCGCGGTCACCTTTGCAACTTCTGCCATCAAAGCAGCCCGGCTACTAAGAGGCTGAGACTGTTTCGAAGCCCAAGCCCCAAGACGGCTTTTTAGCGAGCGCGACGCATAATACTCATCGGCTTGCGCCCCGCTTTCCCGGGTTATTGTACCACGAACACGGATTTGCCGCCTCAATGATTTCCAATGCATCACAAAAGCTGCTTTGCCCGCCGAATCCAATTCGGCCGCCTTGGCACTTTCGTAATTGGTGTAAAATACAAAGGCACCGGATTCGATTTCTTTCAACAGCACCATACGCACGTTCGGCATGCCGTCAGAATCGACGGTTGCCAACGCTATTGCATTGGGATCGTTCGGTTCGCTGTCTTTGGCCTCACCCAGCCACCGCCCCGCTATTTCAAACGGATCGGAGCCGGCGAAGATGCCGTCACGCTCGGTCATTTCCATCCCCCGGAAACTATTATTGGCCACCCTAGGGCGAGAACCCGCTGCGGGCAAGAGTACGCGGCCTTGATGCAGCGCATCCAATGGCATAAACCAACGCAACAAATCGCGAAGACAGGCGGAGAACCAAACATGTCAAATCAGTTGATGGCCGGCAAACGCGGCCTCATCATGGGACTGGCCAATGATAAATCGATCGCATGGGGCATTGCCCGCGCTTTATCCGATGCCGGGGCCGAATTGGCCTTTTCCTATCAGGGCGATGCCCTAAAAAAGCGGGTCGATCCGCTGGCGGCGCAGCTGGGCAGTGAAATTGTTCTTCCCTGTGATGTGGGTGACGAGGACTCGATTGATGCTCTGTTCTCGGAATTGGAACAGAAATGGGGCAAGCTGGACTTCGTGGTTCACGCGATTGGTTTTTCCGACAAGAATGAGCTGCGTGGTCGGTACGTCGATACCAGCCGGGCGAATTTCAAGCTGACCATGGATGTTTCGGTCTACTCTTTCACCGCCGTCATGCAGCGTGCGGAAAAGATGATGTCCGAAGGCGGCAGTGCAATCACTCTGACCTATTACGGTGCCGAGCAGGTTATGCCGCACTATAACGTCATGGGTGTCGCCAAGGCCGCGCTGGAAGCATCGGTCAAATATCTGGCCGAGGATCTGGGCAAAGACGGTATCCGGGTGAACTCGATCTCGGCCGGTCCGATCAAGACGCTGGCAGCCAGCGGTATTGGTGACTTCCGCTATATCATGAAGTGGAACGAGTATAATTCGCCCCTGCGCCGCAACGTGACCATCGACGATGTCGGTAAATCAGCGCTGTATCTGCTGTCCGATCTCAGCAGTGGTGTCACGGGCGAAAATCTGCACGTAGATTCGGGGTATCACATCGTCGGTATGAAAGCCGTCGACGCCCCGGACGTTGAAAAGGGTTAACGCAATGAGCGCCAAGGACCGTCTGCCTCACGAAAAAGGCTTTCACATCAGTTGGGACCAAATCCATCGCGATTCCCGTGCTCTGGCATGGCGGCTGGATGGTCAAGGACCGGACGACGGTGCTTGGCGCGCGGTTGTTGCGATCACACGCGGTGGTATGGCCCCAGCCATGATCGCCAGCCGTGAGCTGGACATTCGCACCGTCGACACGATTAGCGTGCGGTCCTATCACCATCAGGAACAAGGCGAAGCCGAGGTGCTGAAAGCCCCTGATGCCGATCTGATGGGTGATGGTGAAGGCGTTTTGATCATCGACGATCTCGTCGACAGCGGCAAAACACTGGAACTGGTGCGTGCGATGTACCCCAAGGCGCATTTTGCCACTGTCTATGCCAAACCCAAAGGCCGCCCGATGGTGGATACGTTCATCACCGAAGTCAGCCAGGATACGTGGATCTTCTTCCCGTGGGATATGGCCCTGCAATATGTCGAGCCCTACCGCGGCACAGACTGATCTTTTCCTGAACATCTAGGATCTCGCATGACCCGGACACGCACCGCCGCCACCTTCGCCCCTCCGGTGATGGAGGCGCGGCGCTGGCTGGAAGGCGCGAATTTCCCTGACGACCAGCCTTTGATCAATGTCAGTCAGGCCGCACCGGTCGATCCGCCCCCTTTGGCCTTGCGTCAGGCCATGGCCGAATTTGCGGTGACCGAGGATCGGGCCCATCTCTATGGGCCGGTTCTGGGCAATCCCGATCTGCGCAACGAATTGGCGGCGCAAATTGGTCAGCACTATGATGTCGAGGTCGCAGCGGATCAGGTCGCAATCACCTCGGGTTGCAATCAGGCATTTGCCGCCACAATCTCGGCCATCACTGACGAAGGGGATGAGGTTATCCTGCCAACCCCATGGTATTTTAATCACAAAATGTGGCTGGACATGGCCGGGGTACATGCCGTTGACCTGAAGACCGGTGATGATCTGTTACCTAATCTTGATGCCGCCCGCGCTTTGATCACCGACAAGACCCGCGCCATCGCTCTGGTCACGCCGAACAACCCGGGTGGTGTGGAATACCCGGCCGATCTGGTGCGCGCGTTCTACGAACTGGCCCGTGAAAACGGTCTGCGCTTGCTGGTCGATGAGACCTATCGCGATTTCGACAGCCGCAGCGGCCCGCCCCATGACCTGTTCGCACAGCCCGGTTGGGATAAGACGTTGGTTCACCTCTACTCCTTCTCCAAGGCTTACCGCCTGACCGGTCATCGGGTTGGTGCCATTGCAACCGGTGCTGACCTGCTATCCGAAGTGGAAAAATTCCTCGATACGGTGGCGATCTGCCCGGGCCAGATCGGCCAGTTCGCGGCCCTTTGGGGCATGCGGAACCTGTCCCAATGGGTCGCCGGAGAACGCGACGAAATCCTCGACAGACGCGCGGCTATCAAAGAGCAGTTGCCAAACCTGACTGACAAGGGTTGGCGTCTGTTAGGTTTGGGCGCCTATTTCGCCTATTTCGAACATCCGTTCGATATCCCCTCGGACGAACTGGCCCGCCTTCTGGTGGCGGAGGCCGGCATCCTTCTGCTGCCCGGAACGATGTTTATGCCGCCGGATGATCCCGCCGGAAAACGCCAGATGCGCATTGCATTCGCTAATCTCGACCGCGCCGGTATTCAGCAATTGTTCGAACGGTTGCAAGCCCTGTCCTTCTGAGCTTGCCCCCCGGCGGTGCGCGTCGTATTCAGGGCCGCAACCGACAGGGCAGTTCCTTGCCACAAGATTAAGAGGGCACCATGGCCGCAGGCATGAAAAACCTATCGAAGACCTTTGTCTGGATTCTCATGGGCCTATTGATGCTGGGCCTTGCGGGCTTTGGCGCAACCAGCCTGACCGGCACCGTGCGCACCGTCGCGCAAGTTGGGAACGAAGAGGTTTCGATCAACCAATACGTTCGCGAATTGCAGCGCGAAATCCGCGCGGTCGAAAGCCAGACCGGCCAGCCCTTGCAAATGTCGCAGGCGCATGAGTTCGGTCTGGATCAGTTGGCCCTGTCGCGCCTGACCGCTTTGGCCGCGCTGGACAACGAAGTCGGTGAGCTGGGCATTTCGATCGGGGATGAGAACCTGCAAGAAGAAATCGTCGCCATCCCGGCCTTTCAGGGCGTCAACGGAACGTTTGACCGCGAGGCCTATCAGTTCCAGCTGGAACAGGCTGGCATGACGGATACAGAATTCGAATCGGATCTGCGCAAGGAGTCCTCGCGCACCATCGTACAAAACGCGGTGATCAGCGGGGTTGAAATGCCTTCACTTCTGACGCAAGTGCTGACGGACTATGTCGGCGCACGCCGCAGTTTTACCGTTGCGACGGTCGGACCCGACGCCCTGACATCGCCTGTTCCTGCACCCACGGATGAGCAGATCCAGACCTATTTTGATGAGAATCAGGATCAGTTCACCCTGCCCCGCACCAAGCAACTGACTTATGCGATTCTGTCGCCCGACATGCTGTTGGACAGTGTCGAGATTGATGAGGATGCGGTGCGTCGCGTCTATGATCAGCGTGCCTCGGAATTCTATCAGCCCGAGCGTCGTCTGGTCGAACGTCTGACTTATCCGAACGAAGAAGACGCACAGCATGCGATGGCGCAGCTTGAGGTTGGTGGCACCACGTTCGAAAACCTCGTAAGAGATCGTCAGCTAGAGCTGAGCGATATCGACCTTGGCGATGTCACCCGCGAAGATCTGGGCGAAGCTGCTGATGCCGTCTTTGCCGCCGATCTGGACGCGGTTGTTGGCCCGCTGCCCTCGACCTTCGGCCCCGCGCTGTTCCGTATCAACGGATCGCTGGCCGAAAACAACACGCCGTTCGAAGATGCCGCCCCTGCCCTGCGCGAAGAACTGGCCGCCGACCGCGCGCGCCGTCAAATCGAAGCACAGGCCGAAGACATTGACGACCTGCTTGCCGGTGGTGCGACACTGGAAGAGCTGACCGGCGAGACCGAGATGGAACTGGGCCAGATCGACTGGACCCGCGAAAGCGGTGAAGGCGTCGCCGCGTATGACGGTTTCCGCGCCGCTGCCGAAGCCGTAAACGAAGGCGACTTCCCCGAGGTTGCGTTCCTCGAAGACGGTTCGATCTTTGCTTTGCGTTTGAACAAGGTGCTGCCCCAACGCCCCGAGCCTCTGGAAAGCGCACGTGATCGTGTGGCCGCCGCATGGACGCAGGTGGAAACCGGCAAGGCGTTGGCTGAAAATGCGAATTCCGTTCTGGAGCAACTGAATGCTGACGGCGATTTCACCGCCACCGGTTTGCCGTTCCGGGTTGAAAATGCGCTGACCCGCACCGCTTTCCTTGAGGATGTGCCGGCAGATTTCATGGGTCAGGTGTTCGAGATGGAACCTGGTGAGCTGCGCGTCATTCCTGGCGATGGCACGGCTTTTGTCGTGCGTCTTGAAGAATTGCTACCGCCCGCCGAAACTGATGAACTGCGCCAGGTACAGACCGCGCTGGAAGCACAGTTAAATCAGGCGCTGGCCCAGAACATCTTTGACGCTTATGTGCGCGACGCGCAGACCCGCGCCCGTCCCGTGATTGACCAACGCGCGCTGAACGCCGTGCAGTCGAGCTATTAAAAGAGACCAAATATGGCCCTGACCCCCGAGTTTGACAGCTTCGCCCGCGCCTATGAGGCTGGCGAAAATCAGGTCGTCTACACCCGCTTGGCGGCCGATCTGGATACGCCCGTGTCCCTGATGCTCAAGCTGACCGGTGCGCAGAAAGACGCCTTTATGCTGGAATCCGTGACCGGAGGCGAGGTGCGTGGCCGCTATTCAATCATCGGGATGAAACCGGACCTGATCTGGCGCTGCCGGGGTGAGGCGTCCGAATTGAACCGCTCGGCCAGGTTCGATGCCGACGCGTTTTCGCCTCAGGATGGCAATCCGATGGACAATCTGCGCGCTCTGCTGGCCGAAAGCCGGATTGAGCTGCCTGACGATTTGCCTCAAGCCGCCGCAGGGCTGTTCGGTTATCTTGGGTATGACATGGTGCGTCTGGTAGAGTATCTGCCGGATGTGAACCCAGACCCGCTGGGCCTACCCGATGCGATTATGCTGCGCCCATCGGTCATCGCCGTTCTGGACGGTGTAAAGGGAGAGGTCACGGTCGTCTCCCCTGCCTGGGTCGCCGAGGGTCAATCCGCCAAGGCTGCCTATGCGCAAGCCGCTGAGCGTGTGATGGACGCAGTGCGCGATTTAGATCGCGCCATGCCCGCCGAGACTCGCGATCTGGGCGACGCCTCTGAAGTCGCGCCTCCGGTGTCGAATTTCACAAAATCCGGCTATATGGAAGCGGTTAAAAAGGCCAAGGAATACATCCGCGCAGGTGACATCTTTCAGGTGGTACCAGCTCAGCGTTGGACACAGGATTTCCCGCTGCCGCCCTTTACGCTCTATCGGTCATTGCGGCGCACTAACCCCTCTCCGTTCATGTTCTATTTCAACTTTGGCGGCTTTCAGGTGGTCGGTGCCAGCCCAGAAATTCTGGTGCGTGTCTTTGGCGACGAAGTAACAATCCGCCCCATCGCAGGTACCCGACCCCGAGGTGCAACCCCCGAAGAGGATAAGGCCAACGAGGTCGATCTGCTGGCCGACAAGAAAGAGCTGGCCGAACACTTGATGTTGCTGGACCTGGGCCGCAACGATACCGGCCGCGTGGCCAAGATCGGAACGGTGCGGCCAACCGAAGAGTTCATCATCGAACGCTACAGCCATGTGATGCACATCGTGTCGAACGTGGTCGGAGAGCTGGCCGAAGACAAAGACGCGTTGGACGCGTTCTTTGCCGGGATGCCTGCTGGCACCGTCTCGGGCGCGCCGAAAGTGCGCGCGATGGAGATCATAGACGAGTTGGAGCCTGAAAAGCGCGGTATCTATGGCGGCGGCGTTGGTTATTTCAGTGCCGGCGGCGACATGGACATGTGCATTGCTCTGCGAACGGCCATCGTGAAGGATCACAAGCTTTATATTCAGGCGGGTGGCGGCGTTGTTTTTGATAGCGACCCCGAGGCAGAGTTTATGGAAACCGTCCATAAATCAAACGCCATTCGCCGCGCTGCTGCCGATGCGTCCCGGTTCACAGGATCGGGCAACACATAAAAAAACGGCGGGCTTTCAGGGCCAGCCGTTTTTGTTGTTTCGAGGTTACTGAACCTCTTTCATCATCACTGCAGAGATTGGGGCCATCGCCACACGGCTGCCCCGATCTTCAAGCCCCCACAGCAACAAAGCCGAGATCGTGTCAGGGCGCAGACGGCCCAGCATTACAACCGTCCCCTCCTGCCCGGCACGAAATGCCGCTTGGTCCAGAAAACGACGCATGATCTTGGGGTCCTGGCGCGCACCGTCGATATCGCGGAAAATCACACCCGATGGAATACCGTTGCGCGCAGCCAGTTTTTGGACAGTGTTCAGACCATTGTCCTGTGTGATCAGACCACGCCCTGTACCGGCAGCAATTGCGGCCACCTGGTCGGCCAGCTTGCGATTGCCCTGAATGCCCGAATCCACGCCTTCGAGAATTCCCACCGTTTCCGGTAACGTGTCGAGCCATACGGCCAGCGATACTTCGGCATCCTGCGCGCTGGCGGCTTCGTGTAGATCAGCCAGAGCCAGAACTTCGAACCCGGCTTCGCGGTGACGCGCCATCTTTTCAACAGCGTCCGGATCAGACGGGCTGACGGCAAAACTCAGCGGATAAGGAAAATCATGCAGAGCTTCAGCCCCATAGGCACCTTCATCGTCGATCAGAATGATTGACATCAACGGCTTGGATTCGGGGTTTTCGAATTCCGCCGCATAAGCCTCGATCGGCTTGCCGGGAATAGCGACCTCCACGTTGGATGTGCTTACCTCAATAACATCATCACGTTCCGTCAATGGAACCACGCGCGTTCCGACTGTCGAGACTGTGGTCGCTTCGCTTGCCCCCCCAATTTGCGGAACCGACGCGATCCGGGGCAGATTGCGCGGTGCTGTATCCTCATCACCTTCTACGGCGATTGGGCTGTCGACAAATGGGTTTTTCTCGGTTTCCGGATCGGCGGCTGCGGCGACCTCGGGTTCCGGTTGTGCTGCACTGTCGGCAACAACAGGGTCCGATTTCTGTTCCCCCTCGGCAACCTCGGGTTCTGGTTTCGGCTCGGCCTCCACAACCTCGGGCTCTTGTTCGACGGCCGGTTCAGGCTGAGGTTCAGGCACCTCCAGCGACACCTCAGGCAAGGCTTCGGCATTTGGGGATACCTGCGACAACGGCGGGGCCTGTGGAGAGACCGGGGCCACAGTGGTTGCAATTACAGGAGCTGATTGAGCAACGCTGGGCGCATCGACTTGCGCCGGGTCCAGGTTGACTTTGGGTTGGGCATCGGGCTCAACCTCGACATCTGACAATTCAGCCAGCGTGTCCGTCTGTTCGCCGACAGATTCAGGTGTGGTTGGTGGCAAGTCCAGCACATCGGGGTCACCCCCGGTATCAGTGGCGTCCGCCACTGTATCCGGGACATCAGCCAGAGAGGGTTCAGGCGCAGAAACCGCCACGTTCGGTTTGCTGGTCAAAGGCATGTTCAAAGACAGCACCGCCCCCAGCACAAGAACAGCGACCGTTCCCACGATCATTCCGCCGACAAATCCGCCCATAACAATTGCCTCTCGTCTTGGCCCTGCATCGATCACATGTTCGCCGTCTGCTGCGGCATTTGCTTACCGCAGCGCCAAGTACGGGATGTCCCCTTGACGCTGCCGCGCAAGCCTGAGCATGTATGTCCCGACATTATACCGTGGCTCGGGGCTGCATCGCCAGCCCGAAATGCCCAAGCCGAGACAAGTGCCCAAATGCTGCTGCTGATCGACAACTACGACTCGTTTACCTACAACCTGGTACATTATTTAGGCGAACTTGGCGCCGAGATGGTCATTCGGCGGAATGACGCCTTGGACGTTCAGGAAGCCATGGCCATGAACCCATCCGGCATCCTGCTCAGCCCCGGCCCCTGTGATCCGGATCAGGCCGGTATCTGCTTGGCCTTGACCGAAGCAGCGGCTGAAACGAAAACGCCGCTGATGGGAGTCTGTCTTGGCCATCAGACTATCGGACAGGCCTTTGGGGGCGACGTCATCCGCTGCCACGAAATCGTACATGGCAAAATGGGAACGATGCACCACACCGGAAAAGGTGTGTTTGCCGGGCTGCCCTCGCAATTTGAGGCGACCCGCTATCATTCTTTGGTGGTCGACCCCAACACCCTGCCCGACTGTCTTGAGGTCACGGCAGAGCTGGAAGACGGCACCATTATGGGTCTGCAGCACAAAGAATTGCCGATTCACGGCGTTCAGTTCCACCCGGAATCCATCGCCTCCGAGCATGGTCATGCCCTGCTCAAGAATTTCCTGTCTGAGATGAAAGTTCCCGCATGAGCGACGCTCTGAAACCGCTGATCGGAGCCGCCGCCGATCGGCCTCTGACCCGTGCCGAAGCCGAACAGGCCTTTGGTATCTTGTTTGACGGTGAAGCCACGCCCAGCCAGATCGGTGGCCTGCTGATGGCCATGCGCACCCGTGGCGAAACGGTCGAGGAATACGCCGCGGCCGCCGCCGTGATGCGCGCCAAGTGCAATGCCGTCACCGCGCCCGACGGTGCAATGGATATCGTCGGAACCGGAGGCGACGGCAAAGGCACGCTCAATATCTCAACCGCCACGGCATTTGTTGTCGCTGGTGCTGGTGTCACCGTGGCCAAGCATGGCAACCGCAACCTCAGCTCAAAATCCGGGGCAGCGGATGCCTTGGGTCAGTTGGGGATCAACGTCATGGTTGGCCCGGAAACTGTTGAGAATGCTTTGAAAGAGGTCGGCATCGGCTTTATGATGGCCCCGATGCATCACCCAGCCATTGCGCATGTCATGCCCTCGCGGCAAGAGCTTGGGACCCGGACGATCTTCAACATTCTCGGCCCTTTGACGAACCCTGCGGGCGTCAAACGGCAATTGACCGGAGCCTTCAGCCGCGACCTGATACGCCCAATGGCCGAAACGCTTGGTCTGCTGGGGTCTGACCGTGCCTGGCTGGTACACGGATCAGATGGGACCGATGAGCTGACCATCACTGGCATCAGTTGGGTCGCCGCACTAGAGGATGGTGGCGTTAAGGAGGTGGAACTTCACCCCGAAGACGCGGGCCTACCGGTTCATCCGTTCGAGGATATCATCGGCGGAACACCCGAAGAAAATGCTGTCGCCTTCCGCGCGCTGCTGGACGGGCAGCCCTCGGCCTATCGCGATGCGGTTCTGTTGAACTCTGCCGCCGCGCTGGTGGTTGCAGACGCCGCAACAGATTTGCGGGATGGTGTCGAAAAAGCCGTCGAAAGCATCGACAGCGGAAAAGCCAAAGAAAAAATCGCGGTACTGGCCCGCATGACTCAGGAGGCCGCATGACCGAGACGGTACTGGACAAGATCAAAGCCTATAAGCTGGAAGAAATAGCTGCAGACAAGGCTGAGAAGTCCTTGGAAACACTGGAAAGTGAGGCACGGTTCGCATCCGAAGTGCGCGGCTTTGCCGAAAGCTTGCGGAAAGCGACCCGCAAGGGGTATGGCCTGATCGCCGAGGTCAAAAAGGCCAGCCCCTCCAAGGGGTTGATCCGCGCCGATTTCGACCCGCCTGCATTGGCCAAGGCGTATGAAGAAGGCGGTGCAGCCTGTCTGTCTGTACTGACCGACACGCCTAGCTTCCAAGGCGCCAAGGAATACTTAACCGCGGCACGCGCAGCAACGTCGCTGCCAGCCCTGCGTAAGGATTTCATGTACGACCCTTATCAGGTGGTCGAAGCGCGCGCTTTGGGTGCCGATTGCATTCTAATCATCATGGCCTCGGTCGAAGATGGTCAGGCGGCCGAGCTGGAACAAACGGCCTTTGACTGGGGGATGGACGTTCTTATCGAAGTTCACGACGAGGCTGAACTGGAACGTGCGACCCAACTAAAAAGCCCATTGATCGGGATAAACAACCGTAATCTCAAGACCTTCGAGACCACACTAGATACCACGCGCCGTCTGTCGAAACTGGTTCCGGGAGGTCGGACGATTGTCTGTGAAAGCGGGCTGAGTACGCCCGAAGATCTGGCCGATATCGCCCGTTATGGCGCGCGGTGTTTCCTGATTGGGGAAAGCCTGATGCGTCAGGATGATGTCACCGCCGCCACCCGGCAATTGCTGGCAAACCCGCTGATCCCCGGAGTGATGTGATGCCTCTGACCCATTTCGATGCACAGGGACAGGCCCATATGGTCGACGTCTCAGATAAGGCTGTTACTGACCGCGTCGCGGTGGCGGCTGGCCACATCAAGATGGCAAAGGAAACCTTTGATTTAATTTCAGAAGGACGCGCCAAGAAGGGCGACGTTTTGGGTATTGCGCGGCTGGCAGGCATCATGGGAGCGAAGAAAACACCCGACCTAATCCCGCTATGTCACCCCTTGCCAGTCACAAAGGTTGCGGTTGAGTTGACCCTGAACCCTGATTTGCCGGGCGTACAGATTGAAGCCACCGTCAAGACCGCAGGCCAGACCGGGGTTGAGATGGAGGCGTTGACTGCGGTCTCAACCGCGGCGCTGACTGTGTATGACATGACCAAGGCAGTCGATAAGGCGATGGAGATCGGCGGTATCCGGGTCCTGCTGAAAGATGGCGGTAAATCAGGCCGTTACGAGGCGAGATGATTACGGTCGAAGAAGCCAGGTCACTACTGTTTGATCTTGTTTCCCCGCTAAACGCCGAAACAGTTCCGCTTGCCGAATCTGCTGGCCGCGTGCTGGCGGAAGACCTCAGCGCCACGCGCGATCAACCGCCATTTTCGGCCTCTTCCATGGATGGTTATGCGCTGAAGTCGACCGAAGTCGAACAACACGCCATGTTCAAAGTAGTTGGCGAATCCGCTGCCGGGCGTCGTTTTGAAGGCACCGTGGGCCCCGGTCAGGCCGTTCGTATCTTTACCGGCGCTCCGGTGCCGGAAGGTGCTGATTTCGTGGTTATTCAAGAAGATACGGAACGGCGCGGGGATTTGCTTACAATCACCGACGATCCCGGACCGAAAACAAATATCCGACCTGCAGGTGTCGACTTTACCGTCGGCACCAAGATTAGCGCTCCGCGCCTTTTGCGCCCTGAAGACGTCGCGCTGTTGGCAGCAATGAATATTGCAACAGTGCCGGTCAAACGCAGACCCGTGGTCGCATTGATTTCAACCGGAGATGAACTGGTTATGCCCGGTGAGATCCCAGGCCCGGATCAAATCATCGCTTCGAACACTTTTGGCCTGAAAGCCATGCTAGAGGATGCCGGTGCACATGTGCGAATTCTGCCGATCGCGCGCGATACTGTCGCGTCCTTGGAAACGGCGTTTGGGCTGGCAAGCGGCGCCGATCTGGTCGTGACAATCGGCGGTGCCTCGGTCGGAGAATACGATCTGGTCGGGGACGTTTCTCAGAAATTGGGGATGGAACGGTCGTTCTACAAAATCCGCATGCGCCCCGGGAAACCCCTGATGGCGGGTCAGTTGGGTGACACAGCGATGGTTGGACTCCCGGGAAACCCCGTGAGTGCAATGGTTTGCGGTTATCTCTTCCTGATCCCCATGTTGCGTCGCATGTTGGGCATCGAACAAGCCCTTACCCCGTTTCGCCGGGCCAAGCTGGCCGAGCCCATCGGCAAAAACGGCCCACGCGAACATTATATGCGAGCTGTCGTCGGTGAGGATGGCATTCGCGCCTGTGCCGATCAGGACAGCTCGCTTCTCAGTGTTCTGGCGCAGGCCAACGCGCTTTTGGTACGTGAGCCGAATGATCCGGCGCGCCCCTCGGGGGATGAGGTTCTGTACCTGCCGATATAGGCCACGCTCAAATCCGTTGACACAAAACGTGAACATGCGTAGAACAAAAGAAAACGCATGACCGACGAGGTGTGAGCAATGCTGACCAAGAAACAGTTGGATTTGTTGGAATTCATCCACAAACGCGTTCAGGCGGACGGTGTTCCGCCCAGTTTCGACGAAATGAAGGCCGCGCTGGATTTACGGTCGAAGTCCGGGATTCATCGCCTGATCACTGCGCTGGAAGAACGTGGCTTTATTCGTCGCCTTGCCCACCGGGCGCGCGCGATTGAGATCGTGAAGCTGCCCGAGAGTCTCGGTGGCGAACCAACAGCCGCTTTCAAACCTCGCGTGATTGAAGGCGACAGGCCCGAAGGTCCCCGCCCGGCGAATTTCGAACCGGTCACTGTAGATGCCTTGGAATTGCCGGTCATGGGCCGTATCGCTGCTGGTGTTCCGATTGAGGCGATCAGCCACGTATCGCACCGTGTGGCGGTCCCGGGCAGCATGGTTTCGGGCAAAGGCGAACATTACGCGCTTGAGGTACGTGGCGACTCGATGATCGATGCCGGTATCAATGACGGCGATGTCGTGGTGATCCGTGAAACTCGGGTTGCCGATAATGGCGATATCGTCGTGGCTCTGGTCGAAGATCAGGAAGCGACCCTGAAGCGCTTTTTCCGCCGTGGCAATGCTATCGCGCTTGAGGCTGCGAACCCCGCCTATGAAACCCGCGTTCTGCCCGAGGACAAGGTCAAGGTGCAGGGACGGCTGGTCGGGCTGATCCGCAGCTACTGATCCCGTTTTAAATTGCGGTTCTCGGCGATAGCCGGGGACCACAGGCGATGGCCGATTGCCTCTCGGCTGGTTGTTATGCGTCCTTTTGAAAACGCCAGGCTTCCGGTCTCTTTCAGGCGGTTCGGATCGAAAAGACCGCAATCCCCATTCAGGTTCAACTCAACTGCAGACACCACGATCTGGTTTGATTGGCATTCTTCAAACCCTTTTGCCGCACGTTTTCCGGTGATGTGAATCACTTCCTTGCCCTGCCAATCAAAGCGCTGAACAGCGTTTTCTGCATCAGGCCAGCGGCTGGCCGCCTTTTTCTGATCTTCTCCGTCACCGTCGTTTTCCAACCATACCGTAGCGATGAAACCGCTGCCTTTTTCTTTGCTCAGCGCGCGGCCATGTTCCGTCATGACACCCACCAACCCGCCTGAATCCGCGATCAGAACCTCGGGTCTTTGCCCCTGCCCCCACAACATAAATGCGGACGCAACCGGTATAATCCCAATCCATTTTGCGCGGCCCTGCCACAGCGCCAGCCACAACGCCCCCAGCGCAAACATGGGCAACACGTAATGCGGCGGACTAACGACATAGCCTTGCGCGCCATCTAAGTTTGACACCTTATCTGAAACGATCAGAATCCACTCCAATCCCAGACCCATGACATTCAATGCGACCGCCTCTAGCCCGAAAGGGGCCAGCAATGCCGCGACAAAGGCGGCGGGCACCACAATCGTGCCCATTACCGGGACCGAGAGCATATTGGCCAGCAACCCATAGTGTGACATCGTGTTGAAATGCGCCGCCCCGATAGGTGCGGTCGCAAGCCCTGCAATCGCCGAAGACAACAGCAAGCCGGTCACCGGTTTCAGCCATTTTGGACCGGGCATTGGGCCATGGTCCCGCAACTGCCCAAACACCGCGACAAGCGCCGTAGTGGCAGCAAAGGACATCTGGAATCCCGGGCTCAACAATGTTTCTGGCCGTAGAATCAGCACGATTAGGGCAGCCACGGCCACGGCGCGCAAAGTAATCGCACGGCGGTCGATCAGGATCGCCCCCAGCATTACGCTGGCCATGACGAAAGCGCGTTCCGTTGCAACATTGCCCCCGGACAACAGCAGGTAAAGGACGGCCGCGATCAACGCACAAACTGCCGCCAACTTGCGGACGGGCAACCTTAAGGCCACTGAAGGAATGGCTGATAAGCCCAACCGAAACACCAGAAAAACGAACCCCGTCAGCAACCCCATGTGAAGGCCCGAAATCGCCAGCAAATGCGCTAGGTTCGAGGCCCGCAGGGATTTTAACGTCTCTTGCCCCATGCCACTGCGATCTCCGGTTGTAACGGCGGCTGCGAACCCACCGATCTCACCAGGCAGGATCGCACGTACCCTTTCCGAGATGGCCATACGCCAGGCAGTTACCCGGACCCCTTCGGTCGCGTCAGTTGCGGGGGCAATGGTCATCACCGGCACCCGGGTATAGCCAACCGCGCCCAGCCCTTGAAACCAGGCATGACGGCGGAAATCAAACCCTCCGGGTTCAACCGGCCCTTGCGGCGGTGAGAGATGCCCGGTGGTCATGATCCTTTGCCCAGGCGCCAGGGAAACCGATCCTCCGTGCAGTGAAAGCCGGACGCGCTGCGGTCTGCGATCTGCGGGCACATCCCCTATGCGCACCCGATCCAGCGTGACCCGCAACGCGTCCGACGCAGAGCGATCCATGGCTACGACCCGCCCCTCGATCGGGCCGTAGTAACGCCAGGACAGGACCGGCTCTGCGACCGTATGGGCTCGTGCGCCGGCCAGTATAAAACCGGACGCGATCATCGCGCCCCCCGTTGCCAACGCAGCCCAGCCAGTGCGGCGCGTGCGGCCAACCCAGACCAGCAACGTGATGCCAAGCAGAAGACAGGCATAGACCTGCCATTCCGGTTCAAACCGAAGGCTGAAATAGAGGCCGATGCCAACTGCCAGACAAATCGGAGACCACTGGAACAAATACCCTGTCTGGTTCAGCAAAGCGGCGTCGACCCGTGCCAGAACACGCATGGTTGCCCCCGTCCTTCGGGCTCGTTAGACAGACGCCAAACTATGCCCGACACGGTTACCAAAAGGTTAATCCACACAATGTCCGATCAGGTCGTCACCCGTTTCGCCCCCTCGCCCACCGGTTTTTTGCATATCGGCGGTGCCCGCACTGCGTTGTTCAACTGGCTCTATGCTCGTGGTCGTGGCGGTAAGTTCCTGCTGCGGATCGAAGACACGGATCGCGAACGCTCGACGCCTGAGGCGACAGCCGCAATTCTGCAAGGCATGGAATGGCTTGGCCTAGATCACGATGGTGATGTAATCAGCCAGTTTGAGGGGGCCACACGCCATGCCGAGGTCGCTCACCAGCTTCTGGCCGAAGGTAAAGCCTATAAGTGTTTTTCAACCCAGGATGAAATTGCAGCCTTTCGTGAGCAGGCTCGGGCCGACGGCAAGTCCACCCTGTTTCGCAGCCCTTGGCGTGACGCTGATCCGGCCACCCATCCTGATGCACCTTTTGTAATCCGTATCCAGGCCCCACAGGAAGGCGCCACCGTGATCCGCGATCAGGTGCAGGGGGATGTGACCATTCGCAACGATCAGCTGGACGACATGGTCCTTTTGCGCTCGGACGGAACACCGGTTTATATGCTGGCTGTGGTGGTGGATGATCACGACATGGGCGTAACGCATGTGATCCGGGGCGACGATCACCTCAACAACGCCGCACGCCAGATGATGATCTACGAGGCGATGGGTTGGGACGTTCCGGTATGGGCACATATCCCGCTGATTCACGGACCAGACGGTAAGAAACTGTCGAAGCGTCACGGTGCCTTGGGCGCACAGGAATATCAGGCGATGGGCTATCCTGCCGCTGGCATGCGCAACTATCTCGCGCGTTTGGGCTGGAGCCACGGCGACGATGAGTTTTTTACCGACGAGCAGGCCAAAGAGTGGTTTGATTTGGACGGAATCGGCAAAAGTCCGGCCCGCTTTGATCTGAAAAAGCTTGAGAATCTCTGCGGTCAGCATATCGCGACGTCTGATGATGCTGCGCTGCGGCATGAAATCGAAGCTTATCTGGATGCGGCGGGCCTTCCTGCTCTCACTCAGACACAATCTAGTGTTCTTGAACGTGCAATGTATTGTCTGAAGGATCGCGCCCGAACCTTCCCGGAATTGCTTGAAAAAGCACACTTTGCGCTGATTTCCCGCCCGATTGAGCCGGATGAGAAAGCGGCAAAAGCACTGCAAACAGTATCCGACGGTATACTAAGTGAATTGACGCCGCATGTGCAAAATGCTAGCTGGTTGCGGAACGAACTGGAGGAAACCCTCAATGCCTTTGCAGAAGCGAAAGGCATCAAGTTCGGCAAGCTGGCTGGACCCTTGCGGGCGGCTTTGGCGGGTCGGGCAGTGACTCCTTCGGTGTTTGACATGATGCTTGTGCTGGGGCGTGAAGAAACCTTGGCACGGCTTTCCGACGCAGCAAAATGACCCTGGCTTAATATTCAGGTAACGCTGCTTCGTTACGACCGGTCAACACTTTAGTGTGTGACCGCTGACCGCGCGCAGGCCGCTCACCCGGCGTGCTCATGAACGAAGAAGGGACAACGATGACCGACAGCAAAAAAACAGCCACTCTTACCGTACATGGTGAAAATTACGAGTTGCCGGTTCACTCGCCAACCGTTGGCCCGGATGTGATCGACATTCGCAAACTGTACAGTGATGCGGGTGTGTTCACCTATGATCCGGGCTTCACCTCGACAGCCAGCTGCGACAGCACCATCACCTATATTGACGGCGATAAGGGTGAACTGTTGCACCGCGGCTATCCGATCGACCAACTGGCCGAGAAATCGCACTTCCTCGAAGTGTGCTACCTGTTGCTGTACGGAGAGCTGCCAGTCGCAAAAGATCTGGAGAAGTTCGAGACCACGATCACTCGCCACACCATGATGCACGAACAGATGCAGTATTTCTATCGTGGGTTCCGTCGCGATGCGCATCCTATGGCAATCATGGTTGGCGTCGTCGGTGCAATGTCGGCTTTCTATCATGACTCGACAGATATTCATGACCCACGTCAGCGCGAGATTGCGTCGCACCGTCTGATCGCCAAGATGCCGACCATCGCAGCCTGGGCATACAAGTATCACACCGGTCAGCCCTTCGTGTATCCGCGCAACGACCTGGACTATGCGTCGAACTTCCTACGCATGTGCTTCAGCGTTCCGGCCGAAGAGTATGATGTTAACCCGATCCTCAGCCGCGCGATGGACCGCATCTTTACCCTGCACGCGGATCATGAACAGAACGCTTCGACCTCGACCGTGCGTCTGGCTTCAAGCTCGGGTGCGAACCCGTTTGCCTGTATCGCGGCCGGTATCGCCTGTCTGTGGGGTCCGGCCCATGGTGGCGCCAACCAAGCGTGTCTGGAGATGCTGGAAGAGATCGGTTCAGTGGATCGCATCCCTGAATACATTGCCCGCGCCAAGGACAAGGATGATCCGTTCCGCCTGATGGGCTTTGGCCACCGCGTCTACAAGAACTTTGACCCGCGCGCCAAGGTGATGAAGCAATCCGCTGACGAAGTGCTGGATCTGCTGGGCATCGAAGACAATCCAAAACTGCAGGTCGCCAAAGAGCTTGAGCGAGAAGCGCTGGAAGATCCGTATTTCGCCGAGAAAAAGCTGTTCCCGAATGTGGACTTCTATTCGGGCATCATCCTCGAGGCGATGGGTTTCCCAACCTCGATGTTCACGCCGATCTTCGCCCTGTCGCGCACCGTTGGCTGGGTCAGCCAATGGAAAGAGATGATCGCCGATCCACAGAACAAGATCGGTCGTCCGCGCCAGCTGTATCTGGGCGAAACCATGCGTGATTACGTGGATATCGAAAACCGCTGATTGCAGCGATGAAATGCTTAAGCCCCGGACCTGCGTCCGGGGCTTCTTTTATAGCAGGCTCAACTGATCGCCGATCTGAGCCGGGCGGGCAAACAGGTCGCATCGCAGGGGCGATGTCCGCGTTACAAGGCCCAGGCGCTTGACCGCCAAGGCAAACCGCTTGGCAATCAGCCCAGCATATTCACCCTCACCCCGCATCCGGTGGCCCCAGCGCGGGTCATAGTCCCTGCCCCCGTGCATTTCGCGCAGCTTGGACATGATCTTTTCCGCCCGCGCGGGTTCGTGATCCTGCAACCACTCCTGCCACAACGTCGATACTTCACGCGGCAAGCGCAACATGATCCAACTAGCAGCATCCGCGCCCGCCTCACGCCCGGCCTCAAGTAGATGTTCCAACTCATGATCCGTCAGACCAGGCACCACGGGTGACGTCATGACCCGCACAGGCACCCCGGCTTCGGTTAGGCGACGTATGATGGTTAAACGCCGCTGAGGAGACGGCGCGCGTGGCTCCATCCGACGGGACAGATTAGCATCCAGAGTGGTCAGGGATATCCCGACCCGCACCATCCCCTGCTCAGCCATGGGCGCCAGGATGTCCAAGTCCCGTTCGATCAAGGCCCCCTTTGTGACGATGGCGATGGGGTGATTGAATTCTTGCAGAACCGACAGGCAGCCTCTTGTAATCGCGCGGGTTTTCTCAATCGGTTGGTAAGGGTCCGTGTTGGTACCCAAGGCAATGGGTGCAACCTTGTACCCTTTGGCCGATAACTCCTTGCGCAGGATATCCGCTGCGTTTGGCCGCGCGATCAGGCGGGTTTCGAAATCCAGCCCCGGCGATAGCCCAAGATAGGCATGGGTCGGGCGGGCGAAACAATAGACACAACCATGCTCACACCCGCGATACGAGTTGATCGAGCGATCAAACGGCAAATCCGGCGACCGGTTATAGGTAATCAGGCCGCGCGCGACCTCGTCCCGAACATCGGTTCGCAAAGGCGGCAGGTCCTCGTCGATATCCCAGCCATCGTCACAAGGGATGGTGTCGAAATGTTCGAACCGTCCAGCGGCATTTGTGGCGGCTCCTCGGCCGCGAATATGCGGTGCAACCATGGTTGTTCTCGTTATGTTCCCTTGATTGGGTATAACGGCAATCCCGAATATCCGCAAGCACAGCATTCGAGGCCGCGCAGGTATCAACCGCGTGGTTATCCGCCAGTAAAATGAACCAGATGCAGGATCATCTTGCAGATTATTCTGTCGAGAGACGTGAAAATTTGACGTATAGGTCGGTCCCGAAACGACTGAGGTCGCAATCGTCACAGTCAAACTGCGACGTTTTGGCCAAAACGGAAAAAATGCCACCACGGGCCTATGGCTCGCACAGCTCAGGGAAACGCCCCATGTCTGAAGAAGAAGACATCGTCCTGTCCGAACTGAATGACGACGAACTTGTCGAGCAGATGTTCGACGATCTTTATGACGGCCTGAAAGAAGAGATCGAAGAAGGTGTGAACATCCTGCTTGAACGCGGATGGACGCCTTACGACATCCTGACCAAGGCTCTGGTCGGTGGCATGACCATCGTGGGCCACGACTTCCGCGACGGTATTCTTTTCGTGCCCGAGGTTCTGCTGGCTGCAAACGCCATGAAGGGCGGTATGTTTATCCTCAAGCCGCTGCTGGCCGAAACCGGCGCACCGCGCGTGGGTAAGATGGTGATCGGTACGGTCAAAGGCGACATCCACGACATCGGCAAGAACCTTGTGTCGATGATGATGGAGGGCGCTGGCTTTGAAGTGGTCGATATCGGAATCAACAACCCGGTTGAAAACTATCTGGAAGCGCTTGAAACCGAAGAGCCAGATATTCTGGGCATGTCCGCCCTGCTGACCACGACCATGCCTTACATGAAGGTTGTGATCGACACGCTGGTCGAACAAGGTAAGCGCGAAGACTATATCGTTCTGGTCGGCGGCGCGCCGCTGAACGAGGAATTCGGCAAAGCCATCGGTGCGGATGCTTATTGCCGTGACGCAGCCGTTGCGGTTGAAACCGCCAAGGATTTCGTCTCGCGCAAGCACAACCAACTGGCCGGTTAACCGGACGCGCAGGTTATTCTGGGGCCGTCCGGGTTTCGGGCGGCCTTTTTTGTTACACTGACAGTCGCGTAGAATCCGAGAAGCACCCAATGCAGCAAGATAAATTGCCAGACGATGCCAGCCTGACGACCAAGGGCTACGAATCCGGTGAGCACGGGCGCATCCTGCTGTTGGCCTGTGGCGCGCTGGCGCGTGAGATTCTGGACCTGAAGCAACGCAATGGCTGGGATCATATGGCGCTGACCTGCCTGCCCGCGATTTTTCACATCCAGCCTGACAAGATCATTCCGGCGGTACAAGAGGCCGTCGCCAAACACCGTGACGACTATGACCAGATCTTTGTGGTCTATGCCGATTGCGGAACGGGTGGCCTGCTGCAGCAAGCCTGCGAAGACCTGGGCGTCGAGATGGTCAAAGGCCCCCATTGTTATTCCTTCTTCGAAGGAAATCAGGCGTTTGAAGCACATGGTGATGAGGAAACCACCGCCTTTTACCTGACCGATTTTCTGGCTCGGCAGTTCGATGCCTTTGTGTGGAAACCGCTGGGGCTGGACCGACACCCCGAGTTGCTTAGCATGTATTTCGGCAACTACACCAAGCTGGTCTATCAGGCGCAAATTGACGATCCGGACCTGACGGCCCGCGCTCGTGAATGTGCCGAGCGGATGGGTTTGGAATTCGAACGTCGCCTGACCGGCTATGGCGATTTGGAAACCACCCTGACCGATTGGGCAAAACGTAAGCCGAAAGCCTGAATGGCGTCAGGCGTTTTCCTGCGCCACTTCGCGGATGCGTTCAATCATTGCCCGCAACCCGTTTGATCGCTGAGCAGACAGGTGATCATTCAGACCCAAGCGCGCCAGCTCTCCGCCTGCGTCCACCTTGGGAACTTCGCTGACGGGCAACCCGTTATACAAGGAACGCAGCACCGCGATCAGGCCACGTACGATCAGCGCATCGCTGTCCCCGTCGAACCGGAAAACCCGGTCTTCGATGATCGGGTGCAACCAGACCTGGCTTGCGCAGCCGTGGACCTTGGTGGCCGGCACTTTTAGTGCGTCCTCCAGCGGCTCCATCGCTTTGCCCTGGTCGATGACGTGGCGGTACCGGTCTTCCCAGTCCTCCAGAAACTCGAAATCGTCGACAATCTCTTCAAAGGCAGGCGTTGCCATGTCGCGGCGGTCCTTTCGTTGCAATCACAATTGTGAACTATGCCTCCGATCTATGCCTGTCCACCCCCCTACGCGGCTTTTCAATCAACAGAAATTGCGATAACCCATTGCTGGACTTACAGCTCTGGACGTTGGGACCATGCAAAAATCGTTTACTGTTCTCTTGGTGGCTACCCTGGCCCTGTCTGCCTGCAACAGCTGGCGCGAGTCACGGGTGAACCCGTCCAACTGGTTCGGTTCAAGCACGTCAGCCCCGCCGCCGGAAACAGCGACCTATGACGCGAACGCTCTTGTGCCCGAAACAAGGGAAGGCGGTGGGTTGCTCTCAAGGCCAACCCCCGAGGATACAAGCGTTCCGATCGCCAAGATTGATGAACTGAGGATTGAGCCGACCCCGAACGGTGCAATCGTCTACGCCTCGGGGACGGCAATCCGGCAAGGTGCTTATGACGCCCGACTGGTTCGCGTGGACAGTGAAGAAAACCAGAAGAACGGCGTTTTGGAGTTCACTTTCCGGGTAACCTATCCCGCGCGCGCAACGAATACGGGAACCGAACGGTCTCGAATGGTGTCCGACGCCATCAATATCAGCAAGAAAGACTTGGAAAATACCCGTCTGGTGCGGGTTGTAGGACAGCAGAACGCATTGGAATCGCGGCGCCGTTAATCGGCGCTACAGCGATACAACTTTGACGTTCTGACCTTTGGCCGCCAGCGCGATTTTACCTTCACACAGTTTCAAGGCGTCTTCGCCGAACACCTCAAACCGCCAACCTGACATCGCAGGCAGTTCCCGCTCACCCGCTGCAATCTGATCCAATTCCGAGCTGGTGGCTATCAGTTTGGCTGCCACGCCAGAGCTTTCGGTTTTCGATTTCAGCAAAACCCGCAGCAAATCCGCCAGCGCCGGGTTCACCTTCAGTTTGTCTCGGCTGTTGTCGACTTGCGGCAGCTGATCCGCAGGGCAATTCACCCCTTTTTTGACGGCGCTTAGAATACCATCGGCAATCGCGCCCTTTCGGGCCTCGCGCAGCAACAAGCGCGAGCCGCCCAGATCCGAGGGCGATTTGGGCTTGGTTGATGCCAACTCGATCAGCGCATCATCCTTGAAGACCCGGCTGCGCGGAACATTGTTTTCCTGCGCGTAAGCCTCACGAAACTGCGCCAATTCCCGCACCACGGCCAGAAATTTGGCCGAATTCGTCCGGGTCTTTACACGTTTCCATGCATCTTTGGGGTGAATGTCATAGGTCGCAGGATGGGTCAGCGTGCGCAACTCCTCTGCCACCCAATGACTGCGCTGCGATTTTTGCAATTGCGCTGCGAGATATTCATAGATTTGGCGCAGATGGGTGACATCCGCCAGCGCATAGGTCTTTTGCGCCTCGGATAGCGGGCGGCGGGACCAATCGGTAAACCGCGAGGTTTTGTCGACCCCCTGCTTGCAGATCTTGCGCACCAGCGTTTCATACCCCACCTGCTCACCGAAGCCACAAACCATTGCTGCAACTTGCGTGTCGAACAGCGGTTTCGGAAAGACACCGGCTTCGACCCAGAAAATTTCAAGATCCTGACGCGCGGCATGGAAGACCTTGACCACATCGTCGTTGCCGAACAGCTCATAAAGCGGGTCCAGAGACAATCCATCAGCCAGCGGATCAACCAGAACCGCGCTGTCTTCGTCATCAGACGGAACGGCCAGCTGTATCAGGCAAAGCTTTGAATAATAGGTCCGTTCGCGCAGAAATTCGGTATCTACGGTGACATAGTCATATTCAGCCGCGGCCTTGCAGAAATCGGCCAGCTCTTGCGTCGTTGTCAGGGTTTTCATGCGCGGTGCTGTTCTTGCTCTTGTTTTCTTCGGCTGATCGTCTCTTCCGTACCTAGCCGTAGTGCAGACCATAGGCCGAATTTAACACGCGTGTAAATCACTCTGGGACGTTCAGGGCAGCAACACCGGAGTCCGGTCGCCACTGGCGTAACGGCGCAACACTGCAGGATAAAGTTTATGCTCCCAAACCAGCACACGAGCAGCCAAAGCGTCGGGCGTGTCACCGGCTTCGATGTTTACCCGCGCCTGCCCCAGGATCGGGCCGTCATCCAGCGCTGCCGTAACCTCGTGAACCGAACATCCATGTTCGGCATCCCCGGCCTCGATCGCGCGGGCATGGGTGTTGAGGCCTTTGTATTTCGGCAGCAGTGAGGGGTGGATATTCAGCATCCGCCCCTGAAAGCGGGAAACGAAATCACCGGTCAGAACACGCATGAACCCCGCAAGACAGACAATATCCGGTTGCGCCTCTTCCAACGGCTTCAGCAGCTCTGCTTCAAACGCAGCGCGGTCGCCCTTAAAGGGGCGGTGATCTACCGCAGCCGTCGGGATGCCACGGTCCGCGGCCTTTTTCAGCCCGCCGGCCGTAGCGTCATTCGACAGAACCAGACACGTGCGTGCCGGGTGATCGCCGACCATGCTGTCGACCAGCGACACCATGTTGGACCCACCCCCCGAAATCAGGATGGCGACGCGCTTGTGACTCACAACAGTTTGCCCGAATAGGCCATGCCGGGCGTGTCGGTCACGGTGCCGATGCGCGCAACCGTTTCTCCGGCCTCGGCCAGCAGAGCGGCCAGTTCATCGGCGCAGTCTTCGGCGCAGACAACGATCATGCCAATGCCGCAGTTGAAGGTCTTCAGCATCTCGGCCTCGACGATACCACCAGTTTCCGCCATCCAGCGGAAGACGGCCGGCAGGTCCCAGGCGTTCAGGTCGATCTCGGCACCCAGCCCCTCGGGCAGCACGCGCGGCAGGTTTTCGGTCAGACCGCCGCCGGTGATATGGGCCAGCGCGTGTACGCCCCCTGCCCGGATCGCCTGCAGAGCGGGTTTCACGTACAACCGCGTCGGCGTCAGCAGCGCCTCACCCAGCGACCCGTCGCCAAAGGGCGATGCCGCATCCCAGCCCAGACCCGAGATTTCAACCAGCTTGCGCACCAGCGAATAGCCGTTGGAATGCACCCCGTTCGAGGCCAACCCCAGTAGCACGTCGCCCCGCTGCACACCCGCAGGCAGGTGCGCGCCACGCTCCATCGCGCCAACCGAAAAGCCAGCCAGATCGAAATCGCCATCGGGATACATGCCCGGCATCTCAGCCGTCTCACCGCCGATCAGGGCGCAACCGGACTGCACACAACCCTCGGCAATACCTTCGATGATCCGCGCGGCGGTGTCGGTGTCCAGCTTGCCGGTGGCAAAATAGTCTAGGAAGAACAGTGGCTCGGCCCCCTGACAGATCAGGTCGTTGACGCACATTGCCACCAGGTCGATACCCACACCGTCGACCACACCGGTATCAATGGCAATCCGCAGTTTGGTGCCCACACCGTCGGTCGCGCCCACAAGAATCGGGTCCTGATATCCGGCGTCTTTCAGATCGAACAAGGCACCGAACCCGCCCAGACCGCTCATCACGCCCGAGCGGTTGGTGCGTTTGGCAGCAGGCTTGATCCGGTCGACCAGAGCGTTCCCCGCATCAATATCAACGCCTGCATCGGCATAGGTGATTCCGTTCTTGCCCGTCGTCATGGCCAGCCCCTTATGAATGGTTCCCGCGCGGGTTAGTCGATTGTTGGGCATCTTGCAACGGTCAGGCTTGACGCGGCCGTTCACCGTGATACTCAAAGCGCTCAGGCGGGCCTGTAGCTCAATTGGTTAGAGCAGAGCGCTCATAACGCTTTGGTTGCGGGTTCAAGTCCTGCCGGGCCTACCAAATCACCGCAAAACTGGTTTTCAGAAGGCAAGCAAGGGAACGCTGTTTCTGTGGTTGCTGCGTGATCCAAAGTCGGATCAGATCGAACCAGAACAACACGCATTACTGATAGACCAGAAATCACTTGCCCGGCCGGTCAATCGTATCAAGAAGCTAGATACCCCTAGAACCCAAAGATCCCGCGCCGACCTGAAGGATACTTAAATGGCCTACACTGAGCGCAGTTGGGGAAAAATACGATGCGGATTACCTTAAGAACTGAATTAACAGTGCCCGCGTTGCCCAAATCTGGGATGGCGAGCAACGCGGGCCATAGTCTGGTCAGGGGTTGCCCAGACTAAAGGGACAAAAAGGATACGCGGCAACGCAGGCGCTGGATCACTCGCTGCTTTCGATGCTCAGTAGGATTTCTAATTTGGAGGCTCACCAAAATAACCACCAAGATAGGCTATTACCGAGGCAATTACGCCAATCACGATCACAATAGATATCAATGCGCCGCTACTTCTTGAGTAATAACCGAGCGTCAAAAGCCCAACGACAAAAATGCCAACTAAAAAATATAATACAGTGTTGTCCATTGCTAATCCCCGACCGCGAAAAACATTTCGTCACTATAAGATAAAAAATCGCCTCAAGTTTAGTGGATACAAAACGCCATACTCGACTGCAGAGCCTTCACATGCATTCCCTAAAAAAAACCGCGTTGTTCGGAGATGTACCTTTACAAACAACGCGGCGACAGTTTGGGGTAGTGTAGGCTATTCGGAGCACGTCAGGGATTGGACCAAATGCCCCGGATTACGATGGCTCCCCATCATTGGGGGGAGGCAACGTCACTCTTTGGGATCAGCCGCTTCGGCTTTTTGGAAAACGGCTAACGTTACAAACAATCCACCAATCAGCAGCATGTGGCCCACCGCTGTGATTCCGAAAACGAAATAGCTGCCAATCATAAGTGAAAAAATTGCACTCCACATCCACGCCAACATCTGCATCAGCATATGCGCTGTAGATAGAGAGTATTTCTTGAGTGGGTTCTTGGTCTCATCCATTACCGAATCCCACGTCGATTTTACGTCGAAACTATTGGTCATGACTTCCTCCCATTACAAAAGGGATACGGGTCGATCGGTGCTTTAGACCAAAAATTTGCATCATCTTATCATCTGCAATATCTCATCAGCGTGATCTGTGATCGCGCGACTGACGTCTTTAAGTGCCGGCACCGGCCACTAGAATATCCTGCAAAGTGAAGAAGATATACTACGGCAATTACGCCAATATAACCGACTCGAGGTGTCGAATCCGCGTGAAATTCATCGTTTAACTTGCACGGGCACGCAGCGCGTTGAATGGATGCAAAACACGTCGCCGCTCAGCGTTAGCTACTCAGTAAACCGGCGGCCTTAACCCTGCCTGAAACCAGCTGACCAGAGAGACGATGGAATACACCGGCAGCCCCGTCGCCGTTTGAATATCGGCCGCGTAGGGGCACATGTTTGTGCATTCCAGCACCAGCGCGCCGAGGTCGGGATGGGCCTCTTTCATCGCCAGGGCGGCCTCGACATTGTCGGCGCGGGCTTTGTCCACGTCCAGCGTCAGTTCATTATCCAAGATCGCGCGTGTGAACTCCTGACCTCCTTCGGTCGAGCCGATGGGCGTGCCCTCAGGCACCTGTGCGCTGCGCAGGTGGGCCTCGGTCAGGGTCGAGGCTGAGATCGTCAGCACCCCCGCCCGTTTGCCCGCAGGCAATACCTTGTTCACCATTTCGACCTGCATCAGCGAGGATGTGACAACGGGCACCGGGACCGCCTGAGACAGCTCTTTCTGAAACAGCGACAGGAACCCGCAATTGGTGGTGATCCCGTCCACACCCTCGTCAACCAGCTCGCGCGCGGCATCGACAAAGGCGTCCAGCATCCCCTGCGCTCCACGACGCACCACCAGATCGGGCGAAGCGTTCCGCACAATGCGGTAGTGCACCGGAAACGGCCAGGTCAGCGCGTTGCCCATGTCGCCGGGAATGCGGGGAAAGCGTGCGTCCAGCATCAGGATACCCACCGATGCGCCATAAAGTGATTTGCCACCAGTTGCGATCATTCCTCAAACCTTTTCATTTCCGGACACGTTCTGCAGGGGTCTGTTCGCCATTCGAAACGCGGCGACGTGGGCAGAGTTTGCACAGACCGGATAAAGGTCAATAGGCAAAAACTGAGCGCTTGATATTCAAACGCTGTCGCCGCCATGCGCGTTGGTGGAAAAAGACGCCATCGCGGGCACAAGTTGGTCCAGAAACTCCCGCGCGATGGTCGACAAAGGACGCCCTTTGGCCGTGATGATCGCCAGTTCCAAAGTCACCGCAGGCTGGAATGGGCGGGTCTGATATCCGCGTTCAGTATCAAAGGCGACGGTAAAGGGGTCGATGACTGCAACCCCCATGCCCTGTTTGACAAAGCTCAGCAGGTTTTCGGACAGATGTGTATGAATTTGCGTGCGCCAAGTCCGGTGCGCCGCCTGAAAAACATCCCGTGTCCCACGATAGGTCTGATGCTCGGGGCCCATCACGATAAAGGGCTCGTTCTCTAGCAACTCAGGGGTCAGTACGTCGTATTGGGCCAAATGGCTGCCTTCGGGAAATGTGGCCACGGTTTCAAAGCGGAACACCTGAGCATTGAGCGTATCGTGCAGAATTGGCACCTCGACAATGCCGACCTCGAACAGGCCCGAGATCACCCATTCCTGAATCTTGGACGAGTATTGCGATTGAAAACTGACCGACAGATTGGGGCGGCTGGCGGCGAAGCGCGCGATTTCCCGTGGCATGAATCCAAACGACAGCATGTGCGGTGCGGCCACTTGCAGCTGACCGGGATGTTTATTCTGCAAATCCGTCACGGCCTGCGCCACGTGATCCAACCCGCGTACGACGGTGTCCACCTCGCGGTACAGCAAATCAGCTTCGGGGGTTGGTAACAGACGGCCCTTGTTGCGTTCAAACAGCGGCAGACGAGCTTCGCGTTCTAGCTGAGCCAGAAGATTACTGATCCCGGGTTGTGATATCCCCAGAACCGAAGCCGCCCCAGTCACCGTTCCCGTCTCCATAATCGCGTGAAACGCCTGCAATTGCCGAAACCTTAAAGACATTGACATTCCCACATCATTTTTTCTGATACCCTTGCCACAATATAGTATTTGAAATGATATAGCTATCGCGGCACGGTTCCCCCGAACGACCGGAGGACCAATGACCGACTTGAACCAAACCATCACAGGGTTTGACCTTTGGCACCTTGAGCTGCCTGTTACATCACGGCGTGATCATGGAATCGGCTCGGTCGAAGGCAGCTGCGAAATTGTGATCTTGCGCCTGACCTCAGAGGGCGGATCAGAAGGATTTGGCGAAGCGTCGCCATGGTCGGTTTTTACCGGTACACCCGAAGCAACTTACGCAGCGCTGGATCGTTATATCCGGCCGTTGGTTGTTGGGTCACGTGTGGCAGATCGGGCTGGGATCATGGCCAAGGCCGCCTATGCCGTCGCACATTGCACCGAGGCCAAGGCCGCACTGGAAACCGCCTTGCTGGATCTGACAGGGCGTATCAGCGGCGTGCCGGTCTGGGCACTGATGGGTGGCAAATGCCGGGACTCGATTCCGCTGAGTTGTTCGATCGCCAATCCTGATTTCGCGCAGGACATTGCGCTACTCGAGCAATTGCGCGAGGACGGGGTTCGCATCGTCAAGCTGAAGACCGGGTTCAAGGACCATGCGTTCGACATCATGCGGCTTGAACATCTGGCGCAACATTGCCCCGAGTTTTCTGTGCGCGTGGATTACAATCAAGGTCTGTCTATCGAGGATGCTCCTGCTCAGGTACGCGATGTTGCTCAATTCAAACCCGATTTCATCGAACAACCAGTGCGGGCGCATCACTATGGCATGATGGCCAAACTGCGAGGTCAGATCGACCTGCCCCTGCTGGCCGACGAAAGCGTGTTTGGCCCTGAGGATATGGAGCGTGCCGCGCGAGAAGGCATATGCGATGGCGTGTCGGTCAAGATCATGAAGTCCGGTGGGCTTAGCCGGGGTCAGATTGTGGCCCGCATCGCCGCGGCTCATGGGCTCAGCGCCTATGGTGGAGATATGTTCGAGGCTGGTCTGGCGCATCTGGCCGGAACCCACATGATCGCTGCAACACCTGAAATAAAGCTGGGGTGCGAGTTCTATCAGGCATCGTATTTCCTGAAAGAAGACATTCTGGAAGACCCCTTCGTGGTACAGAACGGACAAGTCATCGTGCCGGACATGCCCGGGATTGGTGGCCGACCGGACCTGGACAAGCTGAACCACTATGCCGTGGCCAAGGCGGTGGTAGCATGAGTGAGCGCAAGACCATTGCCATAATCGGTGCCGGTATTGTTGGCGTGTCCACAGCGGTCTGGCTGCAACGTGACGGGCATGACGTCATATTGATCGACAAGGCTGGACCTGGCGAGGGTACGTCGCACGGCAATGGCGGGGTTCTGGCATCCTGCTCGATCATTCCAGTCACAGTTCCGGGGCTGCTGCAAAAGGCCCCGAGGATGTTGTTTGATCCGTCCCAGCCACTGTTCTTGAAATGGGGATACGTGCCCAAGCTGTTGCCATGGCTACTGCGCTATCTGAAACATGCCAACGCGAGCGACGTTGAACGCATTGCTGCTGCGCTGACGCCTATTGTCGGCGATAGCCTGAATGACCATAAGACACTGGCGCACGGCACCGGGGCCGAGAAGTGGATTGTCCCGTCCGACTATCTGTTCCTTTACGAAAACCGGAAACATTTTGAGAGTGATGCACTTGGCTGGGACATCCGGCGCAAGCATGGTTTTGCGTGGGACGAATTAGAAGGCGAAGCCTTTCACGCTTATGACCCGATTTTCAGCAAAGACCTCGGGTTTGCCGCCCGGCTTGCCGATCATGGCCACATCACTGATCCGGGGCGCTATGTCAAAGATCTGGCCGCCCATGTCGAGGACAATGGAGGCAAAGTTATACGCGCTGCAGTCGAAGACGTGGTTCGGGACAACGGCAAAGTTACAGGTGTACGCGCAGGCGGTACAACCATCTCCTGCGACACAGCGATTATAACGGCGGGGGTCTGGTCCGGCCCCTTGGCTGACCAGCTGGGCATTTCTGTTCCTCTTGAAAGCGAACGCGGGTATCATCTTGAATTAGTGGAACCTTCCGCGATGCCGAAAAGCCCGGTTATGGTAGCGTCAGGCAAATTCGTCGCCACTCCGTTAGAGGGTCGCATCCGTCTGGCCGGGATTGTCGAGTTCGGCGGGTTGGACGCGCCGCCCTCGAAGGCGCCGTTCGAATTAATGCGCAAGAATGCCCGGGCGGCTTTTCCGGGTGTGACATGGAAGGATGAAGTGGAATGGATGGGGCACCGGCCCGCACCCGCAGATTCGATACCGGTGATCGGTGAAGTTCCGGGGATTGACGGCGCGTATATGGGTTTTGGCCACCATCACATCGGTCTGACGGGCGGGCCGAAAACAGGGCGTCTGTTGGCGCAAATGATCGCGGGCAGACTTCCGAACACGGATGTCAGCGTTTACGCCCCGTCGCGATACGCAAATTAGCAAAGCCGGTGAACAACACCGGCAGAATCAATACCAACTGGGAGACTAAAATGAAAAAACTGACGAGCCTTATGGCAGCAACCGCACTGACCGCTGCCGCAGCCCTGCCGGTCGCTGCCGAAAAATGGGACATGCCGATGGCCTATTCGGCGTCGAACTTCCATTCGGCCACAGGTGCTGAATTCGCCAAATGCGTGACCACCGGTACCGGCGGCGAGATCGAGATTGTCACCCACCCTTCGGGTTCCCTGTTCAAAGGGGCGGATATCAAACGCGCCATTCAGACCGGCCAGGCCCCTATTGGAGAGCGTCTGCTGTCCGGCCACCAGAACGAAAACGCGTTGTTTGGATTTGATTCAATCCCCTTCCTTGCCACGTCTTTCGACGACAGCGCCAAGCTTTGGGATGCTGCAAAACCCTCGATCGAGAACCTGTTGGCCGAACAGAACCTAACGTTGCTTTATGCAGTGCCGTGGCCGCCGCAGGGGCTGTACTTTAAGGACGAGGTGAACTCGGTCGCTGACATGAAAGGCATCAAGTTCCGCTCGTACAACAACGCCACGTCACGTCTGGCCGAGCTGACCGGAATGCTGCCGGTGACCATCGAAGCGGCCGAGATCAGCCAGGCCTTTGCCACTGGCGTTGCCGATTCCATGGTGTCTTCTGGCTCAACCGGGTATGACCGCAAAGTTTGGGAAAGCCTGGATTATTTCTACGAAGTAGATGCCTGGCTGCCGCGCAACTACGTGATGGTGAACTCGGATATCTGGGCGGGCGTGTCTGACGCGAACAAGAACGTCATCAAAGCCTGCGCCGAACTGGCGGAATATGCGGGGAACTGGCGGGCCAAGGAATATACCGGGTTCACCCTGCAAGGCTTGCGTGACGGCGGCATGACCGTTGGTCCGGCGTCCGAGCAGATGACCAACGAGTTGAAAGAAATCGGCGTCACCATGACCAATGAATGGCTGGAGGCCGCCGGGGACGAAGGCAAAGCCATCGTCGACGCCTTCCAAGCGCAACAATAACCAAATGGACGCGGGCGGCAGCGATCTGCCGCCCGTTCTCTATCCAACCAAAAGAAAAGCGGGGACAGTATGGCAGCGTTACGAGGGCTTCGGTCCGTACTGGATTTCATCTATCTGGCAGCAGGCGTACTGGCGGCGTTGAGCCTTATCGCCATTCTGGTTCTAATTGTGGTGCAGATGCTGGCCCGTTGGACCGGCGAGGTATTCCCTGGCGCGCCCGACTATGCTGGGTATGCGATGGCCGCGGCCTCATTCTTGGCTTTTGCCAATGCGCTGAACCGGGGCAGCCATATCCGCGTGTCGATCCTGTTGAATGCGGTGCCTGATAAATTCCGCCGGGTGCTGGAGATTTGGTGTTTTGGCATCGGCACGGCCGTCATGTGGTACTTCTGCTGGTACGCCTACCGCTTTGTTTATTGGAGCTGGAAGTTCAACGATATCAGCCAGGGACAGGACAAAACCGCGCTTTGGATACCGCAATCGACCATGTTAATCGGCGCGGTCATTCTGGCCATCGCCCTGACTGATCATCTGATTCACGTGATCTTCCGCGGCGATCACCGCATCACCCGCGATCTTGCCGATCAAAGCCACGGAGAATGAGAGCATGGAAAACGCATCAATCATCATCCTCTTCCTATTTGTTCTATTCACTCTGTTGGGCACCGGCGTCTGGGTCGGGCTGGCACTGATGGGCGTCGCCTGGGTCGGGATGGAGCTGTTCACCACCCGCCCCGTCGGCGACGTCATGATCACCACCATCTGGTCAGCCTCGTCCTCATGGACGCTGACGGCGCTGCCGATGTTTATCTGGATGGGTGAAATCCTGTATCGAACGCGATTGTCCGAAGACATGTTCAAGGGGCTTTCACCGTGGATGGCCCCCCTGCCCGGCGGTCTGGTGCATACCAATATCGTCGGCTGTACGGTCTTTGCCGCCGTGTCGGGCTCGTCCGCGGCGACGCTGACCACGGTTGGCAAGATGTCGATCCCAGAACTGCGCAAGCGCAATTATCCCGAACGCATGATCATCGGCACTCTGACGGGTGCTGCGACGCTGGGCCTGATGATCCCGCCTTCGCTGACGCTGATCGTTTATGGCGTCACCATCAATGAATCGATTACCAAACTGTTCTTTGCTGGCATCCTGCCGGGTCTGGTGCTGGCTTGCATGTTCATGGGCTATGTCGCGATCTATTCCAAAATCGGCAAGGACTGGAACCCGAACCAGGAAAACAAACTGACCTTTGCCGAGAAAATCAAGAACTCGCGCTTTTTGCTGCCAGTGATCCTGTTGATCGTCGTGGTCATCGGTTCGATGTATCTGGGATATGCCACCGCGACTGAGGCCGCCGCCTTTGGTGTGATCGGAGGGCTGTTGCTCGCAGCCGGCCAGGGTTCGTTGAACTGGAAGACGTTCACTGAAAGCCTGATGGGGGCCACTCGCACCAGCGCGATGATCGCATTGATCCTTGCGGGCGCGGCTTTCCTGTCGCTGTCGATGGGCTTTACCGGCCTGCCACGCGGTCTGGCCGATCTGATTGCTGGATGGGAACTGACGCGGTTCGAACTGCTGATGGTGCTGCTTGTGTTCTACATCATCCTTGGGTGTTTTCTGGACGGCATATCCTCAGTCGTGCTGACCATGGCTGTGGTCGAGCCTATGATCCGCGACGCCGGAATCGACCTGATCTGGTTCGGTATCTTTATCGTCGTCGTGGTCGAAATGGCGCAAATCACGCCGCCTATCGGGTTCAACCTGTTTGTGATGCAGGGCATGACCAATCATGAAATGAGCTATATCGCCCGTGCTGCGATTCCGATGTTCCTGATCATGGTTGTTATGGTTTTCGTCCTGATCTGGTTCCCGGATTTGGCCACCTGGCTACCGAATAACCTGCGGCAAGGCCCAACCGGGTAGCTTGTCGTTGAATCCGCTGCACATTGCTGCCCGCCACGGACCTTATGTTCTGTTGGCGGGCCTTTTGTCGGGGTTGCTGTTGCCGGGGTTGGCGCAACCGATTCGGTCGCTGTTGCCGCCGATGGTTGTGCTGTTGCTGTTCGTCACCGTGCTACGAATGGAGCCCGCGCGCATATTCGGATCACTGCGTGATCTGCCCCGCGTTGTCTTGGTAGTTCTTGGTCTACAGCTTGCGATGCCCCTGACAGTTCTGACGGTCGGTGCCTTGGGCGGGTGGCTCGACACCCCCGCCCTGTTTGCCTTGCTGGTCATGACCGCGGCTCCCTCCATCGCTGGCAGCCCAAATATGTGTCGGATGATGGGGCACCCATCTGAATACGCGCTCCGCCTTTTGGTGATCGGTACTGCGGTCCTGCCAATGACCATAGCCCCGGTGTTCTGGCTGGCGCCGCAACTGGGCGGTTTCGATACGGTGCTTTGGGCCGCATTAAAACTGCTAATCACAATCCTGCTGGTGACGCTGACCGCAGTCGCTATTCGCAAAACGCTGTTGCGAGACCCATCGCCCACAACAGAAAGTGCGCTCGAAGGCCTTGCCAACATCACATTGGCTCTCTTCGTCATCGGTCTGATGCCCTCAGTCAGCGAGGTCATCCTGACCGATCCGAAACGAGCGTTCCTCTGGATTACCTTCGCCTGCGCGGCCAATTTTGGCGTTCAGGTCGTCTGTTTTCGACTGACCCGGTTTCGTATGCCCACAGCCGCGTCGACGGCAGTGTCCCTGATCGCAGGCAACCGCAATATCGCGCTGTTCTTCGTGGCTTTAGCGCCCGAGGTTACTGCGCCGATCATGGTGTTCATCGGGGCCTATCAAATTCCGATGTACCTGACTCCGCTGGTGATGCTGCGCATGTACAGGGTCGTTAGCGACCGATGATAATGTCGGCGCAGAGGCCGCCCAGCCGCTCACTTTTGCTCAGACGCACCACGCCCCCATGGGCCCGCGCGATATCTGAAACGATGGCAAGGCCCAACCCCACTCCGGTACCCTGATTCTGATTGCGCGCCGGATCAAGGCGCGCGAACGGTTTGACCGCTTCGGATCGCTGTTCAGGTGGAATTCCTGGCCCGTCATCCTCGACCCGGATACGCAGGGATTTGGGTGTGATGGACAGGCTGACATCCGCGCGATTGCCATACCGCACGGCGTTTCCAATCAGGTTTTCCACGGCGCGCCGCAGGGCAGTGGGGCGCAGCATGACTGTTCCTTCCCCTTCGACCGAGATCAGGTCGACCTCATGCCCTGCACGACGCGCGTCTTTGACGATTTGCTCCAACAGCACCTTCGGATCGACAGATTCCGGAGCGCCCTCGGCCGCCCCGCGCGAAAACTCAAGGAACGCATCCAGCAGCAATTGCATCTCATCGACATCCTGCTGCAAAGGGGCTGCTTCATCCTCGGGCAACATCGAAAGGCCAAGTTTCAAACGCGTCAGCGGTGTGCGCAGATCGTGACTGACCCCCGACAGCATCATGGTGCGCTGCTCCATCTGGCGCTCGATACGGGCACGCATATCCAGAAAAGCACTACCCGCCGCGCGTACTTCGATGGCCCCACCGGGAGAATACGGCACCACCCTGCCCCGACCAAAGGCCTGCGCAGCCTCGGCCAGACGAGTGATCGGACGCAATTGATTGCGCATATACAGGAAAGAAATCGTGGTCATGACAACCGCAAAGAACACCATTGTCACGATCAACTGGTGTGGCGCCACCGGAGACAGACGACGGCGATCAAAGGTCAGCTGTAGAATGCCCAGATCCGTCTGCAGATACAGCCGCGCCTCTTGTCCGCTGGGCAAGGCAACCGCAATCAAATCTGGAAGCAAGGCCCGCAGATCGGCCTCGACCTGGGGTGCAATGAAATCGTACCAACGGCGGTGACCAACCTTTGGTTCGTCGTTAATGCCCAGAAACCGGGCCTTCATTTCAAGCGCTTGCAGGTCAAGCCGAACAGCCGCCATCGCCTGTTGTTGCGTTTCCGTCTCTTCCATGACTTCAGTGATCAACATCACTTCGCGCGAAGCAGCGCGTGTCATTTGCGCCGTGACGTCTTCCAGATGTTTTTGCAGGAACGCGACCCCCACCACCAGCAACACCACGACCACCGGCAGGACCAGGATCAGTGCAGCACGGGCATAGAGGCTGCGCGGCATATAGTGTTTGAGCCAAAGCGCGGACATGCGCTAAACCTAACGGGCTGTTACGACAAGAGAAAGAGGTCAGAATGCAGGCGCCTGACGATTTCAATCCGCCCGCCGGCCCGGCGGTCGAGCTGCAGCCGGGATTGCGGCGTATCCTGGCGCCAAATCCATCCCCAATGACATATCGCGGGACCAACACTTATCTGGTGGGCACCAACGAGCTTGCCGTGATCGACCCTGGTCCGCTCAGCAATGAACATCTGGATGCGATTCTGGCGGGACTACTACCCGGACAGCGGATCAGCCATATCATCGTTACCCACAGCCATCTGGATCACTCTCCGCTGGCCCAACCCTTGGCGGATCGTACAGGAGCACCGATCATGGCCTTTGGAGGGCCCGAGGCCGGGCGTAGCGCAGTTATGACTCAACTGGCCGAGAGCGGTTTAGTCGGCGGCGGTGAAGGCATCGACACCAGCTTTCGCCCCGACATCGAACTTGCGGATGGGGCTTTGATCTCAGGCGACGGCTGGCAGCTTGAGGTGATTCACACCCCCGGCCATCTGGGAAATCACATCGCGCTTGGCTGGGGTGACGTCTGTTTCACGGGTGATCACGTCATGGGTTGGGCCAGTTCACTGGTTTCGCCCCCAGACGGTGACCTGACGGATTTCATGGCGGCAAGCCATCGTCTGCACTCACGCGAGTGGGCCGTCTTTCACGCCGGGCATGGCGCGCCGATTGCCGATCCCGCAGCGCGGCTGGACTGGCTGATCAATCACCGCCTGACACGCGAAGCACAGATTCTGTCTGCGCTGGAAGATCACCCCGGTACGGCCCGAGAACTGGCCGAGCGAATTTACGTCGACACTCCGACCGCCCTTTTGCCTGCCGCTGAACGGAATGTTTTCGCCCATTTGATTGATCTGATTGGGAAATCTCAGGTCACTTCCGAAGGAAAGCTGTCAGCTGACACCCGTTTCATCAGACAAACCTAAGCCGCCGGAACTTTTTTTCGAAAACGTCGAATTCCCCTCTGGACGGCAAAAATCGGGATTGTTATACGGCCCTCAGTTCCGGCGTAGCTCAGCGGTAGAGCAGTTGACTGTTAATCAATTGGTCGTAGGTTCGATCCCTACCGCCGGAGCCAAATTCTCCCCACCTTAAATCCCCATCACCAACGGTCGTTTGCGGCGCAAGATATTTCGACGAAAAATCTTATGCGCCCTCTGGACGCCGCAGAAACTGGTTGCTATACGGCGCGGACCGTTCCGGCGTAGCTCAGCGGTAGAGCAGTTGACTGTTAATCAATTGGTCGTAGGTTCGATCCCTACCGCCGGAGCCATCTCCCACGTTTTTTAAAGATCAGCCCACCAAGGCGTCCTTGAAATCCGCGCGCAAGTTGCGTTTCAGAACCTTACCCGTTGCGTTCAGAGGCAAGGCATCCACAAACACCACCCTGTCCGGCACCTGCCATTTAGCGATTTTGCCGTCGTAAAATGTCAGCACCTCTTCTTCGCTTGGGTCCTCCCCCTCGGCGCGTACGGCCACCAGCAGTGGGCGCTCGTCCCACTTTGGATGCGGTACGCCAACCACGGCTGCGGTCGCCAATTTGGGATGCGCAACGGCGATGTTCTCTAACTCGACCGAACTGATCCACTCACCCCCGGACTTGATGATGTCCTTGGACCGGTCGCGGATGGTCATATAGCCGTCAGAGTCCACCGTTGCGACATCACCAGTGGCAAACCAGCCATCCCGCAGCAAATCTTCATCTTGCATCTGGAAATAACTGTCCAGAACCCACGGCCCGCGCACCAGTAGATCACCTTGGGTTTCGCCGTCATGCGGCAGATCATTGCCGTCATCGTCGACGATCTTCAGATCGACACCATAACATGGTCTTCCCTGGCTTTCTCGAATGGCGTGCTGCTCGTCTTCCGGCAGGTCAAAGTGCTTTGCCAGAGGGTGATTTGCGGTCCCCAACGGACTCATCTCGCTCATCCCCCAGGCGTGGATGGTGTCGACACCATAGGTTTCGCGGAAGGTTTCGATCATCGAAGGCGGGCACGCGGCCCCGCCGATCACCGTCCGCTGCAGGCTGGCCAGCTTGCTGCCAGACTGCTCGGCAAAAGCCAGCAGCCCTTGCCAGATCGTCGGCACGCCCATGGCCAGAGTGACGCCGTAAGTGTCGATCAGATTCACTAACGCCTCACCATGCAAACCCGGCCCCGGCAACACCATCCGCGATCCCGACATGGCGCAAGCATATGGGGACCCCCAGGCGTTTACATGGAACATCGGAACCACTGGCATGACCACATCCATCGCCGAAAACCCGATAACGTCGCGTGTGTTCGATCCGAAACTGTGCAGCACGGTGGAGCGATGCGAATACAACACCCCCTTTGGATTGCCGGTTGTGCCAGATGTGTAACACAGGCCGGATGCAGTGTTTTCGTCAAAGCTCGGCCATTCAAAACTGGCCTCACCGGTCTCGATCAGATCGTCATAAAATTGCACACCCGGTATCTGCGCAATTGCGTCATCGTTTCTTGGCCCCATCAGGACGAAATGTTGAACATCGGGCAAATGCTCGTGCAGGGCTGCGACCAAAGGAATAAAGGTTGCGTCGAAAAACAGAACCCGGTCCTGTGCATGGTTGATGATATAGGTAAGCTGTTCGGGAAACAGTCGCGGGTTGACGGTGTGGCAAACGAACCCCGCCCCGGAAGTGGCATAGTAGATCTCAAGATGCCGCCGGTTATTCCAAGCCAGCGTCGCAATCCGCGTCTGTGGTTCCAATCCCAACTTGGACAGTGCCGAGGCCAGTTTCCGCGCGTTTTTTGCCACTTGCGACCAACTGCTATGGCTAACTGTGCCATCGGTTTCAACCGAATAAATCTCAGTCTGACCGTGAAAGCGGTCGGCGTGATCAATTAGCGACGAGATCAGCAAGGGCTGCGTCATCATCTGTCCCAGCATGGGCGTTCTCCCTATGGCGGTGCCACTTTGTGCCCGCAATCACATCGGGCGATATGGCTTTTCCTTAGGCAGAGCCTGCCAAGCATTTAATTGTCTGACAATAAAAGAATGCGATTTGCCGTTGCGGCAGGTGGTAAAATCGAACCCTCAATCGCGGTGTTTTAGCGCATAAGCAACCAGCGAAGCGGTCGAGCCATCCTTGCCGTCAGCGCTAACTTCACCATCCACTATCGGACCCAGCGAGGTCGCCAATTCCTTGCCCAGTTCCACCCCCCATTGGTCGAACGAATTGATCCCCAGCAGAACCCCTTCGACGAAAACACGGTGTTCGTACATGGCGATGATTTGGCCTAGCACATACGGTGTGAGCTTCGGATAAATCAGGGTCGAGGACGGCCGGTTGCCCAGGAACACACGGTGACGGGCCTGACGTTCAAGCTCCTCACTGGCCAACCCTTGTTCGGCCATGCGCTGCCGCGCCTCATCCAACGACCGGCCGCGCATCAGCGCCTCGGATTGGGCCAGACAATTGGCCAGCAAAAGGCGGTGGTGGTGGGTAAGTTCGGGCTCGTGCCCTTCGGCGGCCACCATGAATTCGCAGGGGATCACATCGGTGCCCTGATGGATCAACTGGTAAAAGGCGTGCTGGCCATTGGTGCCCGGTTCACCCCAAACCACAGGCCCCGAAGGCATGGTCAAGGCGCTGCCGTTCATTGCAACGGATTTACCGTTCGACTCCATCTCAAGCTGTTGGAAATAGGCGGGAAGACGCAGCAGCCGTTGATCATAGGGCAGAACCGCGCGGCTGGTATATCCCAGAACCTGGCGGTGCCAGACCCCAACCAGAGCCAGCATTACCGGCATGTTCTCGATCCAGTCAGCAGCGCGGAAATGGACGTCCATCGCCTGTCCCCCGCGCAGAAAGGCATCAAACGCGTTCGAACCGACGGCGATCATCACCGGTAGCCCAACCGGCCCCCAGACCGAATAACGCCCCCCTACCCAATCGGCAAAACCAAATACGTGATCTTGGGCGATACCAAAGGCATCGGTCTTATCTACCGCACACGACACGGCTGCGAACTGTTTTCCACAATCGCCACCGCCATCCGTTAACCAGGCACGGGCGGTCCGGGCGTTGGTCATGGTTTCAATGGTGGTGAATGTCTTGGATGCGACAATCACCAGCGTCCGGGTCGGGTCAAGTGGGCGCAGCGTATCCGCGATATGCGCACCATCGACATTGGACACATAGTGCAGGTTTGGCCCGTCGTGATACGGGGCCAACGCGTGCGTGGCCATCACTGGCCCAAGATCCGAGCCGCCGATGCCGATATTCACGACGTCGGTAAAGCTGCCACCTGTCCCGGAAATCGCGCCGCCGCGCACCTCTTCGGCGAAAACCCGCATCCGGTGCAGCGTTTCCAGCACGTCAGGCATCACATCCAGACCGTCGACCTCAACTGGTCCGCCATCCAGATTACGCAACGCCGTGTGCAATACCGCGCGCCCTTCGGTTTCGTTGATCTTGGCACCCGAGAACATGGCGTCGCGCCGTTCCGCCAGACCCGCCGTATCGCACAGCCCGATCAAAGCGTCACGGATGTCCGCGTCAATACTGGTTTTCGAGTAATCAAAGAGCAGGTCACCGGTTGAGGCCGAATACCCCTGCGCCCGATTTGCATCCTTACTGAACAGACCCAGAATGGGCTGCCCCTTCCGTTCTGCTGCCAGTGCTTTGAGTGTCTCCAGTTGCATAGCGTCTACTCCGCCCAGTGTACGGTCATGCCACTCAGCACTGCTGCGATGGGGGCCTCTTCCGGTGGCAGGGACATGGACCGTTCCAAAGCATCCCGTTTCGCGTTCCCGAAAATAATCAGGTGTTTTGACAAGGCACCGTCCAAAACAGGCGCAGTCAGCGTGATACGGGGTTCCGGCTGAACCTCGGTCCGTGCCACCGCCAGAGGACGCGCGTGACTGTCCAACGCGGCCTCAAGCCCATCCATACCCGGGAACAGGGACGCGGTGTGCATATCCTCGCCCATTCCCAACACCAGCACCGACAAGGGCCGGATCGGAATGATTAGGCTTTCGATTTCCGGCAATACATCCTCGGGCTCCTTTCCCGGCACGTACAGAGGGATATATTGCGCCACCGACGCCCGATTGGTCAGCAACCGCTCGCGGATTAGGCGCTCGTTCGAGCGGTCGTGGTCACCCGGCACACAGCGTTCATCGGTAGGCAGAACCCGCACCCGGTCCCATTCCAAATCCGCCGCGCACAGAACATCAAACATCGGGCCGGGCGTCGTGCCTCCGGGGACTGCCAATGAGGCAAAGTCGTGATGCAGCAAGGCGGATTCCAGTTCACCTGCCAGCACGTTTGCAACGTCGATGGCCAGCATATCCCGGTCGGCGTATTCCTGTAAGTTCATGGGTTTATCCCTTGCCAGCGGCGACCGTCTCGTTTCATCAGCAGCTCGGCGTCGCCCGGGCCAGTGCTGCCGCTTTCATAAGGTTTGGGAACATCTCCGCGCGCCTGCCAGCCCGCGATGATCGGATCGGTCCAGGCCCATGCGGCCTCGACCTCATCTCCGCGCATAAACAGGGTTTGGTTGCCGCGGATCACGTCCATCACCAAACGCTCATAAGCGTCCGGCGGGTTCTGGTTTTCCGGCCCCAATGCCTCGGCAAAACTCATGTCCAGAGGCACGTCGACTAGGCGCATCCCACCCTGCCCCGGCTCCTTGATCGTCACCTTCAGCGTGATGCCTTCGTTCGGCTGCAGGCGGATCGACAAAACGTTGGCATGGCGCCCGGCATCTGCGCCAAAGATCGAATGCGGCGCGTCTTTGAACATCACATTGATCACCGAAGATCGCGCCACAAGCCTTTTGCCTGTGCGCAAATAAAACGGCGTACCCGCCCACCGCCAGTTACTGACGTGAGCCCGCAGCGCCACATAGCTTTCCGTGGTCGAACGTGGATTACCAACAGTATCCCGATAGCTGCGTCCACTCAGCCCACCTTCAAACTGACCTCGCACAATGTGGTGCGGCTCGACCGGGTCCAATGCGCGTATCACCTTGAGCTTTTCGTCCCGTACCGCGTCGGGGTCGAACTTGGCCGGCGGTTCCATCGCGATCAGGCAGAGCAGTTGCATCAGGTGGTTCTGCACCATGTCACGCATGGCGCCTGCGCGCTCATAATACTCTTCGCGCCCGTCAATGCCGACGGATTCGGCCACGGTGATCTGGATGTGGTCGACATACTGACTGTTCCACAATGGTTCGAAAAGCATGTTGCCAAACCGAACGGCCATCAGGTTCTGAACGGTTTCTTTGCCCAGATAATGGTCGATCCGGTAAATCTGCCCTTCGGAGAAATGTGCCGCTAGCGTCGCATTCAACGCCTGCGCGCTGCCCAGATCATGACCAAAGGGTTTTTCGACAACGATCCGTGTCTGGGTCGTGGCCAGATCATTAGCTTTGATCCGTTCGGCCAGCGGTCCGAACAGGCGCGGCCCAACTGAGAAATAGAACGCCCGTACCCGATCAATTGTGAGCTTCGCTGCAAGCTGACCCCACCCCTCATCCGTAAGCGCATCTAACGCGACATAATCAACCCGTTGCAAGAACGCATTCAATGCCTTGGCATCCGCACAATGCGCAGGCGCATGTTCGCGCAACGATTGCGCGACCACATCCCGAAACGCATCGCTGTCCAATTCCGATCTGGCGGCACCAATGATCTGAACATCCTCGGGCCATTGTCCGGCACAATAGCGACGGAACAGCGCCGGCAGGATTTTACGCTGCGCAAGATCGCCGGTACTGCCAAAAATGACCAGATCGAACGGGTCGACGGGGATGACGCGAGAAACCATGCGTTTGCCTTACCTTACCCCTGAGGGCATGTCCAATGTTAGCGCAAACAAAATTACACTTTTTCCCATCATCAAAACTCTGTCAGGTCGGCCGTGGCACCCTTAACTAATTCGGTCTGAAAGGCTAAGTCAGCAGCAGGACTGCAAAGAACCGGATACCGGAATGAAAGACAACGCCTCTCAGATTGCCAATATCGGCAAATTTCAGAACACATTGGTGACGGCTGACGGGCAAACGCGGGCCTCGGTTGCGCTTAGCAACCCTGAAACGCTTTGGTTCAATACCGGTACCTTGTGCAATATCGAATGTGTCAACTGCTATATCGCAAGCAGCCCGACCAACGATGCACTGGTCTATATCACCGCTGATGAGGTGCGGTACTATCTGGATCAAATCGAAGCTCGAAATTGGCCGGTTCGGGAAATCGGGTTCACTGGTGGCGAACCATTCATGAACCCAGAAATGATCGACATGACCCGCGCCGCGCTGGAGCGTGGGTATGAGGTTTTGATTCTCACCAATGCCATGCAACCAATGATGCGCCGAAAGATGCGTGAGGGTCTGCTGGAATTGCAGCGTGACTACGGCAACAAGCTAACCCTGCGAATCTCGGTCGATCACTACTGCTCCGATCTGCATGACGAAGAACGTGGCAAGGGCAGCTTCGCCAAGACCGTGACCGGGATGGAGTGGCTGCGTGACAACGGCTTAAACATGGCCGTGGCCGGGCGCACTGTCTGGGGTGACAGCGACGCGGAAAGCCGCGCTGGCTATGCTGCGTTTTTCAAGCAGCACGGCTTTGACATTGACGCCCAAAACCCGGGCCAGACGGTCCTGTTCCCCGAAATGGACGAAACCATCGAAGTGCCGGAAATCACCACAGCTTGCTGGGGTATTCTGGACAAATCACCCGACGCCGTGATGTGTGCCAGCGCCCGTATGGTGGTAAAGCGCAAGGGTGCGGAACGCCCCGCCGTTCTGGCCTGCACACTTTTACCTTATGCGCCCGAATTCGAAATGGGTCACACCCTGGCCGAGGCCGAGGCGGACGTACACCTCAACCATCCCCATTGCGCCAAATTCTGTGTTCTGGGCGGGGCCAGCTGTTCAGGCTGATCAGTTCAGTTCAGGCGATTCCCAGAATTTCGTGCCGGACGCCCCAGCCGAGACGCGCCAGCCTTTCTTGCCCAGTACGAAGAAGGACCGGCCATCAGTGAACCGCACGGTTTCCCCGCTGCGCTCGTCACCGTACATCGCCCCGGTTTCTGCTGTTGCGTCGTAACCATATTCGATAAATTTCGCCAGATCGGCGGGGGTTTCGAACAGGATCACGAACTTGGTTTCAAACCCACCAATACCCACTGCGGCACCCACTCCGCCAGTACCCATGTTCATATAAGTGTGCTGACCGGTATCCATTGAAACGGCCACCCCGCGCCCATACCCGGCCGAGACCGGAAACACCGTAACTTTGCGCGAGTCGAACACGGCGTAGCCCGCACTTACGTCATACAACACTTTTGCGTCGGGGTTTTCCGCTAATAACTGGGTAAGAACCTCGCTGGCCATCGCGTCCAGCTTGGCGCGCGTCTCTTCCGGGGTGGCCTCGTTCGTCACCAAATCCGTGGTCGAGTTGATGGTCCCCTCAACCGCGCTTGCACCTTTCTGAATGGTGTTGCCCACGGTTTCAGTCCCACGCCCTACAGCGTCGGCTGTGTTCGCAGCACCTTTTTTGATTTTATCAAAGACGCCTTCGGCGACGGCTGGTCCGCCAATTAACAGCGCAGCGGCGAAAAGCAAAGTTCGGGACATAAAGCGATTCCGTATGTGACCAATGGATTGGTCGACACCATAACCCAAGCACCAATAAATTTAACGCGTCTCAATCGTTACTGACAAAAAAACAGGCTGGATATTCAATTGACCCTGAATTCACCCACCATGTTGCGCCATTCACCGGGCGCGATCATCTTGCGATGCGTAAACCGGACCGAATGCAGCGGACCGTCAATCTCGCGCTGCCAGAAGTCGATGAAATCGAACAATTTCGGATGATCCGGCGCCAGATCGTAATCCTGCCAGATGAACGTGTTCAGAACGTGGATGTAATCGGGCATGCGGTAGAAGAATTCTGCCGTTGTCAGCCCGTACCCTTTGAGCATTAGTTCGGTTTCGCTTTGCTCCATGCAGACCTCCAATTTTGTTGCAAGGTCTCTTCAGGGTAACACGAAAACACCCTAACCCTTAGTTAACAATATGTTACTCAGGTGTTACGGGGTTTTTCGTATGCAAAATCGTTGCTTGCTTGCACCTTATGTGCCGGGTCTGATAAGGTGCATCCACAAGATATAGACCCAAAACAAAACACGGGCAGTTTACGTGAGCGATACGCCAGATATTCCTGAAAACATGGACGAAACCCCGCCCGAGCGCCCCGTTTATGACGGCCCGACGGTGTCCATCGAATCCGAGATGCGCACGTCCTACCTGGACTATGCGATGTCGGTCATCGTCAGCCGCGCGATCCCCGATCTGCGCGACGGGCTGAAGCCGGTGCATCGCCGCATTCTGTATGCAATGCACGAAACCGGGAACACACACGACAAGGCCTATCGCAAATCGGCCCGCCCGGTTGGCGACGTTATGGGTAAGTACCACCCGCACGGTGACAGCGCGATCTATGATGCGCTGGTGCGGATGGCGCAGGATTTCTCGATGTCGCTGCCGTTGCTGGATGGTCAGGGCAACTTTGGCTCGATGGACGGCGATAACCCGGCGGCCATGCGCTATACCGAAGTGCGCATGGACAAGCCCGCCGCGTCCCTGCTGGCCGATATCGAAAAAGAGACCGTCGATTTCCAGGACAATTATGACGGCAAGGACCGGGAACCGACCGTCCTGCCCGCCCGTTTCCCGAACATGTTGGTCAATGGAGCCGGTGGTATCGCCGTGGGCATGGCGACCAACATCCCACCGCACAACCTGGGTGAAGTAGTTGACGCCACACTGGCACTGATCGACGACCCGGACCTGACGTCCGAGCAGTTGATTGAATACGTACCCGGCCCCGACTTCCCGACCGGCGGCGTCATGCTGGGCCGCTCGGGTGCTCGCAAAGCCTATCTTGAAGGTCGCGGCAGCGTCATTATCCGTGCCAAGACCCGCGTGGAAGAACTGCGTAAGGATCGTTACGCTATCGTCGTTGATGAAATTCCCTATCAGGTGAACAAGGCCGCGATGATCGAAAAGATCGCCGAGGCGGTGCGTGAGAAGCGCATCGAAGGCGTGGCCCATGTACAGGACGAGTCCGACCGTAACGGTGTTCGAGTGGTAGTCGAACTGAAACGCGATGCGACGCCCGAGGTGGTGCTGAACCAGCTTTACCGCTTCTCGCCGATGCAAACGTCCTTTGGCTGTAACATGCTGGCGCTGAACGGTGGTCGGCCTGAACAACTGACCCTGCGCCGGTTCCTGACCTCGTTCATCGATTTCCGCGAGGATGTCGTTGCCCGCCGCACCGCCTATGACCTTCGCAAGGCGCGGGAGCGCAGCCACATCCTGTGTGGTCTGGCCGTGGCCGTTTCCAACGTGGACGAAGTGGTTGCCACCATCCGGTCATCCGCGGACGCAGCCGAGGCGCGTGAAAAGCTGATGACGCGCCGTTGGCCTGCCGCTGAGATCGAGGGTTATCTGCGACTGATCGATGATCCTCTGTCCAAGATGAACGACGACGGCACCTATAACCTGACCGAGGTTCAGGCCCGCGCCATCCTCGACCTGCGCCTCCAGCGCCTGACCCAACTGGGCGTCAAAGAGGTCACGGACGAGTTGGAAGAACTAGCAGGTAAGATCAAAGAATACCTGGATATTCTGTCCTCGCGCGAACGCATCATGTCGATCATCGGCGATGAGTTGCGCAGCGTGCGCGAACAGTTCGCCGTTCCCCGTCGCACCGAGATCGTCGACTGGTCCGGCGACATGGAAGACGAGGATCTGATCGAACGCGAAGATATGGTCGTAACCGTCACCTCTGGCGGGTACATCAAACGTACCCCGCTGGCCGATTTCCGCGCGCAGAAACGCGGCGGTAAGGGCCTGTCGGGCATGCAGACCAAGGAAGAGGATGTTGTTACCAACCTCTTCGTCGCGAACACGCACACACAGCTGCTGTTCTTCACCACCGACGGCATGGTCTATAAGCTCAAGACCTGGCGCCTGCCACAATCGGGCCGGACCGGTAAGGGCAAAGCCATCGTCAACATCCTGCCAATCCCGACAGGTGTTTCCATCGCGGCTATCATGCCCGTGGATGTCCCGGATGAAGAGTGGGAGAACCTGCAGATCGTCTTTGCCACCAGTGCCGGCGACGTGCGCCGCAATGCGCTGAGCGATTTCACCAACGTAAAACGCAACGGCAAGATCGCAATGGATCTGCCCGAGGGTGTGGAACTGGTAAACGCGCGCATCTGCTCGGAAGATGACGATGTGATGCTGGTCACCAACTCGGGTCGCGCGATCCGCTTCCAGACCACTGATGTTCGTGTCTTTAAGGGCCGCAAGTCGACCGGTGTGCGTGGCATCAGGCTAAGCAATGGCGACCGCGTGGTGTCGATGTCGGTGATCCGCCATTTCAAGGCTACGTCGGACGAACGCGCCGCCTATCTGAAAATGCGCCGCGCCGTGGCCGGCCTGACCGAAGAGGCCGAAACCAATGACGAGGATGGCGATGCGCTGGCGACCATCAGCCAGGAACGCTATGCCCAAATGTCGGCCGCTGAAAATCTGATTCTGACCATCACGGCAGGCGGTTCGGGTAAGCTAAGCTCCAGTCACGATTACCCGGTCCGCGGACGCGGAGGCATGGGGGTTGCGGCCATGGACAAGGCAATGCGCGGCGGAGAGCTGGTGGCCTCGTTCCCGGTTGAGATCGACGATCAGATCATGCTGGCCACCTCCAAAGGCCAATCAATCCGGGTTCCCGTCGAAGGCATCTCGTTCCGGTCGCGCAGCGCGGGCGGTGTGAAGGTGTTCAACACCGGTAAAGGCGAAGTGGTCGTCAGCGTCGCCTGGATCGCCGATCAAGGCGACGAAGAGGCCGAGGGATAAGATTACAACAAAGGCCCCAGAGCGCAGTGTTTTGGGGCCTTGGATTTGTTTTCGCCAATAATCTCTCAAAATGTGGCAATCAACGGTTTGCCCAATAGAACGATCAATTCGGCGCTGGTTTCTGTATTTCCTAAGAATCGCTATTCTATGGCCAAGGATATTTGAAACAGCAGTTTCAAGAGGTCGTTTTAATGCGAATTTTGTTCAAACAAAGTTTAGTTATCTTTTGGTTTCTCTGGTGGACATTCGCGTTTTTGACCGATTTCATCGGCGGGCTAGAGCTGCTGGGGGTGACTTCAACCCCTTGGTTTGACGGTCACAACTTTCCGTTTCTGCAAAAAACGCTGGCGCAGTTTGGTGCCTCTACTGCCGTTGATGTAATTTTATTTGTCGGGATCATACTGTGGCTATTTCTTTCGACGCTGCTATTTGCGTTCGCTTCATTTACCCCGTATTCCCAGACGGATCGCTGGCAGAAGAGGGTCGACGCAGCGTTTATCGTATCGCTAGGATTGTGGCTTGCTTTTTTTCTGGCGGATCAGACGGTCATGAATTTTGACTTGGAAGAAAACCATATGGTTCAGGGGGGCTTTCAACTTTTAAGCTATCTGACCATCTATCTACTGCCTGATTAGCAATGCTCGGTTCCTATGGGCTACTATAGGCAAAGAACTGGCAACGCGGCACACATGTGACAACGAGTTTGGCCGGAAACTGTGCGTTCAAAGATTGTAGAGCGTACCAAATTTCTGTTCCAAATACGCCAACAACGGTTCCGGTCCCGGTTCAATCCCGCTGGCGCGTTGGATAGTCTCGCGCGGGGTGAAGAGTCCGCCAAAACGCTGTAGGTTCTCGCACAGCCAACTGGTTGCGCCTGACGTGTCGCCCCTGGTCAGTTGCGCATCCAAATCAGGAACCGCAGCGCGCAACGCTTGATACAGACATCCGGCATAGACATTGCCCAATGAATAGGTCGGGAAATAACCAAACAATCCGACCGACCAGTGGACGTCCTGTAAACACCCGTTCGAAGGTCTGTCGACCTCATATCCAAAATCGGCCTTGAACCGGTCATTCCACGCTGCCTCCAGATCGCTGACCTGAAGGTCTCCGGCCATTAGGGCGCGTTCAAGGTTAAAGCGCAGCATGATGTGCAGGTTGTATTGCACCTCGTCCGCCTCGGTGCGGATATAGCCTTTGTGTACGCCGTTGACCGTGGCATAGAACGCATCGGCATCCGCGACATCGAAATCACCGAACGCGTCAACCATTTGATTGTAAAGCCACTCCGTGAACGCCCGAGATCGGCCCAGCTGGTTTTCATAAATCCGGCTTTGACTTTCATGCACGCCCATCGACACGCCCTGCCCCAGTGGTGTCAGCGCGTAGGTCGGGTTGATACCCTGTTCATAGGCAGCGTGGCCGACCTCATGAATGGTTGAGTAGAAACAGTTGAACGGGTCGGTCTCGCTGGTGCGAGTGGTGATGCGCACATCCAGGCCACTGCCCGAACTGAACGGATGCACTGCCTTGTCCACCCGCCCAGTATTCAGATCGTACCCGAACGTGGTCGCCAGTTTCTGCGACAATTGCATCTGTATCTGTTCGTCGAATTTTCCGGTCAGAGCGTGCGGCGCTGGTTTATCCAAAACGGCCGCGCGCAGGGCCACAAGACGAGGGCGCATCTGATCGAAAATCTCGGCGATTTGTGACCCGGTGGTATAGGGTTCGTAGTCTTCGACCATGGCGTCATAGACATCACCACCCTGCGCCAGTGCAGCGCCTTCTTCACGCTTGAGGGCAACGACCTCCTCGAGAACAGGCAAAAAGGCAGAAACATCTTCATCCGCACGGGCCTTCGCCCACGTGCCTTGCGCCGCTGAGGTCACGCGCGCAATGGCCTTGGCCAGATCGGCTGGCACTTTTGCCGTCCGCTCGTAAGTTCGACGGATATCGCGCAATTGGGCGCGGGCTACGTCGTCTTGTGGGTCGGCTTGCTCCAACCACTCAGCCACGCGCGGGTCAGAGCGGCGGGCGTGCAGAACCGCTTCGATCGCGGCCATTTCCTCCGCCCGTTGCGGGGCCGCGCCGCGCGGCATCACCGTTTCCTGGTCCCAGCCCAGCCGCCCGGCGATTTGCCCGAGGGCCGACGTTTCGCGTTGGAAGGCCATCAGGTCATCATAGGCAGTCATCAGGGTCATGCTCCGCGGATTGAGGTGGCGATTGGATATGCTGTCAGGAAACGTGCGCGCAGGATCAGGGTCCAAACAACAACGGCCATGAACTGGTGGAAGATGGCGATCTGCCAGGGGGCCGCGTAGATCACCGTCATAATCCCGACCACCACCTGCAGCGAAAGCGCCGCAAAAGCTGCATTGAACGCAAACCGCGTTTGCGGATGCGCGCTGGTGCTGCCGCGTCTCCAGACAATGATGCCGAAGATAAACAGAAGATAGCCAGCACAGCGGTGAATGAACTGCACCAGACCGGGGCTTTCAAAGAAATTGCGCCACATCGGTTCAAGCATCGTCGCGTCAGGCGGCAACAATTGACCACCGATCAGGGGCCAATCGGTATATGATCTTCCAGCGTCTATGCCTGCCACAAGGGCGCCTATGAGTATTTGTAGAAAGGCGAAATGCATCAGCCCGGTCGATAGCGAGAACAGTTTGCCCTCTTTCGCGCGGCGGGCCTGCATCAGGTCACGCTCCTCGCGTCCCAGCTCAAAGATGTACCACGCAAGGAACCCGAGGATAACGAAGGCCAGACCCAGATGGACTGCCAGGCGATAGCTGGCAACGGCCGTCATCCCCTCGCCCTGCGTCACGCCCGAGGCAACCATCCACCAGCCAACCGCGCCCTGAACACCGCCCAAAGCGCCTGGAATCAGCAATTTACCTGTCCACCCGGTCGGAATTTTCCGGGCCAGCAAGAAGCCAAAGAACCCAAGTGCCCAAACTAGACCGATCACCCGGCCCAGTTGACGGTGACCCCACTCCCACCAGTAAATGGATTTAAAGTCATCAAGCTCCATCCATTGGTTCTGAATGCGCCATTGATCGATCTGCTTGTACTTTTCGAACTCGGCCTGCCAATCGGCCTCGGTCATTGGCGGGATGGCCCCAGTGACCGGGCGCCATTCCGTTATCGACAGTCCGCTATCGGTCAGGCGTGTCAGGCCGCCTACGGCGATCATGACAACGACCAGCGCGAACAGGATCATCAGCCAGACGCGAATTGCCCCGCGTGCGCCGCCACGACCACGGTCAATCATGCCCGGTTGAACGGCCTGTTGTTTTTCTGTGTCTGAGACGTCTTCGAAGATGCTGCGCTTACCGCTCATGCTGTCCTCTTGTGCCTTGGATTTCGTCGCAAGCTAGGGTGAAGGGGGGCTAAGGTCCAGCCTCAGCCTTTATCCTTCCAACGGACCATCTGACGCATGATCCCGTGCAGCATCTGCACATCCGCGCGCGTCATCCGCATCCGAGACCACAGATTGCGCAAATTGGTCTTCATGCCTTCGGCCTTTTCGGGTGGATAGAAAAAGCCCGCCTCGTCCAGCCGGTTTTCGTAATGTTCGACCAGTTTTTCGACCTCGATCCCCGTGGCCCAGTCGCCTTTGCCCAGATCGGTGGCTTCGTGCACCACATCGCCTGTCTGGCGCATCCACTCATAGGCGGTCAACAACACGCATTGGCCAAGGTTCAGCGAGGCATATTCCGGGTTTACCGGAACCGAGATAATGGCATTTGCCTTGGCGATATCTTCGTTTTCCAATCCTGCCCGTTCCGGTCCGAACAAAACCGAGACCTTTTCACCAGCCGCCACTTTCTCGGCCGCGATCTGCATCGCGCGTTCGGGGCTGTAGACCGGTTTGGTCAGACCACGCTGGCGTGCGGTGGTTGCAAAGACAAAAGTGCTGTCGGCCAGCGCGCCCGCAAGGTCATCGAACAGCTGCGCTTCGTCCAGCAAGCGCCCCGCCCCGCTGGACATTGCCACCGCCTTGGGGTTTGGCCAGCCATCACGCGGTGCGACGATCCGCATCCGGTCCAGCCCGAAATTCCACATCGCCCGCGCGGCAGCGCCGATGTTTTCACCCATCTGAGGGCGGACGAGCACAAAGGACGGCTGGGATGTATCGCTGGGCATGGTTGTCTCCGGAAAACTTGGCTTGCTGTAATCGGCGCGATGGCGCAGGGCAAGGCATCCGATTGGTCAATTGCGCCTTAAACCGGCATAAAAGTTTGCTTCCCCGGCACAATCCGCTAAACCGCGCCAAAGACTGAAAGCTAAGGACGCGCCAATGGACACCCCCGAGCAGCCGCAGATTTACCTGATCACCCCTCCGACCATCTCATTGAGCACGTTCCCCGACCAGCTTAGCCGCGTTCTGGACGGTGCCGAGATTGCCTGCATCCGACTGGCTTTGGCAGGCAATGACGAAGACGCGATCTCGCGCGCTGCTGATGCTTGTCGCGAGGTGGCCCATACCCGTGACGTGGCGCTGGTCATCTCGAACCATGTTCTGCTGGCGCAACGGTTGGGGTTGGACGGGGTGCATCTGGACGACGCCGCACGTTCAGTGCGCGCCGCGCGCAAGGAGTTGGGCGCGGATGCCATTGTTGGCAGTTTTTGTGGCGCGTCCAGCCATGATGGCATGACCGCCGGCGAAGCTGGCGTAGATTATGTTGCCTTTGGCCCGGTCGGCGCGTCAACGCTGGGGGACGGAACCACGGCTGAAAAAGACCTGTTTCAGTGGTGGTCTGAGATGATCGAGGTTCCGGTTGTGGCCGAAGGTGGCCTGACGCCTGAGCTGATCCGCGACCTGACCCCTTGCACTGATTTCTTCGGTATCGGGGATGAGATCTGGTCGCAAGAAGACCCGCTTGCCGCGCTTACAACTCTTACCGACGCGATGTGAGCGTTAACCCTTGCACCCACCTCGGGGCTGCGGCATGACACGGGCATGACTCAGAACAGCGAAATCCTGTGTATCGGCTCGGTCCTGTGGGACATAATCGGGCGGTCCGCCAGCGCCATGCGTCAGGGCTCGGACGTGCCGGGGCGGATCACCCGCCTGCCTGGCGGAGTGGCCATGAACATCGCCATGACGCTGGTACGCTTCGGTATGACGCCGACCCTTCTGACAGCCATTGGTCGCGACCCCGAAGGCGACGAACTGGTCAACGCCTGTTCGCGGCTGGGCATGGTCACGGACCACATCTATCGTTCGCAGGATTTGCCGACAGACAGGTACATGGCCGTCGAAGGGGCCAACGGCCTGATCGCGGCAATTGCTGACGCGCATTCGCTTGAGGCCGCCGGGGCGAAAATCCTGCGCCCCTTGATGCATGGGCCGCTGGGGTATGAGAACACTCCGTTCCAGGGTCCCATCGCATTGGACGGCAATCTGACGCTGACCCTGTTAGAAGAAATCGCCCAAAGCCCCGCCTTTGCGCGTGCGGACCTGCGCGTGGCCCCGGCCTCGCCCGGCAAGGCCGAGCGTCTGCTGCCGTTCCTGAAACACGCCCGCGCCACGCTTTACGTGAACCTCGAAGAGGCCGGCATCTTGTGCCAGCGCGAATTCACCGATTCTGAAGGCGCCGCCAAGGGCCTGCTGGACCGTGGCGCGCTGCGGGTGCTGGTCACGGACGGCGGCAACTCGGCCACCATTGGCAGCGCTGACGAAATACTGACCCAAACACCGCCCTCCGTTCTGGTCACCCGTGTGACCGGTGCGGGCGATACTTTCATGGCGGCGCATATCGCGTCCGAGGCCAACGGTGCGTCCAATGACGAAGCCTTACGCCGCGCCCTGCATGCCGCCGCAACCTATGTTTCCGGAGAAACACCACTGTGATCGACATCCAATATTCCGCCGAGGTCCGCGCCGCCAAAGATGCAGGTCAGCCCATCGTTGCACTGGAAAGCACCATCATCACCCATGGTATGCCCTACCCTCAGAATATCGAGGTGGCGGCGCAGGTTCAGCAGGACGTCCGTGACGCTGGCGCGGTTCCTGCAACCATGGCCGTGATCAAAGGCAAACTGCATGTGGGCCTGGAAGACGACCAGTTGAAAGCCTTGGGGCAGGCCCAGGGCGTCGCCAAGATCTCACGCGCGGACATGGCGGCCTGTATGTCGACCAGCGGCACCGGGGCCACAACAGTGGCCGCCACGATGATCGCCGCGCGCTATGCCGGGATCGAGGTTTTTGCGACCGGTGGCATCGGTGGTGTGCATCAGGGGGCCGAGACCTCGTTTGACATCTCAGCCGATCTGCACGAATTGGCGCAGACACCCGTTACTGTTGTTGCAGCCGGTGCGAAAGCCATCCTGGATCTTGCTAAAACACTTGAAGTGCTCGAGACATTGGGCGTTCCGGTTATCGCGCATGGGCAGGATGAATTCCCGGCCTTTTGGTCCGCCAAGTCCCCCTATCCCGCGCCCTTGCGCATGGATAGTGCAGAAGACATCGCCAAGGCCCACGCCACCCGTCGCGCGCTTGGCCTGCCCGGGGGTCAGCTGGTTGCCAACCCGATCCCGGACGCCGATCAAATCCCGGCCGAGGAACTGGCCCCCATCATCGCTGCCGCCCAATCCGACGCGGATACGCACCGGATCACCGGCAAAGGCGTCACGCCATACCTGCTACAACGGATCTATGAACAGACCGGGGGCCGCTCGCTGACCGCAAACATTGCGCTGGTGCGCAACAATGCCCGTCTAGCCGCCGGTATCGCGATTGCTTTGACCAAATCCGCCTAGAGCTACCCTATTGTACCAAGACGCCGGACTGCTTAACTAAATCGGCAAACCAATCAGGATCGCAATGAACACACCGTTTGACGAAGAACCCCACCGCGGACCGGGCCTGTTTTCCCGGCTGCGCGCGTCTTTTCTGACGGGCATCGTTGTCATTGCGCCTGTCTGGCTGACAATCTGGTTGATTTGGTCCGTCGTGGGCTGGATCGACAGTGCTGTCCTGCCGCTGATCCCACAACAGTTCCAGCCCCAACAATATGTAGGCATCAACCTGCGCGGCGTCGGCGTCATCATCTTTCTGGTGTTCACTGTTCTGGTGGGCTGGGTCGCCAAGGGGATTCTGGGACGATCCTTTATTTCCTTCACCGAAAGCCTGGTAGAACGGATGCCGGTTGTCCGCTCGATCTATTCCGGGATCAAGCAAATATCCGAGACGGTCTTTGCCCAGACAGAAAGATCTTTTGAAAAAGCCTGCTTGGTGCAATATCCACGCCGCGGTATCTGGGCTATCGGCTTTGTATCGACCACTGCCAAAGGCGAGGTCACCCAGCGCGCCGAAACCGCGGGCGAATTGCTGAGCGTTTTCATCCCGACCACGCCAAACCCGACCTCGGGGTTTTTGCTGTTCTTTCCTGCCGAAGACGTCATTCTGCTGGACATGACTATCGAGGACGCGGCCAAGCTGGTGATTTCTGCCGGTCTGGTTTACCCCAACGGCAAAGATCCGACGCTACCGCCTGAGTGATCAGCCAAACATCTCGGGCAGGTTGACAGTACTTTTCCGCCCCAAATCGCCCTTGTTGTCCGAAAGGAACCGATGCGCAGCCGTGCGCCCGGCCTCTTTCAACTTGTGCAGAACAACCGGGTTCGGCACCGTCTTAGTTGCCACCGACAGATCGTTCATCAGCGCGTCATCGGCGATCATGTGAACCAGAACCCGGTTCATCTCACCCGCTTTCAATTTGCCTTCGGCCAACAAACGCTGCACGAAGCTGATCGCGCGCAATTCGCGGAACAGGGATGAGTTAAAGCTGATCTCGTTGATCCGGTTCTGGATTTGTTGCGGCGTTTTCGGCACCTCTTCCCGTTCCAGCGGGTTGATGTTCACGATCACCACATCATCTGGCAGATCGGTGTTGAACAAGGGGTACAGCGCCGGGTTCCCGGTATAGCCGCCATCCCAATACGCCTCGGTCCGGCCCGAATTGGGATCAAAAATCTCAACTGCCTGAAACAGGTTTGGCAGGCAGGCCGATGCTAAAATCGCATCGGTCGAGACCTCATCCCCGGTAAAAACACGGATCTTGCCACTGCGCACGCAGGTGGCGCAGACGAACAGGCGCGGTCCTTCATCGGCGCAAATTTCCTTGAAATTGAACCGGTCCACCACCGGTTCCAGCGGGTTGCGATAAAACGGACCATAAGCATAGGGCGACACCAGCCGCGACCATGCATCACCCACGGAAAACGGCAGGGAATACTCCATGGCATGCGCAATCTGAGCGGGCTCAAGTGCCTGCATCCAATTGGCAAGGCGCATATCGCCGACGGCCCCCATGCGCGCCCACAGCCCATCAAGGCTGGCCCGCGCGCCGTCACGTCCATCGCGTACCATGCCGGATTTGAACGCAGCCCCGTTCAGCGCCCCGGCCGAGGTGCCGGTGATTGCCGCGACCTCGATATCATCCTCGTCCAGCAACCGGTCCAAGACACCCCAGGTAAAGGCGCCATGCGCGCCGCCGCCCTGCAGTGCCAGATTGATGCGTTTCATTACCTGCCCCCTGACTTACAGAGCCGTCCAGCCCCCATCCACCGAGATTGCCGTTCCGGTGATCTGCGCGGCGGCATCCGAACACAAAAAGACCGTTGTACCGCCCAGTTGCTCGACCGTTGCAAAAGCTTTCGAAGGCTGTCGTTCCAGCATGACGTTCTTGATCACGTCCTCGCGGCTCATGCCGTATTCTTTCATAGTGTCGGGAATCTGCGCCTCGACCAGCGGCGTCAGCACGTAGCCCGGGCAAATCGCGTTACAGGTTATCGGTTCCTGCGCGGTCTCCAGCGCTACGGTTTTGGTCATCCCAACCACACCATGTTTGGCCGCGACATAGGCTGCTTTGAAAGGCGACGCCGTCAGCCCGTGGGCCGAGGCGATGTTCACAATGCGCCCCCACCCGGCCTGGCGCATCATCGGCAGAGCCGCTGCCATAGTGTGATAGGCCGAGTTCATGTTGATCGCGATGATTGCATCCCATTTGTCGACCGGGAACTGATCAATCGGTGAGACGTGTTGAATGCCTGCATTGTTCACGAGAATGTCGCAGGCACCCGCTTTTTCGATCAGGGCGCGGCATTCATCCCCCTTGGACATGTCCGCCTTGATGTAACGCGCGTTGGTTCCGGTTTCCTGCGCAATCTCGGCGGCCAGCGCGTGATCCTCATCCCGATCGGTGAACGAGTTCAATATTACGTTGGCCCCAGCCTTGGCCAATTCGCGGGCAACACCCAAACCGATCCCTGAATTCGACCCTGTGATGATCGCCGTTTTTCCCGCCACGCTCATGAGCTTTCTCCGTCAACATCTGCTTTGATCGCACAGTGCCATGCTGCAACTGCAAAGGAAACGGGGAAACATCTGGGTTCTGCATCCGGGGGCAAAACGCCTCAAAAAAAACGCCCGCACGAAGCGGGCGTTAAGTTATTGAGGCAGGTTTCATACAGGCAAGAAACCTATCGAGCAGTGCATCCTTTATAAGCAATTCCTTGCATCCGTCCAAGCTAAAAGTTTGAAAATAAGAAAAATCATCGATACGGTGAATCCCAACAAAATAAGGCCAGAGCAGGATTGTTTCCAAAATGCGCCCCAATTTTCTACGCCCCGTTCGCCCTGTGATCGCGGGAATCACCTTTATTTTTGCTGTCACAATCGCTCATGCAGAATCGGCCCATGGCATAGCTATGTACGGCGACCCTGCCCTACCACCGGATTTTGTGTCCCTGCCCTATGCCAATCCCGACGCGCCCAAAGGCGGCAAGGTTGTATTCGGAAACACCGGCGGCTTTAACAGTTTGAACCCGTTTGTGCAAAAAGGCAGCTCGCCATGGCAATTGCGATTTTGGACCCATGAAAGCCTGATGGGCCGGTCCTGGGACGAACCTTTCACTCTTTACGGGTTGTTAGCCGAATCAGTTGAGACTGCACCGGACCGCTCTTGGGTAGAATTTACCCTGCGTGAGAACGCCCGGTTTTCTGACGGAAACCCGGTGACCGTGGATGACGTGATTTGGTCATATGAAACTTTGGGCACCGAAGGTCATCTGCGTTACCGCGGTTTGTGGGGCAAGATCGACAGCATCGAACAAACCGGCCCCCGCACGGTGCGGATCACCTTTAACGAACCTGACCGGGAATTGGCACTGATCGCCGGGCTGCGTCCGATCCTGCAAAAAGCACAGTGGGAGGGGAAAGATTTCGCCAACGCCGCGCTGCAGGACCTTCCCATCGGGTCGGGGCCGTACGTGATCGATAGCTATGAGGCGGGCCGCTATGTGAATTTGCGGCGCAATCCAGACTATTGGGGGGCTGACATTCCGTTCCGGCGCGGGACCATGAACCTGGATGACATAAGGATCGAGTTTTTTGGCGACGGCACCGTCCTGTTCGAGGCGTTCAAGGCCGGTGAACTGACCGCGGTGCGCGAATTCAACGCCGACAAATGGAACACTCAGTACGATTTTCCTGCCGTTCAGCGCGGTGATGTGGTCAAGACCGAAATTCCGCACGGCAAACCCTCGGGCATGACCGGGTTTGTCATGAACACCCGCAAGGCCCCTTTCGATGATTGGCGAGTCCGCGAGGCGATGCTGCTGGCGTTCAATTTCGAATTTATCAACGATACGATCACCGGCAGCGCCCAACCACGGATCACTTCGTATTTCTCGGGCTCTGACCTGGGCATGCAACCCGGCCCGGCCACTGGGCGTGTCGCCGAGCTGCTGCAACTTTATGCCGACGACCTACCGCCCGGCGCGCTTGAAGGTTATGCCCTGCCCGTCGGCGACGGTTCGGCCCGGAATCGCGCCAATATTCGCAAGGCCAACAAGCTGCTGGCCGAAGCAGGCTGGACCATTCAGGACGGTGTGCTGCGCAACCAGAATGGTCAGGACTTTGCCATCACCGTTCTGCTGCAACAGGGCGATAGCGAAGGACAAACAGCCATCGAAATCTATACCCGCGCGCTTGAGCGTCTGGGCATCAAGGTCAATGTCGAACAGGTAGACAGCGCGCAATTTGTCGGCCGCAATGCCGAGTTTGATTTTGACATCACGTTCCTTCGCCGTGCGCTGTCTCTGTCTCCGGGCAATGAACAGCGTCTGTATTGGGGCAGCGAAAACGCGGATGTACAGGGCACGCGCAACCTGATGGGAGTCGCCTCACCCGCTGTGGATGGGCTGATTGACGCTATGCTGGCCTCGGAAAGTCACGAGGATTTCGTGGCCGCCACCCGCGCGCTTGATCGGGTTCTGACTGCTGGTCGCTATGTCATTCCGATCTGGAACTTCGACGTCGGGCGCATCGCCCATGCCAAAGAACTGAAGCAGCCTCAAACCCTGCCGATCTATGGCGACGGGCCCGAGTATATGCCGCAGGTTTGGTGGTACGAAGAGTGACCAAATAAGCCCCGCTGCCGCATTAATCCGCTGTAGGTTGTTTGGTGCTTTGGTGCTTTGGATCTGAAGATTTGGCCCCAAAGGACGGCTCTGCCATAACGCCGCAGCCTTCGGCGGATTTCGGCACATGGCGCAAACCACACAACATCTAGGGGTATTCGAACTAAGTTTCGCCACAATTTGCTGATCACCCAAATTCCAGCTTAAATAAAAAAAACACCCACAAGGGGCTTTACTGAACATATCTGTACGATATAGCCTATTGTCATTTAAACGTGCTGTTTGGCCGGATTAATTCTGATTATTTCGCTAGATAGCTTGTCATGCAGCGCGTCACTCTTGGATTTTGCGGACCGGCCTCCACTCACTCCAACCTTAGGTCCGTAGGCCCGTTGCGTATCGTGCGTAACGGGCCTTTTTGACGTTACGTCAGCGCCGCTCAGGTGCGACATTTTGTCATGCGCATCGACTCCCGCCATCTCCGTACCCTGATGAAAGGGCCGAGCAGCCGTGAAACCCGAATTACGGAAAGCTGACTGATGTTGAACTGGACTGACCTGCTGCAAGACTGGGATGCTATGTATTCCCGCGCTAAACGGCGTTTTCCGAATCTGCGCGATCAGGACAAGGTGCGGCTGAGCAAAGATCGAAAAGGGTTCGAAGCCTACCTGGCCGAACGCCACCACCTGACCGTAAATGAAGCCCACGAAGAACTTGAGGATTTTCTATTCACCGAAGGTCTGAACCGCGAGTTCAGCCGTTCCTTAAGCAAGTGACGTTACCCACAGGATCGTCGCATCTTCGTCACTAACGGAAATTACGTTGTGACCCATACTGGCGTCGTAGTAAGCGCTGTCGCCACGGCGCATTTCGACGGGTTCATAGAATTCGGTGTACAGCTTCACAACCCCGGTCAGCACATACAGGAATTCTTCGCCGTCATGGCGCACCCAGCCGTCAAATTCGTCCATTGAGCGCGCGCGCACGCGAGCCCGATAGGGCAGCATCTGCTTTTTCGTCAGGTTTTCGGCCAGCAACTCGTGCTCGTATGTTCCCGTCGGATGTTCAGCGCCTTCGCCCATGCGGGTGATTGCCATCCGACCGATCACCTGATCACGCTGTGGCGGGGTGAACAGCTGTGGCACCGAAATTTCCAACCCGGTCGCCAGCTTTTTCAGCGCGTCATAAGTGGGCGACATCTGCCCATTCTCGATCTTGCTGAGGGTCGAGCGCGCAAGCCCCGCCTGAGACGCCGCTTGTTCCAGCGTCCAGTTCCGCGCCTTGCGCAGTTGACGCACGCGCGCGCCCAGATCAAGTGGTTCGGGATCGGTGTGCTCACCCGAGTCACGTGCAATGCGGATCAGAGATGGCTGTTCATTAGTACTCATGCGTCAATCTATAGGACCAGCCTGCCCGGCTTGCAACGCGCCAAGCCCCGCGATAGCCAGTGGCCATGCTTTCTGTTTTCGATCAGGGGCCGCCTCCGGCCTGCCCCGCACCATTCAATCTGGCCGCGCACGTTCTGCGGCACGCGGATGACCACCCGGACAAAACCGCCTTGTCGGTTTTAGGCAATGACGGGGCGCGGGATTGGACCTATGGCGTATTGAAATCGGCCATTCTGGGCACCGCTACCGGGCTGTTGAAGACCGGATTGAATCCCGGGGACATTGCATTGATGCGACTGGGGAATACGGTTGATTTCCCCATCGCCTATCTTGGGGCCATAGCTGCCGGGGTCGTGCCGGTTCCCACCTCGTCACAGCTGACTGAGCCCGAAACCGCGCGCATTATTTCTGATCTGCAACCCACAGCCATTCTGCGCGACCCAGCCGTCGCCTGCGCCAATCATCCGTTGCAGATTACGCTGGACGATCTGTCGGGGATGCGCGCACTGCCCCCTGCCGAGTTCCAACTCGGCGACCCGGACCGGTTGGCCTATGTCGTCTATACCTCTGGCACTTCTGGCAAACCACGCGCTGTGGCCCATGCCCACCGCGCCATCTGGGCGCGCCAGATGATGGTGGATGGCTGGTACGGGTTGCGGGATACGGACCGCCTGTGTCATGCCGGGGCGTTCAACTGGACCTATACTCTGGGCACCGGGCTGATGGATCCCTGGACGATCGGCGCGACCGCGTTGATCCCCGAACCCGGCACCGACTCTGATGCCCTTCCAGAGCTGTTAAGACAACATCGGGCAACGATCTTTGCCGCCGCGCCCGGCGTGTTTCGCAAATTGCTTAAATCCGCCGGTGATCTGCATTTACCGGACCTGCGTCACGGCCTGTGCGCAGGCGAAAAGCTGTCGCGGCACCTGCATGCGCAATGGAGCGACCTGACCGGGACAGAATTGTACGAAGCCTTCGGTATGTCCGAATGTTCGACCTTCATCTCGTCCAGCCCTGCCCATCCGGCCCGGGGCGAGTCGTTGGGGCAACCTCAACCGGGTCGCCGGGTGGCGATATTGGGGCCGGACGGACCGGTTCCGCGTGGCCAAGAAGGTACCATTGCCATCCACCGATCCGACCCCGGTCTGATGCTAACCTATCTGAATGCACCTGACGAGGCCAAGGCCCGCATGCAGGGCGACTGGTTTCTGACCGGTGATCAAGGGGCCATGGCGGTTGATGGGCAGATCACCTATCTGGGCCGCGACGACGATATGATGAACGCGGGTGGCTATCGCGTGTCCCCGGTCGAGGTTGAGGCCGCCCTAACCAAATACCCCGGCATCACGCAAGTGGGTGCGGCGGCGGTTGAGGTCAAACAGGACACATATGTGATAGCAGCCTTCTATACCGGGCCGGAAAAGCTGGACGAAGACACCCTGCGCACCTATGTCGAGGCAAATCTGGCGCGCTACAAACAGCCACGCGCGTTCATTCACCTGCCCGAGCTGCCAACCGGTGGTAATGGCAAACTCCTGCGTCGGGCGCTCCCGGCCTATTTCAAGGCGAATACACCATGACCCAGACCGTCAAACTCGACATCATGTCCGACCCGATCTGCCCATGGTGCTATATCGGCAAAACCCATCTGGACAAAGCTCTGGCCGCTATTCCGGACCACCCGTTCGTTATCGAATGGCATCCGTTTCAGTTAAACCCCGACATGCCGAACGAAGGCATGGATCGCCGCGAATATCTGGAGCGCAAGTTCGGCGGCAAAGACGGTGCCGTGCGCGCCTATGCCCCGGTGGTTGAGCATGCGCAGAATGCCGGGCTGAGCATCGACTTCGAAGGGATGAAACGCACACCTAACACGTTGGACGCGCACCGCCTGATCCACTGGGCCGGGATCGAGGGCAAGCAAGACGCAGCCGTAAACGCTCTGTTCGATGCGTATTTCGTGCAAGGACGTGATATTGGCGACCACGAAGTGTTGGCCGATATCGCCGACTGTATCGGCATGGACGCAGCTGTGGTATCGAAACTGCTGAAATCCGACGCTGATCGCGAGGATATCCGCACCCGCGACACCCATTCGCGACAGATGGGGGTAAATTCTGTTCCTACCTTCATTGTGGCCAACCAGCACGCGGTTCCGGGCGCACAACCCCCTGAAATGTGGGAAAAAGTAATCGGTGAGATTATGTCTCAGCTTGAGGCTTCCCCTGCAAAATAGCACAGGTCCCTGTGCAGCCTGCCCCCTAGCGCCTCCTGAAAAGCCGTGATAGCGCAATCAGGTCAGGAGGGCGCCATGGCCAATCGCATGTCTTCGGGAGAGTTCATCGCACTTGTCGCAATGATGTTTGCGACGATTGCGTTTTCGATCGACTCGATGCTGCCTGCTTTGCCCGAGATCGGCGCGCAGCTGAGCCCCGATGATATCAACGACGCTCAGTTGATCCTGACCTCATTTGTTCTGGGCATGGGCATCGGTACATTCTTTGTGGGTCCATTGTCCGATGCGTTTGGGCGCAAGCCAGTGATCTATGTCGGCTCGGCGTTTTACATCTTGTCGGCAGCCGTGGCCTGGGCCAGTTCTTCGTTGGAACTTCTACTGTTCGCGCGGGTAGCGCAGGGCATCGGCTGCGCCGCGCCGCGTGTGGTCGCCATGGCGATCATCCGAGACTTGTACTCGGGCCGGGAAATGGCGCGGATCGTCTCTATCGCCATGATGATCTTTACGCTGGTGCCCGCCGTCGCCCCGATGCTGGGGGCCGGAATGATCGCCATCGCGGGATGGCGTGGCATCTTTGTTTCGTTCATCCTGTTCTCGGTGATCACCGTGATCTGGCTGGGCCTGCGCCTACCAGAATCGCTGAGGCCGGAAAACCGTCGCCCACTGCGCCTGCCCTTGATGACCGCGGCCGCACGCGAGATGTTCGCCCATCCCACGGTGCGCGTATCAATCTTTGTGCAATCCCTTTGCCTTGGCATGTTATTCACCATGCTGACCATGGTGCAGCCAGTTTATGATGTGATCCATGACAGCGCCGACAGCTTCCCGTTTTGGTTTGGCTTTGTGGCTTTGATGGCGGGGTCCGCCAGCCTGTTGAACGCCGCGCTTGTGATCCGCGTGGGGATGCGGCGGCTGGTGACATGGGCCCTTGGCGCGCAGATCGCCATCACGATTGGCGTCATCACGCTGAACATGATGCCGCTTTCGGCCAATCTGAACTTTGCGGTGTTCGTCTTCTGGCAGACCTCGATCTTTTTCATGGCTGGCATGACGATGGGCAACCTGAACGCCATTGCGATGGAGCCAATGGGCCATATTGCCGGTATGGCAGCGTCGGTCATCGGCGCGTTTTCGACCGTTCTGGCCGCCGCTATCGCCGCCCCGATCGGTCAAATGTTCGATGGCTCGCTATATCCGCTGACCACCGGCATTCTGGTGATGAGCGTGACCGGTTTCGGGCTTATGCTGCATATGGGCCGGATCGAAAACAGACTACCTGCCTGACCTGTGCAGCCCGGGTGAATCACGCTAATCTTTCCCCGACCCGAGGGGAGATTTTCAATGAGCGACTATTACGATCTGGGCACATATTCCTGTCCAGTCAGCACGACCTCAGCCGAGGCGCAGCTTTGGTTCGATCGGGGGCTGGTTTGGACCTATGGCTATAACCATGACGAGGCCGTTGTCTGTTTCCAGCGCGCTGCCGAGCATGACCCGGATTGCGCTATGGCCTATTGGGGCATCGCCTACGCAGCCGGCCCGAATTACAACCTGCCTTGGGATTTACGCGACGAGCGTGGTCAGCAGAAAGCGCTTGCGCAAGCCTATGACGCGACACAGCAAGCGGTAGCCCTGTTGGACACCTGCACCCCCGTTGAACAGGCACTGATCCGCGCCCTGCCCGCTCGTTACCCTCAGCGCGATCCGATCCCGGATATGAACAGCTGGAACCACGATTTTGCAAATGCCATGCGCGCAGCCTTTGCCGACCAACCCGATCACTTGGACCTGCATACAATTTATGTTGAGGCACTGCTGAACCTCACCCCCTGGCAAATGTGGGATCTGAAGACCGGAAAACCGGCCGAAGGTGCCGCCACGCTTGAGGCGCAGAAGGTTCTTGAGGACGCGATGGCAAATGACCCCGCAGCCATGTCGCACCCGGGTTTGCTGCACCTCTATGTCCACCTGATGGAGATGTCACCGACGCCCGAAAAGGCATTAAAAGCCGGGGATGTTCTGCGCACGCTGGTGCCGGATGCAGGCCATCTGGTGCATATGCCCACCCATATCGATGTGCTGTGCGGGAGCTACCACAACGTCGTTTATTGGAACGAACAGGCCACCATAGCCGATCTAAAATATTACGAGCGCGAAGGCGCGTTCAATATCTACACTGGCTACCGTCAGCACAATTACCATTTCGCCATCTATGGCGCGTTGTTCCTAGGCCAGATGGAACCGGCACTACGCGCCAATCAGGGCCTGTGGGACACAACCCCCGAAGAGATGTTGCGCATCGAAAGCCCGCCCATGGCGGATTACTTCGAAAGCTACATGTCCATGGGGCCGCATATCCTGATCCGCTTTGGCCGATGGGACGAGGCAAAGGCGCTGGAACTGCCCGCAGACCCCGACCTCTATCGCACGTTAACTGCCACCATCCACTATGCTCGCGCCATCGCCCATGCTGCAACCGGTGACGTCGCCGAAGCCGAAGCTGAGGAACAACTGTTCCTGTCGGCCAAGGCCTGCGTGCCCGAAACACGCCTGCTACACAACAACCGCGTCGTTGACCTGCTTGAAATCGCGCGGGAAATGCTGAGTGGAGAGATTGAGTATCGCAAGGGCAACTACGATATCGCCTACGCCCATCTGCGACGCTCGGTCGAGTTGGATGACACGCTGCCCTATGACGAACCATGGGGCTGGATGCAGCCAACCCGCCATGCATTAGGGGCGTTGTTGTTTGAACAAGGTCACGAAACCGAGGCTGAAGCGGTCTATCGCGAAGACCTTGGCTTGGGCGGCACCCTCAGCCGTGCTTCGATCCATCCGGACAATGTTTGGAGCCTCAAAGGTCTGCATGACTGCCTGAAGGCGCGCGGCGAAAGTGTTGAAATCGCTCAAATCAAACAACGTCTTGATTTGGCTCTGGCACGTGCCGACCGCGCGGTCGGAGCATCCTGTTTCTGCGCCCAAGCCGCGATGAGGGCCGCCGAATGAAATACGCGCTACTGCTGGCTGCCGTGATCTGCGGCCCTGCCGTTGCCGACCGTCAATCTTTTCCGCCGGTCGATCAAGCCGACCGTGATCCGTCTCTGGTGACTTTTCGTGAGGCGTTATTGGCTCAAGTGTCCGCTCGGGATATCGACGCGGTGGTCTCGGCGGCTTGCCCCGACATCTACCTAAGCCATGGCGGCGACGGCGGCCCCGAGGAATTACGTTCCAATCTGACCCTCGACCCGAAAGCCCTGTCGGAAGAACAGCGTGAAAACGCGGATGCGTTACGCGCGCAATACTGGTCTGACCTGGAAACCACTTTGTCTCAGCCCGGTTACTTCGACGAAGAAGGCGAGTTCTGGATGCCGCATCAATGGCAGATCACCCTGCCCGCCTCGCTGGACCCAGAGTTGGCGTTCTTTGTCAAAGGTTCCGATGTATCTCTACGTCAAAGACCGGATCGCAACTCGTCCATTATAAGCCTGATCAGCCACGAAATCGCGATTATACGTGACTATCAAGACGGTGCCGAATATCAGCGCGTCCTGCTGACGGACGGCACGCAAGGTTATATGCACGCCGATTTTCTTTGGCCCATGACCGGCCACCGTGCCGCGTTCGTCAAGTCAGACACGGGCGACTGGCAGTTGTGTACTTTTGTCAGCGGAGACTAGACCTTCGCCTTTTTCTTCTCGGCCACAACCTTTTCCGCCAGATCACGAGCGATGGCAAAGGCACCCTTGATCTTGTCACTGTCCTTTTTCCAGTCGCGTCGCACGACGATCTTGTTGTCCTTGACCTTGGCCAGCCCGCGCTGGTTCTGGATGAACTCGACCAACCCCTGAGGCGAGGCAAACTTGTCATTGTGGAACTGGATCGTCGCACCCTTTGGTCCGCCGTCCAATTTGGCAATGCCCGCACGTTTGCACATCGCTTTGATACGCACGACCAGCATCAGGGTGTTCACCTCTTTTGGCAGCGAACCAAAGCGGTCAATCAACTCGGCCGCAAAACCTTCAAGTTCAACCTTGGTCGAAAGCGAGGACAAGCGGCGGTACAGCCCCAGGCGCACATCCAGATCGGGCACATAATCCTCGGGGATCAGAACCGGGACGCCCAGATTGATTTGCGGGGCCCACTGGTCGTCTGCGTCCGATAGACCCTCCATCTCACCGGCTTTGATTTTGGCAATCGCCTCTTCCAACATGGATTGGTACAGCTCGTAGCCCACGTCTCGCATCTGGCCCGACTGTTCCTCGCCCAGCAGATTGCCGGCACCGCGAATGTCCAGATCCTGCGATGCCAGCGTGAACCCCGCCCCCAGTGTATCAAGAGAGCCTAGAACCCGCAGGCGTTTCTCGGCGGTGGCCGTCAATCGCTGGCGCGGTTTGGTGGTCAGATAGGCATAGGCGCGGGCCTTTGATCGCCCCACCCGTCCGCGGATCTGATAAAGCTGCGCCAGACCGAACATATCCGCGCGATGCACGACCATTGTGTTGGCCGTCGGAATATCCAGCCCACTTTCCACAATCGTCGTTGCCAACAGCACATCATACTTCCCGTCATAGAAGGCATTCATGCGGTCATCGAGTTCGCCCGCCGCCATTTGCCCATGCGCGACAACGTAAGTCAGTTCCGGTAGTTGGTCCTTCAGGAATTCCTCAATCTCGGGCAGGTCCGAGATACGCGGGACGACATAGAAACTTTGCCCGCCGCGATAATGTTCGCGCAGCAGCGCCTCGCGCACCGTGACCGCATCGAATTCGCTGACATAGGTGCGGATGGCCAGACGGTCGATGGGCGGCGTGCCGATGATTGACAAATCACGCACACCTGTCAGCGACAATTGCAGCGTCCGCGGTATCGGCGTCGCGGTCAGGGTCAGCACATGAATGTCCGAGCGCAGTTGTTTGAGGCGCTCTTTGTGACCCACCCCGAAATGCTGTTCCTCATCGATGATCAGCAGCCCGAGGTTGTTGAACCGAATCCCCTTGGCCAGCAGCGCATGGGTGCCGACCACGATGTCCACTGTGCCTCGCGCCAACCCATCGCGGGTTTGTTGCGCCTCTTTCGCCGATACAAAACGCGACAGCTGCCGAACCTCAAGCGGGAATCCCCGGAACCGTTCCTTAAACGATGCCGCGTGCTGTCGGGCCAGCAGCGTCGTAGGGGCCACAACGGCCACCTGCACGCCCGACATCGCGGCGACAAAGGCAGCACGCATGGCGACCTCGGTCTTGCCAAAGCCGACATCGCCGCAAATCAGACGATCCATTGGCGCGCCCGAGTGCATATCTTCCATCACATCGGAAATCGCGCGCAGCTGATCATCAGTTTCCTGATACGGAAAACGCGCGCTGAACTCCTCCCACGCATGGGGCGGCGGGTCCATCACCGGAGCTTTACGCAACGCCCGCTCAGCAGCGATGCGGATCAGCTTGTCCGCCATCTCGCGAATGCGCTCTTTCAGCTTGGCCTTTTTGGCCTGCCATGCACCGCCGCCCAAACGATCCAGAAGACCTTCGTCGTGACCGTATTTCGACAGCAGCTCGATGTTTTCGACCGGCAGGTACAGCTTGGACTGTTCGGCATATTCCAACAAAAGGCACTCATGGGCTGCGCCCGCCGCCGTCACGACCTCCATCCCCATGTAGCGGCCAATCCCGTGGTCCACATGCACCACAAGATCGCCGGGTGATAGCGATTGGGTTTCGGTCAGGAAGTTCTCGGCCTTTCGGCGTTTCTTGGGTTGGCGGATCAGGCGGTCGCCCAGAACATCTTGTTCAGCGATCACCGTCAGATCCGACGTTTCGAACCCATGCTCCAACGCCCATACAGCCAGGTGCAGCCCGCGTTTACCGACGCGAGTGCCGTCGGAAACGGGGATCGCCTCAGCCAGACCTTCGTCTTCGATCAATCCGGTCAGGCGTTCACGCGCACCTTCGGAATAAGACGCGATCAGGACCGGCCCTTTGTCCATCTTGTCTGTGATATGACTGGCCAGCGCGCCAAAAAGGCTGATGCTTTCCTGCTGTCGTTCGGGTGCAAAATTCCGCCCGATCCGTCCACCAGCGTCGATCACGCCGGGGCCGCTGGCCTGCGGCAACGGACTGAATTGCAAAACGCGCCGATCACCCACCGCCTGCTCCCATGCAGCATCGTCCAGATACAACAATCCGGGCGGCGTAGGTTTATAAACCGTGTCCATGCGCGAGCGGTTTTCCAGTGCCAACCGCCGAGTTTCGTACTGATCCTCAATCGATTCCCACCGGGCCAAGCGCGTGGGCGTGACCTGATCGTCCAACGAGATCGTGGCACCAGGCAGATAGTCGAACAGCGTTTCAAGCTTTTCGTGAAAAAACGGCAACCAGTGTTCCACGCCTTGATGCTTGCGGCCAGCGCTGACCGCCTCGTACAGCGGATCATCGGTGCCCGCCGCGCCGAATTCGATGCGATAGTTCTGGCGGAATCGTGTGATGGCGGCGTCATCCAGAATGACCTCGGACACCGGGGCCAGTTCAACCACGTCCAGCTTTTCAGTCGTGCGCTGCGACACTGGGTCAAACCGGCGCGCACCGTCCAGCACATCACCGAACAGGTCCAGCCGAACCGGGCCGGATTCGCCCGGAGGGAAGATGTCGATTATGCCGCCGCGGATCGCGTAGTCTCCGGGCTCCATAACCGTCGGGCTTTGCGTGAAACCCATGCGCACCAAAAAGTTCCGCAATGCTGTTTCGTCGACACGGTGGTTGACCCGGGCAGTAAACGCGGCCTCACGCAGCACTTCGCGCGCTGGCACTCGTTGGGTCGCGGCGTTTAGCGTGGTCAGCAACACAAACCGTTCGGGCATCTGATGCACCAGCGCGGCCAGTGTTGCGACCCGCGCCGCAGCGATATCCGCGTTCGGCGACACCCGGTCATACGGAAGGCAATCCCAGCCGGGGAAGACGAACACCGGCATGTCCGGGGCGAAAAAGGCAAGTGCTGCGCGCATTGCCTCCATCCGCTTGTCATCTCGCGCGACGTGGCAAACCGGCCCGGCGGATCGCGTGATCTCGTTCAGGACAAGCTGTGCGTCAAACCCCTCAGGGGCGCCGCCGACTGTTACGTGGTTCGGAGCCGTCATTGCCTCGCCTTTCCGAATTTCCTACCCCAGAACACCAATCGAAAAGTTCTGATACATGCCCCAAAGCGACGTGATCAAGATCGAGATCATGCCGATAATCTGCGTATAAATCCGGCAGCGGGTCAAAATCTTACCGGTAAATTCCAATGTCCCGTCGCCGGCCTGCAGCTTTCGCGCCGCCGAAATGTTGATCAGCATCACAATACAGACCGGGAATAACAACAAGAACACAGCCTGCGCGAATTCAACCCCGTAAACGAACCCAAGCATCGCCAGACCGGTAAAGATGAAACAGCTCAACCCGAGAATGGCCAGCCCCGATACCTCAACGATATACAGTATCCGGTTTCTGTTGATCCGCACGATGTCCAGAAAATCACGCTCGGCTTCACCGCCGACACGGCGCGCGCGCACCAGCAGATCATAGGGCACACCCAGCGTCCAGTGGCTTGTGGACGACCACAGCACGGCCAGCCCGATCCAATACCACAGATTCGAAAAGCTGCGCATGTCGATAATTTCGAAAAGCGTAGAGAATAAGTCCAAGCGTCAGCCCTTTGTTCACTGTCCTTAGGGGCCTTCACTGCGCAGGCGCGACCATCGTTACCCTTGAGACCACGTGGAATTCATGCCACCCAATGCGGGAATATTCAAGGAGAGCGCGACATGAAGCCGACCATCGCCCCCTATCCCCTGACCCGTTTCCGCCGGGCGCGCCAATCTCAGGCCGTGCGCGGCCTTGTTCGGGAAAATACGCTGACCACAGATGATTTGATCTGGCCGGTTTTTGTGCGCGACGGCGAGGGTGTGGAGGAGCCCGTGCCCTCGATGCCCGGTGTGATGCGCCGGTCGGTGGACCTGATAGCCAAGGCCGCGGTTGAGGCGCAGGCGTTGGGAATCCCAGCGATCTGCATCTTTCCCTATACCGACGCCAACCTGAAAACCGAGGATTGCGCCGAGGCCTGGAACCCTGACAATCTGTCCAACCGGGCCATCCGCGCCATCAAGGCCGCAGCCCCGGATATCGCGGTAATGACCGATGTGGCACTGGACCCGTACAACATCAACGGTCACGACGGCTATGTCATCGATGGCGAAATTGTGAACGACAAGACGATCGAGGCGTTGGTCAGGATGACGTTGGCTCAGGCTGAGGCAGGTGCCGATATCATCGGTCCGTCCGACATGATGGATGGGCGGATCGGTGAAATGCGCCGGGCGTTGGAATCTGCTGGGCACCAGAACGTGATGATCCTCAGCTATGCCGCGAAATACGCCAGCGCCTTTTACGGACCCTTCCGTGATGCGGTCGGTGCTTCGGGTGCGCTTACGGGCGACAAGAAGACCTATCAGATGGATCCGGCCAATTCGAACGAAGCCCTGCGCCTGATCGAACGCGACCTGACCGAAGGTGCGGATATGGTGATGATCAAGCCCGGCATGCCCTATCTGGATATCTGCCGACGGGTAAAGGACACCTTTGGCGCGCCGACATATGCCTATCAGGTGTCGGGTGAATACGCGATGATACAGGCCGCGGCACGGAACGGTTGGATCGATGGTGACAGGGTGATGCTGGAAAGCCTGTTGGCCTTCAAGCGCGCTGGCTGCGACGGCATCCTCACCTATTTCGCCCCACAGGTCGCGCGCGCCTTGCAAGGCTAATGCCCCCAATTGTCGCAATTTTTCGCCGATTGTGATTCGCTGTCACTCAGCTTTCCCGTGACACGCGACGGCAATCGGCGTATTCTTGCACATAAGATCGGGAACACCCGACATATCAGGCAGTCATACAGAGAAAAAAAGACATGAGCAGTTCCAATGCACCCCAACTAAGCCGTCGCGGCTTTGCCTTTGGCATGGCCGGTTTGACGGTAACCGCAGCTTGTGGCAACGGCGTGGGTAACACCAACGCCGCCACCATCGACGCACGCGTCGATGCCACACTAACCGAAATGTATGCGAAATATCCCAACACGGTTGAGATCGCAAACAAAGCCAACGGCATGTTGATCATGCCCCTGATCACCGACGCCGGATTAATCTTCTTTGGTGGCGCCTACGGCCAAGGCGCCTTGCGCATTCAAGGCGCAACGGTTGATTACTATTCTGCAATTTCCGGAACCGCCGGCCTGCAAATCGGCGCGCAACAATATGCACATGTCCTGTTCTTCATGACCCAGGACGCACTGAACGATTTCCGCCGTTCCAGCGGATGGACTGCCGGTGCCGATATTGGCTATGTGGTTGATGCAACTGGAAACTCCCTGTCCACTGACACAACGACTCTGCGTTCGCCTGTGCTGGCGGTGGTATTCGGCCAAGCCGGTTTGAAATTCGGCGCCACTGTCGAAGGCACCAAATACACGCGGATCATTCCTTAAACATCGGACTACCACTCCCCCCTCATTAGTCCCCGCCACAGGTTCCCAGCTGCGGCGGGGTTTTTCATTTATAGCGCTGTAAACACGAATATTCCCGGGCTGTTCCTCTTTCGGTCGATCCAGCCATCATCTAGTCTGACCTCAATCGGAATAGGATCAGGATTGTAGGCCGCAGATGGGATTTGTTTTTCGCTGGCTCGTACGCATTACAACGGGTCTGGTCCTGCTGGCTTTGGCCGCTGTGGCATTGGTGTATTTCCTGGCGAGCCAGTCCCTGCCGGATTACGATCAAACGGTCGAGGTTCGGGGGCTGAACGCCCCGGTCGAGATCATCCGCGATACCGCCAATGTTCCTCATGTCCTGGCCGAAAATGACCCGGATGTGTTCTTCGGTCTGGGCTATGCCCATGCGCAGGACCGTCTGTGGCAGATGACGGTCATGCGCCGTACCGCCCAGGGGCGCCTGTCGGAAATTTTCGGCGCGCGTACCGTCCACATCGACAAGCTGCTGCGCCGACTGGACCTTTACGGTCTGGCCCACCGCTCGGTCGAGGCCCAGGACGATTACACCAAAGCCGCCTTGCGCGCCTATGCCGCCGGGGTGAACGCGCGGCTGGATGAGATCAACGAAGCCGCCCTTGGCCGTGGTGCGCCCGAGATGTTTTTGTTCAACGCGCCCGTTTCGCCCTGGCAACCGGGCGATAGCATTGCGGTGATCAAGCTGATGGGTCTGCAACTGTCCGGCCATCTTGAGGACGAAGTGCTGCGTGCCCGTACTTCATTAATGTTGAACGATCCGGCGCGGTTGACCGATATCCTGCCGAATGTGCCGGGGGCCGGTATTGCTGCCCTGCCAGAATATGCCGCTTTGTTTCCAGGGCTGCCCCGTTACGCCCGCGGCACGCCTATGCCCGACACGCCGCTGTCGCCTTTTCCGAAACGAGGATTGGCCGGAGCGTCCAATGCCTGGACCGCCGCGCCCTCACGCTCGGCCAGTGGAGGAACGTTGTTGGCCAATGACCCTCATCTAGGGTTCACTGCCCCCGGTGTCTGGTATCTGGCGCGGCTGGAGTTGGCCAAAGGTGGCGTGATTGGTGCAACTATTCCCGGCGTTCCTGCCATCATGACCGGGCGCAGTGATCGTTTGGGCTGGGGTCTGACGTCGTCCTACCTGGACGATCAGGACGTACATATCGAGCAGTTGAACCCCGACAACACCGAGGAATACCTGTCGCCGGATGGCTTCAAAAAGTTCCGCACCCGCCCCTCGATTATCGAGATCAAGGACGAGACCCCCATCACCCTGACCCTGCGTTGGACGGAAAATGGCCCGGTCCTGCCTGGAAGTCACTACAATCTGGAAACGATCACGCCTCCGGGTCATGTCGCCTCGTTGTCTTGGACGGCGCTCAGCCCGCGCGACACGTCGATGACGGCGTCTATGGCCCTGATGAATGCCGACACTGTTCGCGAGGCCATTGATGTGGGCGAGCTGTTCATTTCGCCCTCGCAAAACCTGTCGCTGGTCGACAAGGACACGATCGGTCTGAAATTGATTGGCGCAATGCCCAAACGCGACCTGCGCAACCAAAGCCGTGGCCGCATCCCAACACCCGGTTGGCTGGCCGAAAACCTCTGGCAAGGTCGCCTGCCCTATGCCGACAATCCCGAATTCGTGGCCCCCGCAGGTGGTATTCTGGGCAACACAAACAACAAGATCATCGACCGCCCCTTCCCCTTGCATGTCTCGTATGAATGGGGCGACACCCAGCGCGTTCATCGCTGGGAACGCCTGATGCAATCGCGCGAGGTTCACACGCGCGACAGCTTTATCGAGGCGCAACTGGATACCGTCAGCTTTACTGCCCGCTCATTGCTGCCGCTGATCGGCGCGGATCTTTGGTTTACCGGCGCATCCGCCCCCGAAGGCACCCCGGAACGTCAGCGCCAGATCGCCCTGTCCTTGCTGGCCGAATGGAACGGTGAGATGAACGAGCACCTGCCCGAACCGCTGATCTATGCCGCGTGGCTAAGGGCGCTGCAAATACGTCTGATCTCGGACGAGCTGGGCCCACTGGCCGCCGAATACAAACATGTCGAGCCGCTGTTCATCGAGCGCGTCTACCGCGACATCGATGGCGCGTCGGTCTGGTGTGACGTCCGTCAAAGCGCGCCCTCTGAGACCTGCACCGACATGGCGCGGCTGGCGCTGGACGATGCGCTGATCTGGATCGCTGAAAACTATGGAACCGCACTGCAGTCCCTGCGCTGGGGCGATGCGCATCAGGCAACACACGATCACCCGGTTTTGGGCTCGGTTCCGGTTTTACGGTTCTTCGTCAATATCCGGCAATCCACAAGCGGCGGCGACAATACCCTACTGCGCGGGCGTACCTCGGGCGAAGGTAAGGACCCGTTTCAGAACGTACATGGCGCAGGTTATCGCGGTGTTTATGACTTTGCGGACCCGGACAGCTCGGTCTTTATTACGGCAACCGGCCAGTCGGGCCATTTCCTATCGCGCTATTATGATGATCAGGCTCAACTATGGCGGCGAGGCGAGTATATCCCGATGTCACTGGACCTGGATTTGGCGCGCGCCGCGGCCGTCGGAGTAACCACCCTGATCCCGCGCTGAATTCCGCTGTTTCGGCAAGACCTTGCCCCCTGCTACCCGCCCCCGTGGACGCCGAGTGCCGTTTTCGCATACGATCTGTCAGCGGATTATGTGGGACCGGGGGCACAAATGGCGAGTATTCGGGATAGGCTGAACAACCTTGCGCGCGACTATGCAATCGCCTGGAGTTCGGGTGATCATAATGCAGTCGCCAGCTTTTTTGCCGCCGACGGGCAGATATCCATGAACCGGGCTGAACCGCTGAAAGGCCGCGCCGCGATCGCCGAAATGGCCCGTGGATTTCAATCAGACTTTCCCGATCTTGAGCTACGCTGCGATATGATGCGATGGGCTGGGCCCCACGCTATCTTTGTTTGGACCTTCGAAGGCCACCATACCAAAACCGGCAATCTCGTCGTCACACGGGGCTGGGAAGAATGGGACCTGACCGAAGACCACAAAGTTCTATCCTCGCAAGGCTGGTTCGACGTCGAGGATATGCAGCGTCAGATTGATGGGGGTTGATTGCTAAATCCCGGCGAATTGCGCCGCCTGCCTGTCCGTCCACAATACAGTGATTTCGAACCCGTCTTCGGTCTGCTTTTCGGACCGCACGACATCCTGTCGAAACAGCCAGGCGCGCCTGTTGCCCTCGGCAAATCCCAAAGACAGTATCTCTTCGTGTCGCGCACCCTGCAGCTTGGTTGCAATCTCGGTCAGCAGAGGGTCTACCCCTTCGCCGGTTACCGCCGAAATGGCGAATATCGACGGATCACGTTTGGCTCGTTTAAACGCGGCCTCGCGTTCGTCGTCATTCAGTAAGTCGATCTTATTCCACACCTCCAGCCGGGGGCGTTCTTCGTCGACGCCCAGCGAGGTCAAAATCGCCTCGACATCCTGCGCCTGCGCGTCGGTTTCCTCATGGCTGATGTCGCGTACGTGGACAACGATATCGGCGCCCAGAACTTCTTCGAGTGTCGCCCGGAAAGCCGCGACCAGTTCGGTTGGCAGGTTCGAGATGAAACCCACCGTGTCCGACAGGATCACCTCAGGACCGTCGGGCAACTCAACGCGGCGCATGGTCGGGTCCAGCGTGGCAAACAGCATGTCCTTGGCCATCACCTCGGCCCCGGTCAGGCGATTGAACAGTGTGGATTTCCCGGCGTTTGTATAGCCCACCAAGGCCACAATCGGATACGGCACCTTGGCACGGGCAGCGCGGTGCAGTGTGCGGGTTTTGACAACTTTTTGCAGCTGCCGCCGCAGACGCACCAGTTGTTCATCAATCGCACGGCGGTCGGCCTCGATCTGGGTTTCACCGGGACCGCCCACAAACCCCAATCCGCCCCGCTGACGCTCCAAGTGCGTCCAGGCTCGCACCAACCGCGTTCGTTGATAGCTGAGCGCCGCCATCTCGACCTGCAACACACCTTCGCGGGTGCGGGCGCGGTCGCTGAAAATCTCAAGGATCAGGCCGGTTCGGTCGAGGATTTTAACCTTCCAAGCCTTCTCAAGGTTGCGCTGTTGCACGGGTGACACCGGCCCGTCGATCAGAACCAGTTCGATTTCATTGTCATGAAGCCGCTCGGCCAGTTCCTCGATCTTGCCACTGCCGAACAGCAAACCCGGCTGGGCGCGTTGTAAGCGCACAATTTCAGACCCGATCACATCCAGATCAGGCAAAGCGGCAGCCAGCGCCACCGCCTCTCCCAGCGCCGGTTCAGGAACGCGGCGCTGTTCATCAGATTTGATTTCCGGATGCAGCACCCAAGCCCGGGTGCGCGTCCTATCGTGTTCCATCAAGAGGCGTCTTCGCCCTCATACAAGCTGATCGGTTGCGACGGCATGATGGTCGAAATCGCATGCTTGTAGACCAACTGCGACTGTCCGTCGCGGCGCAGCAGGACACAGAAATTATCGAACCAGGTGATCACACCCTGCAATTTCACACCGTTGATCAGGAATATTGTGACCGGGACCTTTGCTTTCCGTACATTGTTCAGGAACGCGTCCTGCAGATTCTGTCTGTCCGAAGCCATATTTTATTATCTCGCCATTGTTCTTGCTACGCGCTGCGGACCAACGCGCTCCCTCCGCAGGAGTATGGAGTGCTGCGCACAGATATTCCAGATGAAAAATCAGTCAATTCTGGAATGCCGAAGCTTAATCGCGCCAAAGGGTTGGCGTAATCAAGGCAATGATCGCAAGTGTTTCCAGCCGCCCGATCACCATTGCCGCACACATTGTCAGTTTGGCTCCAAGTGACAGGTCCACAAGTCGGATGGGAATATCCGTGGCCAGTTCAATCACCGGACCCGTCGTGCTAAGCGCCGCAACGGTCAGGACCATGGCCTGTTCGAACCCTGCCCCCATCATCGCCAGCAGCAGATTGAACAAGGCGGCCGTCAGTGCGAACATCATCAAAAAGATCCAGGCGATAAAGGCTCCGTCGCTTTGAATGCGTCGATTGCCACCCCCTACGCCGCTGACCGATGAGGGGTAAATCAGCCGGTCAATCTCACGCGCACCGTTCAGGTACAAAGCAAATACCCGCAGCAGTTTGACGCCGCCCGCTGTGGTTGCGACTCCCCCGCCGATCAGGGCCAGCCCCATAAGGATCAGGCCGGGCGTCCCCAGCCCCGACAATTGCTGTGCGTCATTCCAGTTGGCGCTTTCGAACCCGGCCGTCGTCAAGAAAGCCAGTGCCGTGAACACCATACCCCAGAACACATACACCGCATCAATCGGGCTCAGTGTCCCGCCGATTTCATTGACGCCCGCCCACACACGAAAAAACAAAAGCGTTGCAACGGCGATGACGATCAGCAGACCGATCCGAAACTCTGGGTCCTTGTCCAGCCGCGAATATCCGGTGGTAGCGGTATCCGTGGAAAAGGTCAGTCGGGACAGGGCAAAGAACAGGAACAAGAATATGATCGCCTCGCCCGTGAAACCAGCCTGTGCGCCCTCAAGCCCACCGACCGGAGAGATTCCGGACGTAGCCATTGTGGACATCGCATGACAGATGGCGGTCAGCCCTTGTTCGCCTGCGATCAGCAGCAACAGCCAGATCACCGCCGTCAGACCTGTATAAACTGGCGTCAGCGTGCGAGTCACTCGGATCAATCGTCCACGCGGATCGACCTTTTCACTTTGTGCAACACCAGAGACTGGACGGCCGGGTTGCCCACGTGCGGTCACCTCGAACCCGCCCAACGACAGCGGTGCAAGAATCGCGGCGGCCGAAACCCACATCAGCAAGCCGCCCATCCAACCCACCAGCGCCCGCCAAAGGTGCAGCGGGGCCGTAAGGCGATCAGGGTCTGGGAAAATGTCAGCGCCCGTGGTTGTCAGCGCACTGACCATGTCGAAATAGGCGTTCAAGAAAGTGGTATTGCCCAACGCATCGTGCAGCGGAATGGCAAGAAACAAGGGCAGTACCGTAAAACACCCCAACAACACGGCCAACTGCCCCAACGTGCCCCTTCGCGGCACCCGGTTCGATGACGCCAACCCGACCGAGGCCACCACGAACAGTCCCAACAAACCGGAATAGAAGAACGACCGCGACGTGTCATGATCATCTAGCGCCAGCGCATAGATCGCCGGCACCCACATCGACAGCGAAAACACCGCCCAGATCAGCAGGAACAGCGGCAAGCGCCGCACCAAACCGATCTGCTGTGTTCGCGCGCGCATCATCAGAAGAAATCGATCGAAACCTGCAACAACCGCTCGACCTCGGGCACATCCTTGGCCATGGCAAAGATCGCCACGACATCTTTTTCCTCGATCCGCAGACTGCCAGTGGGGCGCAGCACCTCATCCCCCTTGCGTACGGCACCCACCAGAACGCCTTCGGGGAAATCAATGTCGCGCAGTTTTTGACCGGCCAGCGGCGAGGTCGACAGCACCTCGGCCTCGATCACCTCGGCCTCGGCATCCCCAATGGAATAGACCTGCCGCACCCGCCCGTGGCGAATGTGACGCAGGATTGAGCTGACGGTCGTTGCGCGCGGGTTGATATAGGCATCGATCCCCAGCGGGCCCATCAGCGCCACCATAGTGGGGTCATTGATCAACGCAATCGCCAGCGCACAGCCTTCGGCTTTGGCGCGCACCGCGGCCAGCATGTTGGCCCGGTCATCATCGGTAACCGCCAGCATCGCATCGGCCCGTTCGATGCCCGCCTCGCGCAACAGTGCGGCATCCAGCCCGTCGCCATTCAGAACAATCGTTCGTTCCAATGCTTCAGCGGCATGTTCGGCACAGCTGCGATCCCGTTCGATGATTTTGGCGCGCACTCGGCTTTCACGCTCTTCCAGCGTGCGCGCAACCTCAAGCCCGACGTTACCGCCACCGACGATCACGACGCGGTCCTGTTTCTTTTGGGTCTTGCCAAAGACCTCCATCGTGCGATCAACGTCCTGAACATTGCTGAAGACATAACATTCATCGCCAACGAACAACTGGTCCTCGGATTCCGGAGCAAACAGGCTGCCGTCGCGCCGAACCCCCACGACAATAGAGCTGAGTGTTGAAAACAGATCTGTCAGTTGCCGTAGCGGCGTATTGACAATGGGACAGTCTTCTTCGATGCGGATGCCCAGCAACTGGGCTTTACCATCCATGAACATTTCCGTGTCAAAGGCCGAAGGTGCGGACAGGCGGCGCATGGCGGCGGCGGCCACCTCGCGCTCAGGGCTGATCACCACGTCGATGGGCAGGTGATCGCGACGAAACAGGTCCGAGTGGATGGCCTGAAGATAGGATTTCGAGCGCAAGCGCGCGATCTTGCGCTGGATCGAGAAAATGGAGTGCGCCATCTGACAGGTGACCATATTCACCTCATCCGAATGGGTCGCGGCAATGATCATGTCGGCGTCACGGGCGCCTGCCCGCTCTAGCACGTCCGGATAACTGGCAAACCCTGCAATCCCCTGCACATCCAGCGTTTCGGTCGCGCGACGCACCAGGTCAGGGTTGTTGTCCACCACCGTCACATCGTTCAGCTCGCCCGAAAGGTGCCGTGCAATCTGCCAGCCGACCTGACCCGCACCGCAAATGATGACCTTCATGTTTTTGGCCCTTCTGCCTGAAATCTTTGAATGACAGATGCCCCCAAAGCGGTCAATTGAATTGTCATACCGGCAAAGCTAAGGCAAGATAAGCCTATGAAATCAGTACTTCGTTTGATTATTCCATTGATGGTCCTGTCCGCATGCGAAGGCCCCCTTTCACTGTATTATCGTGAAGGTGAGAGCGTTACGCGCCTTCAAGCCGAGACCACTCAATGCCAGGTTAAGGCGCTGGAAGAGGTTCCGGTGGCCACTCAGATACGTCAAAGCCCGCCCACGTATTGGCCCGGGCGCACCTATTGTGATGGGCGGGGACGCTGTTACCGCTCGCCCGGCTGGTGGCAGCCCGGTCAGGTTTACAGCGTCGATGCAAATCAAGGATTGCGCAATCAGGTCGAGGCCCAGTGCATGGCCAAAAAAGGGTTTCGCCCGATCAGCCTGCCGCCTTGCAAGCAGAACGTGAAATCACGGGTGCCCGCCGTGGCCACCACGACATTGCCACCGATAGGCACCCAATCGTGCTATGTGAAATTCGACAACGGGTCGTTCCAGATCATCGATCCCGGTCAGGCGGGGTAACGGCCCGGCGGATTATTCCGCCGGCTCCGGTTCGTCCAGTTGTGCCACTCGCGCGCCCGATTTGTTCGAGGTCACAACCCCCAGCGATTTTAGTTTGCGGTGCAGCGCGCTGCGCTCCATCCCGACAAAGCTGGCGGTACGGCTAATATTGCCGCCAAAGCGGTTGATCTGGGTCAGCAGGTATTCCCGCTCGAACGCCTCGCGGGCTTCGCGCAGGGGCAAAGTTGCCAGCGCACCCGATAGCACCACACGACCCGAGTCGTCGGTCTTTTCTTCTTCGGCGGGCAATTCCTTGGCCTCGATCGGGCCAGAATCGTCCCCCAGGATCAGCACGCGTTCAATCAGGTTCTTGAGCTGCCGCACATTACCTGGCCAGGTCATGGTCTGTAACAGCGCCACCGCCTCTTCCGAGATCTCACGCATCGCGAGCCCCTGCGTTTCATTACACATCTCAATGAAATGCTGCGCCAGAACTGGGATATCCTCGCGCCGTTCTTCCAGCGACGGCACCGCAATCGGCACCACGTTCAGGCGGTGATACAATTCTTCACGGAACCGATCGGCGGCGATTTCCGTTTCAAGATCGCGGTTGGTTGATGAGATTACCCGCAGATCAACCCGCACCTTGTCCGACCCACCAACACGTTGGAATTGCTGATCGACCAGCACACGCAATATCTTGGACTGCGTGCCCATCGGCATATCGGCCACCTCGTCGAAATAGACCACACCGCCATGGGCCTCTTCCAACAGGCCGGGCTCGATGCCGCGTTCCGAGGATTCGCGGCCAAACAGAACTTCTTCCACACGCTCGGGTTCAACCCCGGCGCAATTCACGGTCACAAAGGGCGCATTGGCGCGGTTGGAATGCGCGTGGATATACCGCGCAGCGATTTCCTTGCCCGATCCGGCAGGGCCGCTCAGCATCACACGACCGTTCGACTTGGTCACCTTGTCCAACTGGCATTGCATCGCGCGGAAAGACGCGGACTTGCCGATCATATCCGAATTGGTGACCTCTTTGCGCTTCAACGAGGCATTCTCGCGACGCAGGCGCGAGGTTTCCATGGCGCGTCGGATCACCACCATCAACTGGTCGATATTAAAGGGCTTTTCGATAAAGTCATACGCCCCTTGCTTGATCGCCGCCACGGCAATTTCAATGTTTCCATGGCCGGAAATAATCACCACTGGCACGTCGGGGTTGTCGCGTTTCACCGCCTTCAGAATGTCGATCCCGTCCATGCGGCTGTCTTTCAGCCAGATATCCAGTATCAACAGCCCCGGCGGTTCAGAATTGATTTCGGCCATGCACTCGTCCGAGTTGCCAGCCAGCCGGGTTGAATAGCCTTCATCCTCCAGAATGTCGGACACCAGCTCGCGAATATCGCGTTCGTCATCTACGATCAGAATGTCACTCATCTTTGGCCTGCTTTCAGTTTGTTTGTATGAATTGCCTGCTTCTGTGGCGCTGCGGTCGGAGAGAGATTTCCCCCTGGTAAACGGATCACGGCCATCGCACCAAAATGGTCCTGTCCGTCAAAGACGGGTGCATCTTCCAGAGTGAGCGCCCCGCCATGTTCTTCGATAATCTTTTTGACGATGGGCAGGCCCAAACCTGTGCCTTCGTCCCTTGTGGTCACATACGGCTCGAACAGTCGCGCCCGGTCTTCGGGCAGTCCAATGCCGTTGTCAGCGATGGTAATCACCGTACCCGCGTCATCGCTGATCACGTCCACCTTTATCTGTGGCTTCAGGTTTTCTGGTGCGCCTTTTTGTTTTAGTGTTTCAATGGCCTCACCGGCATTCTTGATCAGATTAGTCAGAGCCTGATTCAGCATCGTGGCGTCCACATCCGTCAATATCGGTTGATCCGGCAGCGTTGCATCGATTTGCACGTCCGGCTGCCCGGCCTGCTGCAATAGTACTGCCTCGCGCACCAGTCCGACGACGTCTTCTTCGCGCCTGTCTGGTTCCGGCATCCGTGCGAATTTCGAAAACTCGTCCACGATCCGCCGTAGATCATTTGTCTGCCGCACGATAACGTCGGTCATGGATTCAAGGCTATCGCAATCCTCTTCATCCAACTTGCGTGCGAATTTGCGTTTAATCCGTTCCGCGCTCAGCTGGATTGGCGTCAGCGGGTTCTTGATCTCGTGCGCGATCCGCCGCGCGACGTCGCCCCAAGCGGCCATCCGCTGCGCACTGACCAGATCGGTCACATCGTCGAAAGCAACCACATAACCCTCAAGCCCGCCATCTTCGCCACGGCGGGTCGCCATGCGGACCAGCAGGTTTTCAAGTTGACCTTTGCGGGTGACCTTGATCTCACCCTGCACGGCCTCTTGCCCACTTTCCTTTAGGCTTTCGAACAGCGGTAGGAACTCCGGCACCGCAATTCCGATGGCAAGCTGCTCATCCACGCGCGTCCAGTCCAGCAACCGTTCGGCCGAACGGTTCACGAATGTCACGCAGCCATCTGGGTCAACGCCAACCACGCCCGAGGTCACCGAGCTAAGCACAGAATCGAACAATCGCCGACGGCGTTCAATCTGGCGGGTGTTCTCAAGTAACGTATCGCGCTGTCCTTTAAGTTGTCGCGTCATCTGATTGAAATAACGGCCTAACATTGCAATTTCGTCATCGTTGGCCTCTTCGATCACCTGCACACTCAGATCACCCGCACCAACGCGCTGAGCAGCCGTGGTCAATCGACCCACCGGGCGCGAGAGGCGTTCGGCGAACCACATGCCCAGCGACATAGCCGCCAGAATAAGGATCACTGCAAAGCCCAGATACAGCAGTCCGAATTCGAACAGCACCCTGCCCCGTTCGCTTTCCAACTGTTGGTAGAATTGCGCCGTTTCCTTGGTATCGTCCAGCAGCGTCAATAGCTGTCCATCCACCTCGCGGCTGACATACAGATACCGGTCCAGATAAGCCTGCAATGGAACAAGCGCGCGGAATTCATTATTTTGCCAATCGGCGATGATCAGAACGCCGTCATCCGTGGCCTGAATCATTTGTTCAGGTGTAGGGGCCTCGAAATCGAATAGATAAGAACGATCCCCGCGCGACTTGATTTCGCCAATACCATCAATGACATACGCCTCGCGCAGACCACGTTGAATCTGCGCTTGTCCTTGCGCAAGAACTTCGCGCAACTCCGCGTCCGAAATGTAAAAGTCGCGGTTACGCGCATTATCCAGGTACCGCGCAAGAATGGTTGCGTCCTGTGTCAGACCCTGCCGGTGTTCCAACTCATATGCTTCGGCCGCGGTCAGGGACGAGCCCACCACCTGACGCACGCGATCCGAAAACCACCCTTCCAGACCGATATTCACCGTCAACCCCGCAAAGATCGCAACGGTTACGGTCGGCACCAGTGCCAACAGCGTGAAAGCGCCAATCAACCGAAGGTGCAATCGGGAACCCGCGGATTTCGCCCGGCGCGCCGCGATCAGGTTGAAGACCTGCCCCAAAACAAGGGCGGCCACGACCAGCACATAAACCAAATCTGCCAGAAGGATCAGGCGCAGCGTTGGGGCCGTTGCCCCCAGATCAAAAGGACCGATGACAAGATAGGTCGACAACGCCAGCGCAGGGCCCAGAAGAACCAGCCCCAAAGTGCCGAAATTGCGCAGTTTTCGGGATTTCCGCCACCGATTTATCGCTGGAATCGGCCCGCTCTGTGCCCGGGTTGCCACCGTCTGCCCTCATCCTGATGTGTCGCTTGCGCGACGTACCGCCATATGTCGTGGTCCTTGCCGGGTGAGAACCCAGATGCCACGATTTGTGTGGCGATATTACATCAGTTTGCGCCGACGTGTCACCTGAATATCGAGATCTGTAATCTTTTTCCGCAACGTATTCCGGTTAATCCCCAGCAGATCCGCACATTTCGCCTGATTTCCGCCGGTTGCGTCCAAAGCCTGTTCTATCAGTGGCGCCTCGACCTCGCGCAAAATCCGCTGATACAGGCCCGGAGGCGGTAAGAGATTTCCGTGAAGGTCGAAATATCGGCGCAAATGACGGGCAACCGAGGCCGATAATTTCTCACGTTCGCCGTCGCCCAGAATCGGTTCGGCCTCGGGCTGGCTGCCCAGAACCATTTCGACCTCAGATTTGGTAATCTCGTCGGTGCGGCTGGTCAGGCTCAGACGGCGCACGGCGTTTTCCAGCTGCCGCACATTACCAGGCCACGAATAACGCCGAACCAGCTCTACCGCGTCAGGGCTGAGCCAGCGTTTGGCACCATGCTCACGCTCTTCGCGCGCCAGAAAGTGATCGGCCAGCAAGATGATATCGTCCACCCGTTCGCGTAAGGCGGGCACATGCACCGTGGCGCCGCACAGGCGATAATACAGATCTTGGCGCACCCGCCCATTTTCCATCGCTTCGGTCAGGTCCGACTGGCTAGTGGCCATAAAACGCGGAACGTGATCGCCGGGCGTATCCATCATGCGCACGATGCGGGCCTGCAATTCGTCTTCGATATCAGCAATCTCATCGATCAACAGTGTGCCGCCACGTACGCGCGCCATAATGCGCGCAGGGCCTTCCAGATCGCGCAGGTCCGCCGCTGTGGCGGTCACAAACGGCAATGTGCGCCGATCCGAGAAGTCATGAATGGCGCGCGCAATCAATGATTTACCTGTGCCACTTTCACCAGAAATCATGACCGACAAATCGGTGTTCATTACCCGGGCGACCAACCGGTACAGCGCCTGCATCACCGGTGTACGTCCAACCAAAGGCAGTTCTTCCGGACGATCCTCGGCGACGTCGACCGCTTCGGTTTGCACATGTTGCTTCTGCTCAAGCGCCCTTGCGGTCCGCTTCATCAGATCGGGCAGATCGAATGGCTTGGGCAAGTAGTCATAGGCATCCGCTTCAGCCGCCTGAATCGCCGTCATGATCGTGTTCTGGGCCGAGATCACTATGACTGGCAAACCGGGTCGATCTTGCGAGATTTTTGGCAGCATCTCCAACCCGTTACCATCCGGCATGACCACGTCCGAGATCACCACGTCACCTTTGCCTTCGCCAACCCAACGCATCAACGTGGTCAGCGACGAGGTCGCGTGTACTTTGCACCCTGCCCGCGTCAGGGCCTGCGTCAGAACAGTGCGGATCGTGCGGTCGTCATCTGCAACCAGTACTGTACCATCCATCGGGTGCTCTCCTTGTTTTACATTGCGTCTTTTGGTGCCCGCCTCAGCGAGATGCGGAACACCGTGCGGCCCGGCGCCGAGTCGGCTGAAATCCAGCCGTCATGGTCCGAGATGATCTTGCTGACCAGCGCCAGCCCAAGGCCGGTGCCATTTTCCTTGCCTGAAACGAAGGGATCGAAAATATCCCCGCGGATCTTCTCGGGCAGACCCGGGCCATCGTCGATGATTTCGATCTGCAGCGGCAGAGAATGGCCCGATCCATCATTGCGCCGCAACCGGAAGGAATGTTCGAAATATGTGCGCAAGCGGATCGTTCCGCCCTTGGGGTCAGCGGCCTCCGAGGCGTTCTTGAGCAGGTTCAACACCACCTGCAGGAACTGATCCGGGTCTCCGTAGGCCAGCGGCAACGAAGGGTCGTAATCCTCGATAATTTTCATATGCGCGCCAAACCCCAGCAGCGCCGACCGGCGCGCGCGGTCGAGGACGTCATGAACATTGACCGGTTTGAAATCAGGTTGTTGCAGGTTTCCGAATTGCTCGACCTGTTCCAGCAACTTAACGATGCGGCGGCTTTCAGCGACAATAAGATCGGTTAGTTCAAGGTCTTGCGGTGAGATATTCATGCTGAGCAATTGCGCCGCGCCGGTGATCCCAGCCAGTGGATTCTTGATCTCATGAGCCAGCATCTCGGCCATGCCGATGGCGGACTGCGCTGCCGATTTCACTGTATTGCCCAAGGTCATTCGCCCGGCCAGCTCACGCGGTGAGATGATCATGATCATCGATCCGGGATGCCCCACCAAAGGCGCAATCTGCAATGCGCATTGCAGCGGGGCCCGGTTGCCCGACCCTGCATCCACATCGTTCACAAACAGGGGCGTGCCATGTTCACGCGCGCGCTCAAACGCTTCTTCCAGCGGGGCATCCACGGCAATCTGATCCCAGACCGGATGCCCGACCACAGCTTTGCGCGATGCGTTCAGAAACCCTTCGCCAGCCGAATTCACATCGGCAATCCTGTCTTCGGCGTTGATGATGAAAGCGGGAACCGGCAGCGAGGTCCAAATATCCTGATCCGAGGTCATGCCGCCGCCTCTGCATCTGTGTTCAGCGCATCACCCAGCAGGCGCAACACCTCGTCGGTATCGCGCGAAGTCAGAACGGCACGGCGCAGGGCAGCGGGCGTGCCGGCCTCATCCATGTACCAGCCCAGATGCTTGCGCGCGACGCGCAGGCCCAGGTCGGACCCGTAGAACCCAAGCATCGCCTGATAATGCGCGCGCACCATTTCGATCAGGTCGTCACCCGCCGGAATTTTCGGCGCGGCTGCGCCATAGAGATCATGACAAATCTGCGCCAGCAACCACGGCTTGCCCTGCGCCCCACGTCCGACCATCACTCCATCCGCGCCGGATTGATCCAGCGCAACACGCGCGGCGTCCGTATCCACGATATCCCCGTTCGCGATAACCGGGATCGACACTGCCTGCTTCACCGCGCGGATCGCCCGCCAATCGGCACTGCCCTTGTAGAACTGACAACGCGTGCGGCCATGGATCGTGACCATGCAAATACCCGCATCCTGCGCCCGCCGCGCCACGTCGGGCGCATTCAGCAGGTTGTCATCCCACCCCAGCCGGGTTTTCAGAGTCACCGGAACATCAACGGCTTCGACAACCGCCTCGATCAATGTCAGTGCGTGATCCGGCGTCTTTAACAAGGCTGACCCAGAATAACCGTTCGTCACCTTCTTGGCCGGGCAGCCCATGTTGATGTCGATCACCCGCGCCCCGCGATCGGCCACCTGCCTGGCGGCTTCGGCCATCCAATGCGCTTCACGCCCCGCCAGTTGAACGGCGGTGTTCTCAACATCTGCCGAAAGTTCGGCCCGCTCCCGCACGCCGGGCTTGGCCTGAACCATCTCCTGGCTGGCGACCATTTCGCTCACGACCATGCCCGCGCCAAAACGCATCACCAAATCGCGAAACGGACGGTCGGTGATTCCGGCCATCGGTGCCAGCAAGACCGGCGGGTTCAGGGCTTTGTCAGCGAGGAGCAGAGTCAACGTGCTTAATCCTTGGGCAGTTGCGACTTTGATATCGAATTGAGCGCATATGAACAACAAAACGGCGACCTTCAAGCCCGCTAAATCATCATATGCCTATTTTTTAGGCAACTTTACGTGGGTGATTGCCTCTGCATTCACCGCACCCTAAAGATTGCCTCAAACCATCGGAGAGAACGCCCCCATGACCACCGCCGCCATCATCGTCGCCGCAGGACGCGGCCTGCGCGCCGGAGGGGGAACACCAAAGCAGTGGCGCCCATTGGCAGGGCGCCGCGTTGCGGATTGGACGATTGATCAATTTCAAGGGCAAGTCGACCAGATCGTACTTGTCTTGTCCGAAGATGACAGGGACGCATGGGCCGAGTTCGAAAACTCTGATCTGATCCTTGCCAAGGGCGGTAGTGACCGGGCCGGATCGGTGCGCAACGGACTTGATGCGCTTTTGCCCTATGGGGTGCATCGCGTTCTTATCCATGACGTAGCGCGGCCTTGTGTTGACCTTCAGACCATTCAACAGGTTCTGGAAGCACTGGAAATCCACCCTGCTGCCGCGCCGGGGTTGACGGTCACTGATGCACTGTGGACCGGGGACGGTTCTATCGTGACGGGAACTCAAGACCGGACCGGGCTGTTCGCTGCGCAAACGCCGCAGGGTTTTCACTACGACGCCATCGTCTCGGCCCACGCGGCCCATACCGGAGGTGCCGCCGACGATGTCGAGGTCGCCCGCGCAGCCGGGCTGGACGTGGCCATCGTGCCGGGCGATGCAGATAACATCAAAATCACACGGCCCGAGGATTTTGCCCGGGCGGAACGCATATTGGGAACGGATATGGATGTAAGGCTGGGCAACGGGTATGACGTGCATCGGTTTGGCGACGGGGATCACGTGATCCTGTGTGGTGTGAAGGTGCCGCATGATCGCGGCCTGCAAGGTCATTCAGACGCGGATGTGGGCATGCACGCCGTCACTGACGCCATCTATGGCGCGTTGGCGCAGGGCGACATTGGCCAGCACTTCCCCCCCTCAGACCCACAATGGAAGGGTGCTGCAAGCGAGATTTTCCTACGCCATGCGGTCGAACTGGCCGGGCAGATGGGCTACAAAATCTCGAACGTCGACTGCACACTGGTCTGCGAATACCCCAAAATCGGCCCCCATGCGCCGGCCATGCGAAACGAGATGGCACGGATCATGGACCTGAGCGCGGATCAGGTCTCGGTCAAAGCAACGACGTCGGAACGGCTGGGGTTCACTGGCCGAAGCGAGGGGATTGCCTCACTCGCCACAGCTTGTCTGGTGAAATCATGACCGCCGCGCAACTGATCGGAACCGTCTGTGGTGTGGGCTATCTGCGACCTGCGCCCGGCACATGGGGGTCACTGGCCGCCCTGCCGCTGGCGTGGGTTCTGCATACACTGGGTGGCTTTCCGCTGTTGGTGATCGCCACACTGGCCGCGTTCTTTGGCGGTCTCTGGGCCACGCGTGTGATGACAGCGGGCCAGGACAATCACGATCCGTCCGAGATTGTCATCGACGAGGTCGCCGGGCAGTTCATCACGCTTTGGGCAATTTCCTATCCCTCCTGGGCGCACGGGATTGAAATCACGGCACTTTGGCCGGGCTGGATTGCCGGCTTCGTGCTGTTCCGCTTGTTCGACATCACCAAACCGGGCCCTGTTAGATGGGCCGACCGGCGCGACGACGCAATGGGTGTCATGCTGGACGATGTCATTGCCGGTATCCTCGCCGGGGTCGGAGTTCTGATCCTCGCCGGTATCTCGCACGGAGTTCTGGGCCTGTGACCGTTGCCGAAATCCTCGACCGCGCCAAATCAAAGGGCGTGATGATCGCCACAGCCGAAAGTTGTACCGGCGGTATGGTGGCGGCGGCGCTGACCGATATCCCCGGCAGTTCAGCCGTAGTCGAGCGTGGGTTTGTCACCTACACGAACACCGCGAAACAGCAAATGCTGGGGGTTCAGGGCAAAACACTGGTCGCACATGGGGCGGTTTCGGAACAGGTTGCGGGTGAAATGGCGGACGGTGCCCTGGCGCACTCCGACGCGCAATTGGCGGTTTCCGTAACCGGTATCGCGGGCCCTGGCGGTTCTGAATTCAAACCCGAAGGCCGGGTTTGTTTTGGGATGGCCGCGAAAGGCCATCCCACGCTAACCGAGACCGTCGAATTTGGTGCATTGGGTCGGGACAACGTGCGCGTGGCCGCGCGAGATCATGCTTTGGCACTGCTGGCACAAGGGCTTGGCGCATTTTCTTAATGTGGCGCCAAAACTGCCTATCTTTTTCGAATGAAGCCCAGCACGAAAATCACCAGCAAAAGAACGACATTCGACGCCACAAGAAACAACAGCAGCTTTGGGCCATATTGGTGAATCCAGCTGGGCAACATAGGGCTGTCACCGCGCCGAAAAGACAGCAACGTCATTGCAAAAGAGGATATCGCCAATGTGTCCAGATCAGCCTCAAGCCGCGATCCAACGCGAAGCTGCAAAACGGAAACCAATGCGTCGACCAGTTCTGAAACTTCGGGAAGCGTGTGGTCGCGGTAGTAAGGCCGCGGGTTTTCGGGCAAGTGCGCAAGATCCTAGAAACTCGCGCCATAGACCAGACACATATCACCAGAAACCATCAGCAGGAGTTTGAAATACCACGCGTCGCAATGGGGTTCCGGGGATGTCACCAGATCCGACAGATCCCACTCAAGGCAGGCATTGCGACGCAGTTCAGTCAGACTTTTTGTGAAGGCGTTGCCAGAGAATGCGTGTAATTCATCAGTATGGTTTGCGTTAAGCCTGTTCTCCGAGATCTCCTCGGCCGTTTTACCGCAAAGCACTGGTCTTGAAGGGACAATTTATCGAATGACAGAGGACAGCCGGATACGGGTTTCGGTTTCCAGATGCACTGGATGAATAAGATGATGAGTGAACATATTTTCAATTGTTACGCAGGTAATTTCCGTGTGGAGAATTTAGATAGGTTTCGGGCACGCCATGCTTGAGGTAATCAAGCGTCAATTCTTCTCCTTCACAAATATCCTTACAGGCCACAATGGCCCAATCGATTCTGAGTATTGAAAGATTGGGGGTAAACGAATGGTTAATCAAAGCGTATTGGGTGGCAAATGGGCGGCAGAGAACCTTGCTTCCGCCAACCCCGTTCCACTCCAGGTCGCGAACCGTGGGATGACGATCATAGTCGACGATTTGGCCGTCTAAATACCCAAGAACAGCGCCAGTTTGGATATCGGACCGCGCAAACAAGCCTGTGCCGTGAATGTCACTGATGCCCTCCAGGACTTTTTCCAAATTCTGGATGCGTGGTCCTGCCAACTCCACCGTCATTCCGGCCCCTCCTGTCGTCGCAACCGCCTTTAGAAGCCGCTTTCAACCAAGACAAGCAATCCCTTAGCGCAGGTCGCTTTCTATTGGGTCGTACGTTGGCGGGCCTGACACCCGCTTACGCGTCGGTTTCCCTAATGACGCCAGTAGATCTGCGCCAACGCACCTTTCCCAAGTTGTTTAATTATTGGGCATCCAGCACCATCGGGTGCCTGTTTTATCACCGCTTGGCCAAAAGCCCGTTAATCGGGCGCTAAAACCGCGTCTGCCTCTTTTTTCCGCGACTGCTGTCGGCTTCAACCCCTTCCACGCACGTAAAAGACGCAAAAAAGGAGACCGGCTGATGAATGGAGCCGATACCGCCTGGATCATAGTGGCAACCGCCCTAGTCCTGTTCATGACATTGCCGGGCCTGGCCCTGTTCTACGGCGGCCTCGTGCGCGCCCGCAACGTGCTGAGCGTCTTCATGCACTGTTTCAGCATCGCCTGTTTGATGAGCATCCTGTGGCTGGTCGCAGGCTATTCCATCGCATTTGGCGACGGTGGGTCGGGCCTTTGGGGCGGGCTGGGCAAAGCGTTTTTGAACGGTGTCGACGCCGACAGCCTGTCGGGCACCCTGCCAGAGGTCCTGTTTTTTGCCTTCCAGATGACCTTTGCCATCATCACCCCAGCCCTGATCATCGGGGCCTATGTCGAACGTGTGGGGTTTGGGTTTGTCCTGACATTCTCAGCCCTGTGGATGTTGCTGTGCTACGCGCCCGTGGTGCATTGGATTTGGGGCGGCGGCATGCTGACCGATGGTGGCATTCTTGGTGAGGTGGGTGTCCGCGACTTTGCGGGTGGCATCGTTGTCCATGAAACCGCCGGTCTGGCTGCACTGATCATCGCCATTGCACTTGGACCACGCCGCAATCGCACGACGCCACCGCACAACCCCGGCTTTGTCATGATTGGTGCCGCGATGCTGTGGGTCGGCTGGTTCGGTTTCAATGGCGGCTCGCAACTGGCCGCTGATGGTGGTGCGGCGATGGCGATGACTGTCACGCATATCTCGGCGGCGACCGCGTCACTGACATGGGCGCTGTACGAACGCATCAAATACGGAAAAGCCTCGATGGTGGGGCTGGTCACCGGCACAATCGCCGGTCTGGCCTCGATCACCCCAGCCTCGGGCTATGTCGATCCGGTGCAGGCGCTAATCATCGGTGCAGTCGCAGGTGTCCTATGTCAGGAGGCGGTCAACGTCATCCGCAACATCGCCAAGATCGACGACACGCTGGACGTCTTTGCCGTTCACGGCGTGGGCGGCATCTTTGGCACGCTGATGATCGCCGTATTCGGTTTGGGCGCTTGGACTGCCCAGATTGGCGGGCTGGTGATTGTGGGTGCCTTTACGGCAGTTGTCACTTTTGTGTTGATCAAACTGGTTGCACTTATCACCCCGCTTCGCGTAGACGCAGAAACCGAGACAAACGGGCTCGATCTGTCGGTACACGGTGAACGGGCCTATGATATGAGCAGCTAAGCCCACCTTAGCTTGCGCGGCCCGCAAGGGCGCAAAGCGGACCTCTTGCGGGTCCGCTTTTCTTTTGCGGCTCAGCCCTCTCGACTCTGGCCCAAAGGACAGGCTATCAGCCCGCAATGTCATTTTGTCCCGAGGTTGCACCATGATCCCCAGCTCTTTCCCCGATAGCACCGAAATCGCCCGCCTGACCGCGCGGATGCTGCTGGAAATCAAGGCCGTCCACTTTAACTCTCGCGAACCGTTCACATTGGCCTCGGGCCTGCCCAGCCCGACCTATATCGATTGTCGCAAGCTGATCTCGTACCCGCGCATCCGCTCGACCTTGATGGATTTCCTGACGGTCACCGTAATGCGTGATGCGGGTTTTGAGGCGTTTGATAACATCGCAGGTGGTGAGACAGCCGGCATCCCGTTTGCCGCCATGGTCGCCGAGCGTATGGCTCTGCCGATGACCTATGTGCGCAAAAAACCCAAAGGCTATGGCCGCAACGCCCGTATCGAAGGCGCCATGAGCGAAGGTGAGCGTGTATTGCTGGTCGAGGACCTGACGACCGATGGCGGCTCAAAGCTGTCCTTTGTGGATGCGATCCGTGAAACCGGCGCAACCTGCGGGCACACAGCCGTGATCTTTTACTATGGCATTTTCCCCGAAACCGAAAAAACGCTGGGCGATCACGGCGTGAAGCTGCATCACCTTTGCACATGGTGGGATGTTTTGGCAGAGGCCAAAGCGCAGAAAGCCTTTGACCAAGAAACACTTGATGGTGTCGAGGCCTTCCTTAACGACCCGCGCAAGTGGCAGGATGCGAATAAATCCACGTAAACTTGCTGTGGATTACTTGGGGATAAACGTCTGAGAATCGGCTTTGGGGAAACAATATATAGTGACATCTGCGTGATATCCTACATAATAGACCAAATCCATTCTGGAACTATGGCGTCTTCAAAACTTATCCCAAGGCGTTACCCATAGTTACCCACAAGTATTTCCAGATAGCCGACACGCCAGTGTCGCGTGTAAGAACACCGTGGGCAGCGGGGACAAAATGAACGAGATAAGCAGCATCGAGCAGGCAGCGGCGAAGATTCAAAACGCCGAAACAATGCCGCATTCCATTGAAGCCGAACAACAGCTTCTGGGTGCGATCCTAACCAACAACGATCTTTATGACCGGGTGGCCTCGATCATCGGGTCCGAACATTTCTATGATCCGGTCCACGCCCGCATCTACGAGGTTGCGGCCAATCGCATCGCCAAGAATGCGCTAGCCTCGCCCGTCACGCTGAAATCCTTTATGGCCGAAGATGAAGGTCTGAAGGAACTGGGCGGCCCCGCCTATCTGGTGAAACTGGCCGGGGCTTCGATCAGCGCGTTTGCTGTGCATGACTACGCCCAGATGATCTATGACCTGGCTATTCGCCGCGAGTTGATCCGGCTGGGTCGGGATATCTCTGACAAGGCGGCGCGGGTGGATGTATCCAGCGAGCCCAAAGAACAGATCGTCGAGGCTGAACAGCAACTTTATCAGTTATCCGAGCAGGGCCAGACCGAACAGGGTTTCCAATCTTTCCTCAAGGCGGTCACAGAAGCCGTCAACGTCACCAACGAAGCGTATCAACGTGGTGGTGGCATGGCGGGAATTTCTACCGGTCTGGCCGACCTGGACAAACAGTTGGGCGGGCTGCATCCGTCCGACTTGATTATTCTTGCGGGTCGTCCGTCGATGGGGAAAACCTCGTTAGCGACCAATGTGGCGTTCAACGTGGCCAAGGCGTACAAGCGCGGCACCAAGCCGGATGGCACCGAAGGCGCGATTGACGGTGGCGTTGTGGGTTTCTTCTCGCTTGAGATGAGTGCCGAGCAATTGGCGGGCCGGGTTCTGGCCGAAGCCTCCGAGATTTCCAGCCACAAAATTCGTCAGGGTGACATGACGGAATCCGAATTCCGCCGCTTTGTCGACGCGGCCAAGGATCTGGAAGCCTGCCCATTGTTCATCGACGACACCCCGGCCCTGCCGATCTCTCAGTTGGCCGCCCGCGCGCGGCGGTTGAAGCGGACGCATGGGCTGGACCTGCTGGTCATCGACTATCTGCAGCTGTGCCGTGGCATGGCCGAAAATCGGGTCAACGAGATTGCCGAAATTTCGATGGGCATGAAGGCCATCGCCAAAGAACTGAATATCCCGGTCATCGCCCTGTCACAGCTGAGCCGTCAGGTCGAAAACCGCGACGACAAGCGCCCACAATTGTCTGACCTGCGGGAATCGGGCTCGATCGAACAGGATGCCGACGTGGTGATGTTCGTGTTCCGCGAGGAATATTATAAGGAACGCGAAAAACCCGGCGATCACGAGCTGGAAAAGATGGAAGAGTGGAAACAGGCCATGGAGCGCCTGCACGCCAAAGCCGAAGTTATCGTCGGCAAACAGCGTCACGGCCCCATCGGCACGGTCGAGCTGTCGTTCGAGGCTCAGTTCACCCGGTTCGGTAACTTGGTCAAACCCTGGCAACAGGACGGCCAGATCGAAGGCTACTGACCTACCAGATCTCAGGCTTATTGAATGCGCTGACACAGCGGGACGGCCCCATAAGCGGCGCATTGTCGCCATTCAAGGATTGTCCAAGCCAACCATGTGGCATGCTCAGCGGCATAGGCGGTTGTGCGAATGTTTGTGCGATCGGTTGAAACCCGGTTTTGCAATAATATGCCGGATCACCGTAAGTCACTGCAAAATCAACCCCGTTATGGCGCAGTTGTTCCAATCCAAAGCCGATCAGTTTCTGACCAATGCCCGACTTTTGCCTGTCGGCGCGCACGGCCACCGGTGACATCAGAAAGACCTGGCGCGGGTCCTGGTCATAGCTGAGCCGCGAGAATAGGATGCAACCTGCCAGATTGCGCTCGTCCAAAGCCAAAACGCCCAAAAGATCTCCATCGGGTGTTGAAAGCAGCAGGTCATCCACCAAAGCAGCAACCGCACGCCCCTCTCCTTCGCCTTCTGAGGCGGTGAAGACGTCCAGAAACAAGCCGGGCAGTTCGGCAGCCCGAGCCCGGTAGTCGGCGGTCAGGTTCAGCATTACGGCCCCTTTCAGATGGATCAACGGTCCCGTTTCATGCGCCGAGTTGATCACAGGTTGGACACAATGACGAGAGTTCGGCTGCCCTTGTCCGAGCCTTTTTTAGCCATGATCTTGCGATACCGGCCAGAAGCTGCGTAGGAACACAGCGATATGCACAAGAATTGCCGCCTACCCCCTTGACCTGCCGCAATCCAATGTCATGAACAGCACCATGAGTACCGCACGTTTAACGATCAATCTTCAGGCGCTCGCCAGCAACTGGCGGGCGCTCAATGCAAAAACGGATGTCGAGACCGGCGCCGTGGTCAAAGCTGACGCCTACGGCCTTGGTGCCGGACCGGTGTCTGCGACCCTGGCCGAAGAAGGCGTTCGCAAGTTCTTTGTCGCCGCCGCAGAAGAAGGCGCCGCCGTGCGCAAAGCCGTTGGCCCCGAACCCCAGATTTTTGTCTTCTCAGGGTTCATGGAAGGTGACAACGGGCTGCACTTTGCTGACAACCTGATTCCTTTGATCAACTCTCCGGAACAGTTCAAACGCCTGCAACAGGCCATGCCGAGTCACCCATTCGGAGTTCAACTGGACAGTGGAATGAACCGTCTGGGCCTTGAGCCCGCCGATTGGGCCGCGCTGAGGTCTGAGATGGAAAGCCAGAACCCACAGGCGGTCATATCGCATTTGGCCTGCTCGGATGAGCCCGACCACCCGATGAACCGTCAACAGCTAAAGACCTTCCGCGATATGACCGATGGTGTTACCGCACCACGGTCGCTGGCGGCAACGGCGGGCACGCTGATGGGCTCGGAATTCCACTTTGATTTCTGCCGTCCGGGCGTTGGTCTTTATGGCGGCATGCCATTTGCCGACGCCAAGCCCGTCGTAACCGTCGATCTGCCCGTCATTCAGGTGCGCGCGGTCGAAGTTGGTGAAACCGTCGGTTATGGCGGTAGCTGGGTTGCCCGACGCCCATCGCGAATTGCAACCGTGGCCGCAGGGTATGCGGACGGGCTGCACCGTGCCATTGGCGGCGGTATCGACGCATTTGCCGGGGACCAACCCTGCCCTGTGGTCGGCCGCATATCGATGGACCTTGTCACCATTGACGTCACTGACCTGACCGAAGACCCAGAACGCCTGCGCATCCTGAACGGTCACCAGACGGTCGATGACCTGGCCGAGGCCGCAGGCACCATCGGGTATGAAATCCTCACTTCGCTTGGCGCGCGATATTCACGGGGTTACGTGGAATGAATCCTCTTTCTCTGCTGGGTGGGTTGGGCCGCGCGGTCCTGGCGCTGTTTGCCACCTTTGGCAAAGTCGCGCTGTTTGCGATTGATGCGATCTCGCACATTTTTCGTCCGCCCTACTACCCGCGCGAATTTATCGTCGCGCTGATGAACATCGGCTGGCTGTCCCTGCCTGTCGTCGGCCTGACCGCCATTTTCACTGGTGGCGCGCTGGCGCTGCAGATCTACGCTGGCGGCGCTCGCTTCAACGCCGAGGCCGTGGTGCCGCAGATCGTTGCCATCGGTATGGTGCGCGAACTGGGGCCCGTGCTGGTGGGCCTGATGATCGCCGCCCGCGTGACCTCGTCCATCGCAGCCGAGATCGCCACCATGAAAGTGACCGAGCAGATCGACGCGCTGGTCACCCTGTCCACTCATCCGATGAAATACCTGACGGCCCCGCGCGTTCTGGCCGCGCTCATTACCGTGCCGCTACTGGTCGGGATCGGAGATATCATTGGCATCGCGGGCGGTTATGTCGTTGCGACCCAAAATTTGGGTTTCAATCCGGCGACCTACCTGCTGAACACAGTCAATTTCCTTGAGGCCCATGACATCATGTCGTCGCTGGCCAAGGGCGCAGCCTTCGGCCTGATCGCGGCGGTCATGGGCTGCTTTTACGGCATGAACTCGGGCCGCGGTGCGCAGGGTGTGGGCCGCGCCACCAAATCCTCGGTCGAATCTGCTGCCATAATGATTTTGGCCACAAACTTCATTCTGACAGGGGTGTTCTTCTCGCTATGATCCGGATGGAGAATGTACAGAAAGCCTTTGGCGACAATCGAGTTCTGCAGGGCATGAACCTTGAGATACCAAAGGGCACCTCGATGGTCATCATCGGTGGTTCGGGCACCGGCAAATCGGTGGCGCTAAAATGTATCCTTGGCCTGATCAAACCCGACAGCGGTATGATCTATGTGGATGGCAAAGACGCCACCAAAGGCGATAGGGATAAGTTTCTGGCCCGGTTCGGGATGCTGTTTCAGGGCGCTGCCCTGTTTGACTCGCTGCCCGTCTGGCAGAATGTCTCGTTCCGCCTGCTGCGCGGACCGTTGAAGCGCCCGCCGGAATACGCCCGCGAAATCGCTATCGAGAAACTACGCCGCGTGGGTCTGAAATCCGACGTGGCCGACCGGTTTCCGTCCGAGCTGTCCGGGGGCATGCAAAAACGCGTGGGCCTCGCCCGCGCCATTGCTGCCGAGCCCGAGATCATTTTCTTTGACGAGCCCACCACCGGCCTTGATCCGATCATGTCAGGCGTCATCAATGATCTGATCCGCGAGATCGTGACCGAGATGGGCGCCACCGCGATGACCATCACCCACGACATGAGCTCCGTCCGCGCGATTGCCGACAACGTGGCCATGCTGCACGGAGGCGTCATCCAGTGGACCGGCCCAGTGAGTCAGATGGATGCGTCGGGTGATCCTTATGTAGAGCAGTTCATCAGTGGGAGTGCAGAGGGGCCGATTGAGGCAGTGCGGTGATCGAAGTTACGACATTTGGCGACCCGGCGACTTTCATTAAACAGATTGGTTTTTCCTATTTGTTTGGTCTTGGCATTATATTGTCCGGCCTTATTCCCGGTTTCAAACAAACCTCTGACTCCGGTGAAAACTACACAGACGCCATCGCCGCGTTCAGAAGGCAAAAGTTTGGCTGGGGCGCTGAAGAAAAATACTCCGAAGCGGCAATGGAAACGTCTCCGTTTCAGACTGGTCTGGGGCTCGTTGTCTTGGTGGTCGTTGCTTTCGTTATGTCGTTTCTGATGAATAAGCTCGACGACCCATTGTTGGATATGGGTGTCGGGGTACTATTCATTCTCCTAGGTTTCAACGTCCGAAGGAATTTCCAAAAAAGTTGGTCTGGAAGTATGCGGGAGTTTGACTTTGGTAGTATCGCAATAGGTTTGCTTTTCTTACTTCCCCGCATTTTACCATGATACTCCGCCTCGCCACCCTCTCCCTCCTGATCCTTTACCCAATCGCGTGGTTCGCCCCTCTTATGCGTGCGGGGCTACTCCCGATCTTCGGCCTCAGCGAAATCAGCGTCATCACTGGCCTGCAATCCCTATGGAAATCCGACGTCTTTCTGGCGCTGATCGTCACCATCTTCGCCCTCGTCGCGCCTTACATCAAAACCATCGGCACCGCCCTGATACAGTGGGACCTGCTGGATGCCCGCGTCCAACCCGCTCTGAACATCCTCGGCAAGCTGGCCATGGCCGACATCTTTCTGATCGCGCTCTATATCACTCTGGCCAAAGGCATCTCGTACGCGACCATCGAAACTGCATGGGGTCTGTACCTGTTCACGGCTTGCATTCTGGCCTCGCTCGCGTTGGGCCACATTACCGAAATGACACGCAGATCACGAAATACTCAGATGTAATTGATTGAAAACACTCATCTGAGTATCATCTTAGTATTTCGAGCAGTGACAATTTGTAGTTTTCGGGTCCGTAGCGGATCAATCTGTGTGTTTTGGATGCTCTCCGCTTGGGCCTGGTGTGTACCGGTTCTAGAAGGAGTTCGTCGAACATGACTGCCCTCCATAACATTACATTGCAATTTCAGAATGCTTTTTTAAGACTGACTTTTTTCCTCATTTGCGCGGCAGCCCTGTTCGCCGTTTCAGCCACATTATTATCTGCCTTGGGTGTATTGCCCTGGTTATCCATGCAAGCCGGTTTCGGCGGTGGGCCAGTGCAAGACGCCGGGATGTTTATCCAGATCGGCCTGACCGTTCTGATTCTCATGCTGGCATTCTATCTGCCAGCGAATGCCCGAATGATGGCATTGGAAAACAATCACCGCAAATTTGCCCTGAACATGCACGACATATCAGACGCCTATCAAATGGCCCACGCAGCGGACCGTGGCGGCCTGTTCATGATGTCGTCCGAGTTTGACGCGGTCAAAGAACGTATGGCCTTTCTGCGCCAGCACCCTGACCTACAGACACTCGAGCCCGAAATCCTGGAACTGGCCGCACAGATGAGCCAGATCAGCCACGATCTGGCCGAAACCTATGGCGACGTGCGGATCAATCGCGCCCGAACCTTCCTACAACAACGTCAGGAAGAGATTGAGCTGTTCCAGAAGCGTCTCGAAGAAGCCCAGGTGATCCAGAACGAATTGCGCCAATGGACGCGCGATGTCGAAATGGAAGAAACTATCGCCAAGTCACAACTGGCCCGCCTGCGGGATGAGCTGTTTGAGCTGTTACCCGAACTGTCGGCTCAGTTGCAAACACCTCCCAAGGACAGCTCGACCAAAGCCTCAAGCGTGGTCGCCATGTCCCCGCCCCGCGCGGCGGAATAGGCGCTTGGCGCCTTTGCCGCGGACAATGGCCCATCGGGCCTGAGGACGCGGCACCCCACCGGTGCAGATGAATGCCTTGCAAGGGCTTGAAGAACCGCCGATCCTCGGGCACCAAGGCCGCATGGCAAAAACGACTTTCTCCTGCACGGCCTGCGGCGCGTCGCATTCGCGCTGGTCCGGGCGTTGTGACGCATGCGGCGAGTGGAACACCATTTCGCAGGACGTACCCCTTTCGGCGGGTCCCGCCAAGAAATCCTTGGGCGGCAAACGCGGCCAGTCCATCGCACTTACCGATCTGTCGACCGAAGAAACACCCCCGCCCCGTACGCTTTGCGGGGTTGAGGAACTGGACCGCGTGCTTGGCGGTGGCCTTGTTCCCGCCTCGGCCCTGCTGGTGGGCGGCGACCCCGGCATCGGTAAATCCACCCTTCTGCTGCAGGCCGCGGCGCGCTTTTCCCGTGCGGGCGTCAAAACCATCTATGTTTCCGGCGAAGAAGCCAGCGCGCAGGTTCGAATGCGGGCCCGCCGTCTGGGGCTCGAGGACGCGCCGGTTCAACTGGCGGCTGAGACCAACCTACGCAACATCCTGACGACGCTTGAGGCTGAAAAGCCCGGTCTGGCCATCATCGACTCGATTCAGACCATGTGGGCCGATAATGTGGACAGCGCCCCCGGCTCAGTGTCACAAGTCCGGGCCGCAGCGCATGAATTGACCACGTTTGCGAAACGACACGGCGTATCAATCATCATGGTCGGCCATGTCACCAAGGAAGGCCAGATCGCAGGCCCCCGCGTGGTCGAGCACATGGTCGACACCGTGCTCTATTTCGAAGGTGAACGTGGCCATCAGTTCCGCATCTTACGCGCCGTGAAAAACCGTTTTGGCCCCGCTGATGAAATCGGCGTGTTCGAAATGACCGGCAAAGGGTTGGCGCAGGTCACAAACCCCTCGGCCTTGTTCCTGTCGGAACGCGGCACCCCCAGCCCCGGTTCGGCCGTTTTCGCCGGAATTGAGGGCACCCGCCCTGTTTTGGTGGAATTGCAAGCACTTGTGGCACCGTCCCCGCATTCCCAACCCCGCCGGACCGTGGTCGGATGGGATAGTGGGCGGCTGGCCATGATCCTTGCCGTTCTTGAAGCACGCTGTGGCATCCCCTTTGCCGGGTTGGACGTTTACCTGAACGTCGCCGGAGGGATGAAAATCAGCGAACCGGCCGCCGACCTTGCCGTGGCGGCCGCATTGCTGAGTGCCCGAGAAGACACAGCTCTGCCCGCTGATACGGTGATTTTTGGAGAAATCTCGTTATCCGGGGCACTTAGACCGGCCCCACAGACAGAAAACAGGTTGAAAGAAGCCCAAAAACTTGGTTTCACATCGGCAATCGCTCCGGCGGGCGGCAAAACCGGTACTGTGGCAGGTCTGACACTCACCCGACCCTCTGATTTGGTGGGGTTTGTTGGCGAAACCTTCGGAGCAGGTTAAGGTAACGCCTTGAGGGGCTGAAAAAAAGTACAGGCGAGGGCCATGGAAGGTTTTACAATTGTCGACGGGGTGGTTGCCCTGATCATCGTCGTGTCAGGCCTGCTGGCCTATTCACGCGGATTTTTACGTGAGGTTTTGGCCATCGCGGGCTGGGTCGCAGCCGCCGTACTGGCCTTTGTTTTTGCACCCCAGGCCGTCCCGCTGGTGAAAGAGATCCCGGTCGTCGGAGATTTCCTGCGCGACAGCTGCGAATTGTCAGTGATCACCGGCTTTGCCGCCGTGTTTGCGATCGCTCTGATCGTGGTCAGCATCTTTACTCCGCTGTTTTCATCGATCGTGCAACGCTCGGCCATTGGCGGGTTGGATCAGGCGCTTGGCTTATTCTTTGGCATCGCGCGCGGCATCCTGTTGGTGGCTATCGCCTTCTTTGTCTATGACACTGTTATGACCGGTCAATCTTATACGATGGTCGACGAAAGCCGTTCCGCCAAAGTGTTCGAACAATTCAGCGACCGCATCGAAGAACAAAACCCCGAGCAATGGCTGGGTTGGGTCACCCAACAATATGAAGAGCTGGTGGCAAGCTGTGGCGCCGGCACCGAGGCGCCAGAGGCATCGGAAACCACGGCACCGACCGCAACTGAATAAGAAAAAGCCCGGCATTGACCGGGCTTTCTTCTTGGCTGCCTTTCAGACGTATTCAGTTAAAAAACCTTCTCCACCGCAAACCGTGCATCGGGTGTTCTTCAGGCCAAAGCACCCCTCGCAGCGGCCCATTATGGGTTTGCCGTGGATATCGCGGCTTTTGATCACCTCGCCAGAACCATTGCAAATCGGACAAGGCGACCGGCCCATGCCACGGCAGCGATGGCACCGGCGTTTTACTGGGTCTTCTTTTTTTCTTCCTTGCTTGTGTTCCCACATGGCTAACGTCCTATCGAAACTCATACACTAGGTAAAAAAACCGCTACTTGCATCATGACAGCACAAGCATGCCTATATGTCACCTATTCCAGTCACCTTTCATAAAACGCACCTGCGACGATTGGTGAATGTGATCCTTTGATGACACAGGGCGCATTAGGCATTATGTGGAGGCCGAACTGACATGGAATCGGAGCCACCGATCTTGCTGTACCTGTTTTCTCTCGCGCTTGCCCTCGTGACATTGGCGCGTTTGCATCATCAGCCGGGATGGAAACAAGGCGCACTGGCATACCCATGCAGACGTTCAGATCATCACCGCTAGTCAAAACGTCATGGAAATTGGAGCCCGTACATGTGTGGGATTTTAGGGATCGCAAGCAGGACACATGATGTCTTTGCGGAAATCTATGACGGGCTGCTGATGCTTCAGCACCGGGGTCAGGATGCCTCGGGGATCGTCACCTATAACGACGGCTTCTTCCGTGAAAAGAAGGCAAATGGTCTGGTCAAGGACGTGTTCAACGCACAAGACGCCGAGACCCTTCTGGGTAAGATCGGCATGGGTCATGTGCGGTACCCGACCGCAGGATCGCTCAGTGCGTCCGAGGCGCAGCCGTTCTTTGTGAACGCGCCCTATGGCATCTATCTGGTCCACAATGGCAACATCACCAACACCGCCGAACAGCGTGAAAAAGTGACCGCCAAATACAGTCGCCACCTGCGCACCACGTCGGATTCAGAGATCCTGCTGAACGTGCTGGCCGACAAGGTTGCCGATGCGATCAAGGTCAACGGCAACGGCGAACCGATCCGCAACATCTTTGCCGGTGTGAAGATGACGATGGAGCGAATCCAAGGCGCCTATTCGGTAATCTGTCTGGTTGCCGGTGTTGGCATGCTGGCGTTCCGCGATCCTTATGGCATCCGTCCTCTTTCCGTCGCCAAGCGCGATGTGGACGGCGACGGCGACGATTACGCCTTTGCCTCAGAGGATGTGGCCTTTGGCATCAACGGCTTTGAAAAGCTGCGCGACCTTAACCCCGGTGAGGCCATTCTGATTGATCTGGATGGAAACATGCACACCTTCCAGGCGGTCGAAGGTCAACTGACCCCGTGTATCTTTGAATATGTCTACCTGGCCCGCCCGGATTCGCTGCTGGATGGCGTTTCGGTTTACAAAACCCAGATGCGCATGGGTCAGACGCTGGCCCGCCAGATCCAAGCCGCAGGGCTTGAGATCGACCGCATCATCCCCGTGCCCGACAGCGCCCGCCCCGTGGCGCTTGAGGTCGCCAAGGCCACCGGCATTCCATACCGCGAAGGTCTGGTAAAAAACCGCTATGTCGGGCGAACCTTCATCATGCCCGGCCAAGAAGAGCGCCAGAAATCGGTGCGCCGCAAGCTGAACGCCGTTCCGTTGGAGTTCCGCGATCACAACGTTCTGCTGATCGACGATTCCATTGTGCGCGGCAATACAATCAAGAAGATCGTGCAGATGTGCCGCGAAGCCGGGGCTAAAAAAGTGTACATCGCCAGCGCCTCACCGCCGGTAAAATTCCCCAATGTCTATGGCATCGACATGCCCACCAAGCATGAACTGATCGCCAATGGCAAAGATATCGAAGAAATCCGTCAGGAAGTCGGCGCAGATGCCCTGTTCTATCAGGATCTCGACGACCTGATCTGGGCGGCCAAGGAAGGCAACCCCGAGATCGAAGCCTTTGACTGTTCCTGTTTCGACGGCAATTACATCACCGGCAGCGTCAGCGATGACTATCTGGACAGTCTCGAAAACAGCAATCGGGTCAGCAAGAAACGCGCAGATATGCAAGTTCCGGGCGGCTCGTGGAACAGCGCGAAGCTGGCCTCGGGATAGGATTTGATCCGAATCGACCTTGCTTTTTGGCCCGTTTCACCGATGTGATGCGGGCCTTTTTCTGCCTGCCTGGCAGGCCGCATCGGTAGAATTCCGCCACAACCCATCGGTGAAGAAATTGCAATCGCAAGGGCTTCGCCGCAATGCCGAATCCCCTTGGGAAGTGCTCGGCCAACCGGGCTTTTCCTTTCTGATCCGGTTTGGTAGCCCGCTGGTTGCCAACCACTCAATCAAGGGGTCGGGCCGCTGTGGTCAGGCCGGAATACATGTCAAACGCCACTGTCAAAAGCGCGGCCACGCAAAAAGGCGTGCTGAAAAAAAGCTCTTTGTCTGTTCTGGGGGTCTTTGGCCCGAAATCGGACATGCGGGCCCTTATGCGTATGTCTTCGGGACGTGTGAAAGAGGTCAAGCTGGGCAGCCGCGTGTCTTCGGGCACCATCGTTGCAATTGATGCCGACGGCGTAATGCTGCGACAAAGCGGCCAGACCAAGCGGATCGTCATACCCGGCAGTTAATCTGTCTTGACGCCCTGCGTGCGGGGGTTCAAACCCCTGTCATGACCGATCAGACCAAAATTGCCCTCGTCACCGGGGCCTCTCGTGGGTTGGGCGCTGCCCTGGCCGAGGCACTGGCACCCGAATATCACATTGTCGCCGTTGCCCGCACCACCGGCGGGCTGGAAGAACTGGATGACCGCATTCGGGCCAAAGGCGGTGCCGCAACCCTGGCACCGATGGATATCGCCGACCCCAACGCCATGGCGACGTTGTGCCGGGGCATCCATGATCGCTGGGGCAAGGTGGATTTGTGGCTGCACACAGCCGTTCACACCTCGGCCCTGACACCCACGCATTTCATCGACCCGAAAGAGTGGACTAAGGCCGTAAATACCAACGCCACGGCGACGTCAGTTCTGATCCCCTATATTGCCCCCCTGTTGGGTGAAACCGGCCATGCCGTGTTCTTTGACGATCCGAAAGCCGGTCAGAAGTTTTACGGCATCTACGGTGCAACCAAGGCGGCGCAGATGGCGCTGGCACGTGGCTGGGCACAAGAGACCAAACGCACCGGGCCGAGGGTTTCAATTGTCGAACCTGCCCCGATGCCAACCGCCGTACGTGCGCGATTCCATCCCGGTGAGGATCGCGATGCGTTGACCAGCACGGCAGACGAAGCCGCTCGGATTTTATCTTTGCTGTAAGGAATGGCCCTTTGGGCCATGCCTCCGGCGTGAGTATTTGGAAAAAGATGAAGCGGGCGGGTTAGGCGATGTGCACGCCGTTGCGCCCGGCCAGATCGACGAAGAATTGCCAAGCCACGCGGCCCGACCGCGCGCCCCGCGTTGCCTGCCATTCGATGGCTTCGGCACGCAGGGTTTCAGCGTCAACTGACACGCCATATGCCCCGCAATAGCGGTCGATCATCGCTAGGTATTCGTCCTGATCACAAGGGTGGAAGCCCAACCACAGGCCGAACCGATCAGACAGTGAAACCTTTTCCTCGACCGCCTCAGACGGATTGATCGCGCTGGAGCGTTCATTCTCGATCATATCGCGCGGCATCAGGTGGCGGCGGTTCGAGGTGGCGTAGAATACGACGTTTTCCGGGCGCCCTTCGATACCCCCGTCCAGCACTGCCTTGAGCGATTTATAGTGCTGGTCGTCATGACTAAACGATAAGTCGTCGCAGAACAGAATGAACCGGTGCGGTGCGGCACGCAGGTGATTCAGAAGGCGGGCGACTGAGCCCATATCCTCGCGCTGGAGTTCAACCAGCTTAAGATCTGGGAAATCCATCTGCAGCGTCCCGTGAACAGCTTTGACGAGGCTGGATTTTCCCATCCCCCGCGCGCCCCAAAGCAACGCGTTATTTGCTTTGAAGCCGGCAGCAAATCGGCGCGTATTGTCCAGCAGAGTATCGCGGGACCGGTTGATGCCCACCAGCAAATCCAGATCGACGCGGTTGACCTGCGTGACGGGCTCCAGCCGATCCGGTTCAACATGCCAGACAAATGCCGGGGCAGCCGCGAAATCGGGCGCGTCCAAAGGGGCTGGTGCCATCCGTTCCAGCGCGTCGGCGATACGGTTCAGGGCTTGGTCGTCCATTGGGGCCTCCGGCGTCATGTCTTGCGCGGTTCAAACCATGTTCGAAGCGGCGCAACAAGGGCCAGACACGAAAAAGGCGCGCCGGTTAGGCGCGCCTGTTGCATGGTTTTCAGCGGAGTTACTTGCTGTCTTCTTCCCGCACGATCTCTTCGTCGGCTTCTTCTTCGTCGTCATAGTAGCCGTCGGCACGCAGTTGCTCTTCGCGCTTTTTTTCGACCCGGGCGACGAGGAAGATCGAAATCTCATACAGGCCGTAGACCACCACAAACAGAATAACCTGCGTAATCACATCAGGCGGTGTCACCAGCGCGGCAAGCACCAGAATGGCAACCACTGCGTATTTCCGAACCGAGCCCAGCCCTTCAGCCGTAACCAGCCCCGCCTTACCCATAAGGGTCAACAAAACGGGCAGTTGAAAACACAGGCCAAAGGCCACGATAAACTTGATCGTCAGGTTCAGGTATTCCTGCGCCGAGCCCTGGAACACCACGCTCAGCGGAGCCGCGGTTGCGCCCTCGACCACGGCCTCTCCTTCGGCACCAAATTGCTGGAACCCGAGGAAGAAGTCATAAGCCAGTGGTGTTACGACATAGAACGCAAAGCTTGCCCCCAGAAGGAACATGAAGGGCGAGGCCAGCATGAATGGCAGGAACGCGTTCTTTTCCGATCGGTAGAGGCCCGGCGCCACGAAGCGCCACATCTGCATCCCGATATATGGAAAGGCCAAGATAAAGCCACCCAGCAGCGAGACCTTGATAGCAACGAAGAACCCTTCTTGCGGCGAGATGAAGATCAACCCGCAATCCTGCCCGCGTTCGGCCAAAACTTCGCACAAAGGGTTAGTCAGGAAGTTGAAAAGCGGCGTGGCCACAGTGAAACAGATGATCATCCCGACCAAAAACGCCACGACGCAGTGGATCAGCCGCGTGCGCAGTTCCGCCAGATGCTCGATCAGCGGGGCCGAGCTGTCTTCGATCTCGTCGGTCTTTGTCATGTCTTGCTTTCAGTCTTCAGCGCGGCCTCGGCCTCTTCGGCTTTGGCTAGCGCATCTGCCGCTTCTTTGGCCTTACGCTCAGCCGCAGCACGGGCAGTTGAGGCCTGAATCTTCTTGGCCTGCTCAGCCCGCTCAGCCGCCAACTTGCCTGTTTCGCTGTCGGGGTCGAACTTGGTGGGATCGATGCTTTTGGCAACGTCCCGCGCCGCCTCGTTAACGCTGTCCATGGCGGTGCTGACGGGATTGGCGGCTGCGTTCAGACCCTTTTTGATCTCGTTCACACCTGCCTGATCCGCGGCCTCGTTCATGGCGCTGCTGAATTCGCGCGCCATACCACGGGCCTTGCCAACCCAGCGACCAACATTGCGAAACAGAACTGGCAGGTCCTTTGGCCCCACAACGATCAGGGCAACAATGCCAATGACCAGAAGCTCGGTCCAACCCAGATCAAACATCTGCGCTTAGGCCTTGTCTTTGTCGGTCTCGGGCGTGACGTCCTTGGCCACTTCGGCAGCGTCCTGCTCCAGCTCGTCCGCGCCTTCTTTGACGCCCTTCTTGAACGAGGTGATGCCCTTGCCCACTTCACCCATCAACGAGCTGATTTTACCGCGGCCAAACAGCACCAGCACCACAACGGCGATCAGTAGCAGACCGGGAAGGCCGATATTGTTGAGCATGTCTCTTCTCCTTGTACGTCGACGCGTTGCGCCGGGAATGTGATCTGGGTCTGTGTCTACGCCTGCATGGCCCTGCGCAAAAGTGCGCCAGATCAATTCCGCGCTCAAAATTGATCCGATCACGCAATTTTTGCAGGCTGGCATTTCACAACTGACAGGTTTATGTCAGTTGAAGGGCATTAGGAACAGGGCATCGAAACCTGGTCAACGGAGAATCAAATGACCCATGTTGCTGAAATCGTCACCTTCACCCTCGCCAACGGGACAACACCGGAAGAGTTCGTCAAACTCAGCCAGGCGTCCGAGGCGTTCGTCCGCTCGGCCCCCGGATTTGCCCACCGTCAGCTAAGCCAGGGTGAAGATGGCCGTTGGACCGACTATGTAATCTGGACGGATATGAAGGCCGCCAAGGACGCAGCGGCGCAATTCCCGCAACAAACCTTTGCCTCGGCCTTGATGGCCGCGATCCAACCCGACAGCGTCCAGATGCGCCACGAGAATGTGCTATGGAAAATGACCGCATAAACGCGGTCCGGGCGGCGTGTCATGCGCCGCTCTGATCGTCTGTTCGACATCATTCAGATCCTGCGCGACGGCAAACTGCACCGCGCGCAGGATATTGCGGACCGGCTCGAAGTGTCGGTTCGTACAATCTATCGTGATATGGACACGCTGGTGGCTTCAGGTGTTCCGGTAGAGGGTGAGCGTGGCGTAGGCTATATGGTCCGCGAGCAAATCACGCTGCCCCCGCTGAACCTGACCCCGGCCGAGCTTGAAGCGCTGAACCTCGGCATGGCCATCGTGGCCGAGGCCGCAGACCCCGATCTGAAGGCCGCCGCAGAAACCCTGGCCGACAAGATTGACGCTGTACTGCCCACCCAGGTCGTGGCCGAGGCGGACACGTGGAAGTTCGCCGTCTACCCCTTTGCCGACGCTGCGCGGGGGCTGGCGCATATGGCTCCGATTCGGTCCGCGATCAAAACCCGGCAGAAACTGCACCTGTCCTATCGCCGTATCGACGGCGTTCTGACAGACCGCACCATTCGCCCTCTTCATATGGAGTACTGGGGCCGCGTCTGGACCCTTACCGCATGGTGTGAGTTGCGCGAAGGGTTCCGCGTGTTCCGCATCGACCTGATCGAAGCTGTCTCACCCCTACCGGAAATCTTCGCTGACGAACCCGGCAAAACACTGAGCGATTTCGACCCGCACGCCTAAACCCGGCTGTCAGGTATATGGCCCGAAATGGGCCATTCCAATCACTTCAGATAAGGTTCCGGATCGACGGATTCGAACCCTTTGCGCACCTCGAAATGGACATAGGAATTGTCGCCGCCACGCAAGGATGCAATCTGTTCGCCTCGGCGCACGCGGTCGCCCTTTTTAACCGTGATCTTGTCGACGTTTGCATAGACGGTCAGCAGGTCGCTGTTGTGTTTAACCACGATGATCGGCACTTGATCCGCATCTGCGGTGATCGCCGCAACGGTCCCGGCTTCGGCTGCCTTTACCGCAGCTCCCGACTGTCCGGCGATGTCGATCCCTTCATTCTTGCCCTTGTCATAGGTACGAATGATCGTCCCGGTAACTGGCAATCCCAGGGCAGAATTACTTTGGTTTGTCGGAGCCTCGGCCGTCACGTCGGGCGCAGGTGTGGCCGGAGCGATCACCTCGTCCGGCAACGGTTGCGTGGCACTTGGCGGTGTCGGCGTGGGCGAGCCCTGGCCGGGTTGTGTCACATTGCTGGCGGGCACAGCCGCTTGTCTTGGAGCAGGCTGGTTCTTGATCGGGATTAACAGGAACTGATCCTCCCGCACGGTAAAGTCCGACCCCAACCCGTTCCATTCGGCCAGCGCATCAACTGGCACGTCGTAAAGCCGTGCAATAGTATAAGCTGTCTCGCCGCGTTTGACCTGGTGACGGATCGGCTCGGGCCCCGATGCCACAGGGGCCGGTGCAGGCGCGGTCGCAGGTTGGGCGGGCGCCAACGTCGATGTCCTAACCGAGCCATCTGCCGGCGCCTCATCAATCGCGGTTCCGGCTATCGAGGCGATATCCACCGAACTGGTCGAACTGACCGTGCGCGGCAGGGCGATAACCTCGCCGTCGCGCAATTTGTCCGTCGGTTTGAGACCGTTGAACACGGCCAACTCTCCCTCGGGCAAACCGACGCGGGCAGCAACCGAGGCGACTGTATCGCCGCGTTGCGCAACGGCCACCTGATAGTTCGGATAGGTGATGACCCCGCGCGCATCCGGTGCTGGCCGGTTCGCGGTCACCCCTCGCGCGGCATCTGCGGTCGAAAACCCGCCGACCTGCCCGCGCAGATCGTAGTCCAGCGGGCCTTCGCACCCTGCCAGAATCGCCAAAGCCGCCACACCTGTCACGCAGCGGAGCATCGCTGATTTGGAAACTGCTCTCATCTTACTGTCCTCAACGCCTGCCCGTGTTTCCGGGGTTCCGGCGCATGTTGCAGAATATTCTTTTACGCCCCGTCCCTGCCAAGCCCTTCTAACAAGGGCACGAAACGAACAGGTAACAATTCGTCATAGTCCAGACCGGTCTCGGTCCGCCTGACCCGGATCAGGGTCTGAACCGCATCCGACTGTCCCACCGGCAAAACCATGATACCGCCGATTTTAAGCTGCGCCAAGAGCGGCCCTGGAGGGTCTTCTGCCGCAGCCGTCACAATGATCCTGTCAAACGGGGCCTGTTCGGACAAACCAAAGGAGCCATCCGACAGCATCGCGGTGACATTGGTCAGCCCCAGCTCGCGAAACAGCGCGCCGGTTTCGCGCACCAGCCGCTTGTGTCGTTCGACCGTATAGACCCGGCGCGCCAGTTTGGACAGGATCGCCGCCTGATAGCCCGAGCCTGTACCGACCTCTAACACTGTATCGCGCGGGCGCACATCCAGCGCCTGTGTCATTAGCCCCACAACTGACGGCTGGCTGATCGTCTGCCCGCAGGCAATCGGCAAAGGTGTGTCCTCATATGCGCGCTCGGCAAACAGACCTTTGACAAAGCGGCCACGGTCGACCTGCTCCATCGCGGCCAGCACACGCGCATCCGTCACCCCGCGCGATCGCAGGGCAAACAGGAACTGCATGATTGTTTCTGGATCTGGTCCGGTCATTCGATCGTCTTCAATGCCTCAAGCGCGTCATGCGCCGTCAGATCCGCGCGCATCGGCGTGACCGAGATGTAGCCCGCCAGATTAACCGCCGCATCCGTGCCCGGCGCGGTTGGGTTGTGCTGATACCCACCCTTGATCCACAGGAACCGCCGCCCGGAGGGCGAACTATGCGGCTCGACCGAGAAATGCGTATCGCGGCGATATCCTTGCGGTGCGATCCGGGTGCCCAGAACCTCGTCCGCGGGCACGGGCGGGAAATTTACATTGTAGAACAGACGGTAATCGCCCTGCTCGGCCGGGGTCGCGTCCAAAATTTTCCGCACCAGACCCGCCCCGAACCGGGTCGCGGCCTCGAACGGATCGTCCAGCCCCAGATTACGCGGACCAAAATATTGAGACAGGGCAATCGCCGGAATGCCCTGCAACGCGGCCTCCATCGCGCCACCGACAGTGCCGGAATACAGAGTGTTTTCCGCCGAATTGTTGCCCCGGTTCACGCCAGACAACACCAAATCGGGCGGCGCGTCCTTCATCACGTCGTGCAGACCGGCCAGCACACAATCGGCGGGCGAGCCCTCGGCGGCGAAACGCCGATCACCCAGTTTGGCGACCATCATCGGATGGGTATAGCTGATGCAATGGCCGACACCCGATTGCTCGAACGCAGGTGCAACCACCCAGACTTCTCCGTCGGGCCCAGCCAGATCGGCGGCAATCGCCTCAAGCGTGATCAGGCCCGGCGCGTTGATGCCGTCATCATTGGTCAGAAGAATACGCATTTGCCCCATCCACCGCAGCGTTTTGACCTTGATAGACCCGCCCCCGCGCGGCGGCAAGCAAAGCACGCCTGCAATCTGAGGCTTTCGCGCACCACTTGAGCCTAAACTACGTTTTCAGGCCCTAAATGGGGAAAACAAAGCACCGATCCCGGCGAATGGTCAGCCACATGACCCGTCCCGGATTTGGTACAAAAACATTCGGCACCGTGGCCTTCAGAACGGAACCATCGTGGTCCATGCGGAACTCGACCAGGCTTTCGTTGCCTAAGAACCGCGCTCTCTCGACCGTGCCGCGGGCCGCAACGCCATCGGTTGCCGTGGGCAGCGGGCCTTTGCCATTGCGGTCAAAGTCCAACCGCACGTGCTGTGGCCGGAATACAATCTCAACATCTGTGCCGTCGGGAATGCCCGGCGCCAGAAACTGACCAAAGGGTGTATCGGCCAACGCTCCATTCACTTGCGCTTGCAACACGTTGACATCACTAAAAAATGCCACAGCCGCTTTGTCAGCCGGACGGGTATAGACGTTGTAAGGCGCACCTTGCTGCACGATCTTGCCGCGGCGCATCAGTGCGATCTCATCAGCCATGCGCATCGCCTCTTCGGGCTCGTGCGTCACCAACACAACGGCGGCATCCTCTTCCTTGAGAATCGCCAGCGTCTCATCCCGAATACCGTCGCGCAGCCGGTTGTCGAGGCCCGAGAACGGCTCGTCCATCAGCATGATCCGTGGACGCGGGGCCAGTGCGCGGGCCAGCGCGACACGTTGTTGCTCGCCCCCGGACAGGTGATGCGGGAATTGGTCGATGAAGTGGATAAGATCAACTTTGCGCAGTAACTCATCAACGCGCGCGCGCTTTTCTTCTTTATGCCCCGTCAGGCCAAAGGCCACGTTGTCTGCCACGCTAAGATGCGGAAACAGCGCGAAGTCCTGAAACATCAGGCCGATCTCACGGCGTTCGGGCGGAACCCGGAACACGGTGTCGCAGATCAGCTTACCGTCGACATAGATCTCACCGGATTCCTGCATCTCAACCCCGGCGATCATGCGCAACGTGGTCGACTTGCCGCACCCCGAAGGCCCAAGCAGGCAAGTCACTTTCCCTGCTTCAACCGTCAAAGAGACGTCGTCAACTACAACCCGCCCCTCGTACCGTGCGTTAAGATTGCGAATTTCCAGACGAGGAGGAGTTACGTCTATTGTCACCGATGGGCCTCGTTGCCTTTTTCCGATCAAATTCATCGGGCTTAGGCGGGGATAGCAACCCCGCCCGTCCGGTGCAAGTGATCAGCAGCAGCCGCCCGAGGTAACCTCGCCGGTCGACACACTCGTGGTCGTGCCGGTGGCTTCAAACGGGCTTTCGCCGCCGCAACCATCGAAGATGCCATAATGCGTCGAGAAATCACCGATAAAGTCGAAATGCCGCGCGAAACGGGTATCGTTCAACATCATCCATGTATTGCCGCAGACCGGAAACACCTTGCCTGTCTCGATCGCGTGGTGGTCATCCAGTTCGAACAGATGTGGCGCGTGCGGGATGGTGCCTTTGTAGATGACAGCCTGCCCGTAATCCTCGCAAGCGGGTTCCAGTTCGGACAGTTTGAACAGTCGATAAGTCGCCGACAGGAACTTCAGCGGTGCGACGCGTTCTTCCAGCACAGGGTTCTCGATGGTCAGCGGGCGGTGCGTGACGCGGCGTGGATCACCGAACCCCGCCTCGCGCGACATCGAAAGAAAATCGTTCCAATACAGTGCGCCGGACAGGCATTCGCCGTACAACACTTCATCCTCGGCCATGGCCTGCGGTACACGACGATCGGCGTAGACGTCCGAGAAATACATCTCACCACCGTCTTTTAGCAGACGATGGGCACCGCGTAGGACGGCCTCTTTGTCGGTGGCCAGATTGATCACGCAATTCGAGACGATGATGTCGAAGGAACTAGGTTCCAGGTCCAGCGCATCCAGCTTTTCGATGTAGCCGTGATGGAATTCTACGTTGCTGGCGGCATGACCAAAGGCCTGCGCGTGGAAATCCTGATGCGCGCGGGCGACGTCTAGCTGTTCCGGCGTCATGTCGACCCCGACCACGCGACCCTTTTCACCCACCATCGCAGACAGGGCATAAACGTCGCGACCAGCCCCGCAACCCAGATCAAGGATGCTCATCCCCTCCAGATCCAGCGGCGCGATCAAGCCGCAACCATAGTAGCGCGTCAGCACATCATCATGAATTTTCGAGAGGATCTTTTTGACATGGTCCGGCATGTCATCGGGAGTACAGCAAGCGTTGGTCTGCAAATCCGCGCTGCCCTGAAGGACCTCGCCATAGTAATTCTGCACTGATTCATGCTTCATCGCAGCACCCCTTTCCTCACTGGCTGCTTCGCAGCTAATGCAGCACTGCCGCCTGTGCAACCACTGCTACCAATTTTGTCAAAAGCGTGAGGGTCCTGCCCTAGCCCAGCAGGTCGAAATCGACCGAGGCGCGAACCTGCCCATTCACCTGAATCTCTAGCCGATGTGCGCCGGGAACCAGCTTGAACGTGGTCGCATTGCCTTTCAGCTTGTGCTTCTTGGTCAGACTCAGCGCACCACCGCGCAAGGTCGCCTGCTTCAGCTTATGCACCTTGGCCGAAGTTTTGCCGCCCGGGCGTTGAAAGTGAATGATATAGTCGACCAGAACAGGTTGATCCCCCGCACCGTTAAGCGAGACATCGAACTCAAGCGCCCCACCAATCCGCGCCTCTTGGTTTACCTGCACTCTTGCGGTTATCTCGGCCTCGGGATCGAAGCCCAACATCTTCATGGCACCGGGATGGCCTGCCTTCACCAGCCCCCGCAGCGTATGTGAGGTCATCCAGCGCAGTTCGTCCCGATCCTGTGTCCCGGATTCGGACCAGTCCTGTAACCGGTCCAGCACCAGCGCAGGGTCTTTCTTTGTGATGTCGTTCAGATGGTTCGCCACAGACCGCGTAACATAGCGTGTTGGGTCACTATGCAGCCGGTCCAACAATGGCAGCGGGTCGGTCAGTTCCAGCCCTACCGCCTGCCCCCAAGGCAACCGTGGTCGTGTGCCTTCACTGACCAGACGGCGCACGTGATAGCTGTCATGCCCGCACCATAGTTCCATCCGCGCCATGACCTGATCCGGATAGCGGTTGAGGAATGGGCGAATGGCCCACTCCATCGAAAACCGTTGGGTCAGTTCTTCAAGCACGTCCAAAGCCAGATCAGGATACTCCAACCCCACTGAAACGATCCAATCCCCCAAAGGCGCAAAGATGAAATCGCCGAAATCATCATCTGTTTTGGTTGGGTCCAAAGGCGGTGGCAGTGCTCGCAGAAGGAATGGCGCGACAGACGGCAGCTCTCCGGGTACGGCCTGTTGCAGGCAGTCGGCGATCCAGGCCATGCGCTCTTTCAGTTCAAGCTCCAGCAGCCGCGACATGACCTGCGCCTCGAATGCCTTGGCATCAAAGGATGGATCAGCATCGGCGAAAAGGTCCGCTAAAAAACAGGTCTTTTCCGCATTAAACAACTGATCTTTGAGCGAGAAGTTCTGTGCCATGACTCACATCGTCAGATTGGTTCCGCCACCGTCCAGCAGTATATTCTGCCCGACGATAAAGCCGGCGTATTGCGAACACAAAAACGCGCAGGCCGCGCCGAATTCCTGCCGCGTCCCATACCGACGCGCAGGGATCGTCTCGGCGCGTTCGGCGCGCGCCTGATCCATGGAAATTCCTTTTTGTGCAGCCACGCCACCATCCAGCGACTCCGCGCGATCCGTCGCGTGAATGCCCGGCAGTAGGTTGTTGATCGTCACTCCACGCGGTGCGACTTGTCGCGCTGTACCAGCGACATAGCCGGTCAAACCAGTCCGCGCCGCGTTCGACAGACCCAAAGCAGGAATCGGCGCGCGCACGGATTGCGACGTGATGTTGACCACCCTGCCCCAGCCCTTGTCCATCATCCCCGGCAACAAGGCTTTCATGAACGCAATCGGTGTCAGCATATTTGCATCCAGCGCCTTGATGAAATCGTCACGATCCCAATCCGACCACAGTCCGGGTGGCGGGCCACCGGCGTTTGTCACAAGTATATCAACGCCCTGCGCTGCTTCGATAACTTGCGCCTGTCCGTCTACCGAGGTCACATCGCAAGCCACGGTTTTCACATCGACGCCATATTCGGACCGCAAACGAGCAGCTTCGGCATCCAACGCCTCGGCCCCGCGCGCGTTCATCACCAGATCAACCCCAGCTTCGGCCAACGCCTCGGCACAGCCTAAGCCCAGCCCTTTTGAGCTTGCACAAACCAGCGCGCGCTTTCCGCGAATTCCCAGATCCATCTGATCCTCCCCATCTGTTGTTGCCCGCATGTCTAGCACCGGCCAGACAGGGAAGACCAGAAGTCACAACGCTTCAGTAAAAGAACTCTTCGCGCACGATTTTTCCGTTGGCGACGTGATAGATACCGACCTCTTTCATATCGAAGGTCTCGCCACTTTCCTTAACCTTGCCCTGCACTTCGAAAATTACGGCAAAGCGATCGTCGCCGTGCAAATAAGGCTCACTGACCGACGCACCCGAAACCTCATGGGCGCCCTCCCACCATTCGTGTTTGCCGCGGATGCCCTCGACGCCGTGCGTTTCACGCCCCATGCCTTCCATCTCTTGCGCTTCGACCGAACCGGCATCAGGCGCGTATAATTTGTTTAGGTTTTCCTTGGCCCGGTCCTCACGGCACCCAGCGACCAGTTCGTCTGCGATTTCTTTCAAATTCATTGATCCTCTCCATCTTTGTTCACTATTTGTTCTTTTTGGCATAACCATACGATTCTGAACACCCCCTTTGTCTTGCTTCGGCAGGATTCCCCGCCTATACGCGCGTTCATGCTTGATACCGCCACCAACCAACCCGTATTGCCGCCCGAGATTGCCCGACGCCGGACATTCGCCATCATCTCGCACCCGGATGCGGGCAAGACAACGCTGACTGAAAAGTTCCTCTTGTACGGTGGCGCGATTCAGATGGCCGGTCAGGTGCGCGCTAAGGGTGAGGCGCGGCGGACCCGGTCGGACTTCATGCAGATGGAGAAAGATCGGGGCATTTCGGTCTCAGCCTCGGCCATGTCTTTCGATTACGGGGACTTTCGGTTTAATCTGGTGGATACTCCCGGCCACTCAGATTTTTCCGAGGACACCTATCGCACACTGACCGCAGTGGACGCCGCCGTGATGGTGATCGACGGCGCGAAAGGTGTGGAAAGCCAGACGCAGAAACTGTTCGAGGTTTGCCGCCTGCGCGATTTGCCGATCCTGACCTTCTGTAACAAGATGGACCGCGAAAGCCGCGATACGTTCGAGATCATCGACGAAATTCAGGAGATGCTGGCCATCGACGTCACGCCTGCTGCGTGGCCGATTGGCGTGGGTCGCGATTTCATCGGCTGCTATGACATGCTGCGCGACCGACTGGAATTGATGGACCGCGCCGACCGCAACAAGGTAGCTGAAAGCATTCAGATCAACGGTCTGGACGACCCCAAACTGGCCGAACACGTACCCGAGCATCTGCTGGACAAGCTGCTGGAAGAGGTCGAGATGGCGCGCGAACTGCTGCCTGCGCTGGACCCGCAAGCGGTTCTTGAGGGGCACATGACTCCGATCTGGTTCGGCTCGGCGATCAACTCGTTCGGGGTCAAGGAACTGATGGAAGGTATCGGCGCCTATGGCCCACAGCCGCAGGTCCAGTCCGCTGAACCCCGACAAATTGCGCCTGATGAAAAGAAGGTCGCTGGTTTTGTCTTTAAGGTGCAGGCCAACATGGACCCCAAGCACCGCGACCGGGTTGCATTCGTCCGCATGGCAAGCGGCCATTTCAAACGTGGCATGAAGCTGACCCATGTTCGGTCGAAGAAGCCGATGGCGATTTCGAACCCCGTGCTGTTTCTGGCATCTGACCGCGAACTGGCCGAAGAGGCCTGGGCCGGAGACATCATCGGCATCCCAAACCACGGTCAACTGCGCATCGGTGACACCCTGACCGAGGGCGAAGCGCTGCGCGTGTCCGGGATCCCGTCATTTGCACCGGAATTGCTGCAAACTGTCAGAGCGGCGGACCCACTGAAAGCCAAGCATCTGGAAAAAGCCCTGATGCAATTTGCCGAGGAAGGTGCGGCCAAGGTCTTCAAACCCTCGATTGGTTCGGGCTATATCGTGGGCGTCGTTGGCGCGCTGCAGTTCGAAGTCCTCGCCAGCCGGATTGAGATGGAATACGGTCTGCCCGTCCGGTTCGAGGCGTCGCAGTTCACCTCTGCCCGCTGGGTGAGCGGTGACAAGGCCGAGGTTGAAAAGTTCGTCAACGCTAATAAACAGCACATCGCCCATGATCATGACGGCGACATCGTCTATCTGACGCGCTTGCAATGGGATATCGACCGGGTCGTGCGCGACTACCCCGAGCTGAACCTGACAGCGACTAAGGAAATGATGGTTTGATCCGGGTCTTGTAGTTTGGGCACCGTTCTCTAGGGTTCCGAAGCATGGCGGATTTGGATCAGGAAAACTATCCCGGCGGCTTCTATTCGGTGATGCGCCATCTGGAACGCAAAGAGGTTCCTTATCGCGATCCACAACGGGTACTGCCGCCGCCGGATGTTGATCTGAGTGAACTTGCCCAAACACCCGTAGAAAAACCTGACCCGGACGCCAGCTTTGACCACAAGCAGGACGCGCGCAGGAAGTACCACGCGCTGCAGCAGGAATTTTCTGGCCAATCGCTGCTGCATCTTGTTCACGCAATGTGCATCGCATTGCTGCGCCGGCATCCGTCACCGGCTGAGGCGCGGGCGCTGTTTCTGCGGATGTGGCGGGAAAAGGGTTCAGAGTTGGCGCGGGACCTGCCTGTGCGTTGGCTTATTTCCTCGGCAACCACATTCGCCGACCATGGCGAAACACTGGATCAGCGCTTGGGCGGACAGGGTCTGTACCTGTTGTACGATCTGATCAAGCTGCATGATAGCGAGCGTCGGGTATCCCTTCGTCCAAACGATCAAGCCTTTGATATGCAGGGTGAAAAACACCACGACGTTCCATTGGCATTCGGCATGGCGGGCTATTCGCTAAGGAATGGCGATCTGGATCGCAACCTTTTGGCACGCCTTTGGCGTCATGCAGAAAACGACGCGGTGTTGCGCCCGCTGGGGTACCGGATGTTGAAACTGGTGATGTACGACCCGCGCAGCATTTTTGGGCGTATCCAGCACTACAAGACCCGGCAGTCCCTGTTGGATCACATTGATGACTGACGGCTCTGGCTGGGGCATTGTTTCAACGGTTCGGGGCCCTGCCCCGGATATCCTGCGATTTGTTGCCTATCACCTCGATCTTGGGGTCGACCGGTTGCACATCTATCTGGATGAACCCAATTCCAAAGCTTTCGATGCCCTGGTTCGGCATCCGAAGGTCGACGTGCAAACATGCGATGAGGCCTTCTGGGCCAGCCGCAAGCGTGAACGGCCCGAACGGCATCAAAACCGTCAGACCGCAAATGCGTCATTCACCTATCGCAAGACCAATCTGAATTGGTTGGCCCATATCGACATGGACGAGTTTCTGTGGACGGACCGTCCCATTCCCCAGCAACTGACCGATGTTCCCAACCACATCCCCGCTGTACGTGTCCGCCCGATCGAAGCCGTGGGTGGTGGCACGGATCTTTTTAAGGCGTATCTTCCAAAGACCCCCCACCGTGACGCCCTCGTACAATCGCTGTACCCGCGTTACGGCGCTTTTGTTTTGGGTGGGTTCTTCAGCCATTTGCAAGGTAAGCTGATCGTCCGGACGGGCCTGAAGAAACTTAGCTTTCGTATCCACAACCTGTTCCAGGATAAAACCCTCTTGCCCTGCAAGTTCGAATTGCCGGGGTTGGAGCTGTGCCATCGACACGCCCCCGACTGGGAACATTTTAAGGCTCACCTTCGATTTCGCCTGGCGCGTGGCTCGTATCAGACAGGAATGTCCCTGAATGTTCCACGTGAACGGGGCGGCATGAACATGAACGAATTACTCAGCTGGATCGAGGCCGAAGGCGGCATGGATGGGCTGCGTGCATTTTTTGACGAAATCAGCGGTGCAGACCCCAACGTGAGAACCCGTCTGGAACAACATGACCTGATCCGATATCGGCCCCTGGATTTGGACGAAAAAGTCAGGAAACACTTTCCCGGAAGTGACTGAATTGTTGCGAGAAATCCGCAGAGCGAGCACAGTAAAAACCTTAAAGAGGTCTTCATTTGACCATACCCGGCGTTTTTGTTATGTCCCCCTCCAAGCCGAAATTGCGCAATGCAGCGTATGGCCATCCGGGCCCGGCACACCTTTGACGCGCGGGCCAGGTCTAATGTCCGCATGAACCGGACATACATGACAAAATTTAACGAACTGAACCTGAACCCGAAGGTCCTCAAAGCCATTGAGGAAGCCGGATACGAATCCCCCACCCCGATCCAAGAAGGCGCAATTCCACCTGCGCTGGAAGGTCGTGATGTATTGGGGATCGCCCAGACCGGCACGGGAAAAACTGCAAGCTTTACGCTGCCGATGATCACAATGCTGGCACGGGGCCGCGCGCGCGCGCGGATGCCACGGTCGCTGGTGCTGTGCCCGACACGGGAACTGGCTGCACAGGTCGCCGAGAATTTCGACACCTATAGCAAACACCTGAAACTGACCAAGGCGTTGTTGATCGGAGGCGTCAGCTTCAAGGAACAGGACGCACTGATCGACCGTGGCGTCGATGTTCTGATCGCAACTCCCGGCCGACTGCTGGACCATTTCGAACGCGGCAAACTGCTGTTGACCGGCGTGCAGATCATGGTCGTGGACGAAGCTGACCGGATGCTGGACATGGGTTTTATCCCCGATATCGAGCGCATCTTCTCGCTGACGCCGTTCACCCGCCAGACGCTGTTCTTTTCGGCCACCATGGCGTCCGAGATTGAACGCATCACCGACACTTTCCTGTCCGCCCCCGCGCGGGTCGAGGTTGCCCGACAGGCGACCGCCTCGGAAACCATTGAACAGGGCGTGGTCATGTTCAAAGGCGGCCGTCGCGATCGAGAGGCCAGCGCCAAGCGCAAAGTCTTGCGCGCACTGATCGATGCCGAGGGTGAAAAATGCACCAACGCGATCATCTTCTGTAACCGCAAGACAGACGTTGATATCTGCGCAAAGTCGCTAAAGAAATACGGCTATGACGCCGCCGCGATCCACGGCGATCTGGACCAATCACAGCGGATGAAAACGCTGGACGGTTTCCGCGACGGCTCGTTGCGGTTGCTGGTTGCCTCGGACGTGGCTGCGCGTGGACTTGATGTCCCGTCGGTCAGCCATGTTTTCAATTTCGACGTCCCCGGCCACCCCGAGGATTACGTTCACCGCATCGGCCGCACCGGTCGTGCCGGGCGCGATGGCAAGGCGATTACTATCTGTTCGGGTCGTGACGAAAAAGCGCTGGCTGCGATTGAAAAGCTGATCCAGAAGGACATTCCAAAGCTCGACAATCCGGTCAAGGACGAACCCAAAGCCGACACGCAGAAGCCTGAGAAAAAGACCAAGTCTGCCGACACGCAAAAGAGCGAAGGCAAAAAGAGCGACCGCAAAAAGGACAAAGAACCTAAAGGTCGTGGCCGTCGTTCGGATAACGGCAACGCGGTTGTGGGCATGGGCGATCACCTGCCCAGCTTCATTGCCCTAAGCTTTGACGAGCGCCGTGCTGGTTAAATCGCCAGCACCAGCGCCAGGATCGACAACCCCAACAACGCCATCCCGGCGATCTCACGCCGGGTAATGGTCTCGCGGAAAAACAGGATCGATGCGAACAGGCTGAGCAACAGTTCGACCTGCCCCAGCGCTTTGACATAGGCCGCGTTCTGCAAGGTGAACGCAAAGAACCAGCAAAACGATCCGCCCAGACTGGTCAAACCGACAAACACCCCTGTTCGACGTGTCTGCCACACCGCAAGCAGTTCGGTCCGGTCGCGCCACAGCAGCCATAGCGCCATGCTGAGGAACTGGAACGTCACAACCGCGGCCAGAGTGATCAGAGCGCGAAACCACGCGTCGATATCACCCAGTTCAAGCGACGCACCCCGGTAACTGACGGCGGAAAAGGCGAACAATACGCCTGACCCCAACCCTAGGCGCGACGCCCGGTTGGTCAGATGTTTCCACCACGCCCCGTCGCCTCCGGGTGATTTGGACAGCAAAAGCACCGCCATCAATCCCAGCAAGATCGCAACCAGACCCCCGTACGAGATCTGATCGCCCAGCACCAGAAAACCGACAATTGCGGTCTGAATTACTTCGGTTTTCTTAAAGGTAATCCCAACCGCAAAATTTCGTTGCTTGAACAAAGCGACCACGCAGATCGTTGCCAGAATTTGCGCGGTGCCACCGATGACAACGTATACCCAGAACCACCCCGTCAGCGGCGGCACGCTGAAGCCAGTCACTTGCAGCGCCACAATCAGCCCCAAAAGCGCCAGTGGCATCGAATACGCGAACCGGGCAAACGTCGCCCCGGCCGCACTTAGCTTTACGGTGCTGAGGGATTTTTGCAGCATGAACCGCACTGTCTGGAACGAGGCGGCAGCGATTGTTATGGGAATCCATAAACTCATGGCCCCCTTGTGTCGCTAAATCAAGGCTTTGGCCAGAGAGGATGTTCCACCGGATCCTTGGCCCGCAGGAAATACGCCTTAAAGATCTGCGCGTAAGACCGGTAGACATAAGCCTCATTCCGGGTCTGATACCGATCTTTGCTGGCGCGATATAGCGCAGGCAGGCGGTACCACGGCGCACCAGGATTCATGTGATGAACCACATGCAGGTTATTGTTTAAAAACAGAAAAGCCAGCAACCCACGATCTTCGATAATCACAGTACGGGCCTGCGGATTTTCATGCGCGCGGTGTTCAAGGAAGGTGCGGATCTTCACCAGCCCCAGCCCGATATAGGCGGACAGAACATACGCCCAAATCGGCATTGCCGAGTGCCCGACCACCCACAAAACCAAGGCCACCCCAACCAGATGCAGCGCCCAGGCCCGCAGGATGCCAAGGTCGCCCAGCAACGCACCGCGCAATTCATTCCGCGTGAATATGAATTGGCCAATCGCCGGACCCAGCACTATGCGCCCCAACAAGGTGTTGTTCACAGACAGCAGCCATCGCTGCCACCCGGCCAATGCGCCCCAGACCTGTGGATCCAGATAGTTGGTTTCAGGATCGTCATAGGGGTCGGTCAACGTCTCATCCCGGTGATGGGCCAGATGCAGGTCGCGGAACCTCTGATACGGGATGAACAGGGTCAGAGGCAGCGCCATCAGGCCCTCATTCAGCCAATTTGTACGAAACGGGTGGCCGTGCAGCGCCTCATGCGTCAACGAGGAATGGAGCGCCGCAACCAGACCCATCACCGGAATTGCCAGCCAAACCGGCATCAGGAAAATCACCGCCAACCACGCCCCATAGCAAGCCAGGATCAGGGCGAACGTGCCCCATTCGGGTGCTGCGGGCCTAGACATTGCGCCCCCATGAGATTTTGGCCCAGACGCGCTCGTAAATAACGTACATCGTCAATCCGATGGCCGTATTTACAATCGCCAGTGTCCCGCCCACAGCCGCCGAGCCAGTCGCGACCAGCCCGACCAGTGTCATCACCAGCAAGCCCATCGCATTCCACAGCACCGCTTTCACGACTGATCTGCGCCGTGTTTCCATTCCGTCACCCATATTATTGTTGTGTCTTCAAAATTACGGGTCACGGCATCCGTTGAAAATTCTGAATATGATTAACAAAACTCATCAACTGTGATATTTTTAAACAAATGCAGGAAAAAATCGACAAAAGAGACCGCGCGGCACAGTTCCGTACTCGCCTAGCCCGGGCGATGGAGGAGCGACACGTCAGTCAAAGCGCGCTGGCGCGTCAGATTGCGGTGGACCGTTCGACCGTATCGCAGCTTTTGACGGGTGAAGGCGCGCGCTTGCCAAATGCACATGTGGTAGGCAGTTGCGCCTCGGCGCTGGGGGTTTCGGCGGATTGGCTTCTGAGCCTGTCCGACCGACCCGAAAGCGCAGCGGAATTGTTGGCCAGCTCGCTGACAATGACCGAAGCACCACGTGCGCTGGTGGATGAGCGCATCTTTGAGTGGCATCAAGAAGCCGCAGGGTACAAAATCCGTTATGTTCCAGCGACTTTGCCCGACATGTTAAAGACCCGCGCGGTGCTGGAGTGGGAATATGCCCCGCATCTGGGGCGGACGGCGGATCAGGCCATCGGTGCCTCGGCTGACCGGCTGATGTGGATGCGCAGCGCGCAATCCGACTATGAAATCGCCATGCCGCTGTATGAAATCGATAGTTTCGTCCATGCGCGGGGCTATTACGACGGTCTTTGTCCCAAAATCCGGCTGGAACAGATCGACCATCTGCTGGAGATTTGCCAACAGCTTTACCCGCGTCTTAGAATCTATCTGTTTGACGCAAAACGGCTTTATTCCGCTCCGGTCACGATCTTCGGTCCTTTGCTTTGTGTTTTCTACGCCGGCAGCCACTATATGGCCTTTCGGGATCGTGATCGGATCGAAACCTTCACCCGCCATTTCGACCGACTGGTACGCGAGGCTGACCTGACTGCGCGCGACTTCTCAGAACACCTTAAACGGCTGCGCTCGCAAATTTCCGACCACTAAGGATGCACCTAAGCCTGTCTTGTGCTATCGTCGTTCGGCGCGAACCTTCGGGTATTCCGATCACAGACGGAGGACGACAGGAATGGACGCACTACAGACCGCTCAATACGCACGGGCCTTATATACTGTTCACGGCGACCGGGCCGAGGCGGAAGCCGCACAAAAGATGCGCGAATGTGAAGCCGCCGGAAATAGACAGGAAGCGCTAGACTGGCAAGCTGTCCGCCAGACCATCCGCCAAATTCGCGGGCCAAATCAGGGCTAGCTTCAGCGTTTCGAAAAAGCCCTGCCCCAAGCCGATTACCAATGCCCTTATTGCGCCAGGGCATTGGGGTTCTGTGTGTTTTCTAAACCGAGTTAGATTTTCGGATCTGGATTCACCGTGTGCCCATCCACGGCAATAACCTGCCCCGAAACAAGCCGCGCCGCATCCGAGGCGAGGAACACGGCCATGTTTGCGATATCGTGACCTTCAACAAAGCGCCCCATCGAGGTACCCGAGGCATACCCCGCATAGACCTGATCGCGGGTCATACCTTTTGCGGCCGCTTCGCGCGCCAGCACACCCTCCATCCGTGGGCCTTCAACCGCTCCAGGACAAATCGCATTTGCGCGAATACCGTGGGGGCCAAGTTCCATCGCAAGGGTTTTCATCAGGCCAATCACCGCCCATTTCGCCGCTGCATATGGCGCGCGGTACGGGTACCCGTATTGACCAGCAGTTGACGACGTCAGGGTGATGCTGCCCGCCTGCGCGGTCTTCATCAAAGGGACTGCATGTTTCACGGCCAGAAAAGCGCCCTCGAGGTTGACCGAAACGCAGGACCGCCAATCTGCCAACCCGATATCCTCGATCGCGTTTGTCGGTCCTGCCGTGCCTGCATTGGCGCACAGCGCATCCAATCCACCTTCGGCTGCGATATCCTGAAAAACGGCGCTCATATCGGACTCACTTGCGGCATCTGCGCGACGAGCCTCCCAGTGATCCGGCACCGTATTCAAAGCAGCCTCGTCAATATCCGTGATCCAAACACCATAGCCTGCATCATCAAATGCTTCGGCCATGGCACGGCCAACGCCCGAGGCGCCAGCCGTAATCAGAACCCGCCGGGTCATGCGGGTTTCCGGATCGCGGCGCCCGCGCCTTCGGGGTAGGGTAACCCTGCCTGCGCCTCGGCGATCCGCGTCATGGCGGCCTCGATTTCCGGCGACGGTGCGCTGGGGCGACGAGATTCAAGGCTGACATGCAGCAGGAAGCTTTCGCCCGTGGCCAGCAGCTTGTCTCCCTCATACATGCTGTGGAACACGTGCAATTTCTTGCCCTGCCCCAACAGCATCTGCGTGCGCACTTCGATCTTGGCGCCTGCGTGTGCTTCGTCGACATAGCGGATGTGGTTTTCAGCGGTGAAATAGCTGCCGCCCGAGGTTATGTAATCCGCGTCGCAGCCGATGATCTCCATGAACCGGTCGGTCGCGGCAGCGAAGGCTTCCAGATACCGCGCCTCGTTCATGTGGCCGTTGTAGTCGGTCCAATCCAGCGGTACGGCGCGCGACAATGTCAGAATAGGCTGACTTATGTCCGCCTGTTCCAGCGTTGGCAACGCGCCAGGTTTCAACAGCGCGTCATGCTGGTTCAGCACCGCGCCTGCTCCATAATTCTGCGCTTTGAGCGCGCGCATCATGCCCACAAGGTTGTTGTCACGGATCCGCTCCAGTTCGCGGATCGAGTGCATGCCCGACTGCGCGTCCGACTGATCCGCGATCAGGTCGACAAGTTCATCAGTAAAGTCCGGCACGTCCATCAACTTGGTCCACGGCCATTTCAACGCTGGCCCGAACTGAGCCATGAAGTGCCGCATCCCGGCCTCACCTCCGGCCACGCGATAGGTTTCAAACAGGCCCATCTGCGCCCAGCGAATGCCAAAGCCCATGCGGATGGCCTCGTCGATCTCTTCGGTCGTGGCGATGCCGTCCTTGACTAACCACAATGCCTCGCGCCAAACGGCCTCAAGAAATCGGTCAGCGATATGCGCGTCGATTTCTTTCTTGATGTGCAGCGGGAAAAACCCGACGGACTTCAGCAGTTCTTGTGCGCGGCTCACCATCGCAGGCGGGTTCTTGTCAGTAGGAACCAGTTCAATCAGCGGCAGCAGATAGACCGGGTTGAACGGGTGTGTAACCACGATCAGTTCAGGGCGCAGCGCGCCTTCTTGCAACTCGGACGGTTTAAATCCGCTGGTCGAGGAGCCTATGATCGCATCTGGACCACAAGCCTCCTGCAACCCCTTGTAGACCTTCAGTTTAAGGTCCAACCGTTCCGGCACGCTTTCCTGTATCCAGGCGGCACCCTGCACGGCCTCCGCCATATCTTCGTAGAACGTCAGAGATCCCTCGGACGGCAATGGCACATCGCTCAGCCCCGGCAAGGAGCGGCGCGCATTATCCAGAACCTCACCAATCTTACGCTCGGCCTCGGGGTCCGGGTCGAACACCCGGACGTTCCAGCCGTTCAGTAGAAATCTAGCGGCCCATCCGCCGCCGATAACGCCGCCGCCAATGATCGCTGCTGTTTTTTTCATTGCTTAACTACTTTCAGTTCTTGAGGGTCAAACCCATTTTCACTCAAAATGTCTTGCGCCATCGCCTGTTTTTCTTGAGTGATTGACCTGTGCCTGCTCAGTACGATGGCAAACACACCGTCCTCGCGCGCCAATACAACCAGTTCTGCTCCCGCGCTCACGTACATGATGTGTGTCTTCGCCGGACGTGCTGAAGTGATGTCGTACTCGAATGCAGTCCCGGATCGCCGGGTCGGCACGCTCAGGTGGTTTTCATAACAACCGTCCACTCTGGAGGTGTATCCCGAGCAGTCAGTTCTATCCGGATCTTGCAATTGATAGCTAGGGATTGGCTGGTCCAACAACCTAACCATGTACCGTTGCGCACCTTTGCTTTTGCGCCCGATCGCGGCGACTTCGAAATACGGCTTATCAAAGATCGACCAATTCACCGTTTCGACCGGTTTAAATGTCGATTGATGCCCTCGTAAACCGTCATTGCCCACCGAACTGCACGATGCAAGCAAGCTAGCGAACAAACAAGCGACAGCGTACGAAGGAACCCAGCGGTACATATTTGCACTTAGCCCTTTGGCGCCCGCTTCACTAGCCCCAACTTGTCACGCACTTCCTGCGCGCCGATCACCCGCGCGCCCATGTTCTCGATTATAGTCCCGGCGCGTTCGACTAGTTGCCAATTCTCGGCCAGCACGCCCTTGTCCAGCCACAGGTTATCCTCAAGCCCGACGCGCACGTTGCCGCCCGCCAATACAGCCGCCGCGGCATAAGCCATCTGATTGCGGCCCAGAGCAAACGCGCTGAACGTCCAGTCATCCGGCACGTTGTTGACCATCGCCATGAAGGTGTTCAAGTCATCCGGCGCGCCCCACGGCACGCCCATGCAAAGTTGCACCAATGCCGGGCTGTCCAGAACACCGTCCTTCACCAGCTGCTTTGCGTACCACAGATGGCCGGTGTCAAAGGCTTCGATCTCGGGCTTCACGCCCAAATGTGTCATCATCCGACCCATCGCCTGCAGCATGCCCGGCGTGTTGGTCATGACGTAATCGGCTTCGGCAAAGTTCATGGTGCCGCAGTCCAGCGTGCAGATCTCCGGCAGGCATTCCGCAACATGTTCGACCCGCGCGGCTGCACCGATCATATCAGTCCCGTCCTCGCGCAGTGGCAGCGGAGATTCGGTTGGGCCAAACACCATGTCCCCACCCATCCCGGCGGTCAGGTTTAGAACGACGTCAACCTCAGCCTCGCGAATGCGGTCCGTGACTTCGCGATACAGGTCCAGACGGCGGCTGGGTACACCGGTTTCAGGGTCGCGCACATGGCAATGCACCACCGCCGCCCCGGCCTTGGCTGCGGCAATCGCACTGTCGGCGATTTGCTTGGGTGAGCGCGGCACATGTGGGCTGCGATCCTGTGTCCCTCCCGAGCCGGTAACGGCGCAAGTGATGAAGACTTCGCGGTTCATTTCCAGAGGCATTGTGTTTTCCCCAAGTTATACCCGGTTTTGCCGTGAGTTTTCCCCAGGCTTCTCCACGGATTCCGATTTGCGTTCACCCCCGACTCTGACGCAGCCTTGTGGAAACACTTGCCAGAATGCGAATCGAACTTGATGAAATCCGCAAAAAACATACTCCAACCCGAACATCGCGCCCTGAAAACGGCTGTGCTGGTTCTGGACGAATGCAACACGCTCAGCTTCGCCTCGGCCGTTGATCCAATGCGGGCTGCCAACCGTCTGGCGGATCGTCCCGCTTTCGACTGGGATTATGTGACGGCAACGGCAGAACCCGCGATGTTGACCAGCGCACTGAACGTACCGGGTGTTCCGCTGGCACGGTTGCAAAGCTGCGATCTGATGATCGTTGTCGCGGGGTTCCAACTGGCCCGACACGCCACACCCAGTCTGCTGGCCGGACTGCGCCGTATTGCGGGCACTGGTGCCACCATGGCGGGCATTGACGGAGGCCCCTGGCTGTTGGCCGAGGCTGGCCTGCTGGATGGACACGCAGCCACAACTCACTGGGAAGACTTGGACAATTTCGCCACCCGATTCCCCGATATTGACGTTCGCCCCGATCGTTTCACCGTATCCGGCAATCGCCTGACCTCAGGTGGCGCTATCCCAGCGGTCGAAATGATGCTGCACATTATCGCTGCCCGCCACGGTGCCGGTTTTGCTGCCCGCGTCTCGGGTCTTTTCCTGTACGACGGTGCGCCCGAGCCCACAAAACCGCAAAGCCGGACCGGTGCCCCACACCGCCATACGGCGCTGACGGCCAAGGCGAACACCTTGATGGAATCTTCGCTGGACGAGCCGCTGCCACTGGCGGACATCGCCGAAACCCTCGGCACCAGCCCCCGCACCCTGCAGCAGCAATTTCGCCTGCGCCTGAACACAACGCCGCAGGACCACTATCTGCAGTTACGCTTGGCCGAGGCCCGCCGCCTGGTTACCGACACCGACATGCCGCTGATGGATGTGGCCCTGGCTACGGGGTTCGCCTCACAATCCAGCTTTGCACGTGCTTTCCGCACCGCACACGGCCTCTCGGCCCGTGACCTGCGGCAGGAACGTATACAACCTACTCATCACTGAGGAATCCGCTTCAGCTGGCTAAAAATATCTCGGGGAGGCGTACCTCGTGCAGCGGAGGCAGATCCACTAGAACGGCATAGGATGCGCGCGGTGCGCCTGACCGATTTCTGCCACGACCTCATCGGACAGCCGCAAGTCCTTACCGGCCAGGATATGCTCCAGCTGTGCCACCGAGGTCGCGCCGAAAATAGCCGACATCATGAACGGCCGCGTCCGACACCAAGCCAGTGCCATATGCACCGGGTCCAACCCATGCCGCTCAGCAATCTCCAGATAAGCCGCCACGGCCCCAAACACGCGTGGACCGGTGCGCCCGCCCATCTCGGGCACCAGCGACATACGTGATCCGATGGGCACCGCATCACCCTGATACTTGCCGGTCAGAAATCCCGCCCCCAACGGAGAAAAGGCCATCAAGCCCACATCTTCATGCACACTGAGTTCCGCCATATCCGTATCGAAGTGCCGGCATAGAATCGAATACTCATTCTGAACCGAGGCCACACGCGGCGCGCCCATTTGCTCGGCAATCCGCAGCCATTGCGCCGTACCCCAAGCGCTTTCGTTGGACAGGCCAAAGGCGCGGATATTGCCCTTGTCGACCTGTACTTGCAGGGCCTCAAGGCAATCCTGCATGTTGTCCAATACTTCGTTGGTGTTGTGCCCCGAAGGTGCATAATTCCAGTTTTGCCGGAACATGTAACTGCCCCGGTTCGGCCAGTGAAACTGATAGAGATCAATGCAATCCGTGTGCAGCCGCCGCAGTGAGCCATCGATCGCTTCGGGGATCGTCTTTCCCGAAATCTGCGCGCCATCGCGGGCGTGGGCGAACCCTGCCCCCGAGTGTTTGGTTGCCAGTACGTAATCTGCACGACGGGACGGGTTGGCAGCGTTCCAGCTGCCCAGAATCTCTTCGGTCCGACCCACGGTTTCCCTTGCGACCGGGTTCACCGGATACATCTCGGCCGTATCAACGAAATTAATCCCGGCTGCCAGCGCCATATCCAACTGCTTGTGGCCATCCGCCTCGGACGTCTGTGTGCCAAAGGTCATCGTACCCAGACATAAGTCTGTCACCGAAATTCCCGTGCGGCCTAATGGTCTTGTTTCCATCTGTCAGTCTCCGGAAAGCTTTTAAGATCAGCCTCTTACGCCTCGGCCTTCTTCTCCCACCGGCCCGATTCCTCGGACCAGTATTGCGCCGAACAACCCGCGCTAGTTAGTGCTTTCCACTGGCCGCGCGCCTGCTGGACAGCCATATCATCATTGCCATCGAACAGGATGCAGACACGCTCCAGCGAAGCCACCTCGTCGGCGTTTACCGGCGCGCCGTCCACGGCCATGACACAGGCCGGTTCATTGGCTGCCTCTGGCCCGGTCGTCAGCAAAACAGGCTGCGCCGCGTCATGCGGGCCACCTTCGCGCCCATGTGGCAGGAACCCGTCCTCGGGCCCCAGCCACAGCTTTTCATCCAGCCAGTCCATCCGTGCCGGATCTGTGCCCCGCACGGCAATCTTCCACCCAGCCTGCCGCGCCTTGTCCAGCAGCACCGGCAAGGTGTGTTCCAAGGGCTGACGGGTCAGGTGGTAGAAATAGACGGCACCCATACGATTACTCGAAGTTATCCTGCACCAAACGGCTGAGCGCGCGAACGCCCCAGCCGGTTGCCCCTTTGGGCGCATAGGATGTTTCTGACGACACCGAGGCCACACCCGCAATATCGAGGTGAATCCAAGGCGTTTCTTCTTTCACAAAACGCTGCAGGAATTGCGCCGCTGTGATCGACCCTGCCGGGCGACCGCCGACATTTTTCATATCAGCAATGCGCGACTTCAACTGTTTGTCGTACCCTTCGCCCAGCGGCAGGCGCCACGCGCCTTCATCCTCGGCCTTAGCCGATTTCAGGAAGGCATCGCAGAACGTGTCATTATTGGAAAATACACCGGCATTCTCGTGGCCCAGACCAATGATCACCGCGCCGGTCAGCGTGGCCAGATCGATCATGCCCACCGGTTGGAACCGCTCTTGCGTGTACCACATCACATCGCACAGAACCAAACGCCCTTCGGCGTCGGTGTTGATGATCTCGACCGTATCGCCCTTCATCGACTTGACCACATCGCCCGGACGGCTGGCATTGCCGGACGGCATGTTTTCGACCAGTCCGACCAGACCGACCACGTTGGCCTTGGCCTTGCGCTTAGCCAACGCACGCATGGTGCCTGCGACAACGCCCGCACCGCCCATATCCATGGTCATGTCTTCCATGCCGCCTGCGGGTTTCAGCGAGATACCACCGGTGTCGAACACGACACCCTTACCCACCAGAGCCAGTGGCGCGTCGTCCTTGTCACCGCCGTTCCACTGCATCACCACAACCTTCGAAGGGCTGACCGAACCCTGCCCGACGCTCAGCAGCGTTCGCATGCCCAACTCGGCCAGTTTGTCCTCTTCCAGAACTTCAACCTCAAGGCCCAGCTCCGCCATCTCGGCCAAACGGTCGGCGAATTCAGTGGTGGTCAGGACGTTTGCAGGCTCGTTGGTCAGATCACGGGTCATCCGCACCCCATCGGCCACGGCGTATTGCGGGGCAAAGGCGGCTTCGACCTCGTCGGGTTTCTGGTGACTGATGGTGACGGTGCCAACATCTTCCGCCTCTTTGGTCTTGTGCGCGTCGAAATCATAGGTGCGCAGCACGATGCCCATCGTCAGATCTTCGGTCCGGACCTGATTGCCTGCCATCACCAGCACGTCCTTGCCCCCTGCCAGCTTGGCCAGCGCCGCGCCCGCCTTGCGGGCCTCGGCCGGATCAGGACGGCGGGGCAGGATCACGATATCCAGCGCCTCGGCCGTCATTCCACCAGGCCAGGCCATCGAGATCACATCGCCCGTCTTTACCTTTTCAAACCGGGAACTTTCCACCAGACGCGCCACCGCGCCACGGGTCAGACGGTTGGCCCGACGCACCGCGGGGCTCATCTTGCCGTCCGATGGGATGATTACCGCCACCCGGCCTTCGGCTTGCGCCATTGCATCCGTATCAAAGGGCTGAAACCGGATCGGGACAAGACTGCTCATTGCGAACTCCTCAAAAACTGTTCCCCAAGACCTAGCCCGCACCGCGCGGCTTGACCAGATAGCAGTTTTCCCCGCGTGCCAATTGCATTACAGTCGCGGAAAAATTCCGGCAGGATCGGGGGAGAACGAATTGGCGAGACAGGGCAGGCATATGCCGTTGCGCATCCGCGCAGGCGAAGGTGATTCTGGCCTTTTCGGTGCCGATTACACCTGCTGCCGGATCAAGGCGGAGGCACAATCGTGATCCTCGACCGCTATTTCGCCCGTCGGTTCATGCAGAGCTTTCTGGTCATTGGCGGCATTTTTCTAACGCTGCTGATTCTGATCGATCTGGTCGAACAAGCCCGCCGGTTCAACTCAGAGGGGCTGTCCTTTGGCACACTGCTGCACCTGACCTTGCTGAATTCACCCGCAGCGATAAGCGAGATGCTGCCCTTGCTGGTCATCCTTGCCACCATTGCATTGTTCATCGGCTTGGCGCGCAATTCCGAACTGGTAGTGACACGCGCCATCGGGCGGTCCGGTATCCGGGCGCTGCTGGCTCCGGTCACGTTGGCATTGATCATTGGGACCCTCGCGGTGGCCTTGCTGAACCCGATCACCGCCGCCACGTCCGAGGAGTACCGACGCCTGTCTGATGCCTACAAAGACAAAGGCAACTCGGCGCTGTCGATCACCAGCGAGGGGCTTTGGTTGCGGCAGGGTTCGGAAAATGGGCAATCGGTCATCCACGCGCGCGGCACCACAAATGCGGATGCGTTGGAACTAACCGGCGTAACGATCGTTACATTTTCGCCGGATGGTAAACCAACACAGCAAATCAATGCCAATCGGGCACAGCTGTCGAACGGGTCTTGGATATTGCACAATGCCAAGATCTGGTCTCTGGCGGATGATATGAACCCCGAGGCGACGGCTCAAACACATCAGCGCATCGAAATTCCCACCACGCTGACGCGCCAACGCATTCTGGACACGCTGGGCCAGCAGGATTCCGTATCCGTCTACGACTTGCCACAGCTTATCCGTGATCTCCGCGAAGCCGGATTTTCCACCAAGCAATATGAGGTCTGGTTGCAGGTTCAACTTGCGCGGCCGCTCTTTCTGGTGGCCATGGTGATGATCGGCGCGGCCTTTACCATGCGCCATGTCCGTTTTGGTGGCACCGGTATCGCGGTTCTGTCCGCAGTGCTTTTGGGATTCTCAATCTACTTCGTTCGCAACTTTGCCCAAATACTCGGAGAAAACGGTCAATTGCCAATCTTCGTCGCAGCCTGGGCTCCGCCCTTTGCAGCCATTCTTCTTTCCCTTGGCCTTCTTCTCCATGCGGAGGACGGCTGATGCGGCTCATATCAAGTCTTTTGCTGTCCGGCGCTGTGGCTCTGGCAATGCCAACAGGTGCCGCCGCCCAGACCCAATCAGCCCCTGGCCCGGCGCAGGACACCCAGCAAGAGGACCAGCCCGCCCTGCTGGTGGCTGACGAAATCTTCATCACACCCGAACGCGTGCTGGTGGCTGAAGGCAATGTCGAAGCTTTTCAGGGTGACATCAAAATCACCGCTGACCGCATCACCTATGACCGCGATACCGGCGCGCTTACGCTGGAGGGGCCAATCCGTATCGATCAGGCCGGTGATACGACAATCCTGGCGGACTCGGCCGAACTGGATGACGGTATTCAGAATGGCCTGCTGATCGGCGCGCGGATGGTGTTCGACCAGCAGGTGCAGATTGCTTCGGTTCAGGCCACGCGCGCGGCGGGCAGGTATACGCAGTTCAGCAAAGTTTCGGCCACCTCGTGCCATGTCTGCGCGAATGGCAAACCGCCGATCTGGCAGATCCGCGCCCGCAAGGTCACGCATGATCAACTGGAACGGCAACTCTATTTTGAAGGGGCGCAGCTTCGGGTGCTGGATGTGCCAGTGTTCTATTTCCCCTATCTGCGACTGCCGGACCCGACGCTCGAGCGGGCCACCGGGTTCTTGGTACCGTCGATCCGAACCACCTCGCAGTTGGGCACTGGCGTCCAGGTGCCGTATTTCATCAAGCTGGGTGACCACAAGGATCTGACACTGACGCCCTATGTCTCGTCCAAGACCAATACACTTGGGTTTCGCTATCGACAGGCCTTTAAAAGGGGGCGCATCCAGCTTGAGGGCGCCTATACCCGCGATGATCTGCAGCCGGGTGAGGATCGCGGTTACCTGTTTGCCAATGGCTGGTTCAACCTGAACGACGGTTATCGGTTCCTTTTCAACATCAGAACAACGTCAGACGATGCTTATCTGGCCGATTATGGCCTGCCAGATCTGGATCGGCTGCGTAGCGAAGTTGCGCTGGAACGGATCAAACGCGACACGGCGTTCCGTACCAGTTTCACCCACTATAAAACCCTGCGCGATAGCGAGGAACAGGACGAAATCCCGTCACGGATCTTTGATCTGTATTATGAAAAGCGTCTGTTCCCGACCTCTGTGGGCGGCGAGGTTCGGTTGGGCTTTGTTACTCACGCGCATGAACGTACCAGTGACGAGGATATCGTCGGACGGGACGTTGCTCGTGCCACCTTTGATGCCGAATGGCTGCGCGACTGGACTTTTGCGTCGGGCCTTCGGGCCGAGGTGCGGGCCGGTGCGTCGGTCGATGCGTTTAACATTCGTCACGACAGCGATTTCCCTGACAACGTAACGCGCACCACGCCACGTGCGGCTTTGACGCTGCGTTATCCGATGCGCAAGCGCGAGTCATCAGGGGCGACGCAGATATTGGAACCGATTGCCCAGATCGGCTGGACTCATGTCTCGGACGATGACGTGCCAAATGACGAAAGTACGTTTCAGGAATTCGATCAGGGTAACTTGCTGTCCCTGTCCCGCTTTCCAGCCCCCGACCGGCGCGAAGACGGCGTGACCGGCGTTGTGGGCCTGAACTGGTCCCGCTATGCAGCCGGCGGCTGGCGGGCTCTTGCCACGATAGGTCAGGTGTACCGTGCAGATGCTGACCCCAGTTTCAACCTGACCTCGGGCTTGCAGGGGACAACCTCAGACTTGCTGCTGGCAGGTCAGATTCAAACTAATAACGGCTGGCGTCTGGCCGGCCGTGGCTTGTTGAACGGAGATTTCAGCTTTTCCAAAGCCGAACTGCGGGTCGGCTGGCAACAGCCGCGGGTCGGCTTCACCGGAAGCTATGGCTGGCAAGAGCCGGACCCGGCTGAAGGTATCGACGACGAGATTTCCGAAGTTCGGTTGACCGGACGTTACCGGGTGGATCAGAACTGGAACACACGGGCCCTGGCGCGCTATGACCTAAGCGAATCCGAACCGATCCGCTATGGGTTGGGGGTGACGTATCAGAATGAATGCGTACAGGTTAACATGAATGTCAGTAGGCGCTTTACTTCATCATCAAGTATTGAGCCTTCGACAGAATTCGGCTTTACCGTAGCCTTGACGGGGTACTCCGTTAACAGTGGCGGCCAACAGTACAAGAGAAGATGCAGTTGATTTCAGGTTTCACCAGTTTCCTCCGCTCCGGTTGGCTTAAACCGGTCGCCCCAATGCTGATCGGGGCTGCGCTGGCTTTGACGTCGCCACAAGCTGGTGCCCAAAGCCTGTTTTCGCCCGCGATCAAGGTCAATCAGGACATCATCACCTGGTACGAGCTGTCACAACGGCAACAATTCCTGACCGCACTGGGTGCCCCCGGTGCGTCCGACGCCGAAGTCCGTGATGCGCTGATCGACGAAAGGCTGCGTCGCCAGATTATGCGCGAGGCCGGAATCCAGGCAGCCCCCGAAGACATTCAGGTCGGCATCGACGAATTTGCCGCGCGTGGGCAATTGTCGACTGACCGGTTCCTGCAACTGCTCGCCGATCAGGGTGTTGATCGCGAAACCGTTCGGGATTTCGTGGCCGATCAGGTTGCTTGGCGCGACTATGTCAGTGCGCGTTTCCTGTCACAGGCTCGCCCGTCCGAGGACGAGATCAACCGCGCCCTGGGTCAAACTGACAGCGGTGGCCTGCAGGTGCTGCTGTCCGAAATCATTATCCCAGTGAACCAGCAAACCATTGCCCAGGCTGATCTGCTTGCCCAAGAGATTGCCCAACTGCAGGGGTTTGACTCGTTTTCCGCCGCAGCCACACAATACTCAGCGGCAGCCACCCGCGATAATGGTGGACGACTTGACTGGCTGAGCCTCACCAGCCTGCCGCCAGCACTGCAACCGGTGATCCTGGGTTTGAAGGACGGAGAGATCACACAGCCGCTTTCGTTGCCCAACGCCATTGCGCTGTTCCAGATGCGCGGACTGCGTGAGGTCGCGACCAGCGCGACCAACTATTCCGAGATAGACTACGCGATCTATAATATGGCCGGTGGCCGTAGTTCTGAAACCCTGGCACGGGCGGCCAAACTCAGAGAAGAAATTGACACCTGCGATGACCTCTACGGCATCGCCAAGGACCAACCACCAGAAGTATTGCAACGGATTCAGGCCAGCCCCGGTGAGATTCCGCGTGACGTGGCGCTGGAGCTTGCCAAGCTTGACCTGAATGAGGTGTCCACCACGCTGACCCGCAACAATGGCCAGACCCTGATGTTCCTGATGCTCTGCACCCGCACCCGTGATCTGGGCGAAGAGACTTCGCGAGTGGACGTTGCCAACGCGCTGACGCAACAACGTCTCGAGGCTTTTGCTAACAGCCTTGTGGCGCAGCTGCGCGCCGAAGCAAACATCGTCGAGCAATGACATTCCCGATCGCGCTCAGCTGTGGTGACCCGGCCGGAATAGGCCCGGAAATCGCAGCCAAAGCGTGGTCGGACCTTCGCGACACATGCCCGTTTTTCTATATCGGTGACGCGACCCACTTGCCGTCGGGAACGCCGGTTGTTCGCATAACTGACCCGTCCGAATCTGTTAAAATCAGCGCCTCGGCACTGCCGGTTCTGCAACTGGACTTTCCTGCACCCAATGTCCCCGGCCAACCCGATCCGGCCAACGCGCCCTCAGTCATCGCCGCTATTGAGCGCGGTGTTTCGCTGGTGCAATCCGGTGCGGCCTCGGCGCTTTGTACCGCGCCGATCCACAAGAAAGCCCTGATCGACGGCGCCAGCTTCGCTTATCCCGGCCATACCGAATTTCTCGCCGCCCTCGCCGGTCGGGACCGGGTGGTCATGATGCTGGCCAGCGCGCAATTGCGCGTGGTGCCCGCAACCATCCATATCGCGCTGTCCCAGGTGCCTTCGGCTCTGACTCCGGAACTGCTGCGCGACACCATCGCAATCACCGTCCAAGGACTGCGCAATCAATTCGGTATCGCGCATCCTCGTATTGCCATCGCGGGTCTGAACCCCCACGCCGGTGAAGGCGGGAAGATGGGCCATGAAGAGTTGGACTGGATCGCGCCCCTGATCGCCGACCTCCCTGACGACAGCTACACTGTTACCGGGCCACACCCTGCCGATACGATGTTCCACGCCGCTGCGCGCGCCCGTTATGACGCAGCGATTGCGATGTATCACGATCAAGCACTGATCCCGATCAAAACGCTGGATTTCGATCGCGGGGTCAACGTGACGCTTGGCCTTCCCTTTATCCGCACCTCACCCGATCACGGCACCGCACTGGATATCGCAGGCCAAGGCACCGCCACACCCACCAGCCTGATCGAAGCACTGAAGCTGGCCCAACGCATGGCACAAAGCGCTTGACCCTTCTGTTGGCTGAAAATACCCCAACCAAAGGCAAAATCATCGGCGCACCCCGCGTCACGGCAACCGGATCATGAGTGCAATCGACAATCTCCCTCCGCTACGCGAAGTCATCGCGACCCACCAGCTTTCGGCCCGCAAATCGCTGGGGCAGAATTTTTTGCTGGACTTGAACCTGACGGCCAAGATCGCGCGTCAGGCCGGAAATCTTACGGAATGCGACGTGTTGGAAATTGGCCCGGGCCCCGGAGGCCTGACCCGTGGGTTGTTGTCAGAGGGCGCACGCAAGGTCGTGGCGGTGGAAAAAGACACACGCTGCATCGCGGCCATGAACGATATCGCAGCCGCCTATCCCGGTCGGCTTGAGGTGATCAACGGCGATGCGCTTGAAATCGACCCGCTGGCCCATCTGGCCCCGCCAATCCGCATTGCCGCCAACCTGCCCTATAATGTCGGGACCGAGTTGCTGGTTCGCTGGCTTACCCCGCCGGAGTGGCCGCCCTTCTGGCAGAGCCTGACCCTGATGTTCCAGCGTGAGGTGGCCGAGCGTATCGTCGCCCAACCTGGCAGCAAGGCCTATGGCCGCCTCGCCATCCTCGCCCAATGGCGGGCCGAGGCGCGGATCGCCATGTCATTGCCGCCTGGTGCCTTCACCCCTCCACCCAAGGTTTCCAGCGCCGTTGTTCACCTGACCGCCCTGCCCGAGCCGCGTTATCCGGCCGATGCTGCCACACTGTCACGCGTCGTCGCGGCTGCCTTTAACCAGCGCCGGAAAATGCTGCGCTCATCGTTAAAAGGCGTTGCATCGGATATCGAAGACAGGTTGCTCGCAGCTGGCATCCAGCCCACCGAACGGGCCGAACAGGTCCCGCTTGAGGCGTTTTGTGCTTTAGCGCGCGAAGTCAAAAAAAGCTAAGAGTAAAAGAAAAAGCCCCGGATTAATCCGGGGCTTTCGCAATTTCGCAGTCTTTTTTTATTCCGCCGCTTCTGGCGCATCCCCATCCGTTTTAGGGGCATCCTCAACCGGTGCAGCCTTGGGCTTGCGCGCACGCGGGCGGCGTGCAGGTTTTTCTTTCTTCTCCGATTTCTCGGGCGCATCGACCACCGGGGCGGCATCTTTGCTTTCCGGGGTCTCGACCAGACCGGATTCGGGGGCGGAAGCTTCGGCTCCGAAATCCATCACGTCGGGTTGCGGTGCCTCGGCGGGATCGGCCTGACGGGCCGCTTCGCGCTCCTGTCGTTCGGCACGTTCCCGGTCACGCTCGGCCTGACGTTCGCGATTCTGGCGCTCTTGCTCTTCGCGGCGCGCTTCGATTTCGCGCTGCGCCTCGCTGAGCAGACGCAGATAATGCTCGGCGTGCTGCTGAAAGTTCTCAGCTGCCACACGGTCGTTACCTAGCTGGGCGTCGCGCGCCAGCTGGTTGTATTTGTCAATGATCTGCTGGGGCGTGCCGCGCACCTTGCCTTCGGGGCCTGAACTATCGAAAACCCGGTTAACAACGTTGCCGCCAGAGGGGCGATTGCGGTTATTCTTGGCCCGCGAGCGGGATTTAGAAGATCTCATCGTACTTTACGTCAGCCTTGTCATTCGGTGCCGATCAAGTCGCGTCCTGCACTGCTCAATGGCATTAGCCGTCACGCGATGTCGACTTTTTTGGGCTTGGCGTCAGGGGCCCGCTGAAACAGCGTCAACCTCTCCGACTAACTCTGAGTAAGCATGTCCAGCGCCTACAGACAAGAGGTTTGTCCAAAAATTCGCAGCTTTTTTACATTGATCGGCGCATTTCAGCCTCATCTTGCGCCAATTTTACGGCATTCTGGCGACAACAACACGATCTCGACCGTCCAGATCGGGGATAACGCCTGCATCAACTAGCCCAGCCGCTTGGAAAAGGGCTGCAACGGCCTTACCCTGTGTCGGTCCGATTTCAACCAGAATCCGCCCGCCGGGCATCAGAAAATCCGGGGCCGAGGCGGCAATATGGCGGTATGCGCCCAGCCCGTCCCCTTCGTCCGTCAGTGCCATGCGCGGTTCATGTTCACGCACCTCGGGGGACAGGTCCTGCATCTCCTCCAGCGAAATATAGGGCGGGTTTGCAACAATCAGGTCAAACAACCCTTCGATATTTTCAAACCAATCCGAGCGTAAAATCTCGACCCTGTCCTGCACCTGATGCTGCACCGCATTGGCGCTGGCTTGCAGACAGGCGGATTCGCTTAGATCCGCACCGATACCCGAAGCACTGGTGCGCTCGGCCAGCAGAGTAATCAAGATACAGCCAGAGCCTGTGCCCAAGTCCAGAACATGATCGAACGGTTCGCTTAACGCCGCCTCGACCAGAGTCTCGGTTTCAGGGCGCGGGTCCAGCACATCTCGGCTGACACGGAACCTGCGACCATAAAACTCGCGCTCTCCCAGCAAGTGCGACACCGGCACGCGGATAGCCCGCAGCGAGATCAGGTGATCGTACCGTTCGGCAATCTCGGGCGACAGTTCCTCGGGTGCAATCAACGTGACTCGGCTGGCCTCTATCCGTGCGGCATGGGCCAGCAAAACCCGCGCATCACGTGCCGGATCATCGACTCCAGCAGCGCGCAAGCGGGCGGTGGCGGCAACCATGGCCTGGGCGGCAGTCAACGCAGCGATCATTGTGCCATCTCGGCCAGCAGGCGGGCCTGGCCGTCAGCGGTCAGCGCGTCGATCACCTCATCCAGATCGCCCTGCATCACCTGATCCAGCTTATAGAGCGTCAGGTTGATGCGGTGATCCGTCATCCGCCCCTGCGGAAAATTATACGTCCTGATCCGCTCGGACCGGTCGCCCGAGCCTACCTGACTGGCGCGATCAGCGGATCGTTCGCTGTCGATCCGTTGGCGTTCAAGATCATACAGGCGCGTTTTCAGGACCTGCATCGCTATTTCACGGTTGCGGTGCTGAGACTTCTCGGAACTCGTCACCACCAGACCGCTGGGCAGGTGTGTGATCCGCACAGCCGAATCCGTCGTGTTAACGTGCTGCCCGCCCGCGCCCGAACTGCGCATCGTGTCGATGCGAATGTCATTGGCGTCGATCTGAATGTCCACATCCTCGGCCTCGGGCAGAACCGCCACGGTGGCTGCCGAGGTATGAATCCGCCCACCGCTTTCGGTTTCGGGTACTCGCTGAACGCGGTGTACACCGGATTCGTATTTCATGCGGGCAAAGACATTGTCGCCCTTGATGTGGGCCACTACCTCTTTAATACCGCCAAGGTCCGAGGCTTGCTCTTCAATGATCTCAAACTGCCAGCCGCGCGCTTCGGCATAGCGTTGATACATGCGCAGCAGATCGCCCGCGAACAACGCAGCCTCATCCCCGCCCGTTCCAGGGCGGATTTCCAACATCGCTGGACGCGCATCGGCCTTGTCCCGCGGCAACAACGCCAGTTGCAGGGCTTGTTCGGCCTGCGGGATACGGGCCTGAAGCTCGGGGATTTCTTCCTCGGCCAGCTCTTTCATGTCGGGATCGGCCAGCATCGTTTCAGCCTCGGCCAGATCGGCGACCAGCTGACGCCACGCCATGATCTGATCCACGACCGGCTTCAGATCAGAATACTCCTTGGCCAAGGCCGCAATATCCCCGCCCGAGGCGCCATCTGCCATGGCCGCTTCGAGATACTGGAATCGCTGAGTTATCTGTTCAAGGCGTTCTTCGGGGATCATCCGCGCGGTGTCTCTTAATCCGGCGCTTTGGTCAAGAGCCGTCCCTGTGCTAAGCTGACGCTATGACACGTTTGGCACTTGTTATTTTGTTGTGCGCAGCCCCGGCCATGGCCGATGTGGTCGGTCCCGGAGGCAAGGTACAGGACTGCTATTGCACCGACAAATCCGGAACGCGCATCGAGTTGGGTGAGATGATCTGCCTACAAGTCGATGGCCGCATGTTCACCGCCCAGTGCCAAATGTCCCTGAACGTCCCCATGTGGCGCGAAGTGCAAGAGGGGTGTTTGTCGTCAGAACTGCAACTTGGTCAACCACCCATCAACCCGGTTTCTGTTTACCCCGAAATCTCGCCGACCGAATCTTAATCGTCCATTAATGCGCAGAATATCTCCATCCTGCTGAATCGTTGTGTAATCTGGGAAGCCAAAAGCCTTGCTGCGCGTTATGTAGGTGACCATCCCCTCTCGCACGGATCCCGCCAGCAGGTAGGTTCGGGGAGTATCTGTCACGATTTCATGCAGACGCGCAAAACGGTCGGGGTCACTTTCGATCACCCGAAACACGCCGCCCGGCATATCGCGATCCGTGTCTCCGACAGGGGCGACGTGCCAACGATTGGGGTCTGATGGGGCTAAGCGAATGGCAGCCATGGCGATCAAGCAGGCAACCAATCCCCAAAAAAACATTCTTTTCATCCCGATCCCATCGCTTTGCAAAACAATATTCGGATCGCTGGTCGTGGCAAGGCGCCACTGCCCCTATCGTGACGTCACGCCAGGTAGAATGCACAACATCTCGAACAGCAGGTTCGCCGCTGTCAGTGCGGTGTTGCCGGTAGCGTCATACGGAGGGGAAACCTCGACCAGATCACAGCCCACCACATTCATACCCGCCAGCGCGTGGATTAGCTGTAACGCCTGTGGCGTGGTCAGCCCGGCAATCTCGGGCGTGCCGGTGCCTGGGGCGATAGAGGGGTCCAGGCTGTCGATATCGTACGAGATGTAAACCGGATGCTCGCCGATCTCTTTGCGAATCTGGGCACCTGTCACGGTCAGATTTTGCTGCCACAGCTCCCAAGCAGGGAATTGGCGAAAGCCCCAGCCCTTAGCCTCGGTAAAATCCGATGCTGCGTAGCCCGAGCCGCGAATGCCGATCTGAAAGGTTTTATCAGGGACGATCAGCCCCTCTTCGTAGGCGCGGCGGAAAACCGTGCCATGCGTTTCTCTTTCACCAAACATCTCATCATTCACGTCTGCATGGGCATCGACATGGACCAGTGCCACCGGCCCGTGTTTGGCAGCGATTGACCGCAGGATCGGCAGGGTGATCGAGTGATCGCCCCCCATTGCCACCGGCGTCACACCCTGTGCCAGGATGGCATCATAGCTTTCCTTGATGATTTTCAGACTGTCGGCCAACGAGAATGTATTGATCGCAAGATCGCCGATATCCGCGATTTGAAGGCTGTCGAACGGGGCCGCAAACGTGGCCATGTTATAGGGCCGGATCATCGCACTTTCGCTGCGGATTTGCTTGGGTCCGAACCGCGTCCCCGACCGCCACGAAGTGCCTATGTCCATGGGAATCCCCAGCACCGCCACGTCCAACCCGGCAAGCGAATCCACCTGCGGCAGGCGCATAAACGTGTTCGGTCCCGAAAACCGCGCCAGATCATTGCCGCTGATGGGTTGGTTATATTCTGTCATTCCCGTCATTCTCCCGTCCGGCCTTTTGGTTAACCAGATATCGGAAAGATGCCTAACCAATGGTTAAGCCTGTTGAATTAATCCGAGACCAGCTTATTCCACCCCAGCAGACAAATGATCTGCGTCGCCACATGCGCGCCCGCAATCGCCGTGGCACCGGACGTATCAAAAGGCGGAGAGACCTCGACCACGTCCCCCCCTTTGATGTTGATGCCGGCAATGTCGCGCAGGATGATCTGCGTTTGTATCGAAGTCAGCCCACCCCAGACGGGCGTGCCGGTGCCGGGGGCGAAGGCCGGGTCCAGACCGTCGATGTCAAAGCTCAGGTAAACGGGGCTGTCGCCCAGAATACCCTTGATCTTTTGCGCCACGGCGGCAGGACCAGATTCATACACCTCGCGCGCATCGATGATGTTGACGCCCAACGTGTCCTCATTCGTAGTGCGAATACCCACCTGGACCGAGCGATTGGGGTCCACGATCCCCGATTTCACCGCCTTGTAGAACATCGTCCCGTGATCGACACGAGACATATCATCATCGGCCCAGGTGTCTGTATGCGCATCGAATTGCAGTAGCGACATTGGCCCGTACTTCTCTGCATAGGCTTTTAGAATCGGAAAGCTGATATAGTGATCTCCGCCCAACGAAACCGAGGCCACGTCGGCCGCCAGAATAGTACGGATATGATCCGTCAACGTATCGGGAAAGGCCGGGATATTGGCGTAGTCATAGGCCATATCTCCGTAATCCACGATTGCCAATTCGCTGAGCGCGTCGAAGGGCCATCCATAGGGCGCATCCGGCGATTGCAGAGCGCTGGCCTCGCGGATTGCGCGGGGGCCAAGACGGGTTCCGGGGCGGTTGGTCACGGCCTGATCGAACGGCACGCCGGTCACGGCGATATCTACGCCCTTCAGCTCTTTGGTATAGAGCCGCCGCAGGAATGACGTCGCACCACCGAACGTATTTTCGAATGACAACCCTTTGAGGTCCGGATTGGTGAAGGCCTCATCTACTTGATTTTTTGCGTCTTCCAGTGACATTTCTTCCCCCCTTCAGCCCAAAGGCTGCGCCTTTTCGACGATCCGTGCAAAGAACGAGGCGCCAACCGGCGCAATCTCGTCATTGAAGTTGTATTTGGGGTGATGCAGTCCTGCGCCCTCACCCTGCCCCAGGAACAGATATGCGCCGGGCCGAGCCTGTAACATATAAGAAAAATCCTCGGCCCCCATCTCACGCCCTGCGTTGGCGGTTACCCGGTCAGCGCCCGAGATGTCGCGCGCGACATCGGCTGCGAAACCAGCCTTTTCGGCGTCGTTTATCGTGGCGGGATAGTTCTTTTCATAGTCCAGCCGCGCCGTGACCCCATACGAGGTCGCCTGTCCCTGCACGATCTGTTCCATCCGCTCTATCACCATCTTCTGAACAGCAGGGTCAAACGTCCGGACTGTACCGTTGATGAAGGCCGTATCAGGGATCACATTGTTCACCGTTCCCGTGTGGATTTGCGTGACCGAGACCACCAGATCATCCAGCGCATAGTGGTTGCGGCTGACAATAGTCTGTATCGCTTGCGCGATACCACAGGCCGCCATCACCGGATCGCGTGTTTCATGCGGCATGGCGCCGTGGCCTCCGACGCCCTGAATATGAACCTCGAACGTGTCCACTGCCGCCATGATTGGCCCCGGCGTGGTGTAAAAGGACCCTTCGGCAAAACCGGGCGCGTTGTGCAGCGCATAGACCTGAGAGATATTGAACCGATCCATGATCCCCTCTTCGACCATGACACCGGCCCCGCCGCCCTCTTCTTCGGCGGGCTGAAAGATCAGCGCCACGCGACCGCGGAAATTCCGCGTCTCTGTCAGATAGCGTGCCGCACCCAAGAGCATCGTGGTGTGCCCGTCATGCCCGCAGGCGTGCATCTTGCCGGGGTTTTTGGACGCGTAAGATACGCCTGTCTCCTCAGGGATCGGCAAGGCGTCCATATCGGCGCGCAAGCCGATGGTCGGCCCCTCACCCTGCCCATTGATGATTGCCACTATGCCCGTCTTGGCAATGCCCTCATGCAGCTCATCCACACCGAACTCGCGCAGTCGGTCGGCGACGAAAGCAGATGTTTCGTGACATTCGAACTCTAATTCAGGGATCGAATGCAGGTGCCGGCGCCATGCGGCCATATCGGCAGAGAAATCGGCAATTCGGTTGACGACGGGCATCTGGGGTGGACTCCTGATCCTGACTGCGGAATGGATGCATCTGACACCGGAACGAAAGGGTTCGCAATGGCCGAAAATCCTCTGATCCACGACAGCGATGCGGGTATCGAGCGTTTGCTGGAAATCATGCGCCGCCTGCGCGACCCGGAATCAGGCTGCCCGTGGGATATCGAACAGGATTTCGCCACCATCGCCCCTTATACGATCGAAGAAGCCTATGAGGTCGCCGATGCCATCGAACGCAACGCCTATGACGAACTGAAGGGTGAGCTGGGTGACCTGCTGTTCCAGTCCGTCTTCCACGCGCAAATGGCTGAAGAGGCTGGACATTTCACTTTTCAGGACGTGGTGCGCACCATGTCGGACAAGATGGTCGACCGCCACCCGCATGTGTTCGGCGACGAATCCCGCGACAAATCTGCGGAACAGCAAACGGTGGATTGGGAAACCATCAAGGCAGCCGAGCGTGAGGGCAAGGAACAAAAAGGCGCTTTGGACGGTGTGGCCGCGAACCTGCCTGCCCTGTTGCGCGCCCATAAGCTGCAAAAACGCGCCGCCCGCGTGGGATTCGACTGGCCCGATGCCAGCCATGTACTCGCCAAGATCACCGAAGAGGCAGCTGAGCTGGAAGAGGCCCGCAACAGCATGGATACCGATGCGTTAGAGGACGAGTTTGGAGATTTGCTGTTCGTGATGGTCAATCTGGGCCGTCACCTGGGCATCGAACCCGAAGCCGCCCTGCGCCGTACCAACGCCAAGTTCACGCGGCGGTTCGAACAGGTCGAAGCACGTCTTGCCGCGCGCGGGAAAACACCGTCGCAAAGTAATTTGGCCGAAATGGATGAGCTGTGGGATGAGGTGAAGATCGAAGAGCACCGCGCCAATGGCAAACTCCCGCCTGTGGACGCCGCGACCGAGGCCTGAAACCGCTGGACAAGTGGGATGACACTTGCGAGTGTCCGCGCTTCAAGACCCCGGAGGCAAATCATGGCACCGCGCAAGATCATTATCGACACTGACCCCGGTCAGGACGACGCTGTCGCAATCTTGCTGGCGTTGGCCAGCCCTGATGAGATCGACGTGCTGGGCATCACAGCTGTTGCCGGGAATGTGCCGCTGGAACTGACCGCCAAAAACGCGCGGATTGTTTGTGAACTGGCCGGGCATACGCATATCCCCGTTTACGCTGGATGCGACCGTCCGTTGAACCGCGCTTTGGTCACCGCGGAGCATGTGCATGGTAAGACCGGGCTGGACGGCCCTGTCCTGCCCGATCCGGAGATGCCGCTGGCTGATGGGCACGCGGTCGACTTCATCATCGACACCCTGCGCGCGCAGGAACCGGGGACGGTGACGCTCTGCCCGCTGGGGCCCTTGACCAATATCGCCACGGCCTTTCAGAAAGCGCCCGATATCGTCGAGCGCGTGCAGGAAATCGTGCTGATGGGTGGCGCGTATTTTGAGGTGGGCAACATCACGCCCACCGCTGAGTTCAACATTTACGTTGATCCGGAAGCCGCTGAAATTGTGTTTAAATCTGGCGTTCACATCGTAGTGATGCCGCTGGATGTCACCCATGACGCCTTAGTCACGAAACATCGCAACGATGCGTTCCGTGCACTCGATTCTAAAGTCGGCCATGCGGTTGCCGATATGACGGATTTTTTCGAACGCTTCGATAAAGAAAAATACGGCTCAGAGGGCGCGCCGCTGCACGACCCCTGCGTGACCGCATATCTGATCCGGCCCGAACTATTCTCGGGCCGTCACGTCAATGTGCAGATCGAAACGCAATCCGACCTGACCCTTGGTATGACCGTCGCTGATTGGTGGCGCGTGACGGATCGTCCCCCCAATGCCATGTTCATGGGGGAAATCGACGCTGATGGATTCTTTGACCTGCTAACAGAAAGGCTGGCCCGCCTATGAGCGCCGCGCTGAAACTCGCCCGTCCCACAGATCTGGATCGCCTGATGTCGCTGGTCGCGGCCTTTCACGCCGAGGCCGGAATTGAACAGGACGCCGATCAACGTCGCGAGGCTCTGGCCCCGCTTCTTGAGGGCATCCCCCACGGGTGCGTCTATCTGATCGGACCCGGCCGCGCACCGCTGGGTTATATCGTGCTGACCTTTGGCTGGTCGGTCGAATTTGGCGGTATGGACGGCTTTGTCGACGAGATTTACATCCGCCCCGCAGTTCGTGGTCGCGGGATCGCCACCGAAGTCTTGCTGGACCTGCCCAAAGCCCTTGCCGGGGCAGGATTGACCGCATTGCATCTTGAGGTCGACCGGACCAATGAAGCTACGCAAAGACTGTATCTGCGTACCGGTTTCAAAGCACGAGACCGCTATGTGTTGATGAGCAAGCCGCTTTAGCGCGCCTCAACGCCCATATCGAATCCAGGAATGTCCATATCCATCACCGGGTCAGTGGACGACGCCTGTATCCCCGATACCGGATAAGTCCCCGGCCCCGAGCAGGCCGCCAAAAATACAGTGCTGATCACTGAAACTACGAGAAGGAATTTCGAACCAGTCATGGTGTGCCCCCTTTTCTGTAATGCAGGCACAATAGGTCAGCTCAAATTGAGACAAATAGGAAAAAGTTCACACATAACGCAAATTATGCTGAAAAAATTTGAGGGTTATGCTTTTTCCATGCGTTAACAACAGGAAAGCGGCGCAAAACAATTCGGCTAAAAGGTCTTTCTTATCCGTTCCGCTACAATTTCATCTCGAAAAACAGCAGATGACCCTCGGCGATTTCCGGAATCTCGGCGTATGCGTCCCGCAGAACGAACCCCATTGAGAGGTAAAGTCGGGTCGCTGTCTGCAATGGTTTGCCAGTGTCCATGCGGATCAGGTCAAACCCCTGCTGGCGACATTGCTGGATCAAAGACAGCATGATGGAACGACCTGCCCCCGTACCGCGGGCGCTGTCCTGAACGAATACGCGCTTGATCTCGGCCACGCCCGGCTCGATCGTGTGGAACATGCCACATCCAACGGGCTGATCACCGATCAGCGCAAGACGCGCGCCACCGTTCGGCGGGCTGTGTTCGGCCTCAATGACCTCCATCACACGGGCATATTTATCCTGCGAATAGATGGTATGAACAATACGTTGCGACTTTTCATCCAGCGTCAGGAGGAAATCGCGGTATTCCCAACACAAACGCCGGACCGCATCAAAGTGGTCCGGCGTTCTGGGTTCTATGATGCTAAGCAACTGCCGATCCTCGATAAGGTACGAGGATCAGAATAACACTCAGCGCTTAAGGATCGAAGCCCCGGCGTATTCGGCAACTTCGCCCAACGATTCCTCGATACGGATCAATTGGTTGTACTTGGCCAACCGGTCCGATCGCGCCAGCGAGCCGGTCTTGATCTGACCGCAATTGGTCGCCACGGCTAGATCGGCGATGGTTGCATCCTCGGTCTCGCCCGAACGGTGCGACATCACGTTGGTATAACCCGCGCGGTGCGCCATATCGACGGCGCGCAGGGTTTCGGTCAACGAGCCGATCTGGTTCACCTTGACCAGCATCGAATTGGCGCAGCCGCGGTCGATCCCTTCAGCCAGACGTTCGGGGTTGGTCACGAACAGGTCGTCGCCCACCAGTTGAACACGGTCACCGATGGCATCGGTCAACGCCTTCCAGCCGTCCCAATCATCTTCGGACATGCCGTCTTCGATCGAGATGATCGGATAGTCTTTGACCAGCGCCGCCAGATACTCGGCGTTTTCTTCGGAGGTTAGCGAGATATTCTCACCCGACAGAACGTATTTGCCGTCGCGATAGTATTCAGTGGCAGCGCAGTCCAGCGCCAGGTGGATTTCTTCACCCGGTTTATAACCCGCCTTTTCAATGGACTGTAGGATGAAATCCAACGCTTCGCGGGTGGATGCGATGTTGGGGGCAAAGCCGCCCTCATCGCCCACACCAGTGGCTAGACCAGCAGCCGATAGTTCGCGTTTGAGGGTGTGGAAAACTTCGGACCCCATGCGCACGGCTTCGCGGATATTTGCGGCCGAAGTTGGCATGATCATGAATTCTTGAATATCGATCGGGTTGTCCGCGTGCTCACCCCCGTTGATGATGTTCATCATCGGCACTGGCAGAACACGAGCCGAGGTGCCACCCACATAGCGATACAGAGGCTGCGTGGTGAAATCCGCCGCTGCCTTAGCCGTGGCCAGCGAAACACCCAGAATGGCATTGGCGCCAAGCCGACCCTTGTTCTCGGTTCCGTCCAGTTCGATCATGGCGCCATCGATGGCAACCTGCTCGGTGGCGTCAAATCCCACCAGTTCTTCTGCAATCTCACCGTTCACGGCGGCGACGGCTTCAAGCACGCCCTTGCCCAAATAGCGCGATTTGTCACCGTCACGCTTTTCCACCGCTTCATAAGCGCCGGTCGACGCGCCCGAGGGCACAGCGGCGCGGCCCATTGTGCCGTCTTCCAGAATCACGTCGACCTCAACGGTCGGGTTGCCCCGGCTGTCCAGAATTTCGCGTGCGTGGATGTCGATAATGGTGCTCATGAGGCCCGTTCCTGTGGCTGCAATCAGTTGCACGCCTCATACCATCACCGGGCAAAAAGTAAACCAGTAATGTTATCGCTAACATGTATATCCCCGGCCCTTTAGGGCTAACAATTACCTGTTTGCGCCAACGTGCGACGATCCGTCAGGCTGCAACCGCCAGTTCACGGGCCAAACGGCGTTCGCGAACAAAGGTGTACATGCCCGACCCCATGATCAACGTGGCCCCGGCCAGCGTCATCAGGTCCGGGCGTTCACCGAACATCAGCATCCCCGCGGCGATCGAGAAGATCAGCCGGGTATAGCGGAAGGGCGTCAGGGCCGAAGCCTCACCAATCCGCATGGCGATGACGATGCCGTAATAACCCAGAAAACCAAAGCCAACGGCACCCAGATAGGGACCGATCTGCCAAGTATTTAAAGGCACAACGGGTTGTGCGGAAAACACCATCAACGCCACGCCAGCAAATGCCACGGCGACATAGGCCTGCAGGGCGACCACGGACGAGGCCACGCGAACATCCAGCTTACGGGTGATCAGGTCGCGCGCAGCGATGGCAAGCACACTGGCCACGACAAACAACGACTCGGGTTGAAACCCGGCCAGCCCGGGGCGGATAATCATCAGCACGCCGATGAAGCCGATGCCAATCGCGCTCCACCGTCGCCAGCCGACATGCTCGCCCAGAAACAGCGCGGCCCCCATGGTGACGGCCAGCGGCATCGCCTGAAACACAGCAGCCACGGTGGACAGATCGACCAGAGACAGCGCGGTCACAAAACTCAGCGCCCCAACCGCTTCGGTCCCGGCGCGCATCAGAGGCAGAGGCTGCCACGCCACCGGATCAAGGATACGTTTGCGCGTAGCCAATGACATCACGACAAAGGCCAGGCTGCAGATCACACCCAACACAACCATGATCTGACCGGTCGGCACTGTCACCGACAGATGCTTGATGAACATATCTTCAAGCGCAAAAGCCGCCATCGCGCCGACGACCAGCAAAATGCCGTGTACGTTGTTCATGACCGTGTCCGTTGAATCCTGCGGCCCCAATGCCGCTTTTCTCAGCAAAATCGCAAGAAAGCCGTTCAGGCAAGCATTATCCGCCCGGAAAGCATGAATTCCCGTGCGCCTGTCGTTCGCGTTTTGTGATGAATCAGTCCTGTTCCAGCGGCACGCCGTACAGTTCCAGCCGGTGGCCTTTCAGCTTATACCCCAGCTTGGCCGCGATCTTTTCCTGCAACACTTCGATCTCGGGGTCGACGAATTCTATCACCTTGCCGGATTGCATATCGATCAAATGGTCATGATGATCACGCTCAGCATCCTCATACCGTGCGCGCCCGTCACCGAATTCCAGCCGGTCAAGAATCCCCGCTTCTTCGAACAGTTTGACAGTGCGATAGACCGTGGCGATCGAGATGCCCGAATCCACTTTCGAGGCACGGGCATACAGTTCCTCAACATCCGGGTGATCCTCACTTTGTTGCAGCACCTGCGCGATTGTGCGGCGCTGGCCGGTCATGCGCAGACCTTTTGATTCACAGCGGGCGATGATCGTATCGGACATAAGTGACCCTCAGAGTAGTTCGGGATTCTGTCTTAGTACGTCTGCGCGGATCGCGCCACAGGGGAATTGCGTCCTAGGCCACCCGTCTCAGGTCCGCCCAGATCGGCAGATGATCGGACGCTATATGCGCAGGCCGTGCGTCGTGCACGCCGTGGACGACCGCCTCAAGCCCTGCGCCCAGCGCGATGCGGTCAAGGGCCCCCAGGGGCTGTGCGGCCGGAAAGCTTGGAACCGGTGCCAAAAAGCGCATATCCGGGGCCAGATGGTCCAACACTGGCTGGCGCGACCATTCGTTGAAGTCCCCGGCCCAGACGGTGGGCATGTTGTCCAGATCATCGTCAAAGCGGCGGATGTGCGTGATCTGCTGGCGCCGGGATGCGGGCAACAGGCCCAGATGCATCCCCATCACGCGCAGCGGCCCGATTTGTGTGTCGAATTCCACACGCACGGCTCCCCGCGGCTCCAGCCCTGGCAGGTCGTGGTGCCCGGTCTGCCGAACCTGAATCGAATTTCCGCGCCAGATCACTGCGTTTCCATGCCAACCCAGACTGCCGGCCCCACCCAGATCAACGATCTGCCAGCCGGCCTCATCCAACATGAAATGTGGTAAGGCGGCAGGTCGGGGCGGCAAGCGTTTGTCGGCCTCTTGCAACACCACGATATCAGCCTGCATGCTGTCGATGACCTGCATGATACGCTGGGGCTGCCGCCGAAAATCCAGACCCACACATTTCTGAATGTTATAGCTGGCGATACGCAGGGTTGATGGTTTAGTCATTGGCATCCTGTGTCTGACATCAAAGGCTCCTCGGCCACCCGGCCCCTATTTAAATTGTGTAATCATAAGGTTGGCGGGCTCACCCCCTTCGGCGGATGAGCTATGGCCTGTTCCCTTGACATCTTCGGCCCAAAACAAGTCACCCGTTTTGAAATCACGTATTTCGCCCGACCCCGCCTGAACACGGAACGTACCGGACAGAACCGTCGCAAGTTGGGGTTTCGGGGAACGGTGTTGAACCCCTTTCCATCCAGCAGGCAATGACAAGAAGGCAATACGCGCGGCATCGACCTCTTTTGAGACCAGAAACGGTGCGGCCGGGGGGCAAAGGTCTTGAGTTCGAAATCAATCTCACGATTTTCAAAATAAGACACACCGTCCGCGTCTTCCAACAAAATGGCGTAGCGCATTTTATGCTCCCTAAAACAAAACTGATTTTATCTGCAGTTCCCCCGGTTGCGTCCATTATGCAGCATTATGTGCCGATGGTAAGTCGCTTGGCATTATGTTCAGAAGAACGCCCACTAGACAGCTTAAAAACTAGACGTTCAAGATTTGATATTCGCTATGTCCCACAGAACGTCGCGTGGACCACTTCGCTTTCGGCCGGCGGATGTGTCAGGTCGGTTGCGTCGGGTTGATCCTCATAGGCTCGGGCAAGCACCGCGTTCAACCGATGGAACGGCGCAAAATCGCCTTGGACAGCAGCCTGTATCATCTGCTCGACCCGGTGGTTGCGCGGGATAAAGGCCGGGTTGGCGGCGTTCATCACCGCCTGCGGGTCATTTTCACGGGCCAACCGCGTCTGCCAGCCGTCGGCCCATTCATCATAAGCTTCGGGGTTCACGAACTGATCGCGGGCCTTGTCACTGCCCAGCGCACGGAACGTATTGGTGAAATCGGCACTGTTATGCGCCATCCGGGTCAGCAGATCGGTGATCAACGCCTCGTCGCCCTTATCCTCAGTCGTCAAACCGATCTTGGCGCGGAAGCGGGCAAGCCATTCCTGTTGGATCAGTCCCGGCATTGCATGCACGATCTCAGTGGCCTCTTGAACGGCGGCTTCGGGGTCCTCGACCTGCTGAATCAAAGAGGTCGCCAATTGCGCCAGGTTCCACACGGCGATGTCCGGCTGATTGGAATAGGCATATCGTCCCATCCGGTCGATTGAACTGAAGACCGTATTCGGGTGATAGATGTCCATGAAGGCACAAGGCCCATAGTCGATGGTCTCGCCAGCGATCGAGAAGTTATCGGTGTTTATCACCCCGTGGATAAACCCGACGCTCATCCATTGCGCAATCAGCCGCGCCTGCGCGTCCCGGACCGCGCGCAGCAGGCCCATTGGACCTTCGGCCTGCGGATAGTGTCGGGCAATGGCGTATTCGGTCAGCCGCTTCAAGCTGTCGACCTGCCGTCGTGCGGCAAACACCTGAAACGTCCCCACGCGCAGATGGCTTTGCGCCACGCGGGTCAGCACCGCGCCCGGCATCGGGCCTTCGCGCAAGACGATCTCTCCTGTCTCAACCGCAGCCAGCGCACGGGTGGTCGGGATGCCCAGCGCGTGCATCGCCTCGGATACCAAATATTCGCGCAGCACTGGCCCAAGCCACGCGCGGCCATCGCCCTGGCGGCTGAACGGGGTTTGTCCCGAGCCCTTCAACTGAATATCCCGTCGCACGCCGTCTGTTCCGATCGTCTCACCCAGCAATACCGCACGCCCATCGCCGAGCTGCGGGTTGTAGGTGCCGAACTGATGGCCGGAATAAAGCTGAGCAATCGGCTCGGCCCCTTCAGGCAGGGCATTCCCGGCGAAAACCTCGGCCATTTCCTGCACATCGCCCGGAGTTACCCCCAGAACGCGGGCCAGATCTTCATTAAACGCAATCAAACGCGGAGCACGCACCGGCACCGGCACTTGCCGGGCAAAAAAAGTGTTGGGAAGACGGGCATAGCTGTTGTCAAACGGGATATTCAAGGTCATGCGGCAAACATATGGTGGATACACGTAAATACCATAGCGGATCGCACGCCTGCGTGCATAATCACCACAACCAAGCAAGAGGCCCCAATGACCGCGCAAGAGATCGTCGACCACCTTCAGTTGCAGCGCCACCCCGAGGGCGGTTGGTTCCGCGAAACTTGGCGGGCCGATAACGAAGGCCGCGCCACCAGCACATGCATCTATTTCCTGCTGCAAGCAGGTGAGCACAGCCACTGGCACCGCGTCGATGCGACCGAGATCTGGCTGTATCATGCCGGCGCGCCACTGACCCTGTCTCTCAGCGCCACCGATGACGGCCCTGCTACCGATCACCTGCTGACCCCCGACCTGACCAAAGGCGCGCCACAATTGGTTGTACCCAAGAACCACTGGCAATCAGCGCAGTCGACTGGAGAGTACACACTGGTCAGTTGCACCGTCTCACCCGGGTTCGAATTCGACGGCTTTGTGCTGGCCGCGCCGGGGTTCGACATCGCGCGCGGGTAAGTCATGGATCACCGCGCACTTATAGCGTCGATCCCGCCCGAGGCGAAAGACAGCCTTCAGCAACGATCCAATGCGGCCGGGCTGAAGCATTTGGCGGCGTATGGCATAGTACTGGCGGGCACCTCTGCCTGTATCGCATTGCGCGTGCCGCTTTGGCCTCTGTTTATCCTTCCCCAAGGCATACTTCTGGTTTTCCTGTTTACGCTCAGTCACGAGTGTACGCACAAGACACCGTTTCGCAGCAGCTGGCTGAACGATGTCATCGGGCATCTGGTTTCGATCCCTATCGCCCTGCCCTTTACGTGGTTTCGCTATTTCCACCTGGCGCATCACAAATGGACCAACCACCCGGAAAAAGACCCGGAACTGGGCGGCAAACCGCGACCCGGAAATTGGCGAGACCTGCTGATCTATCTCAGTGGCTGGCCGTACTGGAGCGGGATGGCAAAGGTTCTGGTACAAAACGCCTTGGGCCGGATCGACGCGCCCTACCTGCCTGCCCGCCAACACCACGCCATGCGTATTGAGGCGCGGCTATTGCTGGTTCTCTACGTCCTTGTCGGTCTCAGCCTGCTCTATTCTTCAGTATTATTCTGGCTATGGATTCTACCGGTGCTGATCGCGCAACCCTTCTTGCGCCTCTATCTATTAGCCGAACATGGCCTCTGCCCCTCAGTCGCCAATATGCTCGAGAACTCTCGCACCACTTTCACCAACCGCATCGTCCGGTTTCTGGCCTGGAACATGCCCTACCACGCCGAACACCACGCTTTTCCCAACGTGCCGTTCCATCAATTGCCCGCGCTGCACGATTGGACCCGGGCACATTTGAAATCGACTTCTGAGGGGTATTCCGATTTTTCGCTGGATTACATGAAATCCCTGAAGTGAAAATCCGTCTTCCAGTGACCCTGTGACCTCCGACAAAAAAGCTGGTCAAAGTCACCCCCTATCCAACCGTTCAATTGGATGGGGTCAGGACAGGAGGCGTATCGAAACGGTTGCGCCAGGCCACAAGGCACAATACTGGATCGTCCTGCGTTTCCATTGCATGCGGCTGATTGCTTTCGTGATACACAGTGCCGCCTTCGCCGAGGTTTTCACTCGGACAGCCCTCGCGATTGAACACGCCAGTTCCTGAAATCACCATGTACATTTCTTCTGCTGGATGATGATGCCACGGATAGTAGAGCTGAGGCGGCATGTGAACAATCCAAAGCCAGAGTTTGTTCGATAAGAACGGCCCTCCTGCTCCGACGATGGAATAACATCCAAAATTATTCAGGAAACAATCGCCGATATCTGTGTATTTGTAGGTTTCTCGCCAAACCGCGTAAGGTGCTGCGTTTACGATCGCATCCTGCAGGCGAGCATAGGTTTGTGATACCAGCCCCGCCTCCTGCCGCAACACGTCGCCACACGGGAGATGATATGGCTCAATCTCCTGCCTTTGAATGTCATCTGGAAACGGTGCGAACGACGTCATCTGGGGATGGCTGACATATGCATCCCGAGCTTGTTGCAGTAGATTCTGGTAGACGCCTTCTTTGCTCATAAAGAGCGAGGATAACCAGTTTTCAGACTTGGGTTTGTCTGCATGCGACATCGAATGCAAATTTTGCTGCCGAGCGACACGAAAGCCTATCATCTGAGGTTCCAGCCAAATTCCCTTCAGCCAGCAGCACCCATCGAAACCGTACTGACAACTCCTCCCCCGACAAGAGCTTTAACCCCAGTTGTTCCAGGGCATGATGTCGGCAACCCACGTGCCACGCGTACTGCGAGATAGGCGAAGGCCTGTGCCTCGAGCATGTCGCCGTCCAACCCTACCGCTTCGACCGGCTCGACCGGGCAGTCCAGTGCGACGCGCAGCATCTCCATCAGCACCGGGTTATGCCGCCCGCCGCCAGTGACCAGAAGACGCGCAGGCGGTTTGGGGCAATGTTCCATCCCCTGCAGCACGCCCGCCGCACACATGCCGGTCAGTGTGGCCACCGCGTCGGCGTCGTTTAGCTCCTGAACCAACCGGATCATCTCGGCAAAGTCGTTCCGGTCAAGAGACTTAGGGGGCATTCGGGTAAAGTAAGGCTCAGCCAGAAACAGTTCGAGCGCGCCCATCTCGACCGTGCCGCCACGCGCAACCGCACCATCGCGGTCCATCGGCAGGCCCAGACGCGCCTGCATCAGGTCATCAACGGGTGCATTGGCGGGACCGGTGTCAAAGGCCAGCAGAGCTCCGGGCGCTTCCGGGCCGTCAAAGCCGGGGTCCACATAAGTCAGGTTTCCCACCCCGCCGAGGTTCAAAAAACACAGCGGTTGGGTCGCCCCGATCCATTTAGCGCAGGCAAAGTGAAAGAATGGTGCTAGGGGCGCACCTTCCCCCCCCATCGCCACGTCGTCACTGCGGAAATCCCAGACGACCGGCACGCCTAAAGCCTGCGCCAACCCCTTGCCGTCGCCCACTTGTAACGTACCCCGCCCATGTGGTTCGTGCGCCAGAGTCTGCCCGTGAAAGCCGATCAGATCGATCTCTTCAAATTCCGAGAGCGCCTCGGCGTGCGCAATGGTAACCAGCTCAGCCGCCTTGTCCACGTCCGGGCCGTGCCATTGACCCAGCGCCGCGCGCAGATCGCTGCGCTCGGCCTCGGTATAGGCGCGATAGCCGCTTGGGCCAAAACCGATGATGTGATGCCCATCGGTTTCCACCACCGCAGCATCCACACCGTCCAGCGACGTGCCAGACATTGCACCCAGGGCTTTGATCGGCCCGCCTTTCCTGATGGCCCGGTTCACGCTCACCTCATTTATCTTGTTTTATGGCGCTCAACCTGCCTGTTCATCGCCCCACTAGGCAAGTCACATCACGCGGTCCACGTGCTTTTTTGCTACAACCTGCGCGCCTGCAACCACAACACGAGCGACGGGACGGTTGCACCGGCGCACGGCCTGAGTAAGCATTGCGACCAACTGCACCCCAAACGGACGACCATGACGGACACACAGACACCCAACCAGCCCGCGCAGAGACGCAATTACCAGCTTATCTTTTGGTCAGGGTCACTGGCCACAATTGGCGGGCAGCTGGTGAACCCCAATCTGGTGCTGCCCTTCCTGTATCTGGCCTTGGGGGCGCCTACGTTTTTCGCGGGCCTTTTGCTGCCCTTCGTGACCGGATCGCGCCTGATTGCCGAGATTTTCATGTCTCCGTTCATCAATCGGGTGACCCGCGCGAAACTGGCGGTTTACGTACCCAACATCCTGACGGCCGCCATTCTGTCGGTCGTGGCATTGTTCGCAACAAACCTTCCCAATCTTTTGATTGTGTTACTATTTCTGACAACCGCGGTTGTAATGGGACTGTGCCAAGGGATCACCAGTCTGGGCACCAGCCAAATCTATGGCATCTCGGTGCCCGAGGCGAAACGAAATCGGATGGTGTTTGCACAGGCCACAATCTCAGGCATTCTGGCCATTCTTGTGGTCTGGGTGACGCGCGATCTGCTGGCCTCGGATGAACCAATGCAGCGCCACATCGTCGTCCTGTGGTGCGGCGTCGTCGCCATGTTCGCCGCCGGCGTCAGCTTTGCCGGTGTCCGGCTGCTGGAACAAGAGCAAGCCCGTGCCCCCGCACCCAAAAGCAAACCCAAACCGTTGGCTGAGTTGGTGACCGGTTTCAAAACCGGCATGGCTTATTCGTGGTATCGCAAGTTTCTTACGACGCGTCTGATCTTTGTCTCGGTTGAGCTGGCCATGCCGTTTTACACGATCCACGCTGCGACCTTTCACGTGGGCACCAAACACTCACTCAGCTATTTCGTGATGGCCGCCAGTCTTGGTATGGTGCTGGGCTCGATCCTGTGGGGTTGGCTCAGCGGTCGGATCTCGGTCAAGCCGGTGATGTGGCTGGGGTGCTTGATCTCGGCAGTTTCAGCCATACTGGCGCTGGCCTTCACATTCCTTGGCTATGCGCAGAACGTCTGGGTTTATGCGCTGGTCATCCTGCTGCTGTCACTGGGCGGGAATGGTGTCATTTATGGCCGCTATCTCTATATCATTGAAAAGACATCGGAACAGGAGCGTCCCTACCTGGTCGCCCTTGGCGATGTTAGTGCCGGACTGATCGGTATGGTCTTTGCTGCGATCCTAGGCGCGGTGGCACATCTGCACGATCCAATCACCCCGATCTTTGCACTGGTCGCGCTGAACCTGATCGCAATGCTCTATGCGTTGCGCCTGCCTCCGGTCAAAAGCTGACACTGCCCACGTTTTTCTTGGAAATGGTGGCTTTTCCTTGCCCAAAGCGACGCCTATACAGTGCCCCGCAACATCAACCCAAAGGGCACGATATGACCTACCACCCCAAATCGGATTTCATCGCCACGATGATCGAGCGCGGCTTTCTCGCCGACTGCACCGATTATCAGGGCCTTGACGAAGCGCTGATCAGTGGGTGCAAGCCGGCCTATATCGGCTTTGATGCGACGGCAAAATCGTTGCATGTGGGCAGCCTGATCCAAATCATGATGCTGCGCTGGTTCCAGAAAACCGGCCATCAGCCGATCACCCTGATGGGCGGCGGCACCACCAAGGTGGGCGATCCGTCGTTCCGCGCGGATGAACGTCCCCTGTTGGGCCCCGAACAGATCGACGAAAACATCGCGGGCATCAAAAAGGTGTTCTCGGCCTATATCGACTATGACAGTGACGCCGAAAACAAAGCTCTGATGCTGAACAATGCCGAGTGGCTAGACGACCTGAACTACCTCGATTTCCTGCGGGACATCGGGCGGCACTTCTCGGTCAACCGCATGCTTTCGTTTGAGTCCGTGAAATCGCGGCTGGATCGAGAACAATCGCTCAGCTTCCTCGAATTCAACTACATGATCCTGCAGGCTTATGATTTCCTTGAGTTGAACCGCCGCTATGGCTGTGTTCTGCAGATGGGCGGCTCGGATCAGTGGGGCAATATCGTCAATGGGATCGACCTGACCCGCCGCGTGCTGGATCATGAGATCTTTGGCCTGACCTCGCCCCTGTTGACCACCAGCGACGGCAAGAAGATGGGAAAATCTCAGGACGGTGCCGTGTGGCTGAACGCCGAGATGCGCTCGCCCTACGAATTCTGGCAGTTCTGGCGCAACACCACCGATGCGGATGTCGGGCGGTTCCTGAAGCTCTACACCGAAATGCCGGTGGATGAGTGCGAGCGCCTGGGCGCGCTGCAAGGGTCCGACATCAACGAAGCCAAAATCCGCTTGGCGAACGAAATCACCACCCTGCTGCACGGGGCCGAGGCCGCAGCCAAGGCCGAAGCAACCGCGCGTGAAGTGTTCGAAAAGGGCGGCGTGGGTGGCGATCTTCCGACCCTGACTCTCAGCGCGGATGAGCTGGGCGACGGCATGTCCATCGTGCAGGTCATCGTGAAATCGGGTCTGGCCAAATCGGGCAAAGAGGCCAAGCGCCTGATTGCCGAGAATGGCGCCAAGTTGGATGACGCGCCGCTGACCGATGCAGGGCTGATGATTGACGCGGGCGCGCTGTCCTCGCCCATCAAACTGAGTGCTGGTAAAAAGCGGCACGCGCTGGTGCAATTGGGCTGATCACAGCCCCGCCCATTAAAAATAACGGCCACCCCGTTGGGTGGCCGTTTTCCTTTTCAAAGGTGTAGGTTCACATCGGCGCGGTTAACGCTTGCCGCCCTTGCCGCCGCCTTTACCGTCGCCGTGGCCGCCTTTGCCACCGCCATGGCCTCCTTTACCGTCGCCGTGGCCGCCTTTGCCTCCGCCGTGACCGCCGCCATTGCTGCCCCCATTGCCGTGACCACCGCCGCCATTGCCATTGCCGTTATTGCCGCCACCGTTTCCGGTGCCGGGGCCAGAGCCGCCGTTATTGCCACCGCCGTTGCCGGAATTCCCGTTGTTTCCGTTACCATTACCGGGGCCGCCGTTGTTGCCACCGTTGTTGCCGCCATTGCCGCCGCCGTTGTTGCCGCCATTTCCGCCGCCGTTGTTGCCGCCATTGCCGCCGCCGTTGTTGCCGCCGTTGCCGCCGCCACCGCCGTTGCCTGGGTCACCGCCGCCGTCACCGGGATCACCACCACCGTCGCCGGGATCACCGCCACCATCACCGGGATCACCGCCACCATCACCGGGGTCGCCGCCACCGTCACCTGGACCACCGCCGCCGTTGCCGGGGTTACCACCTCCGCCTCCGCCGCCAGACCCGGAACCGCCTCCGTTATCTGAATCAAGACCGGCAAACTGATCATTTCCCCGCGCCTCGCCTGGATTTCCCGATGCACCAATCGAACCCGTTGGTTGGTCGGTCAACAACGAAGCCAATCCTGGGCATTGCGCCGTTGTGTTGCGCAATGTGGTCGCGAAATCCGACCGTTGTTGCAGGCGTTCCAGAAAGCTGGGTGTCACCTGCTGACAATCACACAGCGCCTGATAATCCCCCCGATTTGCAGCATCCCGGGCGGTCTTCCAGTTGCACACCTCTGGCGCAGCTGCGGCGCTGCTTACCGCCATCACTGTCAGAAAAGGTGCTGTTACCAGCACAGGAATTCCGACTTTCAAACTCTTACGCATAACACGTGTCTCCTTGTTCGGCGCCCCCTCGAACGCGTCAAATTGATAGGTACCGATGTGAGACTTGCGCATTAAGCGCAGTTAAAGTTCCTCTGAGGATCGCTTGAGAAACGGCATAAAACTTTGAAAAATCTCGTCCGAATTGTGGACATCACCTAAATCCTCAGATTAACTGAACATACGTTCATATCCTGAGAGGAGACCGCCGCCATGCAATTGTCCACCACATCCGCGATCATCACTGGCGGTGCTTCGGGGCTGGGCGAAGCAACCGCACGCCACTTTGCCGAGCGCGGCGCGCAGGTCACTATTCTGGACCGCGACGCCGTCCGTGGCACTCAGGTCGCGGAGGAGATCGGAGGGCATTTTGCTGAAACGGACGTGACGAACGAGGAATCCGTGGCCGCAGCGATCGATCAGGCGATGAGCAATATGGGCCAGATCACGGCCGCCGTGAACTGCGCCGGAATCGCTTATGGCATCAAGACGGTGGGCAAAGACGGCCCCCACCCACTGGACGCCTTTCAACGCACCATCGACATCAATCTGGTGGGCACATTCAACGTCTCGCGCCTGGCTGCGACTGAAATGGCAAAGAATGACCCTGAGCCCGACGGCGCACGCGGTGTGATCATCAATACCGCATCGATCGCGGCCTTTGACGGGCAAAAAGGACAAGCGGCCTATGCGGCTTCAAAAGGTGGAGTGGTCGGGATGACCCTGCCGATGGCCCGCGATCTGGCCTCGACCGGGATACGGGTTATGGCCATCGCGCCCGGCATCTTCATGACCCCGATGCTGGCCGGCCTGCCCGAAGAGGTACAGCAGCAGCTGGCCGCTGACGTCCCCAACCCGGCCCGTCTGGGTGATCCACGCGAATACGGACGACTGGCAGGGGTTATCGTCGAGATGGGATACCTGAACGGAGAGGTCATCCGCATCGACGGTGCCCTGCGAATGCGCTAGGTCAGTTTCATGACCGAACGCGAAAAGATGCAGGCCGGAGAGTGGTATTGCTGTCTGGATCCGGAATTGGATGCCCTGCGCGCACAGGCCCGACACGCGGTTCACGCGCATAACACCTGTCCGCCGGATACCCGCGGTGCGATAGCACCGGAATTGCTGGCGTTGTTCGGCAACGTCGGGTCGGATTGCTTTCTCGAGGCTCCTTTTCACTGCGCCTATGGGTTGAACATCCATCTAGGCCAGCGCGTTTTCTTCAACTCGGGCTGCGTGGTTCTGGACACTGCTGCGGTGCGGGTAGGAGACGGCACGATGTTGGGACCGCACGTTCAGATTTATTGCGCTCAACACGCCAAAGACCCGGTTGAGCGTGCGCAGGGTCTTGAAATTGGTCTTCCGGTGACGATTGGGCGGAATGTCTGGGTGGGCGGTGGAGCCATCTTGATGCCCGGAATCACCATCGGCGACAATGCCACCATCGGTGCGGGCAGCGTCGTGACCAAAGACGTCGCGGCCGAGGAAACCGTAGTTGGAAACCCTGCCCGAGCGCTGAAACAGTCCTAAGCGCCTTCGGCCTTTTCTTCGAGCATCAGCCACTCATCCTCGGCTGCGGCCAGTTTTTCCTGCCGCTCGACCAACGCCTCGGTCGCCTTCTGGAATTTAACCGGTTCGCGGCTGAACAATTCGGGATCGGACATGAGGTCTTCCAGTTTGCCGATCTCGGCCTCAAGCCGAGCGATTTCGGCGGGTAGTTTCTCAAGCCGGTGTTTTTCCGAGAAAGACAGACCCGATTTCGCCTGACTTTCCTGCTTGACCTTTGGCTTTGAGGGTTTTGATTTTTCTGCCTTCTTTTCCGCAACGTCCCCTCGCTGAGCGATATAGTCCGACCACCCACCCGCATAAACGATTGCGCGGCCATTGCCCTCCATCGCGATGGTCGTGGTGGCGACGCGATCCAGGAAATCCCGGTCGTGACTGACCAGCAAAACGGTGCCGTCATAATCGTCCAGCAGTTCCTGCAACAGATCCAGCGTTTCGACATCCAGATCGTTGGTCGGTTCGTCCAGCACCAGCAGGTTCGAGGATTTCGCCATCAGCTTGGCCAGCAGCAATCGCGCTTTTTCGCCCCCTGACAGGGATTTAACCGCCGCTCTGGCCTGCCGTTCGTCAAACAGGAATTCCTTGAGGTAGCCGACCACATGCTTGGGTTGGCCACCGACCATCACCTGATCGGCCTTGCCGGCAACCCGCATCTCGGGGTCGCCGGTCAGACTATCCCAAAGGCTCATTTCCGGGTCCAGTTGCGCGCGGGTCTGATCGAACACCGCAACCTCAAGATTGGTACCCAGGGTCACCGACCCATCATCCGGTTGCTCTTGTCCAAGCAGCATTTTCAGCAGGGTCGTTTTGCCTACACCATTGGGTCCGACAAAAGCCACCCGATCACCGCGTTGCACCAATAGGTCGAAGTTCCGCACGATCTGTTGCGCATCAAAGGACTTGGATAAGCCTTTGGCTTCGATCACTTTTCGTCCGGATTTCGGCCCTGCCTCAAGCGCCATAGCGGCCGAGCCCTGGCGTTTGATCTGCGCCGCCTTTTCGGCCCGCAGCGCCTGCAGGGCGCGCACGCGGCCCTGATTGCGCTTGCGTCGTGCGCTGATGCCTTCAACGGCCCATTTCGCTTCGGATTTAATCAGGCGGTTCAGCTTGTGACGTTGCTGATCTTCCTCATCCCAAACTTTGTCACGCCAGATTTCGAATGCGTCGAACCCCTTTTCCTGTCGCCGCACCATTCCGCGGTCAATCCACAGCGTGGCGCGGGTCAACGCCCGCAAAAACGCACGGTCGTGCGAGATCAGGACAAACGCAGCCCGCGTCGCACCCAGCTCACGCTCGAGCCACGCGATGGCTTCGATATCCAGGTGGTTGGTCGGCTCATCCAGCAGCATCAGGTCTGGCGCCTCGGCCATCAGCTTGGCCAGCGCCGCGCGCCGCCGCTCACCGCCCGAGGCCGTTTCGACCGCGCGATCTGGGTCAAATTTCAGCCCCTCTCCGGCGCGTTCAACCTTGTAAAGCTCGCCCGGCTCTAACCCGCTTGAGGCATAGTCGCCCAGCGTGGTGAACCCTTCCATGGTTGGGTCCTGCTCCATGTAACCCACAGATTTACCCGGTGGAATCACAATGTCGCCTTGGTCTGGCTCGACAAGACCGGCCATCACTTTCATCAGGGTTGATTTACCGGACCCATTGCGCCCCACCAACGCGACACGGTCGCCCGGCTGCACCACCAGGTCCAGCCCCGAAAACACCGGATCGCCCCCAAAAGTCAGGGAAATGCCGGACATCTGCAACAAAGGAATTCTCGCCATGCCCGCCAGCTAAACCGGCAAGGCCAAGGGGTCAACGGGGATTACCGAACCACCGCCCGCAACAATCGTTTCCTTGCCGGGGGAATCGCACCAATCTCAAGCCCGGTGAACACATGCAGCGTATTCATATGCCGATCGACGACCGCGTGGTCACTGACCCAGCCGCCCATCATCAGATAAGTACGCAGCAAGGGCGGCATCCGCAACATCGCCTTTTTCACATCCGGCCTGCGACGCAGACGCGCGGCAAAGCGGAATACATCAGGTGCCTTGACCCGCGGCAACCAGCGTTTTGGGGCCAGATGCCGATACTTTAGCATCGCGAACGCATCCAGATACTCCTCGGTTTCGGTCCCGGCGAAGGACGAACAGCCAAACAGCATCTCGACATTATTCTGATCTACATAGGCCGTCATTGCCCCCCAGGCGACACGCAGAATGTCTGGGTCGGTCCAGTCCGGATGAACGCAAAACCGCCCCATCTCAACCATCCGACCGCTAAACCCCGCAAGCGCCGAAAGATCATAGAACTGCGCCGAATAGCTGCGGCCGATTTCAGTGCCATCCGCCATGGTCAGCATGCGGAAACAACAGACCACCTGCCCGCCTGTGCGCACATCTTCGACCAGAATATGGGCACAGACCGAATCGAAATCGTCCTGATCGATTTTTTCTGTCCCAAAGGCCAACATCCGCAGCTGCTGTGCCGCCGCCACGTCCTGCGGCGATTGCCCCAGCCGGGCGCGATACCGCCCCTTACCAAGCAATAGTGCCATGGTCGCATCCTCCGCGGTTGCTGACCTGTTTCCTCTTGCCATGCCCCTATCACACAATGTGTGACTGCCGCATGACCATCGCAAGATGTGGCTGTAACTTATTGTGACGCGCCAGGAATATTGGCCGGGTTGAAGTTGCCGATGTTACCCAACAGCTGACGGATAAAGCCCTGACCCTGAATCGTGGACTCGGTAATCCGGCGATCCAACGTGACGACAATACCGTCTTCAAGCCCGAACCGCTCGATGTTGCGAACTACGCCCCGGTCATCAAAGCTGATCGCCACCAACTCACGCGAGACCACTTCGGGCTTTTTCGGGCCGTAATGACGAATGCGTGACCGGACGTAATAGAACCCGGAATCGCGGATCACGCCGGACGAACTGGGGGCACCGACCGCCTCGATCACACTGTCGCGGGTGTCCACACCCACTTTGACCTCGGCCAGATCCTCAGGCGTTGGGACATATCCGTGATTCTTGAAGACCGGCGAACATGCACCAGCCGCTGCCAGACAGGCCGCAAAGACAAGCGTTTTCGACGCCGGTTTCAACCTGTTCACAACCTTCAACATTCACACCCTCTTGCCTTGGCCCGCTACGGACCCTATCCGCTTACATCAAACCGCAGCCCCGGTTCAACACAGGAAAGGGTCACGAATGAGCAACCAGACATCTCTGCGGGTGGCCGATCTGCCCCAAAATGCACCAACCCCCTTTGAGTTGCGCCCAGACGCCAAGGCTTTGGAGGTGATCCGGGACGAGTTGGGCTTGCTTGGCCTACGCAAGCTCAGCTTTGTGGGTGACGTAAGGGCACAGGGCAAGCGCGACTGGGCATTGAACGGAAAACTGGGGGCTACAGTGATTCAGCCCTGCGTGGTGACATTGGAACCGGTGACCACCCGCATCGACATCCCGGTCGCGCGAATCTATGTGGCCGATTGGGTTGATCCAGAAGAGCCCGAGTTTGAAATCCCCGAAGGTGATGAAACCGAACAGCTTGGTGCTGAGATCGACCCAGCGCTTGTCATGGTCGAGGCCCTGTCGCTGGCCCTGCCCCAATACCCACGTAAAGACGGTGCCGAACTGGGACAGGCCGACTATACCGAACCGGGCAAACAGGCCATGACAGACGAAGACGTCAAGCCCTTTGCCGGTCTGGCCGGCCTGCGCGACGCGCTGAAAAAAGACGAGTGACATAGGTCTGTTTTCCTGTCATATCAGGCCCTCAGAAAAATCGCTTGAACATGTCGAGAATCGCAGTATTTTCGCGCGCTCATCGGAATTTGGGTTGGACATTGCGGGGATCGTCCCCTAAACGCGCGTCAAACCACAAGATAAACGAAGAATGAAACCCGGCCCACAGCGAATCTGTTGGCCCTTAGTTAGACAAAGGTTGAGACCATGGCCGTCCAACAGAACAAAGTTTCCAAGTCGCGTCGCAACAACCGCCGCGCACACGACGCTCTGGTTGCTGCAAACCCGAACGAATGCCCCAACTGCGGCGAGCTGAAGCGCCCGCACCACGTCTGCGCGTCCTGCGGCCACTACGATGACCGCGAAGTCGTCGCACAGGCCGACGAAATCGACCTGGACGAAGACGCGGCCTAAGCCTTTAAAAGCGCAGGCAAGGCATGACTGAACAGCCCTCGCACGCCGGACGGATTACCATCTCGGTTGACGCTATGGGCGGAGACTCGGGGCCCGCGACTGTGGTTGCGGGCATTGCCAAATCGGCAATCAAAAACCCCGATATCGCGTTTATTCTGCACGGGCCTGAGCCTACGCTGCGCAAACTTGTTGCCAAACGGCGTGTCCTGCAGGGGCGCGTCGTTTTTCGTGATTGCCCCGATGTAGTCACGATGGAGGACAAGCCCAGTCAGGTTGTCCGCAGCGGCAAGCAGACCTCGATGTGGTCAACGCTGGAATCAGTGCGGCAAGGTGAGGCGCATGGCGCCGTTTCCTGCGGCAACACCGGCGCGCTGATGGCGCTGTCGATGATGCGGTTGCGCAAATTGCCGGGTGTAAACCGTCCGGCGATTGCGATTCTGTGGCCATCGCGCAACCCACAAGGGTTCAACGTGATGCTGGATGTGGGCGCGGATGTGCGCGCCGACGCCAAGGACTTGCTGCAATATGCGCTGATGGGCGCATCCTATGCGCGCAACGGCATGGCGCTTGAACGTCCTCGGATTGGTCTGTTGAACGTGGGCACCGAAGAACACAAGGGTCGCGCCGAGCTTAAAGAAGCACATGCTATGATCACGGAATTCGCAGAGCAGGCGAATTTCGATTTTGTCGGTTTCGTTGAAGGCAGCGACATTCCCGGCGACAAGGCGGATGTCATTGTCACTGATGGGTTTACCGGCAACGTCGCCATTAAGACCGGCGAAGGCACCGCCAGCCTGATTGGCGACCTGTTGCGCAAAGCGTTCAAGTATTCACCGCTGTCACGCCTCGCTTCGGTACTGGCGATCACGTCGTTAAATCGTTTGAAAAAGCGTATCGACCCGCGCCAAGTGAATGGCGGCGTTTTTCTTGGCCTCAACGGAACCGTGGTCAAATCACATGGTGGCGCGGATGCCATCGGAGTCTCGGCAGCAGTCAAACTGGCCTTTACCCTGGCCCAGTCTGGTTTCGCCGAAAAATTGGCGGCACGGGTTGCATCGACAGCCGAGCTTGCACAAGATGCCGCCCACACGCCGCCAAAGGCTGGCGAATAACAAAAAAGGCAGTACCCAAGCATGGCAGGCCGTTCAGTTGTCGTTGGTGTCGGACACTATTTGCCAGAGCGCATCGTTCCGAATTCCGAGTTTGAAAAGACGCTCGATACAACGGATGAGTGGATTAAGACCCGCTCGGGTATCGAGCGCCGCCATTTCGCCGCCGAAAACGAAACAACGTCCGATCTGGCCACCAAGGCAGCCGAGGCCGCGCTGGCCGATGCGGGGCTAGTGGCTGACGATATCGATGCGATCATTGTGGCAACTTCGACCGCCGATCTGACTTTCCCATCTGCCGCAACCATGGTGCAGGCACAGTTGGGCATGACCAAAGGCTTTGCCTTTGACGTTCAGGCCGTCTGCGCCGGGTTCGTCTTTGCGCTGACCAATGCCAACGCCCTGATCGTATCCGGTCAGGCCAAGCGCGTTCTGGTCATCGGGGCCGAAACCTTCTCGCGAATCATGGACTGGACGGACCGGTCCACCTGCGTGCTGTTCGGTGATGGCGCTGGTGCGCTAGTGTTGGAGTTGCAAGAGGGCGAAGGCAGTGCGCAGGATCGTGGCATTCTGGCGACCGACCTTAATTCAGACGGCCGGTACAAGGACCTGCTTTACGTCGATGGCGGTGTGTCGACCCAATCGACCGGACATCTGCGGATGCAAGGTAATCAGGTGTTCCGCCATGCGGTCGAAAAATTGGCCAAAACGGCGGAAACCGCGTTGCAAAGCGTTGGCCTCAGCAACACTGACGTCGACTGGATTGTGCCCCATCAGGCAAATATCCGCATTATTCAGGGCACCGCCAAGAAAATGGGCCTGCCGATGGAAAACGTCGTCGTCACAGTTCAGGACCATGGCAACACATCGGCCGCGTCGATTCCTCTTGCCTTGTCCGTCGGCAAACAGCGCGGGCAAATCAAGCAGGGCGATCTGCTTGTGACCGAGGCCATCGGCGGCGGTCTGGCCTGGGGCGCGGTTGTGCTGCGCTGGTAACCGGCGCAATTCGGCTTACACGCAGACTTGCAATTCATTGATATTGACAGCGAATTTCCCCTCGCCGTATTCTGCGGTATCAACAGGGGAAATGGTATGGGCGATAAAACACTGACCCGAATGGATCTGAGCGAGGCCGTCTTTCGTGAGGTTGGCCTGTCACGCAACGAAAGTGCGCAGCTGGTCGAAAGCGTTCTGAACCACATGTCCGACGCTTTGGTGCGCGGCGAGCAGGTGAAGATTTCGTCATTCGGCACGTTCAGCGTTCGGGACAAAACTGCCCGCATCGGCCGCAACCCCAAAACCGGCGAAGAGGTTCCGATTCAACCCCGCCGGGTTCTGACGTTCCGCCCGTCGCACCTGATGAAGGATCGCGTCGCCGCAGGGAACCGTAAGTAAGATCAGGACGACACGGTCATGAGCAAGTCCCCCGACGCCTTTCGCACGATCAGTGAAGTTGCGGACTGGCTGGGCGTTCAGGCTCATGTCCTGCGATTCTGGGAAAGCCGTTTCAATCAGGTCAAACCGGTAAAGCGTGCCGGAGGGCGGCGTTACTACCGTCCCAACGACATGCGCCTGCTAGGCGGAATCAAGAAACTGCTGCACGAGGACGGGATAACCATCAAAGGCGTTCAGCGTATCCTGCGCGAACAGGGCGTGGCGCATGTTTCTGCGCTTTCGCAAGGGTTGGACGAGGTGGCCAAACCGGACGCCACCGCTAACGACAGTGTAGTTGTGCCCTTCTCTTCTAAGCCAGTCGAGACAAGCGAACAGATCAACCTAAATCTGGACGACGCTGCGCCCGTTGCCGAGGCCCCTAAGGTGGAGCCTGCTGAACCCAAACCGCAGCCGGTCGCGGCGCAACCCACACCGGAGTTTCTGGATGAGGCCCCCCTGCTGGGTGGAATCGCAACGCAGGCATGGAATCGCACCGATTTCGATGACGATCTGCTGAAACAGATCGCTCCGGTGGCAAAGGACCTTCGCGCCGTTCTTAACCGCATTGAAAACCGAACGGCGGGATAAGAAAAAAAGGCGATGATTTCCTCTTGCCCCTGCCGGGAAAGTCTTTATGAACACCTCAACGTCGGGCTATGGCGCAGCCTGGTAGCGCGTCCGTCTGGGGGACGGAAGGTCGCAGGTTCGAGTCCTGCTAGCCCGACCAAATCATACCGACGTTTATGGCAGACAGGCCAGATCCCGCTCTGGCATCAAGGGGGATCGGAATGACAGGTGTATGCCCAAATCAGCAAATCGAAGCGATGATCGCGCGCGGTGAAATCACCGCCAACCCCGAGGTTATCCCTGCGCAGGTTCAGCCTGCCAGCCTTGATTTGCGCTTGGGAACAGTGGCTTACCGTGTTCGCGCCTCGTTTCTGGCCGGCGAAACCCGATCCGTCGCGGATCGGTTGTCTGAGTTCGAGATGCACCGCATCGACATCACGGACGGTGCGGTTCTGGAAAAAGGCTGCGTCTATCTGGTGCCGTTGATGGAATCGCTGGCCCTGCCCGAAACCGTGACGGCTGTGGCTAACGCCAAAAGCTCAACCGGGCGGCTGGACTTGCTGACCCGCACCATCACCGATGGCGGCACCGAGTTCGACCGCGTGCCCGCGGGCTATACCGGCCCGCTTTACGCGGAGATTTGCCCGCGTTCCTTCTCGGTGCTGGTACGTCCGGGGATGCGGCTCAATCAGATTCGCTTCCGCCAAGGTCAGGCCGTGCTTAGCGATGCAGAACTGACCGCGTTGCACAGTGACTCGCCCTTGGTTGACGGTCCTGCAGTGATTCAGGACGGGTTGGGTTTTTCGGTCGACTTGCAATTGCCCGACACCGATCTGGTGGGCTATCGCGCCAAGCCGCATACCGGAGTGATCGATCTGGACCGGATCGGAGAATACGACCCGCAGGAATACTGGGAAGAGGTCCGCACCACCGATGGCCGCATCATCCTGGACCCGGGCGCCTTCTACATCCTGGTCAGCCGCGAGGCCGTCCACATCCCTCCCCTCTATGCCGCCGAGATGGCGCCGTATCTGGCCATGGTGGGTGAATTCCGGGTGCATTACGCAGGTTTCTTCGACCCCGGTTTCGGCCACGCCGCCGCCGGAGGCGCTGGATCACGTGGAGTGCTTGAAGTGCGCTGCCATGAGGCACCTTTTGTGTTGGAACACGGTCAAGTCGTCGGCCGGCTGGTCTATGAGAAAATGGCCGAAATGCCCACCCAGCTGTACGGGGCTGGCATCGCCTCAAACTACCAAGGACAAGGCTTGAAATTGTCCAAGCATTTCAAGGCGGTTAGCTGATTAGAACTTCATGAACCGGCGCGCTTGACGGGTTATTCGTTGCGCTTGTTTCAGGTTCTGGGATGGGCGTGGGCCTTTGTTGTTGGCACGGTTGGCCTCGCCGGGCTGTTCGTTTTTACCACCCATACGGCTTGCCATATCAAAGCCCTTGTCAACGCCTTTACTTACAAGGCGGCGCATGACCTGACGTACGATCATGTCGATCATCCGATTGGCATTCATTGCTCAACTCCGTCTTCTGACCCTCAACACAGGCGAATTGTGTGACACCAAAAGGGTCGTTTGATCACTCTTCCTCGAACAGTTCGGTCTGATCTTCATCCTGCTCTTCTTCGCGCCCCTCGCCCAGTGGGATGGTGCCCGGCGGTGGCCGGTTTTCCAGCAGGCCAGCGGCGCGAAGCTCCTTGAGCCCCGGCAGGTCGCGGGCGTTCTCAAGCCCGAAGTGGTCCAGGAAATGCGGCGTCACCACGAATGTCACCGGACGGCCCGGTGTCATTCGGCGACGGCCTAACCTGACCCACTCCATTTCCAGCAGTTGGTCGATCGTCCCGCGTGAGACCGAAACACCGCGAATTTCTTCAATCTCAGCCCGCGTACAGGGTTGATGGTAGGCCACGATAGCCAGCGTTTCGATGGCCGCACGGCTCAGCTTGCGGGTTTCAACTGTTTCTTTTTGCATCAAAAAGCCCAGATCGGGGGCAGTTCGAATGGCCCAGGCCTCGCCAACCTTGACCACCCGCACGCCGCGCCCTTCATATCGTTTCTGAAGCATTTCAACGGCTTGCGCCGCGTCGCTGCCATGGGGCATCCGGGCCTCAAGATCAGAGGTAGTCACCGGTTCGGCGCTGGCGAACAGCACAGCTTCGACCATGCGCTCTTGCTCTGCCAACGGCGGTGCTTCGAACAGGGTGCCGGTGCCTTCGTCTTCGGGGGCGTCAGTCACGTGTGTCAGTCCTCTTGCGCAGATGGATCGGGGCAAAGGTCTCGCTCTGCTTGATTTCCATATGTCCTTCTTTCACCAATTCCAGCGAGGCCGCAAAGGTCGCCGCCGTGGCCGAGCGTTTGCGGACTGGGTCCGCGTCCCAACCATCGGGCAGATAGGTCTCCATATCCGTCCAGGTGCCCGCAAAGCCGATCAGGGGGCGCATCCGCTCCAGCGCCTGTTCCATCGTGAACACAGCGTCACGGTCCATCACGAAGGGGCGGAATTCGTCGCGTGTGCGGATGCGAGCGTACCCCTGCATCAAATCCAGCAGGGTTGCCGAATAAGTCACAGTGCGGATGCGGGTGACATCCTCGCCCTGCCCGCGTTTGAAGAAGTCGCGGCCCAGCTGGTCCCGCGCCATCAAGCGGGCCGCAGCATCACGCATGGCCTGCAAGCGCTCTAGCTGAAACGCCAGATGCGCGGCAAGTTCTTCACCTGACGGACCCTCGTCATCCGGATCAGGGGGCAGCAGCAGGCGGGATTTCAAGAAGGCCAGCCACGCCGCCATAACCAGATAGTCAGCTGCCAATTCAATCCGCAGAGCCCGGGCTTTTTCGACAAAAGTCAGATATTGCTGCGCCAGCGCTAGAACCGAGATTTTCCGCAGGTCGACCTTTTGTGTCCGCGACAGGGTCAACAACACGTCCAACGGGCCTTCGAACCCGTCGACGTCAACGATCAGGGCTTCGGCCGCAAGGCGATCCGCGACCGAGACCGGGTCTTCGCTGAAAAGGTTATCGTTCATATACCTGCCCGCCCATTAGGGCAGATAGTTCCGCCTCAGTCGCGGGGATGTCAAGTTCCGCAGGCTTTTGCCGCATTGCCAGCGCCTTTTCTGCGCGTATCTCGGCCTGCTCGGTCATTTCTCCGGCGGCTTCCAGCACTTTGGCGCGGGCTTCAAACGAGCCGTTGCAATGCAAAACCACGTCGCACCCGGCGTTGAGCGCCTGACGGGCAATCTCCTCGGGTGCGCCGCTGAGGGCCTTCATCGAGATATCATCGGTCATGATCAGGCCATCAAACCCAATCTTGTCGCGGATCAGACCGATCATTGTGGGTGAAATCGTAGCCGGTTGTGGGTCGATCCGGTCATAAACCAAATGCGCCGTCATCCCCATCGGCAGGTCGTTCAAGGCACGGAACGGCGCGAAATCGGTCTCTTCCAATGCGTCTTGCGTCAGATCGACATGTGGCAGGTCGTGGTGGCTGTCCAGCGTGGACAGGCCGTGGCCTGGCATGTGCTTGATCACTGGCAGAACACCACCATCCAGATGCCCCCTGGCAACCGCCTTTCCGATCCCGGAAACTGTTTTTGAATCAGATCCATAGCAGCGGTTCTTCAGAAAGGCATGCGTATCATCACGCGCCAGATCCACCATCGGGGCACAATTGCTGTCGATCCCCAGCTCAAACAGCTCATTCGCGATTAGGCGATAGCGTAGATACATGGCGCGTTCAGCCTGATCCCCCGCGCCCGCGACATGATCCAGCGGTGGCATCCATTCCCGCGCCAGTGGTGCGCGCAGCCGTTGCACGCGGCCGCCTTCCTGATCAATGGTGATCGGGCAATTGCGTCCCACAGCCTCGCGGAAGTCGTCGCACAGGGCTCGGACCTGATCGGCGGTGTCGATGTTGCGGGCAAATAAAATGAACCCAAACGGGTTCATTTCTTGAAACAGACTTTTTTCTTCGGGCGTCAGGCGCAAGCCTTCGGCATCAGTGATTGCCGCGCCGAAACTCACCGAGCGGCCACCGGGATACAATCGGCGCCTTGCGCTTCGAGGGCAGCGCAGAACTGACGCGAGTCGCTTAGATCGTCAAATCCCAGAACCCGCAAACGATAGAAGGTCCGCCCACCACGTGAAGTTTTCTGGATAACACGTTGTTTTCCATCCATATATTCACCGAAACGGCCATTCAGGCGATCCCATTCAGCCCGCGCTACATCCGTGCTTTCATAGGCCCCAAGCTGGGCCATGCGCGTGCCTTTGGACAATGTGTCCGGGTCAATATCCAGCCCCACAGCAGCTTTGACCGCAGCGTTGATCGCGTCTTCAGTACTGCTGCTGGTGGTGATCCCGCTGGGTGTAGAACGGGCCGGGCGCGTGTTGGGGCGCAAAGACCGGCGAACCCCCGGCAGTGCGGCTAGTTCCGGATCGGGCAACTGTGCGGCCAGATCGGCGGGGTCAATCGCGGGCTCTTCTTCGGGCACGACCAAAGAGGCCAGTTGCACGCCCTGCTCGGTCGGTTGGTCGATTTGTGCCGCATCACCAGCCAGTTCGGCGACCAGAGCGTCTACCGAACCCTGGCGCAATTGCGCAGCCTCCTGATCAGAAATCTCTTCCTGCACCACATGCACGGCCGGGGTGGGCTTCAGAGGCTCAACCGGCGTGTCCTCATCCGACAGGGACACCGGGCGCGGCGCAAGGATCAGACGATCCGCCGGGGGTGCGGCTGTTCCGACCGCGGCCACCGTGTTGACGGCCAGTCCTTGATGATCGGCAGGTGTTCCACCGGGGCTTTCTGGCTGAATGCGCATGGGCCCTTCGATGGCACGTACGACCGGTACGCCGCTAACATCGCGCATCACCAGCTTGTAACCCCAAACACCAATGCCAGCGACCAATGCCAGGGACGCAACCGCGCCCAGCGCGTTTACGATACGACCCAGACCCGCTGCGCGCGGCGCTTCTTCATACCCGTGCATGTCGTCTGAATAGTCATACCCATCCTGAGGATGTGGTTGATTCGTGTAATGCATCTGCTCGGGGCGCATCTGCCCCGAGTAATCGTAACGTGCCATGTCCGCCTCACCGCCCGATTCACGCCAGAAAATAAGGCGCGCGGGTCATTTCTTGCCTACCTCGTACCGGTGCTTCGGGCGGTGTTTGTTACCGCATCTCCTGCGCCGGAGTAACGCCAAGAATACCCAAGCCCGCTGAAATCACAACAGAAACGGCGCGGGCCAATGCGATTTTTGACTGGCTTGTGGCAACATCGCCATCCTGGATGAAACGCAGTTGAGTCTCGTCGTTGCCCTTATTCCACAGCGCGTGGAAATCGCCAGCAAGCTCATACAGGTAGAAGGCAACCCGGTGCGGTTCATTCGTGCGCGCGGCAATCTCAACCAAACGGGGCCATTCGGCCAGCTTCTTGGCAACGGTCAGTTCCGAAACGTGATCGTTCTTGCTGAGGTCCGCACCCGCAAGGGTCACGTCATCAGCGACAATCCCGGCCTCGGCGGCGCGGCGCAGCACGCTCATCACGCGGGCATGGGCGTATTGCACGTAGAACACGGGGTTCTCGCGGCTCTGCTCAAGCACCTTGTCGAAATCGAAATCCAGGGGCGCGTCGTTCTTACGAGTCAGCATCACGAAGCGGGTCACATCCGGCCCAACCTGATCGACCACATCCCGCAGGGTGACAAAGTTCCCGGCCCGCTTGGACATCTTGAATGGCTCGCCGTTCTTCCACAGCTTCACAAGCTGGGTCAGCTTGATATCCAGCGGCACTTTGCCATCAGACAGCGCCGATACTGCTGCCTTCATCCGTTTGACATAGCCGCCGTGGTCCGCGCCAAACACGTCGATCAGAGCATCAAACCCACGGGTCACCTTGTCATAGTGATAGGCAATATCCGGGGCGAAATAGGTCCAGCTGCCGTCCGACTTCTTCACCGGGCGATCGACGTCATCGCCATGTTCGGTGGACTTGAACAGGGTCTGCTCGCGCGGCTCCCAATCCTCGGGCTTTTTGCCCTTTGGCGGCTCCAGAACGCCTTCATAGATCAGGCCCTTTTCGGTCAGCGACTCCAGCGCGGCCTCGATCCGGCCTGTGCCATAGAGCGATTTTTCCGAGAAGAACACGTCCATCTCTACGCCCAGCGCCTTCAGGTCAGCGCGGATCAGGTCCATCATCGCGTCGGTCGAGAACTCGCGCAGATCGTCCAGCCATTCGCTTTCCGGCTTGTCGATCAGGCTGTCGCCGTATTTCTCTTTCAGCGCTTCGCCGATTGGGATCAGGTAGTCGCCCGGATACAAGCCTTCGGCAATCTCGGGGCTCAACCCGTTGGCTTCGCGATAGCGCTCGTAGGCCGAGCGTGCCAACACGTCGACCTGCGCACCGCCGTCGTTAATATAGTATTCGCGGGTCACATCATGGCCGGAATAGGCCAACAAGCTTGCCAGCGCATCGCCAAACACCGCGCCCCGCGTATGGCCAACATGCAGCGGCCCAGTCGGGTTGGCCGACACATATTCCACGTTGACCTTTTGCCCCTGCCCCATAGTCGAGCGGCCATAATCCGTGCCTTTCTCCAACACTGCCGCCAAAACACCCTGCCAAACCGAAGGCGCCAACCGCAGGTTCAAAAAGCCCGGCCCCGCAACCTCGGCACTGGTGATCCGGTCATCCGCCGCCAGCTTTCCGGCCAACACATCGGCAATGTCGCGCGGCTTCATCTTGGCCGGCTTGGCCAGCACCATCGCGGCGTTTGTCGCCATGTCGCCATGCGCGGCATCGCGCGGTGGTTCGACCGCCACATTGTCAAAGCTCAGCCCCTCGGGCAGCGCGCCTTCGGACTGCATCTGTGCCAGCGCGTCCAGTACAAGGCCGCGGATCTCGGAAAACAGGTTCATTTCGGATGTCCTTTTGCTTGCCCGGCGGTTTACCACGCAAAGCGGCAAGGTCAATGGAAGCGATCAGTTTCCGCTTGGATTAGCGGTAAACCGAGCTAAGGTCACAGGAAATTCCTAACATCGGAGATCGTTCCATGCGTCTTGCCCTGCCCCTTGCATTCGTCCTGACCACTTCAATCGCGGTCTGGGCCGATATGCCCGCGCCGCAGGGCCATGTTCTTCTGACGCTGGGCGGGGCGGTGACGGAAACCAACTTACCGGCTCGGGGTGAAAATGACGGTGGTCTGCTGGGTTATCTCGAAGTGCAGCACAGCGGCGGCGCCGGATTTGACGCCGCGATGCTTGACGGTCTAGCGCAAGTGGAGATCACAATTGCCTACGGCCCCGAAGACAATCAGCGCGACGTCGCCTTCTCTGGTCCGCTTTTGTCGGATGTGATGGTCATGGCAGGGGCCGAAGGGAAGACTGCCAAACCAATGGCGATGGATGGATACCAGTCCGAAATCCCATGGGACAGTATTCAGGCGCACCAACCCATCGTGGCAACCCATGCGGATGGCAGTCCGATGGGGATCGGCGGCTATGGCCCTACGATGATCGTTTTTCCGCCCACAGATGATGCTGATCTGGCAGACGAGCAATCCGGGCAACAGGTTTGGGCGCTAGCCTATATCGGCATCGAGTGACGACCGCCCCGTCAGCCTTTTGTGATCCTGCAAGGCAAAGCGGTCGGTCATACCTGCAATGTAGTCCGACACAATCCGCGCCAGCACCGTCTCATCCCGGGCTGCTTCTATATCGCCGTGCCAATGGGCTGGCATTTGTTTGGGGTCGTTCAAGTAGATCGGGAATAATTCTTCAACGACCGCAGATACTTCGGCCCTGACCTTCATGACGCTGGGCGCACGATACATCCGCGAAAACAGGAAGGCGCGGATCTCTTTAAGTTGCGCCCAAAGCACCGCCGAGAACTGTATCACTGGATAACCCAGATGCCGGATATCTTCGACCGTTTGCGCGCCAGACTCAGCGATCAGGTCGCGCGAGGTGTCGATCACATCCGAAACCATCACTCCAAACACGCGACGCAATGCTTCGTGCCTGCGCCGATACGGGTCCAGACCGGGGTACTTGCGGTCCACTTCCGCATAGCAATCACCGACGATGGGTAATTGCTGAATTTCCGCATCCGTGAACAGATCGGCCCTGAGCCCATCCAACAGATCATGATTGTTATAGGCTATATCGTCAGACAGCGCGGCCACCTGTGCCTCGGCACTGGCATGGGTGTGCAGTTCAAGGTCAAAACCGCCATTGCACTCGGCCAGCGCCCACGGCAATTCGCCTGTCACAGGTCCATTATGCTTGGCTATGCCTTCCAGACATTCCCATGTCAGATTGCAGCCGTCGAATTCGGCATAGTGGCGTTCCAACTTGGTGACGATCCGAATGGCCTGCGCATTGTGATCGAAGCCGCCGTATGGCTCCATCAAAGCGTGCAAGGCGTCCTCTCCGGTATGACCAAAGGGCGTGTGCCCTAGATCATGCGCCAATGCCACGGCTTCGGTCAGTTCGGGGTTCAATCCCAATGCCCCGGCAATCGTGCGCGCCACCTGTGCCACTTCGATAGAATGCGTCAGGCGCGTGCGGTAACTGTCGCCTTCATGTTCAACAAACACCTGTGTCTTGTGTTTCAGCCGCCGAAACGCGCTGGCATGAATGATCCGATCCCGGTCGCGCTGAAAGCATGACCGGAAACTGCTTTCCTCCTCAGGTACTAGCCGCCCCCTTGCGCGGCCTGGATCCGAGGCAAAACCTGCTCTGTCCAAAGGCCTTATCCTTGTCGCCTGTCCTTGCAATTTCTATATTGTAAGGCGTAAAGGAAATAAACCTTTGGAGACCGGCATGAATCTGCCCCCCACAGTCACAGAACGCGCCTTTGACCGTCTGGCCGAGATTGGCGCAGCGGATCAGGGTCAGGCCCTGCGCGTCGCAGTGGAAGGCGGCGGGTGTTCCGGTTTTCAATACGAAATCGCGCTGGACGAACCCAAAGACGACGATCTTGTGCTGGAAGGCAAAGGCCAAAAGGTCATTGTCGATTCGATTTCTCTGCCGTTTCTGGAAAATGCAGTGATCGATTTCACGCAGGAACTGATCGGTGCGCGGTTTGTGATCGAAAACCCCAACGCGACCTCATCCTGCGGCTGCGGTACGTCTTTTTCAATGTGACCTTGCCCTGCCCGCGTGGTTGAGGGATAGATCAACCGGCAGTCAGCCGGAGGATCGCGCATGAAAATCGCCACGTTTAACATCAACGGCATCAAAGCGCGGGCCGAAGCTCTGCCTCGGTGGCTTGACGAAGCACAACCTGACGTCGTCCTATTGCAGGAAATCAAGTCGGTCGATGAAAACTTCCCACGCGAGATATTCGAGGAACGTGGTTATAACGTCGAAACCCACGGCCAGAAAAGTTTTAACGGCGTCGCCATCTTATCAAAACTTCCACTTGAGGATGTGTCCCGTGGCCTGCCCGGAGATGACGAGGACGAACAGGCGCGCTGGATCGAAGCGACCGTGATCGGCAAGCAAGCGCTGCGGATTTGCGGGTTGTACCTGCCCAACGGCAACCCGGTACCCGGACCGAAATACGACTATAAGCTGGCCTGGATGGAACGGCTGTATCATCGGGCGCGCGAACTGATGGCCAGCGAAGAACCGGCACTTATGGCGGGAGATTACAACATCATCCCACAGGCCGAAGATGCCGCCCGCCCGGATGCCTGGCGCGAGGATGCCTTGTTCCGACCGGAAAGCCGCGCGGCGTTTCGCAAAATCCTCAATCTGGGCTTTACCGAAGCGTTTCGGGCCCGCACGCAAGGACCTGGTCACTACTCATTCTGGGACTATCAGGCGGGTGCGTGGAACAAAAACGACGGCATTCGTATCGATCACTTTCTGCTGACACCTCAGGCTGCCGATCTGATGCAAGATTGCCAGATTGATGCAGCCGTGCGCGGGCATGAGAAACCGTCGGACCACGTGCCAGTCTGGGTTCAGCTCGACCTGTAATCAATCATGCGGTCGGGTCGTAGGCGTAGATCCACTCGTATTTTTTCGAAAGCCTTGGTCCAACGGCCATCAGCACCATCTGTGCCGCCAGTCGCATGGGACCGCGCAGGTGAAAATTTCGCGCGTTGGCTCCGGCGGCAGCCACAACCCGTTTGGCCCTTGGGCGACGACGGGTTTCATAGGCAGCAAGAGCTTGCGTCATATCGGATTGCTCTTCAAAGGAACGGGCCATGATCCACGCATCCTCCAGCGCCAGACAGGCGCCTTGCGCCATGAACGGCAAGGTGGGATGCGCCGCGTCACCCAGCAACGCCAGCTGCCCCGCCTGCCAGCTTTGCGTCACAGGCCGCAGGAACAGGGCCCAAAGATGGGTTTCGGTCACGTCAGACAGAATATGACCCACTGGCCCCCCGAAATCAGCAAATCGCGCGCGCAGATCATTCGGATCGCCTTGCAGTCGCCAGCCTTCCTCTTGCCAGTCCGAGCGCTCCTCAATTGCCACCACATTCATCAGTTGCTGATCGCGCAACGGATAGGTGACGACGTGGCGTCCAGGCCCCATTGTCAGTGAGGCGCAAGGCATCTCCTCTCGTTCTGACAAGGGGATAGTCGCACGCCAGGCAATCTGGTGCGTGAACTGAGGGGCCTCTGGCCCGTTCAGGGTCGGACGTATGGTGCTGCGGCCCCCGTCCGCCGCGATAACACAGTCGCACCGCAAGCGTTCGCCGTCACTGAGAACGATTTCCGCCTCGGCCGGATGTTGGAGAACCTGCGCCACCTGCGCGCCCAGCTGGATAGTAACGCCCGCCTTTAAAGCCGCCCGGCGCAACAGGTCCAGCAAATCCGCGCGATGGTAATAGTAGGTCGGTCCGGCCGCCGGTGCGGGAATACGGCTTATTACTCGACCTTTGCGATAATCTCGCAGAATTGTGCCGTGCGACAACTGCCCGCCCTCGGGATTATCCCCTAACACGTTCAGCGCCCGCAAAACCGCCATACCGTTGGCGCTGATCTGCAATCCTGCGCCAACCTCAGTCAAGGCCGGAGCCTGCTCAAGAACCGTGACCTGCGCCCCGCGTTGCCGCAGTGCCAAAGAGGCTGCCAGCCCCCCTATTCCGCCGCCGATGACATTGAATTTCAGACCGTTGATATCCATGGCACCGGCTTAAAGCAAAAACGCCGGAGCAACAGGCCCCGGCGTTTGAATTAGTACCAAAGTTCCAGCGATCAATCGTCGCGGTGGACCTTTTCGCGACGCTCGTGACGTTCCTGCGCCTCAAGCGTCATGGTCGCGATTGGACGCGCATCCAGACGTTTCAGCGAAATCGGATCGCCCGTCTTTTCGCAATAGCCGTACTCGCCCTCTTCGATGCGACGCAGGGCCGAGTCGATCTTGGCAACCAGCTTGCGCTGACGGTCGCGGGTCCGCAGCTCCAGCGCGCGATCTGTTTCCTCGCTTGCGCGGTCTGCAACGTCCGGAATGTTTCGGGTGTTGTCCTGCAGCCCTTCGATCGTGTCGCGGCTGCCCGCCAATAGTTCATTCTTCCAATCCAGCAGCTTGCGGCGAAAATACTCAAGCTGACGGTCATTCATGAAAGGTTCATCTTCGGCCGGGCGATAATCCTCCGGCAGAAAAACTTCCTGCTTCATTTTTGCTCCCTCGGTATGGCCAGTAACGTCGGTTGCTGTTGTTTGACCTGACATTTGGCACTCCCTTCTGCGGTGCATGTATCCGACGCACGCACGAATGTCACTACACAAACGTCGTCTTAATACGTCACGTCCCCGGCATGTCTAAATATGAGACAAATAACAACAAAACCTTGTTATACTGTGGAAATTGTCAGGCGAAAATTAGGCGATCCCCAACAGACACGGCACCCGCCGGACGTCGAATCACGCAAAAGGGATTGGAGTCGTTACGAAAATCTGATCCCGCGACGCCGTGGCCCGCTTGTCAAAATCATCGCCTCTCTGTAACCCGAACAACACAGATTGCGCAAAACCAAACGAGGGGCCCATGACCGCACGTTTCCAAGGCACCGCCGAATATGTTGCCACCGATGACCTGACCATTGCGGTGAATGCTGCCGTGACGCTGGAACGCCCCCTGCTGGTCAAGGGGGAACCCGGCACGGGCAAAACAGAACTGGCCAAACAGGTGGCAGGTGCACTGGGGCTGCGCATGATCGAGTGGAACGTGAAGTCCACCACCCGCGCGCAACAAGGTCTGTACGAATACGATGCGGTTAGCCGGCTTCGTGACAGTCAGCTGGGTGAAGAACGCGTGCATGACGTGTCTAACTACATCCGTAAGGGCAAGCTGTGGCAGGCGTTTGACGCCGACGAGAAGATTGTTCTGCTGATTGACGAGATCGACAAGGCGGATATCGAGTTTCCCAATGATCTGCTGCAGGAACTCGATAAGATGGAGTTCCATGTTTATGAGACTGGTGAGACCATCCGGGCCAAACACCGCCCCATCGTCATCATTACCTCGAACAATGAAAAGGAACTGCCCGACGCGTTTCTGCGCCGCTGTTTCTTCCACTATATCCGCTTCCCTGACGAAGCGACCATGCGCCGGATCGTCGAGGTCCACCACCCCGGTATCAAAGATGCGTTGCTGACCACTGCCCTGACGCAATTCTATGAAATCCGCGAAACGCAGGGGCTGAAGAAAAAGCCCTCAACCTCCGAAGTGCTGGATTGGCTGAAACTGCTGTTGGCCGAAGACCTGACGTGCGAAGACCTGAAACGCGATGGTACGAACGCTTTGCCCAAGCTGCACGGTGCGTTGCTGAAGAACGAACAGGACGTGCATCTGTTCGAGCGACTGGCCTTTATGGCGCGCAGCAAACGCTAAACCTGTTGAGCATCTGGTGATCGCTGCTTGCTTTGGACAGGTCTGGCTGTCAGCATTGCAGGTGGCGGTCCGGTTTATCCGGGCTACCTATAACCGGATCATATGGGACCCTGTGATTGACTGACACTTTGACCATCCGCGCTTTGCGGCCTGAAGACCGCGCTGAATGGTCCGACATGTGGCGCGACTATCTGGCGTTTTATGAAACAACGGTCGCAGATGAGATCTATGACAGCACCTTTGCACGATTGCTGGACGACGATCCGCACGATTTCTCATGTTTTGTTGCGGAACAAAACGGGCGGCTTGTTGGTCTCACGCATTACCTTTTCCACCGCCACGCGTGGAAGGTTGAATCCGTGTGCTACTTGCAAGACCTGTTCGCCCGCCCCCAGGCGCGTGGTTCCGGAGTCGGCCGCGCCCTGATTCAGGCGGTGTATGATGAGGCCGACCGACAGGGCGCGCCGTCAGTCTATTGGCTGACGCAGGATTTCAACCACACCGCCCGCAAACTTTATGACCGCATCGGCAAACAGACGCCCTTTATCCGGTATCAGCGCCCATGATGCGATGGCTGGCCCTTGTTGCAGGTGTGGCGCTGGCAGGCTGCGCAGCGGTTGAGACGACCGAAGTACCAACTCGCGTGCAGGCGATTGAAGAGACGTTGCCCCCGGCCAAGACATTCACCCGCGCGTTCCCGATGCCACCGGGCCGGTCGAACGCCAATATCGCGGCGGATTTCGTATCGTTACATTTCGCGTTGGAAGGGGGCGCGAAACTGCCGGTATTCACGCGGTTTGAAACGCCGATCACCGTGCGTCTGACCGGCTCACCTACGCCCTCGATGCAGCGCGACCTGACTCAATTGCTGACCCGCCTGCGCCGCGAGGCCGGGATCGACATTCAACAGATTTCGGACGGCACGGCCAACATCACAATCGAAGCCGTCAGTCAGGCAGAGATCCACGAAATTCTGCCACAGGCGGCCTGTTTCGTGGTGCCGAACTCTTCGAGTTTCGAAGAGTACCGCCGTAACCGGCGCAAACAGATAAGCAGCTGGAGCCGCCTGCGCAGCCGCGAACGTCTGGGCATCTTTATTCCATACGACGTCAGCCCGCAGGAAAAACGCGATTGCCTGCATGAAGAGATTGCGCAGTCACTGGGGCCGCTGAACGATCTGTATCATCTGCCGGATTCAGTGTTCAACGATGACAATATCCATACTGTCCTGACCGGGTTCGACATGCTGATCCTGCGCACGGCCTACGCGCCCGACCTGCGCAGCGGAATGACAAGCGAACAGGTTAAGGCCGCCCTACCCGGTATTCTGAGACGCCTGAACCCGCGTGGCGAGAACATACCAATGCAGCCGCTATCTGAAACGCCGCGTGAATGGATCAATGCGGTTCAAAAATCCCTGCGCCCGCAACTGAATACGCAACGGCGCCTGCGGGCCGCGCAAAAGGCCGCGCGGATCGGTCAGGAACAGGGCTGGACCGATCATCGCCGCGCCTATCCCTATTACCTGATGGGGCGGATGGGTCAGTTCGACAAACCGCAGGACGCGCTGCGCAATTATCAGACCGCTTTGCAATACTTGCGCGCAACCCCCGGCACCGAAATCCATCAGGCCTATATCACTACACAGACTGCCGCTTTCGCACTAGCACTAGGCAAAGGCCCCGAAGCCCTGCCCGAATTGGATAAGGCCATCGACGTGATGATGCGGGCCGAAAATGCCTCGCAACTGGCGACATTGTTGCTTCTGAAATCCGAAGCCCTCAATCAGGCGGGCCGGACGGCTGAGGCACGCTCTGTCAGGCTGGACAGTCTGGGATGGGCACGTTACGGGTTCGGCTCGGAAACGGTGGTCCGGTCGCTTAATCAGGAAGTTGCGGAAGGATCCCCCAACAACAGAGGCGGATAACGCATGGTCGTAATTCTGGGAATGGCGATATTGGGGGCAATCCTTGGGGCGATGACAGCGCGCAAGCGCAACGGCACCGGCGCCGACATGGCGCAATATGCAGCCGGGTATGGCATTGCCTTTGCATTGGTCGGTCTTGTTCTGTCCCTTATACTCATACGTTTTGTGGTCTGACCCATGTTCCTGCCCTTTTTCGAAAATCTCAGAAAAGCGGGCATTCCCGTATCCTTGCGCGAATACCTGACCTTTCTTGAGGGTATGAAAAAGGGTCTGGCCACATATGATGTCGAGGCGTTTTATTACCTCGCCCGCGTGTCGATGGTTAAAGATGAACGCAACATCGACAAGTTCGACCGCGCCTTTGCCGCCAGTTTTGAAGGGCTGGACGAGATCAGCTTTGAACAGGTTCTTGAAGCAGTCGACATTCCCGCCGATTGGCTGGCAAAGATGGCCGAAAAACACCTCTCGGAAGAAGAAAAAGCCGAAATCGAAGCCATGGGCGGATTCGACAAACTGATGGAGACGCTGCGCGAGCGCCTCAAGGATCAGAAAGGCCGCCATCAGGGTGGCAACAAATGGATCGGCACCGCTGGCACCTCTCCGTTCGGAGCCTATGGATATAATCCCGAAGGCGTACGCATCGGTCAGGACGAGAGCCGCCATCAGCGTGCGGTCAAGGTCTGGGACAAGCGTGAATTCAAAAACCTGGACGACACAGTTGAACTGGGCACGCGTAATATCAAGGTCGCCTTGAAACGCCTGCGTCGCTGGGCGCGTGAAGGAGCGGCGGAAGAGCTGGATCTGGACGGCACCATCCGAGCCACAGCCGAACATGGTTATCTGGATGTGAAAACCCGCCCCGAACGCCACAACGCTGTCAAAGTGCTGCTGTTTTTGGACGTCGGCGGCTCAATGGACCCGCATATCAAAGTGGTCGAAGAACTGTTCTCGGCCGCCCGGACCGAGTTCAAGCATCTGGAGTACTACTACTTTCACAATTGCCTGTACGAAGGCGTCTGGCGCGACAACCGCCGCCGTTGGGATCAGAAGACCCCCACGCATGAGGTGCTGCGCACCTATGGCTCGGACTACAAATGCATCTTTGTCGGCGATGCCTCGTTGAGCCCCTACGAGATCGCCTATCCAGGCGGCGCCAACGAGCACTGGAACCAAGAGGCCGGGCAGGTCTGGCTGCAACGCGCCCGCGAGCAATGGCCGTCAAACCTGTGGATCAACCCGGTGCCCGAGAAATACTGGGAATACACCCACTCGATCGGCATGATTCAGGAAATTTTTGAGGATCGCATGGTGCCGATGACCCTGGCCGGACTGGAGCAGGGAATGAAGGAATTGACGCGTTAAGTCAGGATCAACTGCTCGTGCGCGATTGACGCAGGTCGCGCAGGATTGCGTTTTCGGTGGGTTACTCCGGCAGAGGAAAACTTGGCCGCGTTGGCGGGACGGATTGGTCTTTATTGGGCAAAATCCCGTAGAACAGGGCCGCCCAACCCATCACAGTTCCCAACACCAAAGCGGGAAACGCGACCAGAATGGACAGCGATTTACCCAACTGTGTTTCAAACCCCAATGGTCCAATGACAGCGATGGCCGCCACGCCAAAAACAAGCATAAGTGGACCTGAACCCACAAAGACGATTAGTGCTTTTACAATGTCATCCGGATCAGCCAGCCAATTCGGCGTTAGTTTTGAATTGGTCATTGCTACACTGAAACCGAGTGTAATCAGCGTGGCCAAAGCCATCGGTCCAATACTCATTCCCTGAGACCAACCGAAAGTCAGTGTCCAAGCAGCCATGAAACACAATAGAAGCCCGTATAATCCCATTGATCTTAGGCAAGCTCTGTACGCGCGAAAACAAAACTTCTTCATAATCAATTGAATCCTAGTGAATTTCTTACACCGTTTTCTCGCTATCCGGGAATTTCGACAAAAATTGGACGTCCGCTCTGTTTACTGCACAAATGTTTAAGGCTGGTTGCCTATTCCCCCACTCAGAGCCATATCTAGTGCATGCTTCGATTGACCCCGATCCTATTGGCGATTGCTTATGCCTTTGTGATGTACCGGATTTCCGTCTGGCGAACGCACCGAGAGCTGGATGCGAAATCGACCGAACTGGCTGATCCGGTGCTGAAACGCATGACTGACAGGCTGGCCGCCGCGCTCGAGATCGACCGGGTCCCGGTTTACATCTACGAGATCGACCCGGTGAACGGTCTGGCGGCTGCTGACGGGCGGATATTCATTACGCGCGGCTTTTATCGCAAGTTCCGTAACGGAGAGGTTTCGGCCGAGGAAATGGCCAGCGTTATTGCACATGAGCTGGGACATGTTGCGCTGGGGCATGCGCGGCGGCGGATGATCGATTTTTCCGGCCAGAACGCATTGCGGGCGGCTTTGATGATGCTGTTGAACCGGTTCATTCCCTTCATCGGCGCGTGGATTGCCAATATGCTGACCCACCTGCTGGCCTCGCGCCTGTCGCGCAGCGATGAATATGAGGCGGATGAATATGCCGCCGCTCTGCTGACCAAGGCAGGGATCGGGATTGGGCCGCAAAAGTCGCTGTTTCACAAGTTGGAAGACCTGACACAACAGCGCGCGGGTGTTACTCCGGCCTGGCTGATGAGTCATCCCAAAACGGATGAGCGGATTGCAGCGCTGGAAGCACTTGAGCAGCGTTGGGGCGCGGGCGGTTAGGTTCGAAAGAGTGGGGCCAGCCCCACCGGGATATTACTAACCAGATGAAGTTGGATACGGTCTAATGGCTGAGCGCCTTGCCCAACCTTGGCAGACGGGCCTTTTTCATCAGCGCGCGCAAGGTCCATTGATCACCGGACAGCCGGTTGGCTTCGGCTAAAACACGGTCGGCGAGTTCCGCCATGCCGCCGGGGTCGTCCAGCAAGAACCCATATAGCAGGCCGTCAGGATCGCGGCGTTCAAGCCCTTCTTCCGACAGGATATTTCTTGGGAAATCCTTGGCGTTCACGGTGACGATAACATCGGCCGAGGCCTCAACGGCGGTGGCGAGAACGTGAATATCGGCGCTATCGGGCAGCCAGAGGCGTTGTTCAAGCCCCGGATTGGCCACGCGTTCGGCCTTGAGCCACTGCGCCTGCGTCAGGGCGATTTCGGCACGGGCCTGCGCCTCGCCTTCCGGACCCAGTTTGCGGGCGGCGCGGGCCCATTCCTCGAGGATACGAGGAGACCAGATCGGCGTGAAGTGACCCAATCTGGCGGCGCCCAACAGCATCTCTCGCATCACCGTGGGGTAGATGACACAGGTATCCAGAACCGCCTTCACAGCCGGTAAAACACGGCTTTGAGATACCCGCTTTCAGCCAGTTGCGGCAATTGCGGGTGGTCGGGGCCGGCAAACCCCGTGTGGATCAGTTGTGCCTGCCGCCCTGCCCGGCCAATCCCCCGCGAGGACGCGTCGCGGAACCGACTCAAATCGGCTGCGTGTGAACAAGAACAAAGCCCCAGATAGCCGCCCGGTTTCACCAACGGTGCGGCCAGCCGTGCGATACGCTCATAAGCGCGCAGGCCCGCGTCCAGGGCTTGTTTCGACGGCGCAAAAGCGGGTGGATCACAGATGACAACTTCAAATTGCGCACCTTCTTCGCCCAATTTGGTCAGCACCTCGAACGCATCGCCCTGACGGGTTTCAAATCGATCCGCGCATCCCGAAGCCTCGGCACCGTTCGTCGCCAATTCCAGCGCCGCAGCCGAACCATCGACAGACAGGGCCTGCGCCGCGCCGCCAGCCAGCATCGCCAGACCAAAACCGCCCACATGGCTGAACACGTCCAGCACTTGCGCACCCGGCTGCACCAGCCGTGCAGCAAATGCATGGTTGGGGCGTTGGTCGTAAAACAGGCCGGTTTTCTGGCCTCCGGTAAGATCAGCCATATAGGTCGCGCCATTCATTGGCACCGGCAGCGGAGCGTCAGGCGCAGTTCCACGCAAGGTCTGGTTTTCATCATCCAGCCCTTCCAGTCCCCGAGTGCGGCCCGAGGCATTTTTCAGCACAGTTGTAACACCCGTCACAGCAACCAACGCGTCGGTCAGCGTTTCCAGATGCGCCTCGGCCCAGGCGGCATTGGGTTGGATCACGCAGGCAGCACCAAAGCGGTCGATGATCACGCCAGGAAAGCCATCCGCTTCGGCGTGGATCAGGCGGTAATAGGGGGCGTCAAACAGGCGTTCGCGCATGTCCAAAGCGTGGCGCAGGCGGGATTCGAACCATTCAGCATTCAGATCGGCGTCAAGGTCGCGATCCAGTACGCGGCACATGATTTTCGACTCGGGGTTCACGGCGACCAACGCAATGGGCGCGCGTTTGTCATCCTCCAGCACGGCCAATGCGCCAACCGGTATCTTGCGTGTACGCCGGTCGGTGACAATGTCGTTGGCATAGACCCACGGGAAGCCATGGCGCAGGCCGCGCGCGTTGGCTTTGGGTTTCAGGCGGATACGGGGGCGGTCGGTGGCTTGGGTCATGACGCCCTCATAGTGGTGAACGCGCCGGGGGAAAAGCCCTAGCGAGACCGGGACCGCCAGCCGCCGCGCCTCTTGGGTGTCTGAGCCGATTGTAGCCCTTCGGCCAGCACTTGTGTCATCGGATGATCGGCCTCTTGCGTGGCATAGATGGCGTGTAACGCAGTAAGGGCCTGTGTCTGATCGCGATCCGCAGGCAGGCTCAGCGCCCAGTCCAGAAAAATGCTGCGGCATTCGGGCAGCGTGATGCCGTCGATGCGGTACGCCTCGCGGATCAGGCCCTTGTGATCGTTTGGATCGTCATTGCGCGGCATCTTGCCCCTCCTCAAGCACGCGACCGATAATACCGGCGGCGGCGGTGTAACTGTCCTGCAGCGCGCCCTGCAGGTGTTCGACCTGTTCGAACCCGGTGGCCCGACACAGGAAAGCCGCGCCGCCCTCGCCGATCTTGTCCGCTTCGATCACTTTACCCGACAGCAGCCGGGCAGCGCATTGCACGGACCAGCATAAATCGTAGCAATCCTTGAGCGTTTGCACTTGCGCGACGTCCAGCAAACCGGCAGCGACAGTGCCGTCCAACCCGGACTGCACGTTGCGCTGTGTCACACCAGACAGTAATGCCCCCGTTTCGGCCATCAGTTCGATATCCATCATCCGCCCGGCGCCGTTCTTGGCATCCCATATCCCCGCCGGGGATTTGGCGGCGGCCAAACGGGCGCGCATTTCGGACACTTCGCGCAGGACCTTCTGGCGGTCTTCCGGTTGCGCCAGAAAATCAGCGCGGAAGCTCTCGATATCCTGCGTCAAACCCGCGTCGCCTGCGACCACGTGGGCACGGGTCAGGGCCAAATGCTCCCAAACCCAGGCTTCGTTGCGCTGGTAATTGGTGAAGCTTGCCCAGCTGGTCGCCACCGGCCCCTGATTGCCAGACGGGCGCAGGCGCATGTCGACCTCATAAAGCCGCCCCTGCGACATCGGAGCAGAGAGCGCCGTGATCAGCGCCTGTGTGAACCGGGCGTAATAGGTACGCGTGGCCAGAGGGCGCGGACCGTCCGACATGTCCTGATCCAGCGGGTCATAGATCACGATCATGTCCAGATCGGATTGCGAGTTGATCCGCCCTGCCCCCAGCGATCCCATACCCAGTACAGTCGCCCCGCGCCCCGGCGCAGGTCCGTGCTTTTTGGCGAATTGTTCAGTCACGCAAGGTAGGATCGCGGCTATAACAGCGCTGGCCAGTTCGGCATATTGTTGTCCGGCCTGCACACCGTCAATCAGACCGCGCAGGTGATGTACACCGATACGGAAATGCCATTCCTTGCACCAGCGACGTGCGAAATCCAGCTGCGTTTCATAGTCCGATTCCTGCTGCAGCGCCTGCTCAAGATCAGACTGAAGTACCGTTTGCCCTGGCCAGTCGCTGAAGAAACTGCCCCCAATCACCGCGTCAAACACGGCGGCGTTATGGGACAGATGCGCCGCCAATGCGTGCGAGGTGCCCACGATATCGACCAGCAGGTCGATCAGGTGGGGATTAGCCTCGAACAGGGAAAACAGCTGCACACCTGCTGGCAACCCTGCAAGAAAACCGTCCAGCGCCCGCAGTGCCTCGTCCGGTTTTGCAGTTTTCGACAGGCGCGAGAGCAGCTCGGGCTTGAGACGTTCAAAGATCCGCGCGCCGCGTTGCGAGCGTAGCGCTGGATAGGTCGTCCAGCGGGCCAGGACATTTTGGTCAAAATCGGCCTCACTGGCAGGTGCGGGCGTCGAAGATCCTGGGGCAAAGAACCCCTCGGTCAGCTCATGCACTTCGGTCAGACGACGGGTCAGATCTGCGGTCAACTCGGCGCTGTCCATCCCCATCAGGCAGGCAACGCGTTCGATCCCATCCGGTGATTGGGGCACCTTATGGGTCTGAGCATCGTGAACCATCTGAATGCGATGTTCGACCTCGCGGTGGGAGCGGTAGTGGTCGGTCAGCTTTTCGGCCACGTCCTGCGGTATCCAGTCTTTTCCGGCCAATGCAGCCAGACCGGGCACCGTGCCGCGCACGCGTAGGTCAGGGTCGCGACCTCCCGCGATCAACTGGCGGGTCTGGGTGAAGAATTCGATCTCACGAATGCCACCCTGCCCCAGCTTCATATCGTGGCCGGGAATGGTCAGCGTGCCGCCGGTGCCTTTGTTCTCGCGAATGCGCAGGCGCATGTCATGGGCGTCCTGAATGGCGGCGAAATCCAGATGCCTGCGCCAGACAAAGGGGCGCAATGCATCAAGAAAGCGTTGCCCGGCGGCAATGTCACCGGCACATGGGCGCGCCTTGATATAAGCTGCCCTTTCCCAGGTGCGGCCAAGGCTTTCATAATACCGCTCGGCCGCCTCGGTCGCCAAACAGACCGGGGTCACCGCCGGATCGGGACGCAATCGCAGGTCAGTGCGGAACACATACCCATCAGCGGTCTTGTCGCTGAGCGTGGCGCAAAAATTGCGCGTGGCCCGCACCATCCCCTGACGCGCATCGAAGAAATCATCGGGGTCAAAGCGGGTCTCATCAAACAGAACGATCAGGTCGATATCCGAGCTATAGTTCAGCTCGTGCGCGCCCATCTTGCCCATGGCCAGAATGATCATCCCGGCAGCGGTTTCCACATCGTCTTCGGTCATCCCCGGCAGCTTGCCGCGCCGGATCAGTGCCGCGATCTCGGCCTTGGCGGCAACATCCGCAGCCAGCGCGCCGAAATCCGTAAGCGCAGCGGTCACTTTCTCTAACGGCCACGCGCCCGCCAGATCGGCCAGCGCGGTCAGCAAAGCCATGCGCCGCTTGGCTTGCCGCAAACCGGATTTCAACTGATCCGGTGGTAAGGCACGCGCTGCATCCATCACATCCGCAAAAGCCTGATCGGGCTCTTGCAAGGCCGACGGCAACCAATCGCGTTCGTGTTCGATCAATCCCTTTAGGTATGGACTCGAACCCGCCGTCCCTGCAATCAGCTCCCCTTGTTCAGGCGTGATACCAGATACCGCATTCAGCGCTTCATCACCCAGCGATGCATCAAACGCCCGCGGAACACGGTGGATGGTCAGCGGACCGGTCATTGCGCCTCCAATGGAGTGTCCTGACTGAAACTGTTGACCCAGACGTCATGGCGGCGCTCCCACAGGGAAGAGATCAGCATCGCCTCCCAAGCATCACTGTCCGGGCGTTGGTAATCGGCACGATAGGACAACAGGACAATATCAGCGTTCAGAACCCGCAGTTTTGTCTCGCTCAACTCGTACCGCGACATCGTTGGCGCATCAGCGAATTGCCCGACATGATCATCGCGGTTGGCGAACCCGGTGGGATAGACCCCCAGAAAATCCGCGCTCAGCAACGCCCGGTCGGCCGAGGCGTTGCCTTCAACTAGTGCAGTCCAGACTTGCTTTTCCAGTTCCAGAATTTCGGCAAGTGACGGGGCGGTTTTTCGTTCTTCGACAGACATTTTTGCAAACTGCTTTGTTCTCTGGGTGACGTCAACCAAACTCGGCCCCGACGCATAATGTAAATCTTTTTCACATCGACCTCTTGCATCCAGCCATCTGCTTCCCATCTTATCAATGTGAAAACGATTTACATCAACCCCGGAGACCCCAAATGACCGCACTGTCCGACCCCGCCGTCCCAGAAAATCCGGGATGGCTGCACCGCATCGAAACTTGGCTTGACGACAAAGGCAAAGGCGCCTGGATCGCCGTCATGGTCCTTGGTTTCATCTTCTTCTGGCCCGTTGGCCTGGCCCTGTTGGCCTACATGATCTGGAGCAAACGCATGTTCAGCAAATCCTGCAGCCGCCGCAAATCCTGGCACAGTCACATGAGTGCAATGAAACCCTCGGGCAACAGCGCGTTTGATGCCTATAAGGCGGACACTCTGGCGCGGCTTGAACGTGAACAGCAGGACTTCGAAGCCTTCCTGCGCCGCCTGCGTGACGCCAAGGACAAGGCTGAATTCGACCAGTTCATGGACGAACGCGCCCGCGAAAACCACGACGAGCCCGAAAACGGCGAGCGCGCCTGATCAAAGCTTGCCCTGTCCCGCCATCCGGGACAGGGTAATTTCCGAACAATATCCGGATATTACAACATGACCCACCTGCCCGACCCTGATACCCAGCCCGAGTTCTACCAGTCGGTAGCAACCAAACGCTTTGTCGCGTGGCTGTTTGATATCGCCTTCATTTCGCTGCTGTGCATCGTGCCGGTTTTCCTGACATTTGGCGCGGGGCTGCTGTTTCTGCCCTTGATCTATGGCGTCATCAGCTTTGTGTACCGCGTTGTTACCATCGCCAACGGATCGGCGACACTGGGCATGCGTTTCATGGGCATTGAATTGCGGGACGCATTCGGGTCCCGTCTGGATATGGGCAAAGCCGTGGCCCATACCGCCGGGTATTTCATCAGCATGGCGTTTTTCGTGGTTCAGATCATCTCGGTCATCATGATGCTGACCAGCGCACGTTGTCAGGGCCTGACGGATTCGTTCCTTGGCACGGTCATGATCAACCAGCGGGCTTAAAAATCTGCCAATTGAATCACTTGGCGGCTCAGGGAACCGTTGTTATCATCCTGTGTCAGGAAACACGGAACCTTCATGCGACACACGCTGCCCATCGCGCCGCAATTTTATGTGACGGCCCCGCAACCCTGCCCTTACCTTGAGGGCAGGATGGAGCGTAAGCTGTTCACCGCCCTACAGGGCGAAGGTGCCGATCAGCTGAACAATTCCTTGTCGCAACAGGGGTTTCGCCGTTCTCAAAACGTGCTTTACCGCCCATCCTGCACTGATTGCGCAGCCTGTCTGTCGGCCCGCATCGACGTGTCGGCTTTTCGCCCCAGCAAAAGCCAAAAGCGCACGGCCAAACGCAATGCCTACCTACAGCGCCGTGCAAACTCGCCTTGGGCAACTGATGAGCAATACGAACTGTTCCGCCGCTATCTGGACACACGCCACGCCGATGGCGGTATGGCCGATATGGATGTGTTCGAATTCGCCGCAATGATCGAAGAAACTCCGATCCGCAGCCGCGTGGTGGAATATGCCGACCCCGAAAACGGAGAACTGATTGCCGTCAGCCTGACTGACGTTTTGGATGACGGGCTTAGCATGGTTTATTCCTTCTATGACCCTAAACAGCCGCAAAGCTCTCTGGGAACGTACATGATCCTCGATCACATCGACATCGCGCGAGAGGCTGGCCTGCCCTACGTCTATCTGGGCTACTGGGTACCAGGCAGCCCCAAGATGGGGTACAAGGCGCGGTTTTCAGGGCTCGAAGCCTATATCCAAGGCAACTGGAAGCGTATCAACAATCCGTCTGAACTGGCGGACGGCAAGCATCACCCGCTATCCACCGCGCCGATTGCCGAGCAGGTCGCCAGTATTCAACTGCCCGACCGCCACCCGACCAAGGGCTAAACTTCCATGCGCCAAACACTATACGCCGTCACCCTGGTGGTGCCGGATTACGATGCAGCTATTGCGTTCTACACCCAAAAACTCAGCTTCACCCTGACGCAAGACGTTGACCTGGGTGGTGGCAAACGCTGGGTGCTGGTGTCTCCTCCAGGATCAGATTGCGGGTCACTATTGCTGGCGCAGGCAGACGGTCCAAACCAGATCGCCGCCGTGGGCAATCAGACCGGAGGCCGCGTTGGCTTCTTTCTGCAAACGGATGATTTCAAACGCGATCACGCCGAAATGTTGTCAAAAGGCGTCCATTTCGAAGAAGGCCCCAGACAAGAACCCTACGGTTGGGTCGCCGTCTGGCGCGATCCATTCGGAAATCGTTGGGACCTGATTCAGTTCACCTGATCCACCTTCATCTGGCCAAAAATATCTCGGGGTTGAATTGGCCGCAGGCCAAGATGGGGCTGGCCCCTTCAACAAACAAAAAAGCAAAGGGGGCCAATCGGCCCCCTTTTCCGTGGGATCACAGTAACCAATCAATTCGGGATCAGGTCCGGCACAATGGTCACAATCGACGGGAAGGACCACAAGATACCAATCCCCACCACCTGAATGATCACGAATGGTATAATCCCACGATAGATATGGCCCGTCGTCACCTCTTTCGGCGCAACCCCCCGCAGGTAGAACAGCGCAAACCCGAACGGTGGCGTGAGGAACGAGGTCTGCAGGTTCACCGCCACCATGATCGTCACCCATTTCGGATCGAACGACCCGCCATAGATCACCGGGCCCACGATGGGGATCACGATGTAGATGATCTCGAGGAAATCCAACACAAAGCCCAGAATGAACAGCACCAACATCACGATCAGGAAGACCGTGAACTCGTTGTCAAAGCTGCGCAGGAATTGCTGGATGTAATGTTCGCCGCCAAACGAGATCACCACCAGGTTCAACAGCTGCGAGCCGATCAGGATGGTAAAGACCATTGACGTCACCTTGGCCGTCTCGCGCACAACCGGGGTTAGAACTCCGCTTGAGAACAGAACCCAACAGGCAAAGATCAATCCGAACAGCGCATAGAGGTAAGCCGCGTAGGCAAAGATGAAGGCGATCCAGCTTTCGACCGAGACATCGCCTTGATTGATGCGCAGATCGAAATTTATGCCCATCAGCATGCAGATGATGACGGCGAAAGTTGACCAGATGATCACTTTCCCCGAGCGCCCCTGATCCTGCAGCTTGCGATAAGCCGCCAGCATGATCGCCCCGCCGGCACCCAGCGCCGCCGCCGGTGTCGGGTTGGTAATGCCGCCAAGAATCGACCCCAGCACCGCGATAATCAGAACCAGCGGTGGAAAGACCACACGGATCAGATCGTTGGTGGCACAGCGTTCAGCCGCGAACTTGCAGCCATAGATCGCCAGCGCAAACGGTATCGCCATGATCACGAAGGCCACCCCTGACGAGGTCGTCGGCGCAATCAGCAGCACATCCACCAGCACCATCAACAACAGGCCGATGGATCCAATGATCAGTGGTTGTGTGGATTGCGACGGTGCTATGCCGCGACCAAACAGCAAGGTCAGACCCAGCAGCACAACGATAACCGCGACACCAGTACCAATGGGTGCAGTAGCGGCAATCTTGGCCCCCTGCGCAGCGGCCAGCTCTTCTTCGGTCAGGCGCTGAGCCTGAGAAACACCGCCCGCCTCATCCAACGCTTGCTGCTCGGCCACGGCCTGATCCCAGGCGGATTGACCGTGCAGTTCGATCATCGAGACCTTGCATTCCTCAGATACGTTGGTGCGCAGCGAAGCGCCCTCACCGATATCCGAAAAGGCCGAGACAGTGATGTTCTGGCTGCCAATCACACCTGTGCTGCCCAGCAGAACGGCACCCACGATCAGCGCGACGGGCGCCCCCAGCAGCCATGTCAGACCTTCACCGCGGGTGATCGGTTCACCGCCACCGCCGCCCAGTTCCACGGCCGGGGCTTTTTCGGGGTTCATCAACGCATAGCCAAAAGCATAGAGCGCATACAGCAAGGCCAGCATGATCCCCGGCAGCAAGGCCGCCTGGAACAATGTGCCGACCGAGACCACCGCAGGCTCACCCAGATAGGTCAGCGCGTCGGTACACCCGGCCTCAACCGCGCGGGTTTCCTGCGCAGTTGAATACAAATCACCAGCCAGCGTGCCTAGCAGAACGATCACGATAGAAGGCGGGATGATTTGCCCCAACGTCCCCGAGGCGGCTATCACACCGGTTGCCAGTTCAGGCGAGTAGTTGTTTCGCAACATGGTCGGCAGCGCCAACAAACCCATGGTCACAACGGTCGCGCCCACAATCCCGGTCGAGGCCGCCAGAAACGCCCCCACAACCACGATCGACACGGCCAGACCACCCGGCAACGGGCCAAAGACACGCGCCATTGTCGTCAGCAGATCGTTGGCGATCTTTGAACGCTCCAACGTGATGCCCATCAGGACGAACATCAGCACGGCCAAAAGGGTTTCGATGGATTGCCCAGCCAGAACACGTTCGTTGATACGGTTCACAATGAACGACACGTTGCGGTCCAGCGCAGTTTCCCAGCCAGAGGGGAAGACCGGCTCGCCAATGGTTGGCAATTCCGGGTATCGGAAAACAGATATGGTGTCAGGTTTGACGCCCGAATTCACCAGATCCCGATAGGCCTGCGTGCCCGAGTCGATGGCCTGATGCACCAGCAACCCGGCACTGTCCAATGCCGCGATGATCCCGAATGAGATGATACCAGCCCCACCGATGGCAAAAGCCACCGGGAACCCGGAAAGGATGCCTCCGAAAAGGCAGAAAAATACGATAATGAGGCCTATCTCGACGCCATCAAGTCCGAATAGCATAGTCTTGGTCTCCGTCCTTAATGTACGCCTTCGAAGGCTTCTTCACCCTCACCAAGGCTATCCTTGTCGAGGTATTTTCCAGCACTGTCCGGTCCTTCCACGTATTCAAGATACGATCGGTACAAGAATGCGATCGCATGCAGGAACACCATTCCCGCAAAAAGGACCAGAAGGACCTTGAACAGGAAATACGCATTGAAGCCATTTGGGCTGAAACCTATGGTTTCGACATTCCAGCGCAGCGCGCGGGATTTCATAACCAAACGGTCCAAGGTGTCACTTGCCGATGGCTTCGGCACGATCAGGTGCCGCCACATGAAGTACCAGCCATACATCCATGTCAGCACCGCCATTGGCATCATGAACAGCAGCGAACCCAGCATATCGATCACGCGTTTGGCTCGGTGGCTAATGCCAGCATAGATCAGGTCAACCCTGACGTGCCCACCCTGAACGAATGTGTAGGTACAGCACAGGCAGACTACCATGGCGTTGTAAAGCTTTAGCTCTTCGGCATACCAGCTGATGTCCAACTGGAGCGGAATACCCAGACCGAAGGCTATATCCGGTCGGGTGAAGATCCGTTGCATGAAAACGATAACGATCTGCTGCAGCACCATCAGCAGGCCTGCCCAGGCAAAGAACCGCCCGGTGGTGTTGGCGAACCCTTCAAGGCCCCGCACCATCCCCCACATGAAATTCCGGTAGTACAGCCCAATGACAGTCAAAACCAGGAAGATGGTGAAAACCACAAAGAAGAACTCAACCGATCCGCCATAATAGACGAAGCGCATAATGGCCTCTTTGTCCGACCAATCTAGCCAGAGCTGCGGATGCGTGATGGCGTATCCGAAATTATAGAAGGCTTCGGCAATGTTCTGAACGAACCAAACAAGTCCGTTCCACAGGGCGCCGAAGAACGAGAAACCGTTTTCGTCCTGCATGTTGTCCCCAGGTCTCGTCAGTTGCACTGCTGATTATAACGGGTTTGATAGGTCCGCGCATTCGCAACAGGAAAGGGTTCCCCGAACAAGCGGGGAAACCAATTGATTAATGTCTGAGATTTAACCCAGAACGCGATTACGCTGCTCTGTGTAGATTCCTTCGGAGATGGACAGCCAACCGGAAGTGTTCGTTACGGCATCTTTGACACTGTCATGGATTTTCGCAAACAGGTCGTCGCTGCGATAACCTTCCATAACTTCCACAGTCTTCTCACCAAAGGCATCCCAAACTGAATCCGGGAATTCCTGAACTTCTACGCCTGCTGCGCGCAACCGGCCCAATGCGGGGCCGTTGTTAGACAGGAATTGAGCATAGTTCCACTGGTTGGTTTCAGCGGCTGCAATCTCAATAATTCTCTGCTGAGCATTGCTGAGGCCATCAAATACTTCGCGGTTGGTTGCCAGCGACAGACCCACGCCCGGCTCATGGAAACCAGCAGTGTAGTAGGTTTTCGTGATCTCGAAGAAGCCAGCCTTTTCGTCCGCCCACGGTCCGATCCATTCAGTCGCGTCGATAGCACCCGATGACAGTGCCTGATACACTTCTGATCCAGGTATGTTCTGAACAGACGCACCCAGCTTACCGATGACTTCACCACCAAGACCAGGCATACGCATTTTTAAACCATTGAAATCGTCAGGACTATTGATCGTTTTCGAGAACCAGCCGCCCGCTTGTGCGCCGGTATTGCCGGCAATGAATGATTTCAGGCCAAAAATTTCACCCAGTTCATCATGCAGTTCGTGACCGCCTTGCTGATAGTACCAGGTGTTGAATTCCTGCGTGGTCATCCCGAATGGCACGCCAGTGAAGAAAGCATAACCAGGGTGCTGACCCACGAAATAGTAATCGGCGGCATGGTACATATCAGCTTGACCCGACGACACCGCGTCGAAAACTTCAAACGCACCAACCAATTCACCCGCCGCTTTGATTTCAACTGTCAGATTGCCGTCCGACATTTCGGTAATCATGTCGGCCGAACGCTGTGCCGCATCAAAAACACCTGCAAGGCCACGACCCCACGAGGTGACCATGGTCAGCGTACGCTTGCCCTGCGCAAAAGCCGGAGCCGCCAGCGTGGTGGCCGCAACTGCCGAACCGCCCAGAGCAGATGTTTTTAGAAATGAACGACGATCCATGTGAGTGTTCCTCCCAACTTTCTCTTGACCCGGGTCAATGCCGGGCTTTGTCGTTATCAGTGCGCGCCAGACTAATGAGCATGTGTTGAAAGTGAATACCTACTACTACGTAGACGAAGGTAAATTTGACTGTTTCTGCCGATGAAACTGCGTCGATTTAAGCCATTTCTTCGTGTTCTCAAGCATTTCAGCATGCGCAGTTTCATAAAGTTTTGCATTTTCCCTCTCTGTTTCGTATCGATTCGACCATGAGGGGATTTCGCAATCTGATTTCGCTGACATACGGCCAGAAACTATCGCTTGTTGCCGCGATTCCACTGGTCGTCGCGGTGGCCGCAATTGCATTGTTGGTTGCCTATGAATCCCGAGCAACCGCCCAACGCGAGATTCAGGCGTTGGAGCACCGTTTGATAGAAGCTAAGAAAGAAGAGCTTCGGAACTACGTCACGCAGGCACGGAATGGCTTTGCCTATATCTATGGGCGCGCGTCTCCGGATGATCGTGATGCTAAGAATCTGGTGACCCAAATCCTGTCGGCCATGATCTACGGTAAGGACGGTTTCTTTTTCGTTTATGACTATGACGGCACCAATCTGGTCAGCCCACGCCAGACAGAGTTCATCAACCGCAATTGGGAGGGTCTGAGCGACAGTGACGGCACGCCAATTGTAGAAGAATTCATCCGCCTCGCCCGGCAAGGGTCGGGGTGGCACAATTTTATGTGGCAAAAACCATCGACCGGGGAAGAGGCGCAGATGATTGCCTATGTCGTGGGCTTGCAGGACTGGCGCTGGGTTGTTGGCACCGGTGTCTTCATCGACGACATAGTGGCGACCGTTGCCAACGCCCGCGCCGAGGTTGAGGCCCGCGTGCAACGGACGTTTATGTATATTGGCGGCATCGTTCTGGCAGCGGTGCTGGTCGTTTTTGCCTCGGGCATGTTCCTGAACTTTCGAGAAAGGCGGCTGGCGGATGCCAAGCTGAAGGACCTGACGCAACGGGTTCTCGACGCGCAAGAGGAAGAGCGGGGCCGAGTGGCGCGCGAACTGCATGACGGGATCAGCCAGATACTCGTCGGTGTGCGCTACGCGCTGGACAATGCCCGGCGGCGGCTTGCGCGGGGCGATGACGACGGGGCCCACGCTCCTTTGGACAAGGGGATCGAGCATCTCGGCACCGCAATCACCGAGGTGCGCCGCATCAGCCGCGATTTGCGCCCTGGTGTGCTGGACGATCTGGGCCTTGGCCCCGCAGTGAAGGCGCTGACCGACGATTTCCGCGAACGTACGGGGATTGAGACCGAATTCTCGACCGTCGTGTTTCGAAACCGGTTGGATCAGGACGCCAAGATCGCCCTTTACCGTATCGCACAAGAAGCCCTGACCAATATCGAACGCCACGCCGACGCAACACATGTTACAATTGATCTGCGCGGTCACAAAAAGGGTGCCACCATGCGCATCACCGACAATGGTCGCGGCCTGCCCCGCGAGGCTGAAGGCGTCAGCACCGGGATCGGGCTGCGCAACATGCAGGAACGCATCGAACAGCTTGACGGATCACTGCGTATTCTGTCATCACGCAGCCCGCACGGCGGCACCGTAATCGAGGTTACCCTGCCGCTTAGCCACTTGCTTCCGCCTCAGGAAGACGCAACTCCGAACCGAAAGGCCGGTACATGAGCGCACAGTCGATCCGGGTCCTGATCGTGGATGACCACCCGATGGTGGCTGAAGGGATTCAGTCGATCCTTGAAAGCTATCCCGACATCGAAGTGGTCTGCACACTTGGCACCGGGCAAGAGGCCGTCGATCAGGTAGCCGATCTGTCCCCCGATGTGATCCTGATGGATCTGAACATGCCTGGCCTAGGCGGGCTCAGCGCCACCGAGATGATTTTGGAGCGCCTGCCCGAGACCCGCATCCTGATACTGTCGATGCATGACAGCCCCGAATATATTTCGACCGCACTGAACCACGGCGCCAAGGGTTATGTCCTCAAAGACGTACCGACGGATGAGATCAAACAGGCCATCGACGCGGTGATGCGCGGCGAGCAGTACCTTTGCACCGGTGCCAGCGGGTCGCTGCAGCCCAAACAAGACAGCGCACGTGAGGCGCTGACCGGCCGTGAACAGACCATCCTGCTGGAACTGGCGCAGGGAAAGTCCAACAAAGAGGTGGCGCAGACCTTGGAAATCTCTGTGCGCACGGTGGAAACTCACCGCAAGAACATCAAACGCAAACTGGGTATCTCATCCACTGCGGGTCTGACCCGATACGCGCTGGAACACGGTGTCCTGCAAGGCACCAGCCCCGGTTTCTAAACACGCCCACAGCGCGCAGCGCTGCCCGGCCTAACCGGAGGAGATGCGCCGCAGGTGTATTGACAACGGGCGGGAGGGCCTACCCCCTCGGGCTGATATCCTGTCCAAAGAATACCAACGTCCCGTCTTCGTCGATAACGTGAAACTCGCGCTGCAGATAGAGTTGATCAAACGGCGGGCGCACGCGCCCTTCGGGCAGATCAGCCAGGCCCGGTCGTAAACTTTCGTACAATGCGTCGATCCCGTCGACGTCTATGTAAAACGACTGATCCTCTCCCAACGGGCGACCATCATCGCGTGGCGGACATTCCAATAGCCGAATTGCGACCGAACCCAATGACAAAAAAGCGTAATTGTCCTGCCGAAACCCGCAAGAAAATCCCAAACGGTCGCAGTAGAAATCAATCTGCTTTTGCAGGGAAGAACACAGAACAAATGGCGTAAGCTGTAAAATCGTAGGCATCGGACCCTCCGGTCGCTGAAAACCCCTTTATTCTAACCCCAGATTTTTCAGTCCAGCAATTGATCCTTTCGCATCCCTTCACGCGCTTGATGATGCGGTAACACGCGCCCGTACAGTTGCCGTGTGCGTTCAACACCTCCACACATCCCTTCCGCTTCGACGAATGAGAAGATCCCAACGTACCGGGTGCGCGCACCCGTTACTGGGGCCACCCTGTGCAGCGCGTACCGTCCCTTGAAAATCTGTAGGTCCCCCGGTTGCAACACCAGCTCTCGCACCCGCGCCCTGTCTCCGTCCAAAACCGAGGCCACGGACTTAAAATTTTCATCCTCGGCCGTGCGCAGGTTCGGTACATATTCAAAGGTGCCTCCAACTTCTCCGTTCTGGATGGCCAGCGTAACGGTGTAGTTGTTGGTGTCGAAATGCCAGGGAAAGCCCTGCCCCTCTTCGACCACGTTAATGATCACATCTGCCAGCGGATCATCATAGCGAAAGAACCGATCCTCGGGCTCGTCCAATGCGTCACGGACAAAAGGCATGAACCATTCATATTCGTAAATCCGCCGCAAAGGACCCGACGTGGGGAAATTATCTGCGGGAACAAAGGCGTTTGAGCGGTCATAAAAACGGCGTATCGGATGCCCGATCCCAAAGCGCGGATCATCCTTGGTGAAATAGGCGTTGGTCCTGTTGAAAGAGCGATGCGCTTGTGGGGCAACCTCATCCGCCTCGCTCACCAGCAACTCCAAACCGTCCTCATGCACAAATCCTGGCAGAACCGCGCAGCCGTCTTGATCAAGTTCTTTCCGCACATCTGCAATCGTCTGATCATAGCCCCGCGACCCGGGCCGATCGATCGGATACCGCCCTAGATCTATGAGGTCCTGCAACATTCTTCGCCTCCCTTATCTGTTCAACTGAGACCAGCGTGCCGCACAGAACCGGGTCGCTCATGTCAATTTTGGACATTGCCTTGACGCTTTCAGACCTGCCAAATTCCAGCCCAAACCATCATGAGCGGGCAGAAATTCGCGGAAATTCCCAACCTGCGGCAATCTGCGCAATAAAATGTCGCAAAATCTGCATCTCAGGTTACAAAATTGGTACGATTGCCTGTTGACGCCCCTTTCGCCCGCCCATAATGTCCCTGCCAAGCTGAAAAGGAGCCTCTGGCGATGAAAGCGCTAGTCGTAATCGTAGGAAACACGCGCATGGGCCGGTAACGGTAAACCATAATCGAACCCATGCGCCTCCGAAAAATCTCGGGGGCTTTTTTTATGCTAAACGCAAGACACATGTCGCGAACGGAGCAAAGCAGATGACACGTGAGATGACCGGCGCAAAAATGGTAGTTCAAGCCCTCAAGGATCAGGGCGTGGACACGGTATTCGGATACCCCGGTGGCGCCGTGCTACCGATCTATGATGAGATCTTTCTGCAAAACGACATTCGGCACGTTCTGGTGCGCCACGAACAGGGCGCGGTTCACGCCGCCGAAGGCTATGCCCGGTCAACCGGCAAACCCGGCGTTGCACTGGTGACTTCTGGCCCCGGCGCCACCAACGCGGTGACCGGCCTGACCGATGCGTTGCTGGATTCGATCCCGATTGTGGTTCTGACCGGGCAGGTTCCGACCTTCATGATCGGCTCGGACGCCTTTCAAGAGGCCGACACAGTCGGTATCACCCGCCCCTGCACCAAGCATAACTGGCTGGTGAAGGACACGGATTCGCTGTCTGAGACGATGCATGAGGCATTTCACGTCGCCATCTCGGGCCGCCCCGGGCCGGTGCTGGTCGATATTCCCAAAGACGTTCAGTTTGCCTCGGGTGAGTATACCGCGCCAAAACCGTCAACATCGCACTACCAACCGGTTCTGAAAGGCGATCTGGAAGAGATCACCGAACTGGTTGCGGCAATCGAGACCGCAAAGAAGCCGGTCTTTTACACTGGCGGCGGCGTCATCAACTCGGGCCCTGCTGCCAGCCAATTGCTGCGCGAATTGGTTGATGCGACGGGCTTTCCGGTCACCTCGACTCTGATGGGTCTGGGCGCTTATCCGGCATCGGGTGAAAACTGGCTGGGCATGCTGGGGATGCACGGCCTGTATGAGGCCAACCTGGCGATGCATGACTGCGACCTGATGATCAATGTCGGCGCACGGTTCGACGACCGGATCACCGGACGGATTGATGCGTTCTCGCCGAACTCGAAAAAGGCGCATATCGACATTGATCCCTCGTCGATCAACAAGGTGATCCGCGTGGACATCCCGATTGTCGGCGACGTGGCACATGTGCTTGAGGATATCCTCAAGGTCTGGAAATCGCGCGGCCGCAAGACCGATGCGGCCGCCGTCAAGAAGTGGCAAGCCCAGATAAGCGACTGGCGCAAGGTGAATTGCCTAGCGTTCACCAACAGTGAAAAGACCATCAAACCGCAATATGCGCTGCAACGCCTTGAAGAGCTGACCAAAAAGCACGACCGCTACATCACGACCGAGGTCGGTCAGCATCAGATGTGGGCGGCGCAGTATCTTGGGTTCGAAGACCCTAACCGCTGGATGACCTCGGGTGGTTTGGGTACGATGGGCTATGGTTTCCCGGCCTCTGTTGGAGTGCAGATGGCACATCCGGACGCGCTGGTGATCAACGTGGCTGGTGAGGCGTCGTGGCTGATGAACATGCAGGAAATGGGCACGGCCGTTCAGTACCGCCTGCCCGTGAAACAGTTCATCCTGAACAACGAACGCCTTGGCATGGTCCGTCAGTGGCAGGAGCTGCTGCATGGCGAGCGGTATTCGCATTCGTGGTCCGAGGCCCTGCCCGATTTCGTCAAACTTGCCGAGGCATTCGGCGCCAAAGGCATCCTGTGTTCTGACCCTGCCGATCTGGATGACGCGATCATGGAGATGATCAACTATGACGGTCCGGTGATTTTTGACTGTCTGGTGGAAAAACACGAGAACTGCTTCCCCATGATCCCGTCAGGAAAGGCACACAACGAGATGTTGCTGGGCGAGGCCGAAACACAGGGCGTGATCGACTCCAAAGGCTCGGTTCTGGTTTGACGAAATTTGTTGGGCGCGGCGGCGCGCCCAACACCACAAGGATGATGAAAGGGACGTAAATGTCTGCCCTACATATCAAAAAAGGTTCTACCCGCCATTCTGCCTATAACCTACGCCCGACCTTTTCGGACGTGCAGGAGCGCCACACGATTGCGGTTCTGGTCGAAAACGAACCCGGTGTCTTGGCCCGTGTGATCGGGTTGTTCTCGGGCCGTGGTTACAACATCGAAAGCCTGACCGTGGCCGAGGTTGACCACACCGGGCATCTGAGCCGTATCACCATCGTCACCACCGGTACGCCGCAGGTGATCGAGCAGATCAAGGCGCAGCTGGGTCGTATCGTCACCGTTCACGACGTGCATGATTTGACCGTCGAAGGCGACGCGGTCGAGCGGGAACTGGCGATCATCAAAGTGGTTGGCGCAGGCGACAAAAGGGTCGAGGCGCTGCGTCTGGCCGATATCTTCCGCGCCAACGTGGTCGACAGCACGCTGAACTCTTTCATTTTTGAAATCACCGGAGCCCCAGACAAAATCGACGCCTTTGCCGATCTGATGCGCCCTCTGGGTCTGGTCGAAGTGGCCCGCACTGGCGTAGCGGCCCTGCTGCGTGGCGAGTAACATTTACCCCACCCTGTCGGCTCGCGTATGGGTGGGGAAACTCTGGCCTGTCATGCTGCCTTGTAAGCTAAAACTGGCCGAATAACGTTTATTGGCGCCAAAGCGCCCAAAAAGATCACGCAAAACAAGATAAAGCCTATTGCGTTTGTAAGATTGGACGTTAGCCTCTGGGGGTGACGTGGCGTTGGGATGCGCCCGTTCGTGTCATCTGTACGATATGTGCGTTATGTCGACCGTCAGGTCGAACATGTTGCGTACTATAAAACAAGTCGCGAGAACCTGGGACACCTATGACCAAAGACATCCGCAACCCGGACGAATTGCGCAGGATGTTCGGCGCCAATCTCAGACAACTTGCGCAGCAATATACATCAGTATCAGAACTTTGCCGACAATTGGGCGTCAACCGGACGCAATTCAACCGATACCTTGGTGGCGAGAGTTTTCCAAGACCTGACGTGCTGGACCGGATTTGCCGGTTTTTCGAAGTGGACGCCCGTATTCTGCTGCGCCCGCTGGACGAGATCGACCGCTCTCCGACACATCCCGCAGCGTCTGCCCTTACAGATTTTCTGGGCTCGGGCCCCACAACACTGACCGAGAACCTGTTTCCGGCGGGGTTCTACTATGCGACGGAGACCGAACTGGATGATCCTAAGCCCTCGCGTCATCGGTTGATTCACGCGCGCCGGTTGCCGCAATGCACGCTGGTGCGTGGTTATGAGCCGCGCCCTGGCATGCCGAGCGCCGCTCCGACAGAACGTGAAGTGCAAGGCATCGCCGCCTGTGCTGGCCGGCAGATTTATATCCTGATGTCCAGCCGAGCCTCGCAAAACAGCCGTATTTATCTGGTAACGCGCGGGACCGATGAGCATTCGGACCGTTGGCGCGGGGTGGCTATCTGTTTGTCCAGAACGACCGCCAGCGAGACAACGACCCGGCGCATTCTACTGCGTCATCTGGGCGAAGACCCTTCGGCCGTTCTGGCAGCGGCGCGAACCGCCCGCCGTGCAGAACGCTCGCTACAGCAAGCGGCAAGCTGACGTCACGCAGCGTTTTCGCCCGACGCTTGAGTGATCAGCCGATATAAATGCCAGCTAGCATGCCCCAACAGCGGCAGCACAAAAAACAAGCCCAAAAACCACGGAATCATGGCTAGAAAAGTCAGGATGGCGATAAAGATTCCCCACAACAACATGACGCTGAAATGATCACGGACATAGCTGAAACTGGCGATCATAGCGGTCACGAAATCCAGCTCTCGGTCCAACAGCATGGGGATGGAAAGTACGGTGATCATATAAAGCACCGTCGCAAACACAGCGCCCACAACGCTTCCCACAGCCAACATCGTCAACCCGTTGGCGGTCAAATACACCTCTAACGAGGTCGACACGTTTGTCATCGTCGACAACCCCATGAACAGGGCAAAGATCATGTGGCCCAGAAAGAACCAGAATAAAAACATCACCACAATAATCGCGCATATCGAGGGCAACTGACGGCGCCCCTGCTGCACCACCACTCCGAAAATAGACTTGAATTCCAAGGTCTCACCCTGCTCCAGCCTGTGAGAGACTTCATACATCCCCACCGCCGCAAAGGGTCCCAGCAAAGGAAACCCGATAGCAGCCAGAACCAACCAGTACGACGTGCCCGTCTGCAAGGTGATCCAGGCCATGAACCAACCGGCCAGCACGTAAAACCCCGCAAACAGAAGCCCAAAAACCGGAGCCCGACGAAAGTCGGTCCAGGCCCGGCGCAGGGCTTCGCGCAACATCCCCAAATTCACCGGCCCCATTTCCGGAACACCAAATGGCTTGTCCATGTTCTGTCCTCCTCCCTTGCCGACCCTACGGTTGGGCCGGTCGTTTTTGCGGCCACATGGTGGTGGCGTGATAGGCTGCGCCAATCGACAGGATGCGGGCGTCGGAGCCGCGTGGACCAAACACCTGAATTCCCATCGGTAATCCGTTGGCTCCAAAACCCGCCGGTGCTGACAGGCAGGGCAAGCCGATCAGGCTGACTGGCACCATGACCTCCATCCACCGATGATAGGTATCCATCCCTCGCCCCGCAATTTCCGTTGGGTATGGCGTCTCAATCTCAAAGGGCCAAACCTGCGCAGACGGCAACACCATGGCATCATAATCACGCATCAACTCTGCCACGCATCGAAACCATTCGGACCGGATGACGCTGGCTTCATGCACTTGCATCGCCGTCAGAGTCTGCCCTCGGTCCAACTCCCATTGCGCCGTGTCTTTCAACACGTCACGTTGATCTGCAAGCGGCGCAAGACTTGCGGCCACGCTCCAGGATCGCAGGGTTATCCAACTCTCCCAAAGGCGCTCAGCCTCAAATGGCGGCGCAACGGGGATGACCTCGGCCCCCAGCTGAGTGAACACATTCAAAGCACTTTCACATTGCGCGTGTATGCCATCCTCAAATGGATAAGCCCCTCCCCAGTCATCCAGCCACCCAATCCGCACGCCGCGCATGTCTGCCGCCTGCACCGGCGACACTATGGGGTTGGCCCCACCAAACGGCTGCCGCACATCCGGCCCTGAGATCACGTCCAGCAACAGGCCCAGATCCTCGGGGCTGCGCGCCATCGGGCCAAGCGTGGACAGCTGATGCAGAAAGCCATCACCTACCGGTTCCGACGGCACCCGCCCCCAACTTGGCCGAAACCCGTAAACATTGTTCCAGGCCGCCGGGTTGCGCAGGCTGCCCATCGCGTCTGACCCATCCGCAAGCGCCACCATCCCGGTCGCCAGCGCCACCGCCGCGCCGCCGGATGACCCGCCGCAGGTCCGGACCCGATTATAAGGGTTCGTCGTCGCGCCATGGACCGGATTAAAAGTATGGGACCCCAGCCCGAATTCGGGAACATTGGTCTTGCCGATCAGGATCGCTCCGGCCGCCCGCATCCGCGCGGCAATCAGATCATCCCTTTGCGCAACGTGATCCCTAAAAATCGGAGATCCCTGCGATGTTACGATCCCCGCCACGTTCACCAGATCTTTGACCGCAATCGGCAATCCATGCAGGGGGCCACGGATTGGACCAGCATCCAAAGCGCGGGCCTCGGTCATCAAATCATCCCGCTCGCGCAAAGCCACAATGGCGTTCGCGGCCTCGTTGACCCCGCCAATCCGCTCCAGCGTTTGCTGCATCACCTCTTGCGCCGACACCTGCCGGTCCGTCAGCGCGTTCAACAGGCCACTTGCAGTTGCTTGGCTCAGATTCATCTCAGGTTCGTCCCTTTTGCAAGGTCAACCTAGCCGGGGCATCCCCCCATTTAAACCCACTGTTTAAATGAATCTTTTCCGTTCCCACAGAAAACTGGGATCCGCTTCATCTGGCCAAAAATATATCGGGGGAGGCTCCGCTTGCGGAGACCGGGCAAAGCCCCTGCCCGCCTTAGTCGCCCTGCGCCTCGGACCGGCTTTTGCCCGCCACGTTCAACGCCAGTGTGGCAGCCATGAACCCATCCAGATCACCATCCAGCACACCCTTGGTGTCTGATGTCTCATGGTTGGTGCGCAGATCCTTTACCATCTGATAAGGCTGCAGGACATAGGACCGGATTTGGTTTCCCCAGCCCGCGTCGCCCTTGGCCTCGTGCGCAGCGTTGATATCCGCGTTGCGGCGATCCAGCTCTTGCTGATACAGGCGCGACTTCAGCGCTTTCATCGCAATATCGCGGTTTTGGTGCTGCGACTTCTCGGAACTGGTTACAACGATCCCGGTCGGAATGTGCGTAATCCGAACTGCCGAGTCGGTGGTGTTCACGTGCTGACCACCCGCGCCCGAGGACCGGTATGTATCGATACGGATGTCCGAGGGGTTCACCTCGATCTCAATATTGTCGTCGACCACCGGATAGACCCAGACCGAGCTGAACGACGTATGCCGCTTAGCCGCCGAGTCATACGGTGAAATCCGCACCAACCGGTGTACGCCGCTTTCGGATTTCAACCAGCCATAAGCGTTATGACCGGAAATCTTGTAGGCGGCGGATTTAATCCCCGCCTCTTCACCCGAGGTCTCGGATTGCAGCTCGACGGTATAGCCTTTTTTCTCGGCCCAACGCACATACATCCGCGCCAGCATCGAGGCCCAGTCGCAGCTTTCCGTGCCACCCGCGCCCGAGTTGATTTCAAGGAACGTATCGTTGCCATCAGCCTCGCCATCCAGCAGCGCCTCCAGCTCTTTCTTGGCGGCTTTGGCCTTCAAGCTTTTGATGGCGTTTTCGGCGTCGGTGACAACCTCTTCGTCCTCCTCCATCTCGCCCAGTTCGATCAATTCGATATTGTCGCTTAGATCGGTTTTGATGGTTTCATAGGTTTCGATGGCATCAACCAACATCTGACGTTCGCGCATCAGTTTCTGCGCGTTCTCGGGGTTGTCCCAAAGGTTGGGGTCCTCGACGCGCGCATTAAATTCCTCAAGGCGGTGGGGCGCAGTTTCATAGTCCATACGCTGCGCCAGCAGCTCCAGCGACTTTTCAATTTCCGCCACGGTATTCTGGGTTTCGGCGCGCATGGTCTTGTCCCAACTTGCTCAATCAGGCCTGCGTGATAGCAAGAGGTTCGGGGCACCACAAGACAGCGAAGCCCCTAAACATATCGGTTATCAGTAAAGCCCACCGGTCGAGAGATCACCCTGGCTGGCATTGGGGCCAACAGTGACCGTATTCCCGGTTGATGTGGTCACCTGACGGCCGGTGTTGACCTCTTCGAACAGCGGCAGGTCCGAACCAACCGCAAAGCCACCGTCGTAGACACGATCGATAAAGCCGTCGACGCCATCGCGGAAATACTCGGCCACGACATAATCTCCGGTCGCATCCGCAGGCAGGCGCGCGCCACTGAAACGGTCGATTTTGATAAAGTGGCCACCCTCGGGCACTTCAAACGGACCGCCGCCATATTTCTCGACAGCTTTTTCCATAAAACTTTGGAAAACCGGGCCACACATTGTGCCGCCATAGGCCCCCCGCCCCATCGGGCGCGGGCGGTCATACCCGATATAGCAGCCGGCCACGATATTGGACGTAAAGCCGATGAACCACGCATCTTTGGATTCGTTGGTCGTACCGGTTTTACCCGCTGTGGGCACGGGCAGATTGACGACGCTCGACGCAGTTCCCCGATCCACCACGCCCTTCATCATCGACGTCAGCTGATACGCGGTGATCGCATCCATGACCTGCCAGCGATCGGTCACAATGGTGGGCGACTCGTCCGGCTCAAGCCAGCTAGAGTTACAGTCCACACACTGGCGGTCGTCATGTCGGTAAATCGTCTTGCCGAACCGGTCCTGAATTCGGTCGACCAGAGTGGGCTCGACCCGTTCACCACCATTGGCGAACATCGCATAAGCCGCGACCATCTTGTACAACGTGGTTTCCTCGGATCCCAGCGAGTTGGCAAGGAACGCACCCATCCGATCGTAAACGCCGAAACGCTCAGCGTAGCCCGCGACAACCGGCATCGTGACCTCTTGCGCCAGACGGATCGTCATCAGGTTCCGCGACTGCTCGATCCCGGTGCGCAGTGGCGTCGGACCATAGAACTTGTTTGTCGAGTTCTTGGGCCGCCACAAACCTTGCGGCGTGTTCACCTCGATCGGGGCATCCACCACGATTGTTGCTGGGCTATAACCACTGTCCAGTGCCGCCGCGTAAACAAAAGGCTTAAAGCTGGACCCCGGCTGACGCTGCGCCTGCGTAGCGCGGTTGAACACCGTATCCTGATACGAGAACCCGCCCTGCATCGCCAGAACCCGGCCCGAATTCACGTCCATCGCGACAAATCCGCCCTGTACTTCGGGAATTTGACGCGCCGACCACTGACCTTCTTCGCCGGCCATGACCAGGATGACGTCACCACGTTCGAAATTGGCGGCGAAATCGCCCTGCATCCATTTGATATCGGAACGGGGCACAACGCCGTCGGCTGGGCCGTTCTCGATACCGACCGTTAGGGATTGATCGGCCACGTTCAAAACCACCGCCGGATACCACCGCGTTGGCAGCACTACGTCGCGCGGGATTTCCAAGATCGCCAGCGCCTCGCGCCACTGGGCTTCATCGGTCAGTTTATCTTCGGCGATCACTTCTTTCGTGCCGCGCCATTTACCGCGTGAGCGGTCGTATTTCTGCAGCGCGGTACGCAGGGCCTTGGCCGCTTCAACCTGCATCTCTTCGTCCACCGAGGCGCGGACGGTAAAGCCGCCAGTAAAGAACTCACCCTCGCCGAAATCCTCGCTCAACTGGCGGCGGATTTCGTCGGTGAAATAGTCACGCGGTGGCAGCGCAGTGCGGAAGCTTTCGAAGTCACCGTTTTGGACCGAGCGCAGGGGTGCATCGACCTCGGTCTCATAGGTCGCCTTATCGATATAGCCATTCTGGTGCATTTCGCGCAGTACGTAATCACGGCGCGCCAGCAGGCGTTCTTTCTGGCGAACTGGATGGTAATCGGACGGCGCTTTGGGCATTGCGGCCAGTGTGGCCGCCTCATGCGGGGCCAGTTCCTGCAACGTCTTGTTGAAATAGGTCTGCGCCGCAGCCGTCACACCATACGAGTTCTGGCCCAGAAAGATCTCGTTCATATAGAGTTCGAGAATCTGTTCCTTGTCCAGCGTATCCTCAAGCCGGGTGGCGAGGATGATTTCCTTGATCTTGCGCTCGGCCCGGCGGTCGCCGGACAGCAGGAAGTTCTTCATCACCTGCTGCGTGATCGTAGACGCACCACGCACGTTTTCACCCTTGGATTTCACAGCCTCGACACCGGCAGCGATGATGCCGCGCGGGTCATAGCCTTGATGCGTGTAAAAGTTCTTGTCCTCGGCCGAGATGAACGCCTGCTTCACCAGGTCGGGAATTTCTTCGGACGGGGTAAACAAGCGGCGTTCCTGCGCGAACTCGTCGATCAGTTGACCTTCGCCCGAATAAATCCTGCTGATCGTCGGCGGCTTGTATTGCGCCAGCGATTCATGGCTGGGCAGGTCGCGCCCATACATCCAGAACACCGCGCCGATCACCAACGCAGCCATGAAGATACCCAGGGTGACGAGGCTGAAGATCGCCCCGAAAAACGAAAGAATGAAACGGATCACGTTACTGCCTTTTACTCGCGCTGCCGCCTATATAGTGGTGCCCCGGCGCAGGGTCAAAACACGATGGCCAATTTTAGCCGGTTTGCGCCGCAGGGTCACTGCCCAATCAGGGCGCGTTTAACCAGATCGTCCTGCCGCCATTGCTCTAGCCCGGCCAGGATTCCGCGCGCCATCCGTTTGCGCCATTCTGGATTCGTGACGTTTTTTAGATCTCTGGGGCTGGACAGAAACCCAAGCTCGACCAAAATCGACGGGATATCCGCCGCCTTTAGCACAGAAAAAGATGCCGTGCGGATCGGTCTGTTGTTCATCGGCCCGCCCTGCTGCGTCATCCCATCGGCCACGGCCCGCGCCAACGCGTCTGTGCGTGGTTTGGTCTCTTGCCGCGCGATATCCAGCAGGATGTCGGCCACCTGGTCGTCGGCACCGCTGAGGTCCACGCCCGAGATCAGATCGCCCCTATCGTGACGTTCGGCCAATTTGTGGCTGGCAACGTCCGAGGCATCGTCGGACAGCGTATAGACCGCCGCACCATGCGCGCGACCCTCGGAGAGACTATCGGCATGAAGCGAGATAAACACGTCCGCACCCGCCCGATGCGCCAGAGCTATGCGTCGTTCGAGGCTGACAAAATGGTCGTCCACACGGGTCATCACCACCTGATATCCGCCGGCCCGCAGCAGTGTTTCCCGCAACTCGCGCGCGAAGGTCAGCATCAGGGTCTTCTCGTTAGATCCCGCGACCTCGGCCCCCGGATCGATACCGCCGTGGCCTGGGTCCAGCATCACCAGCAAAGGGCGTGTTCCGTTTGGACCGGGCTTGGCAGGCGTCACCGACGGTTCCGGCAGGTCCCATCCTGGCTGGCGCGGCGCCCCGGCGCTGGCCGCGAAACTGTCGAAATCGGTGCCGCTCAGACCAAGCGACAGGTGCGCTGTTCCATTGACCTGATCCACCCTCAAGTCAGAGGTATCAACGGCCAGTGGTGCGCCCAGCTCCAACACCATGCGCGACCAGCCGGGAACATAGGCGCCGAATTGCACACCACTGATCCGGTCGGTTTGCAGGAAAGTGTCGGCGTCCAGGCCAGTCCAGTCGACCTCCTGAAAATCCAGCACGACACGGTACGGATCGCGCAGTGTGAAGACACGGTAAGGAACGCCCTGACTGAGGCCAAGTTCAACGCGAACTCCGGCGCGGCCATCTTGAGTTATGCGGCTATCGTCGGGCAAAACCCGCGCAAGCGCGCTGAAATCATGCGCGAGCGCAGCACTGCTCAGCGCCCAGATCAGCGCGATGACGTAGAAAATCCTGCTCATGGCCTCAAGTTTTCCCGAGATCGTTTGGCGGTCAGACTAGCGGACCGAAGCTAATTTGTGAACGGGTTACGCCGGAGTTGTGATCGCACCGCGTTCAACCATGAAACGCTGAAGCCGCATCAGACCTTCCTCGATATCTGCCGTTGATCGCGCATAGGAAAACCGCAGCGTGTGGTGCCCGCGCACTGGGTCGAAATCCAGCCCCGGAGTCACGGCCACCCCGGCCTTGCCCAGTATCTCGGCCGCGAAGGCACGGCTGTCTTCGGTCAGGTCCGAGACATCGGCGTAAACGTAGAACGCCCCGTCAGGCGGCGCGATATTGGTGAAGCCGGCCTTGGGCAAACCGTCCAACATCAAAGTGCGATTGCGGCGATAAACATCCAGATTGGCTTGCAATTCCGCGTCGCAATCCATCGCGGCTAGTGCTGCCAACTGGCTGGCATGGGGCGCACAGATGAACATGTTCTGGGCGATACGCTCGACGACGCGCACCTGATCTTTGGGCACCACCATCCAGCCAACACGCCAGCCGGTCATCGAGAAATACTTCGAAAATGAGTTGATCACATAGCACTCGTCCGTCAACTCCAGCGCAGTGACGGCTTTGGCCTCATATTCCAGACCATGGTAAATCTCATCGCTGATGAACGAGGCTCCCTGCCCGTGCGCGGCCTCGATCAGCGCGCCCATTGACGCATGATCCAGCATGGTACCGGTCGGATTGGCAGGTGACGCGACCATCAGCCCCTGCAGATCAAGCCCTGCGAAATCTGCGGGCACCGGTTGCAGGCGGTTTTCCGGCGCAGTGGGCAGATCAACCGGCACCAAACCCAGTGCTTTCAGAATCTGCCGGTAAGACGGATAGCCCGGCGCGCCGATGCCGACGCGGTCACCGCTGTCGAACAGCGCGGTGAAAGCCAGTAGAAATCCGCCAGAAGATCCCGGAGTAATCACAACGCGTTCGGGGTTCAGATCAACATTATACCAATCGCCATACAGACGTGCGATCCGTTGCCGCAGTTCAGGCAATCCCAACGCGACCGTATAACCTAACGGGGCTTGCTCCATGGCCTTCGCCAGAGCCTTAACTGCCCCCTTAGGCGCACCGGTGCCGGGCTGGCCGACCTCCATATGGATAATGTGGCGCCCGGCCTCTTCGGCGCGGCGCGCGGCCTCCATCACGTCCATCACGATAAAGGGATCGACCCCGGACCGGGTTGAGTTTCTCATGCCAATCTCCCATGTTTCAGCCATGGCTTTTGAACGCTTATCCAGGGTGGCGTCAATCCCGACCCTGTTGCTGGTGGCAGTGACATGGATGGCAAGCCTTGTTCCGGCAAACGCTCAGGGCCTGATCCGAGACCCCGATATCGAACATGGGCTGCGCGAACTGGCCTTTCCGATCCTGCGTGCGGCCGGGCTGAACACCAATCGGGTCAAGATATTTGTCGTCAATGATCGCACGTTCAACGCCTTTGTCATCGATTACAGCGCGATTTACCTGAATTACGGGCTGATCCTGACCGTCGAAAGCCCTGAAATGCTGCAGGCCGTGATCGCGCACGAGGCCGCGCATATCGCCAATGGCCATCTGGCCCGGCGGACGCAAAACCTGCGCGCGGCGCAACGCAAGGCGGGGTTAGGGACTGCGCTGGCCCTAATTGCCGCTGCCGCCGGAGGTGGTGAGGCCGCAGTAGGCATTGCCGCAGGAACCCAAAGTGCTGCTCTGCGCAGTTTTCTGGGACATACCCGCGCCGAAGAATCCTCGGCCGACCAAAGCGCCGCCAGTTACCTCCGATGGGCCGGTATCTCGCCCATCGGGATGGTTGAACTGCATCGAAAGTTCGCTGGTCAAGAGTTGCTAAACGCGGTCAATCAAGACCCCTATATGCGGTCGCACCCCACCAGCCGCGAGCGCCTGCGCGTGGCTGAGAGGTTTCTAGCGCAATCTGGCGACTGGTCCAAATCGGACCCAAATGCCGATTACTGGTTCGCGCGGGTCAAGGGTAAGCTTTCGGCTTTCCTCCGATCCCCAACATGGACCATGCGACGCGCAAAAGAGGAAGACGCGCAAGACATCCGTCTGATGCGTGAGGCATCGGCCTATCATCAGAACCATGATCTGACCAACGCCCGCGCCGCCATAGATGGCGCCCTGGCCATTCGCCCAAATGATCCGTTTTACTATGAGCTTAAGGGCCAGATTTTACTGGAAAACCGGCAAATACAGGACGCCGTGAAAGCCTATGGCAAAGCTGTTGAAATGGCCCCGAATGACGCGTTGATCCTGGCTGGGTACGGGCGTGCATTGCTGGCGCAAGGTCAGACAAAGAACGCCTTGCAAATGCTTGTAAAGGCACGTCAAAGAGATTACCGAAATGCCCGACTGATGCAGGACCTCGGGGTCGCATATGCGAAGGTCGGCAATAATGGCATGGCTTCGGTCGTGACCGCTGAACGATATGCCTTGCGCGGCCGGTTGGCCGACGCGGGTATTCACGCAAAACGGGCCTTAGGGCAATTGCCCGAAGGCTCTCCGGGTTGGCAAAGGGCGCAGGATGTGCTGATTGCCTCGGAACGCGCTAAGAAAGCAAAAAGGAAACGGAAATGATCCTCAGACATGCAGCACCTGCCCTACTGGGGCTTTCCTTGATCACTGGCCCTGCGCAAGCGTTGGATTTGAACGCGCTTAGCGCCTCGGAAAAGGAAGAATTCGGCGCCCAGGTGCGCGAATATCTGCTGGAGAACCCCGAAGTGATCATCGAGGCGATCAACATCCTTGAACAACGCAACGCGGTTGCCGAGGCCGCCGCTGACCAAGAACTAGTGGCCGCCAATGCCGAAGAACTGTTCAATGACGGCTATAGCTGGGTGGGTGGCAATCCAGAAGGCGACATTACTCTGGTCGAATTCATGGACTACCGCTGCGGCTATTGCCGCCGTGCGGTGCCCGAAGTGGCCGACCTGCTGGCTGAGGACGGCAATATCCGTTTGGTGATCAAGGAATTCCCGATCCTGGGCGAAGCTTCGGTCCTGTCTTCGCGCTTTGCGGTGGCGACCAAACATGTGGCCGGCGACGACGCATATAAACAAGTTCATGACGCGCTGCTGGAATTTGGCGGCGAACCGACCGAGGTTTCTCTGCGTCGCATTTCCGATGGTTTGGGTCTGGACAGCGATGCAATCGTCGCGGCGATGGACAGCGATCAGGTGACCGATGAGATCACCCGCACCCGCGCCCTTGCACAACGGATGCAGATTACCGGAACGCCGTCGTTTGTTTTGGGCACTGAAATGCTGCGCGGTTTCCTGCCTGCGGATCAAATGCTTCAAATCGCCAAAGGCGTGCGCGCTGAACAAGGCTGAGTAAAGGGGCGGTTCACCCGCCCCCCCCCCTCTCGCTTCTGACGCAAGTGTTCGGGCAATAGGTCGGACTTGTTCAGCAACCTATTGCCACGCACATCTTTCAAGGTTTGAAATCCAAATTTTTGTGTTGAACGAGATTTTGGTCTCGGGCATTGAACACGCTAAAGTAATTTATCCAAAGTCAGAGGCACGCATGAGCGATAACAAGAAATCTGGACTGTCCCGCGCGGCGCGAAGCGTACGCGAAGCAGGTCGTGTTCTGCGTGGCAAGAAAAAACATACCAAACCAACCTATATTGATCAGCAATCCAAGGATAAAACATCGGCAGAGAACCAGTTCCCCGCTGCGGATCAGGGAGTTATTGTCGATATCGGTATGAATGACGGAAAAGACACCGTTTATTACCGAAAAAGGGGATTTGAGGTCATCGCCGTAGAGGCCATCCCAGATTTGTGCGCTGCAATGTCCGACTATTTTTCCGACCTAGAGGTCGATGGCGTCGACATCAGGAATTTTGCTGTTACCGATGACGGCAAGGACGAAGTCACTTTCTATGTGAATAAATACAACACAGCGTGGAGTTCCGTCAAAGAAGAATACGGAAGCCGGAAGGACGGAGCCGAGAAAATCGTTGTTCCAACGATTGATCTTTCGCAGGCGCTTCAGCCGGTTTCGAAACAAATTCTTTACGTCAAAATTGATATTGAGGGTCTTGATAAGGTTGCTCTTAAGCAAGTCATGGCCCTGCCTGATCTGCCATCCTACGTTTCGGTTGAGAACGGAAGCCTGAGCATGCTCAATACCCTGCACGAGAACGGGTATGACAGATTCAAGTTCTCCAACCAAAAATATGTTGAATATCAAATAATTGCCCCGTCTTCCCCACACGGACATATTCCCGTGCACACGTTTAAGTCCAGCGCATCAGGTGTGTTTGGTGAAGACCTACCGGGAGCTTGGATTCAATATGAAGACGCGGTGAAAATCCAACAAGCGTTGAAAGAAGCAAGACGAACCGCCCCTGACAACCTGTTTTCCATGGCCATCGGGTGGTTTGATCTGCACGCCAAGCACTCATCGGCCAAGTAAGTGCACCCGCTTTGCCGGGGATACCGGGTCAGAGGTATTGCGAAATGCCAATGTCTTTGCCCCTTAGGGTTCGACCCTGAAAGTCTTCGCACTGGCCAGCCTACACTGCGTCAATCGGAAGGTCCAAAACCTTAACTACTTTCGGGCCATAAACGATGACGTGCTTTAACGTCCGGGAACCGATATAAGATTGCCATGAACAGAAGGCATTTGATCCTGACCGGAGGGGCGCTGGGATTGATGGGTTGGTCCAATCGCTCTGCATCGCAACCGGACTTGGGCTATTTTGTACCCGCCGAGGAAACCCGCCATCAGCGCACCTTTATGCAATGGCCTAGCAGCCGACGGGTGTATTGGGATGCAGCCCATCTGGAAGACACGCAACAGACCATCGCCGACATAGCCAACGCCATATCCGCATTTGAGCCCGTAGTCATGCTGGCTTCTGCGGCTGAGCATGCATCGGCAAAGCGAAAGCTCTCGCCATCCATCGAACTCTGGGACATTCCGACCGAAGATCTTTGGTGTCGCGACTCTGGGCCGGTATTCGTCGTTAATGAAAGCAGTCAGTTGGCGATCCGTCAGATTCAATTCAATGGTTGGGGCAAGAAGCAGGTCCATACGCATGACGCGCGCATCGCTGGTCGCGTAGCGGAACACTTGGACCTGCCCCTGCTGACAAGCGGTTTACAAGGCGAGGCTGGAGGGGTTGAACAGGACGGGCACGGGCTGCTAATGGCGCATGAAAGCTCGTGGGTGAACAAGAACCGCAATCCTGGCCTATCGCGAGACCAGATCGAAACGCGCTTGCTGGCCGCCTACGGAGCAGATCGCATGATCTGGTCCGAGGGGGTATGGGGCGAAGATATCACCGACTACCATATCGACTCTTTGGCTCGTTTCACGGGGCCGGGGCGCGTTTTGATGAACCTGCCCGATGAGCCCGACATGCGGGACCCGTTTCATCTGGCTGCACTGGATACACATGACCGATTGGCCGCCGAAGGGCTGCAAATCGAGGTGATCCCAGAGCCCCATTCACCGCGCATCAGAGACCTGGATTTCGTCGCGTCTTATGTGAACTATTATGTGTGCAATAATGGTGTGATCATGCCTGAGTTCGGCGACATTGAAACCGATCTACTAGCGCAAGATGCAGTTACTAGCCACTATCCTGGGCGCGAGGTCATTGCCCTGAACGTGGACGTACTAGGGCAATCTGGCGGCGGGATTCACTGTGCAACACAGCAGATGCCAGCGGTTTGAAACTGCCCACCTTAGGTTATGTTATTCTGCCGCTTCCTGCGCGGCGTCCAGCTCGGCTGCCTTCTTTTCGACCTCTTCAACGATGTGGTCGATCATCTGGTCGTTGGACATCTTGTGGCTGGCCTTGCCCGCCAGATAGACCATACCCGACCCAGCCCCACCGCCGGTAAAGCCGACATCGGTCATCAAGGCCTCACCCGGGCCGTTGACCACGCAGCCGATAATGGACAGGCTCATCGGGGTCTTGATGTGTTCCAGCCGCTGCTCAAGCGCCTCGACCGTCTTGATCACGTCGAAGCCCTGCCGCGCGCAGGACGGGCATGAGATGATGTTCACGCCGCGATGGCGAAGGCCCAGAGATTTCAGGATCTCATAACCCACCTTCACCTCTTCGACCGGATCGGCAGACAGGCTGACACGGATTGTGTCGCCAATACCCATCCACAAAAGGTTACCCAGCCCGATGGCCGATTTGATGGTACCGGACACGAGCCCCCCTGCCTCGGTTATCCCTAGGTGAATAGGGGCGTCGGTGGCCTCGGCAATACCCTGGTAGGCAGCGGCGGATAGGAATACGTCGCTGGCCTTCACACTGATCTTGAATTCGTGGAAATCGTTGTCCTGCAGGATGCGGATATGCTCCAGCCCGCTTTCGACCATCGCTTCGGGGCAAGGTTCGCCATATTTCTCAAGCAGGTGCTTTTCCAGACTGCCCGCATTCACGCCAATTCGGATCGAGCAATTGTGGTCGCGCGCCGCCTTGATGACCTCTTTCACGCGCTTTTCGTCACCGATATTGCCCGGATTGATCCGCAAACAGGCAGCACCAGCCTCGGCAGCCTCAATCCCACGGCGATAATGGAAATGAATGTCAGCGACGACCGGCACCGGGCTTTCGCGTACGATCTCTTTCAGGGCTTTTGATGACGCCTCATCCGGGACAGACACACGTACGATATCGGCACCGGCCTCGGCGGCGGCTTGCACCTGTGCCACGGTCGCCGCAACATCGGTTGTCAGCGTGTTGGTCATCGTCTGAACGGCAATGGGTGCGTCACCACCGACAGCAACATCCCCAACCATGATCTGACGGGACTTGCGGCGGTAGATATTGCGCCACGGGCGAACGTGATTGAGCGACATGAGGACGGGTCCAAGACAACCTAAGTTGCGTCTTTAGATAGTCCGCCTGTCAGGACACCGCAATGGCTAGATCACTCGGCGGGGTCTTCTGAAACCTGTGCCTGAAGTTCAGCCACCAATTGTTTCAGCGCGCTGTTCTGATCAGCCTCAAGATCGGCAACTGCATAGGTTTCGGCAACCGCGTCCTTGGACAGAACAACGCCTTTGGCGACGGTCCCCGGCGCGCCCGCCGGTCCGTAATGTTCGCCGTTCATCGAAAAGAACACCGAACCCGAAGCACCCGCGCGCAGTTGAGGCGGCTCTTCCGTTAGCGGAACCTCGAACACATTACCTTGTTCAACCGTGCCAAGGGTGCCTTCGAAGATGACGCTTCCATCAGCTGCGGTGACCCGCATCCAGGCTGGTTTCACGGCGACAATTTTCAAGGTGGTGTCGATCTGCTCGACCACCTGCGGCAAGGCCGGGCGTTCGACAGTGTGGACCTCGGCGACCTCAACCTTTGGCAATTCCTGTGGCAGGAAGGTGCCCACAGTGCGCGGGTCCAAGGTAGAGATCGGAGCATCACGGGCGACCAGAACAGGAACGTCCAGCGCCTGTGGACGATACAGACGGTCCAACGCCTCGGCGCTGGGGGTGGCCGCAACGGCAACTTCAGTTTCGGCACTGTCGCGCGCCGCATCCAACGGATCGAGATCGGAAAGAACCACCGGGGCCTGTTCGACCGGGCTTACCTGTACCTGCTGAATCTTGTTCAGCACCGACCAGCCGCCATAGCCAATGCCGCAGATCACTGCGACCAGAACCAGTGACGAGCCGATAGCCCGCGGTTCAATCTGGCTGACAAGGGATTCGCGACCGGGAATGTATGGCGTGTTGGGCGAGGTAAACGGATCACGCCCCATCGGACCGCGCGCCGGAACCGCGCCCGTGGGCTTGCGAACAACCGAAGCCTCGGCCGACATGCCATGCGCAACCTCGAACCCGCTTTCCTTACAGAAGGCAGCAAAAGTCTCATCCGGGTTCATCCCCAGATACCGGGCATAAGAACGCACATACCCGGCAATGAAGCCGGGTGTGTCGAACGCGTCAGGATCGGCGTCTTCGATGGCAGCTATGTAGTTGGCTTTGATCCGCAGTTCGCGCTGAACATCCAACAGGGACTTGCCCATCGTTGCCCGTTCGCCGCGCATCCTGTCACCAAGCCGCACTTCGTAATCGTCAAAACCCTTTGGCCTGACGTCGGCTTCGTCCTTGGAATCGCGCTGAGATCTGCGCCCAATCATCCCTGCTGCCCCATTCTGCCTGCGCGCGTTTCGCGCTAACGGCGAATCATCCCATTAACGATTCGTCCGATACTTTTGTTAGCCTAAGCTTAACACGCGGCAAACGCGTTGCACACTTTAGCGTGAGGTTAACCGGCAAGTTCGGCGCGATTTAGCGCACAATGTGACCAAAGTTCGTCCATCGCCTGTACCAAACGGTTCATTTCGTCAGGCCCATGTACCGGAGATGGGGTAAAGCGCAGACGCTCGGTTCCGCGCGGGACAGTGGGGAAATTGATCGGTTGAACATAGATGCCATGATCATCAAGCAGCCGGTCGCTGAGGATCTTGGTGTGTACCGGATTTCCAACAATCACCGGCACGATATGTGTACCGTGATCGATCAATGGCATGCCCAGCCCCTTGAGCCGCAGCTTAAGGATCTTGGCCTGTGTCTGATGCTGCTCACGCAGATCGCTCGCCGTTTTCAGGAAAGCGACCGAAGCCGCTGCCCCTGCGGCCACTGCAGGCGGCAACGAGGTGGTGAAGATGAAGCCCGGTGCATAAGAACGCACGGCATCGCACATTTTCTCGCTAGCGGCGATATAACCGCCCATTACGCCAAAGGCTTTGGCAAGGGTTCCGTTGATAATGTCGATGCGATGCGCCAGGCCATCGCGCTCAGTCACGCCGCCACCGCGCGGGCCATACATGCCAACTGCGTGGACCTCGTCGATATAGGTCAGCGCACCAAACTCATCGGCCAGATCACAAATCTCTTCTATCGGACCAAAATCGCCGTCCATCGAATAAACGGATTCAAACGCAATCAGTTTGGGGGCTTTGGGATCGTCGGCCTTAAGCAATTCGCGCAGATGGGCAACATCGTTGTGACGGAAGATACGCTTGGCCCCACCATTGCGGCGCACGCCCTCGATCATCGAGGCATGGTTCAACTCGTCCGAATAGATGATCAGGCCGGGGAACAATTTCGGCAATGTGCTGAGCGTCGCGTCATTGGCGATATAGGCACTGGTGAAAAGCAGCGCGGCCTCTTTGCCATGCAGATCGGCCAACTCGGCCTCAAGCTTTTTGTGATAGACGGTCGTCCCCGAGATATTGCGGGTCCCGCCCGAACCGGCGCCGGCTGCGTCAACGGCTTCGTGCATTGCGTTCAGAACAACCGGGTGCTGGCCCATGCCCAGATAGTCATTGCCGCACCACACAGTTATATTCTGCTGCGACCCGTCCGGGCGGGTCCGCACCGCATGCGGGAAATGACCATTGCGACGTTCGATGTCGATGAAGGTCCGGTAACGTCCTTCATCATGCAGCTTGGCAATCGCTGTATCGAGCTGAGCAGTATAGTCCACCGGTATCTCCTTACATGCCCGACCCCTTGCATTTGTAGCCGGACAAAATTTCTGACGCTCTCACCGGACGAATCCGATTATACGCCAATGCGTTCCCTTGTGCCCCGTACGTATAGACAACATTGGGATCACACATTTGATTTGCATCAAATATCCCCTCGCACTCGCATCGACAAGTAAAGTTACGGCCATCGGGCGCGAGGAAACGACGCAGGCGCCACTCGGAGTTTCCGATATTATATCATATTCCCGCCAAAGCGCACTGGACGGCGCCGATTGCGCTGATAGGTTCTGCCAAATCTTGAAAGCAGGAGAACCCCATGTCGCTGGACGCCGTTCTGAACCGCATCGACACTGATCTGCAAACCTCAATCGATCGCCTGATGGAGCTGCTGCGCATCCCATCCATCTCGACCGACCCTGCGTATAATGCGCAGGTAGATCAGGCCGCAGACTGGTTGGTCGCTGACCTACAAAGTATTGGCATCGCAGCGGAAAAGCGTGAAACCACCGGCCACCCCATGGTCGTCGGCCATGTCGGAGAGGACAGCAACGCACCGCATGTGCTGTTTTACGGGCACTATGACGTGCAACCCGTTGATCCGCTTGAGCTGTGGAAACGCGACCCGTTCGATCCCGCCATTGAAGACACCGACAACGGCCCCGTCATTCGCGGTCGCGGGTCGTCGGATGACAAAGGCCAGTTGATGACCTTTGTCGAAGCTTGCCGGGCCTGGAAGGCCGTCAATGGCTCCCTGCCCTGCCGCATCACCTTTTTCTTCGAGGGTGAAGAAGAATCAGGATCGCCGTCCCTGGTGCCTTTCTTGCGGGAAAACGCGGCCGAGCTGAAAGCTGACTTGGCACTGGTGTGCGACACTTCGATGGTGTCTCGCGGTGTACCGTCAATTTCCTCGCAACTGCGCGGCATGCTCAAGGATGAATTCACTATCACTGGCCCCCGCATCGATCTGCATTCGGGCCATTACGGCGGCCCCGGCCTGAACCCCCTGCGGGAATTGTCCAAGATCATCGCCTCGTTCTATGACGACGAAACCGGCCGTGTTGCGGTCGAGGGGTTCTATGAAGGCGTTCACGAAGTGCCCGCCGAGCAACTGCGCCAGTGGCAAAACTGTGGGTTTGACGAGGTCGAGTACCTGAGCTCGGTCGGCTATTCGCAACCCCATGGCGAAAAAAGGTATTCGACGCTGGAACAGCAATGGGCGCGCCCTACGCTTGAGGTTAACGGGTTGTGGGGCGGTTACAATGGTGCAGGCTCGAAAACCGTGATCCCGTCGCAGGCACATTGCAAGATCACCTGCCGTCTGGTCGGTGACATGGACCCTGACGCTTTGCGCACCAAAATCCGCAAACATGTGGAAGAGCGTCTGTCGCCCGACGCCACGGTCGAATGGGACAATGATCTGGAAGGGTCCCCAGCGTCGGTCATGAATCTGGATCGCCCCGAGTTCGAAGCCGCCCGTGGCGCCCTGTCGGACGAATGGGGGCGCGAGGCCGTGTTCACTGGGATGGGTGGTTCGATCCCCGTCGTCGGTTATTTCAACACTGAACTTGGGTTGGATTCGATGCTGGTTGGCTTTGCCAACGATGACGATGCAATTCACTCGCCGAACGAAAAATACGACGTGAAAAGCTTTCACAAAGGCATCCGGTCCTGGGCTCGCATTCTGGACGCGCTGACGCGCTGATGAGTCCATGCGAAGCTCTGCCTCGCGCTCCGAGGTGTTTTCGGCCAGATGAAGTTAAGGATCCCTTGCTTCATCTGGCTATGAACATCTCGGGGGAGTCGCCCGGAACGGGCGGCGGGGGGCAAAGTCCCCACCCACCGCAGATTACATGTGGATGACCTTTCCATAAGCGTCCAGAACGCTTTCATGCATCATCTCTGAGAGTGTCGGATGCGGGAAGACCGTGTTCATCAGGTCTTCTTCCGTGGTTTCCAACTGACGACCAACCACATAGCCCTGAATCAGCTCGGTCACCTCGGCACCGATCATGTGGGCCCCCAGTAATTCGCCAGTTTTGGCGTCAAATACTGTTTTGATCAGACCTTCGGGTTCACCCAGCGCAATGGCCTTGCCATTTCCGATAAAGGGGAAACGACCGACTTTGATGTCGTAACCCAACTCTTTGGCTTTTGCCTCGGAGTATCCGACTGAAGCCACTTGCGGCTGACAATAGGTGCAGCCGGCGATGCTTTCGGGCTTTACGGGATGCGCGTGTTTGCCTGCGATCAGTTCGGCGACCATGACGCCTTCGTGGCTTGCCTTGTGCGCCAGCCACGGTGCGCCCGCGATGTCACCAATCGCATAGAGACCATCAACTCCGGTGCGGCAGAACTCATCCGTTACAACATGGGTGCGGTCGATTTTCACGCCCAAAGCCTCAAGCCCAAGGTCTTCGACATTCCCGACGATCCCCACGGCAGAGATCACGGTATCGAAATCGTGCTTTTCGACCTTACCCTTCACTTCGATATGCGCGGTGACCTTGCCCTTGGCCCGATCCAGCTGCTTGACCATCGCTTTTTCCATGATGGTCATGCCTTGCTTGGTAAAGGCTTTCTTGGCCAGTCCGCTGATTTCGGCATCTTCTACCGGCAGCACGCGGTCCATCACCTCGACAACGGTCGTGTCAGCGCCCAACGTGTTGTAGAAGCTGGCGAATTCGATACCAATCGCGCCCGAGCCGATGACCAGAAGTTTCTTGGGCATCCGCGGCGGTTGCAGCGCGTGCTTATAGGTCCAGACCAGATCGCCATCAGCTTCAAGCCCCGGCAATTCACGCGCTCGTGCGCCGGTGGCCAGTACGATGTTTTTGGCCGTCAGCTGTTCGGTTCCTTTCTCGGTTTTGACCGAGACTTTGCCCTTAGAAGGAATCGTCGCTTGCCCCATCACCACGGTGACTTTGTTCTTTTTCAGCAAGTGACCGATGCCGCCTGAAAGCTGCGCCGCCACACCGCGCGAGCGTTTAACGACAGCATCAAGATCGTATCCGACCTTGTCCGCCTTGAGGCCGAAATCCTTGGCGCGCTCCATCAGGTGAAACACTTCGGACGAACGTAGCAGTGCCTTGGTAGGGATACATCCCCAGTTCAGGCAGATGCCGCCCAGATGCTCACGTTCAACCACGGCCGTTTTCAGGCCCAGCTGCGCCGCACGAATGGCAGCGACATAGCCGCCCGGACCAGCGCCGATTACGATCAGATCAAAAGATTGTGCAGCCATGTTTCCCTCTCGGCGCAGGACGATTGAAAATTTAGTTTACCATTAAACTAATTTTCGAAACGCATCAACACACCATTCCCGCGACAAATACGACGTGGGATCATCGGTATCAGTTTATGCGGTTTTCAGCCTATACCGGGCATCCTTCAATGGCTAGAACATAGATGTCGGGTTCACCCGCCATTTCATAAACGCAAATCATTCGAGAGGCTTACCATGGCCAAAACACTTAAAGATCTGCTGCTTGCATTGCTCAACGCGACACTCATCCTCGTGGCTCTTTGCTTATTTCTAGGCTGGAAACTGGCATCGACAGTCGAGGGCGTCACCACGGTCTTCTCGGAAAAAGTCCAGGTTATCGCGCCCTTGAAGGACGAAATTCTCGGCGTTCGGGGGGAACTTGCGGCGCTACGCAATGATCTTGCCGAGGTGCAATCAAGCGGCTCAGTCACAGATATTGCCGAAAAACTGCGGATATCCACGGCGCTGGTAAAACTGGATAATCTGGAACAAAGAATGCAAGGCGCGCAAGCCAGCATTGCCGAGTTGACCGACTCTCCGGACAAGCTGATCAATTCCGCCATAGAGAAATCAGCCGACGTGGTCGCCGACCGAATTATTGCCATTCGAGGTTGCGTGCCGCAGTCCTAGAGGGACGCCTGCAATTCGCGTACCGTCGAACCATATCCACCCATGTCGACATAGGCGGCTTCGTGTTCGGTCATCGGACGGTCCAGTGCTTCGTTCCGATAAGGGAAACGCCCAAATTTACGTATCACCTCACGATGTGCTCGTGCGTGCAGCAGATTGCTTTTATCGCTGTCACTCATGTTCTGGCACATCAAACGGACACAGCGTTCCTGATCACACAGATTTTCCGAATGCATCATCGGCAGGTAAAAGAACTGCCGCGCTGGTTCGTCGATCTTGAGATCCCACCCCTTGTCCACCGCACATTTCGCGGCCGACAATGCGGCGCGATCTGACGCGAAAGCCTTGGCGCTGCCGCGGAACATGTTGCGCGGGAACTGGTCCATCAAAATGATGTAGGCCAGTGACCCACTAGGATACGTCAACCAAAGAGAGAATTTGCCTTCATTCGCGGCTTCCCAGGTGGTCAAAAACCGTTCGCGAATGTCTGCGTCCAAGGCATCGTCCTGTAGATACCAACCTTCGGGACCAATCTCATCTAACCAAAAACTCAATACTTCTTCAGGCCCTACCATTGCCCTAACTCCGTCGTGTTGCCCTCCCCAGGGACGTAAGGTCATTTAAGGATGTTTTTCAGGATTGTAACAGTAAAAAATTGCAACATTCGCGACATATTCTTGTGTCTTAGGCAACATCTTGCGTTTCGGCCTCGGCTTCGGCGGCTTCAATGGCAACCTCTTGCGCCACTTCAACCGCAACTGGCGAGGCCGTCGGATAGACCGGGGACATGGTGCCCGTCTCATCCACCGGGATCGCCGCACGCTGTGTCATACGGTACAGCGCATAAACAGCCATCGTCGCAAGTAACGCGGCGATGAACAGGAAGAACCCCTGCGGGCCAAAGACGCTGTCCCCCATCAGCCAGCCGGTGATCAACGGGCCGGCAATCGCGCCAAGACCGTTGATGAACAGCAAACCGCCCGAGGCTGCGGCCATGTCTTCATGATCCAGAAAATCGTTCGCGTGGGCGATCAACAGCGAATAAAGCGGGTTCGACATTCCCCCGATCACAAAGGCCGCGCCCAACAGGATCGGGAAAGTGACGCCGAATAGCATGCCCGCTAATGCAGCACACGTTCCCACCCCTGCAACCAACATGATCAGGAAACGACGGTCCATGCGGTCCGACATCCAGCCCAGCGGGTATTGCAGCACCAAGGCACCGACATAGAACGCAGCGATAAAGGTCGAGATTTCAACCAACGACAGGCCCGCGCGGGCGCCGTAGACCGACGCCATACCGAACTGAGCCGAGAATACACCACCCAGAAGAAACATACCGACACAGCCCAGCGGCGAGCTTTTGAAAAGTTCGCGTAAGGTCATTGGTTTGGTTGTGTCGAACGCCGGTGTTGGTGAAATAGACAGCAGGATTGGCGCAAATGAGACGGAAACCAGGATGGAGGCAATCACGAAAGTGTCAAACCCAGCCGGGTCGCCCAACAATACCAGCCCTTGGGCAGTGATGATGCCCGTCATCTGGAAGATCATATAAAGCGACAGCGCCTGACCGCGGTTCTCGTTGCTGGCCGCGTTGTTCAACCAGCTTTCTGCGGTGACGTACACGCCGGAAAAGCAAAATCCGATCACGACACGACCCAAAATCCAGATGACCGGGTCGGTCATCAATGGGTACAGGATCATGACGGCCGAGATGAATGAGGCCAACGCCGCAAACACACGCACATGCCCAACCCGTCGGATCATCTCGGGCGCCAGACGCGACCCGCCCAGAAATCCCATAAAATAGGCTGACATCACGAAGGACATTTGCAGGGTCGAAAAGCCCTCAATCTCACCCCGAACCCCCAGGATCGTCCCTTGCAGGCCGTTTCCGACCATCAATAGGCCCATACCAAGAAGAAGCGCCCACGCGCTGGACAGGACCTGAATCATTGGGGCCTCCGAAAAATGCCGACCTGAACTCTGGATTCGTTTTTATATGAAAAACGGCTCTGATCGCGCTTGTCTACGACATTGCAATCAGACGATCCCGACAACGCGCCCCTTATGGGATCAAAAGCGACGCGTCCCCGTAAGAAAAGAAACGATATTTCTGTTCAATCGCATGCGCGTAGACATCACGCATCCGGTCCTGCCCCATCAGTGCCGAAACCAGCATCAGCAGGGTAGATTTCGGCAGATGGAAGTTGGTCATCAACGCGTCGCTGACGTGGAATTCAAAACCGGGATAGATGAAGATATCAGTATCACCCTCCCACGGCTCGATCTGCCCGGACCGTGCGGCGCTTTCGATCAGGCGCAGGGCAGTTGTGCCCACGGGGATCACCCGCCCTCCGGCGGCTTTGGTGGCGCGGATTTCTTCGACGGCCGAGACGCTGACCTTGCCCCATTCGGCGTGCATCTTGTGGGTGGTCACGTCCTCGACCTTGACCGGCAGGAAGGTCCCCGCCCCCACATGCAAGGTTACATGGCTGATGGCGACGCCGCGGCCTTCAAGCGCCTGCATCAGCACCTGATCAAAATGCAACGACGCCGTGGGGGCTGCGACGGCACCCGAATTGCGTGCCCAGATCGTTTGATAATCGGTCTTGTCTTGTTCGTCCGCCGGGCGTTTGGCCGCAATGTAGGGCGGCAACGGCATTGCGCCGGCCTGTTCCAGCGCGGTATCGAAATCCTCGCCCGTCAGGTTGAATCGCAGATAAGCCTGGCCATCTTCGACCCGGTCCAGCGTGGCGCTGAGGTCATCGGAAAACCTGATGTCTTCACCAAGCTTGACCTTTTTCAGCGGTTTGATCAGCGCCGCCCATGTGCCGTCGGCCTGCGGGTCCAGCAAAGTCGCTTCGATCGCGGCCGAGACCGGCCCCTGTGCGGTGTCGCGATGGCGGCGACCGTTCAGGCGCGCGGGGATAACGCGCGTATCGTTCAGCACCAGCCGGTCACCGGGTTTCAGCCAATCCGGCAGATCAAACACATGGGCGTCCGTTACCGTTTCACCATTGGCCACAAGCAGCCGCGCAGACGAGCGTGGGCTCGCCGGGCGCGTGGCAATCAGGTCTTCGGGCAGGTGGAAATCAAAGTCGCTGAGTTTCATGGCCGCGCCATACAGCGCCCCACTTCCCAATTCAACGGTCTGATGGTGGTGCCCCGAAAGTTCGTTTCGGCTCATCCGGTTTTATCGGCTGTGCATTTGGCCCATCGGACACCGTGGGTGCTGGAGCCCTCAGTAGGTTTCGCAGAAACAGTGGTGCCAGCCCAGACAACGGATTGACCGACACTTTCGGGTCCCGCAACGGTCCGGTCAGGGTATAGTTGAAACCAATGACGCCCTCACCTTTTTTAGTGAAAACACTGCCAATCGCGTTCACCAGATAGATCGGAGAAATCGCGCCACGCAGGTTCAGCGTTCCGGCAACCGTGTTGATGGTGCCGTCAAAGGACAATCCCATCGACGGCCCGACCGCACTGCCGCTGAGAACTTTGACCTCGGTCGGGGTGATGCGCATCCGGCTTTCGATTGACGAGAAAAAGATGCCCTGCCCGGCCATTTCATTGACCAGACCAACAAGGCTGATGGCGTTCAGCAGCGCGGCCATGGCCGGGGCATCCTTAATATATGTATTGGTGATCTTCGCGATGACGTCGTAATTTCCGGGCCCCGCAACCGGTTCCAGTTGCACGTTCAGGGACCCGCTTCGCGCCTGTGTGATCATGCCCGCAGACCGCAGTACCGCCCCCGCATCATCCGAGGTCAGCGTCACCGCGCTGCGATCCGCACGTGGAGAGACCTGCCCACGCACAGACGCGCCCCCGTTTACGTTGGCGGTGAAGGCACCGTTGACGCCGCCGGTGGTTTGAAAAGCGCCCTTGAACCCGGTCAGGGCTATGGTCTCGGTTACTTGCAAACGGTCCAATGTCACGTCCATTCGGGGGCCGGTACCGGAACCGCCACCACTACCGCCGCCGCCACTGCCAAAAGTCGCGCGCCCCAGATCCATCACGCCACCCAGCACCCGAATATCCGGCACTGCCCCACCTCGATTGACAAGCTCGGCCGGAACCGCCAGCCAATTGCCCAGATCAAACGAGCTGAACTGAACCCGGTCGAAATTTCCGTCGTTGAACGAGATCGACGCAGTGGTGCGCAATCCGGCTGCATCCAGCTTGAGTTCGTCCACTCGCAGGTTGTCCCCCAACGTGGCCTCAAGCGTCATTGTGCCGGCCGTGCCGGTCCCTTTGCGCCAGCCCAGTTCGGGAATAGCCAGCGCGACGCCTTTCAAGTCGGACGATGCGGTCAGCTTTGGCGGAGTACCTGCGCCAATACCCAGCGCAATATCCGCCGTGCCCTGCCCCGTCAGCATCCCCCGAGGCAACCCGGCATTCAACTCGGTCATCAATCGGGGGGACAATTCGATCTGGCCCGTCAATTCGCTGCGCTGCGCTTCGGTTTCACCGATCGGTTGTTGCCACGCAGCTTGGATGGGAACATCGCCAAACAATCCTTCGCCGGAAATTTCAACGCCGGTTTGGTTGCCTTCAAGCGCAAGCTGGTCGGCGCTGACCGAAAAGCCAGGAACCAGTTTGTCACTTTCTACATTGTCGATATCACCAAGAAAGTGGAATTCGGTGTCTTCGAATTTCAACCCCTTCTTCATTGGCAGCGACAATGTTCCGGCAAGATTTACAGTACCTTCGACCAGATCAACCGGCAGGTTCGCTTTGGTTAGCAAGCTGAGCGGCGGGCGATCAAGCAGCGACAACGCAGCGGTCGCACTCCCTTTGGCCGTGATCCGGGTAATCGACGGGGAAATCCCCTTGATCTCGGTATCGGGGATGATGAAGGACGTGCCCGTGGCATCAACTGCGCCCCCTTCATCCGCGATGACAACACCCGATTCAGCGGTGGCGGTGAAACGGTGATTGATCAGACTGGCCTGTCCCTGTGCGTTCTCAAGCGGCGGCAGGGTCTTGGCGAACCTGATCTTTGCCTCGTCAAAACCGAAATCCAGATAGATATCTGGTTTGCTGTCTGGCCGCAGCCGCAAAGCAAAGTCAACGTCCGAGAACCGCCCCTCATACAAATTCTCTTGAACCCAAAGCCGTGGTTTTGACGCCAGGCGTTCAGGCCAGTAGTTCAACAGCTCATCCCCGTTCATGCTGTCCAGATGCGCATCCAGTTGCGCCGCCCAACCCTCGGGTTCGCCGATCAGCTTGCCAGAACCCAGCAACCGATAGTTGGCGTCTTCGACCATGATCTGACCCAACCGCAATTCGAACGGGGCCAATTTCATCTTCATATCAAGTTCGGCGCGTGCCAGGTTCAGCGATTCTGGAAACAGGTTGGCCGGGTTGATGTTGATGTTGCTGAGGCTCAGCTGCGAGGTCAGACTTTCCAACGCACCGTTTTCAATTCCACGCAGGAACGCCTTGCCCTCGGCATGAAACGCGCCCCATGCGGACACCACCGAGACTTCGTTGAAGTCCAGCTCCTGCCGCGTGGGGTTGTAGGTGAAGTAGGTTCTGGCGGACTCGAAGGGAATGGGGCGCGTTTCCTGCGTGGGCTGCACCGCGCCTGCCCCAAGGTTTAGCGTTGCAAACAGCGGCCCCAACGCCGCCTTGTCGTCAATGCTGCCGCGCAACGCCCCAGAGATCGGTGCCTTGAGAACCTGCAACCACGACAGAGCAAGACTTTGGCTGGCGATGTCTTCGGCTGGCAGGTCGGTGATCGAAATGCCAAACCGCGCCTGTGGCGTACCCAGAACACTGGTATAGTTCGCCTCGATCGAGCTTGCATAGTCGCGCCCGGTCAGCACGGAAAACCCCGTGGCCAGATGCATTTCATCGCCGGTGCGGGTCACAGTGATATGCCCCCCGTCGAATACCCAGGCCCGCCCAAGGCGCAGATCCTGATAATCCAGCGTCAGCGATTCCAAGTCGACCGAACGCAACCCGGACAGGATAGGCGACAGGAATACATCATCCGATTGCTCGATCAGTTGGGCCAGGTCCGGTGCTTGCTGCACAGGGGCGCTGCCCGAACCAACTGTCAGCGACAATGCCCCGTCCAGGCCCCGGGTCAGCGCGATCTGTGCATCGCGAAGGATGATGCGGCGCGGGCGGATTTGACCCCGTAAAAGCCCGCGCATCGACAATCGGGTGCGCAGGTCCGAAACCTGCGCAATCTGCTGCCCGGCTGCGTCGCTGATCGTCACGTCCCTCAGCTGCAGACGGGGACGCCATTCCTCATTCACGATAAAGTTGACGTCGCCAAACCGGATTTTTAGCCCTCCGAGGCTGTGTTCAAGGCGCTGTTCAACCTGCTTTCGCAACCATTCGGGTGCATGAAGATTCTGGCCGATCAGAAAAAACCAGCCCACAAAGACCAACAGCCCCAGCGACAGGACCGTCCAACCGGAAAAATGCGCGGCAATACGACGACGGGACCGGCGACGCCGGGGCTTTTTGGGCTGCGACGCACTTTTGTCTTCGTGCTGCACCAATTTTCTATCCACGTCTTCCAACCCGCCCGCGCCGCCCTATGATGTCTGGCAGCCCTTAAAAAACTTTAGCGGAGTTTCCAATGCCCGACGTTTCAGACATCGCCCCTGATTTCACTTTGCCCCGCGACGGAGGCGGCGAGGTCACATTGTCAGCCCTGCGCGGCGGCACCGTCGTTCTGTTCTTCTATCCTCGTGATGATACGCCGGGCTGCACCAAGGAATCCATCGGTTTCTCGGAACAACTTCAAGCCTTTGGTGACGCGGGCGCTCACGTTTTCGGCATCTCGCGGGACAGCGTCGCCAAGCACGACAAGTTTGTTGCCAAGCACAATCTGACCACTCCGCTGTTGTCGGATGAGGGCTCGTCGGTCTGCGAGGACTATGGCGTATGGGTTGAAAAGAATATGTACGGTAAGAAATCGATGGGCATTCAGCGCTCGACATTCATCATCGACGCCGATGGCAAAATCGCCAAGATCTGGCGCAAGGTTAAAGTGCCCGGTCACGTGGATGAGGTGCTGGAAGCCGTACGGGCGATGTAACGCCCCTCGACCACGCGCGCCATCCGGTCTAAGAGCCGCGCGTGCAATCAAGCGGAGAAACATGGTGCCCAAAACGCTGACCCAGATGGCGACTGAGGTTCTGACAACGGCGGATGGTCGGGAAAAAACCGCCCTGTCCAAAAGTCATGCCGCCGCGTGGTTCGCATCGCGCAGCGGTGAAACGCCAGAGATCGAGATCGGCACCGCTACGCCACCGCTGCAACCCGCACGCCCGGATCAGCCTGAACTGCTTTCCCCGCGCGAGGTACCAAAACGGAAACCGGGTACAGAAGCGGGCCGTGTCGCCCTGCTGCACGCTGTCGCGCATATCGAGTTGAACGCCGTTGATCTGCATTGGGACATCATCGCCCGCTTCGGTCATGTGCCGATGCCTGTCGGGTTTTATGACGACTGGGTTAAATGCGCCGAAGAGGAATCGCGTCATTTCGAGATGGTGTGCGATTGCCTTGAGGCCATGGACAGCAACTATGGCGCTCTGCCCGCCCATGCCGGGATGTGGCGCGCGGCCGAGGACACCGCCGAAGATTTGATGGGTCGATTGGCCGTGGTTCCCATGGTGCTTGAGGCACGCGGGCTGGACGTGACCCCCGGCATGATCGACATATTCCGCAAGGCCAAGGACGAAAAAGCTATTGCTGCGCTGGAAGTCATTTATGCCGAAGAGGTTGGGCATGTGGCTTATGGCTCAAAATGGTTTCATTTCCTGTGTGGGCGCGAGAATGCCGATCCCAAGGATGTGTTTCACCAATTGGTTCGCCGGTACTTTCACGGCGTGTTGAAGCCACCTTTCAACGAAGAAAAACGCGCCGAGGCCGGGTTGCCGCCTGATTTCTACTGGCCCCTGACCGAGGAGCTGCCCGCGCCCGGCTCAGCTCAATAAACGCGCGCAAATTGATGTTATCGGCAATTTCCCGCCGAGATTTGGCGGGAATAACGCGGTTTCATGTGTGAACTAGTTTACAAACTTGCCCAAATCACGCGTGCCCTCTATGCACTTCGCCAAAGGGACGGCTATCACTCACGACCGGTCCCGAATCTTGGGGATGAGAGGTGAAGACGCGTGCGAACACGTCTGGCAATTAAGTTACACTCACTGCTCGAGCGGCATTTTCCCGAACGCCGAGTCTTTCTGAAATCTGACAACGACACGCGGTTTATCCGGCTCAGCTCGGAAACGCAGATTTTCGCCGTTGCTGGCGTTGCAGTATTCGTTGGCTGGACCGCCGTCGCCACGGCGATCCTGCTAATGGACAGCATCGGATCGGGTAATTTCCGCGAGCAAGCCAAGCGCGATCAGGCGACTTATCAAGACCGTCTGAACATCCTGTCGACGGAACGGGATGCCCGGGCGCAAGAAGCGCTGGCCGCGCAAGACCGGTTCAACGCGGCGCTGGAACAGATCTCGGCGATGCAATCGGAGCTGCTGGCGTCGGAAAACCGCCGCCGCGAGCTTGAGACCGGGATCGAGGTCATCCAGACCACCCTGCGCGCCACGATGAAACAGCGCGAAGAGGCCCGCACTGAGCTGGCCAGCATGCAGGTCGAGACCGATGACGGCGACATTTATATGACCGCGGCAGGCGACCCGGAACAAATGAATTTCATGACCGACGCTCTGGTCCGGACGGCACTAGAGCGCGACCAAATCGCCGCCGATGCACAGGATGCTCTGGCACAGCGCGACGATCTTGAGTTGGAAATCCGTTTGATGCAGGAACGCAGCGACGAGATTTTCCGCCAACTGGAAGAGGCGATGATTATCTCGGTTGAGCCTCTGGACAAAATGTTCCGCCAGGCCGGTATGCCCACCGACCGTATTATCGAAGAAGTCCGCCGCGGCTATAGCGGCATGGGTGGCCCCCTCACCCCCATCTCATTCAGCACGCGCGGAGAGGACCTGACCCCCGACGAAATCCGCGCGAATGTGTTGCTGCAACAGATGGACCAGCTGAACCTGTACCGCATTGCCGCCGAAAAAGCCCCCTTTGCCAGCCCGGTGCATGATGTGGTGCGCTTTACCAGCGGTTTTGGCACGCGACGGGATCCAAAAACCGGGGGGCGGCGCATGCACAATGGGGCGGATTTTGCCGGTGCCCACGGAACCGACATCTTTGCCACCGCCGACGGAATCGTCACCCATGCGGGCTGGCAATCCGGGTTCGGCAGGCTGGTGAAAATCAAGCACGCGTTCGGGGTTGAGACTCTTTACGCTCATAATACCAAGATCCGGGTCAAGGTTGGCCAAAGGGTCTCGCGCGGGGATCATATTGCTGATATGGGTAGCACTGGACGGTCTACCGGCACGCATCTGCACTATGAGGTTCGCGTCGACGGTGTGCCAAGAAATCCAATGACTTACATTAAGGCTGCGAGAAATGTTTTCTAAGAGCAAAATCAACGAGCCCGCATCCGACGCCCCCGAGACAGCAAAACCTGCTGCTCCGGCGACACCGGCTGCCCCTGCACCGGCGGAAACCAAGGCCAGCACCGCACCCAAGCCCAAACCTCCGGCATCGGTTCTGTCCTCGGATCTGCACATCACAGGCAATCTGAAAACCACGGGCGACATCCAGGTCGAAGGCACAGTAGAAGGCGACATCCGCGCGCACCTGCTGACCATCGGCGAAACCGCGACCATCAAGGGCGAAGTCACCGCTGATGACGTCGTGATCAACGGCCGCATCGTGGGCCGCGTGCGTGGCCTGAAGGTGCGCCTGACCTCGTCTGCCCGTGTCGAAGGCGACATCATTCACAAGACCATCGCCATCGAAAGCGGCGCGCATTTCGAAGGTTCAGTGCAGCGTCAGGACGACCCGCTGAATCCTGGCCGCAGCGGCAAGTCGGGCGCCAACCCGGCGGCCGAGGTCAAGCAGTAACACTGCCCCTAAATATGAATAAGCAAACGCCGCGGGTCAGCCTGCGGCGTTTTTCTTTTGCCCTTGCCGGTTGCTGTGGTCGGTATAGGGTTCTGACATGTTGATCTTTTTCTCTATCCTTCTGTTGATTGCGGGCTTCTTTCTGTACCGCCACTGGTCAAAGTCCCAAGCGCGGCAGGCCCTGCTGGCCACGCCCTTGACCGACCACCAGCGCAGGCTGATCGAGCAGCAAGTACCACTGATCCGCCGCCTTCCCGCCGATCTGCGGGCCAAGCTGGACGGCAAGGTGAACCTTTTTCTGGACCAGGTGGAGTTCCACGGCTGCGACGGGCTGGAGGTCACCGAAGAGATGGAGCTGGCCATTGCTGCGCAAGCCAGCCTTTTGTTGGTTAACAGCGACCTTTGGTACGATCACCTGACAACCATCCTGATCTATCCTAGCGCCTTCAAATCACGTCAGCGCCGGCAGGATGGCTATGTCGTCAGCGAGAAAGAGATCGTACGCACCGGCGAAAGCTGGGATCGCGGGCCGGTCATTCTGTCGTGGTCGCACAGCAAGCAAGGCGCCGCGAATGATCACGATGGGCAGAACGTCGTCCTGCACGAGTTTGCGCATCAGGTCGATGACCTGTCTGGGGGCACCAACGGCGTTCCGATCCTGAGCGACGGTCAGAGCTTTGCGGAGTGGGAACGTGTTTTCCTGACAGCCTATGACGCCCACGTTCGCGCAGTCGAGCATAGCCAACATACAGTTATCGATCCCTATGGTGCCGTGGGTCACGAAGAGTTTTTTGCCGTGTCGGTCGAGGTGTTTTTTGAACAGCCCCGGCAGCTCGAGGCCGCTGTTCCCGATGTTTATAAACAGCTGTCAAAGCTGTTTCGACTGGATCCAGCCAGTTGGGACAACGCAAAGAAATGAAGCCAACAGGGACGTGAAAAGTCATCCCTGAACACAGTTGGAGAATTTTCTCCTTATCCTGACATTTCACAAATTGTAATTTTTGAATTACGCTTAAACCAGTGTTTTCAGGAGGGATTTTCATGGCACCTAAACTCATGGCCGAGTTCTTCGGCACATTCTGGCTGGTACTGGGCGGGTGCGGCAGCGCCGTTCTGGCGGCTGGCGTTGCTGACGTAGGCATCGGCTGGTTGGGCGTTTCCTTTGCCTTCGGCCTGACGGTTCTGACCATGGCATACGCGGTTGGACATATCTCGGGCGGGCATTTCAACCCGGCGGTCAGCCTTGGTTTGATGATCGGTGGCAGGTTCCCGGCGCAAGAACTGATCCCCTATTGGATCGCGCAGGTGATCGGCGCCATTGCTGCTGCGGCCGTTTTGTACCTGATCGTCAGCGGCGCACCAGGGTTCGAAGGTGTTGGCGGGTTCGCCTCGAACGGGTATGGCGAGGCGTCACCCGAAGGTTATTCAATGATGTCCGCATTGGTGATTGAGATCGTGATGACCGCGTTCTTCATTGTGGTCATACTGGGCGCAACATCCAACTTTGCACCTGACGGGTTCGCTCCGATCGCGATTGGCCTTTGCCTGACCCTGATCCACCTGATTTCGATCCCGGTGACCAACACCTCGGTCAACCCGGCGCGTTCAACCGGCGTGGCCCTGTTTGCTGATGGCCCGGCGCTGGCGCAGCTCTGGCTGTTCTGGGTCGCCCCACTTATCGGCGCAGCCATCGGGGCGCTGATTTGGCAAATGATGGGTGACGACTGAGACAAAAAAGCCCTGATGCCGATGCGCATCGGGGCTTTTTTATTATTCGGTGACGGTGACTTTTTTCATCACGTCCGGTTGACCGATCACAGCGCCGTTCGGGCCGTCACCGCGCTTGATCGCGTCCACCACGTCCATGCCGTCAGTGACCTGACCGACAACCGTGTATTGGCCGTTCAGAAACGGACCCGGTTCGAACATGATGAAGAACTGCGAATTCGCGCTGTCTGGATCCTGCGCTCGCGCCATGCCGACGACACCGCGGTCATAGTTGAAGTCCGAGAACTCGGCAGGCAAATCGGGACGATCAGATCCACCGGTTCCGGCACGACGCATGTCGCCACCGATACGGCCGAATTCAACATCACCGGTCTGCGCCATGAAGCCATCGATGACTCGGTGGAACACCACGCCGTCATACTTGCCCTCAGAGGCCAGAGCGCTGATCTGCTCGACATGTTTGGGGGCGATGTCATCAAATAGGTCAACGGTGACGGTGCCGTTGGCGCCCTCACCTTCGATCTCGATCTGCAGGCCCGTGGCCAGCGCAGGGCTGGCCAGCAGGGCAAAAGCGGCGGCCAGCTTATACATCAGACGCAACCTTGACGCTGATCATGCGGTCGGGGCTTGCAGGCGGCTCGCCACGCACGATGGCGTCTACATGCTCCATCCCGTCGATGACGCGGCCGTAAACGGTGTACTGGCCATTCAGGAAATGGTTGTCCTTGAAGTTGATGAAAAACTGCGAGTTGGCCGAGTCCGGGTTTTGCGAACGGGCCGCACCCAAGGTGCCACGGTCATGTGGCAGCTTCGAGAATTCTGCCGGGACGTTCGGCAAAGACGAGCCGCCAGTGCCCGCCATACGCAGGTTGAACCCGTCTTCCATGTCGCCGTGCTGTACGTCGCCGGTTTGCGCCATGAAACCGTCGATCACGCGGTGAAAGGCCACGTTGTCATACTCACCACCACGCGCCAGCTCCTTCATCCGGGCACTGTGCTGCGGGGCAACATCCGGCAACAGCTCGATGACGACATTGCCGTCTTTCAGTTCCATGATGATCGTGTTTTCGGGATCCTTGATCTCGGCCATGAGGCCCTCCTGTCGTTTATCTTGCGCAAATACCTATGCGCCACGCGCGTGAATGCCAAGTGACGCATTGACCTGAAGGCAAAATGCAGGAAAAGAACCGCCTGAATCTGTTGTAATGGCAAGGATAGAGCGATGGGCTGGAAAACTCTCGACGATATGGACCTGAACGGCAAACGCGTGCTGGTGCGCGTCGATATCAACGTGCCGGTCGTTGACGGGGTTGTGACCGATGCGACCCGTATTCAGCGTATCGTCCCGACCGTGCGCGATATCCTCGCAGCCGGGGGCAAGCCCATCCTGCTGGCCCACTTCGGTCGCCCTGGTGGCGAGCGGCGCGAGAACCTGTCGCTGAAACAACTGATCCCCACGCTTGAAGCCGCCTTTGGCACCGAAGTTCTATTCGCCGCAGATTGCGTCGGCACCGAGGCTGATCTGGCCGCCGAAGCCCTGAAGCCCGGTCAGGTGCTGCTGCTGGAGAACACCCGCTTTCACGCCGCTGAAACCAAGAACGACGCCGATCTGGCCGCGGGCATGGCCAAGCTGGGCGACATCTATTGCAACGACGCCTTCTCGGCTGCTCACCGCGCCCACAGCTCGACCGAGGCCATCGCGCGGTTGCTGCCCGCCTGTGCCGGTCGCCTAATGCAGGCCGAACTGGAAGCGCTGGAAGGCGCACTGGGTGCGCCCAAGCGCCCTGTGACAGCGGTTGTTGGGGGGGCAAAGGTATCTACCAAGCTAGAGCTGCTGGGCAACTTGGTCGACAAGGTTGATTACCTGGTGATCGGTGGCGGTATGGCGAATACGTTTTTGGTCGCTCAGGGAGTTAGCGTTGGCAAATCATTGGCGGAAACAGCGATGAAGGACACCGCAGCCGAGATCTTGACCAAGGCTGAAACCTCGGGCTGTAAGATCGTACTGCCTTCGGACGTTGTGGTCGCCGAGAAATTCGAGGCAAATGCCCCACATCAGGTGTTGCCAGCCGATCAATGCACCGAAGACGGAATGATCCTGGACGCTGGTCCTGAAAGCGTAACGGCCATTACGGACATATTTGGTCAGAGCCAGACCCTGATCTGGAACGGCCCGCTGGGCGCGTTCGAGATCGAACCCTTTGACACCGCCACCAATGCAGCAGCCCTAAAAGCGGCGGCGCTGACACGGTCGGGACAGCTGGTTTCGGTCGCTGGCGGCGGTGACACAGTCGCGGCGCTGAATGCATCCGGTGCGGCCAAGGATTTCTCGTATATCTCGACCGCTGGCGGCGCGTTCCTGGAATGGATGGAAGGTAAAACCCTACCCGGCGTCGCCGCCCTAGAAGGTCAGGCGTAAAGTCAAAATTGGTCGCATTTCAGGCCTCATGGTAGTCTCTCCTTGTTGAATCGGAGATTTCGTCATGAGGTTCATAGTCTGCCTGGTCGCCATATTGATACCTGCCTACTCTGCGGCACAATCCAGCTGCGACGGGCAAACGCAACTCGACGCCAATTTCTGCGCCAAGGAAAAGTGGGAAATCGCTGATCGCGAACTGAACCGTATCTGGGCTGAGGTCAAACCAATGGCCGATGCACGCGGAAACGGTCAGGCCCTATTGGACGAACAGCGCGCCTGGCTGAAAGCGCGCGACGCAGCCTGCGACCCGGAGCTGGATAGTGACGGCAGCGCGGCGCCCATGTTCTATTGGGATTGCATGGAACAACAAACTCTGACGCGCAATCAGATCCTAAAGTCTGCGCGCTGAGAAACTTAAACCGACCATTCGCGAAAAAGTGCGAATCAAGGGATTCACAAGCCGAATCACCTGTGACATAGTGCGAACAGATGCCCGCAAAGGGCACGTTTTTGAGGCAGACTTCATACGGCGGTAAACAGAGTGTCCCGTTCCCATCGGCCCGGTTTGGGCGCAGTTGTATTCTTCATGGTAGCTTTCATGCTGGGTGTGTATTTCACCTTCGCCGCCGTGCAAGGCGACTATGGCCTATTCAGACGGGTCGAGATTGCAGCGGAACGGGACGCCCTGTCACAAGACCTGGCCAAGCTTAAGGCCGAGATCGCCGAGATGGATAACCTGACCCGCCGTTTGTCCGACACTTATTTGGACCTCGATCTGCTGGATCAGCAGGCCCGCTCGGTTCTTGGCATGATCCGTTCGGACGAAATTGTCATCCGCTAAGCCGGACCGACATTTTTCTTGGAAATCCAACTTTGCCCGAAGGTTCCTCCGGCCTGAAGTCGCGCGAAATGACGATGCGTCATATTTACTCTCGCCAGATTGCCGGAAATGCTTTATGAGATAGTTTAACGCTAAACTATCTGTCCGGAAGGGGGAGATCGCCACGATGGCTGCGCGAAAAACCACAAAGAAACCAAATGTTTCTGCGGAAGAGCTTAAAACCTACTACCGCGAAATGCTTTTGATCCGCCGATTCGAAGAAAAAGCAGGTCAGCTTTACGGCATGGGCCTGATTGGCGGGTTCTGCCACCTGTATATCGGGCAAGAAGCTGTCGTTGTGGGCCTTGAGGCTGCAGCCAAGGAAGGTGACAAACGCATCACCTCATACCGCGACCACGGCCACATGCTGGCATGTGGGATGGAGCCGGGCGGTGTGATGGCCGAACTGACCGGGCGCGAAGGCGGGTTGTCCAAAGGTAAGGGCGGCTCGATGCACATGTTCTCGAAAGAGAAGCACTTCTACGGCGGCCACGGTATCGTTGGCGCGCAGGTGCCATTGGGTGCAGGTCTGGCTTTTGCCGACAAGTACAAGGGAAACGGCGGCGTGACCTTCACCTATTTCGGTGATGGCGCAGCGAACCAGGGTCAAGTCTATGAGACCTTCAACATGGCCGCGCTGTGGGAACTGCCGGTGGTGTTCGTGATCGAGAACAACCAGTACGCCATGGGCACCGCTCAGGCGCGTTCGACGTCTTCCGCTGACATCTACCACCGAGGTCAAGCCTTTGGGATACCGGGCGAAATGGTCGACGGCATGGATGTTCTGGCGGTTAAAGCCGCAGGTGAAAAAGCCGTCGCGCACTGCCGCGCAGGCAAAGGCCCCTACATTCTGGAAATCAAGACCTATCGCTATCGCGGCCACTCGATGTCCGACCCGGCCAAGTACCGCACCCGCGAAGAGGTTCAGAAGGTTCGTGAACAAAGCGACCCGATCGAACATGTGCGCGAGCTGTTGCTGACCGGCAAACACGCGACCGAGGAGGATCTGAAGGCGATCGACAAAGAGATCAAAGAGATCGTCAACCAGGCCGCCGAATTCTCGAAAGAAAGCCCCGAGCCGTCGCTGGATGAGCTCTGGACAGATATCTACGCCTGAGAGGACGATTAAGACATGGCAACCGAAATTCTCATGCCCGCACTCTCGCCCACGATGGAAGAGGGCACATTGGCCAAATGGCTGGTCAAGGAAGGCGATACCGTTTCTTCCGGCGACATCATGGCCGAAATTGAAACCGACAAGGCGACAATGGAATTCGAAGCGGTCGATGAAGGCATCGTCGGCAAGATCCTGATCGCGGAAGGCACCGAAGGGGTCAAGGTTAACACCCCAATCGCGGTTCTGGTCGAGGAAGGCGAAGACGCCTCGGCCCTGCCCGCGGCTGCGCCTGCAGCCACAGCGGTGGCCGAGGCCGCCCCAGCGGCGGTTGAGGCCCCCGCTCCATCCACGGCGCCGGCAGCACCAGTTGTTGATCTGTCACCCGATTGGCCTGCCGACGCCGAGATGAAATCTGAAACGGTCCGCGAAGCCCTGCGCGACGCCATGGCCGAAGAGATGCGCCGCGACGAAGATGTCTACCTGATGGGCGAAGAGGTCGCCGAATATCAGGGCGCTTACAAGATTTCCCAAGGCTTGCTGGACGAATTCGGGTCCAAGCGCGTGATCGACACCCCAATCACCGAGCATGGCTTCGCCGGTATCGCGGTTGGCTCTGCCTTTGGTGGGTTGAAACCGATTGTCGAGTTCATGACTTTCAACTTCGCCATGCAGGCGATGGACCAGATCATCAACTCGGCCGCCAAGACACTCTATATGTCCGGTGGTCAGATGGGCTGCCCCATCGTGTTCCGTGGCCCTAACGGTGCCGCTGCCCGCGTGGCTGCACAGCACTCTCAGGACTACGCCGCATGGTACATGCAGGTCCCCGGCCTGAAGGTAGTGATGCCCTATTCTGCAGCCGACGCCAAAGGCCTGCTGAAATCAGCGATCCGCGATCCCAACCCTGTGGTCTTCTTGGAAAACGAAATCCTCTATGGCCGCTCCTTCGATATGCCACAGGTCGATGACCTGGCCATTCCTTTGGGCAAAGCCCGTATCTGGCGCGAAGGCTCGGACGTGACCATCGTCAGCTTTGGCATCGGCATGCAATTCGCGTTGGAAGCAGCCGACAAGCTGGCCGAGGAAGGCATCAACGCCGAAGTGATCGACTTGCGCACCATCCGCCCCATGGATACCGGCGCGATCATCAACTCAGTGATGAAAACCAACCGCCTGGTGACCGTAGAAGAAGGCTGGCCGCAAGGTTCGGTCGGCAGCTACATCTCGTCCGTAGTGATGCAGGATGCGTTCGACTACCTCGACGCGCCCATCATTAATTGCACCGGCAAGGATGTGCCAATGCCCTACGCCGCCAACCTTGAAAAGTTGGCTCTGATCACCACCGATGAGGTGATCGCCGCTGTCAAACAAGTGACTTACCGGTAAGGAGCGACAGATAGATGCCCACAGAAATTCTGATGCCCGCCCTGTCACCGACGATGGAAGAAGGCACGCTTGCTAAATGGCTGGTCAAGGAAGGCGATACCGTCTCGTCCGGTGACCTGCTGGCCGAGATCGAAACCGACAAGGCCACGATGGAGTTCGAAGCCGTCGACGAAGGCACCATCGGCAAGATCCTGATCCCCGAAGGCACCGAAGGGGTTAAGGTCAACACTGCCATCGCAGTTCTGCTGGAAGATGGCGAAAGCGCCGATGATATCGCGTCCACGCCCGTCGCCGCACCTGCGGCTGCCCCCGCAGCCGCCGCGGGCAACGAGGCCGCCGCGCCAGCGGTGTCCGAGGCGCCCGCCCCTGCCCCAGCTGCTCCGGCCAAGGCGGATGGCGGTCGTATCTTTGCATCTCCGCTGGCCCGCCGGATTGCGGCACAAAAAGGTCTGGACCTGACGCAAATCGCAGGGTCCGGTCCGCATGGCCGTATCGTCAAGGCAGATGTCGAAAGCGCCACGGCTGCTCCGGCCACTGTTGCCGCTTCGGCCCCTGCTACGGCACCCGCACCCGCTGCGGCACCGGCTGGCCCCTCGGCAGATGCCGTGGCCCGCATGTACGAAGGGCGGGAATATGAAGAGGTCAAGCTGGACGGTATGCGCAAGACCATCGCCGCGCGCCTGTCCGAGGCCAAACAAACCATCCCGCATTTCTACCTGCGCCGCGATATCAAGCTCGACGCGCTGCTCAAATTCCGCGGCCAGTTGAACAAACAGCTGGAAGGCCGAGGCGTAAAGCTCAGCGTCAACGACTTCATCATCAAGGCCGTCGCCAACGCCCTGCAGCAAGTACCGCAATGCAATGCCGTCTGGGCGGAAGACCGAGTTCTGCAGCTGAAACCTTCGGATGTGGCCGTTGCGGTTGCTATTGAGGGTGGCCTGTTCACTCCGGTCCTGCAGGATGCTGACACCAAATCCCTGTCGGCCCTGTCGACCGAGATGAAAGACCTTGCGGGTCGCGCCCGTGAACGCAAACTGGCACCGCACGAGTATCAGGGCGGCACATTTGCCATTTCGAACCTGGGTATGTTCGGCATCGACAATTTCGACGCCATTGTAAACCCGCCTCACGCCGGCATTCTGGCCGTGGGCTCGGGCGTCAAAAAACCGGTTGTCGGCGACGATGGCGAACTTACCGTTGCCACAGTCATGTCGGTCACCATGTCAGTGGATCACCGGGTCATTGATGGCGCGTTGGGTGCGGAATTGCTGCAAGCCATCGTCGATAACCTTGAAAACCCCATGGTTATGCTGGCGTAAAGCCTTTTGAACACAGACCACGCCGGATCATTCCCCGGCGTGGTCTACCAAATCACTGCCATGTTGTGAGCAGTCGTGATCGCTGCGATAGTTGCTCAGACACACGCAACAAACCACCTTGATTGCATTGCTAGTTCTGATGCAAAGGTGCCCCATGACCCTCATGAACTCGGCCAAGTGCTTTCTGGTGGTTTCATTGTTGGCGACGTCGCTGCCCGTTGCTGCGATCGCAAAACCCAACGGCTATCCGGGCGAGAACTCGACCTATAACCCGGATCCCGCTGAAGTCGCCAAGCGCAAAGCTGAGCGCGCCAAACGTATCGAGGCGCGCAAAAAGCGCCGCGAGGAAAAGCGGCTCGAGCGGTTGAACAGAAAGAAAAACCGCTCGAACTAAGGTTGAATTACTGGTCTTTGCCCAGCATATGATCCATCGAGATCGAGGGCTGATCGCAGCCGGCCTCTCCGACGATCTTTGCAGGAATGCCTGCCACGGTCTTACAGGCGGGGACCTCTTGAAGAACCACAGACCCCGCTGCGATGCGGCTGCAATGGCCGACCACAATGTTGCCCAGAACCTTGGCCCCGGCCCCGATCAGCACACCGTTACCGATGGTCGGGTGGCGCTGCTCTTCTTCCTTGCCTGTCCCACCCAGTGTCACGGAATGCAGCATCGAGACATTGTCACCGACAATAGCTGTTTCACCAATGACAATCGAATGGGCATGGTCGATCATGATGCCCTTACCAATTTTCGCCGCCGGGTGAATGTCGATCCCGAAAATCTCGGACGAGCGCATCTGGAAGAAATACGCTAGATCGTGGCGCCCTTTTTTCCACAGCCAATGCGCCACGCGATAAGCCTGCATCGCTTGGTAGCCTTTGAAATAAAGGATCGGCTGCAACAATCGGTGGCATGCCGGATCACGTTCATAGACTGCCATCAGGTCCGCACGGGCCGCTTCAAGCAGCGAAGCGTCATCCGCATAGGCTTCATCCACGATTTCACGCAGCACCATCATCGACATTTCGTTCGAACACAGCTTGGCCGACACCCGGTATGACAGGGCCCGCTCAAGGCTTCGGTGGTGCAGGATGCAAGCGTGAACCAGACCACCCATCAATGGTTCGCTTTCGACCGCTGCATGAGCTTCGGTCGTGATACGATCCCAAACCGGGTCGACCGGAGTAACCTGACTGCGCTTTTCCAACATAGCTTTTGATCCTTTGCTGCGCCTAGAATGCCATTTAGTGGGAAAAACGCCAAACGCAAACCCGTGATCGGCAGAGTAACGAAAATGAATGAAACTGATTTGGCAGGCTATGAAGCGAAAATTCAGGCAAGATTGGCTGAACTTTCAGAACATTCCGCGGCGGAAAAGCAGGCTCGGGCCATTGTTGAGCTTGATCAACAGGCCGTCGGCCGCCTTAGCAGAATGGATGCCCTGCAGAATCAGGCGATGGCCAAGGCACAACAGGCTAATCGGGATATCGAAACGCACCGGTTACAAGCCGCCCTGGACCGCATACATGACGGAGAATTCGGGTATTGCGAAGATTGCGGCGATGAGATTCCTGGCGGTCGATTGAATCTGAACCTTGCCGCCACGAAATGCGTCAGTTGTGCGTCCGGCTGATCTGAAACCGGATCAGATGCTGCAAAACCAGTTCGAAACAGCGACAATATTGCACATCATCAAATCCGGGTTCATCCGCCAGCCGCCTGTTTCGCGCGGCTGCCATTAAAGATCCATTCCCGAACAATGGATGAAGATTACCCGTCTGGCCGACATATTGGTCGGCCAGCGCTGCTTCTTGGATGAGACGTGTACAAAGGCGGTCGCGATCCTGCGGCAGCGCGGCCAGCAAGGCCCGCGCCGCCGCCGCGACATCTCCATGCAGGATAGGGCGCATTCAGTGGATCACCCGACTGCTACTCGGGCGAATAGTCCCGGCCCGTAGCTGGCTGAAACCTGTGCAATGTGGACTTCATATGGCCCGTTGATCCCATCGTCTGCTTTCATTGCTGACGTGTAGGTCCAGTTTGGAACGCTCACGATCTGTTCCCGTACCAGGGTCCCGTTGGTTCGTATTTGCAGAAGGTAGGATTCGCTTTCCTCGGCCAGCGGAACCTCGATCCCCGCCCAATCGTCCCCATCCAGCCGGGTTCGACGTATCCACGACAGTTGATCACCTGCGGCTGTTCCCATCGCCTTCAGATGCACTGGTGTGTATGGGCGCAACCCGTTGCCGTCGAACGCCTCGACAAGATGTACATAGGACGGGTCATCATACCCGCGCGTTGCCGGACCAATGCGGTAGTGCTTGCTCACGCGCCGCTCGGACCGCAACAAGCCGGTTTGGTAAACACGCTGATCCAACAGGACGAACATCGACCCATCGGGCCAGACATCGGGAATGATCGCATCCGTCCCAAGCTGACCGCGCAAGCGACCGGACAATGTATAGATGCCCGTTTCTTGCAGCGTGGCGTCGGCGAATTGGAACAGCTCCCAATTGCCGGGTGTTCCATCACCGATCGCGGCCAGATTGGCCCCGTTCAGCAACGCATCCCGAGGGCGCGATTCCAGCAGGCCATCAACCAGATTGACGCGCAGCGGCGTTCCTTCATCCCAGACACCGGCGCTTGCCCGTCTCAGCGGGGTTTCGGTAAATCCAATTATCGCTTGCCCCGAGATCACCTCTTGCAGAGCATAGTCTTCGTCACTGGCCGCCGAATAGACGGCAACACTGCCGGGCCATGGGTTGGCCGAAGTAGCAAGGTATGGGGCATGTGGGGCTTCGGACCCGGTCAGCAGCGGCAAATCCAGGAACACAGGCAAAACAGGAACCGGTGCCACAAAGGGTTTGATCGAAACTTGATCGTCAGGCAGATCAGATGGCGCATAGACGCCGGGTTCGATGCGCACTGCCTCGGCCAGTTGCAGATCGGCCTGCTCTAGCCGGTCGATGCGATAGCGTGCACTCTGCCCGTCTTTGGTCAGGCTCACGACGTCACCCGCCCCCAGATGCAACATCGACGGCGGCAATGCAAAGCGCGCTGTCTCGCGTGAGACTCGCGCCTCGCTTAGCCAGCGTTCAGCGGTTTGGCGGCCTTCGGCCCGTGTCAGCGATAGAGGCATCTCGTTCACGGCCACCGAATGCGTTCGAGTGCCCGGCAAGATGGCTTCTTCAGACACTACATCATGATCGGCGTCCGATTGTACAAAGCGCAACCGAACGCGGCCTGTCATTTCGGCCTCGGCTTCTCTGCGATATTCCACGCGGCCTTCGATATCAGAGCTGTCTGCCAGATCGTCTGTATCCAATCCGACCACCTTGCGACCGTCGCGCATCTGAAACAGCAGCACACCATCCCGTTCAATCGCATCAAACCCATAACGCAGCATCAAGGGCTGCAATGCAGCGCGCGCGCTAGAGACATCTTGAACCAGATAGCCCCGTACGACGCCATCCAGACGCGACACGTCGATGTCCGTTACTCCGGCACCGTGGCAGATTTCAGTGACCACAGAGGCCAGAGTCCGCGTGCCTGACCGTCCATTCAACCAATGACCTCGGGGATAGTTCGCCCCGTCGCTCCACTGGCTTCGCAGGTTCGGAAACGTTGGAAACGGACGCGCATCCCATGCCCAAACATAGGCGTTCGCCATATCAACCATGTGACCATCATATTGATCCGAAAGCGGGTTGATTGCCGGATCAGACCAGTAGCCATACATCGCTTTCAAGTACTGCACCTGCATGAAATCATCGCGCCGACCGGAAGAGTATTTCGGCAGGCTGGATTCCGAGGATTTCGGGTCAAGAAACTTGTTCGGCTGATTGGTTCCTTTGTCGATGGCCGCGCAACCCAGTTCCGTAAACCAGATAGGTTTTGAGTTAGGCACCCAATCGGTCGGGTTCGATTGACGTACACCGCCAATGCGTTCGTGATGCCGGTTCGACCACCAATTGCGAAGGTCCTTGTAACGCCAGACCCATGCCTCATCATGCTCCTCATCCGTGATCGGCGTTCTTATCTGGGCTTCGGCCTCTTCCGGCGAGGCATAATACCAGTCATAGCCTTCTCCGCCTTCGATATTGCCTCGAAGGTAGTCGAGGTCATAGATCGCGTCTGTGCCGGCCTTCAGATCCACGTGATCCTCACCATCCCGCCAATCCGACAGGGGCATGTAATTGTCGATACCGACGAAATCGATGTTTTCATCTGCCCACAGTGGATCAAGGTGAAAATAACGGTCCCCGGTTCCATCATTCGGCTGATAGCCGAAATACTCGCTCCAATCCGATGCGTACCCGATTTTTGTGCCTGGCCCCAAGATTTCGCGCACTTCGGCGGCCAAGGCTTGCATTTGGGAAACTGCTGGAAAGCCGGTCAGACCTCGGATTTGGGTCAGCCCGCGCATTTCGGAACCGATGCAAAAAGACTCCACCCCTCCAGCAGCTTTACACAATGCCGCATAATGCAGAATGAAGCGGCGCAAACCCCATTCCTGAGGGCCGCTATAGGTCACTTCGCCATCGCCAACGGCAAAGTCACTGGCGCGTGCGTGTCCAAAGAACGCGGCCACCTGCGCGTCGGCCGTCGCCGTTTTATCCGGTGATCCTTTTCTACCGGGTGCGGTGCTAAGCGTGATGCGCCCCCGCCAAGGCAAATGCGGCTGGTTGGGTGCATCCGACCACGGGTCTGGCAAACCGTTGCCTTGCAATTGATCCATCAGGATAAACGGATAAAACATAACCCGTTTGCCAATACTTTTCATATGCCAGATTGCCTGAACTACGGATTGATCCGCAGGGGTTGCGCCATAGACGGGGCGGTCATTTTCGTACCTGACAGCTTGGGCGGTCTGTCGGGTCACACCTGCCACGCGCCAGGGCATGTTCTTGCCTTCGATGTCTTTGCGCAAAACCTTGGGCTGAATTTGACATTGCCCGCACCGCAAATCATCGCCAAACCACGACACGATCAAAGAGGCCGCCTCGCAGGAAGGCAACTCACGTTGCAGCGCCCGGGTCGAAGTCACCAGGTCCGGCCTCCCCGAGGCAGAGTTGACATTCGCCGCCCAGCTTTGCCCACGCCCTTTTGTGTAATTGATCTGTTCGCTGGCCAGCGCATATTCACCGGTGCCCGGCATCAGGGCAACGCCCCGGATGGTCTTGAACAGGGCATCCGGCGTATCCGGCAATCCCGGCTGTTCCTGACGTACGACTTCGAATGAAAATTGCGGCACCCTGTTTCCAAACGGCGCCAGTTGCAAACCTTCGATCACAACATAAGCCGTGCCACGATAGGCCGGAACGTTGCCCGCGCCCTCAATGGCTTCGATCAGAGGGTCCGGCAATTGATGGTCGTTCCCCCGATAGATACGCATGTTCAGGGTTGAGAGCTCCAGTTCCTCTCCATCAGCCCAAATGCGCGGGACGTCCGAAATTTGTCCCGCCCCTACCGCAATGGCCAGAGAAATCGAATAGCTGTAGCTGTGCGTGGTTGTTGTGACCTCGGACGATTTCGGAGATCCCTTGCCACCTCCGCCACCCTGCGAGGTTGTGCTTGTGCTTTTGGTTTCCAGAAAATCCGACGCCCAGATAACCTGACCACCCACCCGCATACGCCCGAAAACCTTAGCGACCGGAGAACCCTCTCCGGATTCGGTCAGGCGGAAACGGTCCAAGCGCCCGGTTTCGACCACTTCGCTGCCACCGCCCATGACCGACTGGCTCATTAACCGCTGGTCGATGACCCGGCCCAGCGTTGCCCCAATGGCGCGGCCGATCACTGCGGTCGACAGCCCCGCAACAGTGCCGCCAATCGCTCCGCCGACCGCAGCTCCTGCCGCAGACAGAATTATTGTAGCCATCACATATCCTCCAGCGGGAATTCAAAACAGGCGACCACCCGGCGGCGCCAGGGATCACTCAGCGTGTTTTCGACGACGCCGTAGCCGGAATAGGCGTGAATAAACCGAAGCGCGGGTGCGGTTTCGCTGACGATACCTACATGCTTGGCAACACGCCCATCGCGCATACGGAACAACAAAACATCGCCCGCCTTCGCAGAACTGGGGTTCTTTTCGATCAGGTGACGGCGGGCCGCTGCCCACATGCGCTCTTCGCCCTGCGGCTCAGACCAGTCCATGCTATAGCTCGGCACCGTTTCGGGTTCGTACCCCAGCAGCGCGCGCCACACACCACGCACAAGGCCCAGACAATCCGTACCCACCCCTTTGACCGAAGCCTGATGCACGTAAGGCGTTCCCAACCAGCCCCGCACCTCGTCGACAATACCCTGCCTATGGCCGCTCATCGTCTGCTTCCCCCAGTGTTGGGATTGCCTTGCTTGGGCACCGCCATTACCCAGTCTTCACCGGGCAGGTCAGGAAACCCCTGAAAGTTGATGATGTTATTGAATTTTTTCCGGCAGGTGTGCATACTTTTGTTGCACCCGGCTGTCAGCTTTACCCGGTCCCCGACGGCCAGGCCGCCGCTGATCCCGGACCAAAGCGTAACATTGCGCCCACCTACGATCCGGTCGTCCTGTTTGATTGCGGCCCACAACCCAGTTGCCCGACCGGACAAAACATCTAATCTGCCCCGCCTGAACCAGGCTTCATCCGGTGCTTCTGCCCCTTTCAATTGCAGGACAGTGCCGGCAATCAAAGCGACCACTTCAGCCTCGGCCTGATACCCTGGCGCGCCGAGATTGAACTTGCAATCACCGTCCCCCAGAACTGCCGTACAAGGTTTCTGGTAAACCCTGCCCATCGGTCGGTTGAGCAGATCAGTCAAACCGCGCAATTCGGCGTGAAATGCACCACCTGCGCGGCGCATCTCACCGATCGAGCCTTTGAATTGCAGAAAACGCTGTTCAGGCCTGGCCCAGTTGACCAGCCACGCCCGGACCTGAGCATTGTCGAACCGACCCGCTTCGATGTCTTCTTCTGTGACCGCAGCATCGGACAAGGCCCCCATGGCCTCAGAGTTGTCGACGGACAGTCCGGTGGCTTGTTCGATAGCCGTGGCCGTCAGGCCCGTGCTGGCCTTGAAGGTCATCCCGTCAAAGCTCAGTTCCATGTCATGATCGGTGAAACCGTATTCCTGCCCGTCCTCACGCCGGATCGCCCAGCATCGGCAGGTTGTGGTCAACCCTGTTTGCAGATGGGTGTGCAACCCTTGCTTATCACCGCTCATCAGACACGTACCTCGACCACTGGAACGTTGGGTACGTCGCCCGCTTGAAAACTAGCGACACTGGTCTGAATCTTGTCGGTGTCAAAACGAACCGGGACGTCAAACTCAAACCCGGCGGTGACTTCCACCTCTTCAGGCGGCGGCGCAGTAAACGTGATCAGACCGCTGTTTAGATCCACTTCAAAATCTACGCCTTCGCGCATTTGATCCTGTTCCAAACCGATCCGCACGGTACCCAAAACCGGTTTGACGATTGGGCGGACATAGCTGAACCCGCCCGAGCTGTAGGTTTTGACCAGCTGAAACTCGGTGCTTGTACCGTCACCACGAGCAATGACCTGATCATCCATTGCCACGTCCGCTGTCGCAGCCCCGGACTTGTAATCCGACCAGTCTTTCCAACGAAAACCGAACATCTGCCCCTGACGGGCTTCGAAAAACGAAACCAGCGTCTCGATATCGTCCAATGATCGCATCCCCAGCCCGGCGTCATAGCGGCGACGGGAATGCGCCCAGGGCGTGTTGCGTTCTTCGAACCCGTTGGCCAGCGTCACGATATCTGTGCGCCGTTCGGGACCACCAACCGAGCCAAAGCTCAGGCTGGCGGGAAATCTGACTTCGTGGAAATTCATCACCTGCTCCCTCGTGTTACCTGTTGCGATTGCCGCGACCCAAGGCGCGGCTCATCTGAGCGGCGATCTGACCCTGACTGCGTCTGAACCCCTGCACGTCCGGCGTTGTGATATTCATCACCACGTTCACTGCGCGCCCTCCGCCGGATGTCCGCACGCCCAACTTGCCATCTGGCCCGCGCGCTAGAGGCATAATCGCCTCGGGGCCGGCCTCGCCCATCAGTCCGGTGCCGCCCCGCATCGGAAATGTCGTTGGGCCGCTGACCACACCGCCATTGGCAAAGGGCATCACCCGGCCCTGCGAAAAGCTGCCGCCATTGGCAAAGGGCAAAATTCCCTGCACCAGACCACCAACCGTATTGGCCAGCATGCCGCCAAAGTGATCGGTCACAGGCTTGATCGCCGCCGAATAGGCCGTGCGGATCATCGAGTTCTTCAGCACATCCAGCGCATCCGACAGATTCATGCCGTCCAGCACCACGCCGTCAAATGCCTTGCGCAAACCGCCGGACATGCCGCGCTCCAACGTGGCGACGTCCTTGCCGGTTTCTTCAAAGGCTGCGCTGATCCGCTTCATCTGATTGTCGAATGCCGCAGCCATCGACGCCGCATCCCCCAACGAGTCGCCCAGCGCCTCACCCCGTTCCTGCAGGTCATCCAACCCGTCACGATCCGTCATCACGCTCTCCTTGTTGCTTGTCCGGATAGGCCGCCAGCAAAGCGTCCAACCCCGCCCGGTTCATCGCTGGCATCCCGACCCCTTGCCCCAACATCAGTCGCAATTCAGCCGGTGTCAGACGCCAGAACTGATCCGGCGTCAGGCGCAGGCCGACGAAACCGGCCCGCATAAGGGCGGGCCAGTCGAACCCGCTCATGCGCCACCCGGTACCATGAAGGCCCGTGCCAGCAGTTCAGCCGCAGCCTTGGCGCCAGCCATCGGCCCGCCATCGATCTCGGCCCGCAGCAGATCCGATCGGGCGACATCGGCGCCCCCGCCTCTCAGCCCGGCCACGATCAATGCCAGCACATCTCCGCTGGAATAGGTCCCGCCTTCGAATCGCTGAACCAGTTCCACCAAAGACCCGGTGCCTAGCTCCTGTTCCAATTCTGCCAAAGCGCCCAGCGTCAGCTTGAGCACCCGCCGCTCTCCATCGATGGTCAATGCCACCTCGCCCGTCCACGGATTGGCCATAGGATTACAGTGCCGTGAAGGCCAAAGCGCCGGCGCTGGCCAGGCTCATCTCATAAGTCGCCTCGCCATTGTGCGACCCCGCATATTCGATGCCGGTGACTTGAAACGCGCCTTCAACGATGCCGAAATCGGGAATGATCACCTGAAAGTTCGGTGTCTCACCGTCAAAAAACAGCTGTCGTGCGCGTTCGTCGGTGCCTGCATCCTTGAATACGCCCGAACCCGAGATCGCAGCGGACTTCACCCCTGCCCCCGACAACAGCTCGCGCCAACCACCCTGACTTTCCAGGCTGGTGACATCCACACTTTCTGCGTTGAAACTGACCCGCGTGGCCCGCAGCCCCGCGATGGTCTCGAACAGGCCCGAGCCGTTCATATCCACTTTGACCAACAGGTCTTTTCCGTTCTGGGCAGCCATATGTTCTCTCCGTTGATTGCTTAGTCGTCTTCCACGCGGGCGCGGAATCTCAGGTCGATCTGGCGGATGGCACCGCCGGTTCCCGTGCGGCGGGCCGAGGCGCGTTCGAACCACAGCCCCACCAGTCGCCCGCGATCCAGGGTCAGTGCTGCACCCTCAAGCGCATCGCACACCGCCCCCGCAAGGGCCTTGGCTGCGCCAAACCCGGCGGCCTCGGACATCACCGACACCGTGAACCGATGCAGGGCACCAGCGCCCGATCGGTCCGAGGCATTCCGCACCTCTTCCGGGCCCAGCGTCACATAAGTCTGGGGCACCGCCCCTGCCGGCACCGCGTCATAGATCGCGCCGCCCGACAGCGTGCTGACCTGCGTATCGCCTGAAAGCTGCTGATACACCGCCGCCTGCAAAGCCGCTGAAACGCCATAGCTCATGCCGCCACCTCTTCGTCCGCGAAACAGGTCAAGTACTGGCCACGCGGGTCACGCTCGGCGACCGCGCGAATAACAAAACGCCGTATGCCTTCGGCAAAACGCTGGTCCGGCGACGGGCGCATCAATGACCCCTCGGGCGTACCCCGCACAACGATGCGGTAACCCACGCGCGAAACTGGCACCCCGGCCACCTGACGCTCGGACCCGCTGCGTGCAGTGACTTCAGCCCAAACCGTACCCAACGAGGCCCATGTTTCGATGTACCCACCTGCGCCGTCGGCAGTTCGGACTGGCGCTTCGAGAACCAGCTTTCGGTTCAATCGCGGCGCCTTCATTGCGTCACCCCTGCGCCAAAGCGCACGACGCGATAGCGTTGGATCAGGCTGGTTACGCCAAAGGGCATACATCCAGCACCCAAAGCAGTCTCGTCGCGGTATTCGTAGTAATGCGCGGCCAGCAACAAAACTGCCTGACCCAGATCAGCAGGTAGCCCACCCCAATCTGCCGACATCCCTGCAGCAAAGGTGATTTTCACCGAGCCGCCTGTCGCAATGTTCGGCAACATTGCGCCCTTTGGGCGCAGCCTGGGGCGCTGGCTGTCCTGTTCCAGCCGATAGGCATCGGGCGCGATTGTGCTTTCCAAACCCGCCGCATCGCGGATTGTCACCGCGCCCACTGTCACCACCGGGGTTACCGGCAGCACCTCGCCTGCAGCATCGAGCCATTCGCTCAGGCTCCAAGAAAACTCGCGTTCAATCAGCACCTTGCCGGTGCGCGCCTCGATCGCAGCGATCGCCGCCCGCAGGAAACCGTTCAGCACCTCGTTCTGCACACTGCCCTCGGCAAAGCCCGTGCCCAGACGCAGATGCGCCTTGAACTGATCTACCGGCAACGCCGCATCCGCGATGGCGGTTTCTTCGATCAACATCATCCATTCACTCCGCAATCTCGGCCCCCTCCGGGGGTCGTCACTTCAGGAAATTGGCAGGCACGCGCCGCCCCACGTTGCTCGGACGGAGGGGAGCAGCTAGACAACGCAGAGGATCTCACCCCGGCCCGTACCCGCCGCCCGAGAGGCCGGTTACCCAGCCCCCCGGATCCGCCACCGCTTAGGCAGTGCCGAATTTCACCAGTTTGATTGCGGCAAAGTCGCTCACGTCGCCGCCGACGCGTTTGGTCGCATAGAACAGGACGTGTGGTTTGGCGCTGAACGGGTCGCGCAGAACGCGCAGATCGGGGCGTTCGGCGATGGTGTATCCTGCCTGGAAATCACCAAAAGCGATCGAGAAACTGTCAGAGGCTGCATCCGGCATGTCCTCGGCAATCAGCACCGGATAACCCATCAGGCGCGCGGGCTCACCGGCGGCCAGTCCGTCAGACCACAGGAAGCGACCATCACTGTCTTTCAACTTACGGATCAGGCCGGCAGTTTTGGAATTCATCACGAAAGTACCATTGACCCGGTACTGCGCGCCCAGCGCATAGACAACATCAACAATGGCATCCGCCTCAACACCGCCATCAATGCCGGTCGGAACGTAGCCGATATTGCCCCAATTCCAGACGTCATTGTCGACTTTGGCGTGATCCAAAATGCCCTTCGGCTTGTCGGCACCATCGCCACTGATAAACGCCGACGCCTCGGCGCGGGCAAACTTGTCAGCGATACGACCGGCCAGCCAACCTTCGACGTCAAAGGCGCTGTCATCCAACAGGCGCTGCGAGGCCTTGGGCAGCGCGCTCAACTCGTGCAGCGCGATTGAGATGCGGTCAATCGATGGAGTCGCAGTCTCGTTCGCGTTCGAGGCCTCATCCGCCCATCCCGCACCCACATCGGTGTGGTCGATCAGCACGTCGAACGAGTTCGCTTCGACATTCACGACCGAGGCGATCGAACGGATCGAGGCGGTGGATTTCAGCACCGATTTGATGATCTCGGCGGTTTGCGGATCAACTAGGTAACCGCCATCGCTGTTGACCGCACTGGTCAGCGACTTGGCCTCCATATCCAGCCCACGCAGGCCGTCATCGTCACCCGAACGCACATAAGCGTCAAAAGCCTTTTGGTGCGGTGCGCCTTCGGTGATCGAGGCAGCAAGATGCGGGCGTGCCGCGATGGTTGATTTACGATCCAGCATAGTCAGTCGCTCTTCTGTCTGTTGCAGTTTGGTTTTCACTTCAGCCTTCAGGCCCTTGAATTCATTCACGAAGCCAGCCATCGCCTGCTTCACCTCCTGAACCAGGGGCGCACCCTCTCCGGTCAAGGCCGGGGTCTCGGTCTTGCTCATCAGCACTTCCATTCTTGGGTGGGTTTGAGGCGCGCTAGGGTCGCGCCAGCTCCTGCCGGGCGTCGTTGAACACCTCGGCAATACTGCGCAGGGTTTCTTCGGCATCCAGGATCGCCCCCTTTGCCGCCACCCGCGCACTGGGCAGCATCGGGAAAGTCACAAGCGACACCTCCCACAGCTCCAGTTCCGTCAGGACCCGCTGGCCCTTGTCATTCTTCACGGCTCGCTTAGTGCGATAGCCAATCGACAGACCGTCCATGGCACCCGCCCGGATCAACTCCGCCGCCTCGCGACCCTTTTGTGTGCTTTCCAGCAGACGTCCCTTGACCCATAGGCCCTTATCGTTTTCGCGCACTTCGTCCCAAACGCCGATTGGTTGCGCCGGGTCGTGCTGCCACAGCATTTTAACCCGCTGACCAGCCTTCACCAGCCCATCCAGTGATGCGCGATAGGCGCCTTTTTGCACCACATCACGGCCCTGATCGACCTGACCGAACAGACTGGCATAGCCTTCGATGACTGCATCCTCAGACACAGACAGCCCATCGCCAAATCGCGCAAACTTATGCTCTAGTTCCATCAACAACTCCTCGTAAGCCTCTGAACTCATGGCGTTACCGACAAAAACGACTGAAACGCCTGTGCCAGGATCACTGCGGCCACACCGTAGACCGTCAGCCACAACCGGCGCTCTAACCGCTCCATCATTTCTTCGATCTGATCCAACCGTTTGCACAGGTGCGCATGCTGAATCTCGGCCACCCGTTCATGCGCAGCCAGACGCAAGCCCGGCGCGCAATCGAATGGCGGATACCCTTCAGCCATCCGCATCCTCCGCCAGTGCCGGCAACCCCAGCAAAGACCGCTTCTCGGCATCTGTCAGGAAATCGGCACGACTGACGCGGGTCCAATGCGCATCACGTTCGGTAGCCAACGCGGGCACCTGATCCAGATCGGGTTTCAGCATCAAATCCTCGCCAGAAAAGCCCGAGAGCCACTCTGACACTGCCGCCGCCACCCGCGTCACCAGGGGCAGAACGGTCAGGCGATAAAACGCCCGGTTGGCCTCCTGATAGTTCGAATAGGTCGCGTCGCCCTGAATTCCCAGCAACATTGGCGGGACCCCAAAGGCCAGCGCGATCTCGCGGGCGGCGGCTTCCTTGGTCTTTTGAAACTCCATGTCCGAAGGGGAAAAGCCCATCGGCTTCCAATCCAGCCCCCCTTCCAGAACCATCGGACGGCCAGCATTGCGCGCCCCGCGATAGTTCTGCTCAATCTCGTCTGACAGACGCCGGAACTGATCCTCGGTCATCACCCCATGGCCATCGCCTTTCCAGACCAGCGCCCCCGAAGGCCGCGCCGCATTGTCCAACAGCGATTTCGACCACCGAGACGCGCTGTTATGCACATCAATAGCCATCGCCGCCGCCTGCATCGGCGAGAACCCGTAATGGTCATCCTGCGGATGGAACGATTTGATATGACAGATGTTTTCCGCCGCAAACCGGTGCTTTTTGCCACCGACCGCGTAATCATACGCCTTGGGCCACCCGTCTGCGCCGGGCACCACGCTCATCCGGTCGGATCGCAACACATGCAACTCAACCGGCAGGCCTTCCTCGGCCTGCACTGCCTCGACATAGGCATTGCCCGACAGCAGCAACTGCCCGAACAAGGCCTCCATCAATTCCGCCCGCCCCTGCGCCGCATTCGGACGACGCATGAGGCTCAGGATCGGATGTACATCATAGCGCTGCGCCTGGTCCTGCAACACCAGTGGTAATGCCGCCGCCGCCTCGGCAATCAACTTAACCGAGCGAAACCCCACCGGGTTCCCCGAAAACCCCGTCCGCGTCAGCGATACCGCATCCCGAGGGCTCCACGCCACGCGCCCACCCGTCTGCCACGCCACCACAGGCCCCGCCGCGCTCGCCTTCACCTCGGGCGCCTCGCCAGCCGATCCACGACGCAAGAAATCGAATACCATCTGTGCTCCTTTCTGCCGCCGCACTGCCCGGCTTGTTGAAAGGAGTTATGACGGAAAGAAGTTTAAGCCTCGGGAATGGGGCGTACGGGGGGTGGGCAACGGGTTGGAATTCTTACTAGTTCACAACGCAGAAGCGAACAGAGTACGTGGAAAAACCAATTTCGGTTTACGGTCTCGCAAGAAATACATGCCCCTGAATTTTGCCGGACACCGGCCCTTTACCAAACAGCTTTTCGATGTCAGCTGCTGCCGCGTCTGTAATCTCAGCCAATGAGCCCGCAGCACGTTCTTCCAACTCATTTCTTAGCGGTGTCCCCTGGCAATAAGCCACTGCCGGAGCTTGGGGGGTGCTCGCTCGGCTTTGCTCGGAAATTGTCAATGTTTCAATATCAGTAAAACCAGCTTCCTTTAGATCATCGACAATTGGACCAATATTGCCGTGCCCATGGGGTGTTCTTGCTAAAAACACTGGGGGGTCTTCCGGGAAAAAACGAGATGCCGTCTTCGTCACGCTATGCGCAAACTCGTTCTCTTCGATACTGTCCCAGACATTGAAGATAAAACACCCGCCATCCTTCAAAACGCGAAGGGCTTCCTTGTAGCCTGCTACTTTGTCAGGAAAAAACATCACTCCAAATTGACAGCACACAACGTCAAAGGTACTTGCCTCAAAGGGCAACGCCAACGCATCTGCCTGCCTCCATTCCAATTGATCGGCGTTCGGCTGCTGCGTTGACGCTCTGTCCAGCATCGGTTGGTTCAAATCAGTAACGACATAACGAATTCCGTCGCTCAGCAGCGGGGCCAACGCGCGTGTTACTACGCCGCTGCCCGCTGCAGTTTCCAAAACAGCTTTGGGTTTTGCATCAGCGACTCTCTTTGCCATGTCTGAGGCATAAGATTCGAAAATCAACGGAACTAGGAATTCATCATAAATGTCTGGAATTGAGCCGGTGAAGTTTTTGTCTTTTGTAGACATTAGGAATTCCCTTCCCGACCCTGTGGCCGCAAAGGGTTTGTCCATAGCATAATTCTCTGGTTACGTCACTTCAGACCGCGAGCAGCCTTTTAACCGCCGCTCTCCGCCTATTTTCTTCGCTCACAAACTCCGAACCCTAGGCCACCGATACACCCCCGCAGGCCCCACAACCAACTCATGCAGCGCCCAGACCAGCGCGTCGACCCGGTCGGGCGAGCCCTGCCCTTCGAACCCCCGCGCGGTCATCTGGCACATCTGTTCCTCCAGCGCATCCAACCCCGAGACATGCGCCACACGCCCCTGTTCGTACAGCGCCGCCACAGGCTCGGCCCGGGCGACCTTGCCGCGGGAGGCCCGAACCGCGCGATAGGGCACCAGAGGGTCCACCTGCCGCACCACCTCTTCTACAAGCTGCCCGCCCTGATTGACCTCGGCCACCAGACGCTCGGCCCCGAACTCATCCATTGCGTCAATCGCCGCCTGCGCCCAACCAGCTGGGCCGACGCCCTGAACCGTTCGGTCGGCCAGCACATAGGCGCGCCACTCCTCGGGCGGCCCCTGCACCTGAGCGCCCACGACCACGATCCCGCAGGCATCCGCATCTGAACCGGCCGTCACAGCAGGATCCAGCGCCACCACGATGCGGTCCAATTCGGGCACCTGCGCGCACCGTGCCGCCTCGAGCATCGAACCGGTCCAGAGCGCCCCCTCGGCATCCGACAGCAATACGCCATCCAACTCCTGCCGTCCCAGCCGCGTGCCTGCATAGCGCGCGCGCACTTCGTCCAGAAACGATGCGGCCAGATTTGCCCGGTTCGCCTCGGTCGGCGCGTGCGTCTGCACCGTTGAAGGTGACGCCAGCAACTTTTTCAAAACCTTCACATTCCGCGGCGTGGTCGTCACGCAGACCCGCGGCCGCTCACCCAATCTCAGCGCAAATTGCAGCATATCCCAGGTTTCCCCGGCCTTTTTCCATTTGGCCAGCTCATCCACCCAAGCTGCATCGAACTGGGGTCCCCGCAACCCTTCGGGATCATGTGCCGAAAATGCCTGTGCCTCGGCCCCATTGGGCCAGATCAACTTGCGTTCAGATGCCTTCCAACTGGGTCGCCTGTCTGGGGGCGAACATCGCAATATCCCGCTGTCACCAAAAATCATGACATCGCGCACCTGATCGAAGGTCTCTCCAACCAAAGCCACACGGCGGGCCTCACCCCGATCCAGCGGTTTTGCCCCCTCGACCATCGACCGCACCCATTCGGATCCAGCCCGTGTCTTGCCCGCGCCACGTCCGCCCATGATCACCCAGCATCGCCAATCACTCTCGGGCGGCAACTGATGCGGCAGCGCCCAAAACTCAAACAGGAAAGGGAGGGCACACAGCCCCCCCTCCCCGATCTCACTCAGAAATCTCTCCCGAACCGCAGCATCTGCGGAGGCGAGCCAACCTGCACCCGATTTCAAATCGAGCGCGCTCAAGGTCGATCGCATACCCTCCTTGGGCAATTCCGGCTTGTCTGTGATGTTGTTCGACAAAGCTTGTCTCCACTTTCTGACAACTTCGGATCAGCCCCTCTAGCTGCCCCAGTTGCTTGCCTGCTCCGGCAAGGTCTGCATCCTCCCCGGCACCAATCTGCTGGCGCAGTTCTTCCGCTGCTTGGCGCAGATCGCGAATGGATCTTTCAAGGGACTGCAACAAGTCAGCCGTCTGAGAAATCCGCTCTTCCGGGGTAATCAAAGTCATGTTTGCCTGTGACCTCATGCGTGAGTTTTCTCCGCACGAGAGAAACGAAAAACGGCCACCGGGTCGCCCCGGGGCCGTCGCCCACTTCTTCTAGCATGACATAACTTCTACGGGATTAAGCACGCAAAGTCAATATGTTACGCAACATCGAACGCAACAACAATCGTACGCTGTGTTAAGATTAACCGCCCGTCAAATCTTGCGCCAGCATCATCGCATTGCGATCCGGATCATAGAATGTGGCCGTGCTGACCATCCCCTCGATCGTTTCCGTCGGGCCATCAAACGCCACCCCGGCAGCTTCCAGCGCACCACGCGCCGTGGCAATATCACCAACTTCATAGACCGGAACGCAATTACCCGGTGACGGCTCGGCCTGTTCTCCCAGACCCAATGTCACTCCGTCCACATTGGTGCGCATTTCGCTCCACCCGGCTTCATCGATGTGATGGGCAAGTTCGAACCCAAGCATGTCACGATACCAATCCGCACTGGCGTGACGATCCCTGACTGAAATCGCAAACGTGATCGTGTTTTTTAACGAAACATGCGGCATTGAACTTTCCTTTATATTTAAATATAGTTACTATACTTTATGGACATAACTCTACTTGTCAAGCTCACCTCCCGCGCATGGTCACTGAACATTCTGGCGCTGATGCATTCCGGTGTTTCTGGGCGACAAGCCCCTTTACTCGCCGCAACCAGCGCCAGTCGAACGGCCTTCGCGGCCAGTCTCGATCACCTCGTCCAACTCGAACTGCTCGAGCGTAACCCCGGCCATGGCCATCCCCTACGCCCCGAGTTTCGCCTCACCCCCGCAGGCACCCAAGCCGCGCGTATCGCCAGCGCGATCATTCAGGTTGCCCCGGATGACGTCACGCACAAGCTTCTCCGAAAATCGTGGACCGTTCCCATCCTGGCCCTAACCGGCACCCCGCATCGCTTTTCGGCGATCAGGTCGGATCTGATCACCATCACCGATCGTGCCTTATCCGCCTCATTGCATCAGTTAGAGGATCACGACTGGATCCAGCGCGATATTGAGACCTCGGGGCGGATGCCCTTCCCGACCTATCGCGCGGTCAAAACCGGTTTTGCCATCCATCAGGCCGTCGGGTTGGGTCAGTAATCAAGCAACACCGTCGTACAAGACATAGAAAACCCTACCCGATAGCTTGACATTCGACCTCTCAACCCGCATGTGCCCATGAAACAGCGCTGCCGCGTGAGCATTCGGGCCCTCAACGGCCCCACAGCGCCCGATCCACCATAGTTCCCCATCACGCAGGGTTCTTGATGCGACGACCGGATGGTGCAGGAGCCGCCTGCATTTCCCGAGGTCTCGTACAACCCCTGCCGGTCGCAGATGCGGCCCGTGACGACTTGCCTTTGGGTTAATACCGAGGGCTGCAAAGGATAGTTATTTGTTCGACTTTGACATGCTGGGCCTCGCGCCCGCCCTGAACGACGCGCTGAAACGCGCCAATTTCACCCAACCTACGCCGATACAAAACCAGGCCATTCCGCTGGCGCTGAACGGGCATGATATTCTTGGGCTGGCCCAGACCGGCACCGGCAAGACCTTGGCCTTTGGCTTGCCTCTGATTGATCATCTGCTGGCGCAACCGGGCAAACCTGCGCCGAAAACGGTGAAGGCTTTGATCCTCGCACCCACCCGCGAACTGGTGAACCAGATCGCGGAAAGCCTGCGCAATCTGACGCAAAAGACGAAACTGCGCGTGGCCACTGTGGTTGGCGGACAATCCATTGGCAAACAGATCTCGTTCCTGTCGCGAGGCACTGATATTCTGGTTGCCACTCCGGGCCGCCTGATCGACCTGATGGAACGCGGTGCCGTTGACCTCAGTTCAGTGCGTCATCTGGTGTTGGATGAAGCTGACCAGATGTTGGATATGGGCTTTATTCACGCCCTGCGTAAAATTGCACCTGCACTGGGCACACCGCGTCAAACCATGTTGTTCTCCGCCACCATGCCAAAGCAGATGGAGGAACTCAGCCAATCCTACCTGACCAACCCGCAGCGGGTACAGGTTTCACCTCCGGGTAGGGCGGCAGACAAGATTACGCAGTCTGTGCATTTCCTCAGCCGAGGAGAAAAGCCGCAAAAACTGCGCGAAATTCTGTCCGCTGACATGGACGCCCTGACGTTGGTCTTTTCCCGCACCAAACACGGTGCTGAAAAGCTGATGAAAGGTCTTGTGGCCGATGGCTTCAACGCGGCATCGATCCACGGAAACAAAAGCCAAGGACAGCGCGATCGCGCAATCAAGGCGTTCCGCGCCGGTGAGATCAACGTGCTGGTCGCCACCGACGTGGCGGCACGTGGCATCGACATTCCCGGCGTTGCCTATGTGATCAACTATGACCTGCCAGAGGTGCCAGACAATTATGTCCATCGCATTGGCCGCACGGCCCGTGCCGGTCGTGAAGGCGAAGCCATTGCCTTCTGCGCGCCCGATGAGCTGGACCAGCTGCTGCAGATTCAAAAGCTGATGAAGATCGAAATTCCGGTCGCCAGCGGTACCATGCCTGAATACGCCGAGCCCAAAAAACCGCGCAATCGTGGTGGGTTCCGGGGGCGCAAACCGCACGGAGCGAATTCGACGTCGAAACCTGCGTCGTCAAAACGTCGCCGCCCCCGCAGACGTCCCGCTGCATAAGAAAAAGAAAGGGCCGCGTTTTTCGACGCGGCCCTTTTCTTAGTTGCTCGAGCTGTTTCTCTCAGCTTCTATTTCTCGCCATTTGGCGACGTTGCGGTTGTGCTCATCCAGAGTTTCCGCAAACGCGTGCCCGCCAGTTCCGTCTGCAACAAAGAACACATAGTCTGTGCTGTCTGGGGCCACCGCGGCCTCAAGGCTTGCAAGGCCGGGATTGGCGATCGGTGTGGGCGGCAAACCGTCAATCACATAAGTATTCCAAGGGGTTGCACGGCGTAACTCACTGCGGCGCAAGCCACGGCCTAGCACACCTTGTCCCTTGGTGACACCATAGATCACTGTCGGGTCTGTCTGCAGCTTCATGCCTTTTTCAAGTCTGTTCACGAACACACTGGCCACTTGGCCGCGCTCATGTGGAACGCCGGTCTCTTTCTCGATAATCGAGGCAAGGATCAACATCTCCTCTGGGCTGCTAATCGGCAAATCGTTCTGCCGGCTTTCCCAAACCGCGTTGATCCGCAACTGTTGCTTCGCCTGCATGTCCTGTAACACAGCGGCCCGGTCATCACCTGGGGCCAGCTCATAGCTGTCGGGCGCCAACATGCCCTCGGCCGGAATTTCGGACACCTCACCGGTCAGGGCGTCAATGCCCTTAAGCGCCTCGACCACCTGCCAAGAGGTCACGCCCTCAGCCACCGAAACACGATACCGCGTATCGGAGTCCTGACGTTTTTCAACGTATTCAGCAGGGGCTTCCTCTTCACCAGCCTCGAAACTCGCAATTTCGACAAACTCCAAGGTGGCCGGGTTCAGCTCTCGCACGCGGGTCTGTACCCGTGTGACACCAACGCGATATTCAATCTCGGATCCACAGGTGCTGGCACCGCTGCTGGTGATATCGTCGATGATCTGCGCCATCGATGCGCCTTCGCGAACCAGAAAACTGCCCGCTTTCAGCTGCTGCGCCTTGTCAGTGTAATCCGCACCCATCCGGAAGATCATGGCGCTGCTTATGGCACCCTCATCTGCAAGCTGCTGGCTGACGCGAGTCATGTTCGAGCCGCTTTTCACCTGTAGGCACATGGCGGTTTCCAGCGGGCCTTCGGCCTTGTACTGCGATTGCCCCCAAAGGATCAGACCGCCGATCAGAAACAGGCCGACCACCAGGATGGTCAGCGCGTTTGATGCCAAAGCCCGCCACATTTAGCTGGCCTTTCCGAAGATCACGCTGGCATTGGTGCCGCCAAACCCGAATGAATTCGACAAGGCCACGTTGATCTCACGCTCGCGTTTGGCTTTCGGCGCCAGGTCAATCGGTGTCTCAACCGCCGGGTTGTCCAGGTTGATCGTCGGCGGAGCCACCTGATCGCGGATTGCCAGGATCGAGAAGATCGCCTCGATCGCGCCAGCCGCGCCCAGCAAGTGACCCGTGGCCGATTTGGTCGAAGACATGGTTGCGTTGCCCGCATGATCGCCCAACAGACGTTCCACCGCGCCCAGTTCGATCGTATCCGCCATGGTCGAAGTCCCATGCGCGTTGATATAATCCAGATCCTTTGGCTCTAGCCCGGCACTGCGCAGGGCGGCTTTCATGGAACGCTCTGCCCCGTCGCCGTCCTCGGACGGTGCGGTGATGTGATAGGCGTCACCGGACATGCCATAGCCCAGAACCTCGGCGTAAATCTTCGCACCGCGCGCCTTGGCATGTTCGTATTCTTCCAGCACGACAATGCCTGCGCCTTCACCCATTACGAACCCGTCGCGGTCGACGTCATAAGGGCGGCTGGCTTTCTTAGGGTCGTCGGCATACTTGGTCGACAGCGCCTTGCACGCGTTAAAGCCCGCAATGCCAATCTCACAGATGCAACCCTCGCCGCCACCCGCAACCATGACATCCGCGTCACCGGCACGGATGATACGGCTGGCATCGCCAATGGCATGTGCGCCGGTCGAACAGGCGGTAACAACCGAATGGTTCGGCCCTTTGAACCCATGACGGATCGAGACCTGACCCGAGGCCAAGTTAATCAGCGCGCCGGGGATAAAGAAGGGCGAAACGCGGCGCGGACCCTTGTCACGGATCAGATTGGCCGTGTTCGCGATAGAACCCAGCCCACCGATACCCGAGCCGATCAGCACCCCAGTGCGCAGGCGATCTTCTTCATTCTCAGGCAGCCAATTCGCATCCTGACAGGCCATATCAGCCGCAGCGATGGAATACAGGATAAAGTCCTCGATCTTGCGCTGTTCTTTCGGTGGCATCCAATCGTCGGGATTGAACGTCCCGTTCGTACCATCGCCACGAGGCACTTCGCAGGCATAGGTCGTGGTGACCCCACTCGCCTCAGCATCAAACTGCGTGATCGGGCCCGCGCCGGATTCTCCGTCCAGCAGCCGTGACCAGCTTTCCTCGACCCCACTGGCCAACGGAGTGACCAATCCCAGACCGGTTACAACGACTCTGCGCATGAAATGCCTCTTGCCTGCTTCCTATTTGAGAACCGCTCATACCCCGGCGCGGGGGCCGGGGGCAAGAGCCACGGCGCAATCCCTTCCGGCATCATCCCGCCAAACCCGAAAGAAAATCCGCCTGTCACCGTTGGAAGGGTTCAGAAATGAAAAACCGCCTTCTGCCCGCGCGGGGCAAAAGGCGATTTCCGGGTGACTTGTCTTTTACTGGAACTGCGCCACGGGCTCGTGCGCGGTTTTGGCAACTTCCAGCGCATCTTCCAGGCTCAAAGATTTGCGGAACAGCGCCCGCCCGACAATCGCGCCCGAGATGTTGTGGATATAGGCCAAGCGCGAGATATCGTCCGCCGTGCGCACCACACCGCTGGCGATAACGGGGGTACGGGACTTTTCCGCAAGACCCGAGATCAGCCCCAACTGCGCTTCGACATCTTCCATGTCACTGTCGATATCCGTCACCACAATACCCGCGAACGGGGTGTCCGCGAACGCTTCGATAAAGGCTTCGGGGGTAAAGGCGCTTTGACTGCGCCAACCTTCGGTCATGACAAAGCCCTGCCAGACATCAACCGCCAGAACGATCTGATCCGGGTAAAACTTGGCCAGTTCCTTTACCAAGATCGGGTCGCGCGCAGCCAAGGTACCGATGACGACCCGCCCTGCCCCTTTGTCGATCCAATGTTCGACATGTTCGCGCGCGCGCATCCCACCGGCCAATTGCACCGGCATTTCAGCCGAGCGGATGATTTCCTCGACCAGCTCGGCATTGGTATCACGGCCTTCGATCGCGTCGAAATCCGTCAGCTGCATCCATTCGGCCCCGGCGGCCGACCAACTGCGCGCTGTTTCAACCGGGTCCACGTGCCAGATCATGGCATTGTCCAGACGGCCCTTGTCCAGCGTCACGCACCGGCCGTTCTGCAGTTCCATAGTGGGGTAAATCCTCATGAGCCCGCTCCTCCGCTCAATCGCATGTCAATCCAGTGTACCATACACACTGGACCGACACCGGATTTTACCAGTTTCGGCAAACTGAGGACATTTTGCGGCATTGCCGCGATTGATAACTAATGGCGTTTCGGAGGGCCATTCCGGCGCAGCAATACAACCTCAGACCCGTTGTACTTATCTTGACGCATCGGCACATATCCCAGCTTCTCAGCCAGTTTCTGCGAGACGGCATTGGCCGAATTTACCATTGCAACCAAAGGCCCAGGCATGATGCGGTCGAACCAATCATGCGCCGCTTGGGCCGCTTCTATGCCCAAACCCTGCCCCTGCGCTTCGGGTACCAAAATCCATCCGGCTTCGGGGTAACTGTCGAAATCTTCACCCATCGAGCGGTTGCCGTAGAAAAAACCAGCCTGACCGATCATCTGGCGATTCGATTGCTGCAAAACCGCCCAATGTCCGAACCCGGCCATCTGCCAGTGCCCGGCATTGCGCAGGAATGAATCCCACGCCTCACCACGCGACCTTGGTTTGCCACCGATATGCCGCACGATGCACGGGTTGCGCCAGATCTCGGCGAACCGGTTAAAATCTTCGGGACGCATGGCGCAAAGCATCAAGCGTGCCGTGTTTATCGTCGGGGTGGATCGTATCATGCCCTGCCCGCTCGGAAAAAATTGCCTCTGTTCAGACAGTGCTTAGCGGAAAAGCGTCAAGCAAGAGTGAATTTGTTTCGGGCATAAAAAACGGCGCCTCCGTTGCCCGGAAGCGCCGCTTTTAAGGATTTGAAACGCTTAGGACGCTTCAGAGATGAATTTGACGGCGTCGCCAAAGGTCTGGATGGTCTCGGCTGCGTCATCGGGGATTTCGATGCCGAACTCTTCTTCAAAGGCCATGACCAGCTCAACAGTGTCCAGGCTGTCTGCGCCCAGATCGTCGATGAAGGAAGCGTTTTCTGCCACTTTGTCTTCTTCAACACCCAGGTGCTCAACAACGATCTTTTTAACGCGATCTGCGACGTCGCTCATGTCTATTCCTCATTCCATTTCAGGGCGTAGCGCCCGGTTCTGCCCTTGCCCGCTCAGGCTGGCTTGATTTTGCCCGGTCCGGGCGGTTTGGTTTCCCGATTGCCGGGAAAGTAGAAGGCCGACCCACTGGCCGACCCCCGCATACATGCGCCGCCTATAGCACAGACAACGCCCGACGCAAACGCTTTCGCGCCTGCCCCGGTGTGCGCTCACAACATGGCCATACCGCCGTTCACATGCAAGGTTGTTCCTGTGATATATCCCGCTTCAGGGCTTGCAAGGTACAGAACTGCCGCAGCAATTTCTGACGGCTCGCCCATACGACCAGCTGGAACCTGACCCAGAATTCCCGATTTCTGGTCGTCGGTCAGCTTATCCGTCATCGCAGTTGTGATGAATCCCGGGGCCACTGCGTTTGCCGTGATTCCGCGGCTTGCGACCTCATAGGCCAGCGACTTGGTCATACCGACCATACCGGCCTTGGACGCGGCATAATTGACCTGACCCGGATTGCCGGTCGCGCCGACCACGGACGAGATGTTGATGATCCGACCCCAACGCGCTTTCATCATGCCGCGCAACACACCTTTGCACAGTTTTGCCGTGGCAGTCAGGTTCACGTCAATCACGCTTTGCCATTCGTCATCCGACATCCGCATAAACAGATTGTCCCGCGTGATGCCCGCGTTATTCACCAGAACGTCCACGGATCCCATCGCGTCGGCGGCTTGCTTCGGCAGCGCTGCAACTGCTTCGGGGTCGCTTAGGTTGCAAGGCAATACATGCGCGCGCTCACCCAGCTCATCCGCCAGTGCTTGCAGCGGTTCGACCCGCGTACCAGACAACCCCACAGTGGCACCCGCGCCATGCAGTGCGCGTGCGATATCGCCCCCGATACCACCCGAAGCGCCGGTGATCAGCGCGTTCTTACCTGTCAAATCAAACATTCGGTTTCCCTCTTGGTGCGTCCGTTGCGACGTTTTCAACTTACGATTCAGCCTGAATGACCTTTTGCACGTCTTCCGGCGTACTGACGGCCTTGCCCGCAATGGCCCGATCAATCTTGCGGACCATACCTGACAGCGCTTTACCTGCGCCAATCTCCCATGTCTCGGTCACGCCTTGCGCCGCCATGTATTGCACGCTTTCACGCCACCGAACCGAACCCGTGATCTGCTCGACCAGCAATTGACGGATCAGGCTAGGGTCCGAGACCGCCTCGGCCCGCACATTGGCCACCAGCGGCACAGCAGGTGCCTTGATTTCAACCTCTGACAGCGCCTCTGCCATTACGTCTGCGGCAGGCTGCATCAGAGCGCAATGGAACGGCGCGCTAACCGGCAACATCACTGCGCGCTTGGCACCTTTTTCCTTAGCGATCTCGGCAGCACGCTCTACGGCGGCTTTGGAGCCTGAAACCACGACTTGTGTCGGATCATTGTCATTTGCGGCCTGACAGACTTCGCCCTGCGCGGCTTCCTCGGCCACGACGCGGACGGCGTCCAAATCCAAGCCCAAAATGGCAGCCATTGCGCCTTCGCCTACCGGCACGGCGCTTTGCATGGCCTGACCACGGGTGCGCAGCAGGCGGGCAGTATCGGCAACCGACAAAGCTCCAGCAGCGGCCAGCGCGGAATACTCACCCAGCGAGTGACCGGCTACAAATGCTGCGTCAGTAACCGAAACACCTTCGGCATCCAGCGCGCGCATCACCGCCATTGACGTCGCCATAAGCGCAGGCTGCGCGTTCTGCGTTAGCGTCAGATCCGCTATATCACCTTCCCAGATCAGGCTACTCAGCTTTTCACCCAGCGCCTCGTCGACCTCGTCGAACACAGCCTGAGCAGCCGGATAAGCCTCGGCCAGAGCCTTGCCCATCCCGATAGTTTGGGCACCCTGCCCCGGAAAAACGAATGCGCGTGTCATTGCGACCTCTTGGATGACGTTAGGTTGCGGCGGGGTGTAAACCGTGCGCGGGCGCGGCACAAGCACTGCCTGACCTCTGCAATCTGGCACTTTTGCTGTGCGTGGCTCGCTATTGCGTCCTGATCCCATGGCTTTAGGTTGAACGCAGCCACCCCAGTACGGAGCAACTGATGCCCTCGACCAACACCTTTTCCAGCTATGGCAGTGTGGCCAAGACCTTTCACTGGTTGACCGCCTTGCTGATCTTTACCGCCCTGCCGCTGGGATGGTTCGCCAACAATCTGGCCCACGCAATCTATGATCCGTCCATCCCCACCACCGAAGAGGACCTTGTTCGGGCGGTTCAGTTGTTCTCGCTCCATAAAACAGTCGGGGTCACCGTCTTTTTTGTCGCGCTGGCCCGCATCTTATGGGCGATGACCCAGACCAAGCCCGGCCTGTTGAACGCAGACAACAAACCCGAAGCCTTCGCCGCCGAGCTCGTTCACTGGATGCTCTATGCCTCGCTGGTTCTGGTTCCCCTGACTGGCTGGCTGCACCATGCCGCAGCGGAAGGTTTCGCCCCGATCCTGTGGCCCTTTGGGCAAAATCTGCCCTTCATTCCCAAGTCGCCATATGTCGCAGAGGTTACGGCTGGCCTGCACTGGCTGTTCATTCTGGTTCTGGCGGGTTCACTAATCCTGCATATCGCAGGTGCCCTCAAGCACCATGTGGTCGACAAGGACAGCACTCTACGCCGGATGCTGCCCGGCCGTTCAGACGCGCCTCAGCCCCCTGACCAACATCACTCTGCCCTACCCGCTGTTGCTGCGCTGGCTATTTGGGGTGCGGTCCTGTTGGGTGGTTGGTCCACGGGCGTATTCTCGGATCACTCCGCCGCCGCAACCGACACCGCAGAACTGTCCGAGGTGCAATCGGACTGGCAGGTGCAAGAAGGCACACTGTCCATTACCATCACCCAACTGGGCAGCCCGGTGACCGGCACATTCGCCGATTGGACCGCAGCAATTGCCTTTGAAGACCCATCTGAGCCGGGCCTAGCCGGTACAGTTGACGTCACAATCGCGATCCCTTCGCTGAGCCTTGGAACGGTTACGGGTCAGGCCATGGGGGCCGATTTCTTTGACAGCACCCAATTCCCAACCGCCCAGTTCAAGGCCGACCTCTACAAGACCGACACCGGGTACGAGGCCCGCGGTCCGCTGACCATCCGCGACAAAACTATGGATGTGGTGCTGCCTTTCATGCTTGATCTTCAGGACAACACCGCCGCGATGTCCGGGGCGTTGGAATTGAACCGGCTGGATTTTGATGTTGGCAAATCCATGCCCGGCGAGGACTCGCTGGCCTTTGTGGTTGCAGTCTCTGTGGAACTGATCGCGCAACGAGCCGAATAACAAAAAACCGCCGAGGCGACGTGCCTCGGCGGTTTTGTTCAGAAGATCGCGTGCGACTTATTCAGCCTTAACTGCTTCGACCGAGATCCGGACTTCGACTTCGTCACCGACAAAAGGCGCAAACTGTCCCAGATCAAAATCGCTGCGTACCAGCGTGGTGGTCGCGTCAAAACCCGCCCACGGCTTTTTCGCCATTGGGTGTTCGGACACCTGGTTCAACTTGGCATCCAGAACGACCGACTTGGTCACGCCGTTCATGGTCAGATCGCCGGTGATGTTGGCCGTGTTCTCACCGGTGACTTCAATACCGGTCGAGGTAAAGGTGACCAGGTCACCTTCGGCGGCGCCAAAGAAATCTTCGGTCATGAAGTGATCTTCGCGTGGCTTCCAACCGGTGATCATTTCAATCACGGGCATCGAAACAGAAACGCTGGATGCTGCAGGGTCTTCTTGGTCAAACATGATCTCGCCTTCGAAGCCCGAGAACATGCCGGTCGTGGTGGAATAACCCAGGTGGTTATAGCTGAAGACGACCTGGCTGTGGCTGGGGTCCAAAACGTATTTCTCGGCGCTGGCAAACGCCGAAGTTGCCGAAACGGCCAGTGCAGCAGCAAGAAGGGTGGATTTCATAACAATCTCCGAAAAATTATGGATGCAACCCGAATGGGTTGCTCGATAACGAAAATGTGCTGCCCAAGGGCAGCACACAAGTATTATTCTCTAACAGTTTCTGTTCCTAGATGAACAGAATAAATTTCACGCGAAGATTGTTACGCTTCCACTGAGTTGCCCCTTGAGCGCTCGACCGACATCCGCCGATTGCAGCGGCAGTTTCATCAGCAGGCTGCCATCAACATCGTACAATTCGACCTGATCGTCAGCAAAGCGGGCACCACCCAAGGTGTCATAGCTGCGGCGCAGAACGGTCTGCGGGCGGCCATTTTCGTTCTTTTGCAGAACCCGAACCTCGCGGCGGATCGGATCAAAATAAGCGTCCGGGCGGGCATCCAGCAACTGAATCGTCAGCAGGCTAACCCCGACCAGTAGGAACATAAGTGACGCGGCCAGCTTGATTGGCCAGACTTCGGCGGCCATTGCTGAACCGGCCACCAACCACATGGAAAACGCCATCACGATCAGAAAGGCGCCCAGGACGCGGGCCAGTACCATCCGAACCTTCCAATTCGGCGCAAAGGCGATCAGAACTGGTACAGATTTCTCATAGTTCGCTGAGGTTGCGGACTCTTCGAATGCATTCGTATTCATCGCGGTCATCTCTCTCACCCTGTTTTTCAGGTTGCCGTTCTGGGTCCGGTAGTTCCGGATAGTCCCCGGTATGAAAAACAACTTTGAGCCGAAAAGCGTCAGGAATTGGGCAGCGCAATGTTAATTGGATGTTAATAGCACGACACCGCCGAGGCGTCTGTGGCGGGGCTTGCCCCTCGCGCTCAAACGTGTATACGAGGCCATCCTTCGCAAATCTTATGAATCGCGCAGCCTCTCGTGGCAGGGTCGCGAAGGAAAATGGCCCCGCCTATGAAATGCGCCTTGATAGAAACAGGAGTACACATGCCGCTGTATGAGCATGTAATGATCGCGCGTCAGGACCTGTCCAACGCGCAGGCAGAAAGCCTTGTCGAACATTTCGGCACCGTTCTGGCGGACAACGGCGGTAACGTCGTCGAAAGCGAGTACTGGGGCGTTAAGACAATGGCCTACAAGATCAACAAAAACCGCAAGGGTCACTATTCCTTCCTGAAGACCGACGCCCCCGCTGGCGCCGTTCAGGAAATGGAGCGCCTGATGCGCCTGCATGATGATGTTATGCGCGTTCTGACCATCAAGGTCGACGAGCATGCCGAGGGCCCTTCGGTCCAGATGCAGAAGCGCGACGAGCGCGAAGGCCGCCGCGAGCGCCGTTGATCAACGCCTGACGAAAGGACATAAACCATGGCCGCAAAACCATTTTTCCGCCGCCGCAAGGTCTGCCCGTTCTCGGGCGACAACGCGCCGAAGATCGACTATAAAGACACCCGTCTGCTGCAGCGCTACATCTCTGAGCGTGGCAAGATCGTACCTTCCCGCATCACCGCCGTTTCGGCGAAAAAGCAGCGTGAACTGGCCCGTGCTATCAAGCGCGCCCGCTTCCTCGCCCTGCTGCCCTACGCCGTGAAGTAAGGAGAGACTGACATGCAAGTTATCCTTCTGGAACGCGTTGCGAAACTGGGTCAGATGGGCGACGTCGTTGACGTCAAGCCCGGCTACGCCCGCAACTTCCTGCTGCCCCAAGGCAAAGCGCTGAGCGCGTCCGAGGCAAACGTCGCCTCGTTCGAAGCCCAGAAAGCGCAGCTTGAGGCCCGTAACCTGGAAACCAAAAAAGAAGCTGAAGCACTGGCTGAAAAGCTGGACGGTCAGCAGTTCATCGTGATTCGCTCGGCATCGGATGCCGGCGCTCTGTACGGTTCGGTCACCCCGCGTGACGCCGCAGACGCAGCAACCGAGGCTGGTTTCACCGTCGACAAGAAACAGATTGCCCTGATCGCACCGATCAAGGAACTGGGTCTGCACTCGCTCGCAGTCAAACTGCATCCTGAGGTCGAAGTTGAAATCAAGATGAACGTCGCCCGTTCGGAAGAAGAAGCCGAACTGCAGGCGTCGGGCAAATCGATCCAGGAACTGGCTGCTGAAGAAGAAGCCGCTGCTGAGTTCGAAATCGCCGAACTTTTCGACGACATCGGTTCCGCTGCTTCGGAAGATGAAGAGCTGGTTGCCGAAGAAGCTCCGGCTGAAGAAGACGAAGCCAAAGCCTGATCTGGTTCAATCGAATTTCGAAAAGGCCGCACCAATTTGTGCGGCCTTTTTGCATGCACACGCAAAACGGGCAAATTTCAGCCACATCTCAAACCTACGCTTGCAGATGGGCACTCGTTTCCTATCATCGCGCCCTGAAATTCGGAGTACACAGATGACCTCTTACCTGCGCCGCAGCGCTCTGGCCATGATGCTGATGATCCCCTTCGCTGCTTGCGGAGGGCCGGAGACGGTGTCGCAAGACGCATTCGATCCCCCTCTCTATCCCAACGAAACGCCTGAATTGCGGGCCTTGATCAATAAGTGGGCGGATCACTACGAAGTCCCCCGCGAGCTTGTACACAAACTGGCGATCCGGGAAAGCACTCATCGCCCGTGGGCTGTGAACCGGCCTTATTACGGACTGTTGCAAATCCTGCCCGCGACGGCACGCTCTATGGGCTACAGCGGAAATGCACAGGGGCTGCTGGACGCCGATACCAATCTGGAATTTGCCGGAAAGTATCTGCGCGGGGCCTGGTTGCTTTCGGATGGCGATCAGCAAAGGGCAGTCTTCCTGTACGCCAAAGGGTATTGGCCCGAAGCCAAAGCCCGCGGAATGCTGGTTGAAACTGGGCTTGTACCCGAATGAATTCCCGCTCAACTTGTACAAAGAACGTAAACATCCGATGCCAATTCGCGTCAGAATCGGCGGAATTCCACCCAAATACCCCAGCTTCACGCAGTTCTGTTGCTCTAAGTACGCATTATGCCTGCGCGATATGAACAATTCCCTTGCGCTTAATACCTCGGTTGACGCAACGTAGGCTTGAATACGGACAGACTGTGCGCTTTCGGGGGGTGGAAAGCGCTATGTAAAAGGTTGGACAGGTGAAACTCATAGACTTGGCCGCGCTCGACCAACAGGAAAAGTCGACCGCAGACATAATCAACTCGGTCTGCGAGGAACTCGGCTTTGACTATGCGTCTTATGCCACTTTAAATCCTGTGAAAGGTGACGTTCAGGGGTATGCGAATTACCCTGACGAATGGAAAATCCATTACGGCAGCCATGGATACCACCATTTCGATCCAACAATATACCAGTCGGTTCTCAGCATTGCACCGGTCGATTGGGGCCGTTTCAATCACGACGAAAAATTTAATGCCGTTTTCCGCGATGCACATGACTTCGGCATTACCCCGCGTGGTTTAACCGTTCCTGTCCGCGGCCCTTACGGCGAATGCGGAATACTAAGCGTGACCCGCGATTGTTCAGATGCTGAATGGGAGTCGCTCAAAAGAGAAGTTATGGGCGACCTGCAAATGGCCGCTGTGCATGCGCATGATACGGTTATGCAGTCCGGGGTTCTGGCCAAAGCATTGTACCTGCCCGCCCTTTCGACACGCGAAAAAGAGATCCTTCAATGGGTCGCTGAGGGTAAATCGCAGCAAGATATTGGTGATATTTTGTCGATTTCCCACCGAACCGTCGAGGTTCACATGCGCTCTGGCCGCGAAAAACTGGGCGCGTTAACCACGCCTCAGGCCATTGGCCGGGCGATAGGTTTGGGCTTAATCGCCCCAGGATAAGCAAAAAATCGAAAAAAATACGGGAAACCCCCAATAGTTTCCGCCCGCGACATGGTTAACTCTCGAGTCACGGTAACCAGACTGTAGGGGGATGGAAATGATCATCGTAATTGATGGTATCAACCAGCATATGTTTAGTGATGTCCTGGACGAAATGTTCAAACTACGAGCCCGCGTGTTCGGCGATCGTTTGGGTTGGGAGGTCAACATAGTAGACGGCCGTGAACGCGATATGTTCGACGACCTGAATCCTGCACACGTGGTCAGCATCAACGACGAGGGGGAAGTCGTTGGGTGTATGCGCCTGTTGCAGACCACAGGTCCACACATGCTTGCGGATGTCTTCAATTCAATTCTGGACGGTGAACCGCCCTTGCGCAGTTCACAGGTCTGGGAAGCGACCCGGTTCTGTGTCGACACCAAACGACTGGGCCAAGGGCGCGGCAAAAATTCAGTGTCCTATGTGACCAGCGAGGTCATGATCGGCTCGTTCGAATACGCCAAAACCGCAGGCGTACTGGACTCGATCGCTGTGATTGACCCAATTATGAACCGTGTTCTGCAACGGTCGGGCAATGCCCCGTATGATTACCTCGGTAGTGCAAAACCAATGGGCAAAGTGGTTGCGATGGCGGCGTTGATGGATTGCTCGGATGAACGAATTTCGGGCATTCGGGACTATGCGGGAATCGAACATGACGTCTTCCTGACCGAAGAACAGGCGCTGAGTCTGTTCGCGCTCGGCAAGGCCGAAAAACCCGCTAATGTCGATCACCAACCGCTGACCGAGCTTGAGAAATACTTCGTCGAACAGATGCATTCAGCAAAATCGAAAGACGAAGTCAAAGACGTGCTTAAACTGATCGAAGCGCTGTCAGATCGTTTCACGCCAGAGCAAAAGACTGCTCTGCTGAGTACCCCCCGTGCTTTTGCTCATGAGGCCTGACCCCCTCACCTCATAAGATCAAAAGCCACCCACCGGAGCCGTCTGATTGTCAGACGGCTCCGTTTTTTTGTGCCCCGTGGGCAGGGGGCGGAAGAGGATTACTCCTCTTCCAGTGCCTCTACGGCTTTCTGCAGGTCGTCTTTGCTGACTTCTTTGTCGGCAACCTGAGCTAGTTCAACGATGTAGTCGATGACTTTGTCTTCGAAGATCGGCGCGCGCAGCTGCTGCTGCATCTGAGCGTTCTGCTGCACGAACTCAAAGAACTGACGTTCCTGACCCGGGTACTGACGCGCCTGGTTCATGATCGCCTGCGTCATCTCGGCATCGGTGACTTCAACCTCGGCCTTCTGACCCAGCTCGGCCAGCAGCAGGCCCAGACGCACGCGGCGCTCGGCCAGTTTGTTGTGCTCGTCGGTGGGCTCGATCTCGGCGTGGTCGTGGCCTTCCACTTCCGGGTTTTCCTCGTGCCACAGCTGGTGCGCGATCTGCTTGGCTTCGGCTTCAACCAGCGACGGCGGCAGGTCGAAGGAAACGATCTTGTCCAGCGCGTCCAACAGCGCGCGCTTCATGACCGCGCGCGACGCACCGGAATACTCTGCCTCCAGACGCTCAGCGATCTGAGCTTTCAGACCAGCCAGATCTTCGGCACCGAACTTGGTGGCCAGCTCGTCGTTAATCTCGGCAGCAACCGGCTCTTTCACTTCTTTCACCGTGCAGGTGAAAACAGCGTCCTTACCGGCCAGGTTTTCGGCGCCGTATTCTTCTGGGAAGCTGACGTTCACGTCTTTTTCTTCTTCGGCCTTCACACCGACCAGCTGCTCTTCAAAGCCGGGGATGAAGCTGTTCGAGCCCAGAACCAGCGGGTAGTCTTCGGCCGAACCACCTTCGAATTCTTCGCCGTCCACTTTGCCAACAAAGTCGATCACAACCTGATCGCCGTCTTTGGCTTTGGACCCCTTGCGGCGCGCTTTGAAGTCCTGCGCGGTTTCTGCCAGGCTTTTCAGCGCTTCTTCGACGGCCTCATCGTCTGCTTTGACAATCAGCTTTTCCAGCTCGACCGATTTCAGATCAACTTCGGGGATTTCCGGCAGCGCCTCATAAGACATCTCGACGTGAACGTCGTCGCCTTCTTTCCAATCTTCGTTGGTCATCTTGACGTCGGGCTGCAGTGCAGGGCGTTCACCGCTGTCTTCAAAGTGCTTGTTCATGGCACCATCGATGCTTTCCTGCATCGCTTCGCCCAGCAGGCGCTGACCAAACTGCTTTTTCAGCAGGGCCATCGGCACCTTGCCTTTGCGGAAGCCCTTCATCTCGACTTCGGGCTGTGCTTCGGTCAGTTTTTCGTTAACCTTGTCGTCCAGCTCGGCTGCGGTCACAACGATGTTGTAGCCGCGTTTCAGACCTTCGTTCAGCGTCTCGGTAACCTGCATTATGGTAGTCCCCATAGGATTCGGGGCGCGCAAAACGGCGCGCCGGGCAAATTTGACGCCTTCTATTTGCCCAGCCGCCTGCGTGCAAGGGGGCAAAGCCCGGATCAGCCTTATTTTACCGCCGATTTGAACAAAAAAAACGCCCCGGACTGACCCGGGGCGCCTATTCCCAAGAAGGTCGGGATCAGAACTTCCAGAGCGCACCCAGAACCCAGGCTTCGTTCTTGTCAAAGTCGACCGTGTCGTCGAAGTCATGGTTGCGATATTTCAGGTACGCATCAGTGTTGATGCTGTCGATCCGCTGAACGACCGCGACACCCCAGGATTTTGTGCTGGACCCGTCGTTTTCGAAATCCGAACCATCGAAATAGTCGATCCCGACACCGGTTTTCCCCCAGGACACCCAGTCCCCTTCATAGGCCAGTTTGGTGTACCAATAGTCCGGGTCGCTGGCACCGGTGGCAGTGTCGTCACGCGTACCCAAAGCCGCCGTAAAGCTGAAACCGCTGGGCAGCAAAACCGAAGCGGACCCGATCGTGTCCTTGCGTTCACCCGAGCTATTGTCGAAATCCCGCACCGCATAGGCCACGCTTGCGGCAAACTCCACGCCATTTGCGAAAGTATTGCCGTAAGAAACCGCGATGTCGTAGTAGTCATCATCGTCGCTGCTGGACAGAATGTTCTGGCCATAGGCAATTGCCGCTGAGAAACCGTTGAAGTCGGGGGTGTCGTAACGGATCCGGCCACGGCGAGCGCCATCAAAGTTGCTGGCAGAGTCACCGACGGTGATACCGCTTAGTACACCGTCCGTGCCGCGATAGAAAAACGCGCCGTTTTCGTCGTTCGTAAAGGAATACAAAGCCGTTCCAACATAAGACAGGTCAACCTCGGCCGCACCGTCCGACGCCATGCTCCCCTGCCCGGCCGAGAACTTGCCGTATCCCCCTTTTAACGAGAAATCGACATGTCGGATGTCTTCCCGTGACCACCCGTCATTGTTGGTTCCATTCTGGTTGGCCGTTCCCGTACTCGGCAGACCCAGTCCGGTTTCGAAACGGAACATGAATTCATTGCTGCCATAGGGCTGCATCAGCCGCAGGCCGACGCGGCTGTTGGACAGGTCATTGTCCAGCAAGCGCGTTTCCGTTTCCTCGCCATCATCGACCGAGACTATCACCGGATCGAGCTGTCCGTACAACAGAACATAACCGCCACTGTTGTTGTTGTATTTCAGTTCCGCTGCCGCGGGAATTGCCGTTGTCGCAACCAACATCGCAGCCATTGAGGACAGTTTTAGTTTCTGGGTCATTTCATTCACCTTGAAAATTCCGGCTTTCGTTGCTCATTAATCGCGTGCATGCCGCCATGGCTCCAGAGGCCTCTTGCGATACTTTCAAAGTATTGCATGTCCGCCACTCAGAGCAGGAAAGTCAGAAATAATTCCTATTTTAATCAACGCATTATCTGCAGGAAGACCGCAGCCGGAGACCCCCTCCAAGCGAATTCTGACGCCCGGCTATGCGTCTGGCAAACACTCGATTTGATGACACCGCAAACCCGTCGGCCAAATGCTGCCGAAGATCGGGTGGATCGGCCAAATCTCGCCTAAAAATCATATATTAAGTTGTTTGAAAACTTCAGGAAGCAACTCGGGCAAGTCTTCAGCGATAAGCCCCGGGCCAAACGCACGCGCGCATTCCACATGCAACCAAGCCGCTGTTTCAGCGGCCTGCATCGGGGCAAACCCACGCGCGAGCAGCCCGGTGATAAAACCAGCCAGAACATCGCCGGACCCGGCCGTAGCCAACCAAGGGGCCGCACGGTCGTAGACTGCTGCATTGACCGAACACCGTCCGTTCGGCGCCGCGATCACCGTGTCCGGCCCTTTGAACAAGATCACGCACCCTGCCCGCTTGGCGGCCTCGCGTGTTGCATCCACTTTGGAATATGCCGGGCCTTTGGTTGCGGGCGCCGACAGCTTTTCGGCGATATCCGGAAACAGCCGTGCAAATTCACCACCATGCGGCGTCAAAACACAGCTTTCGTGCAATTGCGCAAACAAGGCTGCGGGATCATCCACAAAAGCCGTCAGCGCGTCCGCATCCAACACTGTAGCGCGCTTGGCGTTTAGAGTAGCTGAAACCAATTCCCACGCGCGCTCCAACCCTAATCCAGGGCCAAGGCACAAAGCGTTCAATCGCTCGTCCTGCAGCACTCCAGTCAGGCCATCCGGCCCCTCGACCCGCTGCAACATGATGGCCGTCACCTGCGCCGCGACTTCCATCTGAGCCGCCGGAGGCACCCCGAGCGTCACCAATCCCGCCCCAATGCGCAATGCCCCACGCGCTGCCAGCCGCGCAGCGCCGGTTTTAGCCGGACCCCCCGAGAAAATGAGGGCGTGGCCGTGGGTGAACTTGTGATGCTGTTTGGATTTTGGCAAGCGATAGAGCGGCAACCCACCCCATGTTCGCTCGTCCTTCACGCGGCCCGGTGCTTCGGCAAGGGTTAGAAAAGCAGGGCGGTTCGCTCTGCGAAAAGGCTTTGGGCCTAATGTGAACGCATCGTCATATGGTTCACCGTTAAAGCGACAACGCTGAATGGAGATACCGATGTCTTTCACAACTAGCTTGCCACACAAATCCGGCCCTTGCGCCAGGAAATGCCCGGGCTTTGGGCTGTCGAAACAAACAGTCAGCCACGCAAAACGGTCGCGCAAAGCACACGCGCCGCCCGCTTGGGCAGCCTTGCTCCGTATCTCTGCAGGAACACTGTCCAGCAACTTGCTAGACCATGGGTTCGGAGCCTCTTGATGCAACACCCGCCCGCTGTCCAGACACAATCCGGACGGGGCGTCGATGCTGATCATGCGGTCGGTGTAGTGGTCCCCATTCACACCAGAAAGATGCCGAACGACCTTGAACAACTCACCGTCCAAACCGCGTTTCAGCCCCGTACCGAACAGTGCGTCAACGTATAGATCGGCAAAACCACCCTTGCGCATGTCCTGTTCAGTCAGAGGTACAACCTCTCCAAACTCCAACCATCGATCATAATTCACTCGCGCATCTGCCGGCAGCTTCTTGGGATCGCCGTAGAGAAAGACCTCGACCTTCCAACCCCACTCTTTCAGCAGCCGGGCAACGACAAACCCATCTCCACCATTATTCCCCGGCCCGCACAAAACCACAGCGCCCCCCGAGGTCTTCGACAGCTCTGGCCACTCCTCGAAAATCGCCTCGACAACGCCGCGCCCGGCCCGCTCCATCAACTCCAGCCCTGTCACCTCGCCAGACTCAATCGCGGCCTGTTCGATGGCCCGCATCTGCGCGGCTGTCAGCAATTCCGTCATCTCAAATTCCCCTGACGATTCAATTCTGATTACTTTTTGTGCAAATCGATCAAAATTTCACCCACCGCTTAATTTCTCACCACAAGGGCCCGGCCATTTTCGCAATCAGATTGCCGACTGATCTTAGACGTGATCAGTGCCTTTCTGACAAGAGTTATAGGAGCCCGGGATGAAGAAGATCGAAGCGATCATCAAACCGTTCAAACTGGACGAAGTGAAAGAGGCGCTGCAGGACGTAGGTGTCCAGGGCCTCAGCGTGATCGAAGTCAAAGGGTTCGGCCGACAGAAAGGTCACACCGAGCTCTATCGCGGCGCTGAATACGTGGTCGACTTTCTGCCCAAGGTGAAGATCGAGGTCGTTCTGGACGATGACCAGGTTGACGCCGCCATCGAGGCCATCGTCTCTGCTGCAAAAACCGACAAGATCGGCGACGGCAAGATCTTTGTCTCGCCCGTTGAACAAGCCATTCGCATCCGTACCGGCGAGACCGGTTCGGAAGCCCTGTAATCGAACACCCAATAGAGGAATAAGAGTATGAGCAAGGACGCAGTTCTTCAGCTGATCAAGGACGAAGGCGCCGAATACGTCGATGTTCGCTTTACCGACCCGCGCGGCAAGTTGCAGCACGTGACCCTGATGGCCGATCAGGTTGACGAGGATTTCCTGGAAGAAGGCTTTATGTTCGACGGTTCGTCCATCGCGGGCTGGAAATCGATCGAAGCATCGGACATGAAGCTGATGGTCGACACCGAAAGCGCCTATGTCGATCCGTTCTACGCTGAAAAAACCATCTGCGTACACTGCTCGGTTGTCGAGCCCGACACTGGCGAAGCTTATGAGCGTGACCCGCGCGGCACCGCTCAGAAAGCCGAAGCATACCTGAAGGCATCGGGTATCGGTGATGTGGCCTATATGGGCCCCGAAGCTGAGTTCTTCCTGTTCGACGATGTTCGTTTCTCGAACACTATCAACAAAGTATCGTACGAAGTTGATGCGACCGACGCATCGTGGAACACCGACACCGAGTACGAGATGGGCAACATGGGCCATCGTCCGGGCGTCAAGGGGGGCTACTTCCCGGTCAACCCGATTGACGAAGCGCAGGACCTGCGTTCGGAAATGCTGTCGACCATGAAGCGTCTGGGCATGAAGGTCGACAAACACCACCACGAGGTTGCCTCGTGCCAGCACGAGTTGGGTCTGATCTTTGACAGCCTGACCAAACAGGCCGACGAGCTGCAGAAATACAAGTACATCATCCACAATGTTGCGCACGCATACGGCAAATCGGCGACGTTTATGCCGAAACCGATTGCAGGCGATAACGGCACCGGCATGCACGTGAACATGTCGATCTGGAAAGATGGCAAGCCGCTGTTTGCCGGCGACAAGTATGCTGATCTGTCGGACGAAGCCCTGTGGTTCATCGGTGGTGTTCTGAAGCACGCCAAGACCCTGAACGCCTTCACCAACCCGTCGACCAACAGCTACAAGCGCCTGATCCCAGGTTTCGAAGCTCCTGTTCTGCGCGCCTACTCGGCCCGTAACCGTTCGGGTTGTGTCCGTATTCCGTGGACCGAAAGCCCGAAAGCCAAGCGCGTCGAGGCCCGCTTTCCCGATCCGGCTGCGAACCCTTATTTGGCGTTTGCCGCACTGCTGATGGCCGGTCTGGACGGCATCAAGAACAAGATCGATCCGGGTGAAGCCATGGACAAGAACCTGTACGATCTGCCCGCCGAGGAACTGGCCGATATCCCGACCGTTTGCGGCAGCCTGCGTGAAGCTCTGGAAGCTCTGGCATCGGATCACGACTTCCTGCTGCAAGGCGACGTGTTCACCAAAGACCAGATCGACGGCTACATCGCACTGAAGATGGAAGAGGTCGAAACCTACGAGCATACTCCGCACCCGGTTGAGTACGGCATGTACTACAGCTGCTAAGCGGCGGTTGAACTTAAGAAAAGCTGAGGGCGTCCTACCGGGCGCCCTTTTGCCGTTCAGGACAACACATCTTGACTGACACGCACGAACGTCCGAGCCTCGTCCCAAAGTATTGATCAGAGGATTTTGGGAGGGCGCGATGCGGTTGATGTTGAAATTCACAATACCGGTTGAAAAAGGCAATCAAGCAGAACGGGACGGATCGCTGGGAAAAGCCATTGAAGCGCTTGTGAAAGACGTCAATGCCGAGGCCGCCTATTTTGCGCTGGAACACGGAAAACGCATGGGCATTGTCATTTTCGAGGAAAGCGATCAGGCCCGCATGCCGAAAATCAACGAGCCCCTGTTTGCCGCATTGAACGCCAATATCGAAATTCAGCCCGTCCTGACGGCCGAGGATCTGCAGCGTGCATTATAAGTGCCACTCGGATCGCGGGGTCGGTTGAAATTAGCTTATTTAGGGATTCTTTTCATGAAGCGATTTGCAATTTTACTGACCCTTACGCTGGCTCTGCCCACAATTGCGGCCAGCGCCCCTTGCGGCAATACCAGCAGCGGGTTTGAGGTCTGGAAGAAGGACTTTGCCAAACAGGCTAAACGCGCGGGCGTCAAAAAGAAGGGATTGCAGGCGCTGGCGCAAAGCCAATACGCCACCCGTACAATCGCGGCGGACCGCAATCAAAAAAGCTTTAAGTACTCGTTGGACAAATTCATGCGGGTACGCGGCGCCGACGCGATCGTGTCACAAGGACGCAAGCGCAAGGCCCGCAACCCACAGTTCTATGCCGCGCTGGAGCGCCAATACGGCGTCCCCAGCGGAGTGCTTATCGCCATTCACGGAATGGAAACGGGTTTCGGAAATTTCATGGGGGACAGTCAGGTTGTTTCCGCGATTACAACACTGGCCTATGATTGTCGCCGTTCTGACTTCTTTATTCCACATGCCATCGGTGCGTTAAAATTAGTCGATCAAGGCAGTATTACGACAGCAACCCAAGGGGCCAAACATGGCGAATTGGGGCACACTCAATTCCTGCCGGGCAATGCGTTGACCTATGGGGTCGATGCAACCGGTGACGGCCAGGTCGATTTCTACAATATGACAGACGCGCTTGCCTCAACCGCCAATTTTCTACGCCAAAAAGGGTGGAAACCGGGGCGTGGCTATCAGCCGGGGCAGCCCAATTTCGCTGTAATTCAGCAATGGAACGCGGCCACGGTCTATCAGCAATCCATTGCGATTATGGCAACCCGAATCGACGGCTGAGATCTGCCACAAATCCGCGCCTGCACACCCCAATCCGGCCACATTGTTGCCACAGACATTAATTGGCCCCTAAAATGTCTAGGTTTCCATAGAGTAATCAATCTTGCCAATTTTGGATTTTTTTCCATTTCTGCCAAATTCTGCCCCATATCGCTTGTTAACCTGTTTGGTAAGACAGGATGCGACAAGGGACAGCGCAGTGACTACGAAGCACAGCTATCATGGTGGTCTTCAATTCGACGGTGAGACCGACGGCGCGATCGAGCGGTTCGGTGCCATCGTCGCCACGACATTGGAAGACTATGGCCATCTGGTCGAGCGTAAGACCATGCTAAGCGCCACCGAAGCCAGCATCGTATCCAGCCAGTATCTGGTGCGCCTGACTTTGGAAACTCAGGCGACCGGAGCAGAAGACCGTTTTGAGCGGTTGGACCGTGCCGCCGGGTTAAAGACCGCCCATCGGCCGATCGTGACCCTTCCGCAGAGCCGTTTGGCAATTACAATCTCTCCGGTATCAGCGCTGCTGGATGACAGTGAAATCTCAGAGCTTATGTTGGTGGTCATCCTGTATCGGATGGTTGATATCTGCGCGACGCAGCGCGTCGAATGGCTGTCGCCCAACACAGTTCTGACCGTGGAACAGTTCATGAGCGCGTTCAACACGCTGACGCCTTCCAAACCACGCAACAGACAACAGATTTTCGAGGCAGTGACAGGCCCGTTCGCGGGGCTGGCCATTACTGAAGAAGACCTGGATGAGCCACAAAAAGAGGCGCTGAAACCAGCAGCCCGGCCGATCCAGCTGTCGGATGAGCAGTTGCTCAGCATCGCTTTCCGGACAGAACCTATCGAGCAGCCTACTGATCGGGACGAAGATACGCCCCCCCTCGACCACGATAAGCCCAGCGATATCCTGCGACTGTCCAGTTGGGGATTGACCGGGGCCGTGGCAAGCGTGTCAGTTCCGATCGCGGTCTCTCTGGCCGCAGTGAACCTGATCAAAGGTGAAGATTTTCGCCTTAATACTCAGGTACTTGCCTACTCCGTCGCAATCTCCGCTCTCAGCACAAGCGGGGCAATTGCCGGTGTCGCAAACGCGTTTGGCATGTAGCACTAAACCGAAGACCCTCCTTGGAAGCCCCGCCACTTAGGCGGGGTTTTCCGCTTTGCGCAGGTGCTTTGCCTCAAGCACATAAGTATGGATTGAAAAGACCACGGCCTTCGTTTCAGGCAGACGCAATAGCGTCTGTCGTTCGCTGCGCAGATACTGTGCGACCCCAGGTTCTTGGACATCACGCGGTGCGCTGGCACTGCGGGGTTGGTGCAGTTCCGCGTCCTCGTACCACAAGGCATTGAAGCGCCAAAGCGGACGTTCAGGTTGTATTCCATCAAACAGACGCTGCACGCGGCGGGCGATATCGGCATCATAGCTGGCGACTGGCCCATGAATGTCGATCAAGGGGCGCATGAATTTTTCAGACAAACGCCAACTGGCGGGAAAACACAGGATGGCACCGGTCAGAACGTGTTCATCCCCGTGCTTTTGAAGGATGCAGAAATCTTCCTGCACCAGACGACACAGCATATCCATGGGGTTGGAGCGGTCGATTTCAACACCCTGCCCGTCCGGACGTGTGACCCGGTCCGAACACCCTGGGTAAGCGTGCTTTAGGACAAGGTCCAACAGCTCTTGCGCCGCAGGTTCGGCACTTGGGTCCAGCGCCAGAACCTCTGCCCGTCTTTCGGCCAACAACGTCGTGCGCCGCTGCATCTGCGCGGCAAACACATCATCACAATGCAGCCAATCATCCATGCTGCCCGGTTGGATACCGGGCAAAGGACGTGGGGCAAGCGGATCATAAGGAATTGAGGTCTGGAGGATCGTCATGCCTTTGACCTAACACCAGTTTACTGGATTGTCGGTCAAAAAGCGACGGATGCCCGGTCGCAAACCTTCAAGACGTGGGGGAAATGATTCTCCACGCTCGACCGCAGGCAGGGAGACCCACTATGAACCAGCACTATCGCGACACCCGCAAGATTGACCCGGCAAAGGGCGCTACGCTTGGCGACGGCACCCCGAACGAGAATGATCGGATTGAGATCGGGCCGACGCAGCTGGCCTTTGCCGAATGGGAAGCCGCCGGGCTTGCCCTGCCCGATCTGGCGCGGATGCGGAAATACCGGTGGAAGCGCCTTACGAAGGCCATCGTGGATCGTGGCTATGGTGGGCTGCTGATGTTTGATCCGCTCAACATTCGTTATGCCACCGACAGCACCAATATGCAGTTGTGGAACACCCATAACCCGTTCCGCGCCGTGCTGCTGTGTGCCGATGGCTACATGGTGATCTGGGACTATAAAAACTCTCCCTTCCTGTCGAAATTCAATCCTCTGGTGCGTGAACAACGCTCGGGAGCGGACCTGTTTTATTTTGACCGTGGTGACAAGGTGGATGTTCAGGCCGACGTGTTCTCGAACGAGGTACGGCTGCTGATCGACGAACATGGCGGTGGCAACAAACGTCTGGCCGTCGACAAGATCATGTTGCACGGCCTACGCGCGCTTGAGGCGCAAGGGTTCGAGATCATGGAGGGCGAAGAGGTCACCGAAAAGAGCCGCGCCGTGAAAGGACCCGATGAAATTCTGGCCATGCGCTGTGCCAATCACGCCTGTGAAACCGCGGTGGCCGAGATGGAGAAGTTCGCGCGGGCGAATGTAGGGGATGGCAAGACCTCGGAAGACGATATCTGGGCCGTTCTGCACGCCGAAAACATCCGGCGCGGAGGTGAATGGATTGAAACCCGCTTGCTGGCCTCGGGGCAGCGTACAAACCCTTGGTTTCAGGAATGTGGTCCACGGATCACGCAAAAGAATGAAATCATTGCCTTTGATACCGATCTGATCGGCTCGTACGGCATCTGCATCGACATCTCACGCACGTGGTGGATCGGGGATGAAAAACCTCGCCCCGACATGATCTATGCCATGCAGCACGCGCATGAACATATCATGACCAATATGGAAATGCTGAAACCCGGCGTGATGATTCCGGAACTGACCGCCAATGCACACAAGCTGGACGACAAGTTTCAGGCGCAAAAATACGGCTGCCTGATGCATGGCGTGGGTCTGTGTGATGAATGGCCTCTGGTTGCCTATCCGGACAAGGCGGTTGCGGGCTCATACGACTATCCGCTTGAGCCCGGCATGGTGTTGTGTGTCGAAGCCGCCTGTGGCGAGGTTGGGGGCGATTTTTCGATCAAGCTGGAAGATCAGGTGCTGATCACCGAGGACGGGTATGAAAACCTCACCACATACCCGTTCGACCCTCAGCTTATGGGGCTTGAGTAAAAGTTCAGTCCGGCCAGGTTGAGCGCCGAACGTTCCCGTGCCAATCCTCGGATGGGATGGCGGCTTCGATTGTAGCCGACCCTGCCTGTGGCCAATTTTGCCCGACTGAGAACCCCAAAATTCCGGTCAGGGCAATGATGATCAAAAGATCAGGTCGAATAACAACGCCACGCGGGGCGGATGCAGTGTGTGCCATGTTAGCCTCCTTGGCTGACTGTGTGTGACACCTGCAAGATGGACATCAGAGCAAAATAATTAAAACGAATATTTGATTGATCAAACATCACAAATATTGAACCTCGTATTCTCGCAAGAATCCGACCCAAATATCTGTATTCCCCTCACCTTCCCGTGACGCTTCTTACAATGGGGTTGAGTGCCCAGACCGAAGCACACACTATTGGGGCCATCCCGATAGGTAAGGAATTGTCATGCCCACCGAACGCATCACTTTTGCCGGTCACGACGGCAACCAGCTGGCTGCGCGCCTTGATTTGCCGGATGGACCGGTACTTGCGACCGCGTTGTTTGCGCATTGTTTTACCTGTTCCAAAGATATTCCCGCCGCCCGCCGTATTGCTGCGCGTCTGGCGGCTATGGGCATTGCTGTATTGCGTTTTGACTTCACCGGTCTGGGCCATTCGGGCGGAGAGTTCGCGAACACCACCTTTACCTCGAATGTAGAAGACCTGATTGCCGCCGCGCATTATCTGGCCGGGCGAAACATGGCTCCCGCCTTACTTATCGGTCACTCATTGGGTGGGGCTGCCGTTCTACGCGCGCGCGCAGGTATCCCAAGCGTCAAGGCAGTGGTCACGCTGGGCGCGCCTGCTGATCCCGGACATGTCTCGCACCATTTTGAGGCTGCACTGCCCCAGATCGAACAGGAGGGATCAGCCGAGGTCATGCTGGGCGGTCGCCCGTTCCGCATCGGCAAGGCTTTTGTCGACGACATTTCAGAAACGGCTCTGACTCCTGCCATTGGCGACCTGAAAGCTGCCCTGCTGGTCCTGCACGCCCCCCGGGATGAAACCGTCAGCATCGACAATGCCAGCACCATCTTTCTTGCTGCCAAACATCCCAAAAGCTTTGTTACGTTGGACGATGCCGATCACCTGATCACGCGGGCCTCGGATGCGGAATACGCGGCGGATGTGATCGCCGCATGGGTCAAGCGATACGTCACTCTCTGCCCACCGGCACCACCGCCGGGCGCGCCCGAGGGCGTGGTGCGCGTGACCGAAGTTGATCCCTCCGGGTATTTGCAGGACATCCAATCCGGCCCCCGGCATCACGCGGTTGCGGATGAGCCTGAATCCTATGGCGGTACGGATCGGGGCATGTCGCCTTATGGCTTTGTTTCCTCGGGTCTGGGGGCGTGTACGTCGATGACGATCCGCATGTATGCGCGGCGCAAGCGGTGGCCACTGACGGGTATCTTGGTCGATGTCTGCCACAACAAAGTACATGGTCAGGATGCCGGTCTTGCCGGAGACGGCAAGATCGACGTGTTCCGCCGCAAAATCCGCCTGGAAGGACCGCTGGATCAGGAACAGCGTACCCGACTGCTGGAGATTGCAGATAAATGCCCTGTACACAGAACGTTGGAAGGGTCAGCCCATATCACTACGGAACTTCTGACCTGACCCTCTGAAACTATCTGCGCGGTCGTGGCGCCGGGCGATGGATCGGCGGTCTGGCTGCGGGTGGTCGCGCCACTGGCGGACGCGGTCGCGCAGGTGGCTTTGCAACCGGCGGCTTTGGTCTTGCCGGAGGTTTGCCAGCAGGCGGTTTCGGCCGCGGAGGCCGGTCGACGTCAATATCTACGTCAACATCGCGTCGATAGTAGTCATTCCATAGCATCGAGTCATAAAACGGGTCGTAACCGTATCCATAGCCGACACCAACTGAAACACCATCACATGCAGAGAGCGTAAAACTTGCAGCCCCAAGCCCCAGCGCAAGGATTGTACGTTTGATACGTTTTGTGATCATCAGCACATCTCCTTACTGCGAGGCCCGAAACGACCCGAACACGGCATTCAGGTCGTCAACATAAGCCGGATCAGCGCCATTGCGCAGGATCGCGACAACAACGGCCACGCGACTGTTTGGCAGGTCAATGACCGAGGCCGTAAAGTTGATGCCACGCCCGTCGCGGGTACCGGTCCCCCGGATCACCCGCGCCGGTAAACCGCCAATTCGTGTGTCGGACGTGTTGGTAACTTCGGGATCTTCAACAAGAAACTTATCAATATCTTCAAGATATTGCAGTCCATCCTTAATTGACTTTACGCCAGCAGGTGAAACGAACCCCATCCAGACGTTGTCATCGGTCAAAGGCCGTATGGCCATGACACGTGCGACAGCGCGAAGATCACCCAGTTCGGTATCCTCAATCTCACGCGGACCGCCCGTTCGCACGACCCAATAATCGGGCACGGAAAAGCCAAACAGGGCGCGCCCTGCTTCGGTATATGTGACAGGAGTATCCGCAGACGCCGGTGCCACGGCCCCTAACCACAGGGCGGCACAGGCGGCCAGAGTCGAGCCAGTAAAAATTCTCATTTCTAAATAACCTGATGTTTTCGTTGAATGCAGCTTGGACTGCGGTGGCCGGTTTTGTCCAGCATCTCTTGGAATAGGCCAAAAAAACCGCGCCCGGATTGCTTTGGGCGCGGTGTCATTCACAAGGTTATTCGGAAATCAGTTGCGGGCGTCACCAACTAGTTTCCACAGGCCGGGGATCAGCAGAGCGGCCAGCGCCAGTTTGATCACATCCCCCATCAGGAAGGGCGTCAGACCCCATTCCAGGATCGGCTTATCCCAACCATAGAGCTGACCCAGCCAAAGCAGGCCGGGCACATAGATCAGTACATTGGCCAGCACCAGCGCCAGCGCCAGTTTCCCGACCGAGCGATCCCAACCGCGCGCGGCCAACGCGCCCAGCAGTACGGTAGCCATCAGGTAGCCGACCAGATAGCCGCCAGTGCCGCCCATCATGTAAGTCAGCCCAAATTTCTCGGCCGAGGACCCGGCGAAGACGTCAAAACCCAGCGCGCCGATCAACAGATAGCCCAGCATGGTGATCAGACCCAGACGCGCACCATAGGCGGTACCGATGGTCAGAACGGCAAAGGTACCCATGGTGATCGGTACCGGCCACATCGGAACCTTAATCTTTGCGGCAATCGCCAGCGTAACGATACCCACCGCGACCAAGGCCACCTGTTTCACGCGCAGCGCTGTGCCCTCGCGCGGACCGATTGCCTCGGCCAGAACATTTGTAGTCATTTTCGTTTCTCCACGTTCGGATGGAAATTGGGGCACAGGATGGCCCATTTCACATCGAGACTTCAAGATGATTGCGCTATCGAGGGCGGTATTCGGTTTTCATTTCATAGGCTTTTCGCGGTCCGTTCACCGTCCAGCGGACGGACCAAACCGGCCAGGCTGAGAAATCATAGACCGCATCATAGCTGTCTGGCGGACAATCATGATGATCCCTAGACTGCGAATGCTCCAGCTTCAATGTATGAAAAAACCGTCCGTCTTCGAAATGAACCGCAATCCCTTCGCCTGCATCCCGCCACAGGTAGCGCCGGGTGCCTGTCATCTCGGCCTGACCCGGAATGCGCAGCGTGACCTCTTCATCATAGATTAACCCATTTTCAGACAGGCGCAGAACCGCGTGACCTTCGGCTTGCACGAACTGCCCTGCCCGCGCGTCGTTTATGGTTCGGCTCAGACTCCAGCTCCCTTCGAACTCGGATAGGCTGCGAGGCTGGGTCATTCGGCATAGGTCCCGTCGGTGGTGCCTCCGCTGTCATCGACGAACCGGATCACGTCACCCTTTTTCTGAACGTCATAACAGGCCCACAAATCAGAGGGCGGCCAGACCGAGCAATACCGATCCTCGCGCACCGCCCAACGGCCCGCGCTTGGGCGACCCGAGTAATACTGCGTCAGCATCGTTTCATCGAATGTCTGCCAGACGCCGTCCCCGTAATCGAGCTTCTGGCCGGTCAGGGCATCCAGAATCTCGTCTCCGGTCAGTGTCCGGAACTCTTCCGCGGCCAAAAAACCGGGCCAAACGGCCAAAATCAGGGCAAACCGTCTCATACTTGCACTCGTGCCTTGTTCCCTTGTGCGGCTGGGTTTAAACCCCGCGCCAACGCTCTATCCCAAACACAAAAAGGTCTCACCGCCAATGATTCCACGTTATTCCCGCCCCGATATGGTTGCCATCTGGTCGCCCGAGACCAAGTTCCGCATCTGGTTCGAGATCGAGGCCCACGCCTGCGACGCCATGGCCGATCTGGGCGTCATCCCGCGCGAAAACGCCGAGGCGGTGTGGAAGGCCAAGGACGTGAAATTCGACGTGGCTCGCATTGATGAGATCGAGGCCGTCACCAAGCACGACGTTATCGCCTTTTTGACCCATCTGGCCGAGCATGTCGGCAGTGAAGAGGCACGCTTTGTCCATCAGGGCATGACCTCTTCGGATGTACTTGACACCTGCCTGAACGTACAGCTCACCCGCGCCGCGGACCTGCTGATTGCTGACCTCGAAAGCCTGCTGGCCGCCCTGAAACGTCGCGCGATCGAACACAAGAACACCGTCCGCATCGGTCGCAGCCACGGCATCCATGCGGAACCCACCACAATGGGTCTGACCTTTGCCCGATTCTATGCCGAGATGGACCGCAACCTGTCACGCATGCGCGACGCCCGTGCCGAAATCGCCACCGGTGCGATCAGTGGTGCGGTCGGCACTTTCGCCAATATCGACCCCCGCGTTGAAGAGCATGTCTGCGATCAGCTAGGTCTGGTGCCTGAACCGATCAGCACGCAGGTCATCCCGCGTGACCGCCACGCGGCCTTCTTTGCGACCCTTGGCGTCATCGCCAGCAGCATCGAAAACATCGCCATCGAAATCCGTCACATGCAGCGGACCGAGGTGTTGGAGGGTGCCGAGTTCTTCTCGATGGGCCAAAAAGGCTCCTCGGCCATGCCGCACAAGAAAAACCCGGTCCTGACCGAGAACCTGACCGGTCTGGCGCGCATGGTGCGCGCAGCGGTGATCCCTGCGATGGAAAACGTGGCGCTCTGGCATGAACGCGATATCTCGCATTCCTCGGTCGAACGCATGATCGGCCCGGATGCGACAATCACACTGGATTTTGCGTTGGCCCGCCTAACCGGCGTGGTCGACAAGATGCTGATCTTCCCCGAGAACATGCTGGAGAACATGAACAAGTTTCCCGGTCTGGTGATGAGCCAGCGGGTTCTGCTGGCGCTGACGCAAGCAGGGGTCAGCCGCGAAGATGCTTATGCCATGGTTCAGCGCAACGCGTTGAAAGTGTGGGAACATCGCACCGACTTCAAAGAAGAACTGCTTGCCGACGCCGATGTCACCGCAGCGCTGAGCCCTGAAGAAATCGAAGAGAAGTTCGACCTCGGTTACCACACCAAACACGTCGACACGATCTTCGCCCGCGTGTTTGGCGAATAAATCCTGACCGTTCAGTCAGTTCAATGGGCCCGGTTCGCACAACGCGATCCGGGCCCTGCTCTTTTGCCAGACGGGTCAAAATCAGCTATGGTGCGCGTATATTTCCAAACGGGAGAAATAGCATGATACGCACCATTCTCTGCGCCTTGGCCCTTACGTTTTCAGCTTCGGTCGCTTTGGCCTGTACTGGCCATTCCAAGCAAACCCAGTCCTGCGCAGACGGGACATATTGGGATTCCGAAACCCAAACATGCGCGAAAATTGTAAACAGCTGAGAATTTTATTTCCTACTTGTGAATAAAAGCGAGGCCGCGATTGTTAGCTTTTTATCAGATCGCACTATGCTTGATCAGAGCAGCCCAGAGAACGGAGTAGGAAAATGCGTCTTGTATTAGTTTCAGCTATTGCCCTTCAGGCCTTTGTGTTTGCACCGGTGGCATACGCTGCGGGCGGTGGAAGCGGCGCCGCACCCAAGCCAACGAACACAACCAAGAAATGCCTGTTTGGCCGCGTTTACGACAAGGATGCCGGGCGCTGTGTCAAGCCGGACAAGACCAACTTCACCCAAGATGAGCTGTATGAAGCCGTGCGGGAATTGGCATATGACGGCCAGTTAGAAAACGCTCAGAATATTCTGCGCATCATGGATCAAAACGATGATCGTGTGCAGACCTACTGGGGCTTTACCTATCGCAAAATGGGTGAGCTTGAACTGGCTAACGTCTTTTATTCCAACGCCATCGAAACCAACCCCGACAATATCCTGGCACGCAGCTATATGGGTCAGGGCTTTGTGGCCGAAGGGAAAACCGATCTGGCAATTGCACAATGGCGCGAGATCAAGGCGCGCGGTGGTGAAGGCACCTGGGCCGAGGCGTCGCTGCGCGAGGCAATCCGCACCGGGCTGACCTATAACTACTAAGCTTCAGCCTTTCTTTACCCGACTCTCCGTAATCTGCCTGTGGAACGCAACTATGGCACCGCAGGCAGATGCAGGATACAAACACTTTGATACAGGTGGCACCGGGGGCGGCTCCGGTGACAGATCAGGCGGACAGTGAAGCGCCGCGCGTCATTCCTCGCGCGCTCAGCAACCGACAGAAGGCCGCCGTGGTCGTGCGGCTGCTGCTGAATGAAGGCGCGGATATCCCGCTGGAAGACCTTCCCGACGATTTGCAGGAAAAACTGACCCATCAGCTGGGTGAGATGGGGCTAGTGGATCGTGTGACATTGGACGCAGTGGCGCAGGAGTTTGCACAGGCGCTGGACAGCGTCGGCCTGTCTTTCCCGCACGGTATGGCCGGTGCTTTGGACGCGGTGGATGGTAAGATTTCCCCAGCTACAGCCGCGCGGCTGCGTAAGGTGGCTGGAGTGCGCCAGATTGGTGATCCCTGGCAACGGCTGCGCGAGGTACCACCCGAAGACCTGGCTGCCATGGCACAAGCAGAAAGCACCGAGATCGCCGCCGTGATGCTATCGAAACTGGAAACCGCAAAGGCCGCGCAGCTTTTGGGGAACCTGCCCGGTCCTGTTGCCCGTCAGATCACCTATTCGGTTTCGAAAACCGCCAATGTCACACCCGAGGCGGTGGAACGCATCGGCTGGTCGCTGGCGGCTCAGCTGGACCAAAGGCCGTCGCAGGCGTTTGCGGATGGTCCCGGGGCGCGTGTGGGCGCAATTCTGAACCAGTCGGCGGCCTCCACCCGCGACGGGTTGCTAACCGCGCTGGATGAAGAGGATTCGGATTTCGCCAGCGTCGTGCGCCGTTCGATCTTTACCTTTGCGCATATCCCAGCCCGTATTCTGTCACGCGACGTCCCGGCGGTTCTCCGCAGTGTGGATCAGGCCGATCTGGTCACCGCGTTGGCCGGGGCCACTGCTGAGGATGACCAAAATACAACCGAATTCCTTTTGTCCAACATGTCATCGCGAATGGCCGACAACCTGCGTGAAGAAATCGGCGAACGCGGCAAAGTCAAGCAGTCCGAGGCTGAAGAGGCCATGACTCAGATTGTTGGCGCTATTCGTGCACTGGTTGACGAAGGAACGATCGCCCTGATCGAAGAAGACAATGAGGAATAGGCAAGCGCCGCGGTTTAGGTCATAGGAATGCTTGTGGTCGCGGAATGTGCCTTGTATGTCTGACCCGGCAAATTGCAACAGCCGGTGAGACCAGATTATGCCCGTCGAAAAGTCGGAACTAAGCCGCGGGGCGCTTCGAAAATATTATGTCACCGGCCTGTTTCTGAAAGGTGTAATCGGGGCAATGCGGCTGTTGCCGTATGAACGGCGTATCGCAACGATGGGGGCCATCGTACGCGGGCTTGCCCCTTTGGTCGGGTTCACTAAGCGCGTGCGCAGCAACCTGAAGCTCACCCGCCCCGACCTGTCGGACGCCGAGGTAAATCGCATCTGTCGCGCTGTACCCGACAATGCAGGTCGCGCCATCATGGAGCACTTTTCGCCAGAAGGCTTCACGGAACGGCAGGCCAGCGCCAAGGTGTCCGGCCCCGGCATTGCTGCCTTTGACGCCGCCGTGGCCGAAGGGCGACCCGTCATGATGATAACCGCGCATTTCGGTCACTATCTGGCAGCGCGGATCGCCCTGCAAACCCGCAGTGGACAGCCCATTGGATGCCTCTATCGTCGTATGGCGAATCCCTATTTCAACGACATGTATGTCGACGCGTTCTACAAAACCGGCGCGCCCATGTTCGAACAGGGCCGCCGCGGCATGGTTGAAATGGTGCGCTCCCTCAAGAGTGGCGGTATCATTGCCATCGTCTCAGACCTGCACGCCCACGGCGGGGAAGAGCTGACGTTTTTTGGCAAACCGGCCGTGACATCCGTCTTGAACGCCGAATTGGCGATGAAATACAAAGCCGAACTGATCCCGTGCTATGCGATCCGCCAGCCTAATGGCATTGATTTCGAAATCGTCCTGCATGACCCGGTTCCGCATACTGACGCCAAGACCATGACCCAGTTCACCAATGATGATCTTGAGGCTATGGTACGGCAGCACATGGGACAATGGTTCTGGATTCACCGACGCTGGAAAGCCTGGAACGGACTTGGCGTTCAGCCCGAGGATATGCCCTGATCACTTGACCTTGGTGGCGGCAATGATTGGGCCATGCCCAACCTTCTGCACAAGTACGACCGCTGGCAGGTCCGAGGTCAACACCGCCGAAAACTTCTGCGGCGCCACCCCGTCCCACTGCCCGGCGACCTGCCAGGTATCTACAACATTTGCATAGTCCAACTCATGCCCTGCCAGCTCTCCTCGGCGGATCGAGGCATGACGCATCGGCGCATACTGCACCACGCGCACGTCAAAAAGCTCACCCTCTGGCAGTTCGACCGGCGTCACATCGACCGTGACATCGTTGCCCGAACGGGTCGCCACCACTTCGGCCTCGGGCGCAGCTTTGAGATGGGCATCGATCAGATACTCCAACTCCTGCGACTTTGCACCGACCACATCCTGCTGACCGTTGATAACCATCTGCGGCGTGTAGATCATCGACCGCCCGCCCTGACGCGCATAGGCGCGCTGACGCAGGGTGTGATTGGGATCGGCATATTCGTCCTTCCAACCAATATAGTCCCAATAATCCACATGCAGGGCCAGTCCGATCACATCGTCACGTTGTGCCAGATCATGCATCAACTCATCGGCTGGCGGGCAGGACGAACACCCTTGTGATGTGAACAGTTCGACCACAACCGGGTCATTCTCGGCCACGGCTGAGGTGGCCAGAAACAGGGAAACAAACACAGTGACAGGAGCAATTCTGAACATATGAAATCTCGGGCTTTTGGGGTGCTTATCCGGTTTAAACGGATCGACGCTCAACCGCCAATCAAGGTTTCTTGAGATTTAAAACAATCGCCCTTGAATTGTATACGTTAGCATACAATTTAGAAGTCAAGGTATCTAAGCCTTGAATGCACGGCAATCATGCTCCAGAAAACAATCAGCAAATCCCCAAACCCAATATTTTGAAAGGGAGGCCAACAATGCCCATTACCGTTGGAAAGGATAGCGCCAAGACACGCCGCAGCCTGAGCGTGAACGGCAAGTCCATTGCCTATTACTCGATTCGCGCCGCGCAAGAGGCCGGTCTAGGTGATTTTTCCAGACTTCCTGCGGCACTGAAAGTGGTGTTGGAAAACATCCTGCGGTTTGAGGATGACGGGTTTTCTGTCTCGGTTGATGACATCAAAGCCTTTGCCGAATGGGGCGCAAATGGTGGTAAAAACCCGCGCGAGATTGCCTATCGCCCTGCCCGCGTATTGATGCAGGACTTCACGGGCGTCCCGGCCGTCGTCGATTTGGCCGCAATGCGTGACGGGATCAAGGCGCTGGGTGGTGACGCGCAAAAGATCAATCCGTTGAACCCGGTGGATCTGGTCATCGACCACTCAGTCATGATTGATGCGTTTGGCAATCCGCGCGCGTTCCAGATGAACGTGGATCGCGAATATGAACGAAACATGGAACGCTATCAGTTTCTGAAATGGGGGCAGTCGGCGTTTGACAATTTCCGCGTTGTGCCACCCGGCACCGGCATCTGCCATCAGGTAAACCTTGAATATCTGGCCCAAACCGTCTGGATCGACAAAGACCAGAACGGAGAGGAAGTTGCCTATCCCGATACTCTGGTCGGCACCGACAGCCACACCACCATGGTCAACGGCATGGCCGTTCTGGGCTGGGGCGTTGGCGGGATCGAGGCCGAGGCCGCGATGCTGGGCCAACCGATCTCGATGCTGATCCCCGAGGTCATCGGCTTTGAGCTGACAGGCGCAATGGTCGAAGGTACCACCGGGACCGATCTGGTTTTGAAAGTGGTCGAGATGCTGCGCGAAAAAGGCGTGGTTGGCAAATTCGTCGAATTCTACGGCAGCGGTTTGGATCGCCTGCCATTGGCTGACCGCGCGACCATTGCCAACATGGCACCGGAATACGGCGCGACCTGCGGTTTCTTCCCGATTGATGGCGAAACCCTGCGCTATATGCGCAATACCGGACGCAACGAGGATCGCCTGGCGCTGGTTAAGGCTTACGCCAAAGAGAACGGCCTGTGGCGGGATGAAAACTACGCCCCGATCTACACGGACACCCTGTCGCTCAACATGGGCACTATCGTTCCAGCCATATCGGGTCCGAAACGTCCACAGGACTATGTCGCACTGACTGGCGCCAAAGCCGCTTTCACCAAGGAAATGGCTGAGACCTTCAAACGCCCGATGGCCAAGGAAGTCGCCGTCAAAGGCGAAGACTACACCATGGATTCGGGCAAAGTGGTAATCGCCTCGATCACCTCATGCACAAACACATCGAACCCGTATGTGATGATCGGGGCCGGTCTGGTGGCGAAAAAGGCGCATGAGCTGGGTTTGAACCGTAAGCCTTGGGTCAAGACCTCGCTGGCCCCCGGATCGCAGGTTGTGACCGAATATCTTGAGGCCGCCGGGCTGCAACAGCATCTGGACGCCATCGGGTTCAACCTTGTGGGCTATGGTTGCACCACCTGCATCGGCAACTCGGGTCCGATCCAGAAGGAAATCAGCGAAGCGATTGCCGAGGGCGATCTGGTCGCCACCTCGGTTCTGTCGGGCAACCGCAACTTCGAGGGTCGGATTTCGCCGGATGTGCGCGCCAACTATCTGGCTTCCCCTCCGCTGGTGGTGGTCTATGCGCTGGCGGGCACCATGGATATCGACCTGACCTCGGAACCGATCGGTCAGGACAAGGACGGCAATGATGTGTTCATGAAAGATATCTGGCCCGACCAGAAGGAAATCGCCGATCTGGTGCAGGAAACCGTCACCCGCGAGGCATTTCAGTCGAAATATGCTGACGTGTTCAAAGGCGACGACAAATGGCAGGCGGTCGAAGTTCCGCAACAGGAAACCTATGACTGGCCGCCGACCTCGACCTACATCCAGAACCCGCCCTATTTTCAGGGTATGAGCCCCGAACCGGGTACCATCTCGAACATCGACGGCGCCAAGGTTCTGGCCATTCTGGGCGACATGGTCACCACCGACCACATCTCACCTGCGGGGTCCTTTGCGGCAACCTCGCCTGCGGGCAAGTACCTGACAGAGCGTCAGGTCCAGCCGCGCGAGTTCAACTCGTACGGTTCGCGCCGAGGCAATCACGAGGTCATGATGCGCGGCACGTTCGCCAATATCCGCATCAAGAACGAGATGCTGGATGGCGTCGAGGGCGGCTATACCAAAGGTCCGGACGGTCAGCAGACCTCGATCTACGACGCGTCGATGGCCTATCAGGAACAGGGCGTTCCGCTTGTGGTGTTTGGGGGGCAGCAATACGGCGCCGGGTCCTCACGCGATTGGGCGGCAAAGGGTACCGCGTTGCTGGGCATCAAGGCCGTGATCGCCGAAAGCTTTGAGCGCATCCACCGTTCTAACCTAGTTGGCATGGGCGTGATCCCCTTCGAATTTACCGGCGGCGACACCCGGAAATCTCTAGGGCTAAAGGGGGATGAGACGGTCTCGATTGATGGTCTGGATAAGGTTGAACCATTGCAAGAGGTGCCCTGCACTATCACCTATGGCGACGGCACCACAAAGACCATCACCCTCAAGTGCCGCATAGATACCGCGCCCGAGATCGAATACGTCGAAAACGGCGGCGTCCTTCAATATGTGCTGCGGAACTTGGCGAAAGCTGGTTAAACCTGCACGCTATAAAAATAAGGGCGTCCGATTGGACGCCTTTTTTCATTTCTCATTTGGTTAAACCATCGCGGCTTTAATTGCCTGCCGCTTTTTCCAACGCCGGACGGATCGTGCTTTCGATCACGCGCTGAGTTATCGGCCCGGCAAAGCGCAGGATGATCGTGCCCTCACCATCGATCACATAGGTCTCAGGTACGCCATAAACGCCCCAATCCAATCCCATACGCCCCTGTTCGTCCCGGCCGATTCCGGCATAGGGATCGCCCAGTTCGGTCAGGAAGGCTTCGGCGTTGGCCAGTTGATCCTTGTAATTGATGCCGTAAACGGGGATGCCCTCATCTGACAGGGCCTGCAGGTTGGGATGTTCAACCCGGCACGGCGCGCACCAGCTGGCCCAATAGTTGACCAGCTTGACCTCTCCGTCCCGCAGCGTGGCATCATCAAACCCTGTCTTGCCCGCGAATTCCGTCAGGACCACCGGCGGCGCGGGTTGGCCTTCGCGGGCCGACGGTAACGCGTTGGGGTCATCGCGGAACATGCCGATGCCCGCTAGAACGGCGAAAGCGCCAAAAATCAGCGGCGGCGCAATCATCAGGGGTGAGATTTTAGCCATTGCGCGTCATCCTTTGTTCGACCTTTTCCATCTCGGCCCGGACCTTGCGGCCACGTACGATGCTGAACACAATCAGCAGCGCCAGCAATCCGATCGAGGCTGCATAGGACCAGAGAACCGTATCGGCATATTTTCCGAGATCAGGGATCATCCGCTTACCCTTTCCCGCGCCAACAGCGCCTTGACCCGGCGCGCGCGAATTTCCGTACCCGTGCGGTACAAAACAAGAGCAATGAACAGCAGTACAAACCCGATGATGCACAGCAAAAGTGGGTAGAAATAAATATTGCTGACCTTCTCTTCGGTATCCGCCCCGGTCACGGCGGCGGCCCGCATCACGGATGCGCCTTGATGCAGCCCCTGATTCCAAAAATTCACGGCATAGCGGCTGAGCAGCGCAAAGACAGACCCGACCAGACACAGGACCGAGGTCAGATCGGCCGCCGTATCAGGGTCTTCGATAGCTTCCCACAGTGCGACATAGCCCAGATAGAACAGGAACAGGATCAGGAACGAGGTCAGGCGCGGATCCCAGGCCCACCAGGTGCCCCACATTGGCTGCCCCCAGATCGCCCCGGTCGCCAGCGCGATCAGGGTCATCACAATACCCACAGGGGCCGCTGCACGCGCCGCCAGCGCGCTGACATGGTGGCGCCGCACAAGCCACACCAGCGAGGTCGCCAGCATCATCAGCCAGCAATTGATTGCCATCAGCGCAGCAGGCACATGCAGATAGATAATCTTGACCGTCGATCCCTGCTTGTAGTCATCCGGTGTGAAGAAGAACCCCCACACCAGCCCTACCACGATGCAGGCAAGCGATGATGCCCAGAAAAACGGCATCACCCGTTCACTGGTGGCAAGGAACTTGCGCGGATTGGCGTATTCCCAGAGGGCGTTGGCTTTGGCTGCGATAGACATGGGCCTTATCTAGTCCGAGTCGGGTTCGTTCTCAATTGACATCAGTCAAAGTTTGACCACGTCAGCGAAGGTTAATGCGCAGCACCGCTGCGCTGGCAAAGGGCAAAAGGGCGATTGTCGCGGCGGTGATCCCCGCTAGCATCAACAGCGGGGTCTGGGTTTCCATCCCCGTCGCCCCACGGCGCGCGACTTCGGCCCCAAAGATCAGGGTCGGCACGTACAGCGGCAGGACCAGCAGGGATAGCAGCAATCCGCCACGTTTCAGGCCCACGGTCAGGGCCGCGCCAAAAGTGCCGATGACACTCATTGCCGGGGTGCCGATCAACAGCGATACGACCAGCCAGAAAAACCCCGGCACCGGCAGGTTCAGCAACACGCCCAAAAACGGAGCGGCCAGAACCAGTGGCAGGCCAGTGGTTAGCCAATGGGCCAGCGCCTTGATGGTCACTACCGCTTCCAACGGCAGCGGCGCGGTGGCCAATAGGTCCAGCGAGCCGTCCTCCCAATCCAGTGCAAGCAGGCGGTCCAGCGACAACAGGCAAGCCAGCAGCGCGCCCAGCCACAGAACACCCGGCGCGATGGTCGACAGCAGCGAGGATTGCGGCCCTACTGAAAATGGCACCAAAACGGTCACGATCAGAAAAAACGCCAGACCGAGACCAAACCCCCCGCCCGCGCGGAAGGCCAGTTTCAGGTCACGCAGCAACAGGGCGATCACAGGAAGCCTCCGTCGAAATCTTCGATGGGTTTGGGTTTCGCCTTGTTGCGGCCGACATCCAGAACTTCTCCGTCCAGGCCAAGGTCAATATGAGTGGCGATCAGGGCCGAACCGCCCTGCCCCAAATGCGCGCGAACGGCATCAGCGAACATCTGCACTGCATTACGGTCCAGTGATACGGTGGGCTCATCCAGCATCCAGATTGGCCGCCCCGTGACCAGCATGCGCGCCAGACCCAACCGCCGTTTTTGCCCGGCCGACAGGTTACCAGCATGACGATCAGACAATTCGTTCAGCGCAAAGGCGTCTAGCGCGGGCTGAATTTCATAAGTGCCAAAGACCGAGGCCCAAAAGGTCAGATTCTCAACCACCGTCAATGTCGGCTTCAACCCGTCGGAATGCGAGGCATATGCGATCTGATCCTCAGCCCCGTCAATCTGCCCCGCCAGCGGCGGCTGCAATCCGGCCAGTGTGCGCAGCAAGGTCGTCTTACCGATCCCGTTCGGCCCGCGCAGAATCAACGCCTTGCCCGGCGGCAGAGCAAAGCTCAGCCCTTCAAGCACAGGAACGCCGCCACGGGCGATGGCCAGATCGGTCACAGTCAGTGTCATGGGTCCCGCTTATCTCATTGCCGTCAGGCGCAAAAGGTGAGATTTGACGCAGGCCCTGCCGACAGATCAGACCGGCAATAAGGCCAGCGCAACGCGCCGCCCTTCGGACAACAGCACGTTATACGTGCGGCACGCAGCCGGAGAGTTCATGATCTCAACTCCGATCCCGGCATTTTCCAGGGCCGTGCGCAGATCAGCAGGAATGTGATTCAGTTCAGCCCCGGTGCCAATGAACAAAACGTCCACGGTATCGGAAAGTTCCAGCAGCGGCGCGTTGTCCTCATACCCGTCCCAGGTCGTGGTTCCGGCGGGGCCTGTCAGAACGGCTCCCTCATATACCTGCCCACCGATCCGAAAAAAGCCCGGGCCATACCCATCAACCGGGACCGCATTGGTATAGGAAATCTCATTCAGGCGCATGGCCGTGTTCTAGCCCCAAAGCGGTAGGCCCGACAAGGCCGCAACCGCAATCGCCAGGTAAGCCGCAGCGCGATACAGCTTTTCATACGCGGGCCGGAACAACCAACCGCCCAGCCAGTTGCCCAGCAAATTGGGCACGGCCAATGCAAGGCCTAATGCCGCCGCCGCCCAAGTGATCCGCTCCATCCCGGTCAGGAACCCAAGGAGGAGGAAATCGAACCCGAACAGGAACAATAAAATCGTGGCGCGGATCACTTCGACCGGTATGGGGCGCGACATGTAAAACAGGATTACCGCCGGGCCGGGCAAGCCCGCCACGCCGCCCAGAAACCCGGCCGCTGCACCTATTCCCGCAACCATCCCCCGACCAACATGGCCGTGATACCGCAAGCCAAGGATCAGCACGGCCAGCATAAACAGCGCCAGCAGACTGACGGCATAGCGGAAAACCTCGGGTTCAACCTTGGTCAGCACCCATAACCCTACAGGAAGCAACAGCGCACAGCCCACCAACAGCCGCAACAGATCCTTGCGATGCACAACATGCCAAGCGCGACGCAGGTTCGGCAATGGGCCGAAGATGTCCATTATGGTCAGGCCGATGATGGCTCCGAATGGACCAAGGAAGGGTGTGGAAAGAGGAAGGAAAATCAGTGCGGTGCCGAATCCGGAAAACCCGCGAACAACGCCGCCGAGGAAAGCCGCAAAAATGATAACGGCCAGCCCCATTGGGGACTGGCCGAATATATCAGGCGTCGATGTTGGCAAACTGATTGCCCGCCGTATTGGACGGCTTGGACCAGTCGCGTTTGACCCCCAGCCACAGCAGGATGGTCGAAGCCACAAAGACCGAAGAATAGGTTCCCACGATCACGCCCCAGATCATCGCAAAGACGAAACCACGGATCACATCCCCGCCCAGCACATAAAGCGAGATCAGCGCCAGCAGCGTGGTCACCGAGGTCATCACCGTCCGGCTGAGCGTTTCGTTGATCGAGATGTTCAGAACCTCTTTGAGATCTTTCTTCTTGTACTTCCGCAGGTTCTCACGCACACGGTCGAACACGACCACAGTGTCATTCAGCGAATAACCCACGATGGTCAGAAGCGCCGCGATAATGGCCAGATCGAACCGAATTTGTAGCTCTGAAAAGATGCCGATGGTCAGGATCACATCGTGCACCAGCGCCGCAACTGCCCCCAGCGCAAACTGCCATTCGAAGCGCAGCCAGATATAGACCAGCACCGCCCCGATGGCCAAAACCACAGCGATTACAGCCGTCTGGATCAACTCGCCTGAAACTTTGGGTCCTACGGATTCAACGGATACAAATTCAATATCCGGCGCTGCCACCTTCAGCGCCTCTTCCACGGCGGTAACCGTCGCGGCCGAGACGGCCTCGGCATCTGCTTGCGCCTGAATGCGGATCATGGCGACGTTTTCATCCGGCCCAAAGGTAGGGTCGAAAATCTCGGTGATGCTCACGTCGCCCAGCTCCAGCGGAGAGATCGCGTCGCGATAGGCGCCGACGTCGATTTCCTGTGCGGATTGGGTCCGGATCGTGGTCCCGCCACGGAAATCGATACCGAAGTTCAGCCCTTGCAGCATGAAAGACGTAAACGCCACGACCATCATCAGGGCCGAGATACCCAGCCAGACCTTCCAGCGGCTGAAGAAATCGAACGAGGTGTTCTGGGGTACGAGTTTCAGTCTCATGTCAAACCTCGATCATTTTCGGACGACGGCGTTCGAACCACATCACGATCATCAAACGCGTCACGAAGATCGCGGTAAAGACCGAAGTCAGAATACCCAGGCCCAGCGTAATCGCGAACCCGCGCACCGGCCCGCTGCCCATGGCAAACAGAATCACGGCGGTGATGAAAGTGGTAACGTTTGCGTCCAGAATAGCCGACAGGGCTTTTTCATAACCCAGCTCAATGGCACGCGCCGGGCCTCTGGCGGATTTCAGTTCTTCGCGGATACGCTCAAAAATCAGCACGTTGGCGTCCACCGCCATACCGACCGTCAGGACAATCCCCGCAATACCCGGCAGGGTCAGCGTGGCCCCGATCAGCGACAGCAGGCCGAACAGCAGCCCGACGTTGATGATCAGCGCAATGTTGGCAAACACGCCAAACAAACCATAGCTAAGCGCCATGAAGGTCAGCACCGCGACAAAGGCCACGATGGTTGCCACCTTACCGGCATCGATGCTGTCTTGCCCCAGCTCGGGACCGATAGTGCGTTCTTCAAGGAACTCCAGCCCCGCAGGCAATGCACCCGCTCGCAACAGGACCGCCAGATTGGTGCTTTCTTCAACGGTGAAGTTACCGGTGATGATACCCGACCCGCCCGGAATATGGCTTTGGATCACCGGGGCCGAGATCACCTCGTCATCCAATACAATCGCAAAGGGCGCGCCGATGTTTTCCAGCGTGTAGTCGCCAAACTTGCGTGCGCCGGACGTGTTGAACCGGAAACTGACTGCCGGGCGACCGTTCTGGTCGAACGAGGGCTGCGCGTCGACCAGTTCCTCACCCGTCACAACCGGGGCGGATTCAATGATGTAATAAACGCCATCTTCGTCAATGGACGGGACGACCTCTTGCCCTATCCCCGGAACAGCGTCCGGGTCGGTGCCGCGACTGACGACCGAGTTGAAAGTCAGTTGAGCGGTGGTGCCGATGATCTCTTTCAGTTCACCTGCACTGCCAATGCCCGGCACCTGAATCAGGATACGGTCTGCACCCTGACGCTGAATTGTGGGCTCTCGCGTACCGACCTCGTCAATCCGGCGGCGGATGATTTCCAGAGCCTGCCGCACGGTGCGATCGTCCGAGGCCAGCTTTTCGGCCTCAGACAACTGCACGACGATGGTGTCACCATCGGCGCGGGCTTCAATATCGGTAGCCCCCACTCCGGTCAGCGTCTGCACCTGACGGGCCAGACCGCGCACAACCTCCAGCGCGCGGGACATGCCCTCGGGCTGGCTGATGCGAACGCGAATCTCATCCGGTGCCGAATCCTGCCGGCGGATCGTACCAACAGTCGCGCGTTCATCGCGTAGCGCGTCTCGGATTTCCGGCCACATCGCCTCCATCCGGGATTCGTAAACATCTTCGACCTTCACTTCGGCCAGCAGATGCGCACCACCCCGCAGATCAAGACCCAGATTGACCAGCGACGACGGCAACCAGCTGGGCCATTGTGCGGCCTGGGCCTGCATCTCGGGGGTGTCGATGCCAAGCTCAATCGCGGCTTTGGCATCGTTGGATTGCTCGACGCGCGTGTAAAACGCATTCGGCAGGGCCATCAGCAGGCCGATCACACAGACCGACCAGATCAGAACCCGCTTCCAGGTATTAATTTGCAGCATTACCCTGCCTTTTCAAGGAATTGTCGCGCGAAGTTACTTCGCCGGTTCGGTCTTGTTCAGAACCTGCGCAATAGTCGACTTGACCACACGAACCTTGACGTTTTCGGCCAGTTCAACCTCGACTTCGTTCTCGCCTTCCTTGACTTTCGACACTTTGCCGATCAGGCCGCCCTGGGTGACAACTTGATCGCCCCGGCGCACGGCCTCGACCATGGCCTGATGTTGCTTCATCTTCTTCTGCTGCGGACGGATCAGCAGGAAATACATGATCGCGAAGATCAGGATCAGCGGGAGAAACTGGGCGAATGCGCCACCTTCCATGGGATATTCCTTTTGCTTTGGATTGCGGCACGGTTCCGCAAATTTGGCGGGAACCTATGCCCTGAGATGCGCCTTTGCAAGCAAAGGCGGTGCTGTGACCCACCTGAACCTGATCCCAACGCATGAACTCGCGTCAAAGCGTTGCAGATATGTCCTAGCCAGAGGCCTGAACTCAGCTATAGTCAAACCTGAGGAGGGACAATGACAGCTCGTTACAAACCATTCCAATCGTTGACGCTTTTGCTGTCATTGCTGGCCTTGATTTTGTTTCTTGCAGCACCGCTTGGGGCACAGGAAACGCCCGCCGATATCGTTGAACCAGAGGCCGAGGAAACAGACAGTTTCAAAGCCCCCGTCATCGTGGACGGCGATATGCTGTTCTTCCTGCGCGGCTCTAGCGCCCTGCCCGCGCCGGAACGGGCGGAAAGTGTCCAGAACAAGATCATCGAGGTTGCCGAGGCCTCAGAAGACCCCTCGGTCGACATTTCATTCGAAGAGACCGAGCTTGGCATCCGAATTCGCGCGGATGGTGTGATCGTGTCCATTGTGACCGTGGCAGATGCTGATCTGGACCAGATGGAGCTGGATGTTCTCAGCTTCCTACACGGTCAGGCCATCGAAGAAGCCATCCTTGGCTATCGGGCTAATCGCACGGAACAGGCCCGCGTATCCGGCGCGATCGAAGCCGCCGCGTGGACCCTTGGGTTTGCCGTTTTCATCGTTGCGATCCTGTGGATGCATCGCAGGATCAGGCGGCGCACGCTAAAATTTGTCAAACGCCACTTGCGGGATGTGGAAACCGCCACTGCCAAAAGTGTTCAGGCCGAGGCGATTGCCGCACTGGTCAGGTATGGTCTGAATTTCGTTCTGCTCATTATCTTTTTCCTGGGCTTCTACTACTACCTGTCCTTTGTTCTGCTCGCCTTTGCCGAAACCCGCTATTTTGCGCAATTACTACTGACCTACCTGACCGAACCGGTTCTGCTGATCTTCAAAGGCATTCTCTCTTACATCCCCAACATGATCATGCTGGCCCTGATCACCTGGGTCACGATGTACATCATCAAGGGCATGCGCGTGTTCTTTGATGCCGTTGAGGCCGGGTCGTTCGATATGGGAGATTTCGAGAAGCACTGGGTCAACCCGACCTTCAATATCGCCCGCGTCGTCGTCATCCTCATCGCGCTGGTTTTCGCCGTTCCTTACATTCCGGGGTCGGACTCGGCCGCGTTTCAGGGCCTGACCATATTGGTTGGCGCTATGCTATCGCTGGGGGCGAATTCGGTCGTGTCCAACATGCTGGCTGGATTATTCGTTATCTACCGCCGCTCAACCTCGATCGGGGACCGTATTCAGATCGGTGACCACATTGGCGATGTGGTGCAGATCAAGCTAATGGAAACCCACCTGAAATCCATCAAGAATGAGTTGATATCGATTCCCAATGCGCAATTGATGAATTCGGATGTCGTGAATTTTTCAAAGAAAACAGATGGTAGTGGGCTTTTACTGCACACCACAGTCGGCATCGGATACGAGGAGCCACCTGAGAAGGTCGAGGCCATGCTGATCGAAGCCGCCAAGCGCACCAAGGGGATCAAAACCAAGCCCGAGCCGTTCGTGTTGTGGACTGCACTGGCCGACTACGCGATAAATTATCAGATCAATGGCTATACGACGCGGGGCAGTATCATCCCCAAAATCCGCTCGGATCTGCACCGCAACATCGTTGCAGTGTTCAACGAAAACAACGTGCAGATCATGACGCCGTCTTACATGGCCGATCCGCCCGAACCGAAGATACCCGCCGAAAAATGGGACGGGCATCTGGCGCATGAAACACACGAGGACACCGATAAGTCGTAACCGGTGCTACACCCTGCCTTTCAGATGGTGCATAAGCGATCCTAGTGATTCACGCATTAAGGATCTGAACCATGCACGACATCCGCGCCATTCGCGAAAACCCTGACGCCTTCGACGCCGCCCTGGCGCGCCGTGGGGATGCGCCGGTGTCGTCAGATGTGCTGCGGCTGGACGAAAGCCGCCGGGCCAAGATTCTGGCCGCCGAAACCGCTCAGGCGGAGCAGAACAAGGCCAGCAAAGAGGTCGGTGCCGCCAAAGCGCGCGGGGACGAGGATGAATTCCAGCGTCTGCGCGCATTGGTATCTGAGAAAAAGACCGAAATCGCCCGCATGCAGAACGAGGCCAAGGATCTGGACGCGCTGCTAACCGACCAACTGGCACGCATCGCCAACCTGCCCGCCGAGGATGTGCCGCAAGGTGCGGATGAGAACGACAATGTCGAGGTGAACCGTTGGGGCACCCCGCGCGAACTCGATTTTGCTCCGAAAGAACACTTCGACATTCCCGCCGTCGCCGCTGCGATGGACTTTGAAACCGCCGCCAAGACCAGCGGCAGCCGTTTTGTAAACCTGTCGAAGGGTGTCGCGCGTATCCACCGTGCGCTGGCCCAGTTCATGCTGGACACCCATATCGACAAGAACGGCCTGACCGAGATGCAGACTCCGGTTCTGGTCCGCGATGAGGCGATGTACGGCACTGATAAACTGCCGAAATTCGGCGATGACAGCTATCAGACCACCAATGGCTGGTGGCTGATCCCCACATCCGAAGTGACGCTGACCTATTCAGTGGCCGGTGACATTCTGGACGAAGCCGCCCTGCCCATCCGCATGACCGCCCACACGGCCTGTTTCCGGTCCGAGGCGGGCAGCGCGGGCAAGGACACCGCAGGCATGCTGCGCCAGCACCAGTTTGAAAAGGTCGAAATGGTCTCGATCACACATCCCGACAAGTCGGATGAGGAACAGAAACGCATGCTGCGCTGTGCCGAGGACCTGTTGGAGCAGATGGGCATCCCCTACCGCACCGTCGTTCTGTGTACAGGCGACATGGGTTTTGGCGCGCGCCGCACCTTTGATATCGAGGCTTGGCTGCCCGGGCAGGACACGTACCGTGAGATCAGCTCGGTCTCGACCACCGGTGCTTTCCAAGCCCGCCGCATGAACGCACGTTTCCGCCCCGAAGGTGGCGGTAAGCCGGAATATGTCCACACCCTGAACGGTTCTGGGTTGGCGGTTGGACGCTGCCTGATTGCGGTTCTGGAAAATGGACAGAACGAGGATGGCACCGTGACCCTGCCCGAAGTGCTGGCGCCATACCTGGGCGGCAAACGAACACTGCAGCTGGACGGCACGCTGGCATAAAAAAACCGGCACCCGCGTTGCGTTGTGCCGGTCTTGCAGAACGTAGGGCGAAGGAGGATTACTTCTTCGCCTTTTTCTTACCCTTCTTCTTTTTGTCTTTCTTGGACTGATTTTTTTTCTTGCCGTTCTTCTTGGACTGATCTTTTTTCTTACCGTCCTTCTTGGACTTTTTGTCCTTCTTGGCCTTGGCCTTCACCTTGTCCTTGGCCTTTGAGATCGCCGCCTCCATTTCTTGCAGCTTTTTGGCGGCCTTTTCGGCCTTGGCCTTGGCTTTCGCCTTCTTGCGCGCCTTGGCTTCCGCGGCGGCTTTTTCCTCGGCAGCTTTGCGCGCGGCCTCTTCGGCACGTTTCTCGGCAGCGGCGGCTGCAACGGTTTTCCGGGCGGCGGGCCTGCGCGTCACAGGTTTGCGCGCGGGCGCGCGTCTGGCAGTCTTGGCCGCAGTTGGCTTTTTGGCTGCAGGTTTTGCCGCAGCCGCTTTCGCTGCGGGCTTGGTTGCAATCGCCTCTTTCGCCGCGGCGATCAACAGAGGCGCGCTAGAGGCACCAATTCGGGGAACCTTGACCAGGTCGGCAGGGTTGGCTTTGGCAAGGGCTTCAGCGGTTTTGTACCCATTGGCGATCAGCGCCTGCCCAAGCGCCTTTCCTACACCCTTAACGTCGGTCACTGCGGTCATTACTAAGCCTTCCTTTCTCTCCCTACATTTTCAATTAAATGCACACTGGGCACAGACGCCTGCTAATCGGCGAGCAGTTTCGGCGACGTCTTTGCGTCAACTGCCGTGAGCCAGAGTGCCGGTTCTATCCTCTTTGGGGAATGGCACGAGACGCTTGGCATCTTCGTCCCAGAGTTTCAAATTCAGCGCCGCCACCGCCTCGGGGAACTTGATCCGACGCGGGGTGAATTCAGGCGGCAGGTTATAGTGGCACGCCCGCAGCCGATAGGATGGAATACGGGCGTTGAAATGGTGGATGTCGTGCAGCGTGATACACGCCACCGCATTGTCGAACCACCAACCAAAATCCAAAGCAGAAGACCCCTGCAAGGCTGCCAATTGCGGATCAAGGTCCGGACGGCGGTCCCAATACGTATCTTCGAAATTATGCTGCAGGTAGACCAAGAACACACCCAGCATCCCCCCCAGCAACGAGAACACCAGCCAGACCAGAATACCGGTCGTGCCCGCGATCAGATAAAGCAGCCCCAGGAAGATCACGATCGACAGATTGTGCAGCAGAACTCCGGTCACACCAAACCGTACCGTGTTTTTGGGCCAGCGGTAGCGAATGAAATAGGTGAAAAGCGCACCAACCGGAACCAGAACGAACGGGTTGCGGTAAAGCCGGTAGAACAATCGCTTCTTCCAGTCTGCAGCGTTCCATTCCCGCAGGGTCATGGTGTGGATTTCACCCGTTTCGCGGTGTTCCAGATTACCGATCCCCGAATGGTGCAGGTTGTGGTTCTGCTTCATCACTTCGAATGGCGCAAAAGTGAAGGGCGACAAACCGTGCCCGGCCCATTCATTCTGTTCGCGGGTCTCAAACAGAGAATGGTGGCCGCAATCATGTTGCAAAACGTAAAGACGCACAGCTGAAAAGGCGAACACGATCCCAGCAGGGATCATGATGTACCAGCGGTCGACAAAGATAATTGCCAGCGTCAGCGACGCGAAATAAACGGCGAAGGTCCCAAAATAGCTTAGCGCGGCCAGCCGATTGTCCTGTACCGCATATTGTCGCGTATATTCCCGCAAATTCATTCAGCCTGTCCCCACGTTTGGCCCAATTAGTATCACCACGAAACTATTTGCGTTTTGCTTGTAATCAAGCAGCGCGCACAAAAAACAGATGCACACAGGCGAATGCTAGCCTGCGGCAGCGGGACTGTCACGCCTTTCAGCCGAAAGTGCTGAAAATTGGCGCAGTTACGCGCGACCTTTGAGATGTTTGGCCAGAGCGCCCGCGTTTTTCTTGCGTCGCCCCTTATAGGGATTTTTGTCACCCTGCCCACGCAATGTCAGGCGGATAGGCGACCCGGGCATATCGAAATCCTCGCGCAGGCCATTCACCAAATAGCGGGTGTAGCTGTCTGGCATCTTGTCGGGATGTGAACACATCACCACAAACCCAGGGGGACGGGTCTTGGCCTGAGTCATATAGCGCAGCTTGATCCGGCGGCCCTGCGGCGCTGGCGGCGGGTGCTGCTCCAGCATGGCCGTCAGCCAGCGGTTCAGTGCTGCTGTGGGTACACGACGGTTCCAAACGTCATGCGCACGCAGGATGGCAGCGCGCAGACGTTCCAGCCCCCGACCAGTCTTGGCAGATACGGTGATCAGCGGTGCGCCACGCAATTGCGGCAACAGACGATCAAAGGACTCTTTCAGATCGCGCAGCTTTTCCTGCTTGTTCTCTTCGATATCCCATTTGTTAACGGCGACAACGACGGCGCGGCCTTCGCGCTCGGCCAAATCAGCGATGCGCAGGTCCTGCTGTTCAAACGGAATGGCTGCGTCCAACAACACCACCACGACCTCGGCAAATTTTACGGCGCGCAGACCGTCGGACACAGAAAGCTTTTCCAGCTTTTCCTGCACCTTAGCCTTCTTGCGCATGCCCGCCGTGTCGAAAATCCGCATCGGGGTGCTGTCGCCATCGGGATCGGCCCAGTCAATCCGCAGGCTGATCGCATCGCGGGTGATACCAGCCTCGGGGCCGGTCAACAGGCGGTCTTCGCCGATGATCTTGTTGATCAGTGTGGACTTTCCGGCATTTGGCCGCCCGACTACCGCAACCTGCAGCGGCTTGGCGGCTGTGATCAGCGGCGCCTCGCCCTCGCCGTCTTCGTCCAGTTCGATATCGGTTTGCGGGGCATCATCCTCGGCCTTCTCAGCCGCGGCATCTGCCAGCGGCATGAGTTGCGCATAAAGGTCTGTCATCCCCTCGCCATGTTCGCCCGACAAGCGCACGGGCTCACCCAGACCCAGATTATACGCCTCAAGCACACCCGCATCCGCCGCACTTCCTTCGGCCTTGTTGGCGGCAAGGATCACATGTTTCGAGCGTTTGCGCAGGATCTCGGCGAACATCTCGTCCGTTGGGGTTAACCCCACCCGCGCGTCGATCATAAACAGGCAGACATCGGCCATATCCACCGCGCGCTCGGTCAGGCGACGCATCCGTCCCTGCAGGCTGTCATCGGTCGCGTCCTCAAGACCCGCTGTGTCGATCACGGTAAAGCGCAGATCGCCCAGACGCCCTTCGCCCTCGCGCAGGTCGCGCGTCACGCCGGGCTGGTCGTCGACCAGGGCCAAGCGTTTGCCCACAAGGCGGTTGAACAGAGTGGATTTGCCCACATTCGGGCGCCCCACGATGGCGAGGGTCAGCGACATGATACTCAACTTTCAAGACTCAGACGCGCCCTTTAGCGCATCTTGCGATCAACGGAAAGCGTGTAGATCACCTTTGGTCGAAACGACATACAACGTCTGCCCGGCCACTACCGGGGCCGTGGTGGCGCCGCCGGGAACCTTGACGCTGTTGACCAGCGTGCCGTCGACCGGGTTAAAGAACCGCAGAAAACCGTCATTCGACGCGACAACGATGCGCCCACCGGCCAGGATCGGGCCATAGTGCGCAACGATTGGACCACGGCGTTTGGGCTTGTCCTTGACAAAACCGGGCAAATCCTGCGCCCAGATGATTGAACCATCTGCTCTGTTCAGCCGGACCAACTGACTGCGGTCACTGATCAGAAACAGGCTATCACCCGCAGGCCATGCCGTATCCACAGCCCCCTCATCCGCCGTCCAAATCCGCTCGCCCGAGGTGGCGCTAAACGCCACGGTGCGGCCCGAGTGATTGCCGATATAGATCGTATCGCCCACCACCATTGGTCCGCCGGTCACATCCACGATCTGTGCGGCCGCACGTCCCCGGCGCCCACCCGCGACCGAAGCGTTCCAGCGCCCGATCCCCCCCTTGCGGAAAGACGCGGAAATATCGCCCGAACCAAAGGCAAAGACGGCAAACTCCTGTGCAATCACAGGGGCCGGAGCCCCCAGAACATTGCCCACGCTTGGCGTACCCTGAACTTGCCACGCGATGCGGCCGTCCTTGGTGTTCACGGCCCAGCCGGTTTCATCACCTGCTACCAGATACAACAAACCATCATTGACCAAAGGTGCGCCGTTTCCTGGGGCATTCAGGCGTTTTTGCCATTTGATCGCCCCAGTTTTCGCATCCAACGCCGTCAGACGCCCAAACCCGGACGACACGTAAAGCACACCATTGGCATAGGCCAATCCGCCGCCGGTCGCGTCCGCGTCGCCATCATTGACCGGGATAAGATTCTTGCTCCAGGCCACCTGTCCCTGCGGTGTAACCGCGGAAACGGTCGCGCCTGCATCCAGCGTATAAATCAGGCCACCGGCCACAACAGGTTCTGCGGTGATGCGACGCTTGCGTGAATCCCCATCCCCGATCGAGGTCGACCACACACGCTGAGGCGTCGCGCGCAGTGCCGCGTTGCCGGTGCGAAATGCGGGCGTCCCGGCGCTTTGCGACCAATTGGCGTTGGCTTTTTGCGCAGGCAGGCTGATCGGTTTCGAACCCTGGGTTACCAAAGTCACGTTGTCAGAGGTGGGCCGAATGTCTTCACGGGCACCTGGCAGGATGACCTCGGGTTCCTCACATGCGGCAAGAACACTCAGCGATAGGGCCGCAGCCGTCAATCCAATGCGGGAGAAAAGACTTGTCACCATGATACTCCGAACTCGCCTGTCATTCTAATTGCCGCCGGTTCAGCCCTGCTGGGCCACCAGTGGTTCCGGTTCGCCGCCAAGCGCGACAATCAGTTGCGCGGCGCGTTGCTGAAGGTCTACGCTAATCTCGGCGTCCTGCCGCATCGCCTGTAGACGCTCGATTGCTGCGTCCGCATTCCCCTCGGCGACATCAATCAGTGCCAGTTGTTCTTCGGCCAACAAGCGCAGCGGTGCGCCCGGCGCAGACAGCGCCTCGAACTGCTGACGGCGATCCGCCACGGGCAAAGTGTCACTTTGCAGCAGCAGCGCCTTGAATGTAGCAATCGCACGATAAATTTCCGGCAGATCACCCTGAACAGCGATGGCGTTCAGGCTGTCCACAGCCTCTTGCCGCGACCCGGCCTCAACCTGCGACGAAGACAACAACATGTTCAGAACCGCATCACCGCCGGGTGTTACCGCATCAATGCTGGCCAGGCTGCTTGCACGTTCGGCCGAGTCATTCTGCGCGAGCGCGCTGAGAATCTCGTCACCCAGCTTTTCAGCCTGACCGGTGGTACGGGCCTTGCGAACCTCGTTAAACGCGGCCCCGCCAACGATGAGAACCACGGCCAGAACGCCGATCCAACCCCAACGACGCAGCAGCAGATACAGGCGATCACGGCGAACCTCTTCGGTCACCTCATCAATAAAACTGTCGACGTCGCTCATCCCTGCTCCCTGGGCTGTCACATTTTCTATGGCGCCATGTCATACCCCGGCGACCTTGCCAAGCCAAGGGCCGGAATTCGCACATTTTCGCGGCGTCACGCTGCCCTTGCGAAAAAAAGTGAACCGAACTATTCAGTTTAGTGTAGAAAACGCGCGTGCCTGCCCCCATTTTTAAACATGCACGCCGAAGGACAATCGGCAAAGAATTTTAAGAGAGGCCCCGTATGCGATTGATTTCATTCGTGAATGCGATTCTGGTGATTGCCGCGTTATTCCTTTTGGTCTTTGAACGCGACGCATTGTTTGCATTTGCCGGTCGCGGCGACTCTGAAACAGATACGTCATCCAAAGTAGAATCTGTATCCGATCCCCAGACGGCGCAGAATGCAATCGGTGTGGTCGTCTTGCGCTCGTCCGCACGGGAAATTGACAGCGCCGTGTTGTTGCGCGGCCAGACCAGAGCCAATCGCCAGGTCGAAGTTCTGGCCGAAACAACGTCGACCGTGATTTCGGAACCCAAGCGCAAGGGTGCGTTCGTCGAAGCGGGCGACCTGCTGTGCGAGCTTGACCCAGGCACCCGCCCCGCCAGCCTGGCCGAGGCTATGGCCGCCAAACTTGAAGCCGAAAGCCGCATCCCCGAGGCCGAAGCTCGCCTGGAAGAGGCGCACGCCCTGGTTGCTGAGGCGCAAATCAACCTGACGGCCGCACAGAAACTGTCGGAAACCGGGTTCGGGTCGGAAACGCGACGGATTTCCAGCGAAGCCGCGATGCGCTCTGCCGAAGCGGGCGTCAAAACCGCCGAGGCCGGACTAGAGGCCACCCGCGCCGGGATCGAAGCCGCCACTGCTGAGGTCAAAGCCGCCCAGCGCGAGATTGACCGTCAGACCATCGAAGCCCCATTCAAGGGCCTGCTGGAAAGCGATACCGCCGAACTGGGCAGCCTGATGCAGCCCGGATCGCTATGTGCGACCGTGATTCAATTGAACCCGATCAAGCTGGTGGGGTTCGTGCCCGAAACGGATGTAAACAAGATCATCGTCGGTTCGGAAGCATCGGCGCGCCTGATCACGGGTCTTGAGGTCAAAGGCCGCGTGACTTTTCTGAGCAGGTCGGCGGATGAAACGACCCGCACCTTCGAAGTTGAAATCACCGTTCCAAACCCGGAACTGGCCATTCGCGATGGTCAGACGGCCAATATCCGTATAGCCGCCGACGGGGCAAAGGCCCATCTGCTGCCGCAATCCGCCCTGACCTTGAACAACGAAGGGCAGATCGGTGTGCGCACGGTCGGCGCTGACCAGATCGTGGAATTCATGCCGATTCTGCTATTGCGCGACACCGCAGAAGGCGTCTGGGTTGATGGGCTACCGGAAACCTCTGATGTCATTGTGATCGGCCAGGAATTCGTGACGCAAGGCGTTAAGGTCGAACCAACCTACCAGGAAGCTGCACAATGACAGGATTGGTTGCATGGGCCGCCCACAGGGCCCGTATGGTGTTGGCCTTCATCGCTATCTCGCTGATTGTCGGCGGGTTTGCATATGTCAGCCTGCCTAAAGAGGGTGAACCGGATATCGAAATCCCGGCGCTTTTCGTCTCGGTCCAATTTCCCGGCATTTCCGCCGAGGATTCTGAAAACCTTCTGATCAAGCCGATGGAGACTGAACTGGCGGATCTGGACGGTCTCAAGGAAATGACCGCCACTGCTGCCGAAGGCTATGCCGGTATCGCGCTGGAGTTCGAATTCGGCTGGGATAAGACCGCGATCATGGCGGATGTGCGCGACGCGATGAACAGCGCTCAGGCCGATTTCCCTGAAGGGGCTGAGCAGTATTCGCTTTTCGAGATTAACTTTTCGGAATTCCCTATCGTCATCGTCAACCTGACTGGCGCAGTCCCCGAGCGAACAATGGCGCGTATCGCCAAAGACTTGCAGGACGATCTTGAATCATTGGATTCAGTGCTTGAAGCCGGGATTGCGGGCAACCGAGACGAATTGCTCGAGGTGATTATCGATCCGCTCCGGCTGGAGGCTTACAACGTCTCGGCCGACGAATTGATCACAGTTGTCCAAAACAACAACCAGCTGATCGCTGCTGGTGAGGTGGATTCAGCACAAGGCACTTTCTCGGTCAAAATCCCGTCTTCATTCAAAACCGCTGAAGATGTCTACAGCCTACCCGTCAAGGTCAATGGCGACCGCGTGGTGACGATGGGTGAGCTGGCGCAGATCAACTATACTTTCGAAGACCGCGAAGGCACCGCGCGGTTTGACAACCAGTCCACGGTGGCACTGCAGGTGGTCAAACGCAAAGGCTACAACCTGATCGACACAGTGGACGACGTCAAAGCGACTCTTGCAGCAGCACAAGAGAAATGGCCCGCCGAATTGCAGGCCGCCGTAGATGTTGGCACCTCGAACGACCAAAGCCGCATTGTCGATTCGATGGTGCGTCAGCTTGAAGGTTCGGTCCTAACCGCAATCGCGCTGGTGATGATCGTCGTTCTGGCCTCGCTGGGTACGCGCGCTGCGCTGTTGGTCGGGTTTGCAATCCCAACCTCGTTCCTGCTGAGCTTTGCTTTTCTTGCGGTCATGGGCGTCACCATCTCGAACATGGTGATGTTCGGGCTGATCCTTGCGGTGGGGATGCTGGTCGACGGTGCCATTGTTGTGGTTGAATACGCCGACAAGCGCATCAAAGAAGGCATCGGCCCGATGCACGCCTATGTCGAGGCGGCTCAGCGGATGTTCTGGCCCATCGTGTCCTCGACCGCGACGACACTGTGTGCCTTCCTGCCGATGCTGTTCTGGCCCGGCGTGCCCGGCGAATTCATGAAGATGCTGCCGATCACGTTGATCTTCGTTCTGTCCTCTTCGCTGATCGTGGCGCTGATCTACCTGCCGGTCGTCGGCGGCGTATCCGGACGAATGAGCCGCACGTTCGATCGAACTTCGAAATGGCTGCGCAGTGTGGCCCCGTGGTGGGTTCGCGCAATTATGGTCCCCCCATCGCTGTACATGATCTTCTTGGGCGCGATGCAGATGCTGAACCCTGACTATCTGCTGCCCGGGGGCGTGCTGTCGGGTGCCTTGCTGTTCGTCTTCGGTGGCTTTGCAGGGTCGGTGACCCTGAGCGCCGCCAAAATCGAGCGGCAAAAGGAAGAACGCGTCCACACAGCGCGTGAACACTCTGTGTTCGGCTACCTAGTCAAGTTCCTGGTCGGCAACCCGATCATGCCTGTTGTCTCACTGATGGTCGTGTTTGCATCTGTATTCTTTGTGGCCTTCATCTGGTACCCCAATGAATCCAAGGGCGTTGAGTTCTTTGTCGAAACCGAACCGGAACAGGCCACCGCCTATGTCCGGGCCCGGGGCAACCTGTCATTGCAGGAAAAAGACGCGATGGTGTTGGCCGCCGAAGAGGTGATCGGGGCACACCCAGCCGTAACCAACGTGTTCGCTTTTGCCGGTGAAGGCGGCCTGAACCAGAACAACGGCGGTGCCGAAGCTCCGGCGGATACCGTCGGTCGTGTGCAGTTCGAAATCACTCCGTGGGAGGACCGCCCAACGCTGACCGAACCCGCGTTTTTCGGTCTGTTCGAACGCGAAATCATCGCCCCGGAGTACGACGGCGATTTCGTTCTAGACGAGTTGAATGCAGAACTTGCCAAACTGCCTGGTTTCATCGTGGAAATCCTGCCGCTGGAACAGGGTCCGGCCTCGGCCAAGCCCGTGCATCTGCGTATCAAAGGCGACGGTTGGGAGGAATTGACCACAGCGACCGAAGCCGCACGGGCTGTGTTTGACGAAACGCCCGGTCTGATCAAGATCGAAGACACCATGCCCCTGCCCGGTATCGACTGGCAGATCGACGTGGACGTCGCCAAGGCCGGACGTTTCGGGGCTGATGTCGCCACGGTTGGCGCAATGGTACAGTTGGTCACCCGTGGCATTCTTCTGGGCGAAATGCGTCCGGACAACACCGATGAAGAAGTCGAGATTCGCGTGCGCCTGCCCGAACAGGACCGAGTTTTGTCCACATTGGATTCGCTCAAGGTCCGCACCCCTGACGGGCTAGTGCCGCTGTCCAACTTTGTCACCCGCCAACCGGTGGCCAAGCTGGCCGAGATCAACCGGATCGACCAGCAGCGTTACTATGACGTCAAAGCAGATGTCGAGCCGGGCCTGTCCAAGGTGGTAGTCGGCGGCCCTGACGGAACCGAACAGAGACTGGCCGTTGTGCGTGCGGTCGAAGAAGGCGCGGACGCCAACGGGACAACCATCACCAGCTCCGATGGCACGGTATTTGAGCTGTTCCAACTAACCGGTGCCGAAACCGTCGAGGACCTGCGCACAGCTATTGCGGAAGAAGGGGCGCGGTTCGCGCTGGTCAACCCGAATGAACGGATCGCAGTACTGACGGAATGGCTGAACACCAGCCCCTTCTCGAACACGATTGCCTGGGAGTGGACCGGCGATCAGGAGGATCAAGAGGAATCCGGGGCCTTTCTGCAAAGCGCTTTCCTAGGTGCTTTGGGCCTGATGTTCGTGATCCTGCTGGCGCAGTTCAACTCGTTCTACAACTCGGTACTGGTGCTGCTGGCGGTTGTTCTGTCGACCACCGGGGTTCTGATCGGAATGATCGTTATGGGGCAACCGTTCTCGATCATCATGACCGGCACGGGCATCGTGGCGCTGGCAGGGATCGTGGTGAACAACAACATCGTTCTGATCGACACCTATCAGGAATACAGCCGCTATATGCCCCGGATCGAAGCCATCATCCGCACGGCTGAGGCGCGTATCCGTCCGGTTCTGCTGACCACATTGACCACGATGGCTGGTCTGACACCCATGATGTTCGGCCTGTCGCTGGACTTCATCAATGGTGGTTATTCGATCAACAGCCCCACCGCGTTGTGGTGGAAGCAGCTGGCAACGGCGGTGGTCTTCGGATTGGGCATTGCGACGGTTCTGACGCTGATCGTGACGCCTTCACTGTTGGCGTTGCGCGTTTGGGTTTCGACCTACACGATATGGCTGGGCCGGGCACTGGCGCGCGCGACATCCGGTCGATCCAGCCAATTGGCGCAGGATATGGCGATTGGCAAAGCCGTCCGTCAGGCACAAGCGACCGAGGTGGTCTGGGGCGACGAAACGCCCCCCGCGTCCAAAGATGCCCAAGCGCCCGAACATCCGCCGGGATCACCCCTAAAGGCGGCAGAATAAAAGAATGGCGAGCCCAACGGTTCGCCATTATTCGTTTCAGACAGGCTTAGTCAGTAAAGACGTATTCACCCAGATCGCACAGGTCTACGCCGTAATCTTCGGCGCTGGTCCCGTCGGAAAACGCGCCGCGAATATCATAGACGCAGGTGGTAAGACCGTCAGCAATCAACACGTCTGCTTCGTATCCCGGCGCGATGTAATCGCCTTGCAGCAAGTTTGCTTCCCATTCATTGGACGCACTTGCCGAGACATTGAATTCGACCAGATCGACGCTGCTTTCATTACCCAGCAAAAATACCAGATCCTCGGCGGAAGCGGTCGACGCGAAAAGCGACGCCAGAACGATCGGCGCAGCAAAGAATTTCTTCATTAGGTTTTTCCCTGATTTATTGCCCAACACCACTCGGTTGGTACTGCCCGTCATAACGACGCAATATCATCGGTCAATCGGCAATCACCCACGGTCAGAGTGGTGGTCGTAGCGCAAGACTCAGTTGCAACAAATTCTTGTCAGAAGGAGCGGGTCACTTGGACAGACGGGTCCATTTCTGGTGCCCGCACACAACATGCTCACATCCGCGCACGGTCAGAGTGTCTCCGCTCAGCGTCATTTGCGGCACCACATCCACATTGACCATGGGAATCCAGAAATCACCGCCGCCATATTTGCCGCCCCCTTCGCTCGTCACATCCCAGAATAGCTTTTTGCCGATGTTGGGGGTCTGCACCTCTTTCCCAGATTTGTCATAGGCCGATTGAATCTGACCACAGAACTTGTCTCCGCAGGCAGATATCTGGATATGCGAAATCAGGTTCTTGCGATCCGGTTCGGTTTTCCAGACACCGACAATGGGATCAGCCGCCGCCATCACTGGCATCAGCACGGCAATAACGACCGGAACAACAGAGGTTCTTTTTAATCTGCGCATCAAACCAACTCCTCCAAAAACCCATTCAGTATATCACATAGTCCAGTCGGAGGCCGGTTTCGGTTCAGGCAGCCTGCGCATCCGATTGCTGACGGCTCCACAGTTGCGCATAACGACCCTCGCGTTGCAGCAGCTCATCATGGGTGCCCTGCTCCAATATCTCGCCTTGCTCCAAAACAACGATACGGTCGGCCTCGGCGATGGTGCTGAGACGATGCGCGATGGTCAGAACCGTACGCCCCTCTCCGGCCCGCGCCAAAGCATCCTTGATGTCCTGCTCGGTGTCGGTATCCAGTGCCGAGGTCGCCTCGTCCAGCAACAGGATCGGGGGATTCTTCAACAACGTGCGCGCAATACCGACCCGCTGTTTTTCACCGCCGGACAGTTTCAGCCCACGCTCACCAACCTTGGTGTCATACCCTTCGGGCAGCGTTACAATGAATTCGTGAATCTGGGCTGCCTTGGCTGCGGCTTCGACCTCTTCCTGAGTGGCGCCATCGCGGCCATAGGCGATGTTGTAGCGGATCGTATCGTTGAACAGCACCGTATCCTGTGGCACCACACCGATGGCGGCATGCAGACTGTTCAGGGTCACGTCGCGAACATCCTGCCCGTCGATCCTCAGCGCTCCGCCAGTCACATCATAGAACCGGAACAGTAGCCGCCCGATGGTGGATTTACCCGAACCGGTGGCCCCGACAATAGCCACGGTCTGCCCCGCCGGAACGGTCAGTGAGATGCCTTTGAGGATTTCACGATCCGCATCATAACCAAACCGCACGTTGTCCAGCGTCACCTCGCCGCCATTGATCGCAAGGTTCGGCGCGCAGGGCTTGTCTGTTACCTCGGTAGGTTGTTCCAGCAGATCAAACATCTGCCCCATATCAACCAGCGATTGACGGATTTCACGATACACCGTGCCCAGAAAGTTCAACGGCACGGTGATCTGGATCATGTAGGCGTTGACCATGACAAAATCACCCACGGTCAGCGTACCATTCTGCACACCGATGGCGGCCAGAACCATCACGCCGATCAGTCCGCAGGTGATCAAAAAAGACTGCCCGAAATTCAGGAAGGCCAGCGAATAAGCCGTTTTCAGCGCCGCGCCAGCATAGGCTTTCATCGAGACATCATAGCGTTCAGCTTCGCGCTGTTCGGCGTTGAAATATTTGACAGTTTCAAAGTTCAGTAGACTATCGATAGCGCGCTGGTTGGCCTCAGTATCCTGATCGTTCATCTCGCGCCGCAATTTAACGCGCCACTCAGTCACCGCGAAGGTGAACCAGATATAAAGCGCAATGGTCACCGCGACGACGACCAGATACCAGACATCGAACAGCCACATAAGGATGATCGCGACCAGTAGCAATTCCAGGATCAGCGGCCCGATGGAAAACAGCAGGAACCGCAACAGGAATTCCACGCCCTTCACCCCGCGCTCAATGATCCGGCTGAGACCGCCGGTTCGGCGCGTCACGTGATAGCGCATCGACAATTGATGAATGTGCTGGAAGGTTTCCAGCGCCAGCGCCCGCAACGCCCGTTGCCCGACCGGGGCAAAAGACGCGTCGCGCAACTGCTGAAATCCCACGGTCATCATCCGTGCAACACCGTAGGCTACGGTTAACCCTACCGCACCCAGCGCCAGGGGCGGCACGCCCTCACCGGCTAGACCGTCGACCGCGCCCTTGTACAAAATTGGCGTGTAAACCGCGATTAGCTTGGCCAGAACCAACATTCCCATTGCCAACATAACACGGCGTTTGACCCAAGGTTCGTCCTCGGGCCAGAGGTATGGTGATACCTTGCGGATCGTTCGCCAGCCTGAGCGGCGCTCGTTCGTTTCTGGCATATCGTCTGAATGCATCGGGGCTGATCGTCTCATCACGTTCCTGGTCTGCGGTCAGAGATAGCCCCCCGCCCCCGCAGGGCCAGAGGCTAAAGCTTATTGGGGGATCGTGAAGATCTGCCCGGGATAGATCAGGTCCGGGTCACGTATAGCAGCCCGGTTGGCCTCGAACAGCTTCACATATAGAACACCGTCGCCAAACCGTTCGCGGGAAATGGCCCAGAGCGTGTCACCCTTCTGCACAGTGACCGACCGGATCGGCGGGGCATCCTCTGCTGACTCGGGGCTATCCGTCGCCTCGGCGGCGCGCAGCACTTCGGTGGCCTCACGTTTGAATGGCGTTTCAATACGGCTAACGACGGTACCATCCGGTGCAATCTCGTCAGCGCGCAGGGTGTAGACGCCGGGTTCGACCCCGTTCAGCTCGCTGCGCCATTTGCCGTCATTGGCTGGGGACAGATCATCGACCAGCCGGTTGTCCAAATACAGGCGCACAGCCGATCCATCCGGTACCCGGCCTGTCAGTTCAACCTCGCCAACATCGGAATACCCAATGGTGTCGAGTGCGATCTGTTCCGGTTCCTGCGGTTGGCTTGTTGGACCTTGCACCAGTTCAACCCCGTCCTCCCCAGACCGCAGGATAGCGACCTGTTGGTCCGGCGTGTCCTCAGCCGGAGCCTCGGCAACCTGTTCCGTTTGATCTTCGGACGACGGCGCGTCAGTTTCAGCCGTGTCGGAAGAGGGCAAGTCAGTGGCAACTGTGTCGGTCGACGCCGCCTGATCCGTTTCGGTTGCCTGCGCCACTTCGGGTTCTTGCGTTGCATCGTCAGCCGTATCCGCGACAGAAACAGCGTCATCCGCAGCTTCAGGTTCGGGCAGTGCAGCAATCACGTAGTCGTCCGAGCGCACCGGTTGATCGCCCTGCGTCTCCAACGTCAAACCGCGCGCTGTATCGGCGAATGGAATCGAAACGAATTCGGCAAACTGACCGCTAGGATCGACCGTGAAACTATGCACCGCTTCTCCGTCCAGCAGCACGTTGACCTCGGAACCCGGTTCGGCAGAACCTGACAGAACCGTATTGCCGTCCGATTCAACAAAAATTTGATCCAACAGCGGTTTCACAGGCGGCTCAGCTTGGGCTGTCTCTTCCTCAGCCGGTGTTTCAGGCACCGCCTCTTCGGCAGCAGGTGGGGTCGCAGCCTCGACGCTTTGCTCATCTTCTGCGGCAGGTGGTGTGGAACTTTCGGCAGGTTGCTCAGCGGGCTCAGCGCTGTCCTCCTGGGTCTGAACTGCGACTTCAACCTCTGGTGCCGGTTCTTCCGAGTCCCCCCCGACCATACCGGACCAGTACAATCCACCCGCTCCGATTAAAACTGCGATACCGGCGATCACCCCCCAGGTGAAGGTGCCAGAGCTTCCGCTTCCCGACTCGGCGTTCATTCTTTTCCTTTCACTCCGCAGCGCAAGTGCCGTGCCTTCAACACATTCTGCCCGGCGGTTGAGCCAATCTATCAATCCCGCTATCAGGGGTCAAAAGCCCAGGCACAACCCCGGAGAGCGTTCACGATGTCTCAGAAATCTGTTTGTGTGTATTGCGGGTCACGCAATGGCGCAAATTCCGCCTATTCCGAAGCCGCAAGGGCCTTCGGAACGATGCTGGCACAAGAAGGCTGGCGTTTGGTCTATGGCGCCGGGGATGTCGGCCTGATGGGCGAAGTTGCCCGTGCTGCGCAATCCGCTGGCGGCGACACATTCGGCGTGATCCCCGTTCACCTGCTGAAACGCGAGGTCGGCAAAACCGACCTGACCCGCTTTGTGGTCACCGAAACGATGCACGAGCGCAAAAAGGTCATGATCATGAATGCAGATGCTGTGGTCGTGCTTCCGGGCGGCCCGGGGTCGCTGGATGAGCTGTTCGAGGCGCTGACATGGCGGCAGCTGGGCCTGCATGACAAACCCATTCTGGTCATGAACGTGGATGGTTACTGGGACGCGCTGCACGAGCTGGTGCAGCGCGTCATCGGTCAGGGGTTCGCGGATGAGTCATTGGCGGATTACATCACTTGGGTTGATGATCCGGCCTCGGCGATGTCGACACTGCGCGGGTTCCTGACCTGACCGGTGGACGGACGGCTGAGACCGCCCACCGGGGGATAAATCGGTCAAACTGCCGGGTTCAGGCGGCTGGTCAGAAGCTTTTCGACCTTGTGCATTGGGTGATTGGTCAGGGTCTTGTCCACCTCGGCCACGACCTTGGCAAGCACCTCGCTGTGCAGGCGACGGCGCAGCAGGCCCAGCACATGCGGGCTGGCAACCAGAACCAACCGATTGAAGGCCCCTTTCAATCCCTTACGGTTTAGAAGATTGGCAACATCCTGCACGAAAAGGGATTTGGCGTGGGTTTTCCAGTTCGGCTCTTCAACCGACGATTTCTGGTTCGGCCCGGTATCAAAGCGCCGCCCGGCCCGGTCGGTGGGTCGGCTAACCCCATCCTGTTCTTCCACCGAAACAACCACCAGATTGGGGTCTTCGGCATCGGTGATGTTCTCGACGAACAACGCCTTTTCCCCATCGGCAATGACAACCCAGGTTCCCTGTTCAAGTGCGACCATCGTGATCTCCTGTCATGTTTCTACGGCCATCCCTCAATTAACAGGCATAGGTTTACCCCGACGCAACCAAAGGTTTCCGGCGCGTTGCCTGTGCATTTTCATATGGTTAGCGGTTCTCTCCCTCCGCCACACCCAAGGTAGGCACTGCGAGGTTGCGTGCAAACCCGTCTCAGTATGAAACTTTGTTCATAGGCGGGTTTTCTCCTGTCAGGCTGACAGTTCGATCACCGTGATTTCGGGCGTTACACCAAAACGAACGGGCAGGATCGAACACCCGATCCCACCAGACACGACCAAATCGCGCCCGTCTTCGTGTACATGCCCATAGGCATAACGATTTCCGTACTTGGACGGCACCACCGGCGACCAACCAAACAGCCGCACCTGCCCACCATGCGTGTGGCCGGACAAAGTCAGCGCCACATTTTCCGGGATGTCGGGAAAGATATCAGGCTCATGCGCCATCATTACCACGGGCGCGTCGTCGGTCACTTGCGCCATGGTTCCCGGCAGGTCATCCAGACCCACAAGCTTGCCATTGCGTCTGAAGGCAAGCTGATCCTCAAGCCCGGCTAGCCAGATGCCCAAATCGTCCAGGCGCATTGCCTCGTTGGACAGCACTTTGATGCCCTGCCCCTGAAACGCGGTGGCGAATTTGTTCGGCCCACCGCCACGCCGTTGGGCATCCTCATCATCCCACCAGTCGTGGTTTCCGAGAACAGCATAAACTCCGCTGCGCGCCTCAAGCTGTCCAAGAACCGGAGCCAGATCTTCAGCTTCGACTTTAGCGGTGATGCCGTCGTAGTGGCCCGCATAATCCCCCAACAGCAAGACCAGATCGGGGGCCAGTGCATTGGTACGCCGCACTACCTGCCGGACACGATCAAGGCCGACATAAGGCTCACCAACGTGCAGATCGGACAGAACCGCGATCCGTAGCGGCTGCGCTGTCCAATCCTTGCGCCGCACGCGCCACTTGCGCACGCGCAATCGCAGCGAGGGCTCGATAAAAAACCCATAGGCTGCAACAAGCAGGCCTGCCAGCGTGGTCGCCAGCAGGCCCTTTATGAACCTTCTGCGGTTCAAGGATTACATCCGCGATGCAACGTTTTCCCAGTTCACCAGATTGTCGAGGAAGTTCGACAGGTAAGCCGGGCGTTTGTTGCGGAAATCGATGTAATACGAGTGCTCCCAGACGTCACAACCCAGCAGCGCTGTCTGACCAAAACACAGCGGGTTCACGCCGTTTTCGGTCTTGGTTACAGCCAGCGAACCGTCCGCGTTCTTGACCAGCCACGCCCAGCCCGAACCGAACTGACCAGCACCAGCAGCGCTGAACTGCGACTTGAATTCGTCAACCGAGCCAAAGCTCTCGGTCAGGGCTTTTTCCAACTCACCTGGCATGGCGTTGCCTCCGGGGCCCATCATTTCCCAGAACTGGTTGTGGTTCCACAGTTGGCTGATGTTGTTGAAGATGCCGTTCTGCGCGACTGCGTTTGCGTCGTAGGTGCCAACGATGATCTCTTCCAGCGATTTGCCGTCCCACTCGGTTCCGGCGATCAGCTTGTTGCCGTTGTCGACATATGCCTTGTGGTGCAGATCGTGGTGATATTCCAGCGTTTCTGCGGACATTCCCTTGGCTGCCAGCGCGTCATGTGCATAAGGAAGATCAGGAAGTTCAAAAGCCATGTCGGCCCCCTGTTATAAATGTAAGTTGCGGTTCCCAAGGTTAAATGCTTTGACAGTCGCCATAGGTCAAGGCCCGTGACAATAAAACCCGGAGGTCCGCGATGCTGACACAGGCGCGCAAGATGTTTTACCGCGCCCGCGGGTACTATGCAGGCAGCCTGAATGGCGAGCCGTTTCATCTGGACCCCTATCATTCGAAATTCTGGCGCAAAGCCTCAGCCGGTGCGTGGGAGCCCGAAACTTTCGCCATTCTCGACGAATATCTCTCGTCCGACAGCGACTATCTGGATATCGGCGCCTGGATCGGCCCCACCGTGCTTTACGGTGCCCGCCGCGCCCGGCACGTGTGGTGTTTTGAGCCCGATCCGACTGCATTTAGGTATCTGGCGTGGAATCTGGACCTGAACGACATCCACAACGTCTCGGCTTTTGGCGTGGCGCTGTCCAACCAGTTCGGCGTGGCCCGCATGGCCTCGGTACGCGGCGAGCCGGGCGATTCTACCAGTTCCTTACTGCATGACGGCACGCATGGCAGCGACGCCCTGACAATTGCATGGGATCAGTTTGAGGCCGCAAATGACCTGTCAGGCGTATCTCTGGTCAAAATGGATATCGAAGGGGCCGAATATTTCGTATTGCCCACTCTGATTGCCTGGTTGAAGAAACAGCGCCCCGCCCTGCTGTTATCACTGCACGCCCCGCTGTTGGCAACGGATAATCGATTGGAGAAGACGAAAAACCTATTGGATCTATTGGGTTTCTATTCCGCGGTCGCTGACGAAAACTCCCAACCAATTACAGCGGAACAACTATTGAATCCGAACGCTCTTGCGCAATACAAAACACTGTTGTTGCGCAATTGACAGTATCCCAAAAACGTTCTGAATAATTGCCTGTAACCTCTTGTTCTTTCTGCCCGTTGTTGAAATTTCCTGTACCCGGATACAAGGAAATCGGAAAAAAATGAAATATCTCAGCATTGTTGCTTTGGCCGCATTTTTTGCACACGGCGCTATGGCGGAAACAGTTACCTACAATTGCAAAATGACCAAACAGGACAGCCACGGCTGGATCGCGCGGAGCTATGCCTTTCAAGTGGACGCCGAAGACGGCTGGGCAAAGGTAGCGAGCAGACCTGAATGGATCGACACTAAATACAAAAGCCGTGGCAACAAGGGTGCTCGGATGGTCTGGACCGAAACACGACGCGCTTCTGCCGGTGGTAATTTGCGTGTCAAGTATCAGGCAAACCTAAATCCCGCTGATAACAGCCTCAAAGTTCGTATGTCTTTCGTCAGTACAAACGCCGCTAACAAACCTTACGGTCTTGGCACTTGCAGCGTTGAAAGTTAAAAAAAATCCCCGGAATTTCCGGGGATTTTCTTTTCGAGTATACAAAACCAGCGAGCTTGCAGAACTCAGGAAGCGTAAAGCGACTCGATCGTGTTTATTGAACACTCTCCGAAACCCGATGGCCGGTTAAGCGCATTGGCTTGAGGAAATCTTGCGATCATGTCCAGACGCTGTTTTTCCGGGTTCAGTGTGGCTGTATAACTTACATACACAAGCCCGCTATTTCTGGCGGGAATTTTCATTTTCCACATGAGCCTGTATTCGCCCTTGCGGGTTGTTTTGAATTTCACGTCTTTGGGCTGCTTATCCTAATAGTGATGAATGTAGGCGTCATAAGCCCGCGCACGCTTGTTTTCCGCATCAACACTCAGGATCACACGCTCGGCGATCCATCCTTCTTCCATCCGGTGCAAGTTGCAGTCATAGGTGACCACTTCAGCTTTCGCTGTGGTTGCAGCCAAGGTCAAAGCCAAGGCGGCTATCGCTTTCTTCATCTTCTTACGCTTTCAAGTTTTACCAATAACACTAAAGCTTGCAGCCTTATCCCACTTAAAACTCAATACAATCTTAAGGGGAGACTGCCTTTGCACCTCTCTCATAAAAGGGCATCAAAATGTTGCGCAATATGAAAAAGAAAACAGCCGCCTTTTTTGGGAAAGGCGGCTGTTATTTGTAACTTTTCTGCGGGGTTTATGAGGTCAATAAAATCCAACCTCACTGCCGGGCTGCGCCGCAACCTTGAGCAGTTTGAACACGTAATCCGCGGCCGACCGGAAACAGACAACACGGAAGGTCTCGGCGTCGTCCATCCAGAACGCCCCTGCCACTTGCGCCAAGCGCGAGCGGCGGATTTGGCCAGGTTGGAACGCCTCGACCGACAGATCGACCGGGGCCAATTTGCCAACCACCTCGCGCGCGCTGGCGCCCGAGATGCGGAACACGGCCCGCGCGTCCGAGACATTGACCGCCAACGCGTGTGTGCCGCTAAGCGCGTTTGCCATTGCGGCCAACTTGGCCTCCACCTCGGCATACGGCACTAGCACCAGCAACTCGTCCGTGGACATCCAGCAAACGCCGGTGTCACCATTGACCAGAGATTCACGCTGGCCGGGTACTTTCTGGCCTGTGGCATCCTTGACCGCTTTGACCAGCACCTTATCGGACAGGTCGCCCCGCAGGGTGATCATACCCTGCAGGCCACATTCCTCGACTTTGACAATACCGTCATAGCCGGCGTGATTCAGTGCGCTGATGGGTTCAGACATTCTGCTTCTCCCCGTCTTTGTCATAGAAGATCGGGTCCACGATCTTGGCTTTATAGGATTTGCCGTCGGTACCCGGGAACTCGACGATCTCACCCATCCGGTCGGGTCCGTGCTTGATCAGGCCCATGGCGATGCCTTTGCCCAGATTGGCCGAGTAATAGGTCGAGGTAACGCGACCGATCATATTACGCTGGCCGTTGGCGTTGACGCCGTCGCCTACTGCGTAAGCACCGTCAGGAATAACGGAACCATCCACAGTCTCAAGCCCCACCAGTTTCCAGCGGTCCGGATCGGCCATATGGGTGCGCGAATGGGCGCGTTTGCCGAGGTAGTCCTCTTTCTTCTTGGACAGTGCCCAGTGCAGCCCCAGATCTTGGGGGATCACGGTGCCATCGGTCTCATCCCCGATCATGATAAAGCCCTTCTCGGCCCGCAGGATGTGCAGACATTCGGTGCCATAAGGCATCACTCCGAACTCCTGCCCTGCCTCGACCAGAGCATCCCAGAACGCCTGCCCCTGAGACGCAGGAACGGCGATCTCATAGGACAGCTCGCCCGAGAACGAGATGCGATAGGCACGGCAGTCGAAGTCGCCGATCTTGCCATCGCGCCACTCCATGAACGGCAGCGCCTCTTTGGACACATCCATGCCGCCCAGCTTCTCCAATACCTTGCGGGCGTTGGGGCCGACAACGGCCACCTGAGCGTATTGCTCGGTCACGTTGGCGACATAAACTTTCCAGTCCCACCATTCGGTCTGCAGCCATTCTTCCATATGGCCGTGGATACGTTCCGCTCCGCCGGTGGTTGTGTGGCACAGCCATGTGTCCTCATCGATGCGGGCAACAACGCCATCGTCGATCAGAAAGCCGTTTTCCGAGCACATCAGGCCATAGCGGCATTTGCCGACCTTCAGCGTGGACATCATGTTGGTGTACATCATGTCCAGGAACTTGCCTGCGTCCGAGCCTTTGACGATCAGCTTGCCCAGCGTCGATGCGTCCAGCAGGCCGAGGTTTTCGCGCGTGTTCTTGACCTCGCGATTCACCGCGTCATGTACGGATTCACCGGGGCGGACATAAGCATAGGTCCGGCGCCAGTGGCCGACCGGCTCCCAATCGGCACCGTTTTTGTCGTGCCAGTCGTGCATCGGGGTTTGACGGATCGGTTGGAACACGTCGCCCCGCGCTTCGCCGCCAATCGACCCCATCGAGATCGGAGTATAAGGCGGGCGGAATGTGGTGGTACCGACTTTCGGAATCTCGGACTCCAACGCATCAGCAAGGATCGCCAGACCGTTGATATTGCTCAACTTTCCCTGATCCGTTGCCATACCCAGCGTCGTGTAGCGCTTGGTGTGTTCAACGCTTTCATAGCCTTCACGCGCCGCCAGTTGGACGTCGGACACTTTGACGTCGTTCTGGAAATCCAGCCAGGACTTCATGCGCAGTTGAACCTCGGCATTGGCGGGCATCAGCCAGACCGGCTCCATCGCGGCCTCGGCCGTGGTTTCAACCTTCGGCGCGTCGGCTATTTTGGGTTTGAAACCCGCGCCATTGGCTGCGGCCTCACCTGCGGTTTGTGCGTCAGCCAGAACATCGCTCAGCGCCAGCGGGCCGTTGGCGGAACCGGCAGCTACGACAAAGCCCTCGCCATTCGCACCCAGCGGTGGACGTTCGGGGTCAGGACGGAAATGGGCGTTCGCGTCGTCCCAGATCAGTTTGCCACCGCAATGCGACCACAAATGAACGACCGGAGACCAGCCACCCGACATGGCAACGGCATCGCACTCAACTTCTTCGCGAGCGCCACCGATACCTTCCTGATTGCAGATCGCGACCTTTTTGACGCGCTTGCCACCTTTGACTTTGGCGACGGCTTTTCCGGGGTCCACCCGGATACCGAGCTGACGCGCCTCTTCGGCCATCGGGCCCGCAGCGGCGCGTGCATCTATCACGCGCAGGACGTCCACCCCGGCCTGTTTCAGGATGATCGCGGTGCGATACCCATCGTCATTGTTGGTGGCAACGATCACGCGCTCGCCCGGGGTGACACCCCAGTTCACCACATAGTCGCGCATGGCCGAAGCGAGCATCACACCCGGGACATCGTTGCCCGCGAAAGACAGCGGACGTTCAATTGCACCGGTTGCGGTCACAACCTGCTTGGCACGGATGCGCCACAGGCGGTGGCGTGGGCCCTGAATGCCCGGAGTATGGTCAGTCAGACGCTCGTATCCCAGCACATATCCGTGGTCATAGACACCCGCGCCCATGCAGCGCAATCGCATGGTAACGTTATCCATTGTTTCCAGTTCGGAAACCAATTGATCCACGAACTTATCCACAGGTGCGCCATCAACGGTGCCCCCATCGACCGGGGCGCGACCGCCCCAGTGTGCCGTTTGTTCGATCAGCATCACCTTGGCACCGGACGCAGCCGCCGCCTTTGCGGCCTGCAGACCAGCCACACCACCGCCGATTATCAGAACATCGGTGAAGGCATAAAAATGCTCATAGGTGTCCGCGTCGCGGTTGTCTTTGTCGGGCGCTTTGCCCAGACCGGCCGACTGGCGGATGAACGGCTCATAAACGTGTTTCCAGAACGGCTTGGGGTGGATGAACATCTTGTAGTAGAAGCCAGCCGGCAGAAAGCGAGACAGATGCGTGTTCACCGCCCCGATGTCGAATTCAAGGTTCGGCCAGTGGTTCTGTGAAATCGCGGTCAGACCGTTGAACAACTCGGTCGTGGTGGCGCGCTGGTTCGGCTCGAACCGGTTGCCCTGCCCCAGACCGACCAGTGCGTTCGGCTCTTCCGCGCCGCTGGCGACAACGCCGCGCGGGCGGTGATACTTGAACGACCGGCCCATCATCATCTGATCATTGGCCAGCAGGGCCGAGGCGAGCGTATCGCCCTCGTACCCCTGCATCGAGGTGCCGTTGAAGGTAAAGGTGACCTGTTTCGACCGGTCAATCAGCCGGCCTTGTTTTGCGAGACGGGTGCTCATGTTGCGGACCTTTCGCAGGCGGAATTACGGGTGGTGACGCGGGTCATTCGAACTCTCTCCAAGTCCAGCCGGGGCGCTTGGCCGAGATGGCATCCTTAATCTCTTTCGGAGGTTCGGTGACCTGTGCGGAATACGTGCCAAACACCTCAAGCGTCTGGGTACAGCGCGCGGCGTGGAACCACTTGCCACAGCCATTTGCGTGGCGCCAGCGTTCCAAATGGACGCCTTTGGGGTTTTCGCGCATGAACAGGTAGTCGTGGAACTCGTCATCCGACGAGCCCGGACCGAAACGCTTCAGATGCGCCTCGCCACCAGCGGCCAGTTCGGTTTCTTCGGCGTCGACGCCGCAATACGGGCAATTCAGGATCAGCATGTGTTCATCCTTTTGGCGGTCGGTCGGCACAATGGCCGACCTGAATTCTGTTTGTGGGCAACCTCGAGCAGCGCCCTTAGTGCGCCACCCCGGCGGCAACGCTTTCGTCGATGAAGCGGCCCTCTTTGAAACGGTCCAGCGAAAACGCTTCGGTCAGCGGCGAATGGCCGGTGGCCATCAACTGCGCCATCCCCCAGCCGGACCCCGGGATTGCCTTGAAGCCACCTGTGCCCCAACCACCGTTGATGAAGCAGCCTTGTAGCGGCGTCTTCGACAGGATGGGCGAGCGGTCACCGGTCATGTCCACGATACCACCCCACTGGCGCAGCATCTTCAGACGCGAAATCATCGGGAAGGTCTCGACCAACGCGCGGACGGTTTCCTCGATATGGTGGAAGGACCCGCGCTGAGTGAAGTTGTTATAGGCATCAGTACCGCCACCAATCACCATCTCACCCTTGTCGGACTGAGACATGTAACCGTGCACGGTGTTGGCCATCACGACCACATCCATGCAAGGCTTGATCGGCTCGGAGACCAGCGCTTGCAGGGCGATCGCCTCAAGCGGAAGACGGAAGCCTGCCATCTCGGCCAGCTGACCTGAATGGCCTGCGACCACGATGCCCAGCTTTTCGCAATCGATAGCACCTTTGGTGGTATCTACGCCAACGACACGGCCGTCCTGAGAACGCACACCTGTGACTTCGCATTGCTGGATGATGTCCATGCCCATTGCCGAACACGCACGGGCATAGCCCCATGCCACGGCGTCGTGCCGCGCAGTGCCACCGCGTTCTTGCCACAGAGCCCCCAGAACCGGATAGCGCGGACCGTCGATATTGATGATCGGAACCAGCTGTTTGACACGTTCGGGCTCAATCCACTCCGTCTGCACGCCCTGCAGCGCATTGGCATGGGCGGTGCGCTGATAACCGCGGATTTCGTGCTGTGTCTGCGCCAGCATCATCACACCGCGGGGGCTGAACATGATGTTATAGTTCAGGTCCTGGCTCAGGTCCTCGTACAGACCACGCGCCTTTTCATAGATCGCCGCCGACGGGTCCTGCAGATAGTTCGACCGGATGATGGTCGTGTTGCGCCCGGTGTTGCCGCCGCCCAGCCAGCCTTTTTCGATCACGGCGACGTTCTGGATGCCGTAATTCTTGCCAAGATAATAAGCGGTCGCCAGACCATGCCCCCCTGCGCCGACGATTATCACGTCGTACCGCTTTTTCGGTTCGGGCGAGCGCCACGCGCGCTCCCATCCGGTGTGATAGCGCAGGGCCTCCCGCGCCACAGCAAAGGCTGAGTAGTGTTTCATGAGCGAATCCATCCGGTTCGGTGATTGGCGCAGATATGCCGTGCGCGAACACTTTACCCCTGCCGCACAGCGCCACAATATCGAACTATTGCGACATCCGCCCTTTTATTGCGACATGACGTCCTCTCGCGGCCATTTGTCCCTTTTGTCGCCCCGCCGAGAGGTCTAAGTCAGGGCAGCCATATCGGAGAAACCATGTCGTTCCTGGTCGTCACCATTCTAACCGCACTGCTGATTGCCCTGTTCCTGGGCTTTTCCCTGCTCCGCAGCCGCAAAACGCGTGAGCCTGCGGCGGCATATGATCTGCGTGTCTATCGCGAGCAGCTGGCGGGCGTGGACAAGGATCTGGCCCGTGGCGTTATCGGCGAGGCCGACGCAGACCGGGTCCGCACGGAAATCTCACGCCGCATTCTGGCCGCCGACGCGCAGATGCAGGCCGGGGTTGATCGCGCCGGACCTCCTCGCTGGGCCAGCGTTACCGCCTTTGCTGTTATCGCGCTTGTCGTCGTGGGCGGTGCGATCTGGATGTATCGCCAGATGGGTGCCGCAGGGCTGCCGGATCAGCCCTTGTCGCTGCGGCTGGAGCAAGCCGAAACTCTGCGTGCCGAACGCCCCAACCAGGCCGAAGCCGAAGCAGCCGCCCCGCCCGCACAATTGCCGCAGCTGGATGAGAGTTATGCCAATCTTCTGAATCAGTTGCGCGAGACTGTTGCAGCACGCCCCGATGATCTGCAGGGCCATATCCTGCTGGCTCAACACGAGGCGAATGCAGGCAATTTTCCCGCCGCTTACGCAGCCCAGCAACGTGTGATCGAGCTGTCTGGCGACGATATACCCGCCGATGCCTTTTCACATCTGGCCGAGATGATGATCCTGTCCGTGGGCGGCTATGTCTCGCCCGAGGCTGAAGAGGCATTGAGGCAGGCGCTGAAACGCGACCCGCGCCATGGGCCGGCGCAATACTATCTAGGGCAGATGATGGTGCAGATCGGACGCCCCGACGTTGGATACCGGGTCTGGGTCGATGCCCTCCGCGATGCCCCTGTCGGCGCGCCATGGGCCGATGCCATTCGGGCCCAATTGGACGAGCTGGCTTTCCGCGCCGGGGTATTCAACGCGCCTGAAATACCTGCTGCCCCCGGCCCCAGTCAGGGTGACGTCGACGCCGCAGCCGAACTGACACCGGAAGAACGGCAAGAAATGATCAAGGGCATGGTCAACCAACTGTCTGAACGTCTGGCCTCTGAGGGCGGTTCACCCGAGGAATGGGCGCGTCTGATTGCAGCCCTTGGCGTGTTGGGCGAAGGTCAGCGGGCCATCGACATTAAAAACGAGGCTATGGAAGTCTTTGCGGGAAATGCCGATGCCATCGAACTGATCGACGCCGCCGCATTGCAGGCCGGAATCGCACAATGATTCACGATGCATTCGAAGAATTTGCTGCCGCCCTGCCGCCGATGACTGCGCTGATGGGTCTGGATCTGGGCGAAAAAACCATCGGGGTCGCCGTCTCGGACCGGATGCGCGGTGTGGCCAGCCCGTTGGAGACCGTGCGGCGCAAAAAATTCACCCTGGATTCTGCGCGATTGCTTGAACTGATCGCTGACCGCGAGATTGGCGGTGTCATTCTGGGTCTGCCGAAAAACATGGACGGAACCGAAGGCCCCCGCTGCCAATCCACCCGCGCCTTTGCCCGAAACCTGTCGCGGCTGACCGAAGTTTCCATCGGGTTCTGGGACGAACGGCTCAGCACGGTTGCGGCCGAAAAGGCACTGCTTGAGGCGGATACGACACGAAAACGTCGCGGACAGGTTATCGATCACGTCGCCGCTGGCTATATTCTGCAAGGGGCGCTGGACAGGCTGCGCTTTCTTTAGTTGCGACGGGATACGGCAATGACGAACATGGTTTGGAAAAGGAACGAGGTCGAAAGCCCCTGTATCCAGATCTGTGTCGTTCACCCGACCGAACGTATCTGTACCGGTTGCTACCGCACGATCGATGAAATCTCGCGCTGGTCTAAAATGGACAGCAACGAGCGCGCTGAGATCATGGAAAATCTGCCCTCACGCAAACCCCAGCTGACCAAACGCCGGGGCGGTCGCGCGGCACGCCTGAAAGATACTTAATCCAATCCAAATCTAGGGGATTGAATGAATCTGCGCCGCTGCAGGTTGGTCTGAACTTCGAGGGGGATCAAGTTCGAACACTTGTGGTGAGTGAGTGGCAACCCACAGCGACGCGCTTCAGTTTTCAGGTTCCTCCGAAGTGGTTACGCGGAAGAACATGGCATTGCTAATCGTTTTTTGACCATTCAATCAAGAAAAACAAAGCCTGACCTAGCATGACCTGACGTAAGCGTCAGGTTTAATCTTGGCCTACCCGGCAGCCAGCCAGGATTTGGCATTTTCGATATCCTCAGATGCAAAGAACTGAGTTCTCGTGCCCAGAACATGACTGGCCGCCCGTTGCGCCATATGTTGCCACGCTTTGTCCCCAACGATGGCCGCGCGATCCAGCATACCGGCATGTTTCCGAACCAGTTTGAAATGCGATGCCAGCGCTGACAGACCCTGCCAGCCGTCAAATTCCCGCAAGTCGATCAACAACCGGAACCCCTTCTTGGCTTGCAACAGGTTATCGAGGTCCCGTTCCGCCCGGCTGAATTCGTCGGGGTCCAGCTTTCCTAAGAGGCTGATCTGAATGCACGGCCCACCCAGATCAACCACGTGAATCGACCCCAAAGATTCGCGCATCCAGCGGCGGGCGGCCTCCAGTTCGGAAAGCGCAAAGACTTGTACCGGGCATGGCAGGATCGGGGCAGCCAGGCGGATACTGGTCTTTACCCAACCCTGATCCGCCGCCACGCCAATGCGATCAAATCCGCGCCAGTGGCTCAGCCCCAGCTTTGTATCGGCCCAAGCGGCACTTAGGTCGTAACCCTTGAATTCCGGCTGAACGACGGCCAGCAGACGCACGTTTTCATGTTCGGTCAATGCGGCCTCGATAGCGGGCACCAGAACCTCGCTGTAATCAGTGCTGGTCACCTCGCCGGACAGTTCGATTTCCAGCAATGCTCCGTCCGAATTCCTGTGGACCGTAATCATCAAAAACCTCCAAATCCGAATAATGGCAGGAGGTTAGGCGGATTCGATCCATTCGGCTACTCCCCCGGCGCACTCGGGGCGGAAATAGGCGATCATGCGTCCATCCGCCCCTGCCGAGGCATTGGCGCCCCATGGGGCCACCCCATGCAGGCAATGACGGTGCAACAGGTAGGCCTCACCGGGTTTGGCGGGCAATTCGATGCGTGGGCAAGTGTCAAATACTTCGCGGCGCGCAGCCTGATACGCCTCGGTTATATCCACCTGATGCAGACTATTGCGTGGGTGCCCGTCCAGCGCGTGTTTGAACGCGGCGCGCAGGATTTTATGACTGCGTTCCCACAGCACCATGGGGGCGGCATCAATACTGGCATCGTTCAGAGGAATGCCCAATATCCACGCATGCGGCTCATCCACCCGCCGCCGCCGATCCGGTCCCGCAGGCCGCAACCCGTCCACATGTGCCGCGTCCCGCTTTAACCGATACTGACCGGCGCTGGCGCTTTCGCCTTGTCGCGGGCGTGGATAGCCGGGGTAGATGACCGAGACCTGCCCCTTGTGCAGCGGCAGTTCTCCGTACTGATCAGTGATGAAATCCATGGCCTGGCCGGACAACACCCTCGATTGCCCAACCCTGCCCCGCGGGTCATTGTCCAGCGCGTCAACGCCAATAAACCATGTCCCCTCACAATCCAGCCATTGGGCATGGGCTGGGTCAGTGACAGATGCACGGGCAGCAGGCAGCGCATGCCCAACCCATTCGGCCAGCGCTGGATCGAATGGGAACCGGATCCAGCCATTTTCGTGAAAATCACTCACAGTCCCAGTGCCTTACGCAGCATATTCAGGGCGACCAGCGTCAGGAACACGGCAAACACGCGTCTGAGGGGTTTGGGGTTCATCGCATGAGCCAGCTTTACCCCCCACGGCGCGGTGATTGTCGTCATGACGACAACGATACCAAAAGCAATCAGATTGACCGCCCCAATAGTCAGTGGCGGGCGGTGTTCCAACGGAACATCCAGAAATAGAAAGCCAAGAACCGAAGGCACCGCGATGATCACGCCAAAACCGGCAGCAGTTGCCACGGCGCGGTGAATGGGCGTGTTGTAAAGGCTCATCAGTGGCACGCCGAAACTGCCGCCTCCGATCCCCATCAACACCGAAAGAAAGCCCACCGGGGGCGACAGTACGGCACGTTTGATCCCTTTGGGCATGGCGTCACCCAACCGCCATTCAGATTTGCCTAGCCCAAGATAGGCACCGATGACCATCCCCAGAACGCCAAACAAAATCTGCAGAACCTCGGTCCGCAGCGCCGAGGCCACCAGAACGCCGATGATCGCCCCGACCGCAATCCCAGGCCCCCAGCCGTGCAGAATTTCCCAGTCAACAGCGCCTTTTTTGTTGTGCGACAACACCGATCGCACAGAGGTCACGATGATCGTCGCCAAAGAGGTCGCCAGACACAGCTGCATCAACTGCGGGCCGCCATATCCAAGCGTCTGGAAGGCATAGAAAAAGGCGGGCACCAGCACGATACCCCCACCAACACCCAGCAATCCGGCCAGAACACCGGCCAGCGCCCCGATTACAAGCAAAAGGCCCAGCATCTGGGCCAGCAACATCGTCTCGGGCATCTTCCCCCCATAGCGGCCTGTGGCCGTATCTTGATCCGCTCAAACCTCGACCAGAGGCGCCACGCGCTCCAGTGCCTGCAACATCACCTCGGGGCCCCCGCCCTCATGCACCGCGCCTTCCGACAAGGCCCGCCGCCAGGCCCGCGCACCGGGGCGACCGGCAAACAAGCCCAGCATATGACGAGTGATCTGGTGCAACCGGCCCCCTTCGACAAGGTGAGCCTCAACATAGGGAACCATTTCCTGCACAACTTCGACGGGATCAGCCGCCTGCCCGGTGCCGTAGATCAGCGGGTCAGCTTCCGCCAAAATGTCGGTCGGCTGATGATAGGCCGCGCGCCCGATCATGACGCCGTCCAGCCCTGCCTCAAGATGCGTTCGCGCCTGATCCAGAGAGGTAATGCCCCCATTGATCGAGATATGTAGATCGGGAAATGCCGCCTTCATCCGGTGAACCAGATCATAATCCAAAGGCGGAATATCGCGGTTTTCCTTGGGGCTGAGGCCCTGCAACCAAGCCTTACGCGCGTGGATCGTCACTCGTTCGCAACCGGCCGCGCGGATTTGGTCCAGAAATGTTGGCAGAATCTCTTCGGGGTTTTGTTCATCCACGCCGATCCGGCATTTGACCGTCACGTCAACATCCACAACCTCACGCATAGCAGATACGCATTCGGCAACCCGGCTCGGGTCCTTCATCAAAACCGCCCCAAATGTGCCGGACTGCACCCGATCCGAAGGGCAGCCGCAGTTCAGGTTGACCTCATCATAGCCCACCTCGGTCCCAAGCTGCGCCGCCTGCGCCAATTCCTTTGGATCGGACCCGCCCAGTTGCAGCGCTACGGGGTGTTCCTGAGGGCTGTACCTCAGCAAATGCATCGCCCCACCGCGCACCAGCGCTGGGGCCGTCACCATTTCCGTGTAAAGCAACGCCTGCCTACTGAGCAGCCGGTGCAGATAGCGACAGTGCCGATCCGTCCAATCCATCATCGGCGCACAACTTAAAGTTGCATTTTTAGCAATATTTTTTCTTTTATTTTCCATGACTTAACACCTTGGAAACCGTCGCCGCTTCAGACTTGTCGAGTTAGTGCAAAATTGGACCGACAGCAATAGGCAGGAATAATACGTAATGGACACAAGATTTCTACTACTCGCACGCTACAACGGTTTGCCTATCATCCCATTGAAGCAGGTTCGAGATGACTTCTTTCAACACTTGTCGCTTGCCAAACTTCTAAGGAAAATCAAAGACTTTCAAGTCGCCTACCGTTGATACGAACTGATTTGAGCCAAAAGAGCCATAGAGGTGTTCACATAGAGGACCTAGCGAATTACCTGGATGAAAGGCGGGAGAAAGCACTGCGAGAGCTCAACCAGTTTCATAGCTAAAAGGTAACGTGTAATTGACTGGGGGCGTAGGCAAACAAACGCACCCTCACTTAGTACCTCTGGCCACCAAGCAGACCTTCGCTGCTAGTGCAGCACTAGGCCCTAGCAACGGCGGCAAAGCACTGGAAGCGGACTTTAAATCAAAGATGCAGTGTTTTGGAGCCTTGGACAGCAGCAATGCGGACAAAGCTGCCGTTGCTAGGCTTGGTTTCCACCAACTAAGATGAAACAAGGCTGTCTCTTAGTCGCTGTAGTTGAGATATTCTATGACTGACCTTTGGAAGACTATCGATCATCCGACTGTTGTTTGGGCCAACGACAGCGAGAATTGGCTAACCAAGCAGATTCAGCCCATCAACCAAAGCCTGTTGGTCGTGGACATAGCTGCCGCAATAAGGGGCTCTGAACAAGAAAGCGTTGGCGGAATTGACGGCGTTTATCCCCTTGAAATCAAGCTCGAAAGCGATGCGTTGCGGTTAAGATTTTATGACTTCGTTGCGTATTCAGTGACTGCTGAAATGTTTACTCAACAAGGCAATCAAGAAGCTTCGGTCGGTGGTTGGCTTCGAATTTTCTCGAAATCATTCTACTTGGAGTTTGTAGAACGAAGTACATGGGCGACATCAGGATTTCCCGGAGATTTGATACACTATCAGATCAACACGCTTGACCATACGATTGATGTAGTAACTTCGAACCCTCCTGAAATTCTCAAATCGATTCAATGAAGCGGGGTAGCTACGGGCTCAGACCGGTCATTTGACGGTTTCGGTAGATCATAGAGTCGGTTCAATCGGAATCAAGGTCAGCAACGCGGACAAAGCTCCAATTCGCTGCCAAGTAGCATCCCGGTCGTAGAGCGTCAGAAATGCAAAGAAAGCTGGCATTGCCTCTAACCGCAGCACGAACTGCCGTCTTGAATTGGCGGACATGGGACAGTTGCGTAGGAGCAAAAAACACAGCAATCGCCTTCTAAAGGCTTCAAAACTGACTTGCATGATTTGCATTCAAAAAACCACTGGCACGAGTCAGTTGGCATTTTCTCGGTTTCAACGTGCCCACACCAAGGGCAGGTCAATGTGCTATCGAGCACCACAGTTTGTTTTGTCATTGTCTCACATCTGCATGATTAGATAATCGTTGATTTGAGCCTCATTGAACACGATGACCCATGCCGACGCGGTAATCGCCGTGCTTCCGACAAGCCACCATTTCAGATTTGCCAACGTCCCGTTTCGAAGCACTAAGAACCACGAAACTGCGACCAGCGCTGTTGAGATGGCGAGAACATAATAGCTTGCTGCCGCTATTCTTCCGAATACCGCCAACCAACTGCCACCCAAGCCGAGCAACATCATAGCCATTGGAAGGACACAGCATGTTGCGACCCCCAGAGCGGAAACCGATCCCAGGTAGCTGAGGGTCACATATTTCTTCATCTTTTGCTCCCAAGGTGCTCGATTTGATTGTGTTGAGGCATGGACGCTAACAGCGTATAACTCCTGTAGTAACTACAGGATCAAGTGGAGGCACTTCACATGATTGCGATAGGTGAGGCTTCCCGGCAATCCGGGGTCGGGATTGAAGCCATCCGCTACTACGAACGCGAAGGTATCGTGCCAAGACCCGCACGCGCCCTGAACAATCGTCGCCACTATTCAGCAAACGACGTGGGAAGACTTCGGTTTTTGAAGAAATGCCGCGATCTGGGGTTTCCTCTATCCGACGCAAAGGCTCTTTTGGAGCTGTCAGAAGGAAGTGCCGAAGACTGCCGGTCAGTGAAAGAATTGGCCGAGGCACACATTGCCAACGTTCGAGGCAAGATTGATGAGCTCAGACGCCTGGAGCACGCCTTATGTGAGCTTACGGCCAATTGTGATAGCGGAAACGTTCAATACCCGATGCTGCAAAGACTGAGAACGATGGATGATATCTGACTCTGGCCGCTGAGCGGAATCAAAGGGTATGAGATTTAGCCAGATCGCGTCAGACCAAGGTCTGTGGTGCGGTAAGAGATTGTAGTTCATAGTCGATTTCACGATGAGAGTGAAAGTAACCGACCTGACGATTGGCAATTGGTCGTTGTCGCGAGTGTTTCTTGCGGCCAGCATTTTCGTGATGGGTACTGCTACCGCAATCGTCGGGGTCTGGGTGTCAAATCGAATCCAGAACGCAGTCGTGCAAAACTCCGCCAACTCTGCCGCTATATATATGGAAAGCGTCGTATCCCCGCTCAGTCAGGAATTGGCACATGGCGACCGCCTCTCAGACCAGGCGAGCCTGGCGCTGGACGAGATTTTCATGACCCAGCCAATGCGTGACCGTATCGTTTCCTACAAATTCTGGAAGCAAGGCGGTGTGATTGCGCATGCCTCGGATACAGACATCATTGGAAACCGTTTCAATCCAACGGATGATCTAAGGCGGGCGTGGAACGGTGACATCTCCGGCTCTTTCGAAGAGCTTGATCATGCCGAGAGCGCCGCCGAGGCGGCATTGGGGATACCACTGCTTGAAGTTTACAGTCCCATCCGCGAACTCTGGTCCGGCGAGATCATCGCAGTTGCGGAGTTCTACGAAAGAGCCGACCAGCTGGAGATAGATTTGGCCAAGGCCAGGCGAACAAGTTGGTTGGTCGTCGGTTCTGCATTTCTGGCAAGTACTATCGTTCTGTATTCCATTGTCGCAATTGGTGACAAAACAATTCGACGTCAGGGGGCTCTTCTTAATCAGCGTCTGACAGAAAGTGAGAGGATGGCCGAGCAGAATGCCCGGCTGCGTTTGCGTGTGGTCGAGGCGTCAGAAAGATATGCCACGCAAACAGATCGGTTCCTAAAAAAACTCGGTGCCGAGCTACATGATGGTCCTGCGCAATACTTGTCGCTCGCCGCCCTTAGACTGGAGGCGGCGTTTTCCAAAGAGTCCGAAAGGCCTAAGGAGGCAGAAGAAATTCAGCAGTCTTTGCAAAAATCTCTGACTGAAATTCGTGCAATATCGCGAGGGCTGTCCGCGCCAGATATCGACAGCCTGTCGCTCGTTGATGTTGTGAACAGAGCCGTAGAGGATCATGCCGAACACAGCCCGTTGCGACCTGATATTTCATTCCAAGGTAGCCAGACTCCAGAGTTGTCATTGTCCGACAAGCTGTGCGTTTTTCGGTTCCTTCAGGAGACGCTTTCCAATGCCGCGAGATATGCTCCAGCTTCCAAGTGCACTGTTATCTCTGAGGCGCAGAGCGACTGCATAGTTGTGAAGGTAACAGACGACGGACCTGGATTTGACAAGTCAGAAGAAACCGCGTTGCGAGATGATGGTGGCCAGGGGTTAATGGGCTTGCGAGATCGGGTCGAGAGTATTGGTGGGCGGTTCGAAGTCGCATCGAGACCGGGCGAAGGCACCACCATTTCTATGACACTATTTCCCAGAAAGTTAGGCACATCATGACTACGTCTGTCGTAATAGCTGATGATCACCCGATATTCAGGGATGGTTTGCAACGAACGTTGGATGAAGCTGATGGTTTTGAAGTTTTGGCCGCTGGGTCCAACGCTGAAGAGGCAGTGTCGCTGGTCGGCACGCATAAGCCGGACATAGCTATTCTTGACCTCTCTATGCCCGGTGGCGGGATAAGCGCGACACGTAAAATTGCTGCAATGGAAAATCCACCCGTCGTTGCAATTTTGACGGTCTCAGAGAACAGCAGCGATGTCGCGGACGCCTTGGAGGCGGGCGCGATTGGGTACATTGTGAAGGGAGTAACCGCGAGCGAACTAACCGCTTCCTTACAAAGCATTGCCGCAGGTGAAGGGTTCGTTTCTCCGGGCTTGGCCTCGCGAGTATTGCTTCAAATCAACGCTGACACCGGCATGTCTGTTAACAGCAGCATTCTCGATGACCTTACGCATCGTGAGGAAGAAATACTTCGACGAGTGGCCAAAGGACTGAGTAATCGTGAAATCGCTGATGAGTTAGACCTTCAGGAAAAGACCGTGAAGCACTACATGACGGCAATCCTGTCCAAGCTTCATGCGCGAAATCGGGTAGAGGCCGCGCTCATTGCCCATGATGTTTGGAACAAGGGAGATTAAATTCGGTCTCTATGACGACGATGGCGGCCTCTCACTAAGAGAAGCCGCCAACGGATTATCGAATAGAGTTTCTGTTCAGTTGGCAACCGATTGTAACCTCCGGCGATCAGAGGCCGTTGCGTTTCTTTCAACAACAGTCCGGTTGTACGGGTCTTTCAACTCGTAGCGCCCAAACTCGATCTCCTCTTTCCAACCATTGGCATAGTTCACTTCGATATTGTTGCCCTGGCGTTCGATTTTTGTAGGTCGACTTCCAGCAGTGCCGCCTTGCCCAGAAGAGCGCACGTTGTCGATTGAGATACCATTAGCCAATGACCGAAGCCTTGAGACGTCAGCACCGGTCGCGGGGCGCTCCTCAACAGTTCGGTTTTGAGCGTTCTTTCTCTCATACCGCCCGTTTTCGATCTCCTCCTTGGTTCCGTCGGCGTAACGCACTTCGATGCCGTTAGCGTTTGTTTCAACCTTTGTTATCCCTGCCGAACCCGACGGTTTGCCCCCAGCTTGAGACCGATCCTTCTTTCCGCTGCCTTTGTTGGAGCGTTTGGAGTCATCATCGTCATCGTCATCGTCGTCGCGACCACTTTTTCCTGATCCCGAATTGTCGTCACGATCATCATCTCGGTCGTCGTCGCGATCATCGTCTCTGTCGTCATCACGATCATCATCCCGGTCGCCACCACGGCCGCTATTACCCGATCCCGAATTATCATCCCGGTCATCGTCCTGATCATCGTCGCGACCATCCCCGTCTTTCCCCTTACCGCTTTTGGCAAAGGCATATGACGGTTCAAAATGTAGGCGACCATCGGCATCAAACGCTGGCACATAGGGCGTCGCCGCAATCAACGATGCCAACGCCGCAGTGCTAAGAAGTTGACCCAGCTTTCTTTGAATTTTCATTTTCGCCTCCAATTCTGATCATCACGCTTCGTGACATTGGAGACAGGTTACTATTGGTCCGGTTTTCTCACATCGGGCTTAGGTCTGACGAATTTCAAGCCGAACGTCTTAGTCAAATCAGTCAAACCGATAGAGTTTTTGCGGAGCCATATGACAAGTTTAGTGGAAGTTAACCCCGTCACCCTTCAACTCGTCATCAGGTTCGAGGTGAATGACAAAGACAGAACCCGGATATAAACGATCCAGTTCTTCCTCGATGTCATTGCATATATCGTGCGCTGCGCTGACTGGCATTGTGCCGTCCACAACAAGATGAAACTCGACGAAGATGACATTTGCGGATCTGCGCCCTTTGAGGTCGTGGTACTCTAAAGCTGCGCCGAGATTTGCTTCGATTGCGTTGGAAACAGTCTGCAAGTCATGATCCGAAAGTGTCACATCCATCAGGCCATCGACGGATGCCCGAATAACTTTCCAGCCCTCCCACAAGATGTTCAGCGCAACAAGAATTGCCAGAATTGGGTCGAGGATCAACCAGCCTGTGGCAAGCGCCAGTATCAGACCTGCGATCACACCAACTGAAGTCATAACATCCGTAAATATGTGCCGGGAGCTTGCCTCCAAAGCAGGCGAACCCTCGCGCCTGCCGATTTTGAGCAATAGGTAGGCCCATGCGCCATTCACACCCGTTGCAATGACATTGACGACGATTCCAAGCAGCGGCGCATCCTCAAGATGCGGGTTTGGGAGTGCCAGCACAGCTTCTCTGATGATCAAGAACGCCGCCAGCACAATCAGTACGCCCTCGACGACGGCAGAAAGATACTCGGCTTTTTTGTGACCAAAGGGGTGGTTTTCATCAGGGGGTTTATTGGCAACCCGAACTGCGAAGTATGCCAGCAACGCCGCAACGACATTCACGGTAGATTCCATTGCGTCCGACAACAACGCCACCGAGCCTGTCAGCCACCAAGCCAACAGTTTCAGAGCCAGTACCGCAACGGATATCGGAATGGACCAAAGAGCGATTTTTTGTGTCATTTGGCCGCGACCCTCAGTCAATCATGAACAGAAACTCGGGTGATTGGTGAGCTCCGATGTTCAAAACGTAAAACAGGTGTTTGGTGAAAAGGGAATAGGCCCTGCGGCTTCCTACCGGCGACCGACGACAGCATCTGGTCTCCCTGCATGGCGCCAACGACGTTTCTCTGATGGAAGCCCCGTCGACGAAACAGGAACAGCTTTTAGATACGCGGCAATCGCCAACCGGTCCTTATCCGTGAGGCGAGATGTGTTTTCTATGACCTCCACCATTTCACCACCAGCACTGTCATAATCCGGCGTGAAGCCAGATTTGAGGTACTCGGCAATGTCAGCCTCGGACCAATCAAGTTGGTCTGAGGTAAGGCCGGGGATACGACCTTTCCCGTTCGGATTTGGAGCACCCGTCAGCCAAAGGTCTCGTTTTAAACCACCTAGACCATTTCGCGGGGTATGGCATTCAGCGCAATGACCCAGCGCCTCGACCAAATACCTGCCATGTCTTTGTTGGTCGGTCAAATCACCTTCGACTACCCAGCCTGGTGTCATGAACAACAGTTTCCATCCCCCCAATCCACGACGAACATTGAAAGGAAAACCCACCTCATGCGGAACGCTTGCAGTTGTGGCTGGTGGCAGAGTGCCGAGGAATGCGTGAAGCGAAACGACGTCGTCCGCTGACATGTTGGCGTAAGATGTATAGGGAAACGCTGGAAAATAGTGCTGCCCTTCAGGTCCGGTCCCATGGATCAAGGCGTTGGCCAGATCCAGGGCAGACCAGGACCCTATACCGAATTCTGGGTCACTGGAAATGTTGGGGGCAGTGAACGTGCCGAATTCCGTCTCAAACCGGCGACCACCGGAGAGCATGAGCTTGTCCTCGCCAACTGCATCAGGCGCTGCATGACAGGATGCGCATCCTGCGGCGTAGAATACGATTTCACCTCTGGCGTGATCTGGGTTCAAACCGTCGAGTTGAGGCTGCTCCACTCTTTGTGGTCGGGTCAGTACCAAACCGGCCAACCCAACCAAAAGTACAACGAAAGCGGTAAATAGGAAAATCCGCTTCACAACTATCTACCTATTAGTCTTTCGGTGCTCTGTACGCTTTGTGACACGCCGAACAGCTTCCACCCAGATCGCCCATGGCCGCTTTCAGGGCATCAACATCCTGGCCAGCCGCAGCCTGCATCGCAATAGCGGCATCAGCCATGGCCTGCCCTTTCGCACCAACGTCAGGGAAGTTTTCCCAGATTGCCGGAAGCGCTCGGGTGGACGGATCGGACACATTGTCAGATCCCTGAGGCCACATCGCGGATTGGTCGATCTGCGTCAGAACAACAAGGTTATTTGCAGCACGTGTCGCGGCCTCGGCATCATAGTCCACCTCGCCTTTAGCCATACCGCCAAGTGTACCAAGATTGAAGGCATAGAGCTGCATGATTGAGGTTCGAGCTTTCACAGCCGGGTTTTCACTTTCGTGGGCGATGGCTGTTCCAATGGCGACCAATGACAAAAGACCTGCCGCGAAGATTGAGAACTTCTTCATCATGATGTTTCTCCCTGTTCAATGCTCCGAATGCTAGCTTGAACGAATTTTCTTGTAATTGTTTGTTATTGGTCGTTACTTGTTAATTTATGAACAATGAAAACTGGGATGATATTCGGTACGCACTAGCCGTGAGCAAATACGGTTCGTTGAACGCGGCGGCGGCGGCGATGGGCGTCACGCACGCCACAGTCTTGCGCAGGGTGGCCGCGTTCGAAGAGCGCAATGGTTGCGTAATTTTCCAGAAAAGTCCGTCAGGATATTCCGTTCTCCCCGAAGCCAGTGCGATCTTTTCGGCCATGGAAAGCGTTGAAGAAGCGGTACTTTCGGTGGGGCGGGCAGTTGTCGGAGCAAATCGTTCCCCAATGGGTCACGTGCGCATTACATCGACCGATAGTCTTTGTCAGATTGTTCTCCCTAGAATACTCAACGAAATCTCACTCCTCTACCCCGGCCTGAGACTGACTTTGTTAAGCGGAAACAGTCACCATGATTTATCACGGTTGAGTGCAGACATTGCCGTGCGGCCATCGGTAAAGCTCGGAGATGGACTAATCGGAGAGCGTGCCGGAACGCTGTCCTTCGGCGTCTTTGACGATGGTTTCCCCAATCGCAAGTGGATGAGGCTTGACGGAGCGTTGAGCCGTTCCCTCCCAGCTAAATGGCTAGCGGAGAATGTGGACTCTGACGAAATGACCAATGGAGCAGACAGTTTTCTAGTGCTACAGCAGATGGCTGCCTCGGGAGCGGGTAAGACCTTTCTGCCTTCTTTTTTTGGCGACGTGGATACCCGTCTTAAACGGTCACAGGACGTGCATCCTAAGATCGAAGTTCCGCTGTGGGTCGCGACGTTAGAAGAAATCGCGCATACCCCAAGGTTTGCCGTTGTTCAGAAGGCATTAGTTGAACGCATATACAAAGCGCTAGCTAAGTAATCTCCAACAAAGACTAACAAGTTCTTGCCTTTTTCGCCTCTCAGGACTTGCGAAATCCTGCCGGAAATGTCTGCTTCGCGCTGTGAGCTGCCGATCAAAGAATGCAGCATAACTTTAATTTTGCTTGGTGGGTCTGGGCTCGCAACCGACATTCAGTCATTTCACTAAGACTATTGACGGGCTCCTAGGGTTCAAGGTCGGCGAAGTGTTGTAAGCAGCCTCGTGCACTCGCAGCTACCGGATCACTCGGCTATGTCCGGTAAGGGCTCGTTGCGACCTCACCAGGCTGCATGGAGCAAGTTTCAAAGATATAAACTCACTGGTCGGACAACTCGGAACACTTTTCAGGACAACATTTTTCGGAGAGAAGAATAAGATACTGATTTTAATTAATTTTTAACAAAACCCGTCCAGTCCATCATGGGGGCAACGGACAGACGGGCCGCGCGCCTAAGTCCACCCCCTTTCAGGGCTGTGTTTTCTGCTAAATTCGACATACTTTCCGCGCCCGTCTTGGCCTTGTTCCTCAGGGGATCATTTCAGAACAGCCCTGTAGCACTATTTCGGGATCGAGTGCCACTCGGAATGCCAAATTGTCAGTTTCGTGACGAATCTCAGCCAGGGCGGATGATATGTGACGGGTTTTGACCCTTACACCGCATAACGGCTGATCATCATTTCGACGCTGTTTTCGATGGTTTCGGCCATTTCGGCCTCGCTCAGCACAGACCCGGTGAACAAAAGGGGCCAAAATGCGCGCGCTTTGATCAGGCCGATGAATTCGCGCCCCGCCTGTTCCGGATCGTCGATCCGCAATTGCCCGTCCTCGGCTGCATCCCGCATCATGCCGATGAAGGCGGCAGTTTTGTCTAGTTTGCCTGTCGCCTCGGCAGCAAGGGCCGGGCTGCGCAAGGTTTCGCTGATCACCATCCGGGACATCGCCATCACATCCGGCATCATCAGGATGCGCCCTTCGGCCCAGGCCAGTTCGGTCAGTTGTTCGCGAATATCACGGCCTTTTTTGTACCGGATTTCGACCACTTCGGCAAAGCGGCTGGACAGCTCGATCACAATCGAGCGAAACAGGTTTTCCTTGCTTTCGAAATACTTATACAGCGTACGCTTAGACACCTCGGCCTGCGCCGAGATGCGATCCATGCTGGCTGCGGCAAAGCCCTTGTCCTGGAACTCGGCCACAGCAGCTTCGATGATCTGCGCGTATTTGGTCGCATTCGGTGCGCTGCATTCGGTCATGTCAGAGCTATAGACCTATTGACAGGGGGCGGTCAAATCCTAGGTAAACGCAGGAGTTTACAATGGCGATATTCTGTGCCACTAGTAAACGCGCCAGTTTACCGACTCAGGTAACCAGCCCAACACGGAAGGTCCCCTCATGGCACTGACATTGAAACTGAATGGCGAAACCCACACGGTTGACGCCGAACCCGGCACGCCCTTGCTGTGGGTAATCCGGGATGAATTAAAACTAACTGGAACCAAATTCGGCTGCGGCGTCGCCTCGTGCGGTGCCTGCACCGTACACCTGAATGGCGAGCCCGTACGCTCGTGCCAGACCTATATCGAAGACGTCGAAGATGCCGAGATCACCACAATCGAGGCCGTCGGCAATGACAACATCGGCGCCGCCGTTCAGCAGGCCTGGGTTGAGTTGGACGTCGTTCAGTGCGGCTATTGCCAATCGGGTCAGGTGATGTCGGCCGTTGGGCTGTTGTCCGAAAATCCCACCCCATCCGTCGAAGAGATTGACAATTACATGCACGGCAATGCCTGCCGCTGCGCCACCTATCAACGCATTCGCGCCGGCATTCAGCGCGCGTCCGAAATTCTGGAGGCCTGATCTATGACCATCAACACCTCTCGCCGTGGGTTTCTGAAAGGGGCCGCCGCTGCCGGTGCTGTTCTGCTGGTTGGTGCGCGTGCCGATGGCGTGCTGGCTGCGACCTCATCCGAGACTGCGCAATTCAACCCCTTCGTCAAGATTGATGCGAATGGCACAGTGACGGCCATCGTCAAACACTTTGAAAAAGGTCAGGGCCCCGCAACCGGCCTGCCGACGTTGATCGCCGAAGAAATCGGTCTTCGCATGGATCAGATCAACTACGAATTCGCGCCATCTAACGCGCAGGTTTACAACAACCTTCTGTTCGGCCCCTTTCAGGGCACCGGCGGGTCGACCGCGATGGCGAATTCGTGGATGCAATATCGTCAGGCTGGTGCCGCCGCGCGCGAAATGCTGATCGCCGCCGCCGCCCAAAGCTGGGGCGTGGATGCCGCGGGTATCACCATCGACGAAGGCATCGTCAAAGCGGGCGACCAATCCGCCCCGATTGCCGAGTTTGTGGCTGCGGCCTCTCAGCTAGACGCGCCCGCTGAGCCGCGCCTGAAAGACCCATCGGAATTCCGTCTGATCGGCAACGAATCCGTGCGCCGCAAGGATTCCGCCATCAAAGGCAACGGTCAGGCCATGTACGCCATGGACGTTCAGCTGCCAAACCAGATGGTCGCCATGATCAAGCGCCCTGAGTCAAAAGGCGGTATCGCCAACGGCTTTGACGACAGCGCGTCGAAAGAAGTCAAAGGCTATATCTCAGCCGCCGTTCTGCCCAATCAGGCAGGGGTCGCGGTTTACGCTGAAAACACCTGGGCCGCGATCCAGGCGCGTGACGCGCTTGAGGTTGATTGGGATATGTCGGGCGCGGAAACCCGCCATTCGGATCAGATCAAGGCCGAGATCATGGCCGCACTGGATGCCGAACCAACTTATAACGTGAACAAGGCGGACTTCGCAGCAGTCGCAGCAGCAATCGACGGGGCAGACAAAGTCATCGAAAAGACCTTTTACTTCCCGCTGCTGGCGCATGCTCCGATGGAGCCTCTGAACTGCACCATCGAACAAACCGCCGAGGGCGACATCGTCTTGCATGACGGTGCGCAAATGCCGACCGGCCCGCACATGGCGTATCAGCAAATCTTCCAACTGCCGCCCGAAAAGATCCACATCAAGACGATGCTGGCAGGCGGGTCGTTCGGGCGTCGCGCGACACCAGATGCGGATTATCAGGTCGAGGCAGCGCTGGCCTTTGTGGTCACCGACCGCTCGCGCCCGGTTAAACTGGTCTGGACGCGTGAGGATGACATCCGCAGCGGCTATTACCGCCCTGCCTTTGGTCACAAGGTCCGTGTGGGCCTGAATGCCGATGGCGACATCGTTGGCTGGCAACATCAGGTGGCTGGCCAATCGGTCATCAAGGGCACGCCGTTCGAGTCCGTTCTGGTGCATGACGGGATCGACCACAGCTCGATCGAAGGTATCGCCGACAGTCCTTATGCCATCCCCGGAATGGCGCTTGGGCTGACCGACACGCCGAAGGCAACGACGGTACTGTGGTGGCGCTCTGTGGGCCACACCCACACCGGCTATGTCATGGAGACGATGATGGATGCAGTTGCCGAGGCCGCAGGGCGCGATCCAGTGAAGTTCCGACTGTCGCACCTTGCCGACGCCAGCAACCCGGATCAGGCACGCAAAGCTACGGTTCTGAAACTGGCGGCTGAAAAAGGCAACTGGGGCAACGCGCCTGCAGGTCGCGCGCAGGGTATCGCAGTTCACAAGTCCTTTGGTTCTTATGCCGCTCAGGTTGTCGAGGTATCGGGCGATCCGGAAAACGGCATCAAGATCGAAAAGGTCACCTGTGCAGTCGATTGTGGCATTGCAGTGAACCCTGATGTGGTGCGCGCGCAGATGGAAGGCGGCATCGGTTACGGCATCGGGCATGTCATGCGCGATCAGATCACGCTGACAGATGGCGCTGTGGATCAATTCAACTTCCCGGATTATGAGCCGCTGCGGATTGGCGACATCGCCGCGATTGACGTACATATCGTTCCATCAGCCGAGGCACCCACAGGTGTTGGCGAACCGGGCACCCCACCCTCGGCCCCGGCGTTGGCCAATGCAATCAACGCATTGTCAGGCACGCATGTAGCCGAACTGCCAATGGCTGAAAACGGCGTCAGCTTCGTTTAAAGGCCATGCTCCGCGCCGTCCCCCTCTGGCGCGGAGCAACTTGCTGCAAAACCACTGCGGCAATAATTTGATCAAATTTAGTGACAAGGCGCGTTTAACCCATTACATCTCGGGTAACTCGAAGGATGGAGACCCCGATGGACCTGAGCGCCCTGCACAGTTTTCGCGTTGCTGCATGTGACCTAAACGGTCAGATGCGCGGCAAGCGAGTGCCGCCCTCATATGCCGACAAGCTGACTAAAGGCGCGGTGCGGATGCCCTTTTCCGCGTTGAATGTGGATCTATGGGGCGCGGATATCGACGGCAGCCCGCTGGTCTTTGAATCCGGTGACGCCGATGGAATGCTGCTGCCGACGGACCGCGGGCCGGTGCCGATGCCTTGGCTGGAAGCAGACACCGCGCTGGTCCAGATGTGCTTGCATGATGACGCAGGTGTGCCCTTTGCTGGGGATCCCCGACACGCGCTGGCCGCTGTGCTGGAACGCTATGCCCAGCGCGGCTGGTCTGTCATCGCAGCGACCGAACTGGAGTTCACTCTGCTGGACGCATCCGGCCCCCAGCCGCAGCCTCCAATCAACCCGGTCACGGATCGGCGGCTGGCGGATGAGGCAGTTTTGTCCATGGCCGAGATGGACGCGTTCGACGCGTTTTTCACCGATCTCTACGACGGATGCGCAGCCATGGGCATACCAGCCCAGACAGCGATATCCGAAAGCGGCATTGGCCAGTTCGAGATCAACCTGAACCATCAGGATGCCATGCGCTGCGCCGATGATACGTGGCTTTTCAAGGCCTTGACGCGTGGCCTTGCCCGCAAACATGGGTTTACGGCCACATTCATGTCGAAACCGTACGCCGATGACGCGGGCAACGGGATGCACGTGCATTTTTCGGTCGTTGATGAGGAAGGCCGGAACGTATTCGACAATGGCGGGCCTGAGGGCACTGATCTGCTGCGCTGGGCCGTTGCCGGATGTCTGTCGGCGATGCCGGGCTGCACGCTGATTTTTGCGCCCCACGGCAATTCCTACACGCGCCTTATACCCGGCGCGCACGCCCCGACCGGTGCCAGTTGGGCCTATGAAAACCGCACCGCCGCCCTTCGCATTCCCGGCGGTGCCTCTGCCGCACGGCGGATCGAACATCGCGTCGCGGGCGGCGACATCAACCCTTATCTGATGCTGGCGGCCGTTCTGGGTGCCGCGCTGAACGGGATCGAGGACGAGACCGAACCCCCCGCCCCAATCTCGGGCAATGCATATGAGATCGACAGCTTGCCGCAACTGGCGGCAGATTGGGGTGCAGCCATTACCGCGTTCGAAACCGACCCGAACGTAGCGCGCATCTTCCCCGCCGATCTGATCCGCTTTTTTGCCATGACCAAGCGGCAGGAAATGCGCCGCTTTGCCGACCGCCCGGCGGAAGAACACTGGCTAAGCTATCTCGAAGCGGTATGACCCTCTTGCCCGCGTGAACCCGGTGGGCTAGAATAAATTTGATCAAATTTGGTGACCCATGAAAATCGGCATCCTACTGACCGGCCACCCTCCTGACGTATTGCAGGACCAGTTCGACGAATATGACGCGATGTTTCGCGCGCTTCTGGACGGCAATGGCTTTACCTACGAAACCTTCGCCGTCGTGGACGGGCAGTTCCCAAAAGATGAGCTTCAGGCCGATGGCTGGGTCATCACTGGCTCGCGCCACGGCGCGTATGAGAACCACCCGTGGATACCGCCTCTTGAAGATCTGATCCGCGCCATTCGCCAAAGCGGACGCCCCTTGATCGGCGTCTGTTTCGGCCACCAGATCATTGCGCAGGCGCTTGGCGGGAAAGTCGAGAAATTCAAAGGCGGCTGGGCCGTTGGACGCACGGACTATGAATATGACGGCCAGACCATAACGCTGAACGCCTGGCATCAGGATCAGGTGATTGATTTGCCCGAAGACGCGCGCGTGTTGGGCACAAACACTTTCTGCCGTAACGCGATGGTGGCCTATGGCGACAACGTCTGGACGGTGCAGGCGCATCCGGAATACGGCGATGGCTTCATTCAGGGCCTCATGAACACGCGCGGAAAAGGCGTTGTGCCCGATGCGCTGATGGAGGCGGCAGCCAACCGCCTGCCCGCCCAGAATGACAACCCGAAGATCGGGCAGTTGATGGCCGAGTTTCTGAAGAAAGAGAGGGCCTGATGGCCGACTGGAAAGATCAACTGCCACAGGCAGCGCGAACCTATATCGATGGCCAACGGCTGGATGAGGTTGAATGCATCATCTCGGACTTACCCGGTATCGCCCGTGGTAAGGCTGTGCCCGCCTCGAAGTTTGCGAAGCAGAACTATTTCCATCTGCCCGACAGCGTTTTCTACCAAACCATCACGGGTGATTGGGGTGAGGCCGCCGGCGAGGATGGGTTTATCGAACGGGACATGATCCTCAAGCCTGACTTTTCGACCGCCTCGGCCGCGCCATGGACGGGCGACTGGACACTGCAAGTGATCCACGACGCCTATGACCGGGATGGAGAGCCGATCCCCTTCAGTCCCCGCAACGTGCTGAAACGGGTGGTGCAGATGTATCACGACAAGGGCTGGAAGCCGATTGTCGCGCCTGAAATGGAGTTCTTTCTGGTCGCCCGCAATGTCGATCCGGCGCAGGGGATCAAGCCGATGATGGGGCGTTCGGGGCGTCCGGCGGCGGCTCGTCAGGCCTATTCAATGACGGCAGTGGACGAGTTCGGCCCAGTGATCGACGACATCTACGATTTCGCCGAACACCAAGGGTTCGAGATCGACGGCATCACGCAAGAAGGCGGCGCGGGTCAGTTGGAAATCAATCTACGCCATGGCGATCCGGTCAAGCTGGCGGATGAGGTGTTCTACTTCAAACGCCTGATCCGCGAGGCCGCTTTGCGTCACGATTGCTTTGCCACCTTCATGGCCAAGCCGATCGAGGATGAGCCGGGCTCGGCCATGCATATCCACCACTCGATCATCGATACCGAGACCGGGCAAAACATATTCTCTGGCCCACAGGGCGGTGAGACGGACGCGTTCTATAACTTCATTGCCGGGCTGCAGAACCACCTGCCCGCCGGACTGGCCGTGATGGCGCCTTACGTGAACTCCTACCGTCGCTACGTGAAAGACCACGCCGCACCGATCAATCTGGAATGGGCACGTGATAATCGCACCACTGGTATCCGCGTACCCCTGTCCGGGCCTGAGGCGCGGCGGGTCGAAAACCGTATCGCCGGGATGGACTGCAACCCTTATCTCGGCATCGCGCTGTCGTTGGCCTGTGGCTATCTCGGCCTGACACAGCAGGAACGTCCCCGCCGTCAATTCTATGGCGACGCCTATGAAGGCGAAGGCGATATCCCGCAGGTTATGGGCAGCGCGCTTGACCTGTTTGATGAGGCCGACGCCCTGCATGAGGTCCTTGGCCCAGAATTCGCCCGCGTCTACAGCATCGTCAAACGCGCAGAATACGAGGAATTCCTGCAGGTGATCTCTCCGTGGGAGCGTGAGCATCTGCTGCTGAACGTTTGAGGTGCGCGATGAACCTGCTCTATTCCAACGACCGCAAGGCCGAGTATCCGGCCAGTTGGTATGCGGCTACGGCCAACCCGGTGGATCGGTTTCCGGCACTCTGCAAAGACGAGACAGCCGATGTCTGTGTCGTCGGTGCAGGCTACACCGGCCTGTCCGCCGCGCTGCATTTGGCCGAAGCCGGGCTCAACGTGGTGCTGCTTGAGGCGCACCGTGTGGGGTTCGGCGCGTCCGGTCGCAACGGTGGTCAGTTGGGAAGCGCCCAGCGCATGGACCAGGAAGACCTCGAGCGGTTGGTTGGAAACGATGATGCGGCAAAGCTATGGGATCTGGCAGAGGACGCAAAAGATCTGGTCAAATCGCTGATCGCTAAGCACCAGATCGACTGCGACCTGAAACCGGGCGTTGCCGTTCTGGGCCTCAGCGCAGGCGAGCAGCAAGACCTGCACGAACATGCCGCACATCTATCCGGCCGTTACAGTTACGATCAGATCGAATTGTTGGATGAAACCGCCGGCCACGCGCTGTGCCCATCGCCCTCTTACAGAGGCGGGTATCTGGACATGGGTGCGGCACATCTGCATCCGTTGAACTTTGCCTTGGGTCTGGCGCAGGCCGCGGTAAAGGCCGGGGTGCGTATCTTTGAGGGCACTGAGGTCACCGGTATCGACGAAGGCCAACACGCCAAGGTGCAGACGGCGAACGGAACGGTCAGAGCCGACCACGTTATTCTGGCCTGCAATGGCTATCTGGGCGATCTGAACCGCAGGGTGGCGTCAAGGGTCATGCCGATCAACAACTTCATCGCGGCGACCGAACCCTTGGGCGCTGATGCTGCCCGTGTCCTGACACGGGACGTTGCGGTCGCCGACACGAAATTCGTGGTGAATTACTTCCGCCTCAGCTCGGATGGTCGCCTGCTGTTTGGCGGTGGTGAGAGTTATGGCTACCGTTTCCCCCCCGACATAGCCGCCAAGGTGCGCAAACCTATGGCAGAGATTTTTCCGCATCTGCATGATGTGAAGATCGACTATGCCTGGGGTGGCACGCTGGCTATCACCATGCGCCGCATGCCCTACCTGACGCGAGTTGCGCCGAATATCCTGTCGGCCTCGGGCTATTCAGGCCACGGTGTCGGCACGGCCACCCATGCTGGTCAATTGATGGCACTGGCCATACAGGGACAAGCCGAAGGCTTTGACACCATGGCCCGCGTCCCCGCCCTGCCCTTTCCCGGTGGCTCCGCCCTGCGCAGCCCGTTGCTGGTTCTGGCAATGACGTGGTTTGCGCTGCGGGATCGGTTGGGGTTTTGAGGGCGAAGAACACCAGCTCGAATGCTTGCTTGTCCTCATTTGCATTACTCAGTTCGGCAAATCGCGAAGTATACATCGGTTTTCGATTAACGCCCCCAAGCACTGGACGCGTCAAGGCCGCCTGTATGATTCCATTTCGCAGAATTTTCCTAAAACTAGACCAATGTAGCAATTTCAGTTCATTTGGCGAACAACGCGAAAACCGGAATACTGGCTACGATGAGTTTCAGATCCTGAGCCTCGAGACGCCACGCGGACTGAGTCCATTCCTGTGTTGAATGC